>CAVVXY010000001.1:0-53180 GCA_963752365.1 uncultured Actinomycetota bacterium
ACCTTGCGGGGCACCCATCTCTGGGTGTTTCCGGTATATGTCAAGCCTTGGTAAGGTTCTTCGCGTTGCATCGAATTAATCCACATGCTCCGCCGCTTGTGCGGGCCCCCGTCAATTCCTTTGAGTTTTAGCCTTGCGGCCGTACTCCCCAGGCGGGGCACTTAATGCGTTAGCTGCGGCACGGATCTCGTGGAATGAGACCCACACCTAGTGCCCACCGTTTACGGCATGGACTACCAGGGTATCTAATCCTGTTCGCTCCCCATGCTTTCGCTTCTCAGCGTCAGTAGTGGCCCAGAGACCTGCCTTCGCCATCGGTGTTCCTCCTGATATCTGCGCATTCCACCGCTACACCAGGAATTCCAGTCTCCCCTACCACACTCTAGTCTGCCCGTACCCACTGCAAGTCCGGGGTTGAGCCCCGGATTTTCACAGCAGACGCGACAAACCGCCTACAAGCTCTTTACGCCCAATAATTCCGGACAACGCTCGCACCCTACGTATTACCGCGGCTGCTGGCACGTAGTTAGCCGGTGCTTCTTCTGTAGGTACCGTCACTTTCGCTTCTTCCCTACTGAAAGAGGTTTACAACCCGAAGGCCTTCATCCCTCACGCGGCGTCGCTGCATCAGGCTTTCGCCCATTGTGCAATATTCCCCACTGCTGCCTCCCGTAGGAGTCTGGGCCGTGTCTCAGTCCCAGTGTGGCCGGTCGCCCTCTCAGGCCGGCTACCCGTCGTCGCCTTGGTGAGCCATTACCTCACCAACAAGCTGATAGGCCGCGAGTCCATCCCAGACCGAAAAACTTTCCAGACGGTAGCCATGTGGCTCCGTCTCGTATCCGGTATTAGCTCCGGTTTCCCGGGGTTATTCCAGAGTCTGGGGCAGGTTACTCACGTGTTACTCACCCGTTCGCCACTGATCAAGGGGGAGCAAGCTCCCCCTGTCACCGTTCGACTTGCATGTGTTAAGCACGCCGCCAGCGTTCGTCCTGAGCCAGGATCAAACTCTCCGTTGATGTTTGACTCTCTCGGCCGAAGCCGGAGAAATCTTTACCCCAAAGGGTTGTTTGCCTGGCAGAGCAAGAACAACTAGCTATTGCTAGAAATTCATTGTCAACCAAAGGATTTTCGTTCGAGACGACCCGTCGCCGGCCGAAGGCCGACTCCGATGTCACCTCGAGACGAGGTAATTGGCATCGATTTTTGACACGCTGTTGAGTTCTCAAGGATCGGACGCGCACCATCGGCTCAGACCTGCTTGGTCTGCGCTGCCGGGGCAACCGTTGTACTGTACGCCGCGTCTTCTTGGTCGGTCAAATCCGTGACCCGCTCTTGGAGCGGCCGGCTTCGAACGCGCTTGGCTTTCTGCGGCAGTCCCACCATACCAGCCTCTGACGAGGTGGTTTTCCGTGGTGTCGGCGCCTCCGCGGCCCCTTGCGGGTCCTGCTTCGGCTGTGTTCCCACCGTACCAGACCTGCAAGGCCTGCTTTTCCGTGGTGTTGTCTGTCGTGACCCGGTCGGGACCGGCCGGCTTGGAGCGAGTTGCCTCGCCGCGTGGCGTCCGTTCCTCCCTGTCGGGCTGACGTCGAGAACATTAGAGGGATCCGTCGCCCAGCGCCAAATCGCAACGGGAACCCCGGGCGTGTCGTGGCGCTCGCGTGGCCGAATGCTGTTGTGGGACAACGGCATTTGCCGATGCATCCGCAGTCGGGTCGGGTGCTCAGCGTCGCCGGACGGCGCCCAGTGCCTTGCGACCGCGGCGCACGATCGCGACCTCCCCGTGCAGGAAGTCGGCCGCCTCGAGGACCCTTTCGGGGTCGCCCACCTTGACGCCGTTGACCGAGGCGCCCCCGTCCGAGACCGCCCTGCGCGCCTCGTTGCGCGAGCCGACGAGACCGGTGGCCACGAGTGCGTCGACGACGGTCGCGCCGACCTCGACCACTCCCCCGGGCAGCTCCGCCGTCGCGTCCCGCAGCGTCGCCGCGTCGAGCGCCCCGAGGTCACCCTTGCCGAAGAGCGCGTCGGAGGCCGCCTGGACCGCCGCCGTCGTGTCGCGCCCGTGCACGAGGGTCGTCACGTCCGCGGCGAGCGCGCGCTGGGCGGCGCGTCGGAACGGCTCCTCGCGCGACTGCCGCTCGAGGTCCTCGATCTCCTCCCGGCCGCGGTCGCTGAAGAAGCGCAGCAGGGTGCCGACCGAGGCGTCGTCGACGTTGAGGAAGTACTGGTAGAAGGCGTACGGGCTGAACATGTCCGCCGAGAGCCAGACGGCATTCCCCTCGGTCTTGCCGTACTTGACGCCGTTGGCATCGGTGAGCAGCGGCGTCGTCAGCGCGTGGACGGATGCCCCCTCGGACCGGTGGACGAGGTCCACGCCGGCGGTGAGGTTGCCCCACTGGTCCGATCCGCCGGTCTGGAGCGTGCAGCCGAACTCCCGGAAGAGGTGGAGGTAGTCCAGCGCCTGGAGCAGCTGGTAGCTGAACTCGGTGTAGGAGATGCCTTCCTGGCTCTGCAGCCGGGCAGCGATCGCGTCCTTGCGGATCATCTGGTTGACCCGGAAGTGCTTGCCGACGTCCCGGAGGAAGTCGAGCGCCGTCATCGGGGCGGTCCAGTCGAGGTTGTCGACGAGGAGGGCCGCGTGCTCCACACCCGGATCGGTGCCCTCGAAGTCCAGGAAGGGCCGGACGAGCTCGCGGATGCGGTCGACGTTGTGCGCGGTCTGCTCCCGGGTCTTCAGGACCCGCTCGCTCGTCGGCTTCGGGTCGCCGACGAGCCCGGTCGAGCCGCCGACGAGGCAGATGACCCGGTGCCCCGCGCGCTGGAGCCGGCGCAGCAGGACGAGCTGCACGAAGTTGCCGAAGTGCAGGGATGGGGCCGTCGGGTCGAAGCCGCAGTAGGCCGTGACCGGACCGTCGGCGAGGGCGTCACGGAGCGCGGACTCGTCGGTGGACTGGGCCACCGCTCCGCGCCACAGGAGCTCGTCGAGGATGTCGCTCACGGTCGGGCTCTCCTTGGTCGGTCGTCGCCGGATCGCCTTCAGTCGAATGCCGGTCGCGCGTCACTCTAGGCCGAACACGCTGTCGCGGAGCAGCCGGTTTCGAGGCGTGGCCGCGCTCCCGGCCGACCCGGGACCTCGGGACGGCGGTGGTCGCGGCCGGGGGCCGCGACCACGTGCGTCACAGCAGGTCGGTCAGCTCCGTCCGCGCCGCCGAACGGACCGCGTCGAGGGCGTCACGCGCGGTCCGGGCGGACCGCGCCGCGTGCGCGAGGTCCTGGCACTGGGCCACGGTGTGGAGGGAGAGCGCGAGCCGCACCATCGGCACCTTGCTCGGTGCCATCGACAGGCTGCTCACGCCGACACCGACGAGGACGAGGGCCAGGAGCGGGTCGCCGCCGGCCTCGCCGCAGACCCCCATCGGCTTGTCGAGCGCCAGGGCTCCGGCGCAGGCCACCGCGATGACGTCGAGGACGGCCGGCTGCCACGGGTCGAGCAGGTCGGACAGCTCGCCCTGCATCCGGTCGGCGGCCATCGTGTACTGCGCGAGGTCGTTGGTGCCGAGCGAGCCGAAGTCGCAGTCCGCGAGGACGTGATGGGCACGCATCGCGGCGCCCGGCACCTCGATCATCACCCCGGCCTTGGGCAGGCCGTTCTCCCGGACGCGCCGCGCGAACCACGACGCCTCCTCGGCCGTCGCGACCATGGGCGCCATGACGCGGACGTCGGCCCCCGTCACCTTGGCCGCGATGCCGAGCGCCTCGAGCTGGGCGTCGAGCAGGTCGGGTCGCTCGGCCGACAGGCGCAGGCCGCGGCGCCCGAGCGCAGGGTTCTCCTCGGGTCCGAGGTCGGCGAAGGACAGCGGCTTGTCGGCGCCCGCGTCGAGGGTCCGGACGACGACGCGCCGGCCGTCGCCGAAGGGCTTGAGGACGTCGATGTAGATCTGGGTCTGCTCCTGCACCGTCGGCGCCTTGTCCGCGGACAGGAAGACGAACTCGGTCCGGAAGAGGCCGACGCCCTCGAGGTCCTGCGGCCCGGCCTCCTGCGCGTCCTTGACGCCGCCGATGTTGGCGAGCAGGGCGATCGGGTGACCGTCGGCGGTCACCCCGCGCCCCGTGCTCGAGGCCAGCGCGGCGGTGCGGCGTTCGGCCCGCCTGGCGAGCTTGTCGACGAGCTCCGGCGTCGGGTGGAGGGTGACCTCCCCGGTGTCGCCGTCGACGGCGACGAGCGTCCCGGGCGGGATCTGCGTCGCCCCCTTGAGCTGGACGACCGCCGGGATCCCCATCTGGGCGGCGAGGATCGCCGTGTGGCTCGTCCGGCCGCCACCCTGGGTGACGATGCCGACGACGAGCGAGCGGTCCAGGACCGCCGTCTCGGCGGGGGCCAGGTCCTCGGCGACGACGACGCTCGGCCCGGTCAGCTCCGGAATGCCGGGCGCCGCGACGCCGAGGACGGCTGCGACCGCGCGTGAGCCGACGTCCCTCAGGTCGGTGACCCGCTCGGCGAAGTAGCCGCCGAGCGCCTCGAACTGCGCGGCGTACTCCTCGATGGCCGCCTCGACGGACGTCGCCGGACCCTTGCCGAGCCCGAGGTGCTTGCCGACCGCCTTGAGCAGACCCTTGTCCTTGGCGATCAAGGCGGTCGCCTTGAGGATCTGCTGGGCCGTGTCGTCGGCGTGCCGGGCTCGGTCCTCGAGGTCGGCGGCGACCCGCTCGAAGCAGCCCTTGACCCGTTCGAGCTCGGCCGCCGCGTCGGCCGCCGCGGGCTCGCCCGCCGGCGCGTGCACCGCGGGCGCCACCTGGACGACCGGACCGTTGGACGCGCCGGGGCTGACCCCGATGCCGATCCGGGTCTCCGACTGCTGGGCCTCCGCCGGCATCTGCATTCTCCTCAGGCG
Source organism: uncultured Actinomycetota bacterium (assembly GCA_963752365.1). Lineage (GTDB taxonomy): Bacteria > Actinomycetota > Actinomycetes > Actinomycetales > Dermatophilaceae > CAVVXY01. Next base: position 4,890 of record CAVVXY010000001.1, read on the forward strand.
TCGTGGTCGATCGAGAGGAACTCGACGAGCCGATCGAGCACCTCGTCGGCGTTGTCGCCGTCGGCGGTCAGCTCGACCTCCTCGCCGTGCTTGGCGCCGAGCGCCATGACGCCGAGGATGCTCGTCGCGTCGACCGGGTCGTCGCCGGGGCGACCGATCATGACGTCGAGACCGCTCTCCCCCGCCTTCTCGACGAAGAGCGCCGCGGGACGCGCGTGCAGGCCGACGGAGGAGGCGATCGTGACGGTGCGACTGGCCATGTGGTGGTTCTCCTTGGATCGGTCCGTCCGGATGGACGGGGTCGGGGGTGGGTCAGGCCTCGAGCTCGGAGACCTTGGTGTGCGACATCTGCTTGAGCGTGACGACGAGCGCCGCCATGATCAGGACGCCGATGACGAGGGCGAGGAGGAAGAGGAGGAACTTGCCGATGAGCGGCAGGACCCAGATCCCGCCGTGCGGGGCCCGGAGGGTGACGCCGAAGGCCATGGCGAGTGCCCCCGTGGCGGCCGACCCGACGACCGACGGACCGATGATGCGGGCGGGGTCGCCCGCCGCGAACGGGATGGCCCCCTCGGAGATGAACGACGCACCGAGCAGCCAGGCGGCCCGGCCGTTCTCCCGCTCGGCCTCGGTGAAGAGCGCGGGACGGACCGTCGTCGCGAGGGCCATCGCGAGCGGCGCGACCATGCCGGCAGCCATGACCGCCGCCATGATCTTGAGCTGGGGGGCATTGGTCGCGGCACCGGCCGACGCGAGTCCGCCGGTGGCGAACGCGTAGGCGACCTTGTTGACCGGCCCGCCGAGGTCGAAGCCCATCATCGCGCCGAGGATGAGCCCGAGGATCGCGGCCGAGGTGCCGGTCATCCCGTTGAGCGCGTCGGTCAGTCCGTCGGTGAGCCACTTGATCGGGCGGCCGAGGACGACGATGAACAGCCCCGCGGTGATGAGCGTCGACAGCAGGGGGATGACGACGACCGGCATGACACCACGGACGCCCTTGTGGACCTTCCAGCCGGAGATCCACCGCGCGATGAGGCCGCCGATGACGCCGGTGGCCAGACCTCCGAGGAAGCCCGTGCCCATCTGGCCGGCGATGAAGCCGCTGACGATGCCGGGCACGAGGCCGGGCCGGTCGGCGATCGCGAAGGCGATGAAGCCGGAGAGGATCGGGACGAGGAAGCCGAAGGCCGCCCCGCCGATGACGAAGAGCAGGGCCGCCCAGGACGTCGCGCTCAACGGGCTGAAGTTCTCGACGATGTTGTACTTGCCCTCGGCCGTCAGTCCGTACTTGACGATCTCGATCGGACCGTTCTCGCCGATGGCGACGTTGGAGAGCATGAAGCCGAGCGCGATGAGAATGCCGCCCGCGGCGACGAACGGGATCATGTAGGACACGCCGGTCATGAGCCATTGGCGCACCCGGGTCGCCGTCGAGGCGCTGGAGTCGACCTTGCTCACCAGTCCACCGGAGGCGGGGGCCGCGGCGGCGGCCGCCGCGGCCTTGGACGGGTCGGCCCGCCACTCGGCGACCAGGCGCTCGGCCTCGGCGACGAGCTGCGCGGCCTCGGAGATGCCCTTCTTGACGCCGACGTCGACGGTCGGCTTGCCGGCGAAGCGACCGACGTTCTTGACCGGCAGGTCGTGGGCGAAGATGACCGCGTCGGCGTCGGCGATCGTCTGCGCGCTGAGCGGCGTGCTGCCGGCCGAGCCCTGTGTCTCGACCGAGATCGTGTGGCCGGCCGCCTTGGCCGCCGCCTCGATGCCCTCGGCCGCCATGTAGGTGTGGGCGATGCCGGTCGGGCACGAGGTGACCGCGACGATCCGCAGGCCGGAGGAGGTCGCCGCCGTCTCGTCGGTCCCCGTGGCCGTGGCCGTCGCCGTGCCGACGGACGCGGCGGGCGCGGCCGATGCGCTCCCCGCGGCTGCCGCGGCGCCTGCTCCGGTCACTGCGGCGGCGGGCGCGGCCGTCGGTGTCGCATCGACGGAGACCCGCTCGTTGATGAGGTCGGCCACCTCGGTCGGGCTCGCGGCGCCGTCCAGGGACGCCCGGAACTCCTTGTTCATGAGCGCCTTGGCGAGCTTGGGCAGCATCTGCATGTGCGCCTCGCCGCCCGACGCGGGTGCCGCGATGAGGAAGATGAGCCGGGCCGGGCCGTCCTTGGCGCCCCAGTCGATCCCGTCGTCGGCGCGCGCGAACGCGAGCGAGGGCTCGGTGATCGCCTCGCTGCGCGCGTGCGGAATACCGATGCCGCCGGGCAGCCCCGTCGGCATCGTCTCCTCGCGTTTGCGGACGTCGGCGAGGAAGGTGTCGAGGTCGGTGCAGCGGCCGGCCGCTGCGAGGGTCTCGGCGAGCTGGCGGGTCGCCGCGTGCCGGTCCGTCGCGGTGAGGCCGAGGATGACCTGGTCTGCGCTGATCAGTGCCATGGAGCGTCCTTCCTGTCAGTGAATGGCCCGGGCGGGCTCGAGGTCGTCGGACAACGCGACGTGCACGGTCGCGAGGTCGGAGGGTCCGGGCACCTGGCTGCCCGGCAGGGTCACGGCGGCCGCGCCCCAGCGGACGCCGTTGAGGAGTGCCTCGGTGCCGGAGCCCCCGGCGGCGAGGACCTGGAGGAGTCCCGCGAGGAGGCAGTCTCCGGCGCCGACCGTGGAGACGGGTCGGTCGATCGAGGCGACCGCGTGCGCGACGGTGTCCCGGTCGACGAGCACGGCCCCGTCGCCGCCGAGGCTGACCACGACCCGCCCGATACCCGAGGAGACGAGCCCCCGGGCCGCGTCGACGACGTCCCCCAGCGTCGGCAGGGCGCGTCCGACGATCTCCTCGAGCTCCTCGTGGTTGGGCTTGATGAGGTCGGGGAGGGCGGCGAGGGCATGGGTCATGGGGCCGCCGGAGGAGTCGATGGCGACCGGCAGACCGCGGGCGTGACCGCGGCGCACGAGGTCCGCCAGGAGCGTCGGAGGGGCTCCCGGCGGGAGGGAGCCGCAGCCGACGACCCAGGCGCCGGGCTCCGCGTAGGACTCGACCGCCCCGAGGAGGGCCTCGCACTCGGCCGCGTCGAGCGTCGGCCCGGGCTCGTTGACCTTGGTCGTCGTCCCGTCCGGCTCGACGACCGCGACATTCATCCGCAGGGTGCCGCCCCTGACCGGGACGAGGTGCCGCCGGACGCCAGCCGCCTCGAGGAGCTCTTCCATGAGGTGACCCTCGGCGCCCCCGGACGGCATGACCGCCACGGTCTCCGCGGCATTCGCCGTCAGGGCCCGGGAGATGTTGACGCCCTTGCCGCCCGGGTCGAGGCGGCTGCTCGTCGCGCGGTTGACCTCGCCGGGCTCGAGCGCGGGCACGGCGACGGTCCGGTCGATGCTCGGGTTGGGGGTCAGGGTGATGATCACGTGCGCACGACCTCCGTCCCTGCATTCTCCAGGCGCTCGGCGGTCTCGTCGTCGAGCGCGTCGTCGGTGATGAGCATCGCGGCCTCGTCGACGCCGAGGAAGCGGTGAAGGTGGATCTGCCCAGCCTTGCTCGCGTCGGAGAGGACGACAACCCGACGCGCCGCAGCGGCCATCGCGCGTTTGGCCGAGGACTCGACCTGGTCCGGCGTCGTGAAGCCGCGCTCGACGGCGTAGCCGTTGGTCCCGAGGAAGGCGACGTCGACGCAGAGCTCGTCGAGCGCATCGACCATCCACCCGCCGACGGCGGCCCCGGTGCGGTCGCGCACCCGTCCGCCGAGGACGAGGAGCTCGGTCCCGGCCCGGCCCTGGAGGAGCGCGGCGATCGACACCGAGTTGGTCACGACGGTCAGCCCCTGGTCGGTCGGCAGCTGCTCGGCCATCGCATAGGTCGTCGTGCCAGAGTCGAGGAGGACCGAGCCGCCGCGCGGGATCTCCTCCAGGCCCCGGACGGCGATCCGCTTCTTCTCGTTGCTCGCCTTGGACATCCGCGAGGCGACGGAGATCTCCGCGTCGAGCCGTTCGACGGGCAGGGCGCCGCCGTGGACGCGCCGGACGAGGCCGCGGCTCTCGAGCGCGGTCAGGTCACGGCGGACCGTCTCCGGCGTGACACCGAGCTGCTCGGCGAGGGAGATGACCTCCACCCGGCCGAGGGCTCGCGCGTCGGCGAGCATGCTCTGCTGCCGCTCCGACGCGTACACGCTGAACTCCCTCGTCTCGACCGTCGCCGAGCTCAGGGCTCGACCGTGACCTTGATGGCCTCACCCTTGGCGACGATGTCGAAGGCGCTCAGCGCGTCCTCGAGCGGCACCCGGCGCGTGATGAGGTCCTTGACCGGGACCTGTCCCGTCGAGATGTACTCCAGCGCTCGCTTGTTGTGGTCGGGCGAGGAGCCGTTGGCGCCGTGGATGTGCAGCTGTCGGTAGTGGACGACGTTGGAGTCGCACGTGATCGTCGGGTCGTTCTTGGGCAGCCCGCCGAAGAACGAGATGCGACCGTTGCGGGCGGCCATGGCGATCGCCTGCTCCTGGGTGATGTTGGCCGGTGTCGCGGTGATGACGACGTCGGCGCCCCGGCCGTCGGTCAGCTCCATGACGCGAGCGACGACGTCCTCCTCGGCGGCGTTGATCGTGCCGTCCGGCTGGACCGCGTCGGCCGACATCTTGAGCCGCTCCGCGTTGACGTCGACGAGCCAGACCGGGCCGACCTTGTGGACTCCGCGCGCGATGCGGATGTGCATGCAGCCGATCGGCCCGGCGCCGAAGACGACGGTGAAGTCGCCCTCCTCGATCCCGAGCTGCTCCTGGGCGTTGATCGCGCACGCGAACGGCTCGGCGGCCGACGCCTCGTCGAAGCCGACGTTGTCGGGAATGCGGTTGAGACCGTCGACCTTGAGCACCTGCTCGGGGACGATCATGAACTCGGCGAACCCGCCGTCGTACTGGTAGCCGACCGAGGTCTGGTTCTGACAGACCTCCATCCAGCCCTTGCTGCATTCGTGGCACTCGCCGCAGGGCACGGCGGCGATGCACTGGACCCGGTCCCCGACGGCGAAGCCGCCCTGCGCCTCGGCGCCCACCTCGACCACCTCGCCGGCGATCTCGTGGCCCATCGTCGTGACACGGGTGATGTTGACGTGACCGTTGTTGCGGATCTTGACGTCCGTCCCGCAGGTCGAGCAGTTGCGCACCCGGACCTTGACCTCACGGGCTCCGCACTCCGGCTCGGGAACCTCCTCGAGCCGGACATCCCCCGGGGCGTGGAACCTGAGTGCCTTCATCCGATGCGCTCCTTTGCGTGAATGTGACGTCTCGGTCACCCTGCCCGATTGTGTCTGCTTCGTCAAGAGTGGGTCCTTGACCGGACACAAACGGACCGATATACATAGTCCGTATCGGTCCGCAGTGTCGCGGATCACACGGAAAGGACCCGTGCATGTCCAGTACGACAACAGTTCCCGCGGGAGACCGGGTGTCGACCCGCGTCCGAGTCCAGAAGTTCGGCACCTTCCTGTCGAACATGGTCATGCCGAACATCGGCGCCTTCATCGCGTGGGGGCTCATCACGTCGCTCTTCATCAAGGTCGGCTGGATGGGCCACCTCGGGATCGGCAAGGCCGACGACAGCTGGGTCGCCCAGCTCGGCGGCTGGGGCAAGTACGACGGCAAGGGGATCGTCGGCCCGATGATCACCTACCTGCTGCCGCTGCTCATCGGCTACACAGGCGGCTACAACATCTACAAGACCCGCGGCGGGGTCGTCGGCGCGATCGCGACCTTCGGGGTCATCGCCGGCACGAGCATTCCCATGTTCATGGGCGCGATGATCATGGGACCGCTCGGCGGCTGGACGATCAAGCGCCTCGACGCGATCTGGTCGCACAAGATCAAGCCCGGCTTCGAGATGCTCGTCAACAACTTCTCGGCCGGCATCTGGGGCATGCTCCTCGCCATCTTCGGCTTCTTCGTCATGAGCCCGATCGTCACGTGGGTCGCCGACCGCCTGGGTGAGGGCGTCAGCTGGCTCGTCGACAACAACGTCCTGCCGTTCACCTCGATCATCATCGAGCCGGCCAAGGTCCTGTTCCTCAACAATGCTCTCAACCACGGCGTTCTGACGCCGCTCGGCCTCACCGAGGCCAAGGAGAGCGGCAAGTCGATCCTCTTCCTCCTCGAGGCCAACCCGGCGGCCGGTCTCGGCCTCCTGCTGGCCGTCACGGTCTTCGGCAAGGGCCAGGCGAAGTCCTCCGCCCCGGGTGCCGCGATCATCCACTTCTTCGGGGGCATCCACGAGATCTACTTCCCCTACGTCCTCGCCAAACCCAAGCTCATCCTCGCGATGGTCGCCGGTGGCATGACCCAGATCTTCACCAACCTCATCTTCGGTTCGGGTCTCGTGGCCCCGGCCGCCCCGGGGTCGATCTTCGCCGTGCTGGCCTCGACCGCGCAGGGCAGCTACATCGGCGTCATCCTGTCGGTCATCCTCGGGGCCGCCGCGACCTTCATCGTCGCCGCGCTCCTGCTCAAGACCGACCGGAGCGCCGACGAGGGCGACCTGTCCAAGGCCACGGCCGACATGGAGGCGATGAAGGGCAAGAAGTCCGTCGCCTCCTCGGCGCTCCTCGGCGCCGGTGCGGGTGCAGGCGCCGGTGCCGCGAGCGGCCCGATCCACTCGATCGTCTTCGCGTGCGACGCCGGCATGGGCTCCTCCGCCATGGGGGCCTCGGTCCTGCGGCGCAAGATCCAGGCCGCGGGCTTCTCGGACGTGACCGTCGTCAACAAGGCGATCTCCAACCTGACGGACGACGTCGACCTCGTCGTCACCCACCAGGACCTCACGGCACGCGCCCGGCAGCTGACCGGCTCCGCGCGTCACGTCTCCGTCGACAACTTCATGGGCAGCCCGCGCTACGACGAGATCGTCGAGCTGCTCCAGGAGACCAACGTGCCGGCCGCGGTCGGCGCGGGTGCGGGTGCTGCGGGTGGCGCAGGTCTCGGCGCGGCTGCGGGCGGCGGCGCTGCGGCGGCCGTGGTCGGCTCCGACGCGTCGGACGGTGACAGCGTCCTCGCGACCGAGTCGATCAAGCTCGGCGGGTCGGCGAGGACGATGGCCGAGGCGATCGACGAGGCCGGCGGACTGCTCATCGCCGCCGGCGCGGTGGACGCGGCCTACGTCGCGTCCATGCACGACCGCGAGAGGTCGGTCTCGACCTTCATGGGCAACGGACTGGCGATCCCCCACGGCACCAACGAGGCCAAGGGCTCGATCCGCCGGACCGCCGTCTCCTTCGTCCGCTACGACGAGGGCGTCGACTGGAACGGCAAGCCGGCGACCTTCGTCGTCGCGATCGCCGGTGCCGGCGACGACCACCTGACCGTGCTCTCCCGGCTCGCGAAGGTCTTCGGCGACAAGGCCGAGGTCGCGCGCCTCGAGCAGGCGGGCAGTCCCGAGGAGGTCCAGGAGATCCTCCGCAGCGTCGGCTGACCCCCGACCCCGCAAGACAACCGCCCCCCGGTGAGCTCTCGAAGCCGCCGGGGGTCGGTCCTTGTGGCTCACCGCCGCCGCCGGGTGACGCCGGGTCGGTAGGCCGAGACCGTGGGTTCGCCGTCGAGCCAGAAGCGCCACGGGAAGGCCGCACCGTCGCCACCCGCGCCGCTCACGCCGACCCGCGGACCCGTGCGAACGAGGACGGGGTCGACCGCGTCGGCCGGAGCCTCGAATCGCGGCTCCCGGCGGCGCCCGCAGGCGTCGGCGCCGTCGTCCTCCCGTCCGATCCCGAGGCTCGTGGTGAGCCGGGCCGGCCCTCGGGCCCGGTCCCGCTCGCGGACGCCCGGCCGGCGCGCGGCCACGCGCTCGGCTCCCTCGACGACCTCGCCGGCGCGGAGGAGCACGGCCGCCGCGGTGCCCGGCGCTCCGCAGACGACATTCGCGCACCAGTGCATCCCGTAGGTGAAGTACACGTAGAGGTGCCCGGCGCGGCCGAACATGACCTCCGTCCTCGGCGTCCGCCCCCGGAAGGCGTGCGACCCCGGGTCGAGCGAGCCCGCGTACGCCTCGACCTCGGTGAGCCGCAGGGTCACTCCCCCGGCGACGAGCCGGCAGCCGAGCAGGTCCGGCGCGACCTCGAGGACGTCGCGGGAGAAGAACGACCGCGGCAACCGTCCCCCGTCCGCCGCGAATGCGCGCACCGCAGTCAGCGGACGACGACCGGCTCCGCGGCCCAGGCGCGCGCCACGGCTGCCGCGGCCTGCGCGCGCTCGAGCTGCTCGGCGACCCGGTCCGGTGCCGTCCCGCCCCGTGCATTCCGCGACGCGAGCGAGCCGGCGACGGTGAGGACCGAGCGGACCTCCGGCGTCAGGTCGTCGCTGATCGAGCCGAGCTCGTCGTCGGTCAGGTCCCACAGCTCGATCCCGCGCGTCTCGCATTCGCGGACGCACGCACCGGCGACCTCGTGGGCGACCCGGAACGCGACCCCTTCGCGCACGAGCCACTCGGCGATGTCGGTGGCGAGCGAGAAGCCCTGCGGGGCGAGCGCCTCGAGGCGCTCGGTGTCGAAGGTCGTCGTCGCGACCATCCCGGCGAAGGCGGGCAGGAGCACCTCGAGGGTGTCGATCGCGTCGAAGACCGGCTCCTTGTCCTCCTGGAGGTCGCGGTTGTAGGCGAGCGGCAGCGCCTTGAGCGTCGTGAGGAGCCCGGCGAGGTCGCCGACGAGCCGGCCGGCCTTGCCGCGGGCGAGCTCGGCGACGTCGGGGTTCTTCTTCTGCGGCATGATGCTCGACCCGGTCGAGTAGGCGTCGTCGAGGGTGATGAACCCGAACTCGCGCGTCGCCCAGAGGACGACCTCCTCGGCATGGCGGGAGATGTCGACGGCGGTCATCGCGGCGACGAAGGCGAACTCGGCCATGACGTCCCGGGACGCGGTGCCGTCGACCGAGTTCTCGACCGAGGTCGTGAAGCCGAGGTCGGCGGCGACCGCCTCTGGGTCCAGTCCCAGCGATGAGCCGGCGAGGGCACCGGCGCCGTACGGGGACACCGCGGCGCGCACGTCCCAGTCGCGGAAGCGGTCGACGTCGCGGAGCAGGGCCCACGCGTGGGCGAGCAGGTGGTGCGACAGGAGGATCGGTTGGGCGTGCTGGAGGTGGGTGCGCCCCGGCATGGCGACCCCGTGGTGCTGGTCCGCCTGGGCGACGAGGGCGTCGACGACGTCGAGGACGAGCCCGCTCACCGACCGGGCGTGGTCGCGGAGGTACATCCGGGTCAGGGTCGCGACCTGGTCGTTGCGCGACCGCCCGGCGCGCAGCCGGCCGCCGACGTCGGCGCCGACCCGCTCGATGAGGCCGCGTTCGAGGGCCGTGTGGACGTCCTCGTCGTCCGGCGCCGGGCCGAATGCGCCGCTCTCCACATCGGCGGCGAGGCGGGCGAGCCCGTCGAGCATCTTCGCGAGCGTCGCGTCGTCGAGCAGCCCGGCGCCGCGGAGGACGCGGGCGTGGGCGCGGGAGCCGGCGATGTCGTAGGCCGCGAGCCGCCAGTCGAAGTGGGTCGACTTCGAGAGGGCGGCGAGGGCGTCGGCCGGGCCGCCGGCGAACCGGCCACCCCAGAGGCTGACCCGCGCGGTCGGCTGGTCGGTCATCTACGCATTCTCCCTGCTCGTCCAGTCCATGAGCCGGCGGGCCAGCGCACGACTCGGCGCAGCACCGGGGGTGATGACCATGATCGTGTCGTCGCCGGCGATCGTGCCGAGCACCTCGGGCTGGCCGGACTTGTCGATGGCGGAGGCGAGGAAGCTCGCGGCGCCCGGCGGGGTGCGGACGACGACGAGGTTGTGGGAGGCGACGGCGCTGACGAGGAGCTCCTCGCAGCGTTGACGGAGCCGCGCGCTCACCTCGTCGGACTCCGGCGCGGGGCGGACCGTCCGGTCGCCGCCCTCGCCGGGGACGGCGTAGACGAGGGCCTTGCCGACCCGGACCTTCTCGGCGCCGATCTCGACGAGGTCCCTCGAGAGGGTCGCCTGGGTCACCTCGATACCGTCCTGGAGCAGGAGCGCGTGGAGCTCGGTCTGGGAGCGGACGGCGGTGCGGGAGAGGATCTCGGCGATCCGCTCCTGGCGGGCTGTCCGGCTCGTGGCGATCGTCATCCCTTGGACTCCTCGAGGAGGAAGGAGAGGACGGCCTTCTGGGCGTGCAGGCGGTTCTCGGCCTCGTCCCAGACGACGGACTGCGGTCCGTCGATGACCTCGGCGTCGACCTCGGAGCCGCGGTAGGCGGGGAGGCAGTGGAGGAAGATCGCGTCGGTGGCCGCGTGCCCCATGAGCGCGGCGGTGACGGCGAATGCCGCGAACGGCCCGTCGCCGCCCTTGCGGTCCGCGGTCTCCGCCTCCTGACCCATCGAGACCCACGTGTCGGTCGCGACGGCGTCGGCCCCGGCGACCGCCTCGACGGGGTCGCTCGTCACGAGGACCGAGCCCCCCTGGGCGGCGGCGAGCTCGGCGGCGCGGGCGAGGATCGCGGCATTCGGCGGGTAGGCGTCGGGGGTGCCGACGCGGACGTGCATCCCGGCGAGCGCGCCGCCGAGGAGGTAGGAGTGCGCCATGTTGTTCGCGCCGTCGCCGACGTAGGCGAGGGTGCGGCCGTGGAGATCACCGAGGTGCTCCCGCATCGTCAGGAGGTCGGCGAGGATCTGGCAGGGGTGGAAGTCGTCGGTCAGGGCGTTGACGACCGGCACGCCGGCGTGGGCGGCCATCTCCTCGATCCGGTCCTGCCCGTAGGTCCGCCAGACGATCGCCTCGACCTGGCGACCGAGGACCCGGGCGCTGTCGGCGATCGACTCGCGGACCCCGATGCCGGCGAGCCTGCCGTCGACGACCATCGGGTGGCCGCCGAGGTGGGCGACGGCGGCGGTGAACGAGACCTGGGTCCGCAGCGTCGGCTTGTCGAAGAGGATCCCGACGACCTGGGGACCGGCGAGGCTGCGGTCGGCGAACGGGTCGGCCTTGAGGGCGACCGCGCGGTCGAGGACGAGCGCCTGCTCCAGCGCGCTCAGGTCGTCGTCGCGGAGGAAGTGCCGGACGGTCATGGGGTGTCCTTCGTCGGTGGCTGGGCGGCGAGCGCGTCGTCGAGGAGACCCGGGAGCGCGTCGAGGAAGAGGTCGAGGTCGTCGGTGGTGACGACGAGCGGCGGGGCGAGGCGGAGGGCATCCGGCGTCACCGGGTTGACGATGAAGCCCGCGTCCCGCGCCCGCGCCGCGAGCTCTGCGGACACGGGGTCGGTGAGCAGGATCGCCTGGAGCAGCCCGCGACCGCGGACCCCCGCGATGCCCGGGTGGCCGAGAGCGGCGACCCGCGAATGCAGGTGCTCGCCGACCGCGACCGCGTGGGCGCGCAGTCCCTCGCGGTCGATCGTGTCGAGGACGGCGAGCGCGGCGGCGCAGGCGAGCGGGTTGCCGCCGAAGGTCGAGCCGTGGTGGCCGGGCCCGAGCAGCCCGGAGGCGTGCTCGCCGAAGGTGACGAGCGCCCCGATCGGCACGCCGCCGCCGAGTCCCTTGGCGACGGTGATCGCATCGGGCACGATCCCGGCGGACTGGAAGCCGAACCACTCCCCCGTCCGCCCGATCCCCGTCTGGACCTCGTCGACGACGAGCAGCGCGCCGTGCCGGGAGGTGATCTCGCGCGCGGCCCGCAGGTAGCCCGCGTCGGGGACGACGACCCCGGCTTCGCCCTGCACCGGCTCGAGGACGACCGCGGCCGTCGCGTCGGTCACCGCTGCCTCCAGGGCAGCGGAGTCGCCGAACGGCACGTGCCGTACCCCGGGGAGCAGCGGCTCGAACGGCTCCCGGTAGGCCGGCTTGTGGGTCAGGGCCAGCGCACCGGTGCTCCGGCCGTGGAAGGCGCCCTCGGCGGCGATGATCTCGGTCCGGCCGGTGCGCCGGGCGAGCTTGATCGCGCCCTCGACGGCCTCGGTGCCGGAGTTCGCGAGGAACACCCGCGACCCGGCGGGGGCGCCGGCCACCTCGAGAAGGCGCTCGCCGAGCTCGACCTGCGCCCGGGTCGTGAAGAAGTTCGAGACGTGGACGAGCTCCCCGACCTGCTTGCTCACCGCGGCGACGAGGGCCGGGTGGCCGTGACCGAGCGCGTTGACGGCGATGCCGCCGACGAGGTCGAGGTAGCGCCGCCCCTCGACGTCCCACACCCACGCACCGGCCCCGTGGTCGAGGACGAGGCTCGGGCGCCCGAAGACTCCGAGCAGGGCATTCTCGTAGCGGTCGAGCAGCTCCTCGGACCCGGTCATGGCGTGCTCCCGTCGGGCAGGACCATCGTCCCGATCCCCTCGCCCGTGAACACCTCGAGGAGGATGCTGTGCGGCTGCCGTCCGTCGATGACGTGCGCCTGCGGGACGCCCGCCTCCACGGCCCGGATGCACGCCTCGAGCTTGGGGATCATGCCCTCGTCGACCCGGGTCAGCAGCTCCCTCGCCTCCGAGACGGTGAGCGAGGACAGCAGCGAGGACCGGTCCGGCCAGTCGGCGTAGACACCCTCGACGTCGGTGAGGACGACGAGCTTGCGCGCGCCGAGCGCGGCCGCGAGGGCGGCTGCCGCGGTGTCGGCGTTGACGTTGAGGATCTGGCCGTCGGCGTCGAGGTCCGGCGCGACGGTCGAGACCACGGGGATGCGGCCGGCCGCGAGGAGGTCCTCGACGGCTGCGGGGTCGACGTGCTCGACCTCGCCGACGAGGCCGAGGTCGACCGGCTCCCCGTCGATGACCAGGCCCTTGCGACGCGCGCCGAAGAGCCCGCCGTCCTCGCCGGACAGCCCGACGGCGAGCGGCCCGTGGGCGTTGAGCAGGCCGACGAGCTCGCGCCCGACCTGCCCGGTCAGGACCATCCGGACGACGTCCATGACCTCCGGCGTCGTGACCCGCAGGCCGCCGCGGAACTCGCTCTGGAGGCCGAGCCGGCCGAGCATCGCCTTGATCTGCGGGCCGCCGCCGTGGACGACGACCGGCCGCAGCCCGGCGTAGCGGAGGAAGGCGATGTCCTGCGCGAAGGCGGCCTTGAGGGAGTCGTCGACCATGGCGTTCCCGCCGTACTTGACGACGACGAGGGCGCCACGGAACTCCTCGAGCCACGGGAGGGCGTCGACGAGGGTGCGGGCCTTGGTCTGGGCGACGCGGAGCGCGGCGGCGTCGAGGGTGCCGCGGATCGCGCCACCGTGTGCGGAGGTCTGGGTCATGGCTGCTCAGCTGCTGTAGGCGGAGTTCTCGTGGACGTAGTCGTGGGTGAGGTCGTTGGTCCAGACCGTCGCCGTCTCGTGGCCGGCGTGCAGGTCGACGACGACGTGGACGTCGCGGGCGGACAGGTCGACGAGCGACCGGTCCTCCCCGACGCCGCCGGCCCGGCACACCTGGACGCCGTTCATCGTCACGTCGAGGGCGTCCGGGTCGAAGGCCGCGGCCGTCGTCCCGACGGCGGCCAGGACCCTCCCCCAGTTCGGGTCGCTGCCGAAGACGGCGCACTTGAACAGGTTGTTGCGGGCGACGGACCGGGCGACCTCGACGGCGTCCTCCTCGCTCGCCGCGGAGCGGACCTCGATCGCGATGTCGTGGTGGGCGCCCTCGGCGTCGGCGACGAGCTGCCGGGCGAGGTCGGCGCAGACCTGCGTCACGGCAGCGGTCAGGTCGTCGGCGGTGGCGCGAATGCCGCTCGCCCCGCTCGCGAGGAGCAGGACCGTGTCGTTGGTCGACATGCACCCGTCGGAGTCGACCCGGTCGAAGGTCGTCCGGGTCGAGGCGCGGAGGACGGCGTCGAGGTCGTACTCGGCGACGACGGCGTCGGTCGTCACGACGACGAGCATCGTCGCGAGCGCCGGAGCGAGCATGCCGGCGCCCTTGGCCATCCCGCCGACGACCCAGCCGTCGCCGCGGGCCACGGCGGTCTTGGGCACCGTGTCCGTCGTCATGATCGCCTCGGCCGCGGCGTCCCCGCCGTCGTGCGACAGGCCGGCGGCGGCGGCGTCGGCCCCGGCGAGGAGCCGGTCCATCGGCAGCCGCTCACCGATGAGCCCGGTCGAGCAGACGGCGACGTCACTGGCGGAGATCCCGAGGAGGCCGGCGACGTGCTCGGCGCTCCGGTGGGTGTCCTGGAAGCCGGGGGCCCCGGTGCATGCATTCGCGCCGCCGGAGTTGAGCAGGACCGCGTCGACACGGCTGTCGGCGACCACCTGGCGGGACCAGACGACGGGCGCGGCGAGCACCCGGTTGGAGGTGAAGACGGCGGCGGCGGCGTGGTCGGGCCCGTCGTTGACGACGAGGGCGACGTCGCTGCGGCCGGTGGACTTCAGGCCCGCGGCGACACCGGCCGCGCGGAACCCTCGGGGTGACGTGACGCTCACGGGGACACTCCTGCGGTGGGGAGGCCGGTGCCCTCGGGCAGGCCGAGGGCGAGGTTGAGGCACTGGACGGCGGCGCCGGCCGTGCCCTTGGTGAGGTTGTCGATGGCGGCGACGACGACGACGCGGCCCACCCGCTCGTCGAGAACGAGCTGGAGGTGGGCGTTGTTGCTGCCGACGACCGAGCCGGTGCTCGGCCAGCGGTCCTCGGGGAGCAGGTGGACGAAGGCCTCGTCGGCGTACGCGTCCGACCACGCCGAGCGCAGGGCTCCGGCGGTCGTTCCCGGCCGCACCCGCGCCGTGCACGTCGCGAGGATCCCCCGCGGCATCGGGGCGAGGGTCGGGGTGAAGGAGACGCGGACCGGCTCGCCGGCTGCGAGGCCCAGGTTCTGCTCGATCTCGGGTGTGTGCCGGTGGACGCCCCCGACGCCGTAGGGCGACATCGCCCCCATGACCTCGCTGCCGAGGAGGTGCGGCTTGAGCGACCTGCCGGCACCGCTCGTCCCGGAGGCGGCGACGACGGTCACGTCGTCGGCCTCGAGGAGCCCCGCCGCGAAGCCCGGTGCGAGGGCGAGGGAGACCGCCGTCGGGTAGCAACCGGGGACCGCGACGTGGCTCGCGCCCACGAGGGCGTCGCGGAGCCGCCCGGTGCGGGTCGGCAGCTCGGGGAGGCCGTAGGCCCACGTGCCGGCGTGGGGTGTGCCGTAGAACGCGGTCCACGCTTCCGGGTCGGTCAGCCGGTGGTCCGCACCGCAGTCGACGACCACCGTCCCGGTGGGGAGCGCCGCGGAGATCGCGGCCGAATGCCCGTGCGGGAGGGCGAGGACGACGGCGTCGTGGCCGGCGAGCGACTCGACCGTGGTGTCGGCGAGGACGCGGTCGGCGAGCGGGGTCAGGTGGGGGTGGACCTCGCCGAGGCTCGCACCGGCGTTCGAGGCCGCAGTGACCGCCCCGACCTCGAAGGCCGGGTGCGCGAGGAGGAGCCGGAGGACCTCTCCCCCGGCGTACCCGCTCGCACCCGCGACGGCGACTGTCTGCATTCGCATGAGCATACAGGACCTTGCATGATCATGCAGACAGCGGACCGGGGGCGCCCGGACGGACGCCCCCGGTCATGTGATGTGCCTAGCGGGTGACGGTGAGCGACCTCGCGACGGAGAGCACGCCCTTGACGAGCGGGGTCGTCGCCTTCGGCGCGAGGACGTAGGTGCCCGGGTAGGCACTCGACGCCTTGTAGGTCACGGTGGCCGAGCCACCGGCCTGAGGCGGCGAGGTGTTGACCGTCCAGTCGGTGTTCGTGGCACCGGCGTACGTCGCACCGTTGGTCCCAGTTCGGTTCTCCGCGCCTTGTGCCGTGGCAACTCCGCTGACCGAGCCATCCATCTGGCCGTGGGCGATGGTCACGCCCTCGTTCGCCCCGGTCTGGAGCCACACCTCGAAGGTGTTGTGCCTCGTCGGTGAGTCGAAGGTCGCGACCCCGGCGTAGTCGACGACGATCCAGCTGTCGACCCCGTCGGTGAGGGTGCCGATCCGCACCGCACCGCCGAAGACCGGGTTGAGGTCGGTCCACAACGGCGCGACGACGTTGTTCGGCCGCGCGACGTTGGGGATGGCCACGTCGCAGCAGTTGTTGTCCGCGCCCGAGCCTCCGCCGACGACGACGTAGCCGTTGGAGTCGACCCCGAGCGAGGAGTAGTCCTCACCGCCGTACTTGAACGTCGGGACGTTGAAGTTCGTGATGGTGTCGTCACCGACCCCACCGATCGGGGTGATCCCGAACAGCGACAGCGGCAGGTAGCCACCGGCGGGGCTGCCGCCGGGGGTGATCGAGGTGACATTCGGAGGCAGGCTCGGGCTGAGCGTGCCCGACCACGTGAACCCGGTCGTGCCGGTCGCCGTCGCCGGGGCGCTCACGTCGGACACGGTGACCCGGCTCGGCGCGACGAGGGACAGGTCGACCGGGGCCGGGACGGGCGCGTTGTTCGTCAGCGAGACCGCGCACTGAGCGGCGACGTTGACGGCGACGGTCGTCGGCGCGCACGTGTGCGTCATCGCCACGGCGCCGTTGCCCGGGAGAGCGGCCACCGGGATCGTCGCGCTCGGCGAACGCCCCGGCGTCGAGGTCAGGGTGATCTGACCGAAGCCCCAGCCGGATCCGGCTGACGTGCCGTCGACCGTGATCGCGACGGTGAAGGTCCCACCCTTGGGCACCGAGAAGCTGCTCGGGCTGACCGAGACCTTGAGGCCGTTCGTCGTCGTGACCGAGGCCTTGTACGGCTGGTCCTTGGACGTGACGTTCGTGAAGGTCCGGTGCGTCGTGAGAATGCCCGGGAGCGGGTTGACCTGGACGCTCGGGACGTTGAGGTCGACCCGGTCCAGGGTGTTCGTCGCCGCGGCGGCGTAGTCGGCAGCGGTCTCGTCGAGGGTGATGCCCTGGGCGACGGCCGTGTTGACCCGCAGCCCACCGGCGCCGCGGTCGAACGGGTCGGACGGGGCACCGGTCTCCTTGACGACGTCCTGCGCCGCGCCGAGCATGAGCGCCGACTTGATCTGGGCCGGCGACCACGTCGGGTGGGCCGCCTTGACGAGGGCCGAGGCGCCCGCGCTGTGCGGGCTGGACATCGAGGTGCCGGCGATCGCCTGGAAGAGCTGGCCGGGGGGGCCGGTGGCGAGGTCGACCGAGGCCGGCGTGTGGCCGGCGAGGATCTGCACGCCGGGAGCCGTGATGTCCGGCTTGAGCCAGTCACCGAGCGGCCCGCGCGAGCTGAACCCGGCCATGACGTCACCCTGCTGCGCCGTCTTCTGGCCGGCGGCCCACGTCGCGGTGACGCCGGAGTGGCCGGCGAGGTAGGTGAGGAGCGCGGTGTTCGGGCCCTCGAGGTGGATCGCGGGGAGGAAGTGGTTGTCCGTCTCCGTGTCGCTCGCCGTCGGGTTGTAGAGGATCATGCCCGCAGCACCGCCCTGGAGAGCGTTGTAGCCCTTCTGGACGCGGCCGATGGCTGCCCCACCGAAGGTCCCGCCACGCTGGCAGACGACGACCTTGCCGGTCAGCGATCCCGGCGGCGAACGGCGTCGCACAGATGTTGCCGCCGGCGTAGCCCGCGACACTCGTGGCGAGGACGACGGGCACCCCGGAGACGCCTTGGGTCAGGGTCGAGCCGAGCTTGGTGAAGACGTCGCCGTTCGAGGCGGTCAGCGTCAGGGTCGAGGTGAACGCCCGGTTGGACGTCGAGGCGGCGACCGTCGTGACCCACGGGCTGCCGTGGTCGGTCGTGGCAGCACCCGGACCGGAGTTGCCGGCGGAGGCGTTGACGCTGATGCCCGCTGCGAAGGCGTCGAAGAAGGCGAGCTCGACCGGGTCGGTGTAGGGGTTCTTGCCACCGCTGATCGAGAAGTTGATGACGTCGACACCGTCGAGGATCGCCTGCTGGACGGCCGCCACCGAGTCCGAGCTGTAGCAGCCGGCGGTCAGGCAGACGCGGTAGGCGATGACGGAGGCGCCGGGGGCGATGCCGCTGATCGCGCCGCGGTCGACGCCGAAGATGGTCGCGTGCGCGACGGCGCTGCCTGCGGAGGTCGATGCCGTGTGCGTGCCGTGGCCCTCGGCGTCGCGCGGCGAGCAGACGCCGGTCGCACCGTTGTCCTTGCAGAACTCGTCAGCACCGACGACGTTGTTCGCCAGGTTGGTGTTGGTGAAGGCGTAGGCGCCGATCAGCTTGTCGTTGCACGTGAAGGCCGCGCCGAGCTGCGGGACGCTGCCGTCGCCGAACTGACAGGCCCAGGGCCCGCCCGCCGGGCGGTTGATCCCGTTGTCCTTGAAGGACGGGTGCTCGGGCCAGATGCCGGTGTCGAGGACGCCGACGATGACGCCCTGACCGGCCTTGGTCGACCCGCCGAGGCTCGGCCACACGGCGGTCGCCCCGATGTAGGTCGGGGTGGCGTCGGTCTGCGGCTGCTCCAGGGTGTCGGCCTGGACGGCGACGACACCGGGCACCTCGAGCAGGTCCTTGACCTGGTTGGCCGGGAGGCGGACGGAGAGGCCGCCGTAGGCGGTCACGTATGACAGGCCGGGCTGGGCGCCCTTGACCTTCGAGGCGATGTCCTGGCCCGCCTTGTCGACGACCTTGGTCGCGTAGGCGGAGTAGGCCGACACGGCCCGGGAGTTCTGCTTGAGCTTCTTCCCGGTCTTCCCGGGGCTCGTCGCGGCGAGGCCCTTGACCCCGCCCTCGTAGCCGGCGACCGCGTCGACGTCGACCTTGACCATGACGTTGACCGGGTTGGCGTCGGTCCGGGCGAGCAGGGCCGGGTCGCTCTTGGCGAGGCGGCCGCTCGTCGACTTGGCGGTCTCGATCGTCGGTCCGGCCTGGCTCACACCCCCGGCCACGGTGAACCGGGACGGGTCCGGTCCGCTCGCCGTGGCACTCGTCCCGGCCGCCCACGTGGCGGCCAGGGTCGCCGCGAGGACGGCGGCGGCGCGGACTCGGGAAACTGCACGACCAGACATATGACGCTCCAGCGACAAGGGTTGGACGTGGCCACCGATGAGGCGGCGCGCGGGCAGGGGCTGCCAACCGATGAATGTAGGACCATCAGCCGCCGGACACACCGCGAATCGACGAAATCCACCGGACGGGACCGCTCAGCGTTGGACGGCGCCCGTCTCCGCGGCGGCGCGCGCCACGGCGGCATCGCGAATGCCGTTGACCTCCTCGGTCGTCAGGGTCCGGTCCGCGGCCCGCACGGTCAGGCGGAACGCGAGCGACTTGCGCCCCTCGCCGACCTGAGCGCCGGTGAACGCGTCGAACAGCTCGACCGACTCGACGAGGTCACCACCGCCGGCGATGAGCGCCGCCCGCACGGTCTCGGCCGGGACGGCCGCGTCGACGACGAGGGCGACGTCGCTGCTCGCCAACGGGAAGGTCGCGAGCGTCCGGGCCCGCACCGGCGACCCGCTCGCGGCGATGAGCGCGTCGACGTCGACCTCACCGGCGACGGTGCGCGGCGGGAGGCCCAGCGCGGCGACGACCTTGGGGTGCAGCTCGCCGGCGTGGCCGACGAGGGTGCCGTCGGCGAGCTCGACCCGCGCGCAGCGGCCCGGGTGGTAGGGCATCGCGGCGTCCGCGACGACACGCGCCGCCAGCTGCAGGCATTCGCACAGGTCGAGGGCCAGGCCGATCGCGTCGCTCGCCTCGGCCGCGCGGCCGGGACCCCACCAGCCGGCCCGCTCGACGGCCCCGGTCAGGGCGAAGGCGAGGTGGCGCGGCTGGGGCGGGACCGCCGCGCGGATGGCGGCGAGGGTGGCCTCGTCGGGGTGGACGCCGACGTCGACCGTCGGGGCGCGGAGCTGCTCGGACTCGCGGGCGAGGACGAGGCCGGTCTCGAAGACGGCGACGTCGTGCATCCCGCGGGAGACGTTGCGTCGCACGGCGTCGACGAGCGTCGAGAGGACGGAGATCCGCAGGAGCGGCTCCTCGTCGGAGAGCGGGTTGGCGACCTCGACGGTCCGCTTGCGGGCCTCGTCGGCCGGCCACCCCATCGCCTCGTGCCGTGCGTCGCTGACGAACGGTGCGCTCCACACCTCGCTCAGACCGCGCGCGGCGAGGAGGTCGGCGAGGAGGCGACGGACGCGCTGCCCGTGGGTGAGCCCGCTGCCGCCGGGCGGGGTCGGCAGCACCGAGGGGATGAGCGCGTAGCCGTGGATGCGCGCGACCTCCTCGACGAGGTCCGGGCCGGTGCGCAGGTCCGGGCGCCACGAGGGCGGCGTGACCTCGAGCGCGTCGCCCTCGGGCGAGACGACGCAGCCGATCGACTCGAGGATGCCGACCACCTCGTCCGTGGGGTAGTCGACCCCGACGATCCGGGTCGGCAGCGAGGCCGACATCGAGATCGTCAGCGCCGCGGGCGGGCTGCCGACGTCGGTGACCCCGTCGTCGACGGTGCCGCCGCCGTGCTCGACGAGGAGGTCGACGGCGAGCTGCGCCGCCGCGGCCTGGAGCCGTGGGTCGACGCCCCGCTCGAAGCGGCGCGACGCCTCCGACGGCAGTCGGTGCCGCCGTGCCGTGCGCGCGACCGAGACGGTGTCGAAGTGGGCAGCCTCGATGAGCACGTCGGTCGTCGCCGCGGTCACCTCGGTCTCGGCGCCGCCCATGACGCCGGCCAGCGCGAGGACGCGCTCGCCGTCGCGGTCGGTGATGAGCAGGTCGTCGGCGTCAAGTGCCCGGGCGACGTCGTCGAGCGTCGTGAGCCGCTCCCCCGCCCGCGCCCGGCGGACGACGATCGGCCCGTCGAGCCGGGCGGCGTCGAAGGCGTGGAGCGGCTGGCCGAGGTCGAGCATGACGTAGTTGGTCACGTCGACTGCGAGCGAGATCGGGCGCATGCCCGCCTCGGTCAGGCGGGTCGCGAGCCACGCCGGAGTGGGCGCATCGGCGTCGATCCCGCGGACGACCCGGGCGACGTAGCGGCCGCAGCCGACGCGGTCGCGGATCGGTGCGTCGTCGCGCACGGCGACGGGGTGGCCGGTGTCGTTGGCCGCCGGGGCGGTGGCCGCGAGGGCCGTCGCCGGGTCGGTGAACGCCGCACCGGTCGCGTGCGAGTACTCCCGCGCGATCCCGCGGATCGAGAAGCAGTAGCCGCGGTCCGGGGTGACGTTGACCTCGACGGTCTCGCGGTCGAGCCCGAGGAGGCGGATCGCGTCCTGGCCAGGAGTCAGCGACGACGCGTCGGGACGGTGGGAGATCACGAGAATGCCGTCGTGGTCCTCGCCGATGCCGAGCTCGCGGACCGAGCAGATCATCCCCGACGAGACGTGCCCGTAGGTCTTGCGCGCCGAGATCTCGAAGCCGCCGGGCAGGACCCCGCCGGGGAGGATGCAGACGACGAGGTCGCCGGGCGCGAAGTTGTGGGCTCCGCAGACGATCCCCTGGGGCTCGCCGGTCCCGTTGGCGTCGCCGACGTCGACGGTGCACCAGTTGATCGTCCTGCCGTTCTTCTGCGGCTCGGGCTCCATCGTGAGGACCCGGCCGACGACGAGCGGTCCGGTGATGTCGCCTCCGTGGAGGGCCTCCTCCTCGAGGCCGACCCGGACGAGGTCTGCCGCGATGTCGACGCCGCGGGCGTCCGCGGGCACGGCGACGTGGTCGCGCAGCCAGTCGATGGGTACGCGCATGTCAGATCTCCATCCCGAACTGCGCGTCGAAGCGCACGTCCCCCTCGATCATGTCCCGCATGTCCGAGACACCCGTCCGGAACATGAGGGCCCGGTCGATGCCCATGCCGAAGGCGAAGCCCGTGTAGCGGTCCGCGTCGACCCCGCACGCCGTGAGGACGTTGCGGTTGACCATCCCGCAGCCGCCCCACTCGATCCAGCCGGTCCCCTTGCACGCCCGGCACTCGGGATCCGAGCCCTGGCAGACGAAGCAGCGCAGGTCCATCTCCGCGCTCGGCTCGGTGAACGGGAAGTACGACGGGCGCAGCCGCGTCGTGATGCCGTCGCCGAAGAGCTCGGTCGCGAGGCGGTCGAGCGTGCCCTTGAGGTGCGCCATCGTGATGCCCTCGTCGACGGCGAGCCCCTCGACCTGGTGGAAGGCCGGCATGTGCGTCGCGTCGAGCTCGTCGGTGCGGAAGACCCGCCCGATGCACGCGATGTAGAGCGGGACGCCGCGCTCGAGCAGCGAGCGCGCCTGCACCGGCGAGGTGTGGGTCCGCAGGACGAGGCCCCCGTCGGCGGGCTCGACGTAGAAGGTGTCCTGCATCTGGCGCGCCGGGTGGTCGGCGTCGAAGTTGAGCGCGTCGAAGTTGAACCACTCCGCCTCGACCTCCGGACCCTCGGCGATCTCCCAGCCCATCCCGACGAAGAGGTCCGCGATCCGCTCCCCCATGAGCTCGTTGGGGTGCCGTCGGCCCAGCGGCCTCCGGCCGGTCGGCAGCGTGACGTCGACGGCCTCCTCGACGAGGATCCGCTCGTCCCGCTCGGCCTCGAGCTCGCCGAGGCGGGCGGCGAATGCGGCGCCGACGCGGCCGCGCGCCTGGCCCACCCGCCTGCCCGCGTCCGCCTTGGCCGACGGAGGGAGGGCGCCGATCTCGCGGTTGGCGAGGGCGAGCGCGCTGCGGTCGCCCTGGTGGACGGTCCGCGCGGCCTTGAGCTCCTCGAGCGTGGAGGCGGCGGACGCTGCGTCGAGCGCGGCATTCACCGCGGCCTCGACGGCGCCGGGCTCGAGGGCGGCCACCTCGACGGGGTCGTAGTTCGTGTTGGGTCCGGACATGGCTTCTCTCATCGACGGTTCGGCGGGCCGATCAGGCCGATCGGCGTCCCGGGCACGGTGCGCCGGGCCGGGGCGGGCGCCCCCGCGCCGCCGGTGGGGTCACCGGGCGCGGACGACGCCCGGACGAAATCGCGCAGGAGAGCACACCGCACCGGTCACGGCTCCTCGATCCTGCATTCGCATGATGAGGAGGATACCGACTGCTCCGCCCATGGCGCTGCGGGGTTCGCCGCCGAGCGCACACGGACGACCATTGGTCGGCGCCGGGCCGTCCGGCCGTGCTCACGGCGCGGGAGGCGCGCAGGCAATGGTCGTCGGTGTGCACGACCCCCGACGGCGGAGAGGGCTCAGTCGGGCGCGGCGGCCGGAAGCCGGACGTGGATGTGCGCGCGTCCGTCCGGCGCCTGGATGACGACGGCGTCGCCGCCGTGCGCTCGGGACAGCCCGCGGACGAGGTAGAGCCCGAGGCCCGAGCCCTGCGCCCGCGCCTGGCTCTGCCAGAACCGCATGAAGGCGAGCGACCGGTGCTCGGGAGCGATCCCCGCCCCCTCGTCGGTCACGGAGACGTCGACCCAGCCCTCGCGCTCCGCCGGTCCTGCGGACATCGTCACGACGCCCGAGCCGTGGCGCAGGGCGTTCTCCAGGAGGTTGGCGATGATCTGGTGGAGACGGTCGGGGTCGGCCTGCACCCGGAGCCCGGGCGGGCAGTCGACCTGGATCTCCCGGTCGCTCACCACGCCCTCGGCGCGGCGGGCATGGTCGGTGAGGACCTCGGTCAGCTCGATCGGGATCGGGTGGATCGCCATCCGGTTGGCGTCGAGGCGGGAGACGTCGAGCAGGTCGATGATGAGCCGGTTGATCCGGTCGGCGTCGGCGTTGATCGCCTCGACCATGAACTTCTTCTGCTCGTCGGTGAACCGCTCCCAGTTCGTCAGCAGGGTGCCGGTGAACCCCTTGACCCCCGTGAGCGGCGACCGGAGCTCGTGGGCGACGGTCGTGATGAGCGCGGCGTGGTCGCGCTCGGCGCGGATCCGGGTCTCGGCGCCGCGGACGCCGAGGAGAACCGCGACGACGGGCTCCCCGCGCCCCGACCGGTGGTAGCGCGCCGTGATGAGCGCCTCCCGGCCGTCGGCGAGGACGAGGAGGCGCTCACGGTGGCCGCTCTTGGTCACCAGGCCGCCCCAGGGGTCGGCGAGCTCCCACCAGTCCGTCCCGTCGTGGTCCTGGAGCGGGATCGCGTCCCGGACGTGGCGGCCGACGACCTCCTCCGTCGTGACGCCGAGGATCCGGCTGGCGATCGTGTTGAGGTGGACGACCCGACCCTTGTGGTCGATCGTCACGAGGCCGTCGGGGAGCATCTCCGACGCCTCCTCGGCGGCATCGCGGTCCCGCGGGGCGACCGCCCGCACCCGCTCCCGCCACGGATCCTCCGACACGATGCCGATGCTAGCCGCGCAGGACCCCGGCGCTGGCATAGAGGCAGACCGTGGCGGCCATCGCGAGGTTGAGGCTCTCAGCACGGCCGTGGATCGGGATGCGGACGACCTCTGCGCACCGCTCGGCGATCTCCGGGCGCAGTCCCCACGCCTCGTTGCCCATGACCCAGGCATGCGGGTCGCGCAGGTCGACGTCGCCGAGGGCCACCTCGCCCGACCCGTCCGCCGCGAGGGTGCGAATGCCGTGCGCCGCGAGCGCGTCGAGGGTCGCCTCGACGGGCAGGTCGGTGACGACGGGCAGGTGGAAGGTGCTGCCCGCGGTCGAGCGGACGACCTTGGCCGAGTGCACGTCGACCGACCCGTCGCTCACGAGGACGGCATCGGCGCCGGCCGCGTCGGCCGCCCGGATGACCGTGCCGGCGTTGCCGGGGTCGCGGACGTTGGTCAGGAGGACGAGCAGGCGCGGACCGCCGGCGAGGACGCCTTCGAGGGTCGGCGACTCGCGGCGGCAGACGGCGAGCAGCCCCTGCGGGGCGTCGGTCTCGCTCATCGCCGCGAGGACCTCGGCGGAGACCTCGTGGAGGCGGACGTCTGCATTCCGCGCGTCGGCGACGATCTCGCCGTGCCGGGCGGCGGCGTCGGGCGTCATATAGAGGTCGTCGACCCGGTCGGCCGCCCAGCGGACGGCCTCGCGGACCGACTGTGGGCCGTCGGCGACGAAGCGGCCGGTCCGGTCCCGGACCGCACGACGCGAGAGCGCCCGGACTGCCTTGACCCGGTCGGACCGGGTGTTGGTCAGCACGAGCGCTCTCGCGTCAGGTGCGCTGTGCGCGTCAGGCCTGCGCCGGGACGTTGGCGCGGGCGATCTCGACGAGCGCGGTGAAGGCGGCGGCGTCGTTGACCGCGAGCTCGGCGAGCATGCGGCGGTCGACCTCGACCTCGGCGGCCTTGAGGCCCTGGATGAACCGGTTGTAGGTCATGCCGTTGGCGCGGGCGCCGGCGTTGATCCGCTGGATCCAGAGACGACGGAAGTCGCCCTTCTTGGCGCGGCGGTCACGGTAGGCGTAACCGAGGCTGTGGGTGACCTGCTCCTTGGCCTTGCGGTAGAGCCGCGACCGCTGCCCGCGGTAGCCGCTGGCTCGCTCGAGGACGACCCGGCGCTTCTTCTGGGCGTTGACCGCCCGCTTCACGCGTGCCACGTGAGTACTCCTTGCTTTGTCAGGGTGGGGGGACGGTCAGCGACCGAGCAGCTTGTTGATCTTCTTGGCGTCGGGCTTGCTCACGATGATGTCCTTGGAGAGCGCACGCGCCTTCTGGGGGGTCTTCTCGTGGAACTTGTGCACGTGACCGGCCTGCTCGCGCATGAGCTTGCCCGTGCCGGTGACCCGGAAGCGCTTCTTGGAACCGCTGTGCGTCTTGTTCTTCGGCATGGCGCCGATCTCCTTCGTTGTACCTACGTGGGGTGGTGCGTGGGGTGAGGCTCAGGCCTCGACGTCGACCTCGACGTCCGCCACATCTGCGACCTCGACGTCCGCTGCATCGGTGGCCTCGACGTCCGCGACCGGGGTCGAGGTGTCGGCGTCCCGGCGGCGGCGGGCCTCGGCCTTGGCCTCCGCCTTCTTGCGGAGCGGGGCGAGCACCATGATCATGTTGCGACCGTCGAGCTTGGGCTGGCTCTCGACGACACCGAGGGTGATCACGTCCTGCGCGAGCCGCTGGAGCAGCCGGTGCCCGAGCTCGGGCTTGGACTGCTCGCGTCCGCGGAACATGATCGTCACCTTGACCTTGTCCCCGCCGGTGAGGAACCGCTCGACGTGGCCCTTCTTGGTGCCGTAGTCGTGCGGGTCGATCTTCGGGCGGAGCTTGATCTCCTTGATGACGGTGTTGACCTGGTTCTTGCGCGCCTCCCGGGCCTTCATGGCGGCTTCGTACTTGTACTTGCCGAAGTCCATGAGCTTGGCGACCGGGGGTTTGGCCATCGGGGCCACCTCGACGAGATCCAGGTCCGCCTCGGCGGCGAGACGCAGGGCGTCCTCGACGCGGACGATGCCGACCTGTTCCCCGTTGGGCCCGACCAACCGCACCTCGGGAACTCGGATGCGGTCGTTGATGCGCGGCTCGCTGATGTGCTGCTCCTTCGTCGGATGTCCTGGTCCTCCACCGACGAGGAAAGGCTCCTCGCCGGTGCTGCGCGAGAAGCCTTGGGTCCACTCACCACGAGCGCCGCTCAGTGCACTGAGCTCGACCGCGGTGACCCGGCGACCTCGTCGGTCGGCGCGGGTGGAAGCTGGGCTTCTCTTGCAGATCCCCGATGCCTCGAGGATCGATTCGTGGTCAAGGGTAGCAGTGGGGTCGCGCGGACCCCAAAACGACCGTCAGCGGATCGCGAAGGCGAGGCCGTCGATCCGCGCGCGCGTCTCACCGTCGGTCGCGAGCCGCTCGCCGACGCGGGTCGCGACGGCCCGCACCTGCTCGGTCGGCAGACCCGGGCGCAGCTCGAGCGCCACGCGGAGGACGCCGGGGCCGTCGCCGGCGGACAGGTCGACGCCGACGACGTCCTCCTCGGCGGCCACCGCGGTCCGGACGGCCGCGGCGACGAAGGGGTCGGCGTGGGCGGGGAGCCAGGGGCGCTGCTGGGCCAGGGCCCAGACCATGCTCGGGCGCAGCTCGACCTCGCGGTCCGTGCCGGGGTCGAGGACGATGACGTCGCAGCCGTCCGCGACCGCGGCCTGGGCGGCGCGGGCCGCCGTGACCGGGACCGGCCGGGCCTCGGCATTCCAGTCGGCGAGGGCGGCGAGCGAGGTGAAGGCGGGCTGGGCCCGCTCCCCCGTCGGCGCGACGAGGGTGAGGACGGCCATGTCGACGGAGGCGTCCACGAGCCCGTGCTCCCCCTCGGTCACCTCGCTCGCGACCGCGGTGACGGGGACGAGGAGGCGGGCGCCGGCGACGGCCGCCATGACCGCGGTGTCGTCGGCCGAGCCGGCCCGGCGCCCTCGGAGCAGGTCGAGGAATGCGGGGTCCGCCTCGCCGCGGTCGTCGTCGAAACCGGTCGAGGTCAGGACCCGCTCGTGCCAGGCCTGCCCGGCCGAGTCCGTCGACTCCGCCGCCGGGACGTGGTCGGGGTGGCCGGCGTGGTCGCGGGGGTGGTCCGCGCTCACGGGCGCCCTGCGACGTCGAGCGCCTCGGGCAGCGTGAGGGTCCCCTTGTAGAGCGCCGACCCGACGATCGCGCCTTCGACGCCGATCTCGACGAGGCCCCGGAGCACGCGGACGTCCTCGAGGGTCGTCACGCCACCGGAGGCGACGACCGGCCGGTCCGTGCGCGCGCAGACGGACCGGAGCAGCTCGACGTTGGGGCCCTGGAGCATGCCGTCCTTGTCGACGTCGGTGACGACGTAGCGGGCGCAGCCCTCGGCGTCGAGCCGGTCGAGGGTCTCCCACAGGTCGCCGCCGTCGCGGGTCCAGCCGCGCGCGGCGAGGGTCGCGCCCCGGACGTCGAGCCCGACGGCGACCCGGTCGCCGTGCTCGGCGATGGCCCGCGCCGTCCACTCGGGGTCCTCGAGGGCGGCCGTCCCGACGTTGACCCGCCGGCAGCCGGTCGCGAGGGCGCGCTCGAGCGTCTCGGCGTCGCGGATGCCGCCGCTCAGCTCGACGTGCACGTCGAGCCGGCCGACGATGCCGGCGAGGAGGTCGGCATTCGAGCCCTCGCCGAAGGCCGCGTCGAGGTCGACGAGGTGGATCCACTCGGCCCCGTCGTCCTGCCAGCGTCGCGCCGCCTCCCACGGGTCGCCGAACTCCCAGCCGGAGCCGGCCACGCCCTGCTGGAGCTGGACGGCCCGGCCGCCGCGGACGTCGACGGCGGGCAGGAGCTCGAGGCGCGGGGCGGTCATGGCTGCTCCCGGTCGGGGGTGGTCGGGGGCGCGTCCGTCGCGGCCGCCTGGGCCGGCGGCGCCTCCGGCCCGGCGGCGATCTCGGCGCGGTGCGACCACAGCAGGTAGCCGACGGCGCCGACGACGACGAGGATCAGGATCAGGATCCGCGTCCCCCAGCTCATGTCGGTCACGAGCGAGACGACGACCGCGCCGAGGGCCGCGCCCAGGGTCGTCGCGAGCTTGGGCGTGCGTCGTCTCGTGTGTCCGGCGTCGTCCGGCTCGTCGTCCGTCGCGTCGCGCGGCGGGTCGTCGTCTTGCGGGCGGTGCGCTTGGTGGCACTCACAGGGACTTCACCCAGTTCTCGAGGAGGGCGAGTCCGGCGTCGCCGGACTTCTCGGGGTGGAACTGCGTCGCGGCGAGGGGGCCGTTCTCGACCGCGGCGACGAATGCGGCGCCGTGGGTCGCCAGGGTGACCCGAGGCGCCATGACCGCGAAGGCCCCCTCCGGCTCGGGCAGGGTCCACTCGGGGACGGCATAGGAGTGGACGAAGTAGAAGCGCTCGCCCTCGACGCCGGCGAACAGCGTCGAGCCCGGTGCGACGTCGACCTCGCTCCAGCCCATGTGCGGCACGACGTCGGCCCGGAGCCGGCGGGAGGTCCCCGGCCACTCCCCGAGACCGTCCTGCGGCGACGCCGAGGGCTCCTCGCTGCCGTCGAAGAGGACCTGCATCCCGACGCAGACGCCGAGGACCGGGAGACCTCCGGCGAGCCGGCGCTCGATGAGCCGGTCCCCGTGAACGGCGCGGAGCCCGGCCATGCACGCGTGGAAGTTGCCGACGCCCGGGACGAACAGGCCCGCGGCGTCGCGCACCTGCTCGGCGTCGGAGGTCAGCTCGACGGTCGCGCCGACGTGCTCGAGGGCGCGCACGGCGGAGCGGACGTTGCCCGACCCGTAGTCGAGGACGACGACGTCGGTCACGGCAGTCCCTCGAGCTCGGCCCGGTGGGCGAGCTCGTCCGCGGCGAGCCGGTCGAACGAGCGCACCGACCCCGGGTTGGGCTCGACGAGGACCGAATGCTGGGAGGCGCCGTCGCGGAGCAGTCCGCCGCCGGGGAGGGCGAGGGCGGCGTGGACGCCGAGGAGCCAGGTCAGCGGGTCCGGCGCGTCGGCGTCGACCGCCCGGCGGACCTCACGAGCAGGGCCGCGGAGGCCGACGACGTCGGCGAGCCCGTCGACGTCGAGCGGGGGCAGCTGGTCGGAGTGGTGCGGCCCGCTCGCCGCCGACCAGAAGAGCCAGCGCTGCAGTGCGCGCCAGCCGGAGTCGCGGGCCGTGACGACGGCGGCGTCACCGGTGACGAAGAAGCCGACGCTCGGCCGGAGGCGCGGGCCGAGCGGGCGCGAGGCGAGGGCAGAGATCCCGTCGTCGTAGGGCGCCGCCGCGCGCGACCCGGTGTCCGCCGGGGTCACGGCCGTCCAGGCGCCGCAGGACTCGATCCGCACGGGCACGAGGCCGCGGGACGCCCACTGGCGCACGGGGCCCGCGTCGCTGTCGACGAGGAGCAGCCCGTGGGTGACCCCTGCAGTGAGCATCGCCGTCCCCGCGCTCGTCAGAGCGCGCCCTTCGCGCTCGGGACGCCTTCGACGCGGGGGTCGAGGGCGACCGCGGCGCGCAGGGCGCGGGCGACCGCCTTGAACTGCGCCTCGACGATGTGGTGCGGGTCGCGGCCGGCGAGGACGCGCACGTGGAGGGCGATCCGGGCATTCTGCGCGAGGCTCTCCAGGACGTGCCGGGTCAGGGAGCCGACGTAGGTGCCGCCGATGACGACGTACTCCTGCCCGGCGGGCTCCCCCGTGTGGACGACGTAGGGCCGTCCGGCGACGTCGACGACGGCCTGGACGAGCGCCTCGTCGAGCGGCACGGTCGCGTCGCCGAAGCGGGCGATCCCGGACTTGTCGCCCAGCGCCTGCGCGAGCGCCTGCCCGAGGACGATCGCGACGTCCTCGACGGTGTGGTGCGCGTCGACGTCGGTGTCGCCCGTCGCCTTGATCGTCAGGTCGATGAGCGAGTGCTTGGCGAGCGACAGGAGCATGTGGTCGTAGAAGCGGACGCCCGTCTCGACGTCCCCACGGCCGGTGCCGTCGAGGTCGACGGTGACGTGGACGCTCGACTCGGAGGTCTGGCGGGTCACGGTCGCCGTGCGGCTGGTCATCGGGGCTCCTGACGGTGGTGCGGGGCGAGGTCGGTCATCGCGTCGAGGAAGGCGGTCGTCTCCTCGGGCGTGCCGGCACTCACCCGAAGATAGTGCGCGATGCCGACGTCGCGGACGAGGACACCTCGCTCGAGCAGGTCGGTCCACAGGGCGTGGGCGTCGCGGAGGCCGCCGAAGAGGACGAAGTTCGCGTCGCTGGGGACGGGGTCGAGCCCCAGGTCGGCGAGCGTCGTGACGATCCGGTCGCGCTGCTCCCGGATGACGCCGACCGTCGCGAGGAGCGCCGGGGCGTGCCGGAGCGCGGCGACCGCGACGGCCTGGGTGACGGCCGACAGGTGGTAGGGCATCCGGACGAGGCGGAGGGCGTCGACGAGCGCCGGGTCGGCGACGAGGTAGCCGAGCCGTCCCCCCGCGAGGGCGAATGCCTTGCTCATCGTCCGGGTGACGACGAGCCGCGGCCGTCCGGCGAGCAGCGGCAGCGCGCTCTGGGTCCCGTCCCGCCGGAACTCCGCGTAGGCCTCGTCGACGACGACGACCGCGTGCTCCGCGGCGTCGTGGACGGCGAGGACCACCTCGGTCGTCAGGGCGGTGCCGGTCGGGTTGTTGGGCGAGCAGAGGAAGACGACGTCCGGGTCGGCGACGCGCACCTGGGCGACGGCGTCGTCGGCGGACAGGTCGAAGCGCCCGCCGGGACCGCCACGCCGTCCGTCCACCCAACGGGTCCCCGTCGTCCGCGTGATGATCGGGTGCATCGAGTAGGCCGGGGTGAAGCCGATCGCGGTCCGGCCCGGGCCGCCGAAGGCCTGGAGGAGGTGGAGGAGCACCTCGTTGCTGCCGTTGCCGGCCCACACCTGCGCCGCGGGCACGTCCGCGCCCTCCAGGGCGAGGTATCCCGAGAGCGCGCCGCGGAGGGCCGTGAACTCCCGGTCCGGATAGCGGTTGAGGCCGGGAGCGACGTCGCGGACGGCATTCGCCATCGCCTCGACGACCTCGGCGGGGACGGGGAAGGAGTTCTCGTTGACGTTGAGCCGCACCGGGACGTCGAGCTGCGGCGCCCCGTAGGCCTTTTCGGCGCGCAGGTCCTCGCGGAGGAGCCGGGCGACCTCCTCCGCGGCGGACCGGGTCACGGTGTCCGCTCGGTGCGCGCCGTCACGGCCTGCCCGTGCCCCGGCAGGTCCTCGGCCTCGGCGAGGACGACGACGTGGCGGGCGACGTCCGCGAGCGCGGCCTCGTCGTACTCGATGACGTGGATGCCCCGGAGGAAGGACTGGACGGACAGGCCGCTGCTGTGGCATGCGCAGCCCGCGGTCGGGAGGACGTGGTTGGACCCCGCGGCGTAGTCGCCGAGGCTGACCGGCGCCCACGGGCCGACGAAGATCGCGCCCGCATTCCGCACGCGCGCGGCGACCGCGGCGGCGTCGCGGGTGTGGATCTCGAGGTGCTCGGCGGCGTAGACGTTGGCGACGTCGAGGCCCTGGTCGAGGTCGTCGACGAGGACGACGGCGCTCTGGCGGCCGGAGAGCGCGACGGTGACCCGCTCGGAGTGCTTGGTGTCCGGGACGCGTCGGGCGAGCGCCTCGCGGGTCGCCTCGGCGAGGTCGGCGGAGTCGGTCACGAGGACGCTCGCGGCCATCGGGTCGTGCTCGGCCTGCGAGATCAGGTCGGCGGCGACGAAGTCCGCGTCGGCGGAGTCGTCGGCGAGGACGAGGATCTCGGTCGGGCCGGCCTCGCTGTCGATGCCGATGACGCCGCGGAGGTGGCGCTTGGCCGCGACGACGTAGATGTTGCCCGGGCCGGTCACGAGCTGCACGGGCTCGCACGTCTCGTCGCCCTCGGTGAAGCCGTGCGCGAAGCCGGCGATCGCCTGCGCCCCACCCATCGCGTAGACCTCGGTCACGCCGAGGAGCGCGCAGACGGCGAGGATCGTCGGGTCGGGCCAGCCGCGGAACTCCGCCGGCCCGTGGGCCTGCGGAGGGCTCGCGACGGCGAGGCTGGGGACGCCGGCGATCTGGGCGGGCACGACGTTCATGATCACGCTGCTCGGGAGCGGCGCCCGCCCGCCGGGGACGTAGAGCCCGACCCGGTCGACGGGCACCCAGCGCTCGGTGACCCGTCCGCCCGGCGCGACCTGGGTCGTCGTGTCGGTCCGACGCTGGTCGTGGTGGACGAGCCGGGCGCGGGCGATCGAGGTCTCCACCGCCTCACGGAGGGTCGGCTCGAGCCGATCCAGGGCGGCCGTGAGGACGTCGACGGGCACCCGGCGCCGCGCCGGGCTGATGCCGTCGAAGCGCTCGGAGTACTCCTGGATCGCCGCGGCGCCGCGCTCGCGCACGTCGTCGCAGATCGGCGCGACGACATGGAGGGCCCGGTCGACGTCGAACTCGGCGCGCGGGAGGAGGTCCCGCAGCTCCCGAGTGGACGGACGGCGGCCGCGCAGGTCGATCGTCGCGAGCATGCCTCGATTGTAGGAATGCCCTGTGCCGGGCTCCGCGGGCGTCCGGCACCCGGGCAGACGCCGGAGGTCCGGCCGTCGCTCAGCCGTGCGGCGTGGGAGCCGGCGGGTGGGCGTAGAAGGAGCGGTCGGTCGCGACCCGCGCCCGGCGCGCCACGCGGAGCCACTGGTCGGCGAGCAGCTGGCCGGAGCCGGGTGGCATCCCGAGGATCCGGGCGACGCCGTTGGCGTCCTGCGCCTCGCCCGGGAGGGCGTCGACGCCCTTGCCCCGGTGCAGGGTCGCGGCGTCGCGAATGCGGGAGGCGAGGTCCCATGCATTCCGCAGGCTCGCCGCGTCCTCCTCCGAGAGCAGCTCGGCGGACAGGGCGGCGCGGAGCGCGTCGAGCGTCGAGGTCGTCCGCAGCCCCTCGACCTCGTGGGCGTGCTCGAGCTGGAGGAGCTGGACGGTCCACTCGACGTCGGAGAGCCCACCGGGCCCGAGCTTGAGGTGGGTGCGCTTGTCCGCCCCGCGGGGCAGGCGCTCGGACTCCATCCGCGCCTTGAGCAGCCGGACCTCACGGACGCCCTGGGGACCGATGCCGCCCTCGGGCCAGCGGATCGGGTCGACGAGCTCGACGAACCGGCGGCCGAGGGCCTCGTCCCCCGCGACCGGTGCGGCCCGCAGGAGGGCCTGCGCCTCCCAGACGAGCGACCAGCGCGCGTAGTAGGTGCGGTAGGCGGCGAGCGAGCGGACGATCGGGCCGCTCTTGCCCTCGGGCCGCAGGGAGGCGTCGAGCAGGACGGGGAGGTCTGGTCCCTTCTGGTCGGCGAGCCGGAT
Source organism: uncultured Actinomycetota bacterium (assembly GCA_963752365.1). Classification (GTDB taxonomy): domain Bacteria; phylum Actinomycetota; class Actinomycetes; order Actinomycetales; family Dermatophilaceae; genus CAVVXY01. The sequence continues at coordinate 38,259 of CAVVXY010000001.1, forward strand.
GAGCGTCTGGACGACCTCGACCGCCTGCTGCTGCGCCTCGGCCTCGGGGACGCCCTCGTGCGGGTCGTGGACGAAGAGGACGTCCGCGTCGCTCGCGTAGCCGCATTCGCCGCCGCCGAGGCGACCCATCCCGATGACGAGCAGGTCGGTGCCGAGCGGGCCGAGCCTGGCCTCGACCTCCGCGACCGCGACGTCGAGGGTCGTCGCGATGACGGCGACGGACAGGTCGGTCAGCGCCGCCGGCACGCCCTCGTCCTGGATCGACCCGTCGAGGTCGGCGACGGCGACCCGGAACAGCTCCGCGCGACGGACCGCGCGGATCGCGGCGGCCTTGTCGGATGCGGAGTCGCGCCGACCGGCGGCCGCCGTCATCCGCCGGATCAGCTCCTCCCGCGAGCGTGGCCGCAGCCCGCCGCCCTCGCCGAGGAGCTGCACCGCCTCGGGTGCCCCCACGAGCAGCTCGCCGACGAAGCGGGACCGGCCCAGGACATGGGCGAGCCGCTCGGCGGCGCCGCCCTCGTCGCGGAGCATCTTGAGGTACCAGTGGCTCGAGCCGAGCTCGTCGCTCACCTTGCGGAAGGCGAGCAGCCCCGCGTCCGGGTCGCTCTCGTCGGCGAACCAGCCGAGCATGACCGGCAGCAGCGTCCGCTGGATCGCGGCCCGGCGGGACACCCCGGCGGTCAGCGTCTCCAGGTGCTTGAGCGCGCCGCGCGGGTCGCGGAAGCCGAGCGCCGCGAGCCGGTCGCGCGCCGCCTCCGGGGCGAGTCGCGCCTCGTCGCTCGACAGCCGGGCGACGGCCGACAGCAGCGGCCGGTAGAAGAGCCGCTCGTGGATCCGGCGGACCTCGCGCCGGTCCTCCTGCCACTTCTTCGTCACCGCTGCGGCGGGGTCGCTCCGGTGTCCGAGGGCCCGGCCGAGCCGACGCAGGTCGGCCTCCGCCGTCGGCATGAGGTGCGTCCGCCGCAGCCGCTGGAGCTGGATGCGGTGCTCCAGGGTCCGCAGGCGGCGGTAGGCCGCGTCGAGCGCCGTCGCGTCGTCGCGGCCCACGTAGCCGCCGGCGGAGAGGGCCGCGAGGGCGTCGAGGGTCGTGCCGGAGCGGAGTGCGGGGTCGCTGCGCCCGTGGACGAGCTGGAGGAGCTGGACGCTGAACTCGACGTCGCGGAGGCCGCCGGGACCGAGCTTGATCTGCCGCGCGGCCTCGGCGGCGGGGACGTGCTCCTCGACGCGGCGGCGCATGGCCTGGACGTCCTGGACGAAGTCGGGCCGGCCCGCGGCGGACCACACCTTCGGGGTCACCGCCTCGAGGTAGCGGGCGCCGAGGTCGGGGTCACCGGCGAGCGGTCGCGCCTTGAGCAGCGCCTGGAACTCCCACGTCTTGGCCCAGCGCTCGTAGTACTGCGCGTGCCCGTCGACGGTCCGGACGAGCTGCCCGGCCTTGCCCTCCGGCCGGAGGGCGGCGTCGACCGGCCAGAGCGTGCCCTCCCCGGTCGCCGCCGAGCAGGCCCGCATGAGCCGGGTCGCGAGGACGGCCGCGGCCGCCATGGCGGTCGGCTCGTCGGCGTCGCCGCGGGGCTCGCCGACGAAGATGACGTCGACGTCGCTCACGTAGTTGAGCTCGCGTCCGCCGGTCTTGCCCATGCCGATGACGCAGAGCGCGCAGAGGGCCGCCGCCTCGGGGTGCTCCTGCTCGGCGATCGCCAGCGCCGCCTCGAGGGCCGCCTCGGCGAGGTCGGCCAGCGCCGCCGCCGTCTCCGGGAGCGAATGCGCCGGGTCGGGTTCGGTGAGGTCGGCCGCGGCGATCGCGACGAGCTGGCGGCGGTACTCGACGCGGAGGGCGTCGTCACCGGAGCGCTCCCCGGGCTCGAGGACCGCCGACCGCATCGCCGCGACCCGCGCGCCGGTGTCGAGCGGTGCCGCCTCGGCCGCCGCGAGCCAGTGCTCGGGGTGCGCGCACAGGTGGTCGACGAGCGCCGAGGACCCGCCGAGGACGCCGACGATGCGGTCCCCGGCTGCGCCGGGGGTGCGCAGGACGTCGCGGAGGGGACCCGCATTCGGCCCGGCCGACTCGAGGAGCCGGACGACGCCGAGCAGTGCCTGGTCCGGGTCGGCGACGACGCCGAGGCGGTCGAGCAGGACCTCGCGGTCAGGGCCGTCGAGCTCGACGAGCACCGGGTCGCGCAGGAGCGACTCGGCGCGCGCGGGCTCGACGAAGCCGCGGCGCACGAACTCCGCCGCGGGCGCCTCACGTCCTCCGGCCACGCGCAGCCCTCAGAGCCGCGGCAGGTAGCGCTCGAGCTCGAAGGCCGTCACCTGGTTGCGGTAGTCCTGCCACTCGGCGCGCTTGTTGCGCAGGACGAAGTCGTAGACGTGCTCGCCGAGGGTCTCGGCGACGAACTCCGAACCCTCCATGACGGTGATCGCCTCGGAGAGCGAGGAGGGCAGCGGCTCGATGCCGAGGGCGCGGCGCTCGCCGTCGGTCAGGCTCCAGACGTCGTCCTCGGTCTCCGCGGGGAGCTCGTAGCCCTCCTCGATGCCCTTGAGCCCGGCCGAGAGCATGAGCGCGTAGACGAGATAGGGGTTGCAGGCGCTGTCGATCGTCCGGACCTCGATCCGGGTGCTCTGGCCCTTGGTCGGCTTGTACATCGGCACGCGGACCATCGCCGAGCGGTTGTTGTGACCCCATGTGAGGTGGGCCGGGGCCTCGCCGCCGCCCCAGAGCCGCTTGTAGGAGTTGACCCACTGGTTGGTGATCGCGGCCATCTCGGCTCCGTGCCGGAGGATGCCGGCGATGAACTGTCGCGCCGTCCGGGAGAGCTGGTAGGGCGCGCCGGCCTCGTGGAACGCGTTCGTGTCACCCTCGAAGAGCGACATGTGCGTGTGCATCCCCGAGCCGGGGTGCTCGGCGAAGACCTTGGGCATGAAGGTCGCGTACATCCCCTGCTCGAGCGCGACCTCCTTGATGACGGTCCGGAAGGTCATGATGTTGTCCGCCGTCGACAGCGCGTCGGCGTAGCGCAGGTCGATCTCGTTCTGGCCCGGGGCGCCCTCGTGGTGGCTGAACTCGACGCTGATCCCCATGCTCTCGAGCATCGTGATCGCCGCCCGACGGAAGTCCTGGCTCGAGCCGTGCGGGACGTGGTCGAAGTAGCCGGCCTGGTCGATCGGCTCGGGCTTGCGGTCGGGGGCCCAGCCCTCCTTGAGGAGGAAGAACTCGATCTCCGGGTGGGTGTAGAAGGTGAAGCCGGCGTCGGCCGCCTTGGCGAGCGACCGGCGGAGCACCTGTCGCGGGTCGGCGAGGCTCGGCGTGCCGTCCGGGAGGGTGATGTCGCAGAACATCCGAGCCGTCGCCGGGGCCTCGCCGCGCCACGGCAGCACCTGGAAGGTCGAGGGGTCGGGCTTGGCGAGCATGTCCGACTCGTAGACGCGCGCGAAGCCCTCGATCGAGGAGCCGTCGAAGCCGATGCCCTCGGCGAACGCCCCCTCGAGCTCGGCCGGCGCGATCGCGACCGACTTGAGGGTCCCGAGGACGTCGGTGAACCAGAGCCGGACGAAGCGGATGTCCCGCTCCTCGATGGTGCGGAGGACGAACTCCTGCTGGCGATCCATGGGTCGATCCTGCCGTATCCGGTGTTTCGTCGGCATGACGGCCCGGGGCGCGCCCCCGGGCCCGTCAGCCGACCGGTCGCAGACCGACCCGGGTGACGATCGGCTCGCGCTGGCCGCCGACGTGGACGACCTCGTCACCCCGGACCTCGACCTGGCTCGCGTGGCGGCGCAGCGCCGCCTGGACGACGGGCAGCCGGGCCGACAGGTCGTGCCACTCGACCCCACCCGGCACGGCATCTGCCGCCGCGGAGTCGTCCCGGTCCGCCCGGTCCGGGGGGATGACCTCGAGCATCGGAATGCCGGTCGCGACGGCGGCCGCCCGGGTCACCTCGTGCATGCGGACGTGGTCGGGATGCCCGTAGCCGCCGGTGGCGTCGTAGGAGATCAACAGGTCCGCGCCGACCGCGGCGACGTAGGCGGCCAGGTCGGCGGTCTGCTCCTCGACCGTCGCGCTCGTCAGGGCGTCGTCGCCGACGTCCTCGGCCGGACCGGCGACGCCCTCCGACACCCAGCGCATCCCGGAGTCGCGGTAGACCCGCGGCGACAGACCCGTGCCCCGGGCCGGCGGCGCGCCGAGGAAGGCGAGCCGGGTGACGCCGAGCGCGACGAGCGCGTCGGCGAGCTCCTGCTCGCGGTGGAGGGGGAAGAGGTCGGTCCCGGGCTGCGGGGCGGCGACGCCCTCGCGGAGCTCGCCGCGCTCCCCCCGGGTCGCGGTGACGACGTGGACGTCGACGCCGTCCCGCACGAGCTCGGCGAGGAGGGCGCCCGTCGCAAGCGTCTCGTCGTCCGGGTGGGCGTGCGCGACGACGACGACGCGGTGACCGTCCAGGTAGCCCATCAGGCCTCCCCCGCTCGCAGGTCCGTGTAGAGGGCGGCGAGCCGCCGGGCGGCCCAGTCCCAGTCGAAGCGCCGCGCGTGGATCCGCGCCGCCATCGCCATCCGCGGTCCGGGGCCGCCGGGGGCGAGGAGCAGGGTCATCGCCCGGCCCCACTCCTCCGGCTCCCGCGAGTCCATGAGCTGCCCCGTCTCGCCGTGCGCGACCGCCTCCCGCAGCCCCCCGGCCGCGCTCGCGACGACGGGGACCCCGCTCGCCGCCGCCTCGAGCGCGATGAGCCCGAAGGTCTCCGAGTGCGAGGGGACGAGGACGAGCCGCGCCGCGCGGACGACCCGGGCCAGCTCGGGCCGGTCGAGCGGACCGACGAAGGTCACCTCGCCCTCGAGCCCGAGCCGCACGACGAGCTCGTCGAGCGAATGCCGGTAGTCGGCGAAGTCCGCGGACTCGTCGCCGGCGATGACGAGCCGCGGCCGCAGCCACTTCTCGACGTGCGCGAGCGCCCGGAGAGCGAGGTCGGCCCCCTTGAGCGGCTGGAGCCGCGCCGCGAACAGGACGTAGCCGCGTCCGTCGACCGGCGGCTCCGGGCTCCACGGCTCCTCGTCGTCGCGGAGCGGGCGGAACAGCTCGAGGTCGACGCCGGGCGAGATGACGTGGACGCGCTCGGGGTCCGCGCCGCACCGCTCGACGGCCGTCCTCGCCTCGGCGACCGAGATCGCCGCGACGGCGTCGGACCCGCGTGCGACCCGCGCCTCGCCCTCGACGCGCCCCGGCGACTCCGGCGGCTCCCCGTCGGCGAGCGGGCGGTTGGGCGGCGCGGCGACCGAGTGGAAGCTCTGGACGTGCGGGATGCCGAGGCCCTGCGCCCACTCGAGCGCGGCCACGCCGCTCATCCAGTGGTGCGAGTGGACGACGTCGAATGCGTCGAGCCCGCCGAGTCCCGCCGTGAACTCGGCGATGTGCTCGTCGATCGCGCTCTTGGCGAGCGGGGTCGCCGGCCCCGCCCGTAGCAGCCGGACGCGGACACCCGGGGAGACGTCGACGACGTCCGGGGTGTCGGCGTCGGCGCGGCGGGTCAGCAGGTCGACCTCGTGCCCCTGCCGGGCGAGCGCCTGCGCGAGGGCCAGCTCGACGACATTCATCCCTCCCGCGTCGCCCGCGCCCGGGCTCGCGATCGGTGAGGTGTGCATCGACACGAACGCGATGCGCAGGCCGGACTCGTCCACACCCCGAACCCTAGAGTGACGCCCATGACCGAGACCACGGCTCCCTACGGCACCGGTGCGCAGGCGGCGCCGCAGAAGCGCATTCGGATCCCGCACCTCCAGCAGATGAAGGAGAGGGGCGAGCGCTGGGCGATGCTCACCGCCTACGACATGTACGCGGCCGAGATCTTCGACGAGGCGGGCATCCCCGTGCTGCTCGTCGGCGACTCGGCGGGCAACAACGTCTACGGCTTCGAGACGACGGTCCCCGTGACGGTCGACCATCTCGTCCCGCTCTGCCGGGCCGTGACGAGCGCGGCGAAGCGCGCGATGGTCGTCGCCGACCTGCCGTTCGGGTCCTACCAGGCGAGCCCGCAGCAGGCGCTCGCGACGGCGACCCGCTTCATGAAGGAGGGGATGGCGCACGCGGTCAAGCTCGAGGGCGGCAGGGCGATGACCCCCGAGGTCGAGCTGCTCGTCCGCGCCGGCATTCCGGTCATGGGCCACATCGGCTTCACCCCGCAGAGCGAGCACGTCCTCGGCGGCTACCGCGTCCAGGGCCGCGGCGACGAGAACGCCCAGCGGACCCTCGACGACGCGCTCGCGCTCGAGGCGGCCGGCTGCTTCGCGGTCGTCATGGAGATGGTGCCCTCCCCCGTCGCGCAGCGCGTGACCGAGGCCCTCCGCATTCCGACGGTCGGCATCGGCGCCGGTCCGCACTGCGACGGTCAGGTCCTCGTCTGGCAGGACATGGCAGGCCTGAGGGGCGGCCGCGCCCCCCGCTTCGTCAAGAAGTACGCGAACCTCCGGGAGACGCTCGGCGACGCCGCGCGCGCCTACGCCGCGGACGTGTCCTCGGGTGCGTTCCCCGCGGCGGAGCAGAGCTTCGAGTCGTAGGTCTCGCAAAGCCCCCGGGGAGGGCCCGGCACGGCTAGCCTCACTCCGGCCCGGCGCACACGGAGTGCGCCGACTCATGCGACAAGGATCCTCCGAATGCGCTTCACCCCGACTCGTTCCATCACCCTTGCCGCGGTGGCGACCCTCGCCGCGGCACCGATCGCCCTCGCCGGACCGGCGCAGGCGACGAAGCCCCCGGCGCCGACGACCGGCACCGGGTCGGTCTTCATGGTCAACCCCGTCCAGAGCACCGGCGACCAGGGCCTGACCGACCAGAACGACTCGGCCTCCGCCGTGCCCGCCTCGGCCTACGCGACGGTCCCCCTGCGCAACCTCGACGGCTCGGGCTACCTCCGCGGGGCGTGGGCGCAGGTCGAGTCCTCGACCGGGACGCCCGCCTACAGCCTGACCGGCAGCTACGTCTACGACCGGAGCCAGGACCAGTTCGAGCAGGTCATGGGCTACTTCTGGGTCAACCAGGCGCAGGAGTACCTCCAGGGCCTCGGGTTCACCGGCGCGCCGGGCGCCCTGCCCGCCATCGTCCACCAGTCCTTCCCCGTCAAGATCAACCAGTACGGCGGCGACAACAGCTACCAGACCGCCAAGCCCTACCGGATCCGGCTCGGCAAGGGCGGGGTCGACGACGCCGAGGACGCAGAGGTCATCGTCCACGAGTACGGCCACGCGGTCCACGCCTCCCAGGTCCCGGGCTACGGCTCGTCGCTCGACGCGGGCTCGATCGGCGAGGCCTTCGGCGACTACCTCGGTGTGACCGTCGGCCTCGACGCCGCGAAGCAGTACGGCTGGCCGGTCAAGGCGGACGAGGCCTGCGTCATGGACTGGGACTCGACGTCCTACACCTCGACGGTGCCGCACTGCCTGCGGCGCCTCGACACCAACCTCACGGTCGCGCAGCGGCGCGGCGAGGTCCACTTCGACGGCCAGATCTGGAGCCGCGCGCTCTGGGACATCCGCGCCGACTACGTCGCCCTCGGCAGGACGACCGCCGCGTGGGACACGACGCTGATCGACGCCCAGTTCGACTTCGCGCCCGACACGTCCTTCTCGGCAGCGGCGGAGGCGACCTACGACAAGGCACTGGCCCGCGACGGCGCGGCCGCTGCGGCTGCGGTGAAGAAGCGCTTCGCCGAGCGCGGCATCACCTTCTGAGACACCTTCCGGGGTGTATCCCCGCCGCTTACCCTGAGGCGGTGACGGACGCACCCCGGACCCGGTGGTCCGACCTGTCGGAAGGCGGCGGTGAGGCTGCCGCCGCCTACCAGCGACGGTTCGACGACCTCGCCGCCTCCGGCCGCGACGTCCACGGCGAGGCGGGCCTCGTCGGCCACCTCCTCGCCCCGCCCGCCCGGATCCTCGACGCCGGGTGCGGCACCGGTCGGGTGAGCGCCGAGCTGACCCGGCGCGGCTTCCGCTGCGTCGGCGTCGACGCCGACGGCGACATGGTCGCGGTGGCCCGCCGTCGCGACCCCGGCTCGACCTACCTCGCCCAGGACCTGTCCACGCTCGCGCTCCCGGAGACCTTCGACCTCGTCGTCCTCGCCGGCAACGTCGTCCCGCTGCTCGCTCCGGGCACGCTGGCCCGGACGATGCGCCGCATCGCCGACCACGTCGTCCCGCTCGGGCTCGTCGTCGCCGGCTTCGGGCTCGACGCGGCCCACCTCCCGCCCGGGTGCCCCCCGACCGCCCTCGCCGACTACGAGCGGGCCTGCGCCGCCGCGGGGCTCAACCCACTCCGTCGCTACGGGACGTGGGAGCGCGACCGCTGGACGCCCGAGGTGGGGTACGTCGTCAACGTCCAGACCCGCGCCTGACGCGACTCTTTCCCGCCCGGAGCGGGAATCCTCGCGCTGGTCGCGGACGGTTCCGGCCCAACCAGAGGTTTCCCGCTCTAGGCGGGAATCCTCGCGCTGGTCGCGAACGGTTCCGGCCCAACCAGAGGTTTCCCGCCCTGGGCGGGAATGCTGTGAGGGCGACGTGCGTGCGGCGGGTCAGTCCTCCAGGTCGGAGTCGTCCCAGCGACGGTCCTGCTCGTCCCACTCGTCGTTGTTCTCGGCGACGCGCTGCAACGCATTCGCCGCGTCCTGCTCGCTGTCATAGGGACCGAGGACGTTGGCGTCCTGGCTGCGGGTCTCGTCGGTCTCGACCTGCCTGGTGTCGACGTTGAACCAGTAGGGCATGGCCCCGTCCTCTCCTCGATGGTCTGCCTAGACTCCACCGTATGCCGATGACCCACGCAAGTGTCGCCCCCGGCACCGTCTCGCCGTGGCGCGCGGTGCCCGCGACCATCGAGCGACCCGAGTACGTCGGCAAGGCCTCGCCGGACAAGAACCTCAGCCCGGAGGTCAAGGACGCCGAGACGATCGAGCTCATGCGGAATGCGGGGCGGATCGCCGCCGACGCCATGGCCGCCGCCGCGGCCGCCATCGCCCCCGGCGTCACGACCGACGAGATCGACCGGGTCGGTCACGAGTACCTCCTCGACCACGGCGCCTACCCCTCGACGCTCGGCTACCGCGGCTTCCCCAAGTCGCTGTGCACGTCGGTCAACGAGGTCGTCTGCCACGGCATCCCCGACGACCGGCGCCTCGACGACGGCGACATCGTCAACATCGACATCACCGCCTACGTCGGCGGCGTCCACGGCGACACGGACGCGACCTACCTGTGCGGCGACGTCGACGAGGAGTCGCGGCTGCTCGTCGAGCGGACCCACGAGGCCATGATGCGCGGCATTCGCGCGGCGCAGCCCGGCCGGCAGCTCAACGTCATCGGCCGCGTCATCGAGTCCTACGCCCGGCGCTTCGGCTACGGCGTCGTCCGCGACTTCACCGGTCACGGCATCGGGCGGTCGTTCCACTCCGGTCTCGTCGTGCCGCACTACGACGCCGCCCCCGCCTACGGCACGCTCATCGAGCCGGGGATGACGTTCACGATCGAGCCGATGCTCAACCTCGGCACGCACGACTGGGACATGTGGGACGACGGCTGGACCGTCGTGACCAAGGACCGGCGACGGTCGGCGCAGTTCGAGCACACGATCCTCGTGACCGACGACGGCAACGAGATCCTCACCCTGCCCACCTCGGGCTGACGACAGGAGACGACCGATGGGCAAGTCGAAGATCGCGCTCGGGATCGACGTGGGCGGCAGCGGCATCAAGGGCGCGCCGGTCGACCTGTCCACGGGCAAGTTCGCGAGCGACCGCCTCCGGATCGACACGCCCAAACCGGCGACGCCCGAGGCCGTCTGCAAGGTCATCGCCCAGGTCGTCGACCACTTCGACGACGTCCACGACGACTCGCCGATCGGTGTGACGATCCCCGGGGTCGTCACCTCCGGCGTCGTCCGATCCGCGGCGAACATCGACAAGAGCTGGATCGACTTCGACGCCGCGGCCTTCCTCGGCAAGGAGCTCGGTCACCCGGTCCACGTCGTCAACGACGCGGACGCGGCGGGCGTCGCCGAGCTCGAGTACGGCGCGGCCGACCACAACGAGGGGCTCGTCATCCTCACGACCCTCGGGACCGGCATCGGGACGGCCCTGATCCACCACGGCCGCCTCGTCCCCAACTCCGAGCTCGGCCACATCGAGGTCGACGGCCACGACGCGGAGTCGCGGGCCGCGCAGTCGGCGCAGGAGCGCGAGGGCCTGTCCTGGGAGGCGTGGGCCGAGCGGCTCCAGCGCTACTACTCCCACCTCGAGAACCTCCTGTGGCCCGACCTCTTCGTCGTCGGCGGCGGCGTGTCCAAGAATGCCGACAAGTTCCTCCCGCTCCTGTCGATCCGCACCCCGATCAAGCCGGCGTCGCTCCGGAACAAGGCCGGCATCATCGGCGCCGCCCACCTCGCCGCCCAGGTCGCCAAGGACTCCTGACGCCCGTCGAGTTATCGGGTCACCCGATAACTCGACGGGATACAGGGAAGTCTTCTCGGTATCCGGTCGACTTCTCTGTAGCTGGCGCCGCTCACGACGTCCCGAAGGTCACCGGGCCCGCGCCCGCGAGGTCGCGGACGTCGGTGTCCTCGCCGCCGAGGGCGCGCGCCTGGCCGAGGAAGATCGGCCGGCCGGCGGCGCTGAGGATCCCGTCGTGCACCGGGAAGGCGACGGGCGCGTTGAAGCGTCGGAGGAATGCCGTCATGTCCCGGCTCCGGCACCACGGCGCCGCGAGCGGGAAGGCGAGGACGTCGACGTCGCCGGGCTCGCCCTCGAGGCTGTCTCCCGGGACGTAGAGGCTCGGCTCGCCCTCGGCGTCGAAGCGGACGCCGAGGTTGGGGATCCGCGGGATCTCGTCGTGGATGAGGGCGTGCAGCTCGCCGACGGGGGTGAGCCGGACCTCCCCGACCCGCGTGCCCTCGGCCGGTCGGACGGCCGCCGACAGCCCCGCATTCGCCATCGCCTCGACGCTGCCCGGGTCGGCGAGGACGACGGCGTCGGGGTTGCGACGCAGGAGCGCCGGGAGGCGGTCCAGGTCGAGGTGGTCGGGGTGCTGGTGGGTGACGACGACCGCGTCGAGGTCGGTCAGGTCGTCCCAGTCCGGCGCGAGGTTGCCGGGGTCGACGAGGATCCGCTCGTCGGCGACCTCCACGAGGAGACAGGCATGACCCAGGTGGGTGATCCGCATGACTAGAGTCTGGGGGGTGAACATCGTCTTCGTCGAGCCGTCGTTCCCGCGCAACCAGCGCCGCTTCGTCCAAGCACTGGCGAGCGTCGGTGCCAACGTCATCGGCGTCGGTGAGACACCGGAGCAGTGGCTCGAGCCGGACGTGCGGGACCACCTCTCCGCCTACTACCAGGTCTCCAACGTCACCGACGTCCAGCAGCTCGACGCCGCTGTCCGCTGGGCGCAGGATCGAGCCTGGGTCGACGCGCTCGAGTCGACGATCGAGAGCCACCAGATGGCGGCCGCCCAGGTCCGCGAGTGGCGCGGCGTCCCGGGCACGACCGTCCGCACGACGTGGCTGTGCCGCGACAAGCCGTCGATGAAGGAGGCGCTGCGTCAGGCGGGCGTCCCGACCGCCGCCTCGACCGCTGCGGACAGCGCCGAGGAGGTGCGCGACTTCGCGCGCCGGACCGGCTACCCCCTGATCCTCAAGCCGCGCGACGGTGCCGGCGCGCTCGGCACGACGAAGGTCTCCGACGACACCGAGCTCGAGGCCGCCATCGCGAGCTTCGGCAACGCGCGCTCGATCGCCGTCGAGGAGTTCGTCGAGGGCCACGAGGGCTTCTACGACACGATCAGCGCCGACGGGCACGTCCAGCACGACTGGATGACGCACTACTACCCCAACGTCCTGGAGGCGATGCGGCACCGCTGGATCTCGCCGCAGTTCATCACGACCAACCGGATCGACGGCTCGCCGTTCTACGCCGAGGTCCGCGACATGGGCGCTCGCGTCATCGAGGCGCTCGGCATCGGGACGAGCGCCACGCACATGGAGTGGTTCGCCGGTCCCAAGGGGCTCCGGTTCAGCGAGATCGGCTGCCGCCCGCCGGGCGTCGGCGCCTGGGACCTCTACTCGGCCGCCAACGACACCGACGTCTACCGCGAGTGGGCGCACACGATCGTCCACGGCCACCCCGCCGGCAGTCTCTCCCGCGCGAACTCGGCGGGCATCGTCGCGCTCCGCCCCGACCGCGACGGCACGATCCAGGGCTACTCGGGCACCGAGCGGATCTTCGCCCAGTACGGCGCGCACGTCATCGACGCGCACCTGCCGACCGGCGTCGCCACCCAGCCGGTCGAGGCCGGCTACATGGCGAATGCCTACGTGCGGCTCAAGCACCCCGACTACGACACGCTGCGCGGGATGCTCGACGACGTGGGCCGGTCGGTCGGCGTCCACGCCGGATGAGCGGTCAGCCCACAGCGACCGCCCCCACCGCCCTCCTCGGACCGCAGCGGTTCAGCACGACCGCGGGCACCGTCGCGCGGTCCCTCGCCCCCGAGGGTCGCATCGCGACGATCACCGCCGGGTGGCGGGAGCGCGAGTCCGAGGACGCTGAGCTCCACGAGGTCTTCGAGGAGCGCACCTACAACCTCCGGCTCTACACGCGCCTCCTCGACGTCATCGAGAAGGACCCCGGCTTCGCGCTCGCGGCCCGCGCCTACAACGAGGCCGTCGACGAGCTCGCCGCGATCTACTCGGCCCGGCTCCAGCGGACCCTCGACACCGTCTATGCGGTCGAGCGCCGGCACGTGCGGCCCGAGATCGCCGACGCGGCGCTCGATGACGGCATTCTCAGCCTCCGTGCGATCGACGAGTGGTACCTGCGGACGCTCGACGACCTGACGGTCGAGCTCGGCCAGCCGATCGGCGAGAGCGAGCTCGTCGCCTACCACCGGACGACCGTGCGCGGCATCCTCGCCGAGTCCGGCGGCGTCGCGATCACCGGCGGCCACGTCGGGCTTCTGCTGCGGACGATGCAGCTGTTCGTCGGCCCGCTGCCGCCCGAGCTGCCGGCGATCGCCTGGTCGGCCGGCGCCATGGTCCTCACCGACCGGGTCGTGCTCTACAACGACGCCGGGCCGCAGGGCTTCCACGGCGCCGAGGTGTGGGGCCGCGGCCTCGGGCGGGTGCCCGGCGTGCTCGCGCTCCCCCATGCCCGCCGCCGGATCAAGGTCGACGACCCGATGACGGTCCAGGTGTTCGTCCGCCGGTTCGCGCCGGAGGCCCTGCTCCTGCTCGACGACGGCGCGCGCGTCGTCATCGGCGAGGACGGCCGGCTCCCCGAGGGGGCCAAGGTCTTCACCGACCACGGGACGATCGACACCGTCGGGGGGCTGCCGTGAACCCCACGAGGCTCGCCATCAACCGGCTGCTCGAGCGCCGCCCGCTCGACTCCTCCAGGATCGACCGGTTCATCGCCCGCTTCGGCTCCCCCATCATCGAGGGGCGGCGGGCGACCTTCCTCTGGCGCGGCGAGGCCGACGAGGTGCTCGTCCGGCACCGCGTCGTCGGGCTCGAGGACCCGCTCCGGCTCAAGCACGTGCCCGACACCGACCTCTGGTACGTGACGATCGAGGTGCCCGAGGGGTCGCGCGTCGAGTACCAGATCGAGACGGTCCGGGACGGTCACTACGAGAGCTTCCAGAACGACCCGCTCAACCCCAAGCTCGCCCACGGCCCGTTCGGCGCGAGCTCGGTCCTCGCCGCGACCGGCTACTCCGTGCCGGACTGGTCCCTCCACGACCCGGAGACCCGACCGGGCGAGATCACCGAGGACGGCTTCCAGAGCAAGGCGCTGCGCCGCAACGTGCCCTTCTGGGTCTACCGGCCGGCCCGCTACACGCCGGCCCTCCGCTACCCGCTGCTCGTCGTCCACGACGGCCTCGACTACCTGAGCTACACCTCGATGGGGACCGTGCTCGACAACCTCATCCACCGCGGCGAGATCGCGCCCATGGTCGTGGCCTTCGTGCCGCCGAGCGGCGACCGGCTCGTCGAGTACGTCAACCACGCGCCGCACGCGCGCTTCGTCGCGCGCGAGCTCGTCCCGCACCTCGGCGAGCGGCATTCGCTCCTCGACACGCCCGAGTCGCGGACCCTCATGGGGTCGAGCTTCGGCGGCGTCGCGACCTTCTCCACGGCGGTGCGCTACCCGGGGCTGTTCGGCTCGCTCGTCCTGGAGTCCGCGTCGCTCGTCTTCACCGACATCGGCCAGGACCACCGCGGCGGCGCGGTCTTCGACCCGGTCGTCAGGTTCGTCAACGGCTACCGCGACCGCCCCCGGGCCGTCGCCGAGCGGATCTACATGACGTGCGGGATGTACGAGCCGCTCATCACGCCGAACCGCTCGATGGTCTCGACCTTCCGGGAGGCCGGCATGGAGGTGCGGTACGTCGAGGCGCGGGACGGCCACAACTGGGAGAACTGGCGGGACCGGTTGCGGGATGCTCTGACCTGGCTGCATCCCGGCGAGCAGAAGTTCCTCTACGAGTAGGAAGGTGTGGTTGACGTGAGCGACCTCAAGGCAGTGGAGCAGTGGCATTCGCCGCGAATGCAGCGCGACATCACCCTCGTGCGCTGGGGCCACTTCGGCGTCCCCGTCCTAGCGATGGCGACGGCCGGCGGCGACGCCGAGGAGGTCGAGCGGCACAAGCTCGTCGCCCACCTCATGCCGCTCATCGAGGAGGGCCGGATCAAGCTCTACTCGATCGACAGCGTCGCCGGGCGCGCGATGACGAGCCACGAGGGCTCGCCCGAGTTCCGGTGCTGGCTGTTCAACCAGTTCCACCAGGCGATCGCCGAGGAGGTCATGCCGGCGATCCACGCCGACTCCACCCAGATGCCCGCGATCGTCGCGGGCGCCTCGATCGGCGCCTTCAACGCCGTCGCGCTCCTCTGCCGCTACCCGCACC
>CAVVXY010000002.1:0-247632 GCA_963752365.1 uncultured Actinomycetota bacterium
ACGGGCCGACCAGCTCAAGGCCTACCTCCCGCGGATCGACGCCCTCTACGACGAGGCCGCCGCCGCCCCGTGGCCGGCCATGCAGCGGATCCATGGCGACTACCACCTCGGCCAGGTGCTCCACTCCGCCGAGCGCGGCTGGGTGCTCCTCGACTTCGAGGGTGAGCCCATGCGGCCACTCGCCGAGCGACGTCGCCCCGACCAGTGGCTCCGCGACGTCGCGGGAATGCTGCGCTCCTTCGACTACGCGGGCGGGTCGGCCGAGCAGGCCACCCCGGGCACGGACGCCCGGCCGTGGGTCGAGGCGTGCCGCACGGCATTCCTCGAGGGCTACACAGACCAGTCGGGGACCGACCCACGGTCGTGCGGCCCGGTCCTCAGCGCATTCGAGCTCGACAAGGCTCTCTACGAGGTCGTCTACGAGGCGGCCAACCGTCCGACGTGGATCCCGATCCCGCTCCGTGCGATCGACCGGCTCCTCGACACCACCCCCTCCGGCGACGGCGCCGGCCCGACCGCCACCGCAGTCCAGGAGGACCAGTGACCCCCACCCCCGCCTCTGAGGTTCATGGAGCGATCATCGCGATCGCCCAGGGCCGTCACCAGCAGCCGCACGACCTGCTCGGCCAGCACCTCGAGGACGGCGGTCTGCGCGTCCGCGTCTACCGCCCGCTCGCCCGGTCGGTGCGGGCGCGCTTCGAGGACGACACCGTCCTGCCGCTGTCCCACGACGCCGAGGGCGTCTGGTCGGGGGTGCGTGAGGGTGCCGAGCGGACGATGGACTACCGGGTCCTCACGACGTGGGGCGACGGGGTCGAGCACGAGCAGGACGACCCCTACCGCTTCGCCCCGACCCTCGGCGAGATCGACCTCCACCTCATCGGCGAGGGCCGCCACGAGCAGCTGTGGACGGTCCTCGGTGCGCGTGTCCAGAGCTACCCCGGCCCGATGGGCACCGTGTCGGGCACGTCGTTCGCGGTGTGGGCGCCGCGGGCCAAGGCGGTCCACGTCATCGGCGACTTCAACGACTGGGACTCGCGGACCCACGCGATGCGGCACCTCGGCAGCAGCGGCGTCTGGGAGCTCTTCGTGCCCAACGTGGGCGTCGGCGCCGTCTACAAGTACGAGATCCGCGGCGCCGACGACGTCGTCCGCGCCAAGTCCGACCCCATGGCCCGGCGCACCGAGGTGCCGCCGGCGACGGCCTCGGTCGTCGACGACAGCCACCACGAGTGGGCCGACGGGGAGTGGATGACGCAGCGCGCGGGGCGCAACCCGCATACGGGCCCGATGTCGGTCTACGAGGTGCACCTCGGCTCCTGGCGGCAGGGGCTGTCCTACCGCGACCTCGCCGAGCACCTCGTCAACTACGTGAGCGACCTCGGCTTCACGCACGTCGAGCTGCTGCCCGTCATGGAGCACCCCTACGGCCCGTCATGGGGCTACCAGGTGACCGGCTACTACGCGCCGACGTCGCGGTTCGGGACGCCGGACGAGTTCAAGTACCTCGTCGACGAGCTCCACCGTGCGGGCATCGGCGTCCTCCTCGACTGGGTGCCGGGGCACTTCCCCAAGGACGCCTGGGCTCTGGCCCGCTTCGACGGCCTCCCGCTCTACGAGCACCCGGACCCGCGGCGCGGGGACCAGCCGGACTGGGGCACCCACATCTTCGACTTCGGCCGGCTCCAGGTGCGCAACTTCCTCGTCGCCAACGCGATCTACTGGCTCGAGGAGTTCCACATCGACGGCCTCCGCGTCGACGCCGTCGCCTCGATGCTCTACCTCGACTACTCGCGCCGCGACGGCGAGTGGCTGCCCAACCAGTACGGCGGCCGCGAGCACCTCGAGGCGATCGGGCTCCTCCAGGAGACGAATGCGACGGCCTACAAGCGGGTCCCCGGCATCGTCACGATCGCCGAGGAGTCGACGTCGTGGCCGGGCGTCACGCGCGCGACGGCCGGCGGCGGGCTCGGCTTCGGCGAGAAGTGGAACATGGGGTGGATGAACGACACCCTCCGCTACCTCAAGGAGAGCCCGGTCCACCGGCAGTACCACCACAACCTGCTGACCTTCTCGATCATGTACGCCTTCAGCGAGAACTACGTGCTGCCGATCAGCCACGACGAGGTCGTCCACGGCAAGGGCTCCCTCGTCAACAAGATCCCCGGCGACCGGCAGGAGCAGCTCGCGACCCTGCGCGCCTACCTCGCCTACATGTGGAGCCACCCCGGCAAGCAGCTGCTCTTCATGGGCTGCGAGTTCGCCCAGCCGAGCGAGTGGGCCGACGGACGGTCCCTCGACTGGTGGCTCCTCGACCACGCCGCCCACTACCGGGTCCACAACCTCGTCAAGGAGCTCAACCGGCTCTACACCTCCAACGACGCCTTCTGGGCGCTCGACTCGAGCCCCGCCGGCTTCGAGTGGCTCGACGCCGACGACAACGGCGGCAACACGCTGTCCTTCCTCCGCTTCGGCACCGCCGACCGGGAGCACGGCAGCGCCGTCGCCGTCGTCGTCAACTTCGGCGGCGACACCAAGGAGTGGGTGCGCCTCGGTGTGCCGCACGGTGGCACGTGGCGGGTCGTCCTCGACACGAGCGGCTTCGACGAGCACGGCAGCCCGAGCCAGGCCGACCTCGAGCTCGAGGCGAGCGCGGAGGGCTGGAACAACCAGCCGTTCAGCGTGACGGTGCGGGTCGCGGCATTCGCCGCGCTCTACATCGCGCCCGTGGAGGGCACCTACGACGCGACGGTCGACGAGGACAAGGCGGCGACCCCACTCCTCGCCGACTCGCCCCTCCAGGCCCCCGAGCCGGACGTCGTCGACGTCCGCCACTGAGCCGCCCTCGGAGGCCCGGTCGACGTCGTCGGCGACCGGGCCTCCGAGCACATCAGATGAAGAGGAGCTGGGCGCCCTCGGTCTTCTCGATGAAGTCGCCGGCGCTGATGATGCCCTCGACGCCCTCGTAGAGGTCGTCCATCGTCAAGTGGTTCATGTCCGCGGACATCTTGCACGCCCACAGGTGCGCACCCGACTCGTGAAGCAGCTCGAGGAAGTCGGGCACCTCCGGCACGTCGAGCTCGGCGAGCTGCTTGCGCATCATCGCCGTCGCGGCGGCAGTCGCCCCCGGAAGGGCGCCGAGCATGTGGTGGATGCCGATGCCGCTGTGCCCCGGCGGGTGCATCGCGGTGTTGCCGACGAAGGAGAACTTGAGATCTGCCATCGTCGCCCTGCTGATGATGTCGAAGCCCCAGAAGGTGAAGAACAGGTGCGTCTCGACGCCTTCGCCGAGGGCGGCATTCGCCAGGATCAGGCCGGGGTAGGCCATGTCCAGGTTGCCCTTCGAGCAGATGATCGCGAGCTTGCGCCCGCTCGCCGGACCGTCGTCGAAGCTCGGGACGACGGACGGCTCGATCGTGGTCGTCATGGGGGTCACACGCATCCTTTCGGCTTGGGGAGGCCGGCCACATAGGCCATCTTCTTGGCGGGTTTGCCGGGGTAGAGGACGAAGAGGTCCTTGACGGGAATGCCGGCGCGGGTCGACACCCGGCGCAACGTCGCCGTCTCGTGGGCCTCGCCGAAGTCCTTGCGGAGGAAGCGGATCGGCGCCCAGTGCGCCTCGGTCATCGAGATGCCGATGGCCTTGGCGAGCTTGGTGCCCAGCGCCTCGTCCCACTGCTCGGGGCGGGTGAGGAAGCCCTCCGCGTCGATGTCGACCTCGCGGCCGGCGATGGTCGTCGTGGGCATGGTGCGATCTCCTTTCAGGCGGCCGGGTGCTTGCCGGCCATGGACATCCGCGCCGGCAGGCCGAGCGGCCGGCCGGGCAGGAGGGCATTCCAGTAGAGGTGCCGGAACGCGAGCTTGCCGAGGTGGTTGAGCCGGCTCTCCTCGAGCAGGCGCAGCGGCCCGATGCCCGGCAGCGGGTAGCTCCCGGTGAGCGGCTCGGTGTCGTAGTTGAAGTCGAGGAGGAGCGCCTTGCCGCCACCGGACTCGACGAAGCAGTTCGCGTGGCCGTCGAAGGAGTGCGTGAGCGGGCGCCCCACGATCGCCTCGAGGAAGTTCTCGACGAACACCTCGACCGAGAAGTGCGCCACCGAGCCCGCCTTGGAGGTGGGCAGGTCGCTCGCGTCGCCGAGGGCCCAGATGTCGTCGTGTGCCGTCGAGCGGTTCGTGTGCCGGTCGACGGGAACGTAGTTCAGCTCGTCCCCGAGCCCGGACCGGGCGACGAGCTCGGCGCCCATGTTGAGCGGCACGGTCACGAGCTGGTCGTAGCCGACCTCCCGCTCGTCGTACGACACGAGGGTTCTGCTGTCCTGGTCGATGCGTTCGACCATGAAGTCGGTCTCGACCCGGATACCCCGGTCCTCGAGAAGGTGCCCGAGCGCCCGGCTCGCGACGGGCTTGGTGAAGGCGCCGTCAAGTGGCGTGACGTAGACGATCTCGGTCCGGTCCCGGACCCCGCGCCGCCGGAGGAAGTCGTCGGCGAGGAACGTGAACTCGAGCGGGGCGACGGGGCACTTGATCGGCATCTCCGTCACGTGGACGACGAGGCGACCGCCGTGGAATGCGTTGAGCCGGCGCCGCAGAGCGAGTGCGCCTTCGAGGGTGTAGAACTCCCCGACCTCCTCGTGCCACTGCGGCCCGAGCATCCCCGGGGTCTGGTCGGGCCGGGGCGCGGTGCCGGTCGCGATCACGAGCTGCTCCCACGGCAGCTCCACACCGCCGCGGAGGCGGACCACGTGCTGCTGTGGCTCGACCCGCTCGACCTCGGCGAGCACGAGCTCGATCCCGTCGGCGAGCTGACCCCGCCGACTCCGATGCACCTGGGCCTCGGCGAGCCGGTCGAACGGCAGGAAGAGGTAGCCCGGCTGGTAGTCGTGCCGGTCGTCTCGGTCGACGACCGTGATCGTCCAGTCGTCGTGGAGCCGCTTGCGGAGCTTGTTCGCGACCATCGTCCCGGCCGTTCCCGCACCGAGGACGACCACCCGCCTGGTGGCTGTCGTCATGCCTCAAGGCTAGGTCGCACACCGGCCTCCGGACGGGTTTCTACTACGTGATGTAGGAGTCATTTCGCGGGCTGCCGGACGGGTCTAGCCTGAGCTCATGACCCGGAGCGAGGAGCTGATCGCCCTCACCGAGCTGTGGGCGGCGCACAACTATCACCCGCTCCCCGTCGTCCTCTCCGGCGGAGAGGGCGCGTGGGTCACGGACGTCGAGGGACGCCGTACCTCGACTGCCTCGCGGGCTATTCCGCGCTGAACTTCGGCCACCGCCACCCACGACTGGTTGCCCGCGCCCACGAGCAGCTGGACCGCCTCACCCTGACGAGCAGGGCCTTCTACACCGAGGAGCTCGCCCTCTTCGCCGAGGAGCTCTGCGCCCTGACCGGCACCACGATGTGTCTGCCCATGAACAGCGGCGCCGAGGCCGTCGAGTCGGCGATCAAGGTGGCGCGCAAGTGGGGCTACCGGACCAAGGGCATCCCCGAGAATGCGGCCACGGTCGTCGTCATGGAGGGCAACTTCCACGGCCGGACGACGACGATCATCAGCTTCTCCGACGACAAGCTCGCGCGGGACGAGTTCGGCCCCTACACACCGGGATTCGTCACGACGTCCTTCGGTGACATCGAGGCCCTGCGCGCGACGCTGGCCGAGAACCCCTCGACGGTCGCCGTCCTCCTCGAGCCGGTCCAGGGCGAGGGCGGCGTGCTCATCCCGCCGGACGGCTACCTCCGCGCGGTCCGCGACCTGTGCTCCGAGGCCGGGGTGCTCATGGTCGCCGACGAGATCCAGTCGGGCCTGGCGCGGACCGGTGAGACCTTCGCCTGCGACCACGAGGGCGTCGTCCCCGACGTCTACGTCCTCGGCAAGGCCCTGGGCGGCGGCATCGTGCCGCTGTCCGCGGTCTGCGCCGACGCCTCGGTCCTCGGGGTCCTCACTCCCGGATCGCACGGCTCGACCTTCGGAGGCAACCCGTTCGCGGCGGCCATCGGACGGGAGGTCGTCGCCATGCTCGGGACGGGGGAGTTCCAGCGGGCGGCCCGGGTGCTCGGCGCCCAGCTGCAGGCCGGGCTCGAGGACCTCGTGGGGCAGGGCGCCCGGGCCGTCCGGGTCCGCGGCTTCTGGGGCGGCATCGACATCGACCCGGCGGTCGGCACGGGCCGGGACGTGTGCCGCCGGCTCGTCGACCACGGCGTCCTCGCCAAGGACGCCCACGGCGCCACGATCCGCCTGGCGCCGCCGCTCGTCGCCACCGCGGACGACGTCGACATGCTGCTGACCGCCCTGCGGGACGTGCTCGCCGACGGTCGCTGAGCTCCGAGCGCGCCGAATGCCGCGAGGCTGGACCTCGCGGCATTCGGCGTCCGGGTCAGGGCGTGGCGAGCAGGGCGCTCACTTGCCCGGCATGTGCGCGAACGAGAAGCCGGCGGAGCAGCGCTGCTGCCAGCCCTCGGGCGCCGGGCACCACATCTGGTCGGTGAAGTACGCCGGGTAGGCGGCCTTCGCGTTGGGGAAGAGCTGGCCGTGCACCTGGCCGACCGGGCGGACGTAGCCCGAGGAGTCGTACCAGTAGAGCGGGCCGCCGCTGTCACCGTGGCCGGCGGCGTAGGAGCCGGAGCCGAGGTAGTTGACGACGTCGGCCATCGGGCCCATGTAGGCGGTGCAGATCCAGAGGAAGTAGCTCGTGCAGACGCTCTGGTTGGTGTCGACGACGCGCAGGCCGCAGACCTCGCCGGTGTACGAGCCGGACTGGCAGACGTACGAGCCGACGACCGGTGACTGCCAGGCGCCGACCGCGCGGACCGAGCTGTTCTCGGCGCCACCGACGTTGATGTAGTTGCTCGAGCCCGCGACGTCGATGACGGAGACGTCGGTGCCGCTGTTCGCGGAGATGACCGTGCCCATGTAGTTGCTCGTCCAGTTGGTGCGCGGACCGTTGGTGAACACGGTGCCGTTGCCGCCGCAGTGGGTCGCCGTCATCATCTCCATGGCGCCGTTGAAGAGCGCCGGGAAACCAGTCGTGCAGCCCTGGGCGATCCGGTCTCCGCCGTACCACGACGGGTAGTCGTTGAACCGCCAGCCGCTGTAGTAGGCCTTGCCCTTGGACGTCGCCGACGTCGTCCGGGTCGTGGCGACGGTGTTGCCGAGGGTCGCGTTCAGCGCCGCCGTGGCCGCGGCCCTGCCGAGCATCCGCGGGGCGCCCTTGGCGGTCGTCGCCGGCTGCAGCAGGGTCACGTCGAGGCCCGCGCCCGTGACCGGGACGGAGAATGCGGAGACGACGACGCCCTGGTCGCCGAGCGACCGTCGGTTGGCCTTGAGCGACTCCGCGGCCTTCTCGAGCTGGCCGGCGCTGAACTTGGCCGCGTGGACGCTGACGGTGACACCGGCCCGGGCCATGCCGGTCGGGAGCGCCGCGCCGGGCTGGGTGCGGTAGAGGTCGACGCGACCCGCGGCGACGTCGATGCTCGCTCCGGCGATGTCGGACCCCTTGGCGTGGCTGGCCTTGATGGCGACACCGGCCGCCTCGAGGAGCGGCGCCTGCCGCGCCTGGAGGGCCGCGTCCTTGGCGCTGAGCCGGAGCGTGGTGCTCGCCCCCTTGACGCGTGCGGCGGCCTTGCTCGCGACCGACGGCTCCTTCGGGCCGGTCTGCGTGAGCTTGGCAGCGGTGGCGCCGGACGCCGGCGCCACGGTGGCGGTGGCCGCCCCGACGCCCACGGTGGCCGCGAGAGCCACTCCCACGCCGAACGCCATCCCCGCGATGATGGTCCTGGACATGCTTCCTCCTAGGTCGTCGCAACCCCCGCGACATGACCGTCCGCTCTGGACGACATCCGCAATGAGGACTTCGCGCGTCGTTCTGATACCTCCCGCCGCCGGTCTGGCCGGTCGGAGCCGTGAGTGCAAGGATCGGGACCATGAACGACCCGCGCGCAGGCCAGCCCGCCCAGCCGTCCGACCTCGTCGACGTCGCCCACCTCGTCACGCTCTACTACACGGGCAAACCCGACCCCGACGACATCGACCAGCAGGTCGCCTTCGGGACCTCCGGCCACCGCGGGTCGAGCCTGCGGACGGCATTCAACGAGGACCACATCGCGGCGACGACCCAGGCGATCGTCGACTACCGGCGCGAGCAGGGCTTCGACGGGCCGCTCTTCATCGGTCGGGACACGCACGGCCTGTCCGAGCCGGCGTGGGCGACGGCGCTGGAGGTGCTCGGCGCCAACGACGTGACGGTGCTCGTCGACTCGGCGGACCGCTACACCCCGACGCCCGCGGTCTCCCACGCGATTCTCGCCGCCAACCGCGGCAAGATCGGCGGCGTCTCCGACCTCCCGGCCCGGACGGGCCTCGCCGACGGCATCGTCGTCACGCCCTCGCACAACCCGCCGTACGACGGCGGGTTCAAGTACAACCCACCGCACGGGGGTCCCGCGGACAGCGACGCGACGAAAGTCATTGCGGCAGCGGCGAATGCATACATCAAGGCTGGTCTCGAAGGAGTGCGGCGCGTCCCGTTCGCCCGGGCGCGAGCGGCGTGCGAGTCCTACGACTTCATGGGCGCCTACGTCGACGACCTGCCGAATGTCGTCGACCTCGCCGCCGTCAAGGAGGCTGGCATCCGGATCGGCGCCGACCCCCTCGGCGGGGCGGCCGTCGACTACTGGGGCGCGATCGGCGAGCGGCACGGGCTCGACCTGACCGTCGTCAACCCCCTCGTCGACCCGACGTGGCGCTTCATGACGCTCGACTGGGACGGCAAGATCCGGATGGACTGTTCGTCTCCGAGCGCGATGGCGAGCCTCATCGCGCAGAAGGACAAGTACCAGATCGCGACGGGCAACGACGCCGACTCCGACCGGCACGGCATCGTCACTCCGGACGGCGGCCTGCTCAACCCCAACCACTACCTCGCGGTTGCCATCCAGTACCTCTACGGAGGCGGGCGCCCCGACTGGCGGGCCGACGGCTTCGTCGGCAAGACCCTCGTGAGCAGCTCGATGATCGACCGGGTCGCCTCCGACCTCGGGCGCCGTCTCGTCGAGGTGCCGGTCGGCTTCAAGTGGTTCGTGCCCGGGCTGCTCGACGGCTCCGGGCCGTTCGGCGGCGAGGAGTCGGCGGGCGCATCCTTCAACCGCTTCGACGGGTCGGTGTGGACGACGGACAAGGACGGCATTCTCCTGGCCCTGCTCGCCTCCGAGATCCAGGCGAAGACGGGCAAGAGCCCGAGCCAGCTCTACGCCGAGCTCGTCGCGCGGCACGGCGACCCGGCCTACGCGCGCATCGACGCTCCGGCCAACCGCGAGCAGAAGGCCAAGCTCGGCGCCCTCTCCCCCGAGGACGTGAGCGCGGACTCCCTTGCAGGAGAGCCGATCACGGCCAAGCTGACCAAGGCGCCCGGCAACGACGCCGCGATCGGCGGGCTCAAGGTCGTCACCGAGTCAGCGTGGTTCGCGGCACGCCCGTCGGGCACCGAGGACGTCTACAAGATCTACGCCGAGAGCTTCAAGGGTCCCGAGCACCTCGCCCAGGTGCAGGCCGAGGCCAGGGAGGTCGTGTCCGCCGCCCTCGGCGGCTGACCGCATTCGCCCGGGGATGCCGGACGCGCGGGCTGTCGCGCGTCCGGCACCCCCTCAGCCGCGGGCGCGACCTTGGATACTGGATCCATGACGGACATGCTCACGCAGGGCCCGTGGTTGGTCACCGGCCTCCGCGGCACCCTCGCGCCCAAGGTCGCCGCCCGGGTCGTCGAGCTCGGTGGCGAGGTCGCCGGCTGGGACCGCGACGCCGTCCCCGTGGGCGACGTGGACGCCGGAGCGGCCTTCCTCACCACGCTGCGCCCCGCCGGCATCTTCCACCTCGGCATGGGCGCGGAGGAGTGGGCCGGCCGGCTTGCCGGCCACGCCCAGGACCGGGGGCTGCCCTTCGTCGTGCACGAGCTCGGTCTCGGTGTTCGGCGACGCCCCGGGTGACCCCGACGGGCCCTTCCGTCCCGAGGAGGCACCGACGGCGAAGGACGACTACGGGACCTACAAGGCCCGGTGCGAGGCGGCCGTCCGCGCGGCCCACCCCGACGCGGTGGTGGCCAGGATCGGCTGGCAGGCCGACCCCGACGGGCTGGGCAACAACATGGTCGCCCAGCTCGCGGCGCAGGCGGAGGCCGCGGGCGGCACGGTGCGGGCGAGCCGGCTGTGGCGTCCGGCGACCTCGTGGATGAGCGACACGGCTGCGGCACTGGTCGGCCTCGCGCTCTCGGGTCGCACCGGCACCGTCCACCTGGACAGCAACGCGGCCGA
The DNA here is from genome assembly GCA_963752365.1 of uncultured Actinomycetota bacterium. GTDB lineage: Bacteria > Actinomycetota > Actinomycetes > Actinomycetales > Dermatophilaceae > CAVVXY01. Next base: position 10,301 of record CAVVXY010000002.1, read on the forward strand.
CGCGTGGACCTTCCCCGAGATCATCCGGTACGTCGCGCGCCGCACCGGCCACGACTGGCACATCGAGGAGCACGACGAGCTCGACCACGACTCCCGTCTCGTCGGCGACGAGGACCTGATGCCGTCGTTCTCGGCGTCCCGGGCCGGCTGAGCGCTCAGGCGTCGGCAATGCTGCTGGGCGCGAGCCGGCGGACTCACGCGCCGGTGTCGACGCCCTCGTCGGGGACGAGCGCGTTGTCCGCCTGGTGGGCGTTGTCGCGCCGCCAGAGGTCGAGCAGGCCGCCGAAGTGGCCCTCGAACTTCTCCCACTCGTGCGTCGGGTAGGTCTGGTGGATGGTGTTGCGCAGCATCGTCGAGAACTCGTTGCCGTTGATGTAGTCGACGACCATCTCGTCGATGTGCGGCATCGCCGTCGCGCAGAACTCCTGGTAGCGCTCGGTCTCGAAGTGGTCGTCCGCGAGCCGCTGGTACTCGACGAGCTTGCCGCGGTAGTCCAGGTCGGGGTTGTCGCCGACCTGGAACCACGGATCCGTGTCGACCTGGGTCCTGGCGACCCGGTCGGTCGCGACGCAGAAGGCGGACCACTTGACCAGTGCCTTCATCGCCCACGGGAAGTAGTAGTGGAGGGAGGTGACGGCGACGTCCGGACACGCATTCGCGTAGTCGATCGGGCTGACGACGTCGTCCTTGACGAGCATCTCGCAGGAGTTGAACTCCCAGCGGAAGAAGGCGTTGACCGTCTGGCTGATCGTCACGGCCTCGCGGCCGGCCTCCTCGGACAGGAACCCGTGGGCGACGGCGTAGCGGTTGTGCATCGGCTCGTCGGGCTGGAACTTCATGACCATCGTCTCGGGCCCGATCGTCAGGGCTCGCGCGAACACGTCGAAGTCGATCGACTCCTGCAGGTGCATGAGCATCTCGCCGGACTCGTCGTACGCCTTGTTGAGGGCCTCGCGGTCCTTGACCCGGGTGACGCCGCGCCAGCCGCCGCCGTCGAAGGGCTTCATGAACAGCGGGTAGCCCATCTCGTCGGCGATCTCGTCGAGGTCGAACTTCTGGTTGTACTTGGCCGCCGTGTAGGCCCAGCGGACGTTGTCGACGGGGTTCTTGTAGGGGACGAGGACCGTGTTGGGGACGTTCATCCCGAGGCGGAGGAGGGCGCAGTACGCCGAGTGCTTCTCCATCGACTGGAACGTGAACGGGCTGTTGAGCAGGTAGACGTCGTCCATGAGCGAGGCCTTCTTGAGCCACTCGCGCGGGTGGTAGTACCAGTACGCCAGCCGGTCGATGACGAGGTCGTGCCGTGGCTTGTCGCGCAGGTTGAACGGCTCGATCGAGACGCGCTCGGTCGCGATCCGGTGCTCCTCGCCGCTCGGGTCCTTGAGCACCCCGAGCTTCTTGGAGATCGCCTCGAAGGCTGTCGGCCAGTCCTCCTCCGCGCCGAGGAGCAGTCCGATGAGGTGGTCGCGAGCCATGACATCCCTTTCGTCGGAGAATGCGTTGCTGCGCACACCCTTCCACAGCACGGCCCCCCTCGTCACGGCCCCCGGCCCGCCGATGGACAGTCGCCCGCGGGTCAGCCCCAGCACCTCGTGAGGAGCCCGGCCAGGTGCGGGCCGAAGGCGTTCCGCCACGGGACGTGGGTGAGTGGGCGAGGGGCCCGGGCAGGTTGGCGTCGACCCCGAGGCGCACCGACTCGTAGGCGCCGGCCGGGTCCGCGAGGCGGACGGAGAGCACCTGCGGTCGGAGCGTCACACGCGACTCAGAAGAGGGCGCTCATGAGGGCCGTGCGTGCCTTCTTGACCCGGGGGTCGGCATTCCCGACGACGGCGAGGAGCTCGAGGAGGCGGTCCTTGGCGCGCTGGCGGTCGTCGCCGTCGCTGCCGCGGACGAGGTCGAGCAGCCGCCCGAAGGCGTCCTCGACGTGGCCGCCGAGCAGGTCCAGGTCGGCGACGACGAACGCAGCATCGATGTCCGCGGGGTCGGTGGCGGCGGCGTGACGGGCCGTGGCGAGGTCGACGTCCTGGGTGCGGCGCAGGAGCGCGACCTGGGCGAGGCCGAGACGGGCGTCGTCGTCGGCCGGGTCCTCGGCGATGGCCCGCTCGTAGGCGGCCGTCGCGGCGTCGAAGTCCCCGGCCTCGATCGCGTCGTAGGCGGCGTCGTGGTGCGGCGAGGGCGCCGGCTCCTCGTCGTCGCCGGCGTCACGGGCGACGCCGACCTCGGCCCGCCCGGCGACGCCGTTCTGGACGGCGTACTGGACGAGCTGGTCGAGGGCGGCGCGGATCTCGGCGTCCTCGGGGAGGCCGGTGAAGAGGGGGAGCGCCTGGCCCTGCACGAGCCCGACGGCCGTGGGGACCGACTGGACGCGGAAGGCCTGGAAGAGCTGGGGGCTGGCGTCGACGTCGCACGAGAGGACCTGGAGCCGGCCCTGGAGCGCGGCGGCGGCCTCGGCGATCACCTCCAGGCCCTCCCGGCTCTCGGGCAGCCGCGACGACCAGAGGACGGCGACGGCGGCGACGCGGGTCGTGGCCATGAGGCGCTCGTTGAAGTTCGCGTCGGTCAGGTCCTGCACGAGGCCCGCGGGGATGGTCGACGCAGCGCTCGACGGGGCCGCTGCCGCCGGTGACGTCGTCGGGATCCCGGAGAGGTCGATGGCGCCCCGGCCCGCGGCCGCCGCGATGTGGTTGTCGGTCATACCGGTGATTGTCCCAAACGCCGGTGGCTCACGAACCAGTGGCGTCGAGCCGCTGCTCCTCGGCGCCGATGACGCGCGCCGGGCCGGTCGCGGGCAGGACGACGATGACGTCCTCGAGGGTGCGGACCGTCACCTGCCGGGTGACCTTCGCGCGCTTGACCAGGCGGGCGATGTCGGCCGGGAGGACGACCTCCTTGGCCTTCGGTCTGAGCACGACCCGGTCCGTGCGGAGGAGCTGGCCGAAGACGACCGAGCCGCCACCGGCGAGGGCGAACCCGAGGGGCCGGCCCGCGATGCCCGGCGCGAGGGCGTGGGTCTGGGTCAGGTCCGCGAGGGCGCCGAGCGCCTTGGTCTGGGCCGCGGCATTCGCCGTGAGGTCGCGGGCGAGCGGGTCCGAGGTCCCGATGAGGGTGGTCGCGGTCGGCCTGGGGTGCGCGAGCGCCCGGGCGTAGGCGAGCAGGACGAGCCCGGCCCGGGCATCGCCCTTGGTCAGGGAGCCGACCGGCTCCGCACCCCGGACGACGGGGCCGAGGGCCGGGACCGACGTCCCGGCGGTCATCGGCACGGTCGCGACGAGGACGTAGGGCCGGCTCGCCGAGCTCGAGACGAGCAGGTGCAGGTGGCGGGTGCTCGACCGTTCGTCGAGGGTCGTCGCGAGGATGGTCCGGGGCCAGGCACGTCCGGCCGAGATCGCGAGGACCTCGGGCGGGGCGGGCACGGCGACCGGGTCGGGGGTCGAGGCCGGGTCGCGCACGCCGGCCGCGGCGTCGGCGGCGGCGAGGGCCTGGCCGGCGAGGACCCGTGCGCGGTCCGCCCGGCCGGGCGCGGTGTCGGCGGCCGAGGCGGTGGCGGCCTCGCCGAGGACGCGGGCGACGATCGCGACGGAGGTCCGCTCGTCGAGCGGCGCGCCGCCGGTCGCCTCGACGGGGACGGCCCGGGTGCCGACGATGCGGTCGCCGATCCCGCAGCCGGCGAGGGCGGTGCAGAGGACGGCGGCGAGCACGACGGGGAGGAGGCGAATGCGGTGAGCCGTGGTCATCGGACGGCCTCCTGAGCGTCGGTCCCGGCATTCGGCGTGGGTGCACCGGGCGCCTCGGGTTCGCGCGGAGGCCGGCCGCGAAGGCTCGAGCGGAACACGAGCAGGCCCGCCCCGACGGCGACGACGCCGAGCAGGGTCAGGACGAGCGCCTGGAAGAACCAGCTCCGGCGGGTCCAGCCGACCGAGATCTCGGCGGGGGCGTCGCTGACGACGAGCAGGGCGTCCGGGGACTGGCTCTGCGTGATCGTCCACCGGATCGGCGTCCTGTCGCTTCGCTCGACGCGACGCCAGAGGTCGGCGGTCGTCGCGGTCGTCGTCCTGCCCTGCCCGGTCGTCGAGGTGAGGATCCTGCCTTGGCGGACGTCGACGCCCTCGGCGTGCACGAGCTCGGCGTCGCCGACGGCGGCCCGGGTGTCGCCGAGCCCGCCGCTGCCGACCCACACCCGATGACCGGCAGCCGGCGTGACCATGACGACGGCCTCGAGCGACAGGTGGTTGAGCAGGGTCGGCTCGAGGATGACCGGGGCGCTCGAGGCCGGGCGGAGGGTGAACGTCGCCGTGCCGTCGGTGCCGACGCGGCTCGTGAACCATCCACCGACGACCGCCGCCGCGATGCCGGCGAGGACGAGGAGGACGCTGAGGAGTCGTCGAGCGATGAGCACGTGCGGAGGACCTTTCGGGGGGACAGCCCGTCCACCATGACCGAGGGGGTCCGCTCGGGCCAAATCGGCCACCGACCCGCCGGGGCCGGCGCGACGCCCCCGCTCAGAAGCGGGCCGGCTCCCGGTAGACGCCCCACTCGCCGCGCAGGGCGTCGCAGATCTCGCCGAGCGTCGCCTCGGCACGGACGGCCTCGAGCATCGCCGGGATCATGTTGTCCTCGGTCCGGGCGACGTCCACGAGATGGGCGACGGCGGCGCGGGCGCTCTCGTCGTCACGGGAGCCCCGACGACTCCGGAGGAGCGCGACCTGCTCGACCTCGACCTCGTGGCTGACCCGGAGGATCTCGAGGTCGTGGCTGACCGACGGCTCGTGGACGTTGACCCCGACGACCCGCTTGTCGCCCTTCTCCAGGGCGATCTGGTACTGGAAGGCGGCCTCGGCGATCTCGCTCATGAACCACCCCTCCTCGATGCCCCGGAGGATGCCCTTGGTCATCGGCCACTGGTCGACCGGCTGGCCCGCGGACGCCGCCATCGCCGCATTGAGCCCCGGGTGGTCGGTCGCGGCCAGGTCGGAGCCGCCGAGGGTGAGGACCCGCTCGAAGATGGCGTTCGCCTCGGCCTCGATGCGGTCGGTGAGCGCCTCGACGTACCAGCTGCCACCGAGCGGGTCGGCGACGTTGGTCACGCCCGTCTCCTCCATGATGACCTGCTGCGTCCGCAGCGCGATCTCGGCGGCCTGCTCGGTCGGGAGGGCGAGGGTCTCGTCGAGGGCATTCGTGTGCAGGCTGTTGGTGCCGCCGAGGACCGCGGCGAGCGCCTCGACGGCGGTCCGGACGACGTTGTTGTAGGGCTGCTGGGCGGTCAGGCTGACGCCGGCGGTCTGGGTGTGGAAGCGGAGCCACTGGGCCTTGGCCGTCTTGGCGCCGTAGACGTCGCGCATCCACCGCGCCCAGATGCGCCGCGCGGCACGGAACTTGGCGATCTCCTCGAAGAAGTCGACGTGGCTGTCGAAGAAGAAGGACAGGCCGGGCGCGAACTTCTCGATGTCGAGGCCGCGGGACAGTCCGAGCTCGACGTAGCCGAAGCCGTCGGCCAGGGTGAAGGCGAGCTCCTGCGCGGCCGTGCTGCCGGCCTCGCGGATGTGGTAGCCGGACACCGAGAGCGGCTTGTAGGCCGGGATGTGCTCGGCACAGTAGGCCATGAGGTCGCCGATGAGGCGCAGGTGCGGCTCGGGCCCGAAGAGCCACTCCTTCTGGGCGATGTACTCCTTGAAGATGTCGGTCTGGAGCGTGCCGTTGAGGATGGCGGGGTCGACGCCCTGGCGCTCCGCCGCGACGAGGTACATGCAGAAGACGGGCACGGCGGGGCCCGAGATCGTCATCGACGTCGTGACCTCCCCGAGCGGAATGCCGCCGAAGAGGACCTCCATGTCGGCCGCCGAGTCGATCGCGACGCCACAGTGCCCGACCTCGCCGAGGGCGAGCGGCGCGTCCGAGTCGAGTCCCATGAGGGTCGGCATGTCGAAGGCGACCGAGAGGCCGCCGCCGCCACGACCGAGGATCATCTGGTAGCGCTCGTTGGTCTGCTGGGCGTTGCCGAAGCCGGCGAACTGGCGGATCGTCCACGGGCGGCCGCGGTAGCCGGTCGCGTAGAGGCCGCGTGTGTAGGGGAACTCCCCCGGCCACCCGATGTCCTCGCGGACCTCGCTGCCGTCCGCGGGACCGTAGGCGGGGTCCAGGCCCATCCCGGAGAGTGTCGTGAAGTCGGCGTCACGGACCTGCCCGCGACCCTCCGAGGCCGTGTAGACCGCGCGCCAGCGCTCCTCGCCGAGGCTCTGCGCGGGCTTGGTGAATGCATGGGCCGGGTGCCGACGGGCGGGCTGCTCTGCCATGCCCCCAGCATACGCCGAATTTAGTAGGACGTCCTACTACCTCACGGGGCCTCGAAGTCGCCCGCCGCGATCCGGACCTTGCGCAGGAGGGCGATGAGCTGCTCCCGCTCCCCCGTGTCGAGCGAATGCAGGCCGAAGCCGAGGTCGACGAGCTCGCGGGTCGCCGCCTCCATCGCGTCCCGACCCGACGGGGTGATCGCCGCGAGCGTCCCGCGGCCGTCGTCCGGGTTGGGCCGACGCTCGACGAAGCCCTGGGCGTCGAGCCGCTGGATGATGTTCGTCGCGCTCGTGGGATGGACCATGAGCCGCGCACCGATCTTGCCCATCGGGAGCGCGCCCTCGCGGCTGAACGCGAGCAGGACGAGCGCCTCATAGCGTGCGAAGGTCAGCCCGTGCCGGCCGCAGACCTGGTCGAACTGGGTGAGGAGCAGCTGCTGGACGCGCATGACGGAGGTCGCCCCGGCCATGGCGACCGGCTCGGAGCGGCGCCCCCAGCGTTGGACCCAGAGCTGGGCAGCCCGGGTGATCGGGTCGAAGGGCAGCCGGCGGGACACGGCGGCAGGCTAGTCCGCGACGGAGCGCGCCGGGCGGACCATCCGCACCTCGGGAGCCCCGCTCCCCTCGTGCGGCCGGGTCACGCCCTCGGTCACCCAGCCGTCCCTCGCGTAGAAGGCCCGGGCCCGGGCGTTGTCGACGAGCACCCAGACCGCGCACGGCCGGTCCCCGACGACCGCGCCGACGAGCTCGTGGGCGAGGCCGGTCCCCCGGACCGCCGCCACGACATTGACGGCATACAGCTCCCAGCCCGGCCCGTCGGCGTCCCGCGTCGGCCCTCCCGACGCGAAGCCCAGCTCCTCGTTGTCCGCCGAGACCCCCACTGCCACAACGGCATTCGGATCGTCGACCTCGAGCCGGAGCCGCCACGACACGGGCGCGGGCACCGGCTCGCCGGACTCAGCCATCGGCGAGCGCAGCCTCGATCCGGTCGACCTTCGCGTCGAGCTGCCCGGTGAAGCCGGGCCGGATGTCGGCCTTGAGCACGAGGCTGACCCGCGGTGCGACCGTTGCGAGGTGGTCGCAGCACGCCTTGACGACGGCCAGGCATGCGTCCCACTCGCCCTCGATCGTCGTGAACATCGCGTCCGTGCGGTTGGGCAGCCCGGAGGCGCGCACGATCCGGACCGCCTCGGCGACGGCGTCGGCGACCCCGCCCTCGGCGTCGGACGTGGAGGGGGCGACGGAGAAGGCGACGAGCATGCGCCCCAACCTAGCGATCGCTCAGCCGGCGACCGGTGCGATGAATGCGTGCACGAGCGGCACGACCCCGGCCCCCTCGCCGCTCGCGGACGCGACGCGCTTCATCGAGCCGCAGCGGATGTCGCCGGCGACGAAGACCCCGGGCACTGTCGTCGCGAACGGCGCCGGCGGCCGGCCGCCCTGCCACGACTGCCACGGGGTCTCGGCGCCCGAGAGGACGAAGCCGCGGTCGTCGCGGGCGACGTCCGGCGGGAGCCACGCACACGTCGGCTCGGCACCGAGGAGCAGGTAGAGGCCGTGGGCGTCGACCCGCTCCTCCTCGCCGGTGTTGAGGTCTCGCAGGGTCAGCCACTCGAGCCGGCCCTCCCCGCCGCCGTCGGCGACGACGGTGCACGACCGGACCGTGATGCGCGGGTTGCCCTCGAGCTCGCGGATCAGGTACTGCGACATGGTCGCCGCGAGGCCCTCACGCCGGACGAGGATCGTCACCTCCTTGGCGAAGCGGGAGAGGTGGACGGCCGCCTGGCCGGCGCTGTTGCCGCCACCGACGACGTAGACCTGCTTGTGCTTGACCTCGCGGGCGGTGCTCGCGGCGGCCCCGTAGTTGACCCCGCGGCCGACGAGGCCCTCGAGCGCCTCGACGCCGATCCGCCGGTAGTCGACGCCCGTCGCGATGAGGATGGTGCGACCCCGGACCGTCGACTCGCCGAGGTGGACCCGGTGGACGTCGTCCGGCCCGGAGGCGAGGGTCAGGCCGGTCACCTCCTGCCCGGCGAGGAAGCGGGCGCCGAAGCGGCTCGCCTGCGTCCGCGCCCGCTGGGCGAGCCGCATTCCGGAGATCCCGCGGGGGAAGCCGAGGTAGTTGCGGATCATCGAGCTCGTCCCGGCCTGGCCGCCGATCGGCCCCTGGTCGATGAGGAGGGTGTCGAGCCCCTCGGAGGCCGCGTAGACGGCCGCCCCGAGCCCGGCGGGTCCGGCGCCGACGATGACGAGGTCGCACACCGCCTCGGGTCCGATGTCGTCCGGACGTCCGTAGAGGAGGCTGCCGAGCTCGGCATTCGTCGGGCGGTGGACGATCCGGTCGATCTGCGGGGACTGCAGGACCGGGAGCCGAGGGTCGTCACCGGCCAGCGCGAGGATCTCGACCCCGGCGGGGCTCCCGGGCGCGTGGACGGTGTTGGGCATGCCCATCCGGTCGAGGAAGTCGCGGATCCGGTTGAGGTCGGCCGACGGGCCGTCGGCGATGATCCGGACCCCGTCGATCTCCGAGGCGTTGACCGAGGACCCCCAGTCGGACAGGGTCTCGGCGATCGCCGTGTGGAACTCCTCGTCCCGCGGACCCTGCGGCAGCATGAGGTAGAGGTCGAGGTGCCCCTCGGCGAGGCTCTCGCGGAGGTTCGCGATCGACCCGCGGAAGCGGTCGGCCGGGACGACGACGAGCCGCCGGGCGCTCGGCAGCCACTTCTGGAGCTTGGCGAGCACGTGCGTCGCCTTCTCGCCGTCGGCGAAGTACTCGCAGGCGACGAGCGCGACGGGGTAGCGCATCTCCATCTTGCGCTGGAGCAGCTCGATCGTCGCCGGCAGGGTCGTCGGCGCGATGATGTCGTAGTCCGCGGCGTAGCGCTTGGTCAGCTCCTCGACGATCTGGTCTCGGTAGTCATGACCGATGACGACGATCGCGGGCGTGGGACGGGGGTCCGGCATGGGAAGCACGCTATGCCCGAATGCCGGTCACGGGCACGGGCCTGCCGCCCGATCCTCGCCCGGGCTTGGGTCCCCGCAGGTCGGAGGTGATCGGCGTCAGGGCCGCGAGGGGTAGATGCCCTCCACCGCGATGCACCAGCTGACCGCGAGGTACGGCTGCATGTTGTCGACCGGCTGGCTGTTGCCGCCGCCACCCACCATCGACGGGCTCATCTGCAGGTCGGTGCCGCCGCCGTAGCTCGAGCTGTCGGCGTCGTAGGCCGGCACGGAGCCGGAGGGGGACTTCCCGCTCGCCGTCGAGGACGCCGTGACGGTGTGGTTGTGCGGTGGCAGCTGGCCTGCGATCAGGGTGACGGTCTCGGTGCCGCCCACCTGCCCGAGGTCGTACGACGACAGGCCCGGCCCCTGCCCCTGGTTGACCGGCGTACGGCCGCGGAGGTCCGGCAGCGCGAAGGTCGTCCGGCCGTCGCCGCCGTAGGTCGTGCCGAGCAGCGAGAACAGGGCGGTGTTCGAGGAGATGGGCAGGAGCTGACCTTGGCACGGGGCCCACCCGACGGGCGCCCAGCCGAATCCGAAGCAGCGAATCTCACCGACGAATGGTTCCACGACGTGCCTCCTGGCATCGAGGGACGGACAGTGAGGTGTCCGGTCTCCGCCGAACGCCGCTCGTCGCCTCGGACAGTGCTGGTCATTTCAGCGGTAACCCGACATAGTTTGCCGTGGCACCGGTGTGTGCGCCAGCGGTGACCTCTTCGTCTCGGGGCGCGTCCTCAGGAGGTGGGCGCCATGCGGCGTTCGCTCGAAATGTCCGGTGGGCCACGTCGTCGCGCCCTCGCCCTGCTCACGGCTGTCGCGCTCGCCTTCGGCTGGCTGGTCGTCGGCTCCTCCGTCGTCGCGATGGCCGACGGTCCGACGACCTTTTCGAACACCACGTCGATCGCCGTCCCCGCGACCGGCTCCACGAACCAGGTCGGTCCGGCCTCCCCCTACCCGTCGAACATCACGGTGTCCGGGATGGCGGGTCCGGTCACCAAGGTCACCGTGGCGCTGCGCAACGTCACCCACAGCACGCTCAACGACATCGACGCGCTGCTCGTGTCACCCACCGGCCAGAACCTCGTGTTCCTGTCCGACATCGGGGACCCCACGACCCTCGCCTTCGTCAACAACGCGACCCTGACCTTCGACGACGCCGCCGCGGGGCTCGTCCCGACGGGCAACGTCCCGAGTGGCACCTACCGCCCGACGAACACCACCGGCACGGACAGCTTCCCGGCGCCGGCGCCGACCCCGTCGAACCAGACGACGCTGGCCGGCGCCTTCACCGGGATCGACCCCAACGGCACGTGGCAGCTCTACGTCGTCGACGACGCCACGGGTGACATCGGGACGATTGCGGGCGGGTGGAGCCTCACGCTGACGACGGAGGTCGCCGCCGTCGCGACGACGACGACGGTGGCGACGTCGGACGCGACGACGACGACGGGAGACCCGGTCACCTTCACCGCGACGATCCGAGCCGGGGCGGCCCCAGTGACGAGTGGTTCGGTGCAGTTCGCGGTCGACGGGACCAACCTCGGTGCCCCCGCAGCGCTCAGCGCCTCCGGCACGGCCGCCCTGACGACGTCGACGCTCACCGAGGGCACCCACCTGGTCCGGGCCACCTACGGCGGCGCGACCGGCTTCCTGACGAGCAACGGCACGGTGAGCCAGCGCGTCGACAACGCCACCGTCGTCACGGGCAGCACCTTCTGCAACACCGGGACGATCGGGGTGCCCATGGTCGGCACCGCCGCGCCCTACCCGTCGAATGTCACCGTGTCCGGGCTCGCCGGTCAGGTCACCAAGGTCACCGCCACGCTCAAGGGCGTGTCCCACCAGGCCCCCATCGACCTCGACATCCTGCTCAGCGGCCCGACCCCGACGACCAACACCCTGCTCATGAGCGACTCGGGCGGACAGAACCCCGTGAGCGGTCTCGACCTCACCTTCGACGACGCGGCTCCGGGCGGAGTACCCATCCCCTTGGTGAGCGGGTCCTACCAGCCGACGAATGCCGCGGACGGCGCCCCGGCCGACGCCTTCCCGGCGCCGGCCCCGGCCCGGAGCGGCGCGACGACGCTCGCGACGTTCAACGGGGCGAGCGGTAACGGCCAGTGGAGCCTGTGGGTCGTCGACGACGCGACCGGCGACAGCGGGTCGATCGCCGGCGGCTGGTGCCTGACGATCACCTCCCAGTCGCCGACGACGACGACGCTGACCTCGGCGCCCAACCCCTCGACCGTCGGTGCGTCGGTCACGCTGACGGCGACGGTCACCTCCGGCGGCTCCCCCGTGACGACCGGGACGGTGCAGTTCGCCGACGGCGCCACCGCCTTGGGCGCCCCCGTCGCCGTGTCGGCCACGGGGACCGCGACCCTGACGACCGCTGCACTCGGCGTCGGGACCCACTCGCTCACGGCGACCTACGGCGGCACCGCGACCCTCGCGGCCTCCTCCGGGTCCGTCAGCCAGGTCGTCAACCGTGCCGCGTCCGGGACGACCCTCACGTCGAGCAGCAACCCCTCGACACCAGGGGCATCGGTGACCTTCACCGCCACGGTGACCTCAGGCGGGTCGCCGGTCACCTCGGGGACGGTCCAGTTCGCCGACGGGGCCACCCCGCTCGGCGCACCCGTCGCCCTCGCCGCCGACGGCACCGCCGCGCTGACGACGTCCACGCTGACGAGCGGATCGCATTCGATGACCGCGGCCTACGCCGGCACGGCGACGATCGCCCCCAGCTCCGGCAGCCTGACCCAGGTCGTCGCCATCCTCCCGACGACGACCACGCTGACGTCCGGCCTGAACCCGTCGACCTTCGGCGACCCCGTGACGTTCACCGCCACCGTCGTCTCCGCCGGGACCCCGGTCGGCGCCGGAACCGTCACCTTCGCCGTCGACGGCACGCCGGCCGGCACGGTCGCGCTCGCCGCGGACGGCACGGCGACCCTGACGACGAGCACGCTGACCGCGGGCACGCACGCGGTCACCGCGACCTACTCCGGGACGCCGACCTACGGCTCCAGCGCGTCGGCCACCCTGACCCAGGTCGTCGAGCAGGCCGCGACCTCGACGACCGTGACCTCCTCGAGCAACCCCTCGATCCTCGGCGACTCGGTCACGTTCACCGCGACCGTCGACACGGGTGGGTCGCCGGTCACCACGGGGACGGTCCAGTTCAGCGATGGCGCAACGCCGCTCGGAGCGGCGGTCTCGATGGCCGCCGACGGCACGGCGGCTCTGACGACAAGTGCCCTGACGGCCGGCACCCACACGATCAGTGCGGTCTACTCCGGCACCGCCAACCTCACGACGAGCACCGGGAGCGTCGAGCAGGTCGTCGACGCGCTCACGACGACGACGATGCTGGCGTCGACGCCGAACCCGTCGAATGACGGTGCCGCCGTGACGCTGACCGCGACCGTGACCTCCTCGGGGTCGCCGGTGGCCGAGGGCACCGTGCAGTTCACCGACGGCGCGAGCCTGATCGGCAGCCCGGTGGCCGTCGCCGCCGACGGCACGGCCGGCCTGACGACCACCACGCTCGCGGTGGGCTCGCACACCCTCGGCGCGACCTACCTGGGCACGGCGTCGTATGCCGGGAGCGCGTCCGGTCCGCTCACGCAGGTCGTGCGCCCGGTCGCCGACGCAGGTGGGCCCTACGCCGTCGCCGAGGGCGGGACGCTGGCGCTCGACGGCTCGGGATCGAGCGCCGGCGCGACCTACGCGTGGGACGTCGACGGCGACGGGGACTTCACCGACGCCTCCGGGTCCGCACCCGCCCTCACCTGGGCCCAGCTCGAGGCGCTCGGTATCGACGACGGCCCGGCCACCCACACGATCACCCTCCGGGTGACGGCCGGCTCGCTCGATGCGACCGACACGGCGGTCCTCACGGTGACCAACACCCCCCCGGTGGCGGTGGTCACGGGCGACCTCACGGCCACCGTCGGAGAGCCCTTCACGGTCAAGGTCGGCGCGGACGACGCGTCCTCGGCCGACCTCGCCGCTTTGTTCACCTACACGGTCGACTGGGGCGACGGCTCGCCCGTCGAGACGCTGACCGGCCCGGCCGACCCGCCGGTGACGCACACCTACACGGCGCCCGGCTCCTTCGACGCGGCCTTCACGGCGGCCGACAAGGACGGCGGGGTCAGCGGACCGACCGGCGTCGTCGTCCTCGCCGTCCCCGCCCCGCCACCGACGACGACAGTCACGACGACGACGACGACGACAACGACGACGACGACCTCGACGACGTCCACGACCGGGACGACCTCGACCACGAGCGGGACCGGCACCACCACGAGCTCGACCGGCTCGACTCCCCCGACGACCACGAGACGACGGCCTGGCGCACACCGGCGCCGACCCCACCCCGCTCGTCCTCCTCGCCGTCCTGCTCCTGCTCGCCGGGGCCGTCCTCGCCGGGTTGGCCCGCCGACCCCGCGGGACGCACGGGTAGTCGAGCCGCCGCCGGCTCACCCGAACCGCTCGACGACCCTCCGGTAGATCGTCATGACCTCGAGCGGACGGAACCCGAGCCGCTCGTTGATCGCGACCATGTGCGCGTTGACCTCGGCATTCGACGTCGTCACGCGTCGACGCCCGGGGTGACGTCGCTGGAGCTCGCGCAGCCCACGGACCTTGACCGCCAGCCCGAGCCGGTGGCCCCGATGGCCGGGGACGACGAGCGTCCCGAGCTGGCCGACGTCGGTGTCCGAATGCGCGTGGACGAGCAGGTCGGTGTACGCGACGACGTCGCCGGCCGCGTCGACGGCCACCGTCGTCAGGAGCTCGTCGCCCGCGTCGGCCAGCCGTCCGAGCCACTCCTCGAGGTCGGCGGCGGTGCACGTGTCCTCCTCGAAGCCGATGTCGCCGCCCGGTGCCTCGACAGCGAGGGTGTTGGACGCCCGGCAGTAGGACTCGCGCAGCTCGGGCGGGACGCCGCCGGCGAAGGTCCGCACGTCGTAGTCGCCGTGCTGCCCGGCGCTCTCCGCCTCCAGGGCATCGAGCAGGTCCGCCGGCACGGGGAGCTCGAGGTGCCGGTCGAGCTGGACGAGCCCGGGATCGAAGCCATGGTGCGCCGCGAAGAGCGCGTTGCCGTGCTGCTCGCGCACGTCGGCGGGGAGGTAGACGATGCCGATGAGCTCGGTCCGCCCGTCGTCGACCGCGAGCCGGACCATCTCCACGGTCAGGGCGCTGCCGACCCCGCGTCGCCGCTGGTCCGGCCGGACCCAGATGGCGAGCCAGGCGAGGCGGAGGTTGTCCCGCATCGGCAGGGACAGGACGCCGGTCCCCACGGTGCGCCCGCCCTCGAGCGCGGTGACCAGCACCCGCCGCTCCTGCGGCATCGGGTCCTGCAGGTCACGGACGAAGTGCTCCCGCGCCCACGACGTCGCCCACGGCCGGTCGTGGGCGTCGACGGCGAGGAGGACCTCGTGGGCGCGCTCGAGCGCCGCGAGGTCGCGCACATCGTTCCGGACGAGGTCCATGCCCTGAGGGTGACAGCGGGATCGCCGGGACGGCCAGCGCTTTTCGGGCCGCTCAGGCGTCCTGCAGAGCCGCGACGACCTCGTCCGCGGCGGCGTAGGGGTCGGTGCGCCCGTCGACGACCGCGCCGGCGAGCTCGTCGACGACCGCGCCGTCCCCGACCCCGCCGAGCCGCCGCCGCAGCGTCGTGAGCGCGATCGTCTCGATCTCGTCGGCGGCGCGCCGGACCCGGCGTCGGCGCAGCGTGTCGGTGGCCTCCATCCAGGCCCGGTGCGTGTCGATCGCCTCGACGACCTCCTCGATGCCCTGGCCCGTCGCGGCGACGGTCTTGAGCACCGGCGGTCGCCAGAGGTGGGGCTGGGTCCGGTCGCCGAGCGAGATCATGTGCCGAAGGTCGCGAACCGTGGCATCGGCGCCGTCCCGGTCGGCCTTGTTGACGACGAAGACGTCGCCGACCTCGAGGATGCCGGCCTTGGCGGCCTGGATGCCGTCCCCCATGCCGGGCGCGAGCAGGACGATCGTCGTGTCGGCGAGGCCGGCGACCTCGACCTCGGACTGCCCGACCCCGACCGTCTCGACGAGGACGACGTCGCACCCGGCGGCGTCCAGGACCCGGATCGCCTGGGGCGTCGACCACGAGAGCCCGCCCAGGTGGCCACGCGAGGCCATCGAGCGGATGTAGACCTCGGGGTCGAGTGCGTGGTCCTGCATCCGCACCCGGTCGCCGAGGAGCGCGCCACCGGAGAACGGTGACGACGGGTCGACGGCGAGCACCCCGATCCGCTGCCCCCGGGCCCGGAATGCCGTGACGAGGGCATTCGTCGACGTCGACTTGCCGACGCCCGGGGAGCCGGTCAGGCCGATGACGTGCGCTCGCCCGGCGTGCGGGGCGAGGGCGGCCATGATGTCGCGGAGCGAGGGGTGCTCGTCCTCGACGAGGGAGATGAGGCGGGCGACGGCACGGGGCCGACCCGCCCGGGCGTCCGCGACGAGGGTGGGGACGTCGACGGTCCGGGCCATCCGGTGGCTCAGGCGCCGGGCACGCGGATCACGAGGGCGTCGCCCTGGCCACCGCCACCGCAGAGCGCGGCCGCGCCGACGCCGCCGCCGCGGCGGCGGAGCTCGTGGGCGAGGGTGAGCACGACGCGTGCGCCGGACATGCCGAGGGGGTGGCCCATGGCGATCGCGCCGCCGTTGGGGTTGACCTTGTCGGGGTCGATCCCGAGCTGCTGGGTGGACGCGAGCCCGACCGCGGCGAAGGCCTCGTTGATCTCGACGACGTCGAGGTCGGCCGCGGTCAGGCCGTCCTTGGCGAGGGCCTTGGCGATGGCATTCGCCGGCTGCGACTGGAGGGTCGAGTCGGGCCCGGCGACGACGCCGTGCGCGCCGATCTCGGCGAGCCACGCGAGCCCGAGCTCCTCGGCGCGCGACTTCTTCATGACGACGACGGCGCACGCCCCGTCGGAGATCTGCGACGCGGATCCGGCGGTGATCGTCCCGTCCTTGGCGAAGGCGGGCCGCAACGCGGAGAGGGACTCGGCGGTCGTGTCGCCGCGGATCCCCTCGTCGTCCTTGAACTCGACCGGGTCGCCCTTGCGCTGCGGGATCGAGACGGTGACGACCTCGTCGTCGAAGTAGCCGTCCTTCCAGGCCCGCGCGGCGAGCTGGTGGGAGCGGGCGGCGAAGGCGTCCTGCTCCGCGCGGGTGAAGGCCTGCTCGCCGGCGTTGGCGGTCTCGGTGAGCGAGCCCATCGCCTGGCCGGTGAGGATGTCCCAGAGCCCGTCGAAGGCCATGTGGTCGTGGAGCGTCACGTCGCCGTACTTGAAGCCGTCGCGGCTCTTCTCGAGCAGGTGCGGGGCATTGGTCATCGACTCCTGCCCGCCGGCGACGACGACGTCGAACTCGCCCGCGCGGACGAGCTGGTCGGCGAGCGCGATGGCGTCGAGCCCGGAGAGGCAGACCTTGTTGACGGTCAGGGCGGGCACCGAGAGCGGGATGCCGGCCTTGGCGGCGGCCTGCCGCGCGGGGATCTGTCCCTCGCCGGCCGTGAGGACCTGGCCCATGATGACGTAGTCGACGTCCTCGGGCGCGACGCCGGCCTTGTCCAGGGCTCCCTTGATCGCGAAGCCGCCGAGGTCGGAGCCGCTGAAGCCCTTGAGCGAGCCGCTCATCCTGCCCATCGGGGTGCGTGCTCCGGCGACGATGACGGTCGGGTCTGCGGACATCTGGGGGCCTCCAACGACGGCGTTCGGGAACTGGTTCGATGCTAGCCGGGGCACGCCGAATGCCGTCACCCACGTCGCCCGTGGCGCTCGCCACAGGGAGGGGGCCGGGTGACCGGCCCCTCCTAGGCTCGTCCCATGAGCGCTGACCTCTTCACGATGATCGACCACGTCGGGGTCGCCGTCCCCGACCTCGACGCGGCCATCGCCTTCTACGAGCAGACGTACGGCATGACGATGCTCCACGAGGAGACCAACGAGGAGCAGGGCGTCCGCGAGGCGATGATGGGCGTCGGGGCGAGCGGCTCGTGCATCCAGCTGCTCGCGCCCCTCTCGCCCGAGTCGACGATCGCGACGTTCCTCGACCGCAACGGACCCGGCATCCAGCAGATGGCCTACCGGGTCGAGGACATCGACGCGGTCTGCGCGACCCTCCGCGAGCGCGGCCTCCGGCTCCTCTACGACGCCCCCAAGCGCGGGACGAGCGACAGCCGGGTCAACTTCATCCACCCCAAGGACGCGGGCGGCATCCTCGTCGAGCTCGTCGAGCCGGCCACGACAGGCCACTGAGCCGACTCCCCGCGCCTCACTCCCCCGACGTCACTCCCCGGGCCCGCTCTCGGCGAGCCGGCTGACCGTCACCGCCCCGAGCCCGCGGCGTTCGAGCGCGCGGAGCAGAAGGGGCACCGTCTCGACGCTGAACGACCGGTCGAGGCGCTGCGGGTTCGGGCCGGTCACGGTCCCGCCGTCGTGGGCGAGCAGGACCGCGCCCGGGGTCGAGATGGCCGCGAGACGGTCGGCGGTGGCCGCCGGACCCGCCGAGCCGTGCGACTCCAGGCAGGCGGTCCAGTAGACGCTCGTCAGCCGGGCGTCGCGCGCGCCGGCCGCGACGGTCGGCGACGTCCAGCCGCGGGGCGGCCGGAACCAGCGCTGCGCCTCGACCCCGAGCCGCGAGAGCGCCCGCCCCCCACCCCGGACCTGCGCCTCGACGGTCCGCCTCCCCTGGCCGTCGAGCCACAGGTGGTCGGCCGTGTGGTTGGCGAGCTCGTGGCCCTCGGCGAGGATCCGGCGCGCGAGGTCGGGGTGTGCCTCCAGGTTGCGGCCGACGGCGAAGAAGGTCGCCGTCGCCCCGAAGCGCGCGAGCGCGTCGAGGACCGCGGGCGTGTAGGCCGGGTCCGGTCCGTCGTCGAAGGTGAGGGCGACGAGGGGCGCCGAGGTCGCGACCCGGCGGAAGGCATTCGGGTCGACCTCCGCGCGGGCCACCCACGTCGTCGTGTGCACGGGCTCGGTCGACATCGCGCGCTCGCCGCCGGCGAGCGCGAGGAGGCAGCCGCCGGTTCCCCCGAGCAGCGCCTGCCGCCGTGTCGCCCCCGCCACAGGAGCAGTGTGCGCCACGACGGGCCCCGCCGTCCGGCATTCGGGCCGACTCGCCGCCGGGTGAGCCAGGTCACGCTGTGAGCGCGCCGACAACCCGGGCGCCCGCCGGGGCGACCTCAGTAGTTTCGGGTGCGGACCGATGACCACGACCCCTGACCCGAGGAGCCGTCCACATGCAGGAGATCCGCGACGCGATCATGTCCGGCGACCGCCGGACCGAGACCTACGCAGGTCTGTCGATCCCCGCCTCGTACCGCGCTGCGACCGTCCACAAGGACGAGGTCACCATCTTCGAGGGCCTGGCCTCGCGCGACAAGGACCCCCGCAAGAGCCTGCACATCGACGAGGTCCCCGTCCCCGAGCTCGCGCCGGGCGAGGCCCTCGTCGCCGTCATGGCGAGCGCGATCAACTACAACACGGTGTGGACGAGCATCTTCGAGCCGGTCTCGACGTTCGGGTTCCTCGAGCGCTACGGGCGGACGAGCGAGTTCGCCAAGCGGCACGACCTGCCCTACCACGTCGTCGGCTCCGACCTCGCGGGCGTCGTCCTGCGCACCGGTCCGGGTGTCACCAAGTGGAAGCCCGGCACCGAGGTCGTCGCCCACTGCCTGTCCGTCGAGCTCGAGGACGCCGAGGGCCACAACGACACGATGATGGACCCGCAGCAGCGGATCTGGGGCTTCGAGACCAACTTCGGCGGGCTCGCCGAGCTGGCCGTCGTCAAGGCCAACCAGCTGATGCCCAAGCCCACCCACCTGTCCTGGGAGGAGGCCGCCTCCCCCGGGCTCGTCAACTCCACGGCCTACCGGCAGCTCATCTCCAAGAACGGCGCCGCGATGAAGCTCGGCGACCGGGTCCTCATCTGGGGCGCGAGCGGCGGTCTCGGCTCGTACGCCACCCAGATGGCGCTCGCCGGTGGAGCGACGCCGATCTGCGTCGTCTCCTCCCCCGAGAAGGCCGACATCTGCCGAGCCATGGGCGCCGAGCTCGTCATCGACCGCAATGCCGAGGGCTACACCTTCTGGAATGCCGAGGGCACCGCGCAGGACCCCAAGGAGTGGCAGCGGCTCGGCAAGAAGATCCGCGAGCTGACCGGCGGGCACGACGTCGACATCGTCTTCGAGCACCCCGGCCGGGAGACGTTCGGCGCGTCGGTCTACGTCGCGCGAAAGGGCGGCACGATCGTCACCTGCGCCTCGACCTCCGGCTTCATGCACGAGTACGACAACCGATACCTCTGGATGAACCTCAAGCGGATCATCTCCAGCCACTTCGCCAACTACCGCGAGGCGTGGGAGGCCAACGAGCTCATCAACCGCGGCCTCATCCACCCGACCCTGTCCAGGACGTACGCGCTGGACGAGGTCGGCCAGGCTGCTCTCGACGTCCACCAGAATGCGCACCAGGGCAAGGTCGGTGTGCTCACCCTGGCGCCCGAGGCCGGGCTCGGCGTGTCCGACGCCGACAAGCGGACCCGCTTCGCCGAGGCGATCAACCGCTTCCAGGACGCCTGAGGCCGACACCTCTCCAGCATCGACCGCGCACCCGGGCCGCCCGCATAGGGTGGGCCGGGTGAGCAGGTTGGTGCGCCGGTGGGCCGACTTCCGTCGGCGGCAGCGTGACGCCCTCGCGGCGAGCAACCACCTGACCGAGCCGGGCGCTCCTCCCGACGGGCGGATGCCGGAGCGCACGCCCAAGGACGTGCTCCTCGACGCGGCGGGCGCCGGGTCACCGACACCGCCCGCGGAGGCCGGTTCCGTCCCGGCCGCAGCACCGGCCGCCGTACCGTCCTCGGCCCGGGAGCACCGACCCGGCCGACCGCCGACCCGCTTCGGCGAGGTCGGCCAGCCCCTCAACCGCACCTCGCCCTTCTACATGGGCTTCGTGGGCGCGTCGGGCGCGCTC
This sequence comes from uncultured Actinomycetota bacterium, assembly GCA_963752365.1. Lineage (GTDB taxonomy): Bacteria > Actinomycetota > Actinomycetes > Actinomycetales > Dermatophilaceae > CAVVXY01. Next base: position 30,591 of record CAVVXY010000002.1, read on the forward strand.
ATCGCGATCGGGCTGTGGCATTCGCTCGGGCGGCTCGCGACGACCCTGACGATCCTCGTCGTCGCGCTCTTCCTCACCCTCGCCCTCGACCCGCTCGTCGTCGGTCTCGTGCGGCGCGGGCTGCGCCGGGCCGTGGCCGTCGCCGTCGTCTTCGCCGGCCTCCTGCTCGTCTTCGGGCTCGTCAGCCTCGTCGTCGTCCCCCCCGTCGTCAGCCAGGCCACCGACCTGACCCAGGCGGCGCCGGACTACATCCAGCAGATCGTCCACCTCGACTGGGTCCAGCGGCTCGACCGCGACTACCAGGTCCTCGACAAGCTCCAGTCCGAGGCGAACAAGCGGATCCAGGACCCGAACTTCCTCGGTCAGATCTTCGGCGGCGTCCTCGGCGCGGGTCGCGTGCTCGCGAGCGGGCTCTTCCAGACCCTGACGGTCCTCGTCCTCACCCTCTACTTCCTGTCCTCGCTACCCCGCGTCAAGCAGGCGGCCTACCGGATCGTCCCGGCGACCCGGCGCCCGCGCGTCATGTCCCTCTCCGAGGAGATCATGCGCCGGGTCGGCTCCTACGCGATCGGCCAGGTCGGGATCGCGACGCTCAACGCCTTCATGTCGTGGCTCATGATGCTCATCGTCGGCATCCCCTACGCCGCGGTCCTCGCCGTGGCCGTCGGCTTCCTCGGCCTCGTGCCCATGGTCGGCGCCACCCTCGGCGCGGCGGTCGTGTGCGCCGTCGCGGCCTTCGACGAGCCCCGCCACGCGGTCATCGCGGCGATCTACTACCTGGTCTACCAGCAGCTGGAGAACTATCTCGTCGCGCCGCGGATCATGCAGCGCACGGTCGCCGTCCCCGGGGCGGTCACCGTCGTCGCCGCGCTCGCCGGCGGCACGCTGCTCGGAATGCTCGGTGCGCTGCTCGCGATCCCCGTCGCCGCCGGGCTGCTCCTCCTCTACGAAGAGGTCCTCGTCCCCCGCCAGACCAAGCACTGAGGCCGGTCGGTCGGGTCGGGAGACGACAGCGGGGCCGGACCAGCCCCCTGCGGCTGGTGCGGCCCCACCGTGAGTGAGCGACAGCCCCTGCAAACCGTCGTCACCATGAAGACGTCGCAGTGGCCCCGGCGGTTACACGCGTCGGCGAAACTGCCGCAAAATCTCAGGATGTGAGACGAACCGGGTCAGCCGTAGGTGCGGAACCCGCGGCCGGTCTTGCGCCCGAGGTAGCCCGCCGTCACGAGGTGCTCGAGCAGCGGGGCCGGCGCATAGCCCGGCTCCCGGAACTCGAGGTAGAGCTCGCGCTCGATCGCGAGGGAGACGTCGAGCCCGACGACGTCGAGGAGCTCGAAGGGACCCATGGGCAGGCCGCAGCCGGTCTTCATCGCCGTGTCGATGTCGTCGGCCGTCGCGTAGTTGGCCTGGAGCATCTTGACCGCGTCGTTGAGGTAGGGGAAGAGCAGGGCGTTGACGATGAAGCCGCTCCGGTCGCCGCAGGTGACCGCGTGCTTGCCGAGCCGTCCGCAGAGGTCCCGGACGGTCGCGACGACGTCGGGGGCCGTCGAGATCGTGTGGACGACCTCGACGAGCCGCATGACCTGCGCCGGGTTGAAGAAGTGCATCCCGACGACGTCCTCGGGTCGCGAGGTCACCTTGGCGAGGTCGACGATCGGCAGGCTCGACGTCGTCGTCGCGAGGACCGCGCCCTCCTTGCAGATCTTGTCGAGGTCGACGAAGAGCTCCTGCTTGACCGCGAGGTCCTCGGCGATCGCCTCGACGACGAGGTCGGCGTCGGCGAGGTCGGCGCGGGTCGTCGTCCCGGTCAGCCGTCCCGAGAGCGCGTCGGCCTCCTCCTGCGTGAGCCGGCCCTTCTCGACGGCGCGGGCGCTGTTGCGGGCGATCGCCGCCGTGACCCCGTCGACCCTGTCCTGCGTCCGGGCGACGTACGTGACCTCGTACCCGGCCTTGGCGAAGACCTCGATGATGCCGGTCGCCATCGTGCCCGAGCCGATGACCCCGACGGTCCGGACCTCGCGCAGGGTGATCCCGGCGGGGATCTCGCCGGTCGGCGTCTGGCCGTCGTCGACGACCTGCGGCGACCCCGGCTCCGCGTAGGTGTAGAAGCCGCGGCCGGTCTTGCGGCCCTTGAGGCCGGCGCTCACCATCTGCTTGATGATCGGGCTCGGCGCGTGCAGCCGGTCGCGCCCCTGCTTGTACATCGTGTCGAGGATCTCGTAGGCGGTGTCGAGCCCGATGAGGTCCATGAGGGCCAGCGGCCCCATCGGGTAGCCGCAGCCGAAGCGCATCGCGGCGTCGAGGTCCTCGCGCGTCGCATAGCGGCTCTCGTACATCGACACCGCGTGGTTGAGGTAGCCGAAGAGCAGGGCATTGGCGATGAACCCCGCCTTGTCGCCGACGATGACCGGCTTCTTGCCGAGCCGCTCGGCGAGCGCCTTGACGTCCTCGAAGACGTCGTCGGCGGTGATGACGGTCTTGATGACCTCGACGAACTGCTGGATGGGTGCGGGGTTGAAGAAGTGCATGCCGACGACCCGCTTGGGGTTGGCCGTCGCGACGGCGATCTCGGTGACCGGCAGGCTCGAGGTGTTCGTCGCGAGGATCGCGTCGGGGCCGACGATCGTGTCGAGCTGGGCGAAGACCGACCTCTTGAGGTCGAGGCTCTCCGGGACCGCCTCGATGACGAGCTGGCAGTCGGCGAATGCGGTGAGGTCGGTCGCGTAGGTCACCCGGGCGTGCAGCTCGTCGGCCGCCGCCTGCTCGAGCTTGCCGCGCGCGACCGCCCGGTCCGTCGAGTGGTTGAGGAAGCCCCGCCCTCGCTCGACGCCGGGGTCGTCGACCTCGGCGGCGACGACCTGGATGCCGTTGCGGGCGAAGACCTCGACGATGCCGGCACCCATCGTGCCGAGTCCGATGACGCCGACCTTGGTGAACTCACGAGCCATGCGGGGAGTCTTGCAGCGGCGGGCATTCGGCGTCAGGTCGCACCCGCGTGAGCCTCACCACCCGTGCGTGCCGACCGGCGTGATCCTGCCCACTCACCAGCCGTGCCCGGCGCCGACGAGCTCGGTCTCCAGGTCGAGCCGCTGGGACGCGGTCAGCGGGACGACGTCGGTCATGACGGGCAGGTCGACCGCCCGGCAGTAGTCGAGCAGGACGCGGTCGTAGGCCCAGCGACAGGCGTTGACCCGCGTCGCCTTGGCGAACTGGTTGCCCGCCTCGGTCCGGGCCAGCTCGCGGGCGATGCGCTGGAGCTCGAGGGAGAGCAGGACCGGCGGGATCGGCTCCGGCCGGCGGCGGAACCGGTCGCGGACGTGGTCGATCACCCAGACGAAGGGCCGCCCGGACCGCGGGACCCGCCCGCTCGCCGACCACTCGAGGACCGCCCCCACGCCGACGAGCATGACGACGACGCCCGCGAGTGCGAATGCGTCCAGGACCCACGCCATGATGTCCTCCTGCTCGCAGTGTGCGCCCGTGGACCGCGGTCGGGCAAGCCCGGGGCCAGCCCCTAGAGTGCGGTCGTGCGAGTGGTGATTGCGACGTGCAGCGTCGACTACGACGGGCGGCTGACCGCCCACCTCCCCCTCGCGACCCGGCTGCTCATGGTCAAGGCCGACGGATCGGTCCTCGTCCACAGCGACGGCGGGTCCTACAAGCCGCTCAACTGGATGAGCCCGCCCTGCGCGATGGCCGAGGTCGAGCCGGAGGCGGACGAGGCCGCGGCCGGCGTCACCTCCGTCTGGGTGGTCCAGGCGGGCAAGTCGGAGGACCGGCTCCGGGTGCGACTGCACGAGGTGCTCCACGACTCCGCCCACGAGCTCGGGGTCGACCCCGGCCTCGTCAAGGACGGCGTCGAGGCACACCTCCAGAAGCTCCTCGCCGAGCACATCACGACCCTGGGCGCCGGCTGGACGCTGACCCGCCGCGAGTACATGACGGCGATCGGCCCCGTCGACCTCCTCTGCCGCGACGGCGCCGGCGGCACGGTCGCCATCGAGATCAAGCGGCGCGGCGAGATCGACGGCGTCGAGCAGCTGACCCGCTACCTCGAGCTCATGAACCGCGACCCCGCGCTCCGCCCGGTGACCGGTGTCTTCGCCGCCCAGCAGATCAAGCCGCAGGCGCGCACCCTCGCGGAGGACCGCGGCATTCGCTGCGTCGTCCTCGACTACGACGCGCTGCGCGGGATCGACAACAGCGAGCACCGGCTCTTCTGACCCGCGTGCCTCAGCCGAGGTGCCGGACCCCGTCGTCGCCGAACTCCATGGTGACGAGCAGGTGGTGCCCCGGAACGAGGACGAGGACGTGCTCGCCACGGAACTGGTCGGCGATCTCCCCGAGGACGGCGTGGCGCGCGCCTCCGTCACCCAGGTCGGGGACGACGCGAATCGGCGCGCCGAGGGTGGTGGCGGCGGACTCCCCTGCAGCGCGGAGCGCCGGGTGGCCTCCCACGCAGACGACCGCGATGTGCTCCTGACCGAGCGCCTCGAGGGCACCGGGCAGTGCGTCCAGCCCGACGAGGTGGAGGGTTGCCGGACAGTGCAGGGCCATGTCCCGAGTGTGCCTCAGTCGTCGACCTGCTCGCGGTCCAGCGGGGCCAGGTCGCGTGAGGCGCGGATGACGTCGACGAAGCGGCCCATGATCTCGTTGAGCCCGAAGTCCTTGGGCGTGAACACGGCCGCGACCCCGAGCTCCCTGAGCCGGGCGGCGTCGGACTCGGGGATGATCCCGCCGACGACGACGGGCACGTCCTCCGCCCCCGCGGCTCGCAACCCGTCGAGGATCTCGGGGACGAGCTCCATGTGAGAGCCGGAGAGGATCGAGATGCCGACGAGGTGCACGTCCTCGGCCACGGCGGCGCCGACGATCTGCTCCGGCGTCAGGCGGATGCCCTGGTAGACGACCTCGAAGCCGGCGTCCCGGGCGCGGACGGCGATCTGCTCCGCGCCGTTGCTGTGCCCGTCGAGACCGGGCTTCCCGACGAGGACGCGCAGCTGCTCGCCGAGCTCCTCCCCCGTCCGGGCCACGTCGGCACGCACGTGGACGAGCTCGGCGCTCCCGCCGGAGGCGACCCCGACCGAGCCCGACACCCCGGTCGGCGGCCGGAACTCGCCGAAGACGTCGCGCAGCTCCTGGGTCCACTCCCCCGTCGTCACCTCGGCGCGAGCACAGTCGAGGGAGGCGGCCATGAGGTTGGCGCCGGACTCCGCGTCGGCCCGGAGCCGCGCGAGCGCCGTCGCGGCGGCATCCCGCCGGCCGGGGTCGGCGTCGCGCTCCTCGCGCCAGGTGCGGACGGCATTCGCCGCCGCCGCCTCGACGCCGGGGTCCACGGTCTGGATCGCCGCGTCGAGGTCGGCGGTCAGCGGGCTGGGCTCGGTCGTCGTGAACCGGTTGATCCCGACGACGACATCCTCCCCGGACTCGATCCGCTGCCGGCGCAGGGCGTGGGAGCCGACGAGGGCGGACTTGAGGTAGCCGCTCTCGACCGCGGCGACGGCACCGCCCATCCCCTCGATCCGCGCCATCTCGGCCTTCGCGCCGGCGACGAGCTCGGCGACCTTGCCCTCGACGACGCGCGAGCCCGTGAAGAGGTCGTCGTACTCGAGGAGGTCGGACTCGTAGGCGAGGACCTGCTGGATCCGCAGGGACCACTGCTGGTCCCACGGCCTGGGCAGGCCGAGCGCCTCGTTCCACGCGGGGAGCTGCACGGCGCGGGCGCGGGCGTCCTTGGACAGGGTGACAGCGAGCATCTCCAGGACGATCCGCTGGACGTTGTTCTCCGGCTGGGGCTCGGTCAGTCCGAGGCTGTTGACCTGGACGCCGTAGCGGAATCGCCGCTGCCTGGCATCGCTCACGCCGTAGCGCTCCCGGGTCAGCTCGTCCCAGAGCCCGACGAAGGCGCGCATCTTGCACATCTCCTCGACGAAGCGGACGCCGGCGTTGACGAAGAAGGAGATCCGGGCCACGACCTCGCCGAAGCGGTCGGCGGACACGACGCCGCTGTCGCGCACCCGGTCGAGGACGGCGATCGCCGTGCTCATCGCGAAGGCGAGCTCCTGCACGGGGGTCGCCCCCGCCTCCTGGAGGTGGTAGCTGCAGATGTTCGTCGGGTTCCACTTCGGGATCGCCTCGACGGTGTAGTTGACCATGTCCGTGATGAGCCGGAGCGAGGGCGCCGGGGGGAAGACGTACGTCCCGCGGGAGAGGTACTCCTTGATGATGTCGTTCTGCGTCGTCCCCTGGAGGAGGGTGACGTCGGCCCCCTGCTCCTCGGCGGCGACCTGGTAGAGCGCCAGCAGCCACATCGCCGTCGCGTTGATCGTCATCGAGGTGTTCATCGCCTCGAGCGGGATGTCGGCGAAGAGGGCGCGCATGTCGCCGATGTGGCTGACCGGCACACCGACCTTGCCGACCTCCCCGCGGGAGAGGAGGTGGTCGGGGTCGTAGCCGGTCTGCGTCGGCAGGTCGAAGGCGACCGACAGGCCGGTCTGGCCCTTGGCGAGGTTGGTCCGGTAGAGCTCGTTGCTCTTGGCGGCGCTCGAATGCCCCGCGTAGGTCCGCATGACCCACGGGCGGTCCCGCTCGGGCCGGGCGGGCGCGGCGGCGTCGGAGATCTCGCTCATGCCGCCGAAACTACCGACCGCTCATCGGTGCCGGGAGGGCCTGCGGCGGTGAGCGTCACCACAGACACGGCCCGCAGGCTCCGCGGGCGACGTGCGATCGGTCACCTCCGGCCGCGACCGCGGTGGACGTCTCAGGCGGGGATGCGGCGGTCGAGGCGGATGGCGCGGAGCAGCCGGCGGGTCCGGTCCTCGATCGCGACGACATGGAGGCGGCGGCCGGCGCGGTGCGCCCGACGGTGGAACTCGACCAGCAGGCCGAGGCCGGTCGCGTCGCCGACCTCGCAGTGCTCGAGGTCGGCGAGCAGGACGCCCTCCCCGGCGTCGATCGCCGCGTGGAGGGCGGCGCGGACGTCCGCCGCGGTGCGGGTGTCGAGGCGGCCGGCCACGACGACCGACTGGACCCCGCCCCGGACCTGGACCTGGACCTCGACGTGTGTCGCCACGAGCTGCCCCTGGCCCATCGGCATTCTCCTCCATCGCGGCCACGGTGCCCCGATGCGTCCGTGTGCCTCGACCAAGTAGACGCCACGCGAGCCCGGAAGGTTGTGAGGGCGCGGCGATCTTTGGGTAAGGATTCGACAAGTACCCGGCCGATCCGCCACGGAGGGGCGGTGGCAGGCTTGCGCCATGGTCAACCTCACGCGGATCTACACGCGGACCGGCGATGACGGCTCGACCTCGCTCGGCGACTTCAGCCGGACCCGCAAGACCGATCCCCGCCTCCAGGCCTACGCCGACGCCAACGAGGCGAATGCCGTGCTCGGCGTCGCCGTCGCGGGCGGCGGGCTCGACGCCGACGTCCGCACCGTGCTCACCCGCGTGCAGAACGACCTCTTCGATGTCGGGGCCGACCTCTGCACGCCGCTCCAGGCGACGTACGAGCACCCGCCACTTCGCGTCGAGGCGCGCTGGGTCGAGGAGCTCGAGGCCGACTGCGACGCCTTCAACGACCGTCTCGACAAGCTGCGGTCGTTCATCCTGCCCGGCGGCACGGTCGGATCGGCCCACCTCCACCACGCCTGCACCGTCGTGCGGCGCGCCGAACGCTCGACGTGGGCGGCGATCGAGGCCCATGGCTCCGCGCCCGGCTCCGCGCGTGGCGAGGGCGGCATCAACCCGCTGACCGCGCAGTACCTGAACCGGCTCTCGGACCTGCTCTTCATCCTCGCTCGGGTCGCCAACCTGTCCCGGGGCGGCGACGTCCTGTGGCAGCCGGGCGGTGGCCGGGAGGAACAGCCGAGCGGCTGAGATCCCGGCGGACGCGTCAGGCGTGATGCGAACGGTGACCGGGCGGGGAGGCCTCGAGCCACGCCCGGACGGCGTAGTAGCCGTCCCGGTTCATCGCGAGGAACCACTCGGTCCCGTCGTCGTCGGCCGAGAAGGCCCGGACCCGGACCGGGTCGGAGAGGCCGGGGACCGGGACGGCGAGCTCACCGGCCTCGAGGTCGAGGTCCAGCTCGCCCCGCGCCCACCTGTGCTCGGGCGCGAACGAGGGCCCGACGACGCTGAACCAGTCGAGGGTGCCGTCCGACAGACGCAGCAGGCCGAGCCTCCACCGGGGCCCGGCCTGCTCGCTGATGGCGCCGAGGACGAGGGGGCCACCCCGCGAGATGCGTCGCCGGCGGACCCAGACGAAGCAGACGGTGAGCAGGAGCGCGAGCAGCAGGACACCGATGACGACTTCAGTCGTGACCAGTGGGCCCACCAGCTGCGCTCCGCCCGTCGTTTCTAGGCGTTCAGACCGGAGGCGTCGACGTTCTCGCCGATGATCGTGACGACGTCGTGGTCGACGGAGAGGAAGCCGCTGTCGACGTGGGCCGTCCGGGTCCCGCCCTCGCCCTTGATCGTCACGTCCCCGTCGGCGAGCACGGTGAGGAGGGGCTGGTGCCCCGCCATGACGCCGAGCTCGCCGTCGACCGAGCGGGCGCTGACCATCGTCGCCTCACCCTCCCAGACCTTGCGGTCGGCGGCGACGAGCTGGACCTTGAGAGTGGCCACGGGTCAGAGGTTCTTCTGGATCTCGGCCCACTGGCGCTCGACGTCGTCGAGGCCACCGCACATGAAGAACGCCTGCTCGCCGACGTGGTCGTACTCGCCGTCGGCGATCTTGGTGAACGCCTCGATCGTGTCGGCCAGCGGGACCGTCGAACCCTCGATGCCGGTGAACTGCTTGGCGACGTAGGTGTTCTGCCCGAGGAAGCGCTGGATCCGGCGAGCCCGGTTGACGAGGATCTTGTCCTCCTCGGAGAGCTCGTCGATGCCGAGGATCGCGATGATGTCCTGGAGCTCCTTGTTGCGCTGGAGGATCTGCTTGACCCGGACCGCGGTGTCGTAGTGGTCCCCGGCGATGTAGCGGCGGTCGAGGATGCGGCTCGTCGAGGTCAGCGGGTCGACGGCCGGGTAGATGCCGAGAGAGGCGATCTCGCGGGACAGCTCCGTCGTCGCGTCGAGGTGGGCGAAGGTCGTGGCCGGGGCCGGGTCGGTGTAGTCGTCGGCCGGCACGTAGATCGCCTGCATCGAGGTGATCGAGTGACCGCGCGTCGAGGTGATCCGCTCCTGCAGGACGCCCATCTCGTCGGCGAGGGTCGGCTGGTAGCCGACGGCGGACGGCATTCGGCCGAGGAGGGTGGACACCTCGGAGCCGGCCTGGGTGAAGCGGAAGATGTTGTCGATGAACAGGAGGACGTCCTGCTTCTGGACGTCGCGGAAGTACTCGGCCATGGTCAGCGCCGAGAGGGCGACGCGCAGTCGCGTGCCCGGCGGCTCGTCCATCTGGCCGAACACGAGTGCGGTCTGGCCGAGGACGCCGGCCTCCTCCATCTCCGCCATGAGGTCGTTGCCCTCACGGGTGCGCTCGCCGACCCCGGCGAACACCGACACTCCGCCGTGGTCGCGGGCGACGCGGGCGATCATCTCCTGGATGAGGACGGTCTTGCCGACGCCCGCACCGCCGAACAGGCCGATCTTGCCGCCCTGGACGTAGGGCGTCATCAGGTCGATGACCTTGATACCCGTCTCGAACATCTGCGTCTTGGGCTCGAGCTGGTCGAAGGGAGGCGCTGAGCGGTGGATGCCCCAGCGCTCGGTGACCTCCAGCGTCTCGCCCTCCTCGAGGTTCATGCAGACACCGGTCGTGTTGAACACCCTGCCGAGCGTCACGTCACCGACGGGGACCGTGATCGGGCCGCCGGTGTCGGTCACCCGGGAGCCGCGGACGAGGCCGTCCGTCGGCTGGAGGGAGATGGCGCGGACCATGCTGTCGCCGATGTGCTGGGCGACCTCGAGGTTCAGCTCCTTGGTCTCGCCGGAGAGCTCGACGTGCGTCGTGAGCAGGTTGTACTGCTCGGGCATCGCGTCGCTGGGGAACTCGACGTCGACGACCGGGCCGATGACGCGGGAGACGCGCCCGACGCCACCCTCTCGGGTCGCCTGCGGGGTCTCGGTGTCCGTGGCAGTCATGTTGTCCTTCTACCTTCTCACTTGGCCTCGGCGAGGGCGCTGGCGCCGCCGACGATCTCGGAAATCTCTTGGGTGATCTCGGCCTGGCGAGCCTGGTTCGCCAGCCGGGTGTACTTCTTGATCAGGTCCTCGGCATTGTCCGTCGCCGACTTCATGGCCCGCTGGCGGGCCGCCAGCTCCGAGGCCGCGGCCCCGAGCAGACAGGTCCAGACCCGGGACACGACGTAGCGCGGGAGCATCGCGTCCAGCACCTGCTCGGCACTCGGCTCGAATGCGTAGAGCGGCAGGACCTCGTGGCTCTCCGACGGCTCGTCGGAGTCGACGACCTGCAGGGGCAGCAGCCGGATGACGCGTGGCTCCTGGTTGACCATCGAGTTGAAGCGCGTGTAGACGATGTGGACCTCGTCGACGCCGCCCTCCTCGTAGGGCTTGAGGAAGTCGGCGACGAGCCGTTCGCCGATCTCGCGGGCGACCTCGACGTTGGGCTTGTCGGTGAAGCCGCTCCACTCCGCGGCGGACTCGCGTCCCCGGAACTTGTAGAACGAGATCGCCTTACGGCCGACGAGGTAGGGCTGGACCTCCTTGCCCTCGGTCCGCAGCTCGCCGACGAGCCGCTCGCTCTCCTTGAGGGCGGCCGAGGCGTAGGCCCCGGCGAGACCGCGGTCGCTCGCGACGACGAGGACCGCCGCCCGGCGGATCTGCTCCGGCTCGGTCGTCATCGGGTGGTCGGTGTTGGAGAAGGTCGCCAGCGCCGACAGCGAACGGGTGATCGCGTGTGTGTACGGCGCTGCCGCCGCCACCCGCTCACGTGCCCTGATGACCCGCGATGCCGCCATGAGCTCCATGGCCCGGGTGATCTTCTTCGTCGCGCTGACGGTCCGGATGCGCTGCCGGTACTCCCGGATCTGCGCTCCCATGCTTCCCGCCTCTCGTGTGTGCTCGTCGTGTCGGTGGTCTGCGGATCAGCGCTTCTGGCGCGTGATCTGATCCTGCTCGATGTCGTGCTCGAGCTCGCCCGGGTCGGCCTCGTGGCCGACGTGCACGCCGGGGTTGTCCTTGCCGAGGAAGCCGGCCTTGAAGGCGGCGACCTCGGCGGTCAGCGCCTCCTCGGTGCTGTCCTCGAACTTGCCGGTCTCCCGGATGCCGTCGAGCAGGTCCTTCTTGGACCGCTTGATGTGGTCGATGAAGTCCCGCTCGAAGGTGCCGACGTCCTCGACGTCCACGTCGTCGAGCTTGCCCGAGGTTCCGAGCCAGACCGAGACGACCTGGTCCTCGACCGGGTAGGGGTTGCTCTGCTTCTGCTTGAGCAGCTCGACGAGCCGGGCGCCGCGGGCCAGCTGGGCGCGCGAGGCCGGGTCGAGGTCGGAGGCGAACATGGCGAATGCCTCCATCGCGCGGAACTGCGCGAGGTCGAGCTTGAGCCGGCCGGACACCTGCTTCATCGCCTTGATCTGAGCGGCGCCACCGACGCGCGAGACCGAGACGCCGACGTCGACAGCGGGGCGGACGTTGGAGTTGAAGAGGTCCGCCTGGAGGTAGATCTGCCCGTCGGTGATCGAGATGACGTTGGTCGGGATGTACGCCGACACGTCGCCGGCCTTGGTCTCGATGATCGGCAGTCCGGTCATCGAGCCCGCGCCGAGGGCGTCGGAGAGCTTGGCGCAGCGCTCGAGGAGCCGGCTGTGCAGGTAGAAGACGTCGCCCGGGTAGGCCTCCCGGCCCGGCGGGCGGCGCAGCAGGAGCGACATCGAGCGGTAGGCCTCGGCCTGCTTGGAGAGGTCGTCGAAGACGATGAGGACGTGCTTGCCCTGGTACATCCAGTGCTGGCCGATCGCCGATCCGGTGAACGGCGCGAGGTACTTGAAGCCGGCGGCGTCCGAGGCCGGGGCGGCGACGATCGTCGTGTACTCCATCGCGCCCGCCTCCTCGAGCGTCGCCTTGACCGACGCGATCGTCGAGCCCTTCTGGCCGATGGCGACGTAGATGCAGCGGACCTGCTTGGCGGGGTCGCCGGTCTCCCAGAACTCCTTCTGGTTGATGATCGTGTCGACCGCGACCGTCGTCTTGCCGGTCTGCCGGTCGCCGATGATCAGCTGGCGCTGGCCGCGGCCGATCGGCGTCATCGCGTCGACCGACTTCAGGCCGGTCTGGAGCGGCTCGTGGACCGACTTGCGCTGGACGACCGTCGGCGCCTGGAGCTCCAGGGCACGGCGGGCCTCGGCGTGGATCTCCCCGAGGCCGTCGATCGGCTGGGCGAGCGGGTTGACGACGCGACCCAGGAATGCGTCGCCGACGGGGACCGAGAGGACCTCGCCGGTGCGCTTGACCGGCTGCCCCTCCTCGATGCCGGCGAAGTCGCCGAGGATGACGACGCCGATGTCGTGGACGTCCAGGTTGAGCGCGATGCCGAGAGTGCCGCCGTCGAACTCCAGGAGCTCGTTGGTCATCGCCGAGGGGAGCCCCTCGACGTGGGCGATGCCGTCACCGGCGTCGCTGACCCGGCCGACCTCCTCGCGGGAGGCCGCGCCCGGCTCGTAGGACCGGACGTAGCCGTCCAGGGCGTCGCGGATCTCCTCCGGACGGATCGTGAGCTCCGTCATCGTGATCTTCTCCTGATGGTTGCGGCCCGCGATGGTCGTGGGCCGAAGGTCTGCGGTCGGGTGGTGCGGGTGGTGCGGTTCAGCTGCCGGCGACGTGGCGGCGGGCCTCGTCGATGCGTCGGGAGATGGTGCCGTCGACGACCTCGTCGCCGACGCGGACGTGGATGCCGCCCACGACGTGCGGGTCGACGACCGTCTGGAGGATGACCGTCTTGCCGTAGATCCCCTCCAGCGAGGAGCGCAGGCGGGCCTGCTGCTGCTCGTCGAGGTGGACGGCGGAGGTGACGACGGCGGTCAGCTGGTCGCGACGGACCGACGCGAGCCGGAGGTACTCCTCCAGCGTGCGGTCGATCTTGCGACCGCGAGGCGCCGAGGCCGCCTGGCGCGCGAGCCGGACCGTCTCGGGCGACGCCTTGCCGGCGAGGAGCGTGTCGACGAGCTTCGCCTTGCCGTCGGCGTCGGTGTTGCGCACGGACAGGGCGTCGCGAAGTCCTGAGCTGCCGGCGACGGTCCTCTCGAAGCGGAACAGCTCGTCCTCGACCTGGTCGATCCGGCCGGCGGCCTCCGCGCCGGAGAGCAGCGACTGCACTCCGAAGCCCTCGAGGGTGTCGGTCAGGTCGCGGTCGGACGTCCACCGCTGGGAGGCGAGCTCGCCGACGAGGCGCACGGCCGGGTCGGACAGCTTGCCGCCCAGGAGCCGGATCGCGAGGGCCCGCTTGGCCTCGCCCTCACCCGAGGGGTCGGCGAGCGCCCGCCGGAGGGCGGCGCTCCCGTCGATGACCGAGGTGGCCGCGAAGAGGTCGTCGGCGAGGCTCCGTGCGTCGACACCATCGGCGAGGACGCCGTCGAGGACCTCTTGGCCCTTGGCGGCGGCGACGCGCGAGGAACCCTGCATCAGGACTCCTGGGTGGCGGCGTCCGCCGAGGTCTCGCTCGTCGCGCCGACCTTCTCCGGCGTGATGTCCCCGGCCTCGAGCTCGGCAAGGAACCGGTCGACGATGCCCTTCTGGCGCGCCTCGTCGTGGAGCGACTCCCCGACGATCCGGCTCGCGAGGTCGGTCGACATGGTGCCGACCTCGGTCCGGAGCTGGACGACGGCGGCCTGCCGCTCGGCGTCGACCTGCTTGTGCGCCGAGTCCGTGATGCGGCCGGCCTCGGCCTGCGCCTGGGCCCGCATCTCCGTGACGATCGAGGCGCCCTGTCCCCGCGCGTCCTCACGGATCTTGTTGGCCTCGGTGCGCGCCTCGCGCAGCTGCGCCTCGTACTGCTCCTTGGCGGCATTCGCGGCGGCCTGGGCCTCCTGCGCCTGCTGCATCCCGCCCTCGATGGCGGCCGCGCGCTCGGCGTACATCGTCTCCATCTTGGGGACGACGAGCTTGGAGTAGACCCAGTAGAGGATCGCGAACGAGATGACGCCGACGATCATCTCCGCGGGGTGCGGCAGCAGCGGGAGCTTGTCCGGCCAGCCGACGCCGTCGGCGGTGACTACGGATGCGAGGTGCACGTCGCTTCCTTCTCTTCAGGAGTTGGGCGGTACGGGGGGTCGACCTGGAGCGGACTCAGCCCTGGAAGACGAAGGCGAAGACGAGACCGAGGATGGCGAGCGCCTCGGTGATGGCCATGCCGGTGAAGGCGATGGTCTGGAGCATGCCGCGGGCCTCGGGCTGGCGGGCGACACCGTTGATGTAGGCGGCGAAGATCAGACCCACACCGATGCCGGGGCCGATGGCGGCGAGACCGTAGCCGAGGTAGGCGATGTTGCCGTTGATCTCGGTAACCAGGGAGCTCAGCATTGCGATGGTTTCCTTTCGGTGGCACCGGCGGGCGCCGGTGTCGTTCTGTGTGGTTGTTCAGTTGTGGAGGTCGAGCAGCACCGGCGGGCCGGTGAGGTGGGTCAGTGACCCTCGGAGTAGGCCTCGGAGATGTAGAGGGCCGCGAGGAGGGTGAAGATGAACGCCTGGAGGAACTCGATGAGCAGCTCGAAGAAGGTCATGCCGATCGAGAAGCCGAAGGACAGGACCCCGGCGCCCCTGAGCGCGATGTTGCCGCCGTGGAGCAGGAGGTACTCACCGCCGAGGATGAAGACGAGGAGCATGAGGTGCCCGGCGAGCATGTTGCCGAAGAGTCGGAGGGCGAGCGTCAGCGGCCGGATGATGAAGTAGGTGAGGAACTCGAGGAAGAACATGATCGGCACGAGCCAGCCGGGGAGTCCGGAGGGGACGAGCGACTTGAGGTAGTTGAGGATGCCGTGCCGCTGCCGGATCGCCGCGACGTGGTAGACGACGTAGACGATGATCGTGAGCACGATCGGGAAGCCGACCCGGCTGAACGTCGGGTACTGCACGAACGGGATGATCCCGGCGACGTTGTTGAACAGGATCATCGTGAAGAGCGTGAAGAGCAGCGGCAGGTACTTGCGGAAGTGCTCGGCGCCGATGATGTCGCGGGCGATCGTGTTGCGGACGAAGTCGTAGCCCTGCTCGGCGACCCACTGGCGCTTGCTCGGCACGACGGACAGCCTGCCCGCGACGCTCGTGTAGAACCAGGCGAGGAGCCCGACCGTGATGAGCAGGACGAGCGACGGGCGGGTGAAGGCCAAGGCGCTGTCGCCACCGATGAGCGGCCACCAGAAGTCCTTGGTGCCGGGCGCCTCGAAGCTCTCCCCGCCACCGCCTTCGGCGACCAGGTTCACGAGCTGAGCGGACAACACGTTCAGGCTCACTGCCTCTCCTCGAATCGGCCGGACCCCTGCGGCGCGCACGGGGTGCGGACGACGCTGATGGGGGTGGGTCCGGGGCGAACTGCGTCGTACGTTACTAGACGGGCGCTGACGGGCAACATGGGTCCCACGGCGCCGCTCATGGCTGCTTCCCCGCCGGTGTCGAGGGCTCGTCGTAGACGGGTACGCGGGCCCTCCGGAGTGCGATCATCGCGAACGCCTGCCAGACGACCGTGACGACGAGCGCGGTGACCCCCAGCGCCTTGCCGTCCACCCAGTCCTGGCCCTTGAAGACGATGATGAAGCCGATGAGGGCGATGACCTGGGCGAGGTAGATCGCCATCGCGACGGCGAAGAAGGCGTGCGGGTCGGCATTGCGCACGAGGCGGCTCAGCATGAGCAGGCCGGCGCTGAAGAAGGCGATCGTCACGAACGCCCCGAGGCCGGAGGACCACCCGGACTCGGCACCGACGGTGACGAAGTAGGCGACCGCGAGGACGATCCCGACGACGCCCGCGGGCAGGAAGGCCCCCTTGACCATCGCGGCGAAGGGCGCGCCGGCGTGGGGTGTCGACATCGTCGTCTCGGGCTCGGTCATGAGGTGATCGGGTCCTTCTCGCAGTGGGTCCGGGGCCGTTCTCGGCTGCTTGTGAAAGTTATCACAAGCGTCCGGGACCCTGGACCCGGGGCCCAACTTTCCCGCCCGGAGCGGGGAACCTCGCCTTGGGCCGGAAACGTTCCGGCCCAAGGCGAACCTTCCCGCTCCGGGCGGGAATCCTCGACGGCGGAGCAAGGCCTCAGGGAGTGCGGTCGGGGACCTGGATCGGCTTGTGCCGCCCGACCGTGACCCGCGGCAGGAATGCGGTGAGCGCGATCGCGGCGAGGAGCCCGAGCGCCGTCGCGGTCGCCGCGAGCCACGGCTCGAAGAAGACGAACGCGACCGAGCCGAGGGAGGCGACGGCGGCCCAGAGCCAGAGCAGGAGGACGGCCCGACGGTGCCCGTGGCCGATCTGGAGCATCCGGTGGTGCAGGTGCCCTGCGTCGGGCGACCACGGGTCCCGGCCGGCCCGGGTCCGTCGGATGATCGCCCAGAGGAGGTCGACGGCCGGCAGCAGCAGGATCGCGACGGGGACGATGAGCGGGAGCAGGGTCGCGACGAGGGCATTCGTCGGGACGTCCGAACCGGTCACCGTCCCGGTGATCTGGATCGACGCGGCCGCGACGAGGAGGCCGAGCAGGAGGGCGCCGCTGTCGCCCATGAAGATCCGCGCGGGGAAGACGTTGTGCGGGAGGAAGCCGACGCAGCAGCCGACGAGGGCCGCGGAGATGAAGGCGGCCGACGTGAAGACGTTGGCCGGGCTGTAGCTCTGGGCGAGGAAGTAGGAGTAGGCGAAGAAGGACAGCGCCGCGATGGCGACGATCCCCGCGGCGAGCCCGTCGAGGCCGTCGATGAAGTTCACCGCATTCGTCGAGAAGAGGACGACGACGACGGTGAGCGCGACGAGGACCGACTGGGGCAGGACCGTCGTCTCGCCGAGCGGCAGGGACCAGAGCTGGACGCCCTGGAAGGCCATGATCCCCGCGGCGATGAGCTGCCCGCCGAGCTTGGTCAGCGCGTCGAGCTCACGGACGTCGTCCCACGCGCCGAGGAGGCAGACGAGGGCGCCGCCGGCGAGGACGCCCCAGATCTCGCCGGTCTGGAAGACCTGCTGGAGGAAGGGCAGCCGGCTCGCGACGACCGCCGCGGCCGCGAAGCCGAGGAACATCCCGACGCCCCCGAGCCGCGGGACGACCTGGGTGTGGACGTCCCGGTCACGGACCGGGGTGAAGGCGCCGAGCCTGACGGCGAGGCGGCGCATGAGCGGCACGAAGGCATACGTGATGATCGCCGCGACGAGCGCGACGAAGACGTACTCCCTCACCGGGCCGTCCGACCGGGGTCAGCGGGGGTAGGCAGGGAAGCGGGTCACGAGGTCGGTCACCTTGCCGCGGACGTCCTTGGACACCTGGCCCTCGGGGTCCGCGTCGCCCTGGGTCACCGCGGTCGCGATGAGGTCGGCGATCTCCCGCATCTCCGCGGTCCCCATCCCCTGCGTCGTGACGCACGGCGTGCCGACCCGGATGCCCGAGGCGATGCTCGGCTTCTGCGGGTCGAACGGGATGGCGTTCTTGTTGAGCGTGATCCCGGCCGCGTCGCAGCGGGCCTCCGCGTCGACGCCGGTCACGAGGATCGGCTGGAGGTCGTGGAGCGACAGGTGCGTGTCGGTGCCGCCGGTCGTCGGGCGGATGCCGTGCTCGCCGAGCGAGGTCGCGAGCACCTTGGCGTTCTCGATGACCTGGGACGCGTAGGCGGCGTACTCGGGGGTCGCGCACTCCTTGAAGTTGACCGCCTTGGCGGCGATCGAGTGCATCTGCGGGCCGCCCTGCATCATCGGGAAGACGGCCTTGTCGATCGCGGCGCGGTGCGCCTCTGAGCAGACGATCGCGCCCGAGCGCGGGCCGCGCAGGACCTTGTGGGTCGTGAAGGAGACGACGTCCGCGTGCGGGACCGGGCTCGGGATCGCCTGGCCGGCGACGAGGCCGATGAAGTGCGCGGCGTCCACCCAGAAGATCGCGCCGACCTCGTCGGCCACCCGGCGGAAGAACGCGAAGTCGATGAGCCGCGGGATCGCCGAGCCACCGGCACAGATGACCTTGGGCCGGTGCTCCTTGGCGAGCGCCTCGACCTGGTCGTAGTCGATGTCCTCCGTGTCCTTGTCGACGCCGTAGTGGACGGCGTTGAACCACTTGCCGGAGAAGGACACCTTGGTGCCGTGGGTCAGGTGGCCGCCGTGCGGGAGGCTCATCGCGAGGATCGTGTCACCCGGCTGCATGAACGCGCCGTAGACGGCCTGGTTGGCGCTCGCGCCCGAGTGCGGCTGGACGTTGGCGTGGTCCGCGCCGAAGAGCGCCTTGCACCGCTCGATGGCGAGGGCCTCGGCCTTGTCGACCTCCGAGCAGCCGCCGTAGTAGCGGCGTCCCGGGTAGCCCTCGGCGTACTTGTTCGACAGCGTGCTGCCGAGCGAGGTGAGCACCTCGGGGCTGCTCATGTTCTCGCTCGCGATGAGCTGGAGGCCGCCGCGCAGCCGGTCGAGCTCGGAGACGAGGACCCCCGCGATCTCCGGGTCGAAGGCCTGGAGTGCGGCGTAGTCGGAACCGTAGAACGTGTCACTCATGGGCGCGGGTCTCCTCGGTGGGGTCGGTGTCGGCGGTCTCGTCGTCGGCGGCTGGGGTCGCGACGGGCTCGGCGGGCTCGATGCCCGCATTCTCCCCGCCATCGGCCGGCACGTCTGCGGCATCGGCGGGCACGTCCGCGGCGGCGAGCACGGGGTCGGTGACCGCGTGGATCTCCTCCTCCGAGAGCGCCCCCCGGCGCAGGAGGACGGGGCGCTCGCCCGTGCAGTCGACGATCGTGCTCGGGAGGCCGGTGCGGACCGGGCCACCGTCGAGGTAGACCTCGACCGCCGCCCCGAGCTGGGTCGCGGCGTCGACGAGGCTGCGGGCGGCGGGGTAGCCGGTCCGGTTGGCGCTGCTCACCGCCATCGGGCCGATCTCGGTGAGGAGGGCGAGCGCGAGCTCGTGGTCGGGCATTCGGACGGCGACGGTGCCGTTGGTGTCGCCGAGGTCCCACATGAGCGAGGGCTGCGCGTGGAGGACCACCGTCAGCGGCCCGGGCCAGAACCTCTCGATGAGGGCGCGCGCGTAGGCGGGGACGTCGGCAGCGAGCCCGTCGACCGTGCGCACGTCGGGGACGAGGACCGGCGGCGGCATCTCCCGACCGCGCCCCTTGGCGTCGAGGAGTGCGCGCACCGCGTCGTGGTCGAACGCGTCCGCGCCGATGCCGTAGAGGGTGTCGGTCGGGAGGACGACGAGCTGACCGCCGCGGACGGCGACCGCCGCCTTGGCGATGCCCTCGGCGCGGCCCGCCTCGTCGGCGCAGTCGAATACCGGACTCACGAGGGTCCACCCTACGGTGGGCCCGGCGCGCAGGTCAGGGGGCTCGGCGGGCCACGGTCGCCCGGGGGCGGACGGTGAGGTCGGGGTGGTCGACGACGTCGGTCCACACGCCGGTCCGGCGCAGGGCCTCGGGGAGCGAGGCGCCCTGGGAGTCGGCGTGCTCCATGACGAGGACACCCCCCGGCCGGAGGAGGAATGCCGCGCGCGCGGCGACGGCGAGCGGGATGCGCAGGCCGTCGTCGCTGCCGCCGTAGAGGGCGACCTCCGGGTCGTGGTCGCGCACCTCGGGGTCGATCGGGACCATGCCGACGGGGATGTAGGGCGGGTTGGCGACGACGACGTCGACGTCGCCCTCGAGGTCTGGGAAGGCGGTCGTCGCGTCGCCGAGCCGCAGGTCGACGTCGAGGCCGGTCCGGGCCTGGTTGCGGTCGGCCCACGCGTAGGCCTCGCGGGACAGCTCGACGGCGTGCACCTCGGCCCCGGGGCGCTCGTCCTTGACGGCGAACGCGATCGCCCCCGAGCCGGTGCACAGGTCGACGACCACGGGTGCCGGGCCGGCCGCGTCCGCCGCCTCGAGCGTCAGGTCGACGACGACCTCGGTCTCCGGCCGCGGGACGAAGACACCCGGTCCGACCTCGAGCTCGAGCCGGCGGAAGTGCGCCCGGCCAGTCAGGTGCTGGAGCGGAATGCGTCGCAGCCGCTCCTCGACGAGCGCGTCGAAGGCGGTGGGCAGCTCGGCCTCGGGACGCAGGACGAGGATCCGGCGCAGCTCCTCCTCGGGGACGGCGAGCGCGTGGGCCGCGAGGGTGAGCGCCTCGCCGTCGGGGTTGCCGACGATGCCGGCCTCCCGCATTCGCCCGGCTGCGTCCCGGAGTGTCTCGCGCAGGCTCACGGGGCGGTGCCGGCGAGCTGGGCGGCCTCGTCGGCGTCGACCGCCGACTGGACGACCGGGTCGAGGTCGCCGTCGAGGACGCTGTCGAGGTTGTAGGCCTTGAAGCCGGTGCGGTGGTCGGCGATCCGGTTCTCCGGGAAGTTGTAGGTGCGGATGCGCTCGCTCCGGTCGACGGTACGGACCTGGGACTGGCGGGCGGCATTCGCCTCCGCGTCGGCGGCGTCCTGCGCTTGCTGGTGGAGGCGCGCGCGGAGGACGCGCATCGCGGCCTCGCGGTTCTGGAGCTGGGACTTCTCGTTCTGGCAGGAGACGACGAGGCCGGTCGGGAGGTGGGTGATCCGGACGGCGGAGTCGGTCGTGTTGACGCTCTGCCCGCCCGGCCCGCTGCTGCGGAAGACGTCGATCTTGAGGTCGCCCGCGTCGATGAGGACCTCGACCTCCTCGGCCTCGGGCATGACCCAGACGCCGGCGGCGGAGGTGTGGATCCGGCCCTGGCTCTCGGTGACCGGGACCCGCTGGACCCGGTGGACGCCGCCCTCGTACTTGAGCCGCGCCCACGGCGCCTCGCCCGGCTCGACGTTGCCGCGCGCCTTGACGGCGACCTGGACGTCCTTGTAGCCACCGAGGTCGGACCCGGTCGAGTCGAGGACCTCGGTCCGCCAGCCACGGCGCTCGGCGTAGCGGAGGTACATCCGGAGGAGGTCGCCGGCGAAGAGCGCGGACTCGGCGCCGCCCTCCCCCGCCTTGACCTCGAGGATGACGTCGCGGTCGTCGTCGGGGTCCCGCGGGACGAGCCGGCGGCGGAGCGCCTCGGCGGCGTCGGTCGTCACGGCCTCGAGCGCGGGGAGCTCCTCGGCGAATGCCGGGTCCTCGGCCGCGAGCTCGTGGGCGGCCGCGAGGTCGTCGGTCGCGCTGCGCCAGGAGCGGAAGGCGAGGACGACGGGCGCGAGCGCGGCGTACCTCTTGTTGATCTCGCGGAGGCGGTCGAGGTCGCCCGCGACCGCCGGGTCCGCCATCTGCGCCTCGAGCGCTGCGTGCTCCTCGACGAGCGCGTGCGCGGACTCGAACATCGGGGCTCCTCGTGGACGGGGCGGGGGAAACGAAACCGGCGCCGACGGCATTCGGGTCGAATGCGTCGGCGCCGGGTCGGATGAGCTACTTGGCGACCTTCTTGCCGTAGCGGGCCTCGAAGCGGGCCACGCGGCCACCGGTGTCGAGGATCTTCTGCTTGCCCGTGTAGAACGGGTGGCACTGGCTGCAGACCTCGGCGTGCATGACGCCGTTCTTGGCCGTGCTGCGCGTCGTGAACGTGTTGCCGCAGGTGCAGGTGACCTCGGTGTCGACGTAGTCGGGGTGGATGTCCTTCTTCACGATTCTTCTCCTTGGTGTCTTCCGGGTCGGCGGGCTCAGCGCTCTGCTGCAAGCCCCTGGCGCCCCGCCTGCGTCCCGCTCGTGAGGGCGAGAGCTCAGGTACGCGTCGAATGCCGTGAACCGGACCAACGGTCAAGTGTGCCAGAGCGGCACACGGTGACCTAAACGGTGATCGGGGGGTCCGCATTCCCGGGACCGGGACGTCTCCCGCACCGATCGTGGCCGACCCGGGCCGAGGTGTTCGCCTTCCCGGCCACGGTGGCTCGGAACGAACACGTCTGGCCGCGCGCCCGTGGGTGGGGGGCCCTACGGTCGGGGGATGAAGCACGCATTCGTGGCACCCATGGTCGACGAGACCCAGTTCCTCGAGCTCGCCCGTCTCGGGGAGGCGCGCGGCTGGGACGCGATCTTCACGTGGGAGGCGGTGTTCCGCCACGACCCGTGGGCGACCCTCGCGGCCGCGGCGGCGGTGACCGAGCGCATCCGCCTCGGCACACTGCTCACCCCGCCGCCGATCCACACGCCGTGGGACCTGACGGCGAGCGTCGGGAGCGTCGACCGGCTGTCCGGCGGGCGGGTGACCCTCGGGGTCGGTCTCGGGGCGCCGAATGCCAACTGGCTCGCCTTTCTCCCCGACGCCGGTCGCGGGGTGCGTGCCGCGCAGGTCGACGAGAGCCTCGCCATCTACGAGGGCCTCCTCGGCGGCCAGCCGTTCGCCTACGAGGGCAGGCACTGGAGCGTCCGCGAGGTGACCGAGCTCGCGCCGCCCCCGCCCGTCCAGCGCCCCCACCCGCCGGTCTGGGTCGTCGGCGCACTCGTCCCCGGTCAGGAGCGCCAGCGCTCGCTCGAGCGGGCGGCGCGCTGGCAGGGCGTCTTCCCCGCGCTCGTCGGCGGTGCCGAGGGCAGCAGCGGCATGACGATCGACGCGCTCGGCGAGATCGTCGACCGGATCCGCCGGCTCCGCGCCGACGCCGGTCTGCCCTGGGAGGGCTACGACGTGGTCGTCGAGGGTGACTCGCACGGCGACTTCGGCACGGTGCACGGCTCCCCCGAGCCCTGGGCGGAGGCCGGCGGGACGTGGTGGGTCGAGTCCTGGTGGGACCTGCCGGAGGGTCCGGACGGCTACGCCGAGGTCGTCCGCCGGGTCGAGGGCGGCCCCCGGCGCTGAGGTCCGGGGCGTGGAATGCCGTCGGCCCCGGCCACCGCGCAAGCGCTTGCACCCCTAGGTTGCCGGGATGAGCGCACCGGAGGGGACCGCCTCGACCAGCATCGTCCGGACCAAGGACGTCGACACCGTCATCCACCAGAACGACGACCTGCCCGACGAGCACGGGGGGCTGAAGAAGAACCTCACGGCCAAGGACCTCATGGGGTTCGGCGTCGGCATCGTCATCGGGACGGGGATCTTCACGCTGACCGGCGTCGGGGCGAAGAGCTTCGCCGGCCCCGGCATCGTCATCTCCTTCGCCATCGCCGGGGTCGTGAGCCTCCTCGCGGCGCTCTGCTACGCCGAGCTCGCCGCCGCCGTCCCGACCGCGGGCTCGAGCTACACCTACGCGTACACGACGATCGGCGAGATCTTCGCCTGGATCATCGCCTGGGACCTCATCCTCGAGTTCGCCCTCGGGGCCGCCGTCGTCTCTCGCGGCTGGTCCGGCTACCTCCAGGACGCCTTCGGTCTCCCGACGTCGCTCTTCGGGGAGGACGCACCCGTCAACGTCGGAGCCGTCGCGATCGCGCTCGTCCTCGGGGTCGTCGCCTCGGTCGGCATCCGCGAGTCCAAGCTCGTGACCAACGCGCTCGTCGTCGTCAAGGTCGCGGTCTGCCTCTTCGTCATCGCGGTCGGCGCCTTCTTCGTCAAGGCGGCCAACTGGACGCCCTTCATCCCGCCGAGCCGGCCGGTCGACAAGGAGAGCGCCACGACCGGGCTCGCCCAGCCCCTCTGGCAATGGGTGACCGGTGCCGAGCCGGTCGCCTTCGGCGTCGCCGGTGTCATCACCGCCTCGGCGATCGTCTTCTTCGCCTACAGCGGGTTCGAGGCCGTCGCCAACCTCGGCGAGGAGACCAAGGACCCGGCCAAGGACATGCCGCGCGGACTCCTCGGGACGCTCGCGATCTGCACCGCCCTCTACCTGCTCGTGTGCCTCGTCATCACCGGCATGGTCACGTACACGAACATCTCCACCGGCGCTCCGATCAGCGACGCCTTCAAGCAGGCGGGCCTCGGTTGGGCGGCGGTCCTCATCGGCATCGCCGCGGTCGCCGGGCTCTCGTCGGTCATCCTCGTCGACATCGTCGCGATGGGCCGGATCGGCTACGCGCTCTGTCGCGACGGGCTCCTCCCGAAGTCGATCGGTGCGGTCCACCCGCGCTTCCAGACGCCGCTGCGGATCACGATCGCGACCACCGCGGTCGTCTGCGTCCTCGCGGCATTCGTCCCGCTCGACACGCTCGCCGAGATGGTCTCGATCGGGACGCTCTTCGCCTTCCTCGTCGTCTCGATCGCCGTCGCCGTCCTCCGCCGGACCAAGCCGCGGATGGAGCGGCCGTTCCGCACGCCGGCCGTCCCGTGGCTCCCGATCCTCTCCGGGCTGTCCTGCCTGGCGCTCATGGCGAGCCTCGCGGTCGAGACGTGGCTCCGGTTCCTCGTGTGGCTGCTCATCGGTCTCGTCATCTACTTCGCCTACGGCCGCACGCACTCCGAGCTCGCCCCGGGCAACCTCGTCGCGACGGCGACCGGGCGTCGCCTCGAGAAGGAGTGAGCACCGGGCCCCGCCGCGTCGTCCGGAGGGCGAAGGTGGAGGACGCGAACGCCGTCACCGATGCCGCCGGTGCTTCGAGGACGAGACCGACGTGCCCGCATTCGCCCGGAGAATGCAGGAGGGCCGGCCGGGACGTCCCGGCCGGCCCCCGCGCACAGCTCAGCTCGAGCGCGGACCGCGGTCGTCGTCCTCGTCCTCGAGCTTGATGCTCGAGTTGGCCTGGACCTGCATGAGGAACTCGTAGTTGCTCTTCGTCTTGCGGAGCCGGTCGAGGAGGAGCTCGATGCCCTGCTGGCTGTCGAGGGCGCCGAGGACGCGGCGCAGCTTCCACATGATCCGCAGCTCCTCGGGGGCGAGGAGGATCTCCTCGCGGCGGGTGCCCGAGTTGTTGATGTCGACCGCGGGGAAGATCCGCCGGTTGGACAGGCCACGGTCGAGCTTGAGCTCCATGTTGCCGGTGCCCTTGAACTCCTCGAAGATCACCTCGTCCATCCGGGAGCCGGTCTCGACGAGCGCCGTCGCGAGGATCGTGAGCGACCCGCCGTTCTCGATGTTGCGCGCCGCTCCGAAGAACTTCTTCGGCGGGTACAGCGCGGCGCTGTCGACGCCACCGGACAGGATCCGTCCGCTCGGCGGCGCCGACAGGTTGTAGGCGCGGCCGAGCTTGGTGATCGAGTCGAGGAGGACGACGACGTCGTGGCCGAGCTCGACGAGGCGCTTGGCCCGCTCGATGGACAGCTCGGCGACGGTCGTGTGGTCGTCGGCGGGCCGGTCGAAGGTCGAGGCGATGACCTCGCCCTTGACGGCGCGCTGCATGTCGGTGACCTCCTCGGGACGCTCGTCGACGAGCACGACCATGAGGTGGACCTCGGGGTTGTTGGTCGTGATCGCGTTGGCGATCGCCTGCATGACCATCGTCTTGCCCGCCTTGGCCGGGGCGACGATGAGGCCGCGCTGGCCCTTGCCGATCGGGGCGACGAGGTCGATGATCCGGGTCGTCAGCTGGCTGGCGTCGGTCTCGAGCCGGAGCCGGTCCTGCGGGTAGAGCGGGGTCAGCTTGCCGAACTCCGGGCGGCGATGGGCCTCCTCGACGGTCATCCCGTTGACCGAGTCGAGCCGGACGAGCGGGTTGTACTTCTGCCGGGTGCCCTGCTGCTGCTGCAGCGACTGCGGCTCGCCGTCGCGCGGCGCCTTGATGGCGCCGGTGACGGCGTCGCCCTTGCGCAGGCCGGACCGCTTGACGAGGCCGAGCGGCACGTAGACGTCCCCGGGGCCGGGCAGGTAGCCGGTCGTGCGGACGAAGGCGTAGTTGTCGAGGATGTCGAGAATGCCGGCGACGGGCAGGAGCACGTCGTCCTCGGTCAGCGGGGCGTCGGTCGCGTCGACGTCGGCGTAGTCCGTCCCGGTGCGGCGCTTGTCCCGGTTGCGGTTGCGGTTGCGACGGCGGCGTCCGCCGCGGGTGTCGTCGTCGTCGTCGCCCTGGCCCTGCGGGCCGTTGCCGACGGCCTGACCCTGGGCGCCCTGGCCCTGGTTGCCCTGGCCCTGGTTGCCCTGGCCCTGGTTGCCCTGGCCCTGGTTGCCCTGGCCCTGGGGCGCTCGGCCCTGGGTGCCCTGGCTCGCCTGACCCTGGTTGCCGCGGGACGCCTGGCCGCCGTCGACGCCCTGGCGCTGCGGGCGCTCGCCCTGCTCGCGCTGGTCGCGCTGCTGGGTCGTCTGCCGGTCGGCGGCGCCGCGGTCGGCCTGCGGGTCGCGGTCGCCCTGGGGGCTCCGCTCGCTGCGGACGACCTGGGTGCTCCGCACGGTGCGGTCGCCCTGCGTGACCCGCTCGGTCCGGTCGCCGTGGGTGCCGCGGTCGGTGCGGTTGGTGCGGTCGGTACGGTCGGTGCGGTCAGTGCCGTCGCCCTGGGGGCCGCGGTCGCGCGGCTCGCGCTCGACGCGGGTCGCGGAGCGCTCGACGGCATCCGCCGCGGGACGCTCCCCGCTCGCCGCGGAGGTGTCGGCATTCGTCTCGCTCGCGGCGCCCGCCGGACGCTCGGACCTGCGTGAGCGGCGCTCGCCGCCCCCGGTCGCCGCGCCGGACCCGCCGGTGGCGGTTCCGTTGGACCCACCGGTCGCGGCTCCGCCGGCTGCGCCGGTGGAAGCCCCGCCCTGCTTGGCCTTGATGGCCTCGACGAGGTCGCTCTTGCGCATCTTGGCGGTGCCTGAGATGCCCATGCTCGAGGCAAGCCCCTGGAGCTCGGCGAGCTTGAGGGCGCTCAGCGAGCCGGAGCGGCGCGCCGGCGGCGCAGCCTCGAGAGTCGTGGTGTCTGTCACGAAGGACCTTTCCCCTCGTTCGGCGGCTCGCTCCGCGCTGCGCGGCGAGCCGGACTCAGGCGATCACGCGGTCGTGATCGCGGTTCTCCCCCGGATCGGGATGCGGCATGCCGCGCCGACCGGTGACCCGTGCGGGTCGGTGTGGGGGTGGTGTCTCCGCGAGGTGCCGGCCGGGCTCGGTAGCCCTCAGCATCAGCTGCGTTGACTCTCGCAGACTATCACCGCGGCCACCTCCGGACGCCGAAGCGTGACCCATCCGTCTCCGGTCAGGGGTCGACGACGGCGCCTCGCTCGGGCACACCCGGGGTGAGCACCCGCCACGCGCGGTCGGCGTCGAGCAGGTCGCGCACGGCAGGCACGCGGTCCCGCGTGGTCAGCGCGAGGACGGATGGCCCGGCGCCGGAGACGACGGCCGCGTGACCCGCGTGCCGCAGCCGGTCGACGAGGGCCATCGACTCCGGATAGGAGGACCGCCGAGGCTCCTGGTGGAGCCACTCGCGGGTCGCCGGCACGAGGAGGGCGGGGTCGGCGGTCAGCGCGTGGACGAGGAGCGCGGCCCGGCCGGTGTTGGCGGCCGCGTCGGCGAGCCGGACGGACGTCGGCAGGACCGAGCGGGCCCGGGCGGTCGACAGCTGGGTGTCGGGGACGAGGACGACGACGTCGACGTCCGAATGCAGTCTCGGCCGCGCCGTGCGGGTCGTCCCCGGCTCGCCGGGGTCGTCGGACCAGGAGACGGTCAGGCCGCCGTAGACGCTCGCCGAGGCGTTGTCGGGGTGCCCCTCGAGCCGGTTCGCGAGGTCGTTGACGACGGCGAGGTCGACCTCGCCGCCACCCGAAAGAGCATGTGCGAGAACGATTCCCGTGACGATCGCCGTCGCCGAGGAGCCGAGCCCTCGGCCGTGCGGGACCGCATTGACGCAGTCGAGGCGCAGGCCTGCGGGCGGTTCGACGCCGAGCTCGGCCCACGCCGCCCGGAGCGAGCGGTGGACGAGGTGGGAGGCGTCCCTGGGCACCCCGCCGGCGCCCTCCCCGGCGACCGTGATGACGAGTCCGGGCTCCTCGGTGACCGTCGCGGTGCATGCGTCCCACACACCGAGGGCGATCCCGATCGAGTCGAAGCCGGGGCCGAGGTTGGCGCTGCTCGCCGGCACGCGCACGGTGACCCGACGGCCGACGTCGGCCGCGCGGCGCCCGACGTCGGCCGCGCGGACCGGCTCGTCGGCGGGCACGCGGGCGCTCAGCCCTGGAGGCCGAGGGCGGCCGCGATGGAGTAGACGTCGACGGACACCCGGGTCGGCTCGACCTCGCTGCCGTCGGCACCCCGCAGCGCCCACTGCGGGTCCTTGAGACCGTGACCGGTGACCGTGCAGACGACCGTCGCGCCGCTCGGGATCCGGCCCTCGCCCGCCGCCTTGAGCAGGCCGGCGATCGAGGCCGCCGAGCCCGGCTCGACGAAGATCCCCTCGCGGGAGGAGAGGAGCCGGTGGGCGGCGAGGATCTGCTCGTCGGTCACCGAGTCGATGAGGCCACCGGAGTCGTCGCGCGCCGCGATGGCCTGGTCCCACGAGGCCGGGTTGCCGATCCGGATGGCCGTCGCGACGGTCTCCGGTTCGGCGACCGGGTGGCCGAGGACGAGTGGCGCCGCACCGGCTGCCTGGTAGCCGTACATCCGCGGGAGCCGGGTCGCCGGTCCGGGCTGCTCGGCGTCCAGATGGTACTCGCGGTAGCCGCGCCAGTAGGCCGTGATGTTGCCGGCGTTGCCGACCGGGAGGACGTGGATGTCCGGCGCGTCACCGAGGGCGTCGACGACCTCGAACGCCGCGGTCTTCTGACCCTCGATCCGGGCCGGGTTGACCGAGTTGACGAGCTCGACGGGGTAGGCCTCGCCGAGCTTGCGGGCCACGGTCAGGCAGTCGTCGAAGTTGCCCTCGACCTGGACGATCTCGGCGCCGTGGGCGATCGCCTGCGAGAGCTTGCCCATCGCGATCTTGCCGTCGGGCACGAGGACGGCACAGCGCATTCCGGCCTTGGTCGCATATGCCGCGGCGCTCGCGGAGGTGTTGCCGGTCGAGGCGCAGACGACCGCCCGGGCACCCTGCGCGGCCGCGTGCGAGATCGCGGTCGTCATCCCGCGGTCCTTGAACGACCCGGTCGGGTTGAGGCCCTCGTACTTGACCCAGACCCGCGCGCCGGTCAGCTCGGACAGGTGCTCTGCGGGGATGAGCGGCGTGCCGCCCTCGCCGAGGGTGACGACGGGCGCGCCGTCGAGCATCGGGAGCCGGTCGGCGTACTCGCGGATGACCCCGCGCCACTGCCGGGCCACGGTCAGACCCCCTCGACGCGCATGACCGAGACGACCTCGTCGACGCTCGGCAGGCCGGCGAGCGCGTCGACGGTCGCCGAGAGCGCCGCCTCCGTCGCCTGGTGGGTGACGATGATGAGGTTGGCCTTGCCCGTCTCGGCGGCGGCCCGCTGGCGGACGGTCTCGATCGAGACCTCCTGCTCGGCGAATGCGCTCGCCACCTGCGCGAGGACGCCCGGGCGGTCCGCGACCTCGAGGCTGATGTGGTAGCGCGTCGGGGACAGGCCCATGGGCAGGATGGGCAGGTCGGCGTAGGCCGACTCCCCCGGCCCGCGGCCGCCGGCGACGCGGTGTCGCGCGACCGCGACGACGTCGCCGAGGACGGCGCTCGCGGTCGGGTCGCCGCCCGCGCCCTTGCCGTAGAACATGAGCTCGCCGGCGGCGCTCGCCTCGACGAAGACGGCGTTGTAGGCGTCGCGCACCGCCCCGAGCGGGTGGCTGCGCGGGATCATCGCCGGGTGCACGCGCACGCCGACCCCCTCGGGGGTGCGCTGGCAGATCGCGAGGAGCTTGACGACGCAGTCCATGTCCTTGGCCGCCTGGATGTCCGCGGCGCTCACCTCCGTGATGCCCTCGCGGTAGACGTCGGCTCCGCGGACCCGGGTGTGGAAGGCGAGGCTGGCGAGGATGGCCGCCTTGGCCGCGGCGTCGAAGCCCTCGACGTCGGCGGTCGGGTCGGCCTCGGCGTAGCCGAGCGCCTGCGCCTGCGCGACGACCTCGGCGAAGCCCGCGCCGGTCGTGTCCATCTGGTCGAGGACGAAGTTGGTCGTGCCGTTGACGATGCCCATGACCCGGTGCACCTCGTCGCCGGCGAGGGACTCGCGGATCGGGCGGAGGATCGGGATCGCGCCGGCGACGGCCGCCTCGTAGTAGAGGTCGACCCCTGCCTCGTCGGCCGCGGCGTAGAGAGTCGGCCCGTCCTCGGCGAGGAGCGCCTTGTTGGCCGACACGACGGAGGCGCCGTGCGCCATCGCCGAGAGGATGAGGTCGCGGGCCGGGTCGATCCCGCCGATGACCTCGATGACGATGTCGGCACGGCGCACGAGCTCGGCGGCGTCGGCGGTGAACAGCGCGGGGTCGACGGGCACCTCGCTCCGGTCGCGGCCGGGGCGACGGACGGCGATCCCGACGAGCTCGAGCCGGGCGCCGATGCGGGCAGCGAGGTCGTCGGCGTGCGTCGTGAGCATCGTCGCGACCGACGACCCGACGACACCGCACCCGAGGAGCGCGACCCGGAGGATCGGCGCCTCACCTGCCTGCTTGCTGCTCATGCATTCATCCTCACGGAAGTGGTCGGAGCGGGCCCCACAGTGTCCCGTATACGGACGTCCGTCGAGTTATCGGGTGACCCGATAACTCGACGAAATACAGACAAGGCTTCCCTGTATCCGGTCGACTTCCCTGTCATCAGGCGACCCGGGCGCCGCTCACCCGACGTCGAGGCCGAGGAGGTCCTCGACCGTCTCCCGACGCACGATGACGCGCGCCTGCCCGTCGCGGACGGCGACGACCGGCGGGCGCGGGGTGTGGTTGTACTGGTTGCTCATCGACCGGCAGTACGCGCCGGTGCCGGGGACGGCGACGAGGTCGCCGAGGCGGAGGTCGGCCGGGAGGTACTCGTCCTGGACGATGACGTCGCCGCTCTCGCAGTGCCGGCCGACGACGCGGGCGAGCCTCGGATGCGCGTCGGACGAGCGGCTCGCGAGGGCGCACGAGTAGTCCGCCTCGTAGAGCGCGGTGCGGATGTTGTCGCTCATCCCGCCGTCGACGCTCACATAGGTGCGTGAGTGACCGTCGCCGAGGTCGACCTCCTTGATCGTCCCGACCTCGTAGAGCGTGAAGGTGCTCGGCCCGGCGATCGCACGGCCCGGCTCGACCGAGACGCGCGGCCAGTCCACCGGGTCGGGACTGATGGCCTTGAACTCTCGCTCGCAGATCGAGGCGAGCTCGCGCGCGAGGTCGGTCGCGCGGAGCGGGGTGTGCTGGCTCGTGTAGGCGATGCCGAAACCGCCGCCGAGGTCGATCTCGGGCAGGGTGATCCCGTGCCGGGCGCAGACGTCGGCGTGGAGCCCGATGAGCCGCCGCGCGGACAGCTCGAAGCCGGCCGTGTCGAAGATCTGGCTCCCGATGTGCGAATGCAGGCCGCGGAGCTCCAGCACGCCGCGCCGCCGCAGGACGGCCTCGACCGCCTCGGTCGCCTGGCCGGTCTGGAGGCTGAACCCGAACTTCTGGTCCTCGTGCCCGGTCGCGATGAACTCGTGCGTGTGCGCCTCGACGCCGACCGTCACGCGGATCATGACCGGCGCGATCACGCCGAGCCGGTCCGCGACGGCGGCGACCCGGTCGATCTCGTCGAAGGAGTCGACGACGATCCGGCCGACGCCGTAGGTGAGCGCCTGCTCGATCTCCGCGAGGCTCTTGTTGTTGCCGTGGAAGCCGATCCGCTCCGCCGGGAAGCCGGCACGCTGCGCGACGGCGAGCTCGCCGCCGGTGCAGACGTCGAGGTGCAGCCCCTCCTCCGCCACCCACCGGGCGACGGCGGTGCAGAGGAACGCCTTGCCCGCGTAGTAGGCGTCGGCTCCGCCGATCGGGCCGAATGCCGTCGCGAACGTCTCCCGGAACTCACGCGCCCGGGCGCGGAAGTCCTCCTCGTCGACGACGTAGGCCGCCGTGCCGAACTCGGCGGCGAGGCTGACGACGTCGACGCCGCCGACCTCGAGCCGGCCGGAGCCGTCCCGCCGGACGGTCCGCGGCCAGAGCTGCGGCATGAGCTCCATGACGTCCATGGGGTACGGCAGCCACAGCGGCGGCCCGCCGTAGCCCTCGGCGTGGAGTGCACCGGCCTCGTGGGTCTTCACGGGTCTCCCCTCACATGCGGTCGGGCGCGGTGACCCCGAGGAGGCCGAGACCGGCCCGGAGCACCTGACCGGTCGCGTCGTTGAGCCAGAGCCGGGTGCGGTGCACGTCGGTCACCGGCTCCTCGGCATTCATCGGTCGGACCCGGCAGGTGTCGTACCACTTGTGGTAGCGGCCGGCGAGGCCCTCGAGGTAGCGGGCGACCCGGTGCGGCTCGCGGAGCGTGGCCGCCTGCGCGACGACGCGCGGGTAGTCCGCGAGCGCCGCGAGGAGGGTCGCCTCGGTGTCGTCGGAGAGCAGCGCGGGCTCGAAGCCGTCCTCGCGGCGGACGCCGTCCTCCTCCGCGAGACGGTGGACGCCTGCGGTCCGGGCGTGCGCGTACTGGACGTAGTAGACGGGGTTCTCGTTGGTGTGCCGGGTGAGCAGGTCGAGGTCGATGTCCATCGGCGAGTCCGTCGAGGACCGGGTCAGCGCGTAGCGCGCCGCGTCCCGGCCGACGGCGTCGACGAGGTCCTCGAGGACGACGACGGTGCCCGCGCGCTTGGACATGCGAACCGGCTGGCCGTCCTTGACGAGGTTGACCATCTGGCCGATGAGGATCTCGAGGTTCTCGTGCGGGACGTCGCCGAACGCCTCGGCCATCGCCATGAGCCGGCCGACGTAGCCGTGGTGGTCGGCGCCGAGCAGGATGAAGACCCGGTCCGCACCGCGCTCACGCTTGTTGAGGTAGTAGGCGAGGTCGCCGGAGTAGTAGGCGGGCTGGCCGTTGGAGCGGATGACGACCCGGTCCTTGTCGTCGCCGTGGGCCGTCGTCCGCAGCCACAGCGCGCCGTCCTCCTCGAACATCTCGCCGCGCTCGGTGAGCCGCGCGATGGCCTTGTCGACCGAGCCGTCGCGGTGGAGGTGGTTCTCGTGGAAGTAGACGTCGAAGTCGACGCCGAAGTCGTGCAGCGACGCCTTGATCTCCTCGAACATCATGTCGACGCCGACCGCGCGGAACCGCTCCTGTGCCTGCTCGTCGGGCAGGTCGAGGATCCCGGACTCCCTCGCCATGACCCGCTGCGCGATGTCGAGCACGTAGTCGCCGGCGTAGCCGTCCTCCGGCGCCGGGTCGCCCTGGGCCGCGGCGAGCAGCGACCGGGAGAACCGGTCGATCTGGGCGCCGTGGTCGTTGAAGTAGTACTCGCGGGTGACCTCGCCACCGTTGGCCTCGAGAATGCGGGCGAGGGAGTCACCGACGGCAGCCCAGCGGGTGCCGCCGAGGTGGATCGGGCCGGTCGGGTTGGCCGAGACGAACTCGACGTTGGTCCGCCGGCCCTGCTCGGAGTCGTTGGTGCCGAAGGCCGCGCCCTGCTCGACGATCGTCCGGGCGAGCTCGCCCGCGCTTCCCGCTTCCAACGTGATGTTGAGGAAGCCGGGGCCGGCGATGTCGACCTTGGCGACGCCCTCCGCGCCGGCGAGCCGGTCGGCGAGGATCGTCGCGACGTCGCGCGGCGGCATTCCGGCACCCTTGGCGAGCTGGAGGGCCAGGCTCGTCGCCCAGTCCCCGTGCCCGCGCTGCCGCGGCCGCTCGACGCGCACCTCGTCGGGGACGGCGACGGTCAGCTGCCCGTCGCCGACGGCCGAGGCGAGGGCGTCGCGGATCGCGGAGGAGAGCTGCTCGGGAGTCACCCGGGGATTCTACGGTTGTCGGCGGAGCCCGGGTTCGGGCATTCCGGTCCGTGGCTGCTAACCTGCCGGAGCGCTGTTCGCCACGCGATCGGCCCCCGTAGCTCAGGGGATAGAGCACCGCCCTCCGGAGGCGGGGGCGTAGGTTCGAATCCTACCGGGGGCACCAGCTGAGCGCCGTCCGCGAGAGCGGGCGGCGCCTTCGCATGTCCGCCGCCGGTCGCGCGGCAGGTGCCCTTCGCGAGCGGTGCGAATGCCGCTCAGCCGGCCTCCCGGAGCCGCTGCAGCGTCGCGGTCCGGGCCGCCCGGAGGGCCGACCACGCGGCGGCGACGACGACGGGGACGAGTGCGACGAGACCGGCGACGGCGATCGAGGCCAGGGACGGCGAGGAGGTCACGACGTCGAACTCCGGCGGCACGGGGTACATCGGCAGCGTCCGGATCGCGACGACTCCCCCGAGGACGCCGCAGCCGATCCCGGCGAGGACGCCGAGGGCGGACAGCGGGACGAGCTCGCCGAGGGCGGTCCGGCGGATGTCGCGCGGGGCGACGCCCATGAGCCGCAGCGCCGCGAGGTCCCACGTGCGGCTCCTGCGGGAGTTCTCGGCGAGGACGACGAGGCCGAGGACGGCGGTGAGCAGGGAGAGCGCCGCGGTGAGGATCGCGAGCCGCAGGCTCCACGCGGCGGCGCTCGTCCGGAGCTCGTCGACGACCTGGCCCGGCCTCCGCTCGGTGAGGACCGGGATGCCGGCGTCGGCCAGCGCCTTGCGCGCCGAGGCGACGAAGGACGGGTCGTCGTCGGCGAGGAGGACGTAGGACGAGCCGTTGGGGTCGAGCGACCGGCCCGTCGTGAGCAGCCCGTCGATGCTGACGACGACGGCGCCCGCACCGACGATCGGGACCCGGCCGATCCGGCCGCGCGGGACGACGAAGAGGTCCCCGCTCCCCCCTGCGTCGCTGGTCCGGAGCACGCCGTCCTTGACCGCGGACAGCAGGCCGGGGGTCAGGATCCCCGGCACCTCCGACGGCTGCGCCGTCGACGCCGCGACGAGCTGGCGCCGACCGGCCGTCGCGGCGTCGAGGACGAGTGCGTCCGGGCGCGCGTCCACCCTCAGGTGGGCCGGCTCCTGGCTGAAGGGGGTCCACTGGTCCGACGCGCCGAGGGCGACGGGGCGGTCGTCCATCCGCAGCCCGGTCAGGGAGAGCCGGGCGCCGAGCCCGTCGCGGGGCTCGGCGGCGTCGACGCGGACCGCTCGCACGGTGCATTCCTCGAAGCACGGCGTGTAGACCGAGAAGGACGTCGCCGCCCCGCTCAGCGGGACGTCGACGACGTCGAGCCCTCGGCGCGACCCGTCGCGGGCCTCGACGTCGAGGCTGACCCGGAGGGTGCCGGTCGCAGCTGCCGGCGTGACCGCGGCCGCCCGCGCCGTCCCGCTGAGGAAGCGGCCGGCGACCCGGATGCTCGTCGAGGACGGCACCCCGATGACCGAGAGGTCGATGCCCTGGTCCTCCCCGGCCAGGTCGGCGACGCGCGCGAAGCCGACGGGGTCGACGGCGACCGTCGTCGCGACCGCTCTCCGGAGCACGACGACGGGCGTCGCCCTCGAAAGGCCCGGGTCGAGGCCGGCGACCGTCGTCGAGAGCCGGAGGAGGTCGGGGGCGTCGACGCGGAGCGCGACCGGGGCGCCGACGCGGGCCCGCGCGAGCTCGTCGTAGCTGTCGGCGGCGAGACCCCACGACGTCAGCCCGAAGACGAGGGAGGCCGACGCGACCGCGGTCACCGGGACGAGCCAGCGACCGGTGGGTCGCCGGGCCGCCTCGAGCCGCGCCGTCGCCGTGACGGCCCGCCCGCGGCGCAGCGCGGCGCGACCCGCGGCGGTGAGGACCGCCGGCGCGAGGCGGGACACGACGACGCCGGCAGCAGCGGCGAGCAGGGCCGGGGCGAGGCCGACGGCGGCCCCGGTCACCGTGCCTGTGAGGGCGCCGACGAGGAGGACGAGGCCGAGCGCGACGACGACGGCGGGGAGTGGGCCGAGCCCGGAGCCGGCCACCCGGACGGGGACGTCGCGGAGCAGCTCGACGACCGGGCGCCGGCTCGGGCGGAGCACCGCGACGACGGCGAGGGCGAGGCAGAGGACGACGGCCGCCGCGAGCCACCACAGGTCCCCGGGTCGGACCAGCAGCCGGGGCGCGCCGGGCAGCACGACCCGGGAGGCGAGGACGGCGGCGGCCGCCGCGACGAGTCCTCCGCACAGCGCACCGACGAGGATCGGCCCCGAGCTCTCGGCGAGCAGGAGGCGCCGAACGCGGCCGATGCTCCGTCCCCGGAGGCGGGAGATCGCCATCTCCGGGCGGCGGGCGCTCGTGAGGGCGACGAGGACGAGCCAGAGGACCGACGCGACGACGAGCGCGAACTGCCCGAGGAGGAGCGGCACGGTCGTCCGCACCTGGTCACGTTCCCCCTCGATGGTCGCCGCGTACGGGCCGGCGCTGCTCGCCCGTTGCACCCGCCAGCCCGTCTCCGCGACGTTCGTACGGTCGATGACGAAGGCGGCGAGGGCCTTCGCTCCGCGGAGGAAGGCGTCGGTCTCGAGCTCGCGGCTCGTCGGCGGGTAGTCGACCTCCCGGGAGATGCCGGGCCACTCAGCGGGGACGCGCGGCAGCACGTCCGGCGTGGGGCGGAATGCCGTGAGCGTCGCCTCCGGCGTCAACAGGTCGACGAGGACGCGGGAGGGATCCTCGACGGCGTCGCCGTCGAAGGCGAGCCGGGAGTCACCGCGGTCGCCGAACCAGTAGGGGCCGTCGACGACGGTGTAGGTGCCGGTGACGGTGAGCGTCACGGGAGCGCTGCCGCCGGTGCGCGCGTCGACCGGGACCCGGGTGCCGACCCGCCAGCCGCGGCGCTCGGCGTCGACGGCCGCCACGAGCACCTGCCCGGCGGTCGTCGGGCACCGGCCCGACCGGATCGTCACGTGCGCGCAGGCGTTGGTGCGGGCCCGGAGCCGACCGACCGGCGATGCGGCCCGCCCGGGGAGGACGGCGAAGGTCCCCGTGACCTCGGAGACGGGCGTCGACAGGATCACCCGGGCGGCTTGGGGCAGCTGCGCGTTCAACGACTCCGTCGGCGGCACCGGCTGGCCCGGCTGGGTCGCTGTGGCGACATGGCGCAGTCCGAGGTCGGTGACCGGCGCCTGCGCGCGCCGGACGTTGAGCACCGACTGGACGATCTCCCGCTCGAGGACCGGGACGAGCACGCCCGTCGCGCAGATGAGGGCGCTCAGCCCGAGGGTCAGGGCCGCCTCGACCCATCGTCGCCGCAGGGCAGGCCGCAGGACGCCGGGGCGCACCGGTGAGGGGGCGGCCCGACGGGCGGGGCGGCGCTCGGTCGTCGTCATCTGACGCGCGAGATCGCGCCCTCGTCGAGGTGGTACTCCTCGTCCGCGACGGCGGCGGCCTCGAGGTCGTGGGTCGCCATGACGACGACGGCCCCGGCCCTGGCCTCGGCCGCGAGGAGCTCGACGACGAGGTTGCGCGTCGCGGCGTCGAGGTCGCTCGTCGGCTCGTCGGCGATGAGCACCTTGGGGGCCAGGGCGAGACCGCGGGCGACGGCGACGCGCTGCTGCTGTCCGCCGGACAGCTCCTCGACGAGGTGGTCCTCGGACTCCTCGAGGCCGACGGCGGCGAGGGCGGTGTCCGCCCGGCCGCGCGCCTCGGCGTAGGTCGCCCCGAGGGCGACGAGCGGGACGACGATGTTCTCGGTCGCGGTGAGCGGCGTGAGGAGAGCGTTGCCCTGGGGGACGACGACGATGCCGAGCGCGGCGGCATTCTCCCGGTCGCGGACGTCGGCGCCGCCGAACGTCACGCCGCCGACGTCCGGTCGCAGCGCCCCGCTCAGGACGTTGAGGAAGGTCGTCTTGCCCGACCCCGACGGCCCGGTCACCGCGACGAACGTCCCGGGCGCGACCTCGAGGTCGACGTCGCGGACGGCGACGTGCTCGGCGAACTCGACACTCACCCCCGTGGCCCGGAGCACCCCGACGTCCTCGCGCGGTGCCGGCTCCCGCGCCCGGAGCCGGACCCCGTCGTCGTCGCCGCCCCAGCCCTCGACCCAGTCCTCGCTCATCGCACGGTCTCCCCGCTCGTCGGCGCCTCGCCGTGCGCCGTCGGGACGAGGCGGTAGGAATGCCCGTCCGCACCCTTCTCGAAGCGCACCAGGGTCCCCGGGGGGATCTCGTCGCGGACGTGGAGCGGCAGCGGGAGGAAGCCGTCGGCCGTGACGACCGCGAACTCCTCGCCGCTGCGGCCCTCGCCGCCGATCCGGCCGTCGCGGATCGTCACGGTGCGCGGCAGCCGGAGCGCGACCTCGGGGTCGTGCGTGACGACGACGATCGTCGTCCCGCTCTCGGCGTTGATCCGCAGCATCGCGTCGATGATCCGCTCGCGCGCGACGTGGTCGAGGGCGCTCGTCGGCTCGTCGGCGAGGAGCACGTCGGGCGCCGACGCGATCGACACCCCGAGCGCGGTCAGCTGGAGCTGGCCCTGGGACAGGTGCCCGAGGGGATGGTCGGCGACCCGCTCGAGGCCCGTCGTCGCGATGACGTCCTCGACGGTCGGCAGCGCGGCCCCGAGCCGCCGGGCGGCCTCCTGGGCGAACTCGATGTTGCCGCGCGGCGTGAGATAGGGGATGAGGTTGCGCCGGGCGCCCTGGAGCATGAGCGCGGTCTCGCGCGCGTGGTAGTCGTCGAGCTCGGCCTCGGTCAGCGCGCTCACCTCGCGCTCCCCGACGAAGACCTTGCCCGCCGACGGGCGGAGCAGCCCCCCGAGAAGGGCAAGGAGGGTCGACTTGCCCGAACCGGACGGACCGAGCAGCCCGACGACCTCGCCGGCCCGGATCGTCAGGTCGACACCGGAGAGCGCGGCGACGTCGTGGCCCTCGGCCCGGTAGATGTGGACGAGGCCGACCGTCGTGATCGCCTCTCCGGCGCCGCGGTGGCCGCCGCGTCGCCTCGTCGGTGCGGTGGGCGTCATTCGCTCTCCCTCAACCTCTGGACGACGGAATGCCGGGCGACCCGGAGCGCGGCGACGGCGGCCACCGCGGTGAGGACGACGACGGCGACGACCGCGCCGGTCGTCGTGCTCCCCCACGCGGCCCCGTCGTCGCGCGCGAGGACTCGCGACGGCTCGAGGAACAGGGGGACGAGCGGCATCGCCACGACTCCGCCGACGATCCCGCACGCGGCCCCGACGACCGCGCTCAGGACGGTCGGGGCCACGTCCTCCGCCGCGACGCGCCGCACCTGCGCGGGCCGCAGGCCGAGCAGCCGCAGACCGGCGAGATCCCGGGTCCGGGCCCGCCAGGACGACGCGACGAGGACGAGGAGGCCGAGGCCCGCGACGAGCAGCCCGACGAGGGCGACGGCGACCGCGAGCCGCAGGCTCCACGCCGCGCTCGACTCGCCGAATGCATTCGCCTCCGCGGCCGTCGTCCGCACCCCGGTCACGGGGAGACCGTGCGCGGCGAGGTCACGGCGGAGCCCGGCGAGCCGCGCCGCCTCCCCCGTCGCCGCGTAGACGAGGAGGTGGGCCTGGGAGTTGCCCTGCCACCCGATGCGGGTGAGGTCGGCGATGTCGACGAGGGCGGCGCCGGGACGACCGCCCGGCACGAAGGGGACCGAGCCGGCGATGAGGACGGGGGCCTGGGTGCCGTCGGGCAGGAAGGAGGAGGCGACCAGGGGCGAGGACGGGTCCCGGTCGTCTCTCGGCACGAGGAAGGGACCGTCGCGGAGCGAGGGCGTGACGAGCCCGGTGTAGGAGTCGGGGATGCTCCGGTGCGTCGTCACGAGCTGCCCCGCGTCACCGGTCCGGACCGTGAAGGTCGTCCCGGTCGGGGAGGCGGGGGGCTGTGCCGCGGAGGGGTCGGCGAGGGACCGGTAGTCCTCGGCGCGCCCGAACGCCACGGCCCGGCCGTCGACGGCGACGCTCGAGATCGTCACGTCGCCCTGGATCGGCGTGCTCATCTGCACCGGCCCGGTGTACGAGAAGCCGACGAGCGAGCACCCGTCGGCGCAGGGGACGGCCACCTCGACCCGGATCGGGTGGGCCGTCATGGTCAGCGCGCCGAGCGGCACGTCCCTCAGCTCGCCGTCGGGCTGGACGAGACGGAGCGCGGCCACCCACGGCAGGAAACGGTCCGTGGCCGGGTCGCCCGGGACGACCTGTCCCTGGCCGTCGACCACGAAGGGCAGGTCGGGGCGGAAGGCCCCCGCGACGCCCTCGACGGTGAGCGTGCGCCCGGTGATCTCGACCGTCGGGGGCAGCGTCGAACGGATCTGCGCGAGGTCGGGGGCGCCGGAGC
The DNA here is from genome assembly GCA_963752365.1 of uncultured Actinomycetota bacterium. Taxonomy (GTDB): domain Bacteria; phylum Actinomycetota; class Actinomycetes; order Actinomycetales; family Dermatophilaceae; genus CAVVXY01. Next base: position 70,572 of record CAVVXY010000002.1, read on the forward strand.
GGCGGGCCCAGGTCGCGACTCGCGCGAACGACTCGGGGTCGACCCCGTAGGTCGCCGCAGCGTCGTCATCGGCCGGGGCCAGCTCGACGACGGGCGTCGCGAGCCGGCCGGCCGGGTCCACCGCACGGACCGCGTCGACGAGCTGCCGGACGTCGCGCGTCCCGACGGTGAGCGCGGCCGGGGCACCGACCTCGACCTCGGCCCGCTCGACCCGGTTGCGGGCTGCGACGCCGAGCGCGTTGAGCGCGAAGACGACGAGGGCGACCGACATCGTGACGAGGGGGACGAGCCACCGCCCCGTCCCCCGGCGGCTGCCCGCGACGAGCGCGGCGGCGGCGGACGGCATTCGCCGCCGGAGCAGGCCCCGCCCGGCGAGCGGCAGGACGAGCCCGGCGACGCGGGCGAGGACGAGCCCGACCGCGAGCGCGAGGAGGAGGGGCGCGGCGGTCGCGACCGGGCCGGAGATCGTGCGCGTCGCGAGGCCGACGAAGGACGCCCCGGCCGCGGTGACGACGAGGGCCTCGACCGTCGCGAAGGCGAGCCCGGCTCCGCGCGGGGCGATGCTGCGGACGAGGGTCGCGACGGGTTCGGTGCTGACCCGGCGGACGGCGAGGACGGGGAGGAGGAGCAGGACGGCGGCGGTGACGGCGAGGACGACCCACAGACCGGACGGCAGCTCGAACGGCGCCTCGCCCGGGAGGACGAAGCGGCGGAGGAGGGCGTTCGCCCCGATGGCGGCGCCGAGCCCGAGGGGGATGCCGGCGAGGACCGCCGGGAGCGTCTCGCCGAGGAGGAGCCGGCGCGCGCCCCGGACGCCGCGGCCCCGCAGTCGGGCGACGGCGACCTCTCCGCGCCGCTGTCCGGTCGCGGCCGCGGCGAGGAGCCAGAGGACGACCGCGAGGAGCACGGCGAGCTGGATCATGAGCAGCGGCACGATGACCCGGGTCTGGGCGCCGCCCACGGAGACCAGGTCGACGACCGCGGGGAGGTCGCTCGTCGCCCCGACGAGCGCGCCGGAGCCGTCGCTCGGGCTCCGGGTGAATGCCGTGACCGCGGCGGCGAGCGGGACGGCGTCGTCCGGACCGACCCGGGCGGGGTCGACGGCGAGGTCGAGGGTCGATGCCGGCTGCCGCCATGTCGTGACGGTCGTCCCGGGTCCGCCGACGGTGTCCTGCGTCGTGAGCAGGGCCCCGAGCGGGCCGCCGGAGCCGCTGAGCGGATCGCCGAGCCACCAGGGGTCCTCGCCGACCGTCCACGTCCCGACGACCCGGAGCGTCGCGGTCGGCACGCGTCCCGCCGTCGACGCGACCGCCGGGCTCGCCTCGGCCACCTCGACCGACCGGCCCAGCGACCACCCGTCGGCGGACCCGGCCGTCGTCGCCGCGACGGCGACCTCACCCGGGGCGGACGGGCACCGACCCACGACGAGCCGCACGTGCCGGCAGGCGTCCTCCCGCCAGAGCAGGCGGGCCTGCGCGGTGCGGCCCGCCGAGCTCGCGGGCCGCACGTCGACGTAGCGGCCGGCGACGGCCGGCGCGAGGTGCCGCGCGACGTCCGGGGGGACGGAGGTCGCGAGCTGCGTCGGCGACCGGACCCCGGCCGGCCCGCTCGTCGAGGTCGAGGTGAGCCGGAGGGCGACGTCGGAGGGCTCGGCATTCGCCAGGGCCGTCGTCAGCATGGCCCGGTCGAGGGCCCGGACGAAGAGGGGGGCGAAGGTCGTGCTCGACGTGACGAGCGCCGACACGACGGCGAGGGCGCAGGCGACGGCCCAGCGGTAGCGCAGGACGACACGCATGACCCACTCCTCTCCCCCCGGTCCGAGGAGTGAGCCTCGCACGCCCCGGGGCCGGCGTCCGCTCCGTGGCGGCAACGATTGGGTAACCCGGGTGGGAGGCGCGGCGGCCGCGGACGGGCCATGATGGGCGCGTGGACTCGCCGCGACCCGCCCGCGCCTGGCACGTCGCCACAGCCGCCGTCGCGTGGTCGGCGATCGTCCTCCAGCTCGTCCTCGTCATCGCCGGCGGCACCGTCCTCGACCAGACCGACCCGCCCGCCCTGGGCACGCGGCTGGTCCGCTTCGTCTCCTACTTCACGATCCTGTCCAACCTCCTCGTCGCGCTGACGACGACCTCGCTCGCGCTCGGGCAGGACGCCTATCCCCGCTGGTGGCGGGTCCTGCGGCTCAACGCCGTCGTCTGCATCACGGTGACCGGCCTCGTCCACTGGTTCCTCCTCCGGCCGCTCCTGCACCTGTCCGGCGCCGACTGGGTCGCCGACAAGCTGCTCCACGTCCTCGTCCCGCTGCTCGCCGCCGCCGGCTGGGTCGCCTTCGGGCCGCGCCGACGCGTCGAGGCGGGGCTGCTCCTGCCCTCGCTCGCCTTCCCGGTCGGCTGGCTGGTCTACACGCTCGTCCGGGGCGCCGTCGTCGACTGGTACCCCTACCCCTTCCTCGACGTCTCGCTCCACGGCTGGGGCAGCGCGCTGCTCGCGTGTGCGGGCGTCGCCGTCCTCCTCCTCGCGCTCAGCTGGCTCGCGATCCGGCTCGACCCGCGACTCCCCGACCCCGAGGGCCGGGAGCGCGTCCCCTGACCGGCGTCAGCGCCGCTGCTCGGAGTCCTCGACCTCGCCGACGAGCTCCTCGATGACGTCCTCGAGGAAGACGACGCCGGTGATCCGGCCGTCCGACTCGACGACGCGGGCGAGGTGGGAGCCGGTGCGCTGCATGACCTTGAGGACGTCCTCGACGTCGTCGGCGGGGCGCACGTTGGCGAGGGCGCGAACGCGCTTCGCCGGCACCGGCAGCGTGTACTCCGCCTCGTCCGCGTAGAGGACGTCCTTGAGGTGGAGATAGCCGTGCGGGTCGCCGTCGCGGTCGAGCACCGGGTAGCGGGAGAAGCCGTGGCGCGCGACGAGCCGCTCGATCTCCGCCGGCGTCGCCTCGCGCGTCAGCGTCACGAGCTCGGTGAGCGGCACCATGACGTCGACGGCGTCCTTGTCGCTGAACTCCAGCGCGGCGCCGACGAGGCCGTACTGGTCGTGCTCGACCAGACCCTCCCGGTGCGACTCCTCGACGATGCTCGCGACCTCCTCGAGGGTGTACTCGGACGCCACCTCGTCGCGGGGCTCGATGCCCAGGGCCCGGACGAGCGCCTTGGCGATCGACTCCATGACGTGGATGAGCGGCCGGAGCGCGCGGGTCAGCCAGAGGAGCGGCGGGACGAGGACGAGTGCGGCGCGGTCGGGCCCGGCGAGCGCGAGGTTCTTGGGGATCATCTCGCCGACGACGACGTGCAGGTAGACGACGATGAGCAGGGCGAGGGCGAGCGCGATGAGGTCGACCGCGCCCTCGGGAATGCCGACGCTCGTCAACGGGTGGACGAGGACGTGGTGGAGGGCCGCCTCGGAGAACGCGCCGAGCAGGACCGAGCAGACGGTGATGCCGAGCTGGGCGCACGCGAGGACCGAGCCCATCTGCTCCATCGCCGACAGGACGGTGCGGGCGCGCGTCGAACCCTGCGCGGCGAGCGGCTCGAGCTGGCTGCGCCGGGCCGCCATCGCCGCGAACTCGGCGCCGACGAAGAAGGCGTTGAGCAGGAGGAGGCCGGCGGTCACGAGGAGGAGGGTCATGCGTCCTCCCCCGCGGCCGGCTCGTCGTCGGAGGCGAGCGCCGCCTCGCCCGACTCCGTCGGGTCGTCACGGTCGAGCCGCAGGCGGTCGACGCGGCGGCCGTCCATGTCGACGACGACGAGGGACCAGCCGGGCAGGTCGACGCGGTCGCCGACCTCGGGCACCCGCCCGAGCCAGGCCATGACGAAGCCGCCCGTCGTCTCGTAGGCCGGGCCGTCGGGGATCGGCGCGCCGACGCGGTCGCGGACCTCGTCCGGCCGCCAGAGGCCGGGGAAGGTCCAGGTCCCCTCGCCGGTCTGCCGGCCCGTCGTGCCGCCCCGGTCGTGCTCGTCGCTCACCTCGCCGACGATCTCCTCGACGACGTCCTCGAGGGTGACGACGCCCGAGGTGCCGCCGAACTCGTCGACGACGACGACGAGCTGCATTCCGGCCCCGCGGAGGAGGAGGAGCAGGGGGTCGAGGCGGATCGTCTCGGGGACGAGGAGCGGAGGGACCATGAGCGCGGAGACCGGGACGTCGGCGCGACGCTCGTGCGGGACGGCCATGGCGCGCTTGACGTGGACCATGCCGTCGATGTCGTCCCAGTCCTCCCCGATGACGGGGAAGCGGGAGTGCCCGGTGCGTCGGGCGAGGGCGAGCACGTCGGCCGCGGTCGCGGTCCGCTCGATAGCGGTCGCGCGGACCCGCGGCGTCATGACGTCCGCGGCGGTCCGCTCACCGAAGCCGATGGACGCAGTGACGAGCCGGGCCGTGTCCTGGTCGAGGGTGCCGGCCCGGGCGCTCCGCATGACGAGCGAGGTCAGCTCCTGGGGCGTCCGGCCCGCGGAGAGCTCCTCCTGCGGCTCGACGCCGACGCTGCGGAGGAAGCCGTTGGCCGAGCCGTTGAGGACGAGGATGAGCGGCTTGGCGACCATCGAGAACATCCGGACCGGGCCGACGACGCGCTTGGCCGTGCCGAGCGGCGCCGAGATGCCGAGGAACTGCGGGAGCAGCTCGCCGAAGACCATCGAGAAGAGCGTGACGAGGACGAGGGCGAGGACCGGGGACGCCGTGTCGGCCACCGCGTCCCCGACACCGACGAGGCCGAGGCCGGCCGCGACGAGGTTGGACAGGGCCGGGGTCGCGACCCAGCCGAGGATGAGGGTCGTCAGCGTGATCCCGACCTGCGCGGCCGACAGCTGGGTCGACAGGCGGCGCAGCGAGGTGAGGACCGAGCGCGCCCCGTCGTCCCCGGCCTCCACCGCCCGCTCCACCGCGAGGCGGTCGAGCGCGACGAGCGAGAACTCCGCCGCGACGAAGACGCACGTGCCGATCGTGAGCGCGACGCCCGTGAGGACGAGGAGCCAGTCAGTCATGGTGCGTCGATCCTACGGGCGCGGGCCGGTCAGGGTCTCCCCGGACTCCCCCATGAGTCGGACCCCCAATCCGTCGCACCGGTGAGGTGCCGGTCCCCCCGGCCACCCAGAATGGGCGCCATGACACAGGGGACCCAGACATGACGACGACCGCGCCGGACGCCGGCGCCCGGATCGAGATCCGCGACCTCACGAAGAACTTCGGCTCGTTCACGGCCGTCGACAAGCTGAGCTTCGACGTGGAGCCGGGCCGGATCACCGGCTTCCTCGGCCCCAACGGGGCCGGCAAGACGACGACGCTCCGAATGCTGCTCGGCCTCATCCGGCCGACGGGCGGCACCGCGACGATCGGCGGACGCAACTACGGCGAGATCGCCCGCCCGATCCGCACGGTCGGCGCCGCCCTCGAGGCCACGAACTTCCATCCCGGCCGCTCCGGCCGCGACCACCTGCGCGTCCTCGCCGACACGGCCGGCATCCCGACGAGCCGCGTCGACGAGCTCCTCGACCTCGTCGGCATTCCCGCCGCCGCCCGCAAGCGAGCCGGCGGCTACTCGATGGGCATGCGGCAGCGGCTCGGCCTCGCGGCCGCGCTCCTCGGCGACCCGAGCGTCCTCGTCCTCGACGAGCCGGCCAACGGCCTGGACCCCGAGGGCATCCGCTGGCTCCGCGGCTTCCTCCGCCATCTCGCGGCCGAGGGCAAGACGATCCTCGTCTCCAGCCACATGCTCCAGGAGGTCGAGCAGACCGTCGACGACGTCGTCATCATCAGCAACGGGCGGCTCGTCAAGCAGGGGACGATGGCCGAGCTGCACGGGCCGGTCTCCAGCCTGGTCCGCACCTCGGACGCGAATGCCCTCGCCGGCGCCCTCCGCGTCGCCGACGTCACCTCGACCGTCGAAGGGCCCGAGAGCCTCACCGCGGCCACCGGCGACCTGCGTCTCGTCGGCGACGTAGCGCTCCGGGCCGGCCTCCCGGTCTGGGAGCTCCGGCCGCAGGGCAGTGACCTCGAGGCGATGTTCTTCGCGCTGACCGAGGGTCAGAACCGCAACCTCGGCGGCGGCTCCGCGCCGGCCGAGCGAGATGCCCAGACCTCGATGGAAGGAGCGAACGAATGACCGGCGCCATCCGCTCCGAGATCCGCAAGGTGTTCACGACCCGGCTGTGGTGGGGGCTGCTCCTCGGCATGGCCGTCGCGGCCTTCGGGCTGTCGATGGGTGCCGCCGCGCTCATCGGCATCGACGACGGCTTCGTCTCCTCGTCGGGCTCGGCCCAGGTCATCTACACGGCGGGGCTCCTCGGCAACTTCGGCTCCCTGACCGCGCTCTTCCCGCTCGCCCTCGGGGTCCTGCTCATCACGTCCGAGTTCCGGCACAAGACGACGACGGCGACCTACCTCGCCGAGCCGCGTCGTGGTGTCGTCGCGCTGGCGAAGTTCCTCGCCGTCGTCGTCGTCAGCGCGGTCTACGGGGTCGTCCACGTCCTCGCCTCGGTCGCCGGTGGCGTCACGACCCAGCTGATCTGGAAGGACACACCCCTCTACCTCGGTGACTCGGCCGTCCTCCAGTCGCTCGCGCTGTCCGTCCTCGCGACGGTCGTCTGGGCCCTGCTCGGGTTCGGCTTCGGGATGCTCGTCCGCAACCAGATCGCCGCGGCGCTCGCGGCGGTGGCCTTCGGCTTCCTCGGGCAGCTGATCCTCAACGTCGTCTTCTCGATCCTCAAGTGGTTCACGGCGATGAAGTTCATCCCCGGCAACCTCACGACGCAGATGCTCGTGACGAGCGACCCGACGGGCGGCGCCGACGGGGGGCCCGACTTCGTCCCCTTCGCCTGGTGGGCGAGCGCCCTGATCCTCATCGGCTACTCGGTCGTCCTCACGGCCGTCGGGTCCTGGCTCACGGCGCGGCGCGACGTCACCTGACCGACGAGCAGGACGCCCGCTGACGGGCCCCGACGCGTGCCTCAAGGCACGCGTCGGGGCCCGTCTCGTCGGGACTAGCATGGATCGCGTCGTGTCCCGACGACTCCAGGCTCGGGGCATTCGTCGCCGTCGACGCCGTGAAAGTGGGCATTCCCCGTGTCAGACCAGTCCCCGTCCAACGACCCGCTCGCCGCGTTCGGGCCGAACGAGTGGCTCGTGGACGAGCTGTACGAGCAGTACCAGCAGGACAAGAACTCCGTCGACAAGGCCTGGTGGGACTTCTTCGCCGACTACGACCCGTCGCGCTCGGCCCGGCCGCAGGGCAACGGCTCGACGACGACGACGAATGCCGCACCGGCCGCCGCTCCCGCCGCCAGGACGCCCGCCCCGGTCCCCGCGACTCCCGCGCCCGCCGCCACCCCCGCCCCTGCTCCGGCCCCCGCTCCCGCGCCCGCAGCGCCGGCTGCGGCCGCGAAGCCCGCCGCCTCGGCTGCGGCGCCCGCGGCCACCACCTCCGCCGCCCCTACCGAGACCAAGGCCGAGTCCCCCAAGCCCCGCGACCCCGAGCGCCTCAAGGAGGCCGGCCCGCTCACCGGGTCGACCCAGACGCCGCTCCGCGGTGCGACCGCCCGCGTCGTGACCAACATGGAGAGCTCGCTCGAGGTCCCGACCGCGACGAGCGTCCGCGCCGTCCCCGCCAAGCTCCTCATCGACAACCGCGTCGTCGTCAACAACAGCCTCGCCCGCTCGCGCGGCGGCAAGGTGAGCTTCACGCACATGATCGGCTGGGCCCTGGTCAAGGCGCTCGCCGTCATGCCGGAGATGAACAACGGCTTCGACCACGACGCGGCCGGCAAGCCGGTCCTCGTGACGCCGGCCCACGTCAACCTCGGCCTCGCGATCGACATCGCCAAGCCCGACGGCACCCGCCAGCTCCTCGTCCCGAGCATCAAGGCCGCCGAGACGATGGACTTCGCGCACTTCTGGGCCGCCTACGAGGAGGTCGTCAAGAAGGCCCGCGCCAACAAGCTGACCGTCGAGGACTTCCAGGGCACCTCGATCAGCCTGACCAACCCGGGCACGATCGGGACCGTCCACTCGGTGCCCCGCCTCATGCGCGGCCAGGGCGCGATCATCGGCGTCGGCGCGCTCGAGTACCCCGCCGAGTGGCAGGGCGCGAGCCTGGAGACGCTCAACCGCAACGCCGTGAGCAAGATCCTCACGCTGACGAGCACCTACGACCACCGGATCATCCAGGGCGCCCAGTCCGGCGACTTCCTCCGGATCGTCCACGGCCTGCTCCTCGGCGACAACGGCTTCTACGACGAGATCTTCGAGAGCCTGCGGATCCCCTACGAGCCGATCCGCTGGGTCCAGGACATCACCGCGACCCACGACGACGACATCAACAAGGTCGCCCGCGTCCAGGAGCTCATCCACGCCTACCGGGTCCGCGGCCACCTCATGGCCGACACCGACCCGCTCGAGTACCGCCAGCGCCGGCACCACGACCTCGACGTCCAGACCCACGGGCTGACCCTGTGGGACCTCGACCGGCACTTCGCGACCGGTGGCTTCGGCGGCGAGCCCTTCCTCAAGCTCCGCAAGATCCTCGGCATCCTCCGCGACAGCTACTGCCGGACCATCGGCGTCGAGTACATGCACATCCAGGACCCCGGCCAGCGCAAGTGGATCCAGGACAAGATCGAGATCCCGCACGAGAAGGTCACCCGCGAGGAGCAGCTGCGCATCCTGCGCCGGCTCAACGCCGCCGAGGCCTTCGAGACCTTCCTCCAGACCAAGTTCGTCGGGCAGAAGCGGTTCAGCCTCGAGGGCGGCGAGTCGGTCATCGCCCTCCTCGACCGGATCCTGTCGTGCGCCGCCGACGCGGGCCTGGACGAGGTCTGCATGGCCATGCCGCACCGCGGCCGGCTCAACGTCCTCGCCAACATCGCGGGCAAGAGCTACGGCCAGATCTTCCGCGAGTTCGAGGGCAAGCAGGACCCCAAGTCGGTCCAGGGCTCCGGCGACGTCAAGTACCACCTCGGCACCGAGGGCGAGTTCACCGCCGAGAGCGGCGCGAGCACCAAGGTCTACCTCGCGGCCAACCCCTCCCACCTCGAGGCGGTCAACCCCGTCCTCGAGGGGATCGTCCGGGCCAAGCAGGACCGGATCGACCGGGGTGGCGAGGACTTCACGGTCCTGCCGATCCTCATGCACGGCGACGCGGCATTCGCCGGTCAGGGCGTCGTCGCCGAGACGCTCAACCTGTCCCAGCTGCGCGGCTACCGGACCGGCGGCTCGGTCCACGTCATCGTCAACAACCAGGTCGGCTTCACGACCGCCCCGTCCGCGTCGCGCTCCTCGACGTACTCGACGGACGTCGCCCGGATGATCCAGGCGCCGATCTTCCACGTCAACGGCGACGACCCCGAGGCGTGCGTGCGCGTCGCCGAGCTCGCGTTCGAGTTCCGTCAGGAGTTCAACAAGGACGTCGTCATCGACATGGTCTGCTACCGGCGGCGCGGCCACAACGAGGGCGACGACCCGTCGATGACCCAGCCCCTCATGTACAACCTCATCGAGGCCAAGCGCAGCGTCCGCAAGCTCTACACCGAGAGCCTCATCGGCCGCGGCGACATCAGCAGCGAGGACGCCGAGGCCGCCCTGCGGGACTACCAGACCCAGCTCGAGCGGGTCTTCCTCGAGACCAAGGAGGCGCTCAAGGCGCCCGACCGCCCGAGCGACCCGAGCTTCACCGGCACCGATGTCGAGGGACATGCCGGCCTCGAGCCGCCGACCGCCCAGACCGCCCGCGCCGACGCGACGACGCACCAGGCGACCGACACGGCGATCAGCCCCGAGGAGCTCAAGGCGATCGGCAACGCCTTCATCGACTACCCCGAGGGCTTCACGATCCACCCCAAGCTCCGCCAGGCGATGGAGAAGCGCGCCGCATCGGTCAACGAGGGCGGCATCGACTGGGCGACCGGCGAGCTCCTCGCCTTCGGCTCGCTGCTCAAGGAGGGCACCCCGATCCGCCTCGCCGGCCAGGACAGCCGGCGCGGCACCTTCGTCCAGCGGCACGCGGTCCTCATCGACAAGGTCAACGCCGAGGAGTGGACGCCGCTGCTCTACCTGAGCGAGGGCCAGGCCCGCTTCTGGGTCGTCGACTCGATGCTGTCGGAGTTCGCGGCGATGGGCTTCGAGTACGGCTACTCGGTCGAGCGGCCCGACGCGCTCGTCCTCTGGGAGGCGCAGTTCGGCGACTTCGCCAACGGCGCGCAGACGATCATGGACGAGTTCATCTCCTCCTCCGAGCAGAAGTGGGGCCAACGCTCCTCGGTCGTCCTGCTCCTCCCCCACGGCTACGAGGGTCAGGGGCCGGACCACAGCTCGGCCCGCATCGAGCGCTACCTCCAGCTGTGCGCCGAGGACAACATGACGGTCGCCTACCCGTCCTCGCCGGCGTCGTACTTCCACCTGCTCCGTCGTCAGGCCTACGCGCGTCCGCGACGCCCGCTCATCGTCTTCACCCCCAAGTCGATGCTCCGGCTCAAGGCGGCCGGGTCGATGCCGGAGCAGTTCACCCAGGGCACCTTCCGCCCGGTCCTGCCCGACACCCGGCAGCTCCACGACGTCGACCGCGTCGTCCTCGCCGCCGGCAAGGTCGTGTGGGACCTCGAGGCGGAGCGGGCCCGGCTCGGCGACGAGCGGACGGCGATCCTGCGCTTCGAGCAGTACTACCCGCTCCCCGCCAAGGAGCTCGCCGAGGCGATCGACGGCTACCCGGGCGCCGAGCTCGTCTGGGTGCAGGACGAGCCGCAGAACCAGGGTGCGTGGCCGTTCATGGCGCTCAACCTGCCCGGCGCGCTCGCCGACCTCGGCGTCCAGCGCTCGCTGCGGGTCATCGCCCGCAAGGCCTCGGCGTCGCCGTCGACCGGGTCGAGCAAGAAGCACGCGGCGGAGCAGGCCGACCTCGTCGCGGCGGCCTTCGCCCGCTGATGTACTTCACCGACCGCGGGATCGAGGAGCTCGAGGCGCGCCGGGGCGAGGAGGAGGTCTCCCTGTCCTGGCTCGCCGACCAGCTCCGGACCTTCGTCGACCTCCATCCCGAGTTCGAGACCCCGGTCGAGCGGCTCGCGACCTGGCTCGCGCGGCTCGACGGAGACGGCGACGAGCTCGACGACGACTGAGCTCCTCCACCTTTCCCGCCCGGAGCGGGAAGGTTCGGTCTGGTCGCGAACGGTTCGCGACCAACGGAAGGGTTCCCGACCGAGGACGTCCGGGCATTCGTCCGAATGCCGTGAGCGGGCTCTCGGGCGCGCGTCCCCGGTGGGGGCGGCGGCATTTGGCAAGATCGTCCCGTGAGTGTCGACGCCGCAGGCAACGAGTTCAACCCGAGCGCGAGCTTCGCCGTGTCCTCGGACGGTCGCCGCGACATCGGGCTCATCTTCATGGGGGCCTCGATGGTCGCCGGCTTCGGTGATCCCAAGGGGCAGGGCTGGGTCGGGCGCGTCGTCGGGCGGACCGGGCACCCGGACACCGACATCACGGCCTACAACCTCGGCGTGCGGGGCGACACCTCGGGCGACGTCGCCAAGCGCTGGCTCGTCGAGTGCCCGCCGCGCTGGGCCGGTCGCGGGGAGAAGCGTCTCGTCCTCTCCATGGGCGCGGGCGACATCGCGCAGGGGATCACCCTCGCCCGGCACCGGCTCAACCTCGCGAACATCCTCGACGAGGCGTCGAGCCAGGGCATCGCGACCTTCGTCGTCAGCCCGACCCCGAGCGGCGACCCCACCGTCAACGACAAGGTCGAGGTCCTCGTCGACGCCCAGGCCGACGTGTGCGCCCGGCGCGGCATCCCCTTCGTGGACTGCTACCGCCCCCTCCTCGCCCACGACCAGTGGCGCAGCGAGCTCGCCGCGAGCCTGGACGGCGCCCACCCCGGCTCCGCCGGCTACGGCCTCATCGCCTGGCTCGTCCTCCACAACGGCTGGAGCGACTGGCTCGGCCTCTGAGGTCGCCGGCCGACCTTTCGCTTGATCGGGTGACCCGGTACAGCCGACGATCACAGGGTTGGGAAGCCTGTATCCCTCGGTCTTGTCGGGTGACCCGACAAAGCGCTCCGGGTGGCGAATGCGCTCAGGCGAGGCGCGCGACGGCCGCGGCCACGGCGTCGGCCACCCCCGGGAGGAAGACCGAGGGGACGATCTCGTCGGCCGTCGGCTCGGGCACGAGCGCCGCGATCGCGCGTGCGGCGGCGAGCTTCATCTCCTCGGTGATCGCGGTCGCTCCGGACGCCAGGGCCCCCTTGAAGATGCCGGGGAAGGCGAGGACGTTGTTGATCTGGTTGGGGAAGTCCGAGCGGCCGGTCGCGACGATCGCGGCGTGGCGGCGCGCGACGTCGGGGTGGACCTCCGGCGTCGGGTTGGCGAGGGCGAAGATCATCGAGCGCTCCGCCATGCGCGCGACGTCCGCCTCGGGCACCTGCCCGCCGGACACCCCGATGAAGACGTCGGCGCCGTCGAGGGCGTCGGCGAGCGACCCGCTCGTCCCGCGAGGGTTCGTCGTCGCGGCGAGGGACTTCTTGACGTCGGTCAGGTCGGACCGGCCGGGATGGACGATCCCGCGCGAGTCGGTGACGATGACGTCGCGAATGCCGGCGCGCTGGAGCAGCTTGGTCACGGCGACGCCCGCGGCGCCCGCGCCGGAGACGACGACGCGGAGCGAGGGCAGCTCGCGGCCGACGACCTTGACCCCGTTGAGCAGCCCGGCGAGGACGACGATGGCCGTCCCGTGCTGGTCGTCGTGGAAGACGGGGATCGAGAGCCGCTCCTTGAGCCGCTCCTCGATCTCGAAGCAGCGGGGGGCGGAGATGTCCTCGAGGTTGATCCCGCCGTACGTCGGGGCGATGCGCGCGACCGCCTCGACGATCTCCTCGACGGTGCCCGTCTCCATGCACACGGGTACCGCGTCGACTCCGCCGAAGTGCTTGAAGAGGATCGCCTTGCCCTCCATGACCGGCATCGCGGCCTCCGGGCCGATGTCCCCGAGGCCGAGGACAGCGGTCCCGTCGGAGACGACGGCGACGGTGTTGCCCTTGGTCGTGTAGCGGGCGGCGAGCGAAGGGTCGGCGGCGATCGCGAGGCACACCTGGGCGACACCCGGGGTGTAGAGGATCGCGAGGTCGGCCCGGTCGCGGAGCGGCTTGGTCGCCTCGAGGGCGAGCTTGCCGCCCTCGTGCGCGACGAAGATCGGGTCGCTCGGGTCGAAGCTCGGAGCGGCGGACGCGGAGGACGCGGACATGGAGGGCTGCATTCGTCTCGTGCCTGGGGTGAGGGGTCTCCTCGGGGGTCGCCCGATGCGGCCATGCTCCCACAGCCTCCGGCGGGCCGAGCGGGGCGCGGAGGTGACGGATCCCTCAGTCGGTGCGCGTCGCCGCGAGCAGGACCGACGAGCCGAACGGCAGCCGCCGGCCGCGCGCGAGGACCGCCCGGTCGACCTTCGACAGGCCGAGGAGGGCGTGGTGGAGGGCGCGCGGGACCCTGGGCAGGGCGGCGATGTCGGCGGCCGTCGTGCGGCCCCGACGGAGCGCCCGCCGCCCGAGCCGCTCGGCGGCGAAGAAGGGGAAGGTCGCCATGAAGCCGTAGGTCGCCTGCTCGACCCGCAGCCCGACCGCCTCGACCGCCGCGACCGCCCGCGGCCGCGTGTAGCGACGGTGGTGCCCGTTGGCGACGTCGTGCTCGCCCCACGCCCACTGGTAGGCCGGCACCGTCATGAGCAGCCGCCCACCCGGCCGCAGCACCCGCCGGATCTCGGCGAGCGCCTCGGTGTCCGGGTCCGTGTGCTCGACGACGTCGAAGGCGCACACGAGGTCGAAGGTCGCATCACCGAACGGGAGGGCGAATGCCGAGCCGCACACACCCCCCGCGCCGAGACCGCGCGGGTCGATGTCGAGGGAGACGGTGTGTTCGACGCTCTCGCGGAACCACCGCGCGCTCGGCCCGTCGGCGCTGCCGATGTCGAGGGCGAGCGAGGCGTCGCCGACGTACGGCCCGAGCCCGGTCCGGAGCAGCTCACCCCGGGCGAGGTACCACCAGTAGTCGTCGACGCCGTGCGAGGGCGACCCGCCGTGTCCGGCTCCGGTGTCGGTCTGGGTCGCGCTCACGGACACGCATCCTAGGAGACCCGGTGGACATCGCGATCCGGCGACGTTTTCCGAGGCTCTCGCCCCCGCCCGGTCGCGGCTGGCAGGATGCGACCGAAAGCGGCGCCACTTCCGGCGTTCGCCCACCGAAAGGAACGATCCGACGATGCTGCGTCATCGCACCCTCGCCCTGGCCGCCGTCGCGACGACGGCGCTCGCGCTGTCCGCCTGCGGCTCCGACTCCCTCTCGACCGGGTCGAGCAGCTCCACCGGGGGCGGCTCCTCGACGACGACGGCCGCCTCCGGTGGCGTCGACCAGGCCCTGGTCGCCAAGCTCCCGGCCAAGGTCAAGGCCGCCGGGGTCATCAAGGTCGGCACCGACGCCACCTACCAGCCCAACGAGTACCTCGACACCGACGGCAAGACGGTCATCGGGATGGACGTGGACCTCTTCAACGCCGTCATGGCCAGGTTCGGGGTCAAGGCCGAGTGGCAGCCGACCGGCTTCGACTCGATCATCCTCGGGGTCTCCTCGGGCAAGTACGACGTCGGCGTCTCCTCGTTCAGCGTCAACGCCGCCCGGATGAAGGAGGCGACGATGGTCAGCTACTTCAAGGCCGGCACCCAGTGGGTCGTCGCCAAGGGCAACCCCAAGAAGATCGACCCCGACAGCGCCTGTGGCCTCAAGGTCGCCGTGCAGAAGGGCACCGTCCAGGTCGACGACCTGACGGCCCGCTCCAAGAAGTGCACCGAGGGTGGCAAGCCCGCGATCGAGCAGCTCGTCGACGCCGACCAGGCCAAGGTCACCGCGATGGTCCAGTCGACCAAGGCGGACGCGATGGCCGTCGACCTCCCGCCGGCCATCGCCGCCGTCGACCTGACGAGCGGCTCGCTCGAGCTGCTCGGCGACCAGTACGACTCGGCGCCCTACGGCTTCGTCCTCCCCAAGGACCAGACCGAGTTCGGCGCGGCGATCGTCACCGCCCTCAAGGCGATGGCGGCCGACGGGTCCTACAAGCAGATCCTCGAGAAGTGGAAGGCCGAGGGCGGATCCATCGACGACTTCGCCGTGAACCCCAGCGTCGGCTGACGTCATGACGACGAATGCCGCGGACCGGCCGGGCGCGATCGACGCCCGGCCGGTCCGGCACCCCGGACGGTGGGTCGCCGTCGCGGTCATCGCGCTCATCGTCGCGATGGTGATCAGCTCGATCCTGACCAACGAGCGCTGGGACTGGGCCTACACCTTCCAGATCATGCAGCAGACGCCGGTCATCAACGGCCTCTGGATGGGCACGATCCTCGGCACCGTCATCGCCATGGTCATCGGCATCCTCCTGGGCATCCTCCTGGCGGTCATGCGGATGTCGGACAACCCGGTCCTGCGCGGGGTGTCCTTCGTGTACACGTGGTTCTTCCGCGCGATCCCCCGCTACGTGCTGCTCTCGCTCTTCGCCGTCGGCATCGGCTACCTCTACAACACCTTCGACATCGGCATCCCGTTCACCGACATCCACTTCTTCACCCTGGACTACCAGGCCTACTCGAGCACCGTCTGGGTCGGCGGCCTTGCGCTCGGGCTGTCCGAGGCGGCCTACATGGCCGAGATCGCCCGCGCCGGCATCCTCTCGGTCGACACGGGCCAGCAAGAGGCCGCGCAGGCGATCGGCATGTCGCCGGGCCGGACGATGCGCCGGATCGTGCTGCCGCAGGCGATGCGGGTCATCGTGCCGCCGACCGGCAACGAGACGATCGCGATGGTCAAGGACACCTCGCTGTTCACCGCGGCCCAGATCATCATCGAGCTCTACTACCAGGCCACGCTCTTCGGCTCCCGCTCCTTCAAGGTCATGTCCGGGCTCATGGCAGCGACCCTCTGGTACCTCATCGTCTGCACCGTCCTCATGGTCGGCCAGGCGTACCTCGAGCGCTACTTCGGGCGCGGCTTCGGCCAGCCGAGCAAGAAGGCCCGGCAGAAGATCGCACAGGCACAGGCGGACCACTGACATGGCGAATGCGCGACGCACCGGCGACCCGCTCGTCCACGCGGTCAACGTCCACAAGTCGTTCAACGGCAACGAGGTGCTCAAGGGCATCGACCTCGACGTCTGGCCGGGCGAGGTCGTCGTCCTCCTCGGCCCGTCCGGGTCGGGCAAGACGACCTTCCTGCGCTGTATCAACCAGCTCGAGACGATCGACGGCGGCCGGATCTGGGTCGACGGCGACCTCATGGGCTACGCCGAGAGGGGCGGCCGCCTCCATCGCCTGACCGAGAAGGCGATCGCCGCCCAGCGCCGTGACATCGGCATGTGCTTCCAGCGGTTCAACCTCTTCCCCCACAAGACGGCCCTCGAGAACATCATGGAGGGCCCCTGCCAGGTCAAGGGCATGAGCAAGGACAGTGCGCGCGCGCGCGGCATGGAGCTCCTGGACCGGGTCGGTCTCCAGGACAAGCCGCGCGCCTACCCCGCCCAGCTGTCCGGCGGTCAGCAGCAACGCGTCGCGATCGCCCGGGCTCTCGCGATGGACCCCAAGCTCATGCTCTTCGACGAGCCGACGTCGGCACTGGACCCCGAGCTGGTCGGCGAGGTGCTCGCCGTCATGCGCGAGCTCGCCGCCTCCGGCATGACGATGATCGTCGTCACCCACGAGATGGGGTTCGCGCGCGAGGTCGCCGACGAGGTCGTCTTCATGGACGGGGGCGTCGTGGTGGAGCAGGGCCTGCCCCAGGAGGTCATCGGCAACCCGAGGCACCAACGGACGCGGAACTTCCTGTCCCGGATGCGCGCCGAGGTCGAGCACCAGGCCGAGGTCGTGACGGCACACGCCGACGAGAACGTCAAGGCCGTCGGCGTCGACGAGCCGTGATCCGACCTGGCCTGGTCAGGGTGCGAGGCCGGTCGATGGAGCCGACCCTCGTCGACGGCGACCTCCTGGTCGTCCTCTGGGCCGCTCCGCCGAGGGTCGGCGACCTCGCCGTGGTCGTCCTGCCGCCCGGCGACCATGGCGACCCGCGCCCCCAGGCGGTCAAGCGGGTCACCGGTCATGACCCGGCCGACCCCAGCCGGTGGTGGGTCGAGCGCGACAACCCCCGTGAGGGCGTCGACTCCTGGCTCGTGGGCTCGCTGCCCGCCGACGCGGTCCGCGCGCGCGTGTTCACCCGGCTCCCCCGCCTCCGGCTCTCCTTGCGTCCGCGTGAAACGCCGCTGTAGGGGCGTTTCACGCGGACGCAAGGGGAGAGGTGCGGGGCGTCCGGCATAGGGTGGACGTGCACCCGAGATCACCACGAGAAGGGATCCACCACATGCGCACCCCCGCCTTCCGCATTCGCACCGTCAGCGCGCACTGCGACCTGCCCTGCGGCGTCTACGACCCCGCCCAGGCCCGCATCGAGGCCGAGTCGATCAAGGCCGTCTGCAAGAAGGTCGCCGACAACGACGACCCCGACTTCCGCGTCCGCGCGACGATCATCAAGGAGCAGCGCTCCGAGCTCGTCAAGCACCACCTGTGGGTGCTGTGGACGGACTACTTCAAGCCGCCGCACTTCGAGAAGTACCCCGAGCTGCACACCCTCGTCAACGAGGCGACCAAGCTCGCCGGCGCCTCCGGCACCAAGGGTGCCTTCGACGAGGCCAAGGCCGACGAGCTGCTCGCGAAGATCGACGAGATCGACCGCATCTTCAAGGAGACCAAGGCCGCCTGACCGGCCCCAGGTCCCGCGCCACAGGGCGCCTCCCGCCACGGGAGGCGCCCTGTGCGCATTCCCCGCAGGTACCGATCCGGCGAAAGGCCGTGCGTCGCGAGGGTTCCCGGCCCCGTGGAGGAGTAGCGTGCCGCGCGCTGACGGCCACCTCCGGTGGCCCCCGGACAAGGAGGTCTCATGGGTAGTCCGACGCAACCAGAGGTCGACGAGGGCGACCTCGACACCGCACCGCCGGCCAACAAGGCCCTGCTCGCCGTCGCCGGCGTGCTCCTGCTCATCCCCATCGTCGCGCTCATGTGGGTCACGACGTACAACAAGGAGGAGCCGCGGCTCGCCGGCTTCCCGTTCTTCATCTGGTACCAGATGCTCTGGGTCTTCCTCTGCTCGGCGCTGACCTACACCGCCTACCTCCTCGTCCTCAAGGCGCGCCCGCACCGCCCGATCCGGACCGGCGGGCCGACCGTCGGCGACGAGGGCGACCGCGACACCTTCGACGGTGACCTCGGCACCGGGGACGGGGGCTCCCGATGACCGCCCTCGCGACGGCGAACCCGGCCGGCATCAACTGGACCGCCGGGATCGTCCTGTTCCTGCTCTTCGGCGTCGTGACCGTCATGGGCTTCCTCGCGACCCGCTGGCGGCGCCCGACCTCCATGGAGTCACTCGACGAGTGGGGCCTCGGCGGCCGCAGCTTCGGCACGTGGATCACGTGGTTCCTGCTCGGCGGCGACCTCTACACGGCCTACACCTTCGTCGCCGTGCCGGCCGCGATGTTCGGCGCCGGCGCCGTGAGCGGCTTCTTCGCGGTGCCCTACACGATCATCCTCTACCCGATCATCTTCATCTTCATGGCCCGGATGTGGTCGGTCAGCCACCGGCACGGGTACGTGACGACGGCCGACTTCGTCAAGGGTCGCTACGGCAGCAAGGAGCTCTCGCTCGCCGTCGCGGTCATCGGCTTCCTCGCGACGATGCCCTACATCGCCCTCCAGCTCGTCGGCATCCAGGCCGTCCTCGAGGTCGTCGGCGTCGGCGGCGGCGACAACTGGCTCGCCAAGGACGCGCCGCTGTTCATCGCCTTCGCGCTGCTCGCGGCCTACACCTACAGCAGCGGCCTGCGGGCGCCGGCGGTCATCGCCTTCGTCAAGGACACGCTCATCTACCTCGTCATCATCATCGCGATCATCTACCTGCCCTCCAAGGTCGGCGGCTGGGACCACATCTTCGACGCGGCCAAGGACAAGATGGCGACGATCAACAAGGTCGACGGCAAGGCGACCGGGGCCTTCGTCCCACCCGCCACGCAGACGTGGGCCTATGCGACACTCGGCCTCGGCTCGGCCCTGGCGCTGTTCATGTACCCGCACTCGATGACCGCGAGCCTGTCGGCCAAGAGCCGCAACACGATCCGGCGCAACGCGACGATCCTCCCGGCCTACTCCTTCGTCCTCGGGCTCCTCGCCCTGCTCGGGTGGGTCGCCATCGCGGCGGGGACCAAGCCGATCGGGCTCGACGGAAAGGCGAATGCCCAGCTCGTCATCCCCCAGCTCTTCGAGGACATGTTCCCGAGCTGGTTCGCAGGCGTCGCCTTCGCGGCGATCGCGATCGGGGCGCTCGTCCCGGCCGCGATCATGTCGATCGCCGCCGCCAACACCTTCACCCGCAACATCTACCGCGACTGGCTCAGGCCGGATGCGACGCCGAAGCAGGAGGCCAGGGTCTCCAAGCTCGTCTCGCTCGTCGTCAAGGGGTTCGCCCTGCTGTTCGTCCTCCTGCTCGACAAGCAGAACGCGATCAACTTCCAGCTCCTCGGGGGCATCTGGATCCTCCAGACGTTCCCGGCGATCGTGTTCAGCCTCTACACCCGGTGGTTCCACCGGTGGGCGCTGCTCGCCGGGATGCTCGTCGGCTTCCTCTACGGGACCGTCGCCGCCTACGGGGTCGCCAACCAGCGGACCGGAGTCAACCACTTCGGTGGTTCGCTGCTCGACATCCCGGTCATCGGCAAGCTCGGCTACATCGCGGTGACGGCCTTCGCGCTCAACATCCTCATCGCGGTCGTCCTGTCGGCGGTCCTCAACCGCTCCAAGGTGTCCAACGGCACCGACGAGACCCGCAAGGCGGACTACTTCGCCGACGCGGGCGACCCGCGGGTTGCCAAGGTCCAGCAGCCGATCCACGGGCAGGCCGCCACCCCCTGACCCGGCTGGCGGCGCAGCCGCCAACCACTCGAAAGGTCACGACCCGCCGGTGCGCGCACCGGCGGGTCGTGACCTTTCGACGGGGATCGACGACCGACGGCGGCGGCCACTCAGGACCGGTCGGCGTGCACGACCTCGAGCGCGCGGACGACCGCCGGGTCGTACTCGTAGCCGAGCCCGAGGGTGATCCGCTCCATCGCGCGGGCGTGGACGAGCGGGCTCGACGCGCCCGCGGTCAGGTCGACGTAGGCATTCGCCGCCTTGAGGATGCGCGCGGCGAGCGGCACCGGCTCGCCGAGCTCGCGGACCCGGCGGAAGGAGGTCGTCTGGTGCTCGAGGATCGCGGCGACGTCGTCGAGTCCGCCGGCGCGGCGGACGATCCGGACGGTCGCGTCGGCGATCCGCTGCTGGTCCGAGGGCGCGGCGAGCACGGTCGCGCCACCGGGGATCGGGTTGTCGAGGGTGACCTGGCCGACGTCGTGGAGGAGGGCGGCCGTCCGGATCGGGTCGAGCTCGGTCTCCGGCACACCGAGGACCCGCGCCGTGGCGACGGCGAGGTCGGCCACGGTCTCGGCGTGGGCGGGTGTCGTGTGGCCCGTCTCGTCGGTGAGCCGCGCGAGGGAGAGCAGGGAGGCGCGGCGGTCGGACTCCACGGCGTGGTAGCGGCGCATCCCGACCTGGACCAGGACGAGCGGGACGGTGAAGAGCGGGACGGCGACGGCCCCGAGCACCGGCGAGGCGACGGCGATCGACGCGGCCGCGGACGCCGTGGCGAGGGCCAGGCCGCCCGCCTCGCTCAGGTCGAGACGGACGAGCCGGCCGATCGTCGTCCGCAGCGACCGCGACCGGATGAATGCCGCGAGCGCGAGCTCGATGAGCACGCCGAGGAGCGCGAGGGCGACGGCCCAGACCGCGGTCGGCCGCGGGTCCGCGGATCCGTCGACGGTGTGCCGGACGAAGGAGCCTCCATCACCGGCGGGGACCCGGGCGGCGACGGCGACGACCGCGACCGCGAGGAGTCGGACGGAGGACTCGGTCGTGTGCAGCGGCCGCCCCCGGACGCCGCGCAGCGCCCCGGCGACGACCTGGATCGCGGCGACGAGGCTGAGGGCGTAGGCCGTCCCGAGCCACGAGCCCTCCCCGAGGAGGCGGGTCATCGCCAGCCCGAGCCCCGCGGCGGTCGCGATCGGGGCGAGCGTCCGCCCCCTGAGCGTGAGGACGAAGAACTCCCCGATCCCGAAGGCGAAGAGGGTGGCGACGACGAGCCCGATCCTCACGGTCGGCACCGACGCCCCGGACCGGAGCCAGACGACGAGGGCGGCCACCGCGAAGGCCGCGGCACCCAACGTGACGATCCTGGCGTCGCGCTGCGTCCGCCGCCACGGGAGGCCGGTCGTCGTCACCGGTTCGCCTCCGCGTCGATCGCCGAGGCTCGGGCCAGGGCGCGGTCGCGGGCGTGGAGGAGGCGCTGGACGTCGGCGGAGGCCCCGAGGGACCCCTGCGCGAGGCCCGTCCCTCCGTCCAGGTGGGTGACGACCTCGGCGGCGAGCCCGGCGACCCGGCGCGGGGTGGGGTCCGGGTCGGTGCCGGTGAGGCCCGCGGCGAAGCTGAGCCCGGCGAGGGCCGAGGCCGCGCCGCCCGCGACGCGTCCCGGGAGCGTGAGACGGTCCACGTCGACGAGGGCGCCGGTCATCTCGGACCGGGAGATCGTGCGGACGGGCAGACCGGCCTCCTCGGCGATCGCGGCGGACCATCGGGCGATGCGGGCGCTGCGTCGACCCGCTCCGGGGAAGCGCTCTTCGAGGGCGGCGCGGACGGCGCTCACGACCCACTCCCGCGTGCGGTTCTGGTCGGCGAACTGGCCGGTCGTCCATCGGACCCCCCAGATGAACGGGGCGGCGAGGACGACGGCGAGGGGTCCGAGCCCGACGAGGAGCCACAGCACGTCGACGAGCAGGGCGACGACGGCGAAGGTCAGGTAGGAGGGGCCCATCCGGGAGACGAGCGTCCGCTGGGTCGTCCCGAACCGGGTCCCGTCGCTCGTCGACATGACGGCGGCGACGAAGCCGGCGTTGACCGCGACGACGACGACGACGGCGATGAGGAGGCCGAGCCCGAGGCGCCCCACCTCCATCAGGGTCGCATCGGCCCGGCGGGCCCCGACCGACAGCTCGTAGGCGATCCCTCCGGCGCTGCCCATGGCGACGCCGTTCGCGAGGTTGAAGGCCCGGGCTCGGCCCGAGAGCCGGCTCCACGTCGCGATGACCTGGACGCAGCCGACGGCCGCGGCCGTCAGGCCGCCACCGAGGGGGATGGTCGCGAGGACCGTCAGCCCGCCGATGTTGAAGCCGAGCCCCGCGACGACGAGGCGGCGAGGTCCGGCGTGGGCGACGAGGATGACGACCGCGAAGACGGCGAAGCCGACCGGGTCGCGGGGCGGCCCGGTCAGGGCGAAGGCGAGGACGGCGAGCGCGCCCGCGAGCACGCACGCTGCGACGATGACCCGCCGCGTCGCGCGTCGCGTCTTCGCGTCAGCCGTGGGTGGTGCCGTCGATGCGGACACGGTCGGCGGTGCGATGGCTGCAGGAACCCGTGGGGGCTCCGTCAGCAGCACCACTCCCACGACGTGAGCACCTGCGGCGTCCGGTCACTGCTGGAGGAGCTGAGGGCTGCCGGCGTGCCACCGAGCAGAAGGGCGACGGCGATGCCGACCACAGTGAACCTACGACGCATGGGCCTCGGACCCTCCTCAAGGGCTGCGGAGGGCAGTGGGCGCGCCGCTCCTTTTCGAGGGTCATTCTCTCACGCCACACCCCTGCCCATGGCCACGTTGGTCAAGCCGATCGATTCGTCGTCGCGGCCCCGGACGTGCGAGGATGTCGAGGTGCTGCGCCCCGGTGTCGGGGCATTCGACCCGAACGGAGCCAACATGAGCAAGCGCGCCCGCAAGCGCCGCTCGCGCAAGGGCAACGGCGCCAACCACGGCCGCCGCCCCAACGCCTGAGCAGTCGCACACCGCCGACGGCCCGCTGACCATCGATGGTCAGCGGGCCGTCGGCATTCGACCTGGGGTCAGGTGCGTTCGATGCGGATCGTCGTGATCCGCGTGACGATGCTCGCCCGGATGTGCTCCGGGGCGACCTCCGCCGCGCACGAGCGACGGACGAGCGCCTTCATCATCTGCTCGACGTCGTGCTGCTCCATGCACGGGCCGCAGGCCGCGAGGTGGCCGGCGATGCGCGCGGTGTCCGACGGCGTCATCTCCCCGTCGAGGTACTCGTAGAGCCGGTGGAGGGTCTCGGAGCAGTCGACGTGCTCTCGGGCGTGCTGGGCGCTCATGCCTTGGCCTCCTGCGCGTCGACCCGCATCCCGCGGTCGCGGGCGTAGTCGGTGAGCATCTCGCGGAGCTGGCGGCGTCCGCGGTGCAGACGGGACATGACGGTGCCGATCGGCGTCCCCATCATCTCGGCGATCTCCTTGTAGGCGAAGCCCTCGACGTCGGCGAGGTAGACGGCCATCCGGAACTCCTCCGGCAGCCGCTGGAGGGCCCGCTTGACCTCGGAGTCGGGGAGGTGCTCGAGCGCCGTGGTCTCCGCGGACTTCAGGCCCGAGCTCTGGTGGCTCTCGGCGCGGGCGAGCTGGTAGTCCTCGACCTCGGCGGCGTCGGACTTCTGCGGCTCGCGCTGCCGCTTGCGGTAGGTGTTGATGTACGAGTTCGTGAGGATGCGGTACATCCACGCGCGCAGGTTGGTGCCGGGCGTGAACTGGTGGAACGCCGCCCACGCCTTGGCGTAGGTCTCCTGGACGAGGTCCTCGGCGTCGGTCGGGTTGCGCGTCGTGCGCAGAGCGGCGGAGTAGAGCTGGTCGAGCAGCGGCATCGCGTCGCGCTCGAAGCGCGCGCGGCGCTCCACCTCGGTCTCGGTCGCCAGGTCGACGACGGGCTCGGGGGTCGCGTCGTCGGGGGTCGTGGGCTCGGCTGCCTCGGGTGCTGGAGTCATCGTGCTCCAGCCTAGCGGGGCGTCCGAGCGCGACGTGGTCGTGAGTACGAGCACCGGTCGCTCTCCTGGTCTGCCGTACGTGGGGGTCGATGGGGGCAACGTCCCGGATCGGTGTCCGTATTCCGAACCAGATCGGGGCCAGCCCCGGTCAGCCCTCGGCGACCTCGTCGAGCAGGCGCAGGACCGCGGCGACGACGTCGTCGGGGCGACGCGAGAACCCGTGCCCGCCGGCCACCTCCAGGACCGCGGCCGGGTCAGGGCAGTGCGCCCGGACCTCCTCCGGCGAGCCGAAGGCGTCCGTCGCGCCCTGGACGACGAGGGTCCGAATGCCGCTCGCGAACGGGACCGCGAGCTCGCCGGCGCGGAGCCGGTCCGGCTGCCCCGGCGGGTGGAGGGGGAAGGCGAGTGCGAGGACGGCGTCGGCTCCCGTCACGACCGACGTCCGCGCCGCGACCCGGGCCCCGTTGCTCCGGCCGCCGACGACGAGCGGTCGTGGCAGGGCGCCCCTGCCCGTGGTCAGGGCGGCGACGACGGGCAGCCATGCCTCGTCCTGGGCGTCCGGTCGCGGCGGCGTCCGCCGGCCGGCGACGGCCCACGCCTGCCGGACGAGGGCGAGCGCCCAGCCGTGTGCGGGGACGGCCCGCCCGAGGGCGAGCAGGTCCGGCGTCGTCATCGCGCCGTTCGCGCCGTGCGTGAGGAGCAGGGTCCCGCGGGCGCGGACCGGCCGGTCGACGGACAGCTCGGCGGGGCCGAGCGGGGTGTCGACGGTACGGGTCGTGCTCGTCATGCCGGCCCGCCGACGATCTCCCCGGTCTGCGGGTCGACGACGCCGACGAGCTGGTCCGCCGCCACGGGGGCGATGAGCTCCGGACCGTTGCCGCGGTTGCCGTTGACCGCGGTCGAGACGGGGTGGGCGGCGAACCTCCCCGGCTCGGCGAAGTCGAACATCGGCTGGACGGCCTGCGGGGTCGTGACCTCCGGCGAGAGCCAGTCCGACCACAGCTCGCGCGGGAGCACGAGCGGCTGCCGGTCGTGGATCCGGTCGAGCCCTGGCTCGGCATTCGTCGTGATGATCGTGAACGTCGTCAGCCAGGCGTCCGGGTCGTCGCCGTCGTGCACAGCTGGGTCGCGCCAGAACTCGTAGAGCCCGGCGAAGGCGAGCGTCGGCATGGCGGGGTCGTGGATGAAGAACGGCTGCTTGCGCGGCTTGCCCTTGGCGTCCGTCGCGACCGGGGAGGCCTGCCACTCGTACCAGCCCGCGGCTGGGACGAGGCAGCGGCGGCTGAGCGCGGCCCGGGCGAAGGCCCCCTTGCCGAGCACGCCGTCGGCGCGGGCGTTGATCATCCGCAGGCCGACCTTGGTGTCCTTGGCCCAGCTCGGGACGAGACCCCAGGTGAGCAGCCGGAGCTGGCGCCGGGGCCCGTCCGATCCCTCGAACGCTTCTTCGGACTCCCGCAGCCCCCGGGTCAGGACGACAGGTGCCTGCTTGGTCGGCGCCATGTTGTAGTCCGGCGCACCCGCCGGGGGGTTCTGGGGGTTGACGAGCAGGCTCCGGCCCGCCGCCGCAGAGCGGTCGAGGTCCACCTCGAACTCCTCGACGAGGTCGTCGGGGTTCGCGCTTGCCGCGTAGCGACCACACATGGGCCCAAACATACGCAGCCCCGTCGCGGAGGCTACGGTGGACGACATGAGCATCGTGCGCCGCCTCGCCCGTCCCCTGCTCGCCTCCGTCTTCGTCGTCGGAGGCCTGGACGCGCTGCGCCACCCCGGTCCGCGGACGGCCAAGGCCGCCGCATTCGCCGACCGTGTCGCCGCGCCCCTCGGCCTGCCGGAGGACCCCGAGCTCCTCGTCCGCGCCAACGGCGCCGCGATGGTCGCCGGCGGGAGCCTGCTCGGGCTCGGCCGGTTCCCGCGCGTCGCGGCCCTCCTGCTCAGCGCGTCGATCGTGCCGACGACGATCGCCGGGCACCCCTTCTGGACCGAGACCGACCCGCAGGTCCGCCAGCAGCAGCGGACCCAGTTCCTCAAGAACCTCGGGCTCCTGGGCGGCCTCCTGCTCGCCGCCGTCGACACCGAGGGCAAGCCGGGGCTCGCCTACCGCGCCGGGATGGCCTCCGACGCCGCCGGCCGGGCCGCGCGCACGACCCGGCGGGGAGCCCGGCACCTCGCCACGTCGGCCCGCCGCGAGGCGCGGATCGCCGCGCTCCAGGCCAAAGATGCCATCAACTGACCATTGGCAGGCCCCCCTCGCCCGGGGGCCGGTCCACGCCCGGGTCCCGATCCCGGGCAGCAAGTCCCTGACCAACCGCTACCTCGTCCTCGCCGCGCTCGCCGACGGCGACTCGATCATCCGGCGGCCGCTCCGGAGCCGTGACACGGTCCTCATGGCCGGGGCGCTCCGGTCGCTCGGCGCGGACGTCCGCGACACCCCCGAGGGCGACTGGTACGTCAGTCCCGGCCCGCTCCACGGTGCCGAGGTCGACTGCGGGCTGGCCGGCACGGTCATGCGCTTCGTCCCGGCCGTGGCCGGGCTCGCGGACGGCCCCGTCGTCCTCGACGGGGACGCGCAAGCGCGCGTTCGCCCGATGGGCCGGCTCCTCGACGCGCTCCGCGGCGTCGGGATGAGCATCGACGACGGCGGTCGCGGGACCCTCCCGGTCACCGTCGCCGGGACCGGCCGGGTCCGCGGCGGCACCGTCGTCCTCGACGCCTCGGCGTCCTCGCAGTTCGTCTCCGCGCTCCTGCTCGCCGGTAGCCGCTACGACGAGGGGGTCACCGTCGTCCACGACGGCCCGCCGGTCCCGAGCCTGCCGCACATCGAGATGACCTGCGAGGTGCTCCGTGACGCCGGCGCGACGGTCGAGGACTCGGTCGCCGACCGCTGGTCGGTCGAGCCGGGCGCCCTCCGCCCCCTCGACGTCTCCGTCGAGCCCGACCTGTCGAATGCCGCGCCCTTCCTCGCCGCCGCCGCCGTCACCGGCGGGGTCGTCACCGTCCCCGGCTGGCCGACGCACACGACGCAGGCGGGCGACGAGATCCGCGGCATCCTCGAGCGCATGGGCTGCGCCCTCTCCCGGGATCGCGACGGCCTCACCGTCACCGGGCCGGCGGAGCTCGCCGGCCTCGACGTCGACCTCCACGACGCGAGCGAGCTGACCCCCGTCGTCGCGGCGCTCGCCGCCGTCGCCGCGACCCCCTCGGTCATCCGCGGGGTCGCGCACATCCGCGGCCACGAGACCGACCGGCTGGCCGCCCTGACCCGTGAGCTCTCCGCATTCGGCTCCGACGTCACCGAGACCGAGGACGGGCTGTCGATCCGGCCGGCACGGCTGCGGGGCGGCCGCTTCCACACCTACGCGGACCACCGGATGGTCATGGCGGGTGCCGTCCTCGGCCTCGTCGTGCCGGACACCTCCGTCGAGGACCCGGCGACCGTCGGCAAGACGATGCCGACCTTCACCGAGCTGTGGTCCGGCCTCCTCGCCCCCGCGGGGGCCGTGCGTTGACCCGACGCGGGATCGACTACGACCGCTACGACGAGTCGAGCGTCCGCATCCGGCCCAACCGCCGGGGGTCGCGCCCCCGGTCCAAGGACCGGCCCGCCCACGACGACGCCGTCGTCGGCATGGTCCTCGGCGTCGACCGGGGTCGCTACCGCGTCCTGCTCGAGGGAGGCGTCGGCGACGGCGCGGACGACCGCGTCCTCACCGCGATGAAGGCTCGTGAGCTCGGCCGCAAGGGGATCGTCGTCGGCGACCGGGTCGGCCTCGTCGGCGACACCACGGGCAGTCCCGACGCCCTGGCCCGCATCGTCCGGGTCGGGGAGCGCAGCCACTTCCTGCGCCGGACCGCGGACGACACCGACCCGGTCGAGCGGGTCATCGTGGCGAATGCGGACCAGCTCGTCGTCGTCGCGGCCCTCGCCAACCCCGAGCCCAGGCCGCGGCTCATCGACCGCTGCCTCGTCGCCGCCTACGACGCCGGCATGGACCCGCTCCTCGTCCTGACCAAGGCCGACCTGACCGACCCCGCGGACTTCCTGTCCGCCTACTCACCGCTCGGGGTGCCCCACGTCGTCACCTCCTCGCGCGACCCCGACCACCCGGGCGTCGCGACCCTGCTCGACGCGCTGAGCGACCGGGTCAGCGTGCTCGTCGGGCATTCGGGCGTCGGCAAGTCGACCCTCGTCAACCTCCTCGTCCCGCAGGCGGACCGGGCCATCGGACACGTCAACGAGGTGACCGGGCGGGGTCGGCACACGTCGACGTCGGTGCTCGCGCTGGCCCTGCCCGAGGACCGCGGCTGGGTCATCGACACCCCGGGGATCCGCTCCTTCGGGCTCGCCCACGTCGACCCGGGCCGGATCATCGGGAACTTCCCCGATCTCGAGCCCGGCACCGAGGAATGCCCGCGCGGGTGCACCCACGACGAGCCGGAGTGCGGCCTCGACGCATTCGTCGCCGCGGGCGGTGCGGGGGTCGGCGGCGCCGGTCGGCTCGACTCGCTCCGGCGCCTCCTGCGCGCCCGGAACGGCACGTCCGCCGAGGACTGACCCTCCCGGGTCGGGAGCCGCGTCGTTGGTACGTTGCCCGGATGACCGCCTACGACGACGACCTCCGGCTCGCCCACGTCCTCGCCGACTCGGTCGAGCGCGTGACGATGGCGCGGTTCAAGGCGGCCGACCTCGTCGTGGAGTCCAAGCCAGACCTCACCCTCGTCTCCGACGCCGACCGTGACGCCGAGGAGCTGATCCGCGGGCAGCTGCGGCGGACACGGCCCAGGGACGCGGTCGAGGGCGAGGAGTTCGAGCCGACGGGGCACGGCCCGCGACGGTGGGTCATCGACCCGATCGACGGGACGCACAACTTCGTCCGGGGGGTGCCCGTCTGGGGCACGCTCATCGGGCTCGTCGACGGCGACGAGGTCGTCATGGGCCTCGTCTCGGCGCCCGCCCTCAACCGCCGGTGGTGGGCGTCCAAGGGGACGGGCGCGTGGACGGGACGGTCCCTGTCGCAGGCCTCCCGGATCTCGGTGTCCCGGGTCGACCACGTGTCCG
The DNA here is from genome assembly GCA_963752365.1 of uncultured Actinomycetota bacterium. GTDB lineage: Bacteria > Actinomycetota > Actinomycetes > Actinomycetales > Dermatophilaceae > CAVVXY01. The sequence goes on from CAVVXY010000002.1 coordinate 99,583, forward strand.
ACGCGTCGCTGTCGTACTCCTCGGTCCACTCCTGGGCACCGCTCGACCGTGAGCAGGCGTTGCTCGACCTCGCCCGCGACTGCTGGCGGAGCCGGGCCTACGGCGACTTCTGGTCCTACATGCTCGTGGCGGAGGGCGCGGTCGACATCGCGGCCGAGCCCGAGCTCAAGCTCCACGACATGGCCGCCCTCGTCCCCATCGTCACCGAGGCCGGCGGCCGCTTCACCTCGCTGTCCGGCGAGGACGGCCCGTGGGGCGGCAACGCCTGCGTGACCAACGGCCGCCTCCACGACGAAGTCCTCCACCGCCTCGGCCCGGACCCCGCCTGACCTGACCACGGTGATCGGGTGACCCGATACGGACGAGGATCACAGGGTTGCCAAGTCCGTGATCCTCGGGCAGGTCGGGTGAAGCACGGATCGGTCAGTTCGGGACGACGGTGACCGGGCCCCGGCCGAGCGCCTCGATGTCGGCGCGCACGACGCTCGCGTCGCCGACGACGACGACGCTCCACTCCCCCGTCGCCCACCGCGCCCAGGCCGCGTCGAGGTCGGCGGCAGTGAGCGCGCGGACCTGGTCGAGCTGGTCGTTGGTGTGCGTGAGCGGGAGCCCGTCGAGGCCGAGCATGACGAGCTCGTCGGCGACCGCGTCCGCCGTGGCGTAGCGCGACGGCGCGGTCTGCGCGATGAAGTCGATGCCGCTGCGCCGCTCGTCGTCGGTGAACCCGTCCCGCGCGCCGACGAGGATGCCGATGAGCAGGTCGAGGGCCGGAGCCGTCACCTCCGAGCGCACGGAGCCGCTCGTGACGAACATCCCGCCAGCCCGTCGCGGGCGGAAGGCGCTCCGGACCCCGTAGGTGTAGCCCTTGTCCTCCCGCAGGACCGCGTCGATGCGGGCGTTGGGGGACCCCCCGACGACGAAGGCGAGCACCGGGTAGGGGGCCCAGCCGCCCTCGACGTGGCGGTCCGGCCCCGGACATCCAACGGCGAACTCGCTCTGCACCGAGCCCGGCCGGTCGACGAGGACGATGCGCGCACGCTCCGTCGCGGGCAGCGGCGGCTCCGCGGGAGCGACCGGCCGATGGTCGGCATTCGCCCATCCGCCGATCGTCGAGCCGAGGACCTCGGCGAGGTCGACGCCGGAGAGGTCGCCGGAGACGGCGAGGGAGGCGCCCCGGGGGCCGACGTGAGAGCGGTGGAATGCGGCGACGTCCGCGCGCGTGATCGCCGAGACCGTCTCGGCCGTCCCGGCGGTCGGCCGGGAGGCGCGGTCGCCGGGCGCGTACACCGTCGCGATGAGCTCGCGGGCGGCCCGGTGCGGCGCCGAGGCACGCTCCTGCTCGATCTCGGCGAGCCGGCTGTCGACGATGCGGCGCAGCTCGGTCTCGGGGAAGACCGGGTCGGCGAGCATCTCGGTGACGAGCGCGAGTGCGTCGGGCAGGTTGCGCTGGGCGACGTCGAGGTCGACCCCGACCGACCCGTCCGAGGCGCCGGCGCCGACGGCGACGCCCTTGCGCTCGAGGGCCTCGGCGAAGGCCTCCGCGTCGAGCCGGCTCGTGCCCTCGTCGAGCAGGCGCGCCATGACCGACGCGACGCCCTCGAGGTGGCGGGGCTCGTCGGCGAGACGGAGCGGGATCGCGAGGCGCACCGAGATGACGTACTGGCCGGGCATGTCATGGTGCAGGACGCGAATGCCGTTGTCCAGCAACAGCTCCCGTGGCGGCGCCAGCGACCACGGGGTCTCCGGACCGACCTCGGGGCGGGCGATGACACTCATGCGGCGTCCTCCTCGGCGGTGGCGAGGTGGGCGAGGACGACGCGGTGCTCGGGCCGGAGCCAGGCGGCCGCGGCGGCCCGCACCTCATCGGCGCTGATCGCGGCGACGCGGTCGAGATAGCTGTTGACGAGCCCCGGGTCGCCGTGGAGCAGGGCCGCGTGGCTGATCGCGTCGGCGCGCTCGTCGAGGGCGGCGAGCGAGGTCAGGTAGGAGCGCTCGGTCTGGGCGAGGGCGGCCTCGAGCTCGGCTTCGGTCGGACCCTCCTCGACGAAGCGCGCGAGCTCCTCGGCGACCGCGGCCTCGACGGCGTCGGCGTCCGCACCGTCGGCGAGGTCGACGACGATGAACCCGATGGACGAGCCGTCGACGAGGCCCATCGCGTGCGCGCCGACGCTGTTGGCGACGCGTTCGCGGCGGACGAGGCGGCGGATGAGGCGCGAGGTGGACAGGGCGCCGAGCGCGTCGAGGGCCAGCGCGGCGGCGAGGAACTCCCGCGTCGGGTCGACGGGGAGGCGGAAGGCGATGTGCAGGCGGTCGTTGGGCACGTCGGCGGGGTGGTCGACGCGGACCGGGCCCTGCGCGGGCGGCTGCTGCGCGAGGTCGGCCCGCAGCGGGTCCGCCGAGGCCGGCAGGTGCCCGAAGTAGGTCGCGACGGCCGCGAAGCCGGCCTCCGGCTCGATGTCGCCGGCGAGGGTCAGGACCATGTTGTTGGGCCCGTAGTAGCGCCGGAAGAACGCGTGGACGTCCTCGACGCTCGCGGCGTCGAGGTCCTCCATCGACCCGATCGTCGAGTGGTGGTAGGGGTGCCCCTCGGGGAACAGCGCCCTGTACATGAGCTCGAGCGCGGTGCCGTAGGGGACGTTGTCGTAGCGCTGGCGCTTCTCCTCCTTGACGACGTCGCGCTGGTTGTCGAGGTTGGCCTGGTTGACGGCGTCGAGGAGGTGGCCGTGCCGGTCCGCCTCGAGCCACAGGGCGAGGTCGAGGACCTGCGTGGGCACCGTCTCGAAGTAGTTGGTCCGGTCGAACCACGTCGTCGCGTTGAGCCGGCCCCCGTGCGCCATGAGCGCCGAGAAGTGCTCGCCGGACGCGACATTCGCCGACCCCTGGAACATGAGGTGCTCGAAGAGGTGCGCGAAGCCGGTCCGCCCCCGCTCCTCGTGCCGCGAGCCCACGTTGACCCAGATGTTGACCGTCACCGTCGGCACGGAGTGGTCCGGGGAGACGACGACCCTGAGCCCGTTGGGCAGGGTCCGCTCATGGATCGGGTAGTCGAGCGGCATGCGGTGACTCTACCCACGGGGGCTTCGCCTCCCGTGGCCCCCCGAGGCAGGGAGCTCGCTCGGCTCGCGCTGCTCCTATCGTTGCGGTGAACCAGGCTCGCTTCGCTCGCGATTCACCGGCCCTCGACGTCCGCGCGGGCCTGCGCCGGGCTCTGCGCGTCCGGGCGCCGGTCGCTCGCGACCCGCGGGAGGCTCGGTGCGTAGCGCTCGCCGAGGTCGCTGATCGCATTCCGCGCGAAGGTCTGCTGCTCGGTGACCGTGCGCTCGCTCCGGCCGCGGCCGACGAAGCTGACCGCCCAGTGGAGCAGCGTCGTCACCCGGTGCTTGAAGCCGATGATGTAGACGAGGTGGACCCCGAGCCAGAGCAGCCAGGCGATGAAGCCGCCGAAGTGCAGCCGGCCGACGCTCGCGACGGCGGAGAAGCGGGAGATCGTCGCCATCGACCCCTTGTCGAAGTAGGCGAACGCGTCCTGCGGCTCCTGGCCGGCGAGGCGCCGCTTGATCGCCTTCGCCGAGTAGCGGGCGCCCTGGATCGCGACCTGGGCGACGCCGGGGAGGTCGTCGAGCGCGATCATGTCGCCGACGACGTGGATCTCGGGGTGCCCGGGCAGGGTCAGGTCGCCGAGGACCTGGATGCGCCCGGCGCGGTCGAGGCCGGCGCCGGTCTGGTCGGCGAGCTGGGCTCCGAGCGGCGAGGCCTGGACGCCGGCCGCCCACACCTTGGTCGTCGACTCGATCCGCTGGCTGCGGCCGGTCGCGTCCCGGACGGTGACCCCGGTGGCGTCGACGTCGGTGACCATCGCACCGAGGTGGACCTCGACGCCCATCGCCTCGAGCCTGGCCTGCGCCTTGGCACCGAGCTGGTCGCCGAAGCTCGGGAGGACCTGCTTGGCGCCGTCGAGGAGGACGATCCGGGCCTTGGTCGTGTCGATGTTGCGGAAGTCGCGCTTGAGGGTGCGGCGGGAGAGCTCGGCGATCTGGCCGGCCATCTCGACACCGGTCGGCCCGGCGCCGACGACGACGAACGTCATGAGCCGCTCGACCTCCTTGGGAGTGCTCGCGAGCTCGGCCCACTCGAAGGCGCCGAAGATGCGACCGCGGAGCTCGAGGGCGTCGTCGATCGACTTCATGCCGGGTGCGAACTCGGCGAAGTGGTCGTTGCCGAAGTAGGACTGGCCGGCGCCGGCCGCGACGACGAGCTCGTCGTAGGGCGTCTCGGTCTCCCGGTCGAGGACGACGCTCGTCACCGTCCGTCGCTCGACGTCGATGCGGGTCACGTCGCCGAGGACGACGCGGGCGTTGCGCTGCCGGGCGAGGACCTCGCGGGTCGCCGGCGCGATCTCGCCCTCGGAGAGGATCCCGGTCGCCACCTGGTAGAGAAGCGGCTGGAAGAGGTGGTGGGTCGTCCGGGCGATGAGCGTGACGTCGACGTCGGCCCGCTTGAGGGCCTGGGCGGCGAAGAGCCCGCCGAACCCCGACCCGACGATGACGACCTTGGTGCGCGCGGTCACGATGGACCTCTCCTTGGTGAGCGAAAGGACGGCCACCCGAGTGGGCGCCGTCCTCGGTGACTGTTGCCCATCATGCCAACAGTTCCGGGGAGGTGCGTATGCCGCCGTGCTCACGGTGTGACGACCCCCACGCGAAGAGGCCCGGACCTGTTGGTCCGGGCCTCTTGCCGCCGATGCGATGGGTAGCGGGGGCAGGATTTGAACCTGCGACCTCCGGGTTATGAGCCCGGCGAGCTACCGAGCTGCTCCACCCCGCGTCGGTGAACCCAACGTTACGACACGGCCCCCGCGCCGACCAAATCGGGTCGACGCGAGGGCCGTGGGCGACGGCATCCGGGCCGTCGGCGAATGCATTCAGCCGGACGGCGTCGCGGTCGCCTTGGTCGTGGGAGTCGTCGTCGGGGTCGTCGTCGCGGCCTTGGGCAGGAGCCGCTCGATCTCGGCGAGCGCGGCGGCGAGCCGCTTCTGGGCCGCGCCGTAGGCCGCGAAGTCCTGCGCCTTGAGCGCCGTCTGCCCGTCGTCGTAGGCGGCCTGCGCCTTGGCGACCGCGGCCGTGAGGGCGGCCGCGCCGGTGCCCGTCGGCGGCGGCTGCGTCCCACCGCCGTCGCCGCCCCCGCCCCCGTCCCCGGTGCCGGTCCCCGCGTCGCCGCCGAAGACGCCGTCGAGGGCCTGCCCGAGGGTCTCGCCCCACCCGACCTTCTGGCCGAACATCGCGACGATCGCCTTGTTCTGCGGGAAGGACCCCTGCGCCGTCGTCGCCTGCTGGACGTAGATCGGCTGGACGTAGAGGAGCCCGCCGCCGACCGGGAGGGTCAGCAGGTTGCCGAGGGTGAGCTTCTTGCCGCCCTGGCGGTTCTGGGTGATGTACTGCGAGAGGTTGAGGTTCTCCTTGGGGGCCTGCGAGGGGACGGTGGAGTTCTCGATCTGGTTCTCGACCTGTCCCGGGCCGTTGATGCTCGTCGTCCGAGGCAGGACGAGCAGGCGCATCTTGCCGTAGCCGGGGTTGCGCTTGCCGGCCGTGGACCCGGCGTCGGAGTCGACCGCCATGAAGCCGCGGAGGAGCTCGCTGCCGTTGGGGAGGAAGAGCGTCGTCGTGGAGAAGTTGGCCTTGGCCTGGTCGGGCATCGCGAGGCTCTGGTAGTAGACCGGCTGGTCCTTGGTCTCGTGCGCCGGGTCCTTGGGGACGCGCCACAGGTCGGAGGCGGTGTAGAGGGTCCCCGGGTCGTCCACGTGGAACTTCGCGTACTGGACCCGCTGGATCTTGAGCAGGTCCTGCGGGTAGCGCAGGTGGGACATGAGCGGCGCGCTGATGTCGGCCAGCGGCTTGATCGTGCCCGGGAAGGCACGCTCCCAGGCCTTGAGGATCGGGTCGCTCTCGTCCCACGCGTAGAGGTTGACCTCACCCGTGTAGGCGTCGACGGTCGCCTTGACCGAGTTGCGGATGTAGTTGATCTGGCCGGACCCGAGCGTACGGGGCGCGCCGGGCACGGTGTCGGTCACGGCGTCGGACGTCGCGCTGTCCATGTCGACGAGCTGGGAGTAGGGGTAGCGGGAGGTCGTCGTGTAGCCGTCCAGGATCCAGGTCACCCGGCCGGCGACGATCGAGGGGTAGGCGTTGCTGTCGACGGTCAGCCACGGCGCGACCCGCTGGACGCGCTGGAGCGGCGTCCGGTGGTCGAGGATGCGGCTCTTGTCGTTGACGACGTCGGAGAGGAGGAACTTGGGCTCGCGGTAGAGGATCGCGTAGGCGGTCTTGCGCAGGAAGGACCCGACCGAGACGCCGCCGTCGCCGGTGTAGACGTAGTTGGTGGCGCCCGGGGAGTCGAACTCGCGCGCGTCCTGCCCCGATCCGCCGACGATCGCGTAGTCCGAGGAGGACTCGCCGAAGTAGATCCGCGGCTCGTACTCCGTGCCGTCGGGTCCCTTGGTCGAGAAGTCCTGCACGTAGTAGACCGGGTCGCCGTCGGGCCCGCGCTGGGTGCCGGAGGCGACGACGAGCCCGTAGCCGTGGGTGTAGACCGTGTGGTCGTTGAGCCAGTTGCGCTGCGTCGCCTCGATGCCCTCGATGTCGAGCTCGCGGGCGGCGACGACGGAGTCGCGCGACGTCCCGTCGATCGTGTAGCGGTCGACGTCGAGCGCGTCCGGGAAGGTGTAGTACTTCTGCTTGGCCTGGGTCTGGTTGAACGTCGTCCCGATGACGTTGGGATCCATGATCCGAATGCCGGGGATGTTCATCGCGTCCTCGCGCAGCCGCTCGGGCTCGGCCTTGGTCACGGCCGGGTAGTCGGCGACCGCGACGCCGTCTAGTCCGTAGGCGGCGCGGGTCGCGTCGATGCTGTGCTGCAGGTAGGGCGCCTCGAGCGACTTCTCCGACGGCTTGACCTTGAGCGTCTGGACCAGGCTCGGGTAGATGCCGCCGACGACGACGGTCAGGACCGTGAGGAGCGCGACGGCGACGATCGGCAGCCGCCACGTGCGCGTCCAGATGGCGGCGACGAAGAGGACGGCGCAGATGACTGCGGCGACCGCGAGGATCGCCTTGGTCGGGAGGACGGCGTGGTCGTCGGTGTACTTGATGCCGGTGAGCAGCGAGCTCTCGCTCGACGCCATCGCGTAGCGGCCGAACCAGTAGGCCGCGCCCCGGACGAGGAAGAGGAGCGCGCCGAGGACCCCGATGTGGACATAGGCGGCGCGAGTCGTCGGCCCGCGGCCGGGCAGCTGGAGCCCCCCGTAGATGTAGTGGACGACGACGGCGCTCACGAGGGCGAGCGCGAGCGCCATCGTGAGGAAGCCGATGAGGAGCTGGATGAACGGCACGTCGAAGACGAAGAAGCCGAGGTCGAGCCCGAACTGCGGGTCCTTGGTCCCGAAGTCCCCCCCGTTGGCCCACAGCAGGTAGGTCTGCCACTGGCTCGAGAGGGTGCTCGCGCCGAGGAGGCCGAGCAGGACCGGGATCGCGATCATGCCGATCTTGCGGAGCGGCTCGATCGCCCGGCGGTACTGCTCGAGAGCGTGCTGGGCCGGGGTCATGGGGATGCGGAGCGGCCGGCTGCGGTGCGCGAGGTAGAGGCTCGACCAGACGAGGCCCGCGGTCACGAGGAGCCCGACCCCGAACAGGAGGATCTGGGTGCCGAGACGGGTCGTGAAGACCGACCGGAAGCCGACCGAGTCGTACCAGAGCAGGTCGGTCCACACCCGTGACAGGTAGCTCACGAGCGTGGCGAGGACGATGAGGATGACGATCGTCGGGACGAGGGGCCCGGTCGGGCGGCGCCCTGAGGTCGCTGGGCGCCGCGGTGTCCGGGGCGGTGGCGTGCCTCCCCCGGCGTCGTCGGCGTCCGATGGCTCAAACCAGGGCTGGCTCACGCGTGGTCCTTCGATGGATCGGGCGGAGACCCGAAGGGCCGTCCGTCAGGTTCGGACACAGTAACTCCCGGGGCTGGGCCCGGGTTCCCGGCCCCGGTTCGCGATGATGTCCCCATGACCACCCCCCGGCCCGTGACCGCTCCCCTCGCGATCGTCGCCCTCGACACCGAGCGCCACGTCGCCGCGAGCGGCTGGGACCAGAACCCGCGCCTCTTCGCCCTCGTCCCGACGGCCGAGCTCATGGCCGCCGAGCCCGGGCTCGGCCTCGAGCTCGAGCCGGGCGACCGCGCCGAGGGGGCCCTGTCCGCCGTCGAGCAGGACGGGATGCCGCTCTCGAGCTCGCTCGAGCAGCTCCTCGGGCGGGTCGCCTGGCCGGACGCGGTCGCGGGCGCCGCGGTCGTCGTCGAGCGGATCGTCGTCCCCCCGGGGGCCGAGCGGGACCTGCCGAGCGACCCGGAGGCCGCGACGCAGGCCCTCGCCGACCACCCCGACCGCGCCGACGTCCGGATCCTCGCCGCCGTGACGCGCGACGGACGGTCGATCTGCCTGCTCCGCCAGCGGGCGCACGACCGGGACGACCGGGTCGCGCAGGGAGCGGACATCGCGCCCGGGCTCGTCGCCGCGCTCAAGGCGACCTTCGCCGAGTCCGACTAGTCGCGAGCGCAGCGAGCCTGGCTCCTCGGAACGGAGAGAGCAGGGCGAGCGCAGCGAGCACCTCGCAGTTCGGGGGAGCACGGGGGCGGAGCCCCCGCGGGGGCTCAGCAGTGCGGGAGGGCGGCGGTGTCGCCCGAGGCGATCTTCTCGACACTCGACAGGGCGTCGTCGAAGGTCGTCACCTTGACGACGTCGAGCCCGTCCGGCACGCGGCCCTTGAGGTCCGGGCAGTTGTCGGCCGGGGCGAGGAACCAGTCCGCGCCGTCGCCGCGGGCGCCGACGACCTTCTGGGCGATGCCGCCGATCGGCCCGACCGTGCCGTCCGGCGCCATCGTGCCCGTGCCGGCGATGTCCTTGCCGCCGGTCAGGTCGCCGGGCGTCAGGAGGTCGCGGATCCCGAGGCTGAGCATGAGCCCGGCCGAGGGGCCACCGACCCGGCCGACGTCGATCGAGACGTCGAAGGGGACCGTGAAGCTGCGCCCGAGGAGGATCCCGATGACGGTCCGCCCACCGGAGTCGCGGGTCATCGTCGTCAGGTCGACGCTCCGCCCGTCCCGGAGCACGACGAGCGAGAGCTTCTCCCCCGCCTTGTGCTTCTGGACGGCCGTCCGGATGTCGTTGCTGTCGGTGACCGCTGCCCCGTCGATCGCGGTGATCTGGTCGCCGCCGCGCAGGACGTCCTTGGCGGGCGAGTCCTTGGGGACCGAGGAGATGATCGTCCGCTCGGTGACCGTCGCCCCGATCGAGCGCGCCGCGACCGCGGTGGCGACCTGCTGGCTGTCGGTCATCTCCGCGGCATTCTCCTCCTCGGCGTCCTTGGTCGTCGTCCCCGGCGGGTAGAGCTGGTCGAGGTCGTAGAGGTCCTGGGAGGGCTTGAGCACGGCGAGGAGGACGTCGAGGAGCGGTGCCCGGTCGTCCGGCGAGCCGACCTGCCGGACCGTCGTGAAGTTGAGGTGACCGTGCGCGGGGTAGCTCGCGTGCCCGCTGACCTTGACGATCGGCTTGTCCTCGTCGCCGTTGCCGAGGATGTTGGTCGTCGGGCCGGGCTTGAGGATGACGTAGCTCGACGGCACGAGGGCGAGGACGGAGCCGAGCGCGACGACGAGGAAGAGCGCGGTGAGCAGCCGGGTGGCCCACTTGCTCGGTCTGTAGGGGTCGTCCACGACCGTCACGCGATGCCGACCCATTCGTCGGCGCCGTCGGCGAAGACCTGGTGCTTCCAGATCGGCACCTCGCGCTTGAGGGTGTCGATGAGCTCCCGGCACGCGGCGAACGCCTCGCCCCGGTGCGGCGCCGCGACGGCGACGACGACGGCGAGGTCGCCGACGACGAGGTCACCGGTGCGGTGGACGGCTCCGACGCGGACGGTCGAATGCGCATTCGCGACCCCGGCGCAGACGGCGGCCAGGTGTTCGGTCGCCAGGGGGTGGGCGCTGTAGGCGAGGCCCTCGACGGACTGGCCGTGGTCGTGGTCGCGGACGGCCCCGACGAAGGTCACGAGCCCGCCACAGGTGCTGTCGCGGACCGCGTCGAGCACCTCGTCGACCGAAAGGGGCGCGTCCCGGACGTCCGCGACGAGCACGCGCGGGTGCGGGGCGGCCGTCATGGGGCAAGAGTATGCAGGAGCACGGCCGGGACCCTGCCCGGCGGGAACGAAACGCCCCCTCCCGGGGGTTGTCGATGAGAGTGGCGCGCCCTGCGTCGCACGAACGAGGAGCCTGCGTGACCGACCGTCCCGACCCCCGACCCGGCGACGAGCCGGATCCCTTCGCCGGACTGCCGCCGGAGATGGCCGAGCTGCTCCGCGGGCTCACCGAGGGCGACGCCGACCCGCAGCTCAAGGAGATGTTCCAGCAGCTCGGCCTCGGCGAGGTCGACCCGCAGATGATGGCGATGGCCATGCGTCAGATGCAGGACATGATGGCGCCGGGCGGCGACGACGAAGCCGTCGACGCGACCCGCGCGCGGGAGACCGCTCGGGCGGTCGCGGCCGTCGGCGGCGGCGACCCCGTCCTCCCGGAGACCCGACGCAAGGCCGTCGTCGAGGCGGTCCGCCTCGCTCGCCTGTGGCTCGACGAGGTGACCGACTTCGCCGGCCACGAGGGCGACGGGGCGGCGATGAGCCGCGCCGAGTGGGTCGAGGCGACGATGCCCGCGTGGACCCGCATGGTCGAGCCGGTCGCGACCGGCGTCGCGGGCGCCGTGGCGGACGCGATGCAGGCCCAGCTCGGCAGCCTCGGCGAGGGCGGGCTCCCCGAGGGCGCGCTCCCCGAGGGGCTCGAGGCGATGCTCCCCGCGGGCACCGACCTGTCCGACGTGACCGGGGCGATGGCGCCGATGATGCGCCGGATGAGCTCGGCGATGTTCTCCCTCCAGCTCGGCCAGGCCGTCGGCAACCTCGCCGGGGAGGTCCTGACCGGCACCGAGGTCTCCCTCCCCCTGGTGACCGACCATCGCGTCGTCCTCGTCCCGGTCAACATCGACGCCTTCGCCGAGGGCCTCGAGCAGTCTCCCGACGAGGTGACGCTCTACCTCGCCGTCCGCGAGGCGGCTCGCAGCCGGCTCTTCACCTCCGTCCCGTGGCTCGCCTCGGCGCTCACCGCGGCGGTCCGCGACTACGCCCGCGACCTGCGGATCGACACCGACGCGATCGAGTCCGCCGTCTCCGGCGCGGACCTCCAGGACCCCGCCGCCCTCCAGGAGGTCCTCCGGGAGAAGCTCTTCACCCCGACGCCGTCGGCCGCCCAGCAGGCGGCGCTCGACCGGCTCGAGACGCTGCTCGCCCTCGTCGAGGGCTGGGTCGAGGTCGTGACCGAGCGAGCGACGGATGCGCGAATGCCGTCGGCCGCCGCCCTCGCCGAGACCCACCGCCGCCGCCGAGCGACGGGCGGCCCGGCCGAGCGCACCTTCTCGACCCTCGTCGGGCTCGAGCTGCGACCCCGGCGCCTCCGCGACGCGGCCAACCTCTTCCGCGCGCTCGAGGACCGGCTCGGCGCGGCCGGTCGGGACGCCGCGTGGCGCGTCCCCGACCTCGCCCCGACGAGCGCGGACCTCGACGACGTCCTCGGCTACGTCGAGCAGTCAGCGGGCGGCCGCGCGACCGACGACATCGACGCGGCCCTGGAGGAGCTGCTCAGGCGTGGTGAGTGAGCGCCCGGTCGGCGGGGACGGAACGCACCTCGCGACCGACCTCCACCGCGTCCTCGCGGCCTGGTCCGCGCCGACCCCCGAGCAGGAGACCCTCCGCCTCGGCTACCTCGACCACCTCGCCGCCCACCCGGACGCCGTCCTCAAGTCGGGCCCGCCGGCCCACTTCACGGCCTCGTGCATCGTCCTCGACGAGACGGGCGACCGGGTGCTGCTGACCCACCACAAGCGGGCGAATGCGTGGTTCCAGTTCGGCGGGCACCTCGAGGCCGGGGACGGTGACGTCCACGCCGCCGCGGCCCGGGAGGCCCGCGAGGAGTCCGGCATCGCGTCACTCAGCCCGGCGGCGGGGCTCGTCGCCCTCGACCGGCACGCGCTCGTCGGCGACTTCACCTGGTGCCGGGAGCACCTCGACCTGCGCTACGCCGCCCTCGCGCCCGCGGGCGCCGAGCACGTCGCGAGCGAGGAGTCGCACGACGTGCGCTGGTGGGCGGTCTCCGAGCTCCCCGCATTCGTCGAGCCGGCTCTCGTCGCGCACGTCGCGCTCGCTCAGGAAGCCCTCGGGCTCTCCTGAGCGGCGAGGATCGCGCGCGCCGCGTGACGCTGCGGGTAGGCGTCGACGAGCCGGTCGAAGCCCGGGCCGTGCTCGGGGACGATGAGGTGCGCGAGCTCGTGGAGCAGGACGTAGTCGAGTGCCGGCTCGGGCATCCGCCGCAGGTCGGCGCTCAGCCGGATCTCGCGGGTCCCCGGCGTGCACGAGCCCCAGCGGAGCCGCTGGTTGGCGACGAAGCGGACCGAGACCGGGCGCGCGAGGCCGCCGAGGTAGTCCTCGGAGAGCCGCCGGGCGCGCTCGCGGAGGGAGGCGGGCGTTGCCGTCCCCCCGCGGTGCGCCGACCACATTGTCGCCACATGAGCACCATAGGCCACATTCACCTCAGAAATGCCGGTCGCCACGCACGGAGGGGCCTCGGTTCGCGGTCGGTGTCCGACGCTGGTCTAGGGTGGACGACGGTCAGAAAACCCGCGACCGCGGGCTTGGCGAGACAAGGAGACACCCAATGGCTGATGAGACCTACAAGGGCGAGTTCTACTGCGTGAAGTGCAAGGAGAAGCGCGAGGCCGAGGGCAAGGTGGTCGTGTCCGAGAACGGCCGTCGCATGGCGAAGGGTCAGTGCCCGGTCTGCGGGACCAACCTCAACCGCATTCTCGGCAAGGCCTGAGCAGAGTCTCCGAAGGGCGGTCCGGCACGACGCCGGGCCGCCCTTCGTCGTGCCCGGGACCTGTGGACAACTCCCGCCGCATCCTCCGCACACCCTGCGAGGCTGGCCGTCGGCGCCGAGGGGCGGCGCCGGAGCGGAGGAGAATGCCGTGACGAGCGCACCCGTCGACCGCCCACGCCTGCTCCCCCACGCGGTCCCGCTCGTCCGCGGATCGGCGACGGTGCAGCTCGGCCTCTGGCCCGGGGACGCGGTCGTCCTCGACGGCCTGAGCACCGGAGAGGTCGCCTTCGTCACCCGGCTCGACGGGACCCGTGACCGGGGCCAGGTCCTTCGTGACGCCGACGTCGAGCGGGGCGAGGCGCTGCTCCGCGTCCTCGACGACGCGGGCCTGCTCGCGCGGGCCTCGGGCGGAACGGGCCGCCGCACCGACCCGCCGAGGACCCCGATCGTCCGCGTCCACGGGGCCGGTCGCCTCGCCGACGACATCGCCCTCCAGCTGTCCGGGCACGGCGTCGCGCGCGTCGTCCGCGACGACGGGACGTCCGGCGGCAGCGGGAGGGGTGCGCCGGAGCGGGGTGCGGCTGGCCAGAGTGCGGCTGGGCAGGGTGCGGGTGGGCAGGGTGACGGGCCCGCGCTCGTGATCGTCGTCGAGCACCGCGCGGTCGGACCGGACGTCCGGGCCGAGGTCGAGGGGCTGGGCGCGCCCGTCCTGCCCGTCGTCCACGACGGGCCGCACGGCGTCGTCGGCCCGCTCGTCGTGCCGGGGCGCAGCGCCTGCCTGCGCTGCCTCGACCTGACCCGAGCCGACCAGGACCCCGCGTGGGCGGCCCTCCTCTGGCAGGCGACGACGTCGTCGGTGCGGCCGGACCTCGCCCAGACCGACCCCGACCGGGAGCTCGCGGCCTTCCTCGCGGCGACCGCGGTCATGGTCGCCGGCTGCGCGATCCGCGGCCAGTGCCCACCCGGGGTGTCGCTCGAGGCCTCGCTGCCGTGGCCCAGAGCCGTCCAGCGACGTTGGACACCGCACCCCTCCTGCGGGTGTGTATGACGGCTCCGGGGCCCGCGTCAGTGACAATGGGCAGATGAGCGACATTCCCCGCAGCGTCGTCGGCCGCACCGCGCGGCTCGTGTCGCTGCCCCTCGGCGTCGCCGGGCGGACCGCTCTCGGGATCGGCAAGCGGGTCGGCGGGCGGCCCGCCGAGCTCGTCGCCGCCGAGCTACAGGCCCGCACGGCCGAGCAGCTCTTCACCGTGCTCGGTGAGCTCAAGGGCGGGGCGATGAAGTTCGGGCAGGCGCTGTCGGTCATGGAGGCCGCGATGCCCGAGGAGCTCGCCGGGCCCTACCGGGCGACGCTGACCCGGCTCCAGGAGGCCGCGCCGCCGATGCCGGCCGAGCGCGTCCACGCGATCCTCGCCAGAGAGCTCGGCCCGCGCTGGCGCACGGCGAAGTTCCAGGCATTCGACGACCAGCCCGCGGCGGCGGCGTCCATCGGGCAGGTGCACCGGGCGACGTGGCGCGACGGCCGCGAGGTCGCCGTCAAGATCCAGTACCCCGGCGCCGGGGACGCGCTCCTCTCCGACCTGACCCAGCTCGCGCGGGTCGCCCGCGTCGCCGGCGGGTGGATCCCCGGGATCGACATCAAGCCGATCACCGACGAGCTGCGCGCCCGGATGAGCGAGGAGCTCGACTACGACCTGGAGGCGCGCAACCAGCACGCCTTCTGGCGGGCCTACCAGGGGCATCCGCACGTCGTCATTCCCCAGCCGCTCGCCCACTCCGAGCACGTCATCGTCTCCGAGTGGGTCGACGGGATGCCGCTCTCCCGGATCATCGCCTCGGGCACCGAGGACGAGCGCAACGCCGCCTCACGCCTCTACCTCGAGTTCCTCCTCGAGGGGCCGACGAGAGCCAAGCTCCTGCACGCCGACCCGCACCCGGGCAACTTCCGGATCACGCCGGACGGCCGGCTCGCCGTGCTGGACTACGGCGCCGTCAACCGTCTGCCGCACGGACTGCCGCCCGGCATGGGCGAGTTCATGAGCGCCGGCCTCCGCGGCGACGCACGCGGCGTCGTCGACATCCTGCGGCGGGAGGGCTTCATCAAGTCCTCCATCTCGATCGACGCCGACGCGCTCCTCGACTACCTCCGGCCGTTCCTCGCCCCGATGGAGTCCGAGGAGTTCACCTTCACCCGGCCGTGGCTCCGCGGGGTCGCCGCCCACGTCAACGACGTCCGGAAGCCGCAGTTCCTCGTCGGGCTCAAGCTCAACCTCCCCCCGGCCTACCTGCTCATCCACCGGGTCTGGCTCGGCGGGATCGGGGTCCTCACCCAGCTCGGCGGGACCGTGCCCGCCCGCGAGATCGTGCTCCGGTCCCTGCCCGGGGCCGACCTCGACCTGCTCTGAAGCGCGTCACCACCACTCGTCGTCGAGCGTGCTCTCGATGCTCCGGACGCTGTGCCGCGCGCAGCCGGGGCAGGACCAGCTCGTCCGGCCGCCCTCGACCGCGAGGCTCCAGGTGAGCGCCGGGCTCTCGTCGTCGACGCTGGCGGTCCGACCGCAGGAGCGGCACACCGGGCGGGGCGGCTCGGCCCCGCTCGCCAGCGGCTCGGAGACCGGGGTGCTCATGCCTGCGCCTTGGCCGCGGCCTTGGCCTGCTTCTTGAAGTCCCGGACCCGGCCGAGGGACTCGGCGTCGACGACGTCGGCGACCGAGCGGAAGGAACCGTCCTCGGCGTAGGGGCCGATCGCCTCGCGCCACCCGTCCGGCCGGACGCCGAGCTGCTTGCCGAGGAGAGCCGCGAAGATCCGGGCCTTCTGCTCACCGAAGCCGGGGAGCGCCTTGAGCCGCGCGAGCAGCTCGGTCGCGTCACCGGCCGTCGTCCAGATCCGGGCGGCATCGCCCGCATAGTCCTCGACGACGACGCGGGCCAGGGCCTGGACCCGGCCGCCCATCGACCTCCCGTAGCGGTGGATCGCCGGCGGCGTCGAGCTCATCGCGGCGAACTCCTCGGCGTCGGCCGTCGCGATCCGCGCCGGGTCGAGGGTCCCGAAGCGGCCGTGGATCTTCGCCGGCCCGCGGAACGCGTGCTCCATCGGGTACTGCTGGTCCAGGAGCATCCCGACGAGGAGGGCGAACGGGTCACTCGCGAGGAGCGCGTCCGCCTCGGGGTCCTGCGCGATCGTGATCGAGGGTCGGGGCTGGTCGCTCGCCATGCCGCCAGCCTACGGCCGCCCGACGCACGGCATTCGGACCTTGGACATGGCAAGGGGCGGCCACCGGACCAGGTCCGGGGGCCGCCCCGCGCGACGCGGGACCGCATTCGTCATCGGACGAGGCGGACCGCGTGCTGGACGAGCTGGTGGCGCGCGACGAGATGTTCGCGCACCTGCTCGCGCTGCTCGTGACGCAGGTGTTCCCTGCGCCGCAGCTGCTGCAGTCTTCGTGCGTACATGACGCACTCCTTTCGGGTCAGGACGTTCGGTGGAATGCCGTCGGCCACGCGGGCGTGGTCAGGCGGCGATCGGGTGCTTGCGAGGACGGCCGCGCGGACGCTTCCGCGCGACGATCTCGCCGGAGACGAACAGCTGGGCGCCCCAGACACCCCAGGGCTCGCGCCGGTCGAGGGCGCCCCGGAGGCAGGCCTCGAGGGCCGGGCACGTCTGGCACAGCGCCTTGGCGAACTCGACATCCTCCGGACGCTCCGCGAACCAGATCTCCGGGTCGTTCTCACGACATGGGATCGAGTCGGCGGTCGCCTCGGCGGGCGCGATCACGTCGATGAGATCGGTCAGGGACATGGTGCTCACCTCCTGTTCGTCTCCGCCCCGGTGGGGGCGGTCCTTCTGGGTCTTCGCACCCGGTCGGGTAGGAAGAGGTTCGGGGTCGTGCTCCTGGTACATCTGCTGCCTGTCGGATCGTGTGCGGACAAAGAAAGAGGCCGTGAATCCCGGTGTCGGGATCCACGGCCTCGAAGCTGTGTCGGCTCGTCGTCTAGACGGGCGGACCTTCGAGGCGGGGATACACGACACCCTGGGAGGCGTCGACGGCGACCTTGGCGCCATCGATACCGACTCCACCGACGCCCGCGAAGCGGGTACGCGTCGGGAGGTAGCCGGCGATGGGCAGAGTCGTCCCGTGGACCTGAGCGAGCGGCGCGGCCGTGCATGCCGCGGACATGCCAAATGCGCCGATCATCTCGGTCTCCCAGTTGTTGGTGATGTCCATCTGGCCTGTCCTCCTCACTGCTCTCGGTGTTTCGCGCGCCCGGAAGGGCCACGCGATGTCGTCCTTGGAGGTTACGCGCCCACGTGAGGGCACGCCAACTGATTTACCGAGAATTTTCCCGACGATCTTGCGCGAATGCCGTCAGGCGCCGGATTCCTTTGCGGCAGAGGCGATCTGGGCCGCCTCGTCGACGCCCGTCCCGCCGAGGAGGGCGAGGACGGCGTCGCCGTAGAGCGCGACCTTGCGCGCGCCGAGACCGCGGATCTGGGCGAGCTGACCGCTCGACGACGGCTCGGTCTCGGCGATCGCCGTGAGCGTCGCGTCGGTGAAGACGACGTAGGCGGGCACCTTGCCGGCCTGGGCGACGACGAGCCGCCAGGCCTTGAGCCGCTCGAACAGCGCCTCGTCGTAGGTCGCCGGGCACGAGCCGCAGCGGCCGAGCGCGGCCTCGGTCGCCCCCGAGAGCGGGCCGCCGCAGGAGCGGCAGCGGGCGAGCTTGGCCGGCTTGGCGCCCTTGGCGACCGACCGCCTGCTGCGGGCCTCGCTGCGCGCCTCGTCCCCGAGGAGCGAGGCGGTCTGGTCGAGGAAGCGCGACGGTCGCCGGGTCGCCCGGGCACCCGGCGTGCGGGCCCGGGCGTAGGACAGCTCGAGGCGCTCGCGGGCGCGCGTCACGCCGACGTAGAGAAGCCGCCGCTCCTCATCGATCTCCTCGGCCGTCTCGGCCATCGTGATCGGCATGAACCCGTCGGAGAGTCCGGCGAGGAAGACCGTTCCCCACTCCAGGCCCTTCGCGGCGTGGAGCGAGGCGAGGGTGACGCCCTCGACGGTCGGGGCGTGCGACGCCGCGGAGCGCTCGTCGAGCTCGCGGACGAGGTCGGCGAGCCGCGCCTCCGGTGTCGTGGCGACGAGGTCGTCGGACAGCTGGGCGAGGGCCGCGAGGGACTCCCAGCGCTCGCGGGCCGCGCCCCCGGCATTCGGCGCCTGGCGCGTCCAGCCCGCTCCACCGAGCACGTCGCGGACGAGGTCCGGGAGGGGCGTCGAGCCGTCGTCGCCGCGCGACTGACCGCGGAGCAGCAGGACCGCGTCGCGGACCTCCTTGCGGGCGAAGAACCGCTCACCGCCGCGGACGAGGTAGGGGACGTCGCGGGCGGCGAGGGCGGCCTCGAAGCTCTCGCTCTGCCCGTTGGTCCGGAAGAGGACGGCGATCTCGGACGCCGGGGTCCCGTCGTCGACGAGCCGGCGAATGCGGGTCGCGACGCCCTCGGCCTCGGCCCGGTCGTCGTCGTAGGCGGTCAGACCGGGTCGCGCACCGGCGTCCGCCATGGCGCGGAGCTCGACGCTGTGGCTGCGGCGCTCGCCGGTCGGCGTCGCGAGGACGAGGTTGGCGAGGCCGACGATCTGCGGGGTCGAGCGGTAGTTGCGGACGAGCCGGACGACGTGCGCGCCCCGGTGCTCGCGCGGGAAGTCGATGAGGTGCTGCGGCGTCGCACCGGTGAAGGAGTAGATCGTCTGGGCGGGGTCGCCGACGACGCAGAGCTCGTCGCGCCCGCCGAGCCAGGCCGTGAGCAGCCGGTGCTGGAGGGCGTTGACGTCCTGGAACTCGTCGACGACGAAGTGCCGGTACTGGCTGCGGACCGTCGCCGCGATGTCCGCGCGCTCCTCGAGGATCCCGACGGTGAGCAGGAGGACGTCCTCGAAGTCGATGACATGCCGCTCGGCCTTGACCTCCTCGTAGGTCGCGATCAGCCGGGCCATCCCCGTCGGGTCGAGACCGGGCGGCTCCCGGCGCAGCTTGCGCGCCGCCGCGGCGTAGGAGTCGGCCGTGAGCATCGAGACCTTGGACCACTCGACCTCCGAGGCGAGGTCGCGGATCCCCGTCCGGTCGAAGGACAGGCGCAGCCGCGAGGCGGCCTCGGCGACGACCGACGCCTTGTACGGGAGCACCTCGGGCGCCCCGCCGCCGATCGCCTGCGGCCAGAAGAAGTGCAGCTGGCGCAGCGCCGCGGCGTGGAAGGTCCGCGCCTGCGCCCCGACGACGCCGAGCGTCCGCAGCCGGGTGCGCATCTCCCCCGCCGCCCGGGCCGTGAAGGTCACCGCGAGGACGCCCTGCGCGGGGAAGGCCCCGGAGTGGACGCCGTAGGCGATCCGGTGCGTGATCGCCCGCGTCTTGCCGGTCCCGGCGCCCGCGAGGACGCACATCGGGCCGCCGAGGCGGGAGGCGACCTCGCGCTGCTCGGGGTCGAGCGCGTCGAGGACGGCGTCCGGGCTCGGGGGGGCGGTCGAGGCGGGCGGGGTCATCGCGGGCGATCCTGCCACCGGGAGCCGACAGCTCCGACGGGCCGGCCCTTGCGTCCGCGTGAAACGCCCCTGGAGCGGCGTTTCACGCGGACGCAAGAGGACGGAGCGTGACCTCGGGTGCGTCGAGGGGTCCGCCGTACCAGTGCTCGATGAGGTGGCGGGCGATCGACAGTCGCCCGCTCACGTGGATCCGCTCGGCGGCCACCTCCTCCGCGAGCTGCTCCCGGGTGAACCAGCGGGCCGCCTCGATCTCGTCCTCCTGCATTCGCAGGGGGGCGTCGACCGCGCGCGCGAGGAAGCCGACCATGAGCGAGGAGGGGAACGGCCACGGCTGGTCGCCGAGGTACTCGACGTCGGTGACGCGGAGTCCGACCTCCTCCTCGACCTCGCGGGCGACGGCCGCGGCGAACGACTCGCCGGGCTCGACGAAGCCGGCGAGGACCGACATCCCCGTCGCCGTGAAGCCGCGGCCGCGCGCGAGGAGCAGCCGGTCGTCCGCGTCGACGACGGCCATGATGACCGCCGGGTCGGTGCGCGGGAAGTGCAGGCTGCCGTCCGCCGGGCAGCGCCGCGTCCAGCCGGCGTCGTGGACGACGGTCGGGGTGCCGCATCGCGGGCAGTGCGTGTGCCTGGCGTGCCAGTTGGCCAGCCCGAGCCCGGTCGCGAGGAGGGTGCCGTCGGCGACGTCGAGCTCGGCACCGACCGTGCGGAGCGCGTGGCCGCCGGCGTCTTCTTCGGCAGGTCCGGCGACCAGGACGACCGAGCGCCCGTCGGCACGGTCGCCGAGGTAGGCGAGCGGCGCATCCCCCGGGTCGACGCCGCGCAGGTCGAGCCGGACGCGGTCCTCCTCCTCCACGACGTCGGTCCGGTCGCCGCGAATGCGGAGCGCGAGCGTCCGCGAGTCCGCCGCCAGGGTCGCGAGGAGCGTGGGGTCCGAGCGCCGCTCGGCGTGCCGCTCGAGTCCGGCGTCGCCGCGGAGGAAGCCCGTCGAGTGCGTCGGCCACGGCATTCGGCCACTGTAGGCGAGCGGTCGGAGGCGGTGCCCCGGGGGCGGCTCCCACCTCCCGCGGTGAAGTCCGCATACGGTGGGGCCCGTGGACCGCAGCCCGTTCGCCCTCGCCGCCCTCGCCTCGACCCTGCCCGGCATCGAGCCGGTCGGGGTGCAGCAGGTGCAGAATGCCCTCGAGCACGAGTTCGACGTCGCCTTCGTCCAGGACCGAACCGACCGACGCTGGGTCGTCCGCTCGCCGCGGACCCCGGCCGCCGCCGCCCGGATGGAGTCGGCGCTCACGCTGCTCGGGCTCCTCGCCCGCCGCGTGTCCTTCTCGGTGCCGGCGCCGCGGGGGCTCGTCGAGCTCAAGGAGGGCGGCCGCGCCGCCGTCTACCCCTACCTGCCCGGCCGCAACGTCGACTTCAGCCGGATCCCGGCCGGCCGCGGGGTCGCCGTCGAGCTCGGCCGCACCCTCGCCGCCCTCCACAACGTCGACGCCGCGCTCTACGACGAGGCGGGCGCGCCGATGTACGAGGCGGACGAGGTGCGGACCCGCCGCCTCGGTGACCTCGACCGGGCCGCCGAGACCGGCCGCGTCCCGACGACGCTCCTCTCCCGCTGGGAGCGGGCCCTGGAGGACGTGACCCTCTGGCGCTACGCGCCGACCCCCGTCCACGGGGACCTGACCGGCGACGAGGTCCTCGTCTCCTTCGACGACGCGCAGGACGTGACGAGCGCCAAGGTCCGCGCGCTGACCGGATGGGAGGACGCCCGGGTGGGCGACCCCGCCGACGACTTCGCCGCCCTCGTCGCCGAATGCACCCCCGAGGCCCTCGAGTCGGTCATGGAGGCCTACGCGCACGCCCGGATCGAGCGGCCCGACGCCAACCTCCTCGTCCGCGCCCGCCTTGCGAGCGAGATGGCCCTGCTCGCTGAGCTCCAGCGGGCCATCACCTCCGGCTGGGACGAGGCCGTCGAGGCGCACTCGGCCGCGCTGCGCCGGCTCGACGACGAGGTCAACGCCCTCGCCGACGCTGACAACGACTACAAGCGGACGAGCCTGGATCCTGTCCAGCCGCGCTCGCGCCAGACGCCGCCGCCGCTCGACTACGAGGACGAGGACGCCGACGAGGACCTGCCCGGGCTCGACGACGAGGACGGCGAGGACGGCGAGGACGCGGAGGCCGACGAGGGCTCCGACGTGGGCGGCGCGGAGATCCCGGAGTCCGGACGACACGGAGTCCTCGAGTGCGGAGGCGTCCGGGGACTCGACCCGGTCGGACACCGAGGTCCTCCACGTCGGCAGTGATGCCGCGGCGGCCGCGGGGGTGGTCGACCCGACTGTTGCCGACGGGGTCGACGAGGCCGCTGCCGAGGAGACACGTCCCGACGGCGGCGACTCGGCCGACGACCCTGCATCCGGCGACGAGGACCCGGCCGAAGCCGCGACGGAGGCCCCGACCGAGCCCGAGGCCGAGACGACCGGCGAGATCGACCCGATCTACCGCTGACCGGCGCCGACGCGCAGGACCTCGCCGAGCCCGTCGACCCCGACGAGCTCCGGCCAGAGCGTCGCGACGCCGGTCCCGACGTGGACGAACGCGCCGCGCACGCGGGACGGGTGGACGCCGCGGAGCCGCGCGTAGGCGAGCGCGTAGGCCGCGAGCTGGAGCGCTCGCGCCTCGCCGTCCGGTCCGGTCGGCAGCGGTCCGGTCTTCCAGTCGACGACGACGTAGTCGCATTCGCCCGCGTCGAAGGGCGCGTCGAGCCCCGCCGCGGCCACCGCCGATGCCGGGAAGACCGCGTCGATGCGGCCCCGGACCGCGACACCCTCGATGACGGTCTCGACGCTCGTCTCGACCTCGACGGGGGTCAACCGGGACCACGGCGAGGTGACGAATGCCGTCCGCAGCGTCTCGACGTCGGCCTCCGGTGCCGCGTCGCCGTCGGCGCTGCCCGGCAGGTCGTCGAGGTCGACGATCGCCGCCCGGCTGAAGTGCTCCTCGACCCAGGCGTGGAATGCCGTGCCCCGGCGCGCCTCCAGGGCCGGGGCGGTCGGGACCGGTCGCCGCAGGTCGAGGGCGAAGCGTTCGGGGTCGGCGGCGAGGCTGACGAGGTCGGAGGTCGACAGGTGCGCGGGCAGCTCGACGGCCGGCGCGGCGCGGACGACGGCCCGGTCGCGCTCGGCGAGCAGGAGCGCGATCTCGGTGTCCCGCCGCGACTCGGCGGAGGCCCGCTCGCGGACGCCAGCGCCGGACGCGCGTCCGCCGTCGTCCTCGAGGAGGGCCGCGATGCGACGTGGAGCGTCCCCGAGCGCGGCGCGCCGACCCCGCATCGGGTCGTCGGGCCAGAGCACCTCGCCGTCGGCGCCGTGCTCGGGGCGGGTCGCGGTGTCGTCGGCGGGTAGGTCCACCCACGGACCGCGCTCGACACCAGGCAGCCCGGCCACGCCCTCGAGATAGCGGCTGGGCAGACGGACCGAGCGGCCGCTCCCCCAGAGATGCGTCGTCAGGAGGAGCTCGGAGCGGGCCCGGGTGAACGCGACGTAGGCGAGGCGCCGCTCCTCGGCGAGCTCGTGCTCGCCGCCCGCGCGCCGGAATGCCTCGACGCTGCGGTTGGCCTCGGCCGTCGCCATCGCGGCGGTCAGGTGGAGGTCGGGCAGCCCGTCGACGTCGCCGCGCAGCGCGTAGGGCAGACCCGACTTCGTGATCCCGCCGGTCCAGCCGCTCGCGTTGACGGTGCCGAGCCGCCACTGCCCGTCGGCGAACGACGACCGGGCCTCGTGGGCGGGGAAGTTGCCCTCGACGAGGCCCGGCACGGCGACGACGTCCCACTCCAGCCCCTTGGCCGAGTGGACGGTGAGCACCTGGACGGCCCCCGCGGTCGGCTCGACGTAGCCCTTGTCGAGGCCTCGTTCCTCGGCCATCGCGGCGGCGAGCCAGTCGAGGAAGGCGCGGAGGGTCGGACGTTCGGAGGAGACCGCGAAGCCCGCGGCCACGTCGGCGAAGGCGTCGAGGTGCGCGCGCGCCGCGGCCGGGGTGTACTCGGGTCGGGCGGCCACCTCGATGTCCAGGCCGAGGCCTCGCTCGGCCTCGCCGACGAGGTCGCCGAGCCCGAGTCCGGTCAGGCCGCGCATCCGCCGGATGAGCAGGGCGAGGCCGTGCAGGCGTTCGAGGGCGGTCGCGCCGAGGAGGGGGCCGTGTGCCGGCTGCCACGGGCCACGCGGGAGGTCGTCGAGCGCCTCGGCGAGCGTCGGGGTGTCCGCCGTGTCCGCCGCGAGGTCGCGGTGGACCCTCGCCTCGCGGTCGGTCCCGGCCCCGCCGGCAGCCCCGATGTCGCCCGTCCCCGCCCCGTCGCGGTCTCGGTCCGCACCCGCATTCGCCGCCGCCCAGCGGTGCCGAGCCCACGCCCAGAGCCCGTCGATGTCGGCGGGGCCGAGGTGGACGAGCGGGCCGGTGAGCAGCCGCATGAGGTGGTCGCCGCGCGTCGGGTCGTCGACGACCTCGAGGAGGCTGACGATGTCGGCGACCTCGGGCATCGTGAGCAGCCCGCCGAGGCCGACGACCTCGAAGGGCACGCCCGCCGACTCCAGCGCCGCCATGACCGTCGGGAACTGGCTCCGCTTGCGGCAGAGGACGGCGGCGGTGGCCCGCGGTCGCGCGCGGCGGAGGGCCGCGAACCGCTCGGCGATCCAGTCGGCCTCCTCGAGCTGGGTCTCGAAGCGAGCCTCGACGACCCGCCCGGCCCCGGAGTCCGGCCGGGAGCTCAGACCGGGGACGTCGATCGGCATTCCCTCGCGCAGCGGGGCTGCGACGCGGTTGGCGACGTCGAGGACGAGTCGGTCGTTGCGCCAGCTCGTCGCGAGCGGACGGACCGGCGCCGGGGACCCGGCCGCGAAGGCGGCGGGGAAGCGCGCGAGCGTCGTCGCGCTCGCCCCGCGCCACCCGTAGATCGACTGGTTGGGGTCACCGACGGCGGTGACGGGGACCCGCGACCCGTCGACGAAGAGCGCCCGGAGGAAGGACATCTGGGCCTCGGACGTGTCCTGGAACTCGTCGAGCAGGACCGCGCCGAAGCGCGCCCGCTCCATCGCGCCCACCTCGGGCACCTCGAGCGCGAGCCGGGCGGCGACCGCCATCTGGTCGCCGAAGTCCATCGCGTCCCGCGACGCCTTGAGCTCGCGGAAGCGGTCGACGATCGGCAGGACGAGGAGCTTTTCGCGGAGGTTGGCGGCGACCTTGCCGACGGCCGTCGTGTGGCCGAACGCCTTGCCCGTCGTCGCCTCGATCGAGGCGACGACGGAGAGCCAGCGCTCGACCTCCTCGCGGACGTCGTCGGCCACGACGAGGTGCTCGCTCATCTCGCCGGCGAGCTGGAGGACCGCGGCGGTCACCGAGCGCGGCACCTTGGTCATCTCGGACAGGTCGCCGTCGAAGGCAAGGACGGCCTCGGTCGCGTACTGCCACGTCGCCGCCTCGGTGAGCAGCCGGGTGTCCGGCTCGACGCCGAGGCGGAGCCCGTGCTCGCGGACGAGACGACCCGCATACGCGTGGTAGGTCGAGACGGTCGCCGACGAGCCGAGGGTCTCGGCGCCGTCGTCGGGCCGCGGGGTCCAGAGGCCGCGCTGCCGGATCGCGGCGAGCCGGTCCTCGATCCGCCGCGACAGCTCGGTCGCCGCCTTGCGCGTGAAGGTCAGGCCGAGGACCTCCTCGGGCTGGACGAGGTCGTTGGCGACGAGCCAGACGACCCGGGCCGACATCGTCTCGGTCTTGCCCGAGCCGGCTCCGGCGACGACGAGCTGGGGCTCGTCGTGGGGGGCCTCGATGACGGCGCGCTGCTCCGCGGTCGGGGGCGGTGCGTCGAGGGCACGGGCGATGTCCAGGGCGGACCAGCGCATCTAGAGCCGGCTCCCCTCGGCCTGGGCGGGGCAGCAGACGCGGACCGGGCAGACCCGGCACCGGCTCGCCTCCGGGCGCGCCACGAAGGTCGCGGCCGACATCCCGTCGGCCGTCTCCGCGACGAGCGTGTCGACCCAGCCCGGGTCGGCCGCGTCGGCGAGCGGCACCTGCGCCTGGAGGGGCGCGCTCGCCGTCCACGCCTTGCCGACCTGGAGCAGCGCGGCACCCGCGGACCGCCGCTGGCCCACCTCCTCGCCGAGCCCTTCGAGGCTGCCTCGCTCGACGGCGAGCTGGTAGGCCCCGAGCTGCGGGTGCCCCTCGACCTGCGCCCTGGACGGCCGGGAGGACCCGGTCTTGAGGTCGATGACCCGCCAGCCACGCTCGGGGTGGCGCTCGACCCGGTCCATCGAGCCGCGGACGACGGCTCGGCCGAGCTCGACGCGCATGCTCACCTCGGCACCGGCGCGATGCCAGCCGTCGGCGCTCGCCGCGGCGAGGTGGGTGCCGATCCGCCCGACCATGTCCTCGGTCAGCCGGCGCTGCTGGCGCTCGACCCAGCCGGGCGCGAGCCCGAGCCGGTGCCACGAACGGTCGAGGGCGGCGAGCCGCTCGTCGGTCGTCGCCTCGTCGGGCAGGGTCGCCGCGATCTCGTGGACGAGGGTCCCGACCTGCGCGGACCCGACCGGGGGGCCGTCGGCGCCGCGGCTCCTGAGGAGCCAGCGCAGACCGCATTCGGAGAACTCCTCGATCTTCGACGGCGACACGGTGACGGAGGCGTCGGCCGCGCGCAGGGGCCGGTCGTCGGTGGGGGGACGCAGCGCCCACCAGCTCCGCGGGTCGGCGCCGGGCACCCGGGCGCGGGCCAGGCGCGCGAGCGCCGTCACGGCCGCCCCGCGGACACCCGGGTCGACGTCGACGAGCTCGCGGCGCAGCTCGGCGACGACCCCGGCGAGGGTCATCGGCCGGTCGACCTCGGTGAACCCGTCGACCCGCTGGGCCGCCTCGGCGGAGTCCGTCGAGATGGAGGCGACGAGCCCGACGAATGCCGACGGCTGCTCGTCCTCGCTCCGCACCGCCGTGACGAGCACGCGATCGCGCGCGCGGGTCAGCGCGACGTGGAAGAGCCGGGTCTCGTCGTGCCGGACCGCGCGCTGCGCCGCCCGCCAGTCCGACGGTCGGCCCGCGAGGCGGTCGACGAGGGCGGTCGAGCCGAGGACGGAGCCACGCAGGCGCAGGTCGGGCCAGACGCCCTCCTGGACGCCGCTCACGACGACGACGTCCCACTCGCGACCCGCCGCGGCGACCGGGGTGAGGATCTCGACGACCTCGGCGGTCGGGGCGCGGTCGCCGAGGGTGTCGGCGGCGACCTCCTGCCCGAGGAGGTGCTCGAGGAAGCTCTCCGGACCCAGGCCCGGCAGCCGGTCGACGTAGCGCCCGGCGACCTGGAAGAGGGCGATGACCGAGTCGAGGTCGCGGTCGGCGCGCGCACCGGCGGGACCCCCGGCGAGCGCGCGGGCACGCCAGGCGGAGGAGAGCCCACTCGCATTCCACATCGCCCAGAGGACGCTCTCGGCGGTGACTCCCGGCGCCCACTGGCGCCGACCACCGGGTGCCTCCGCGACGCGGGCGGCGTGCCGGCCGGCCGCGAGCATGTCGGCGACGCGGCGCGCCGGGAAGGACTCGGACCCGAGCGCGTGGAGCCCGACCGGGTGCCGCACGGCGTGGGCGAGGAGCTCCTCGCCGGTCCGGCTGCCACCGTCGGCGAGCTCGACCCGGCGCAGCTCGCGTCGCAGCCGCCGGAGGGTGACCGCGTCGCCGCCGCCGACGACGGAGGTGAGGACCTCGACGATCGCCGCCGGGTCGTGGCCCTCGGCCCTGCCCAGTGCGAGGTCGACGACCTCGCGGAGGAGGACGAGGAGGGGTCGGACCGCGGGCTCGTCGCGCACCGGCTGGTCGGCGGCGCGCGTCCCCACGGGGATGCCGTGCCCGGCGAGCACGCGGCGCAGCGTGCCGGTCCGGCCCTGGCCGCGGACGAGGACGGCCATCCGCGACCACGGCACGCCCCGCTCGAGGTGCGCCCTGCGCAGCTCGGCGGCGACGAAGGACGCCTCCTGGGCCGTCGACCGGAGCACGTGCGCCTCGACGGACCCGCCGTCGCCGCGGGGTGCGGCAGAGCGGTGCGTGGCCGTCCCGAGCACGCCGATGTGCCCGGTGACGAGGGCGGCCGCCCGGCGGAGCGCTGCCGGGAGGCGGTGCCCCTGACCGAGCACCACGGTCGTCGCCGCGGGGGCGGCCGCGCCGTCGAGTGCGAACAGCTCGCCCTGCCCCGCCGCCGGCGGCAGGAGCGACTCCCAGCCGGTCGCGAACCAGCGCGGCTCACCCCCGCGGAAGGTCTGCACCGCGGAATCCGGGTCGCCGAGCAGGACGACGTCCACACCGATCCGCGCGAGGGCCGCGAGCAGACGGACGGTCGCGGACGTGACCTCCTGGGCGTCGTCGACGACGACGAGCCGGAGCCGGTCGCGAATGCGGTCCCGCGCCGCCGGGTCGTCGAGGAGCAGGTCGGCGGCCGCCCCGACGATCGAGGCGGGGTCGTGGACGCTCGGCGAGCGCAGCATCATGACCTGCTCGTACTCCGCGAGGACCCGGGCGGCCGCGACCCAGTGCGGCCGGTCCGTCTCGGCGCCGAGGCGGGCGAGGTCCTCCGGGCCGACGTCGTGCTCGGCGGCCCGCATGAACAGGTCGCGGAGCTCGTGGCGGAAGCCCCGGGTCGGGAGGGCGGCGGTGAGCGCGTCCGGCCAGTCCGGTCCGGGCACCGAGCCGTCGGCGTGACCGGCGAGCAGGTCGCGCAGGACGAGGTCCTGCTCGGGGCCGCTGAGCAAGGTCGGCGCGGGCTCCCCCGTGAGCGCCGCCGCCTCGCGGAGCAGCCCGAAGGCGAACGAGCTCGCCGTCCGCGCGAGCGGCTCGCGCGAGGTCCCCCCGACGGCGGCGGTCACCCGGTCGCGCAGGTCGGCGGCGGCGAGCCGCGTCGGGGCGAGGAGGAGACACTGGTCGGCGGTCAGCTCACCGGTGCGCACGCGGTCGACGACACACCCGACGGCGACGGTGGACGTCCCCGTCCCCGGGCCGCCGACGACCCGGAGGAGCCGGCCCCGGTGCGCGACCGCGGCGGCCTGGTCGGCGTCGAGCTCACCCTCCGGCACGACGGCGGTGGCGCGCGTCGGCCGCAGGAGGGTCACCATGCCGGCGATTCCATCACGGGGCGCCGACAGCGCGCAGCGGACCGGCCTGGTGTCGAGTTATCGGGCCACCCGATAACTCGACCGATGACGGGGAAGTCTTCCCTGTATCCCGTCGACTTCTCTGTAGTGCCGCCTCACTCGGCGAGCGGCAGCCCGGCATCCACCCAGGCGACGATCCCCCCGGCGAGGTCGTGCGCGTCGACCCCCCGCGCCCGCAGGTCCGCGACGGCACGCGCCGACCGCGGCCCGCTCGCGCAGTGGACGAGCACGCTGCGCCCCTCCTCCGACGCCCAGCCGCCGAGCCGACCGAGCGGCACGTGCACCGACCCCTCGATCGCGAGCGCCGCGCGCTCGGACGCCTCCCGGACGTCGAGCAGGAGCGGCGGGTTGGCCGACCCCAGCCAGTCAGCGGCGGCGGTCGGGGCGAGGAGGTGCTCCCCGGCATTCGCCGCTCCGGACGGACCCCGCACGGACGTGATCGTCGGCGCGTCCCCGCACAGCGCGCAGTCCGATCGCCTCGCGACCGGCACCGGGTCGAGCCGTTGGGCGAGGGCGTCGAGCACGAGCAGGCGGCCGACGAGCGGCTCGCCCGCTCCGAGCACGAGCTTGACGACCTCGGTCGACTGGATGCTCGCGAGCTGCGCGCAGACCGAGCCGAGGACCCCCGCGACCGCGCACGACGCGACCGAGCCCTCGGGTGGGGGTTCGGGGAACACGCAGCGGTAGCACGGGCCGTGCGGCGGCCACCACACGCTCACCTGTCCGTCGAAGCGGAGCACCGACGCCCACACGTGCGGTCGGCCGGCGAGCGCGCACGCGTCAGCGAGGAGGTAGCGGGTCGCGAAGTTGTCCGCGCCGTCGACGACGACGTCGTAGTCGGACACGAGGGCGAATGCATTCGCCGCCGTCAGGCGCTCGCCGTGCCGGACGACCTCGGTGCGCGGGTCGAGGCGGGCGACCGCGTCGGCGGCCGAGTCGACCTTGGGCCGGCCGACGTCGGGGACCCCGTGGACGACCTGGCGCTGGAGGTTGCTCGCCGAGACGACGTCGTCGTCGACGACGCCGATCGTCCCGATCCCCGCCGCGGCGAGGTAGAGCAGGGCGGGCGAGCCGAGCCCGCCGGCCCCGACGACGAGGACCCGCGCGGCCCGGAGCCGGCGCTGCCCCTCCTCGCCGATCTCGGCGAGGGAGAGGTGGCGCGCGAAGCGGCCCCGGTCGGCCGCGTCGAGCGGCGGGCCGGGCGGCACGAGCGGCACGGCCTCCACGGACGCAGACTAACCAGCCCCCTAGGATGGCGGCGACCTGCGACAGCGCGGTCGGCCACCGGAAGGACCGACGGACCAGAATGACCCAGCTCAGCGACACCCAACGCGGCCAGCGGCTGCCGCGGGCCGCGCGGAGGGCGCAGCTGCTCGACGCGGCACGCTCGGTCTTCGTCGCGGCCGGCTACCACGCCGCCGCGATGGACGACATCGCCGAGCGGGCCGGGGTCTCCAAGCCGGTCCTCTACCAGCACTTCCCGGGCAAGCTCGACCTCTACCTCGCCCTCCTCGACCAGTCCTGCGACCAGCTCGAGCAGCTCGTCCGCGACGCGCTCGCCCGGCCGACGGACGGCAACAAGGGTCGGGTCGAGGCGACGATCGACGCCTACTTCGACTTCGTGTCCGCGGAGGACTCGGGCTTCCGCATGGTCTTCGAGTCCGACCTGACCAACGAGCCGCAGGTCCGCAACCGGATCGACGGCATCGGGCTGACCTGCGCTGAGGCGATCGCCGACGTCATCGCCGCCGACACCGGCGTCGCCGACGACCAGGCCATGCTCCTCGGGGTCGCGCTGACCGGCCTCGCCCAGGTCTCCGCACGCCACTGGCTCGCGCAGGGCCAGGAGGTCCCGCAGGTCGAGGCCGCGCACCTCGTCAGCCAGCTCGCGTGGGGCGGCATCGGCTCGGTCCCGGTGGCCGACCGGGAAACATCCGAGCCGTCCGCGCGTTGAGCCGAGCAGTCCCACGACACCGCGGCGGAGCGCCTTCGCCCGCCGCCCCCAACGAGGAAGGAACGACCTGCCCCATGGAGGTCAAGATCGCCGTCCAGAACGTCACCCGCGAGCTCGAGATCGAGGTCGACGGGGACCCCGCCGAGGTGACGGCCCAGATCGAGGATGCCCTGCGCTCGCGCGAGGGAGTCGTCATCCTCAAGGATGCCAAGGGCCGTCAGGTCCTCGTCCCGGCCGCCGCGATCGGCTGGGTGCAGTTCGGCGAGCCGGAGAAGGGCCGCGTCGGCTTCGGGATCTGACGGGAGCCCTCGCCGGCGCCTCCGGCGAGATCACGATTCGGTCAACGGCTTCGAAAAGAGCGGCCCCACCTGCGCAGATGTGCTCCGGGTTCCGCATAGATTGAGAGATGGCCACCGGATGCGTCGGGTGCCACCGACCCCAGACCGGGGGCGGTTCCCTTCGTAGCCAGACGGGGTCACCCACCCCAGAAGGAGACATTCCATGCAGACCGTTATGCCCTCGATCCAGGTGCTCTGCACCAACCGCAACGTGTTCGTGGCGATCATCGTCGTGCTGATCATCGGCGCCGTCATCGGTGCTCTCGCGCGACTCGTCGTGCCCGGCAAGCAGTCGATCTCGATGGGGGTGACGATCATCCTCGGAATCGTCGGTTCGCTCATCGGCTACTTCATCGCCGGTCTCTTCGGCGTCGCCTGCACGAGCGGCGGCGACATCATCCGCTGGATCATCAGCATCATCGTGGCCGCCCTGCTCGTGGTCGGCTACACCCGCATGTCGGGGCGCAACACCACCGTGTGACGCTCGTCGACGACGAAGGGCCCCGTCCGACCGGACGGGGCCCTTCGTGCACTCTCCGGCGAATGCGGGAGCTCAGGGCTCGAGGCCGAGCCGGGTCATCCGGTCGGAGTGCCGGTCGGTGAGCCGCTTGGACATCGCGCCGATCTCGGTGAGGTCGGCGCCGCCGGACCCGACCTCGCCGATGACGAGCGCGGCCAGCGCGTCGCGCTCGCCGGCGACCCGCTGACCCTGCGAGATCGCCTCGCCGGCGATCCGCCGCCCGAAGAGCGCGAGGCGACCAGCGGCCCGGCGGTCGGCCTGGAGGTCACGCCGGACCTCCTCGATGACGAAGTCGGCGGTCGCGGCGTCCGCCTGCGCGTCGGCGATGACCGAGGCCGTGTCGCCGTCGACGAACCGGCCGATCTCGGCGTAGAAGTCGGAGGCGATCCCGTTGCCGACGTAGGCCTTGACGAGCGCCTCGAGCCAGGTCGCCGGTCGGGTGCGGGTGTGGAAGGCGTCGACGGCCGTGCGGAACGGCGCCATCGCCTGCTCCGGGCTCGCCCCGATCGCGTCGAGCCGGCCGCGCACGGCCTCGTAGTGCGCGTACTCGAGGACCGCGCAGCGGGCGAGCCGGGCGGTCAGCTCGGCGGTCGGCGCCATCCGCGAGTCGGCCGCCATGTGGGTGAAGGCGGACAGCTCGGCGTAGCCGAGCACCCCGCAGAGGTCGACGACGGCGGCCCGGTAGCCCGGGTCGTCCAGTGAGGTGGTGGGCACGTCGCTCACCCTAGCGACGTGGCTCCCCCGTGCCGGAGCGTCGCGATCCGCGCTCGCGCGCGCACACGGTCGAGGCCGACGGTGGACCGCCGGTAGACTTGGCGGACCAACGGTGCCCGGTCGGCACGACCCACCGCGCGGCGAGAGCGCCGCGCAGCATTCCGAAGAACTCCGATCGGCCCGCCCACTGCGGTGGTGCGCACGCCCGAATGCGGCGCGCCCGACCGATCGACCCAAAGGATCCTGCGTGTCCGACCAGACCGCGGCCGCCGTCGCACCTCCCGTGCACCCGGCCTTCTCCGAGTTCCCCGTCCACCCCGACATCGTCGCCGCCCTCGCCGACGTCGGCATCGTCGCGACCTTCCCGATCCAGGCGATGACCCTCCCCGTGGCCCTCGGCGGCCACGACATCATCGGCCAGGCCAAGACCGGCACGGGCAAGACCCTCGGCTTCGGCGTCCCCCTCCTCAACCGCTGCGTCGCGCCGTCCGACGCGGGCTTCACCTCGATGCCGAGGGCGGGCAAGCCGCAGGCCCTCGCCGTCGCGCCGACCCGCGAGCTCGCCGTCCAGGTGGCCGGCGACCTCGAGAAGGCCGGGCGACGTCGCGGCCTCCGCGTCCTCACCGTCTACGGCGGCCGCGCCTACGAGCCGCAGGTCGAGGCCCTCCAGCGGGGCGTCGAGGTCGTCGTCGGCACCCCGGGCCGGCTCATCGACCTCGCCAAGCAGGGCCACCTCGACCTCGGCTCGGTCAAGACCGTCGTCCTCGACGAGGCCGACGAGATGCTCGACCTCGGCTTCCTCCCCGACGTCGAGAAGATCCTCGCCCTCACCCCGGCGAGCCGTCAGACGATGCTCTTCTCCGCGACGATGCCGGGTGCGGTCGTCGCGCTCGCCCGCCGCTACATGCGCCAGCCCACCCACATTCGCGCGATGACCGAGGACGGCGACAACGCCCACACGGTCAAGGCGATCGAGCAGTTCGTCTACCGCGCGCACGCGATGGACAAGATCGAGATGCTCGCCCGGATGCTCCAGGCGAGGGACCGCGGGCTCACCCTGATCTTCAGCCGGACCAAGCGGACCGCCGCCAAGGTCTCCGACGAGCTCGCCGAGCGCGGCTTCGCCGCCGCCGCGATCCACGGCGACCTCGGCCAGGGCGCCCGCGAGCAGGCGCTCCGCGCGTTCCGCAACGGCAAGGTCGACGTCCTCGTCGCGACCGACGTCGCGGCCCGCGGCATCGACGTCGAGCACGTCACGCACGTCGTCAACTACCAGTGCACCGAGGACGAGAAGACCTACGTCCACCGGATCGGCCGCACCGGCCGCGCCGGCAACACCGGCATCGCCGTGACCTTCGTCGACTGGGACGACCTGCCGCGCTGGGGGCTCATCAACAAGGCCCTCGACCTCGGCATCCCGGACCCGCAGGAGACCTACTCCTCCTCGCCGCACTTCTTCAGCGACCTCGACATCCCCGCGGGCACCAAGGGCCGCCTGCCCAGGTCCGAGCAGAAGCTCGCCGGACTCGCCGCCGAGGAGATCGAGGACCTCGGCGAGACGGGCAAGAGCAGCGGGCGCCGTGGCGCGACCGCGCGTCCCGCCGGCGACCGCGAGCGGTCCGGCGGCGGACGCGGCGACCGCACCGGTGGCTCGCGTCCCGCGGGTGACCGCGACCGTCGCGAGTCCGGTGCGAATGCCGCCGCCGCCTCGGGCGAGCTCGCGGACCGTCCGCGCCGCAACCGCAACCGCCGGCGCACCCGCGGTGGCGAGGCGCGGCGGCGAGGCGTCGGCGAGCTGACCCGCATTCGACACGAGCGCGGCCCCTCACCGGATCTCGGTGAGGGGCCGCGCTCGTTCGCGTCCGGGGCGTGGCCGGTGGCTCAGGCGCCGATCGTCGAGGTGTCGATGACGTAGCGGTAGCGGACCCCACCGGCGACGACGGTGTCGTAGGCCGCGTCGATCGTCGCGGGGTCGGTCGCGTCGAGGGTCTCGACCGTCGCGCCGATACCGTGCTCCGCGCAGAAGTCGAGCATCTCCTGGGTCTCGGGGATGCCGCCGATCTGGCTGCCGGTGAACACCTTGTTGCCGCCGACGACCGAGAACGGCGCGAACGTGTAGGGGTTGGTCGGCAGGCCGACGTTGACGAGGACGCCGTTGGGACGCAGGAGGCGCAGGTAGGCCTCCATGTCGAGGTCGGCGCTCACCGTGTTGAGGATGATGTCGAACGAGCCGCGAGCGGCCCGCATCGCGTCCTTGTCGCTCGTCGCGATGTGGCGGGTCGCCCCGAGCTCCTTGGCGTCGTCGGCCTTGTCCATCGACCGCGACAGCGTCGTCACCTCGGCGCCCATGGCGGCCGCGATCTTGACGCCCATGTGGCCGAGGCCTCCGACGCCGACGACGGCGACCTTCTTGCCCGGCCCCGCATTCCACCGGTTGAGCGGGCTGTAGGTCGTGACGCCCGCACACAGGAGCGGGGCGGCCTCGTCGAGCCCGATCCCCTCGGGGACGCGGAGGACCATCCGCTCGGTGACGACGATCTGCTGGCTGTAGCCGCCGGCCGCCCACTCGCCGTCGTAGTTCTTGGAGTTGTACGTGCCGACCGAGCGCGGGTTGTCGCAGAACATCTCCTGGCCGTTCTTGCAGTGCTCGCACGTCGCGCAGGAGTCGACGAGGCAGCCGACGCCGACCCGGTCGCCGACCTTGAACTTCGTCACCGTGTCGCCGACGGCGCTCACCGTGCCGGCGATCTCGTGTCCGGTGACGATCGGGTAGTGCGCCTTGCCCCACTCGTCGCGGACGGTGTGGATGTCGCTGTGGCAGATGCCGGCGAAGGCGATGTCGATGCGGACGTCGTCGTCGCGCAGGTCGCGACGCTCGATCTCGGCGGCCTCGAAGGGCGCGCCTGCGGACGGGACGGAGAGGGCCTTGGTCGTCGTGGGCATGACTCCCACGCTATGCCTGCCCCGCGGCCACCGGCGAGCCGGCCTCGTCGCGCCCACCACGGTCGGGACACGAGCGCGGCCACGACGACGCCGGCGGCGTTGAGCAGGATGTCGTCGACCGAGGACACCCGGTCCAGCCGCAGGACGTGCTGGGCGACCTCGATGGCGCCGGAGACGGTGGCACCGAGGAGGGCGACCCTCGGCACGGATGCCAGCGCGGCCCATCGGACCGGCGCGAGGAGGCCGAGCGCCGAGAGGAGGAGCAGGTTGCCGACGACCTGGTAGGTCGGCATCGTCTCGAGGTCGCGCAGCGGGACGAGGCTCACCCCGCCGGCCACCGCCCCGACGTCGCGCCCCGGCAGCAGCGTGAGCCACCCCGCAGGCAGGGTGCCGGCGAGCAGCCCGAGCTCGGTGAGCGACCTCCGCCACCGGGTCATCGCCGCATCCGCGGGTCCTGCGTCGGGTCGGCGTACATCGCCGGGCAGCCGGAGTCGACGGCGGCCGGGCGCAGCTCGACGTGCCACGGCTCGTTGCGGTAGATCTGGCACAGCCCGTAGCGGGACCCGTGCCGGGCCAGCCAGGACGCCCCGGCCGTCGGACCGATGTCGACGGCGTCGCCGGAGACGTGCGCCGAGGTCTCGGGGGTCGCGACCCAGCGCTCGGCCTCCTCCTCCGAGCCGTACCGGGCGACGGCCTCGCGGAGCAGGCGCTCCTGCTCCGCCACCGAGCGCCGGCCGCTGTTGACCCGCAGCTGCACCCCCTCCTCCCCCGCGTCGGCCGCGGCGCGACGCAGCGCGGAGGCCAGCGCCGGGTCGAGCCGCCGGAGCGCGGTCTCCCACGGTCCCGGTCGCGAGGACGTCGAATGCGTCGTCGTCGGCACCCGGCGCGGCGCGGGCTCCGCAGTCGTCGTGACGAGGAGCGCCGGGCGGGCGTCGCGCGGCATGGCGACGACTCCGCCGTCCTGGGCGCGGGACGCGACGACGACGATCCCGACGAGGAGCAGTAGGGCGACGGGGGCCGCGAGGACCGTTGCGGTGCGCCCGCATTCGTCCGGACGGCGTCGGTGTGGGGTCATGTCGCCCAGTCCACGCGGGGCGCGGTTGCGAGGGCGTATCCGCATTCGCATACGCCCGCGATACGCGCCGGCTCCTAGCATCGGGGGATGCGCGTGCTGATCGTCGAGGACGAGCCCTACCTCGCCGAGGCGATCCGCGACGGGCTCCGGCTCGAGGCGATCGCCGCCGACACGGCGGGCGACGGGGACACGGCGCTCGAGCTGCTCGGCATCAACGCCTACGACATCGCCGTCCTCGACCGGGACATCCCGGGCCCGTCCGGCGACGACGTGGCCGCGAGCATCGTCGCCTCGGGCAGCGGCATTCCGATCCTCATGCTCACGGCGGCCGACCGCCTCGACGACAAGGCGTCGGGGTTCGAGCTCGGCGCGGACGACTACCTGACCAAGCCCTTCGAGCTCCGCGAGCTCGTCCTGCGGCTCCGGGCGCTGGACCGCCGGCGCGGCCACACCCGTCCGCCGGTCCGGGAGGTCGCGGGCCTGCGGGTCGACCCGTTCCGTCGCGAGGTCTACCGCGACGGCCGCTACGTCGCGCTGACCCGCAAGCAGTTCGCCGTCCTCGAGGTGCTCGTCGCCGCCGAGGGCGGGGTGATCAGCGCCGAGGAGCTGCTCGAGCGCGCGTGGGACGAGAATGCGGACCCGTTCACCAACGCCGTCCGGATCACCGTCTCCTCGCTCCGCAAGCGGCTCGGGGAGCCGTGGGTCATCGCGACCGTGCCGGGCGTGGGCTACCGGATCGACACCCCCGCCCCCGTGCCCGGCGGCGACTCCGGCGACGGCGGCCGCCCGTGACCCGGCCCCCGGGACCGAGCGTCCGGCTCCGGCTCACCCTCAGCTATGCCGGGTTCCTCCTCGTCGCCGGGGGCCTGCTGCTCGCGACGGTCTGGGTGTTCCTGCTGCGCTACGTCCCGGACCAGTACTCGACCGGGCCGGGCCCGGCGACCCCGACCCGCACCGACCTCCTCAACGCCTTCGCGCCGAGGGCCGGCCAGGCGATGATCGCCCTCCTGGTCCTCGGGCTCGTGGGCGGGTGGTTCCTCGCCGGCCGGATGCTCGCCCCGCTCGCCCGGATCACCCGCGCCACCCGACGGGCGGCGGGCGGCTCGCTCTCGCACCGGGTCGAGCTCGACGGTCCGCGGGACGAGTTCCGCGAGCTGGCCGACGCCTTCGACGACATGCTCGCCCGGCTCGAGGCGCACGTCGCAGAGCAGCGCCGGTTCGCCGCGAACGCCGCGCACGAGCTCCGGACCCCGCTCGCGATCACCCGGACGATGCTCGAGGTCGCCGCGGAGGACCCCGACCACGACCCCAGCGCCCTCCTCGACCGCCTCCGCGTCGTCAACGACCGGGCGATCGCCCTGACCGAGGCGCTGCTCCTCCTGAGCCGGGCCGACCAGCAGGCCTTCGCCGTCGAGGACGTCGACCTCTCCCTCCTCGCCGAGGAGGCGACCGAGACGCTGCTCCCGCTCGCCGAGTCTCGCGGGGTGACCGTCGAGACGGCCGCCGACGGGGCGCCGACGGTCGGGTCGCCGGCGCTCCTCCAGCAGCTGGCGACCAACCTCGTCCACAACGCGATCGTCCACAACCTGCCCGAGCGGGGCACCGTCCAGGTGCGGACGACCACCCACGGCGACCAGGCCGAGCTGACCGTCGACAACACCGGTCCGGTCCTCGCCGAGCCCCTCGTCGCCACGCTCGTCGAGCCGTTCCAGCGGGGCAGCGAGCGGGTCCGGACCGACGACGCCGGGGTCGGCCTCGGGCTCGCGATCGTCCGGAGCATCGCCCGCGCGCACGACGGGACGCTCGCCCTCGAGCCGCGCCCCGGCGGCGGCCTCACCGTGACCGTCCGGATCCCCACGCGGGTGCCGGCGCGGCATTCGGTCGCACCCTAGAGCGTGGCGAGAAGGCCCTTCGCGACCTCGCGGTAGGCCTGGGCGCCCTTGGTGTTGCGTCCGGTCGCGAGGATCGACCGGCCGACCGCCGGCGCCTCGGCGAAGCGGATCGTCCGCGGGATCGGCGGCGCGAGCACGGGGATGCCGTAGCGCTCCCCGACGTCCTCGAGGACCTCACGGGAGTGGTTGCTCCGTCCGTCGTACATCGTCGGGAGGATCCCGAGGACGTGGAGCTTCTTGTTGAGGATGCGCTTGACGTCCGTCACCGTGTCGAGCAGCTGCCCGACGCCGCGGTGGCCGAGCATCTCGGCCTGCATGGGGACGATGAGGCCGGTGCTCGCGGTCAGCGCGTTGAGCGTCAGGACGCCGAGGCTCGGGGAGCAGTCGAGCAGGACGATGTCGTAGTCACCGAGCACCGGCTCGAGCGCGGCCTGGAGGACGTACTCGCGGGCCGGGCGGGCGAGGAGCTGCGCCTCGGCACCGGCGAGGTCGATCGTGCTCGGGACGAGGTCGACGCCGTCCTCGCACGTCAGGATCGCATCGGCGAGGTCGGCCCGCCCCGTCAGCACCTCGTGGATGCTCGTCTCGACGCTGTCCGGGTCGATCCCGAGGCTGAACGTCAGGCAGGCCTGGGCGTCGAGGTCGACGAGGAGCACCCGCTTCCCGAGCTCGGCGAAGGCCGCGCCGAGGGACGCGACGGACGTCGTCTTGGCGACGCCGCCCTTCTGGTTGGCGACGGCGACGACCGCGGCGGAGCTCTTCTTCTTGCGCTTGGCGGGGGGCACGGGGTCAATCCTCGCAGAGCCGCGCGCGCCGACGACGACGGTCCGGCGCGGCCTGCGTCACGCCGGAAGCTCAGCCGGCGGGGTCGGTGTCCGGGACGACGAGCAGCCCGACCGGCCCCGGGTTCCACGCGATCTCCCACCGGTAGCCGTCGGGGTCGGCGAAGTAGCCGGTGTAGCCGCCCCAGTCGCGCTCCTCCCCCGCACCGACGAGCGAGGCGCCGGCGGCGCGGGCCGTCTCGAGCACCTCGTCGACGGCCGCGCGGGTCGCGACGTTGTGCGCGAGGGTGATCGGCGCGAGGCCCGGCCCGCGGCGGATCGGCCCGACCTCCCCCTCGAAGCCGGACTCCGCCCACAGTGACAGGACGAGCTGCGGCCCGACCCGGATCATGATGACCTCACCCGGCACGTCGAGCTCGGCGGTCCAGCCGAGTCCGTCACCGTAGAAGCGCCGGGCGGCGTCGAGGTCGGCGATCGCAAGGCTGATGAACGAGACGCGTTGGTCCATGGATCCTCCTGATGTCAGGGCCGCAGGACGGGGATGCCGCCCGCGGCCTGGTCCTCGATCGCGGCGAGCACGTCGGGGCGGGTCGTGTGCTCGCCGAGCCGGTTGAGCTTGCCGGTGCCGTGGTAGTCGCTGCTCCCCGTCACCTCGAGCCCGAGGTCGGCGGCGAGGGTGTGGGCGTGGCGCCGCTGGGCGTCGTCGTGGTCGCGGTGGTCGGCCTCGAGCCCGAAGAGCCCGGCGCGCGCCAGGTCCTCGATGACCGAGTCGTCGACCGTCCGCCCCCGCCTGCCCGCGAACGGGTGGGCCATGACCGGTACTCCCCCGGCCGCCCGGACGAGCCGCACGGCGTGCACCGGGTCCGGCGCATGGTGCGACGCGTAGTAGCGGCTCCGGTTGTGGAGCAGGTCGGCAAAGGCGGCGTCCCGGTCGGGGACCACGCCGCGCGCGACGAGCGCGTCGGCGAGGTGGGGGCGGCCGATCGTCGTCGTCGGCGTGTCCAGCTGGGCACGGACGTCCCCGAGCGTGACGGGAATGCCGTCGGCCGCCATCGCGGCGACCATCCGCTCCATCCGGGTCCCCCGGCTCGACCGGGCCGTCTCCAGCTCGGCCGCGAGCGCGGCATTCGCCGGGTCGGGGAGGTAGCCGAGGAGGTGGACGCTGACGCCGCGGTGGCTGCACGAGATCTCGATGCCCCGGACGAGGGCGACGCCGGTCGTCCCGACCTCCCGCCCGGCCTCCGCCCAGCCGTCGTAGGTGTCGTGGTCGGTGAGCGCGACGACGTCGAGCCCGGCGGCGGCCGCCTGCGCCATGACGACAGCGGGCGGCTCGGTGCCGTCGCTGCGCGTCGAGTGCGCGTGCAGGTCGATCCGCATGCCCGCAGCCTAGGGA
Organism: uncultured Actinomycetota bacterium; assembly: GCA_963752365.1. Taxonomy (GTDB): domain Bacteria; phylum Actinomycetota; class Actinomycetes; order Actinomycetales; family Dermatophilaceae; genus CAVVXY01. The sequence goes on from CAVVXY010000002.1 coordinate 139,842, forward strand.
CCGGGGCCGACGGGGCGGCGAATGCATTCTCCCGAGCAACCTTTTGCCCCCCTCCTCCGTGTCGGACAATGAAGCCGCCCACGAGGGCGGCGCGGACGAGGGGACACGGGGTGTTCGGATCGGGCAAGACCAGACGCGATGCCGAGTTCACGGCATTCGTCGAGCAGGCGAGCCCGGGGCTGATCCGCATGGCCTACGCGCTGACCGGTTCCGCCGACGCCGCCCACGAGCTGGTCCAGGCCTCGCTCGTCAAGACCTATGTCGCCTGGCCCCGGATCCGGGACGGGGAGGCCCTGGCCTACACCCGCCGCATCGTGACCAACCAGCGAATCGACACCTGGCGCTCGACGCGCAAGGAGGTCACCTCACCCGAGGTGCCCGACCGTCGCGTCGAGGCCGACGCCGGCGCCGAGCACCGCGACGAGATCGTCCGCCTGCTCGGCCGGCTCCCCGAGCAGCAGCGCAAGGTCGTCGTCCTGCGCTACTACAACGACCTGCCCGAGCGGGCCGTCGCCGACCTGCTCGGCATCTCCGTCGGCGCCGTCAAGAGCGCCGCATCCCGCGGCCTGGCGGCCCTGCGCACCCAGAACGGCACCACGACCGAGGTAGGCACCCGATGAACCTCTCCGAGGACCAGCTCCGCACCGAGCTCCACGACAGCCTCGCGGCGACCGGGCCGAGCCTGCCCGCGGTCTCCGCCGCGGACGTCGTCTCCTCCGGCTCGCGCGTCCTGCGCCGCCGCCGGATCGCGGCCACGTCTGCGACGGCGACCGTCGCAGCGGTCGTCGCGATCGGCCTCGGCGCGACGCTCGGCGGCGACTCCGCCCGCTCGGAGGTCGTCGGCTCCCCGACGACGTCGAACCGGGTCGCGGTCGACGGGAGCGCGACGCTGACGCTGACGGGCACCCGGGTCGCGGGCGGCACCGAGGCGACCGAGTTCGTCGTCCGGATCGGCCCGCGGGCCGTCCCCCCGGCCCAGGCCGTGACCATGATCCCGCCGGGTGACGTCGGCTTCTACGCCAAGGACGCCAGCGGTGTGCTGCAGTACATCGGCGGCTCGACGACCGACGGCCTCGGGCGCCGCGCGACCCTCGGCCACGCCGGCAGCGACGTCGTCCTCGGGATCGTCCCGGACGACGCGGTCGACGTCGGCCTGCTTCCCGGCCACGACGGCGGGACCGGAGGCTCGAGCCAGGACGAGGTGCGCCGGATCCCGGGCACCGGCTACAGCGCGTTCGCCTTCCGCCTCAACGACGTCCCCAAGGGGGACGCCGCCGAGTTCCAGGTCATGTGGTGGCGGGCCGACGGGACGCCGGTGACCAACGACGGCGCCGGCAGCGCCGTCCGCTTCGGCACCACCACCGGGGACTACGGCCTGTGGGCACTGCCGGGGGCCGACCTCGTCGGCTACCGGGCCCCCGGCGGCGCCGGCACGACGTTGCTCTCGAACCTGTACTCCGAGGGCGTCGGCGACTTCGACGCCACCCGGGACTACGTCGAGGACAGCACGAAGACCCCGGCGACGACGAGCGGCCACCTCGTCCACCTCTACGTCGTCCGCGGCAGGGTGGGCGACGTCCGGGGCACCTACAGCAGCGCCGTCGTGGACGCCGCGCCGCTCCAGTCCCGCTACCTCCCGGCGGTCGACGGGACGGTCGTCCTCGCGAGCGCACGGCTCCCCGAGGCCCCCGTCTCCGCCGGCACGACGCCCCCGCTGCTCACCCGCCTCACCTGGACCGACACGAAGGGCGCGGCGCAGAGCCACGACTTCCGCTGACCACGCGCCGCGCTCAACCTCCGGAGCCGCTCGTGCGTCCCATGGTCGGACACACTTGGTGCTGACGACACGACGGAGGAGGGCCGATGCGACGGGGCGAGGAGGACGCATTCGTCGCCTTCGTGCGCAGCGCCTCGCCCCGGCTGCTCCGGACGGCGTGGCTCGTCTGCGGTGACCCGGTCGCCGCCGAGGAGCTCGTCCAGGCCGCGCTGGAGAAGGTCTACCTCCGGTGGGGGCGCATCGAGCCCGGTCACGAGCTCGCCTACACGCGCCGGGTCGTGCTCAACCACCACATCGACACGCGCCGGCGCCGCACCCGCGAGCGGCTCACCGACGCCCCGCCCGAAGACGGGTCATGAGGACGTCCACGAGGACACCGCATTCCTCCTCCGGGCCCTGACCGCACTCACCGACCGCGAGCGACAGGTCGTCGTCCTGCGCTACTACGCCGACCTGTCCGAGGCCGATACCGCCGCCGCCCTCGGCGTCAGCCTCGGGACCGTCAAGTCCACTGCGTCCCGCGGCCTCGCGCGCCTGCGCGAGGTGCTCGTCGCCGACGGAGGCCACCATGGCTGACGACCCGCTGGAGCTGCTCAAGCGCGCCCCGGCGCCCGCGATGGACGTCGACGAGAATGCCGTGCTCTCCGGCGGCCGCCGCAGGCAGCGCCGCCGCCGGCTCGCCCAGCTGCTCGCGTCGACGCTCACCGTCGCGGGGATCGCCCTCGGGGGCTGGTGGGTCGCCCGGCCGGCCGAGGACCGCTCGCTGCCGGGCGGGCCGTCGTCCTCGGCAGCCGGCCCGTCGGTGACCATGACCACGGGGGCCGACCCGACGACCCTGCGGCTCGCGCTCCCGGGGACGTCCGGCCCGTCGCCCCAGCTCCTCGTGCGCCAGGACGGGCTGGCCGTCAACCTCGCCGTCGCGACGCCCGACGGCGCGCAGAGCGAGGAGGTCGGTGCGCTGCTGGCCGGCGACGTCGGCGAGCGTGGTGCCGCCCTCCGCTTCCAGGCGTACGCCCGGCCGCTCGTCCTGCTCGTGACCGACCGCGCGCCGACGGCGGTGCGTCTGGACGAGGCGGACGCCGCCGGGACCGCCGGATCGCCCTGGGGCTCGCTCGCCGGCCACACCGCCTCGGGGATGATCCCCACGACCACGCTCTGGGCGACCCTCATCGACCCGAGCGCCCGGCCCGACCTCTCGCCGGGCAGCGTCTGGTGGTCCTCGGCCGACGGGACGACCGGCAGCGCGGCGGTCACCGACCCCACGCCCGCGAGCACGGCCACGGCCTCGGCGACGGGGCCCGGTGGCGCGCCGGACAACGTCCTGCGGTCCGGGGTCGCCGAGGAGGTCGCGACGACGAACACGCCGTACCTCCCCGTGGCCACCGAACGCCTCCGGGCCACCGTGACCGTCGCGGCCGCCGGGTCGGCCACCGGACGGGTCACCCCGGTCGCCGGGCCCGACGAGGGCACCGTCTCACTCGAGGCCGGTGGAGCCGGTGCCTTCGTGCTCCCGGGAGTCAAGGACGCCACCGTGCAGACCGCCCACGTCTACGGACTGGTCCGGGCCGGGGCCGGCGAGCTCACGATCACCGGTACGACCGCGCCGGCTCACTGGAGCACCTCGACCTTCCCCGTCGAGGGCGCCGACGTCGTGCTCGTCGTGGTCACCGTCCCCGTGACGTCAGGGGCCGGCCCGCACTGGACGATCTCGTGGCAGTCGGTCGACGGGGGCCACTCGGTCCCGGTCGTCGGGCCGGGCGGCTGACTCCACTCCCGGCCGTCGCCCCGTTGGGATGGTGAGAACATCCCGACAGGGCCGAAGGAGGGGGCCCGTGGAGCACGGCGACGAGCTCGTCGCATTCGCCCGCGGCGCCTCGCCGCGCCTGCTGCGCACGACGTGGGGCACGTGTGGCGACCACCAAGGCGGGAGCGCCGGTCGTCGCCGGGCGGCTGACCGCACCCCGAGCGTCGCGGAGACACCGCCCGACCGAAACCGTTTCGTCGTGGTCGGCGTAGTTCGGGTATGACGAGCACACTGGCGGGGTGATGACGGGCGACAAGCGTGCCCGGGACGACTCGTTCACCGACTTCGTCCGAGAGGCCACGCCGTCACTCATGCGGACCGCGACCCTGCTCACCGGGTCGACCCTCGCGGCGCAGGAGCTGGTTCAAGCCAGCCTGGTCCGGGCGTATGCCGTGTGGCCGCGGGTCGACCGGGGTCGTGCGCTGGCCTACGTCCGCCGCATTCTCGTCAACGAACGCACCGACGCCTGGCGCCGGACGCGGGGTGAGCTCACTGTGCAGACGCCACCCGAGGCGAGCACCGCCGACCCGAGCCGGATCGAGGACCGGGACCGGGTCCTCCGGCTCCTCGCCCGCCTTCCCGAGCAGCAGCGCAAGGCCGTCGTCCTGCGCCACTACTGCGACCTCTCCGAGCGGGAGACCGCCGAGATCCTCGGGATGTCGGTCGCCGCCCTGAAGAGCCTGACCCACCGCGCCATGACGACCCTGCGCGCCGCGTACACGAACGAGCAGGAGGAGGCCCGATGAGCCCCGTCGACAGCTTCGCGGAGGTCCTTCGCAGCGACCTGGAGTCCGCCGCACTGCTCTCGGACGCCGGGCTGGGCGTGAGCGCGGAGTCCGTGGCAGACCGGGGACGCTCGCGAGTCCTGCGCCGGCGGGTCGCCTTCGCTGCGGGCGGCCTGACCGCCGCGACCGCACTCGTGGTCACCGTCGTCATCGGAACCCACGCCACGGGGAGGGACGACAGTCGGCCCGGCCGGACGACCTCGGTCACGACCACGCAGGCTCCGGAACCTCTCGGGACGGCAACGATCGAGCCGCAGGACCCCGGCCGGCCGCTCAAGGAGCTGCTCGTGACCTACGACCCGGTCGGACGCGTCGCTACCGTGGACCTCGTTCCCGCGGCCGCGGACGGCGAGAGGGTGCAGGTGCGGGTGCCGCTGCTCCCCGGAATGGACGGCGGGTACGTCCTGACGCGTGCGGTACCGGGGCACCACGGCATCCTCATGGTCAGCAGCGGGATCCGGCCGGTGCCCTTCCCCGACGCCGTCGAAGACCGGGGAGCGTGGCGCGCAAGCGGGGACATCGCTGGGGCGCCCCTGCACTTCCAGGCCCGATTCACGCCGGGCCCGGCTCCCAAGGTCGACGGCATCTGGTGGCTCGACGGGACGGGGGCCATCTTCAGCGACGGGTCCACCACCTCCGTCGCCTGCGCTGACGCACCCTGCGTCTGGCTCAACCGCGCGCACGCGTGGTGGGGAAGCTCCGACCGGGGCTCCGGCAGCCACGGGCCGCTACCGGACCCGGTCCCGACCGCATTCCTCAAGGAGACCATCCTCACGTCGGGCGATGTCGACGCGAGCGGACGGGCCGTCTTCGACGCGCAGGCCGTGGCCGTGCTCCCCCCGGGGGCGCGTGACGTGCGGCTGCGGCTCGACAAGGCCACCAAGGACGTCGGTCTCGCCTCCGCGCCCTTCGAGGACGGCACCGGGCTCGCGGTGTTCCTCACCCGTCGGGTTGCACTCCCCCAGAGTGGGTCGGACGACGTCTGGCGCGGCGTCGTCGGCGTCCAGTGGGCCGACGCGAGCGGCACCATCCACCTCACCCGGTTCCTCTGATCGTTCCAGGGTGCCCAGGGCGCTCGCTGGACGTCAGCCGGCCGACGGGCCCGGCCAGTTCTTGTCCGGCTACCGGCACCGGCCGGCCCGGCTGCTCCCCGCCGCGCGCCTCGAGGTAGCTCTCCTTGGGCACCATGACCTTGCGGCGAAAGATGCACACGACCGTGCCGTCCTGGTTGTAGCCGATCGTCTCGACGTGGACGACGCCCCGGTCGTCCTTGCTCCTGCTCTCCCACTTGTCGAGGACCGTCGTCTCGCCGTAGAGCGTGTCCCCGTGGAAGGTCGGCGCGACGTGCCGCAGTGACTCGATCTCGAGGTTGGCGATCGCCTTGCCGCTCACGTCGGGCACCGACATGCCGAGCAGGATCGAGTAGACGTAGTTGCCGACGACGACGTTCCTGCCGAACTGGGTCGTCTCGGCCGCGTAGTGCGCGTCGAGGTGGAGCGGGTGGTGGTTCATCGTCAGGAGGCAGAAGAGGTGGTCGTCGGACTCGGTGACCGTCTTCCCCGGCCAGTGCTGGTAGGTCGCCCCGACCTCGAACTCCTCGTAGGACCGGCCGAACTGCATCGCTCACTCTCCTGACGGCATTCGCGTGGGTGTCCGGACCATCGTGCCCGAGCGCGGAGAGGAGGTGAATGCCCAACGCCCGTGCGCTTGCTCACGGTCGATACCAGCGCGTGGCAACGGCACCAGTCGGGTCCTCGAGCGGGTCGCCAACCCCGGCTGGACGAATGCCGCACGGCGCGGTGGTTCACGCCGATCGGCTCGAGCGCGACGGGCCGACCCGTCGGGGGCGGGGCGCTCTCGTCCCTCCGCCTGCCTGTCAACCGAGAGGGGGACTCGCGCGTCGTAGGGGTGACGCGACCCTGCGTCCCGGCCGAGAGGACACCGACATGCGCCGCTCCTTCCCCGTCGTCGCGACGTCGGTCATCGCCCTCGGCCTCACGGCCCTCGCAGGGTGCGCCGCGCGGGACGGGGCCGTGAACGGCCCCGTCCCGCCATCGGTGTCGACGACCACGAGCCCGGGGATCACGGTCAGCGCCGGGGACTGGTCGGCGTCGCTCGGGCGCGACCGCGTCCTGTCGGTCAGCGGGCCGGACGGCACGCACGCCTTCGGCGTGGTGCTCGCCGGGCGCACCCTCCAGGAGATCACCGACGACGGCCGCGTCGTCACCGTGCTCGACGCCAACGGCAGGACGGTGCACCTCCTCGACACCGCGACCCGGACCTGGCGAACGGCCAACGGCGTCGGCGGACCCGCGGCCCCTGTCCGCTGACCGCGCCTCAGCGCAGCCGCAGGTCGTCCCCCGGTGTCGAGTGGGGCTCGTCCGCGAGCGGCCGGGCGGCGCCGGGCGCCGGGAGCAGCCGCCGACCGCCACGCCACGCGCTGACGAGTCCGGCGAAGTAGGTGCCGATCGAGACACCCGCCGCGAGCGCGAGCCCCACGCCGGCCGCCCCGAGCAGGGTCGTCATCCCCGTCTGGAGGCCCCCCGGGCCGATCGAGATGACCTCCGAGATCCCCTGGTAGACGAGGCGTCCCGGCAGGAGCGGGACGATCGCCGCCGTCGTGACGCCGAGGCTCGGCACGTCGAGCCGTCGCGAGAGCGCGCGGGCGGCGAAGCCGACGACGACCGCCGCGATGGCGGCCGACAGTCCTTGTCCGAGGCCGGCATTCGTCTCCATCGTCGAGGCGACCCACCAGCCGGCGAGGCCGAGCGCGGCGCTCATGAGCAGGGCGCGCGGCGGAGCATAGGCACTGACCGCGAAGCCGCCGGAGATGACCGCCGCGCAGCCGAGCTGGATGAGGACGTTGCGGTCCAGCTGGGTCGCCGGCGAGACGGCGATGTAGAGCCCGAGCCGGTTGCCGGCCGCGAGGACGGTCGTCACCCCGACGACGATGCCGAGGGTCAGGACGACGACCTCGAATGCCCTCGCCGCCGCCGTGAGGTAGAACCCCTCCAGCGCGTCCTGCGCGGCGCCGACGACGGACAGACCGGAGAGGAGCAGGACGATCCCGGCGGCGACGGCGAGCGACGGCGACGCGCGGCCCGCGACGTCGGACCCCTTGAGCCCCGCGAGGACGAGGAGGGTCGCCGCGACCGTCGGGATCGCCGCCGCGACGACCTGGCTGAAGAAGGCCGCGACCCCGGCCCGGCCGAGCACGTACTTGAGCCGGTCGATCGCGAGCGCCGACACGAACGCGATGGCCGCGATGAGCCAGCCGCCGCCGATGAGCAGCGCGGCGGCGGCCGCGAGGACGGCGCTGCCGGTCATGACGAGCCAGCGGCGGTACGGGTGCGGCGCCGAGACGACGGCGTCGAACCGCACCCGCGCGTCCTCGACCGGCAGCGGGCTGCTCGCGAGGTCGATGACGAGCCGCCGGAGCCGCTCGAGTCGGGTGAAGTCCTGGGTCCGCGTCCGGACGACCCGCAGGACGGTCATCGGGTCGGCGTGCGGTCCACGGTGGTAGCTGACGCCGATCGAGATGTAGGTGACGTCGACGTGGACGGACCTGAGCCCGTAGGCGCGGGTCAGCATGAGCACGGTCGCGACGACGTCGGCCGCGGACGCCCCCGTCGCGAGCATCGCGATCCCGGCGCGCATCGCGAGGTCGATGACGCTCCGGGCCGTGTCGACGTCGACGCCGTCCGGTGCCGTCCAGACCGGGATCTCGTCGGTCGGCGGCCCGCTCGGCCGGATCACCCGCCGCGTCCCCGCCCGGAGCCGCGCCCCGGCCCGGTCCCCCCGCGGTCGCTGCTGGGGTGTCGGCCGGGTCACGGCTCCCAGTATGCCGAGGTGCGCGGGCGGCCCAACCGGGACTCGGTGGTGCGAGATCCCCCGCGGTCCGTCGTCCTGCGCGCCTGTGCGTGAGGTCGACGACAATATTCGTCGACCTCGGACACAGGTGCGTACGTCAGGCGGCCAGTCCACGCCGCCGCAAGGCTCGAGACTTCGCGACCCGAATGCGGGCAGCCAGGTGCGCAGGGCCGTCCAGCTCCGACCACACGACCCGGACGACCTCGCGGTCCGTGTCGGTGATGCGCGACTCGCGCGCCTTCTCAGCGGCCAGCGCCCGCTTGCCGTCGACCCCCTCGTACTTCACGAGCCCGTCGAACTCGACGACGACGAGGTCATCGATGAGGAAATCGACCCGCGCGATGAGTCCGGCCGCGTCGGACAGCCGCACCTGGCTGACCGGCTCGAACCCGAGGTCGCGCAGGATCAGCCGAGTCCGGCTCTCTCCGACCGACTCGCACTTCGGGTCGACGAGGCCGATCGTGTCGAGGACTCGTCTCCTGTACCGAATCGGCAACCGCTTCGCGATGGTCCGAAGCACCTGGACGGTCACGAGGTCACGGTGGACCGCGTCGTCCATGCTGCAGACTCCGGCAACCGTCCCACTGGCGGCCGCCAGCTGGACGAGCGACTCCGCCAACCGCACGCAGCGCGCACCCCCGACGAGCTCGATCGGAAGCCCAGCACCTGGGTGACGGCTCAGGCCGTGGCGGCGGATCGGCCGATCCACGGCCGACGCCACGTCGACGAGGGACAGGTCGACGCCGTGGACCGCCACTCCCTGCACGGCGACGGATGCGTGATGGCTCAGTGCGTCGAAGCGCGGGCGACTCCGCAGGACCGCGCGCGCCAAGAGGCGGTAGACATCGACCGCCGTCGGCGGGCGCTCATGGGTCGAGCCGTCCCCGCGCACCTCCCGTACCGGTGCCTCGAGCGCCGACCTGAGCACGAATGCGCCCCGCCGCATGCGGACGACCTCACCGCACCGTACGAGTCCGGCGACCTCCGCCGGCGTGACACGCAGGCTGTTCACGTCGCGGGAGCCGATGACACCACCGAGTCCGGCAGCGAGCTGGGCCAGTCGTTCGTCCATCCCGCCAGCCTCGCGGCCCTCCCTCTGCGGCGGAAGAGGTTCTTCCGTCCCTGTGGACAGACGAGCTACGCGCCTGTGCGCAACGTCGCCGGATACTTCCGTCGATGTCACGCACAGGTGCGGAGGTCGTTCTGGCCTGGCGGAGAAGGCGAGGGGCTCCGCCCGCGCTCCGCCCCCCATTCGCCCGGCCACTAGGCTCCGCGGGCATGGGTGACTTCGTCGGCGCGGTCGACCAGGGGACGACGAGCACGCGCTTCATGATCTTCGACCACGACGGCGCCGAGGTCGCGCGCCACCAGCTCGAGCACGAGCAGCTCCTCCCCCGGGCCGGGTGGGTCGAGCACAACCCGCTCGAGATCTGGGAGCGGACCCAGACCGTCATCGGGAGCGCCCTGACGGGCAGCGGCCTCACGACGTCCGACCTGGCGGCGATCGGCGTCACCAACCAGCGCGAGACGGCGATCGTGTGGGACCGCCGCACCGGCCGCCCCTATGCCAACGCGATCGTCTGGCAGGACACCCGCACCGACGCGATCGCCAAGGCACTCGACGCAGACGGCCGCGGCGACGTCATCCGCGAGCGCGCAGGCCTCCCCCCGGCCACGTACTTCTCCGCCGGCAAGGTCCAGTGGCTCCTCGACCACGTCGACGGCCTCCGCGCCGACGCCGAGGCCGGGCACGCGATCTTCGGCACCCCCGACACCTGGGTCGTCTGGAACCTCACCGGTGGTCCCGACGGCGGGATCCACGCGACCGACGTGACGAATGCCAGCCGCACGATGCTCATGGACCTCACGACCCTCGACTGGGACGAGGAGCTCCTCGGCTTCTTCGACATCCCGCGCGCGATGCTCCCGGCGATCCACCCGAGCAGCGACGCGAATGCATTCGGCACGACGAGCGGCGCCCGCGGCCTCCGGGCGGTCCCGTTGACCGCGGTCCTCGGCGACCAGCAGGCGGCGACGGTCGGGCAGGTCTGCTTCGAGCCGGGCGAGGCGAAGAACACCTACGGCACCGGCAACTTCCTCCTCCTCAACACCGGCACCGAGATCGTCAAGAGCACCAACGGCCTGCTCACGACCGTCGCCTACCAGCTCGGCGACGCGCCCGCGGTCTACGCCCTGGAGGGGTCGATCGCGGTGACGGGGAGCGCGGTCCAGTGGCTCCGCGACCAGCTCGGCATCATCAGCGGTGCGAGCGAGGTCGAGACCCTCGCGGCCCAGGTCCAGGACACGGGCGGCATCTACTTCGTGCCCGCATTCTCCGGGCTGTTCGCGCCCTACTGGCGCAGCGACGCCCGCGGCGCGATCGTCGGGCTCAGTCGCTTCAACACCAACGCGCACCTCGCGCGGGCGACGCTCGAGGCGATCTGCTACCAGTCGCGCGACGTCGCGGACGCGATGACGCGCGACTCCGGCGTCAAGCTCGAGGTCCTCAAGGTCGACGGCGGGGTGACGGCGAATGCCCTGTGCATGCAGCTGCAGGCCGACATCCTCGGCGTCCCGGTCAGCCGCCCCAAGGTCGCCGAGACGACCGCCCTCGGCGCGGCCTACGCGGCCGGTCTCGCGGTCGGCTTCTGGTCGGGCACCGAGGAGCTGCGGGCGAACTGGGCCGAAGGTCAGCGCTGGGAGCCGACGTGGAGCGACGAGCAGCGGGCGACCGGCCATGCCGGGTGGCGCAAGGCCGTCGACCGCACCCTCGACTGGGTCGACTGACCGGTCACTCGCCGGCGCAGTACTGCTGGTGGACGAGCGCGCCGGCCACAGCGGTGCGCCAGCTCGGGACCACGGCGATCGGGGCCACGGCGAGGAGCCGGGCGGCCGCGCCGCAGTCGCACGACCAGCGCCACCGGCCGGCGCCGTCGCGGCGCACGACCGGGTGGTGGCTGCGTCGCGCCCCGTGCCGGAAGGTGGTCATGTGTAGAAGGAGACACCTCGGCGAAGGAAGATACGGTTGGACGCGCCGAATATCGGCCGAAGGTCCACCGAAGATCGGCTGAAAGGATGAGGGCATGACCCTTTCCCCGACCTATCGGGCAGCCGCGCTCGCCCGGCTGCGCAGCGGTGGGGAGCTCGACGTCCTCGTCGTCGGCGGCGGTGTCGTCGGCTGCGGCGCCGCGCTCGACGCCGTGACCCGCGGCCTGTCGACCGGCCTCATCGAGGGCCGCGACTGGGCGAGCGGCACCTCGTCCCGGTCGAGCAAGCTCATCCACGGCGGCCTGCGCTACCTCGAGATGCTCGACTTCGGCCTCGTCCACGAGGCCCTCCAGGAGCGTCGGCTCCTCCTCAAGACGATCGCGCCGCACCTCGTCCGGCCGGTCCCCTTCATGTACCCGCTGACCAAGCCGGCGTGGGAGCGCTTCTACGTCGGGTCGGGGATCGCGCTCTACGACGGGCTCGCGTTCGGGGTCGGGCAGACCGGCGGGCTGCCGCGGCACCGGCACCTGAGCAAGAAGAAGGCGCTGGGGCTCATGCCGAGCCTGCGCCCGGACGCCCTGACCGGCGCCGTCCAGTACTACGACGCGCAGGTCGACGACGCCCGCTTCGTCCTCGAGCTGGCGCGTACGGCCGCCCGGTTCGGCGCGACCTGCGTCAACCGGGTCCAGATGACCGGCGTCGTCAAGGACGGCGACACGGTCGTCGGCGTCCAGGCGCGGGACACCGAGACCGGGGAGGCCTTCGAGATCCGCGCCCGGCAGGTCATCGGCGCGACGGGCGTCTGGACCGACGAGCTCCAGGCGATGGCCGGCGGCGGGGGCAACCTCACCGTCCGCGCCTCCAAGGGGGTCCACCTCGTCGTGCCGCGCGACCGCATTCGCAGCGAGACGGGCGTCATCCTCCGCACGGACAAGTCGGTGCTGTTCGTCATCCCGTGGGACGAGCACTGGCTCATCGGGACGACGGACACCGACTGGGACCTGGACAAGGTCCACCCGGCGGCGACCCGCGCCGACATCGACTACCTCCTCGACACCGTCAACGCCGTCCTCCTCGAGCCGCTGACCGACGACGACATCGACGGCGTCTACGTCGGGCTGCGACCGCTCATCTCCGGGGAGGCGGACTCGACGACCAAGCTGTCCCGCGAGCACGTCGTCGCCCGGGTCGCGCCGGGGATGATCGTCGTCGCCGGCGGCAAGTACACGACCTACCGGGTCATGGCCAAGGACGCGGTCGACCTCGCCGTCGCCGAGCTCGGCCGCGAGGTCGAGGAATGCCGGACGCAGGACGTGCCGCTCGCCGGCGCCCGCGGCTTCGAGGGGCTGAGTGCCCGGCCCGAGCTGCTCGCCGCGACGTGCGGGGTCGACGAAGACGTCATGATCCGGCTGCTCGAGCGCTACGGGGCCGTCGTCCACGAGCTCATCGCGCTCGTCAACGCCGAGCCGCGGCTCCGCGAGGAGGTCCCCGGCACCGAGGGCCACCTCGCCGTCGAGATCGTCTATGCCGTCTCCGCGGAAGGGGCGCTGCACCTGACCGACGTCCTCGCCCGCCGCACCCGGGTGTCGATCGAGGCGCGGGACCGGGGCATCGAGGCGGCGCCCCACGCGGCCGCGCTCGTCGCGCCGATCCTCGGCTGGGACGACGCCAGGGTCAGGGCCGAGATCGACATCTACCTGCGTCGCGTCGAGGCCGAGATGACGAGCCAGACGATGCCCGACGACGAGAGCGCGCAGACCGAGCGGGACAAGGCACTGGACGCTGCGCTCTGACCGCCCGCGCGACCTCAGCGGACGCTGCGGGCGCGGTCGGCGAGGGTGTTGAGGAGGGCGACGGGCTCCGTCGGGTCGGGCACGGTGACGACGAGGTGCGACCCGTCCCCCTTGACGACGTCGATCGCCGGGCCGCTCCGCAGGACGACCCCGAGGCGGCCGCCCCGGCCGCCACGGGGACCCCGGCAACGAGCGCGAGCGTGACGGCACGGCGGGCGGGCATTCGGGTCATGAGGTCATTCCTTCCCGGACGAGGGCGACGGCCTCTTCGACCGACAGCCCGTGGCGGCGCGCCTCGTCGACGAACTCGCGGAGGGCCAGCCGGGGCGCCGCCCGCTCGACCGCCCCGGCAGCGATGACCGCTCCGCGTCCCCGACGCAGGTCGAGGAGCCCTTCGTCCCGGAGCTCCTGGTATCCGCGCAGGACGGTGTGCAGGTTGACGCCGAGTGCGTCGGCGAGGTCGCGGGCCGGCGGGAGCCGGTCACCGGACGCTGCCCGGCCCTCGACGACCGCGCGCCGGACCGCCGCCGCGACCTGCGCGTAGATCGGGACGGACGATGACTCGTCGATCCGGATGAGCATGGCAACACTCTATTGTTCTAGTCCAAACCAAACAAGTGGGTGACCCGTCACCGTGGGAGACTGGACGCGTGAGCGAAGAGCAGAAGAAGTCCGACAACCGGCCCCGTCCCGTGACCGACGAGTTCCGCCGCTTCGTCCGTGAGGACTGGGCCGAGCGCGCGCCGTTCGTCACCGAGGAGTCGCCCGTCGCGCCGTATGCCGCGGTCCGGCGCGAGGCGCTGAGCGCCCAGTTCCCCGGGGAGCGGCTCATCGTCCCCGCCGGTGGCCTCAAGGTCCGCAGCAACGACTGCGACTACGTCTTCCGCCCGCATTCGGCCTTCGCGCACCTGACCGGTCTCGGGGCCGACCGTGAGCCGGACGCCGTCCTCGTCCTCGAGCCGACCGGCGACGCCGGCCACGAGGCGATCCTCTACATCAAGCCCCTCGGCGACCGGGACAGCGACGAGTTCTTCTCCGACGCGCGCTACGGCGAGTTCTGGGTCGGCGCCCGCGCGAGCCTCGCCGACGTCGAGCTCGAGCTCGGCGTGACCGCCCGTGACATCGACGAGTTCGGCGCGGCCGCGAGCAAGGACGCCGGCGAGCTGACGATCCGCCTCGTGCGCGACGCCGACCGCGACCTGACCGCCACCCTCGACCAGTCCCGCGCCGACAACGGCGCGGCCGGCGAGGAGCTCGAGCCCCGGGACGACGAGCTCGCGGCCTTCCTCTCGACGCTGCGGATGGTCAAGGACGAGTGGGAGATCGAGCAGATGCGCGCCGCCGTCGAGGCGACCAAGGTCGGCTTCGAGGCGGTCATCGCCGGCCTCGAGGACGCCGTCGACAAGGGCCGCGGCGAGCGCTGGGCGGAGGGGGTCTTCGGCCTTCACGCGCGGCATGCCGGCAACGGTGTCGGCTATGACTCCATCGTCGCCTCGGGCGACCACGCCAACACCCTGCACTGGATCAAGAACTCCGGCGAGGTGCGCGCCGGCGACCTCGTCCTCATCGACGCGGGCGTCGAGGTCGACAGCCTCTTCACCGCCGACATCACCCGCACCCTGCCGGTGACCGGCGAGTTCAGCGACGCCCAGCGCGAGATCTACGACGCCGTCTATGCCGCTCAGGAGGCCGCGATCGCCACGGTCAGGCCGGGCAACAGGTTCAGCGACGTCCACAAGGCCGCGATCCGCGTCATCGCCGAGCACATCGCGGCCTGGGGGCTCCTCCCCGAGGGCGTCGACGTCGAGGCGACCCTCGACGAGGAGCACGGCCAGTTCCACCGGCGCTGGATGGTCCACGGCACGAGCCACCACCTCGGGCTCGACGTCCACGACTGTGCCCTCGCGACGCGCGAGGAGTACATGGACGCCGAGCTCGTGCCCGGCATGGTCCTCACCGTCGAGCCCGGTCTCTACTTCAAGGCCGACGACCTCAAGGCGCCCGAGCGGTTCCGCGGCAACGGCGTCCGGATCGAGGACGACGTCGTCGTCACCGATGACGGCTGCGTCAACCTCTCCGCCGGAATGCCGCGCAGCAGCGCCGACGTCGAGGCGTGGATCCGCGAGGTCAGGGCGCGCGGCTGAGGCCCGCTCACCAGCCCCAGCGGTCGGGGACGAGGCTCAGGTTCGCGCCCTTGCGCACGATCGGGCCCACTCCATCCGTGTCTCGACGGTGCCCCGCGGCGCACGCCTGCACGATGCAGTGGTTCCCCTCCAGCCGTCCCGCCCGGCCTCGCTGCCGGACGCCTCAGACCTCCGGACGCCGCTGGAGCCGGAAAGGTGGCCGGGTCTCGCGGCCGGCTCAGACGAGGACGGAGAGCGCAGCGTCGTAGTCCGGCTCGCTCGCGATGTCCGCCACGAGCTGCGAATGCAGGACCTTGCCGTCGGCGTCGTGGACGACGACGGCGCGCGCACAGAGCCCCTGGAAGGCGCCGTCGACGAGCCGCACCCCGAAGTCCTCCGGGAAGGCGGTCCGGAAGGCCGACCCCATCCGCACCCGGTCGATCCCCTCGGCGGCGCAGAAGCCGGACTGCGCGAAGGGCAGGTCGACCGAGACGCAGACGACGGTCGTGTCGGTCAGGCCGGCGGCCCGCTCGTTGAAGGCCCGCACGCTCGCCGCGCAGACGCCGGTGCCGATGCTCGGGAAGATGTTGAGGACGACCCGTCCGCTCAGGTCGCCCCGGCCGAACTCGCCGAGGTCGACCCCGACGAGCGTGTAGTCGGGCACCGTGTCCCCCTCGCGGGGCAGGTCACCGGACGTGGAGCAGGGGGTGCCGTCGAGGGCCGTGGTCGCCATGCCGCCGACCCTACGCGCCGGGCAGGACCCCTACGCGCCGGGCGTGAGCGGTGGTTCGTCCGCCCCGAGTGAGCGCTGCGACTCCTGCGCCCGCCGGACCTGCTCCTGCGCGGCCCGCATCGGGTCGAGCTGGGCGAGCAGCTCACGGCCCTGCTGGACGAACTTGTGCTCGACGAGCACCTCGTACTTCGTCGCGACGACCTGGCTCACCGAGGTGAAGTCGCGGGCGCCGCCGGTCAGCCGGTAGGTGATGAACGCCCAGACGAGCCCGAAGACCGCACCGAAGGCGATCGTGAAGACGAAGGCTCCGAGCGCGGCATTCGAGGAGTCGAAGAGGGCGAAGACGAGGGCGACGAACCCGCCGAGCCAGGCACCGGACAGGGCGCCGCCGCCGAGCACCCGGCCCATCGTCAGGCGCCCGGTCACCCGCTCGATCTGCTTGAGGTCGGTGCCGACGATCATGACGTTCTGCACGGGGAACTCGTGGTCGGACAGGTGGTCGACCGCCTTCTGGGCCCCGGCGTAGTCGTCGTAGACACCGAGGGACATCGGGTACTGGAGCTGGAGGGCCCGCGCGGCGATCCCGCCGAGGCCTCGGGCGTTGGGTTGCGTCGTCATGCCCCCATTGTCCCAAAGGACGCTGACCGAATGCTGGGCGGCTGCTGGGTGCCGTCCAGCACCCCGCCTTCAGCCCTTGAGCCTGAAGTCCTCGAGCAGCCGCCGGCCGATGATCATCTTCTGGATCTCGGCCGTGCCCTCGCCGATGAGCAGCATCGGCGCCTCGCGGTAGAGCCGCTCGATCTCGTACTCCTTGGAGTAGCCGTAACCGCCGTGGATCCGGAAGGACTGCTCGACGACGTCAGCGCAGTTCTCCGAGGCGAGGTACTTGGCCATCCCCGCCTCGAGGTCGTTGCGCTGGCCCGCGTCCTTGAGCCGCGCGGCCTTGACCATCATCTGGTGGCTCGCCTCGAGCTTGGTCGCCATGTCGGCGAGGCGGAAGAGAATGCCCTGGTGCTCGGCGATCTTCTTGCCGAAGGTCTCCCGCTGCTGGGCGTAGGAGATGCCGAGCTCGAAGGCGCGCATCGCGACGCCGCACGCGCGCGCCGCGACGTTGACCCGGCCCACCTCGACGCCGTCCATCATCTGGTAGAAGCCCTGGCCCGGCTCGCCGCCGAGGAGCTGGGCGGTCGTCGTCCGGTGGGCGTCGAGGAGGAGCTCGGTCGTGTCGACGCCCTTGTAGCCCATCTTGTCGATCTTGCCGGGCACCGTGACGCCCTGCGCGGTCTCGCCGAAGCCCGACTCCTTGTCGATGAGGAAGGTCGCCATGTTGGCGTGCGGCCGGTCGGCGCCGAGGTCGGTCTTCACGAGGACGGCGACGAGGTTGGCGCTGCCGCCGTTGGTCAGCCACATCTTCTGGCCGGTGATCGTCCAGTCCTCCGAGTCGCCGTCGCGGACCGCCTTGGTGCGAATGCCGGCGACGTCCGACCCGAGCCCGGGCTCGCTCATCGAGAACGCACCCCGGATCTCCCCGGTCGCCATCCGGGGCAGGTAGCGCTGCTTCTGCTCCTCGGTCCCGTGCTGGAGGATCATGTAGGCGACGATGAAGTGGGTGTTGATGATGCCGCTCACCGACATCCAGCCGCGGGCGATCTCCTCGACGCACAGCGCGTAGGTGAGCAGGCTCTCCCCCAGCCCGCCGTACTCCTCGGGGATCATCAGCCCGAAGATCCCCATCTCCTTCATCTGGTCGACGATGTCCTGGGGGTACTCGTCCTTGTGCTCCAGCTCGGTCGCGACGGGGATGATCTGCTCGTCGACGAACTGCCGGACGAGCCCGAGGAGGTCCTTCTGCTCGTCGGTCAGGCCGTCGGTCGTCTGCAGGCGGGACATGGGTGCACCTCGCGGTCAGAGGGTGGGCATCGAACTCCGACGAGTATGCCGACGGGCACCGGCACCGCACACGGGTCGAATGCGTGAGTTCGCTCTCGTCGCCCGCCTAGAGTGACGTATGCCGCACCCCCTGCCCTCGCGCCGGGCCGTGCTCGCCGCCGCCGGGAGCGCGGCCGTCGGCCTCGCCGGGTGCGGTGGATCGGACTCGACGTCGCGCTACGACCCGGCCGCGGCGGAGGGCGCCCAGGTCGGGACGATCGAGTCGGCATTCGCCCCCGGGGGACGGGCGCAGTGGTTCCTCCGGGCGCCCGCCCGACCCAAGGCCCTGCTCGTCTCCCTGCACGGACGCGGCGGCGACGCGAGCGACAGCTTCCGCCTGGGCTTCGGCGGGGCGGCGGTCGACGCGGGGCTCGCCCTCGTCTCGGTGAGCGGCGGCAACGGCTACTGGCATGCCCGGCGCGACGGGACCGACTCCGGTCGCCTCGTGCTCGAGGAGCTCATCCCCCTCGCCCTGGAGACGGCACGGATGTCGGACGACGCCCGGGTCGGGTTCATCGGCTGGTCGATGGGCGGCTACGGCTCGCTCCTCCTCGCCGGGCGGCTCCCCCGCGACCGGGTCGTCGGGGTCGCCCCGATGAGCACGGCGCTCTGGACGTCGGCCGGAGGCACGGCCCCGGGCGCGTTCGACGACGCCGAGGACTACGCCGCCCACGACGTCTTCGCTCCGGCCCGGCGGCTCCCCGGCATTCCCGTCTCGATCGCCTGCGGGACCGAGGACCCCTTCATCGGGACCAACCGCGCGTACGTCGCGGAGCGGCCGGCGACGACCCGGCTGTTCGACAAGGGCGAGCACGACAACGCCTACTGGACCTCGCACGCGCCGCGGCTCATCGCCTGGCTCGGCTCCATCGCCTGAGCAGCGGCTCCGCGCGAAAACCAGTGGCAGCCGAGCGTCGACGCTGGGACAGTGGTCGTCGAATGCAGCACGAGCAGCCGATCCCCGGCGACTGTGCCCCGAGAGCAGGAGGCCCGACATGTCCATGACGGTCCAGGACCGCACCCGGTCCACCTCCCTTCACCTCAGGAGCTCCTCTCTTGCTGCACGACACTTCTCGACAGTTCGACCCCGACCAGTACGCGGCTGACCTCAAGGCCGAGACGCCCCCGGAGGGCGAGCGCTGGTCCACCTGGGACGGGTCCACCCACGGGCCCCGTCCGCGACCCGACTGGGTGATCACGGCCCTCGGCGCCGTCGAGGCCGAGCTCGGCGTCCTCAAGACCGGCAAAGAGGCCGACGTCCACCTCGTGCGCCGTTGGGTGCCCGGGCTGGGCGCCGGCGTCACGATGGCGGCCAAGCGCTTCCGGCCCGGTGAGCGACGGCTCTTCCACCGGGACTCGGGCTACCTCGAGGGCCGGCGCGTCCGCCGCAGCCGGGAGATGCGCGCCATGGCCCGGCGAACCGACTTCGGCAAGGAGGTCATCGCCGGCCAGTGGGCGGGGGCGGAGTTCGGGGCCCTCGCGAGGCTCTGGGAGCTCGGACTGCCGGTCCCCTACCCCGTCCAGCTCTCCGACACCGAGATGCTCATGGAGTTCATCGGCGACCAGGACACCGGCGTCGCCGCCCCGCGGCTCGCCCAGTGCCGCCCCGAGCAGGCCGACCTCCCGGCGCTCTGGGCGCAGGTGCAGGGCGTCCTCGAGGAGCTCGCGGCGAACGGCTGGGCGCACGGCGACCTGTCCGCATTCAACATCCTCAAGGACGGTGACCGGCTCGTCGTCATCGACTGGCCGCAGATCGTCGACGTCATCGGCAACCCGCACGGCTTCGACTTCCTGCGTCGCGACGTCACCAACGTCGCGACGTGGTTCGGCGCCCGCGGCCTGGTCGTCGACGTCGAGGCGGTCTTCGGGGATCTCGCGGCGCTCGCCGCGGGTCACGCCTGGTGACCCGGGGAATGGCGACGTAGGAGCTTCGTTCCCCGGAACGGGAGAGCAGCGCGAGCGCAGCGAGCTCGTGGCAGATCTGAGCCTGCGGCGTGCGCCGACGGCGCACGCCGCAGGCGCGGTGTCAGTAGACGACGACGCGCGAACCCATCGGCATGAGGTTGCGGGCCCAGATCATGTCCATCGCCTGCGTCGAGACGCGGGCGCAGCCGTGGCTCGCCGGGTAGGGCGGGATGCTCCCCGCCCCGTGGACGGCGATCGCGTCACGGCTGTTGAAGTAGCGCGGCCGGTAGAGGTTGCCAAGGGGTCCCTCCTGCCAGCCGGCGCTGTAGCCGTAGTAGACCGAGTAGTTGCCCGTCGGGGTGTCGGCGAAGGCCTTCGTGCCGTCGGGGTAGGTGTAGTTCTGGTTGCTCCCGGTGCTCGTGTTGAGGACCATCTGGAGCCGGTTGTTGCGCACGACCTTGATGAGCTGTCGCGCGAGGTGGACCTCGAGGCGCGTCGAGGCCCCCGAGGAGAGGATCGCCGGCCGGAAGCCGGCGTTGACCCTGCTCCACGTCGCCGGGCCGACGACACCGTCCCGGCTGAGCCCGGCGGCCTTCTGGAGCGCGTAGACGGCCTGGAGCGTGAGGCCGCCGAAGCGGCCGTCCGCGGTGCCGAGCCAGTAGCCGGCGCGGCTCAGGCGCTGCTGGAGCAGCTGCACGTGGAAGCCGGACGAGCCCGACCGAAGGGTCGGGTAGGTCGCGGCCTGCGCCGGAGTCGCCCCGAGGAGGAGCCCGCCCGCGGCGGCACCTCCGACCGACCCGGTGAGCAGCGCGCGACGAGAGACCTGTCCCATGATGTTCTACCTTCCCCTCCCAGGGCCACTCGACCCTGCCTGCACAGCGAAGCGTGGGAGACGCTCCGGGTCACCGCCGACCCCCGGCGGGACCACATCTCATCAGACGCCGCAGACAAGGAAAAGGTTACATCCGTTCGGCGATCACGGCATCCGTGGCCAAGACCCGGCGGGCGATGTCGACGTGGAGCGCCTCGACCATCCGGCCGTCGTGCGTGACGACCCCCCGGCCCGCGCCCGCCTCCCACGCCTCGAGGACGCCGCGCGCGTCCTGCACGTCGGCCGCGGAGGGAGCGAAGACCTCGTTGGCGACCTCGACCTGACCCGGGTGGATCAGGGTCTTGCCGTCGAAGCCGAGGTCACGTCCCTGCTCGCACTCGGCCCGGAGTCCCTCGGCGTCACGGACGTCGTTGAAGACGCCGTCGAGCACCGCGACTCCGGCCTCCCGAGCGCCGAGGACGGCGAGGGAGAGTGCGGTGAGGAGGGGGCCGCGCCCCGGGACGTGCGCGGCGCGGAGCTCCTTGACGAGGTCGTTGGTCCCGATGACGAGGACCGCGAGCCGCTCGGAGGCCCCCGCGATGTCGCGGACGTCGAAGATCGCCGTCGGCGTCTCGATCATCGCCCAGAGCCGGGTGTGCTCCGGCGCCCCGTGGCGCTCCATCGCGGCGACGAGCTGCCCGACCTCGCGGGCCGAGGCGACCTTCGGGACGACGATCCCGCCCGGTCCCGCCCCGCAGGCGGCCTCGAGGTCCGCGTCGTGCCACTGCGTCCCGATCGCGTTGACCCGGATCGTGACCTCCCGCGGGCCGTAGCCGCCCGACGCGGCGGCGGCACACGCGTTCTCCCGCGCCGTCTCCTTGTCCCCCGGTGCGACGGCGTCCTCGAGGTCGAGGATCAGGGCGTCGACGGGGAGGGTCCGCGCCTTCTCCAGCGCCCGCTCGTTGGAGGCGGGCATGTAGAGGACCGAGCGACGGGGGACGAATGCGGTGTCCTCGCTCATCGCGGGCCCTCGCCGTCGGCGTCGGCGGCGTAGAGCTCGGCCAGCTCCGGGTCGCTCGCCGAGAGCCGCTCGGCGAGCTCGAGGATGACGAGGCACTGCTTGAGCGAGGCGTCGTCCTCCATCCTGCCGTCGAGCATGACCGCGCCCGTGCCGTCGCCCATGGCCGCCCGGACCCGCCGCGCGTGCGCGACGTCCTCCGCCGACGGGCTGAAGACCTTCTTGGCGATCGCGATCTGGACCGGGTGGAGCGACCACGCGCCGACGCAGCCGAGCAGGAAGGCATTGCGGAACTGGTCCTCGCAGGCGACGACGTCCGCGATGTCCCCGAACGGACCGTAGTAGGGGAAGATGCCGTGCGCCGCGCAGGCGTCGACCATCCGGGCGATCGTGTAGTGCCACAGGTCCTGCTGGTGGGTCGCCCGGGCTCCCTGGACGTCCCCGTCCGTCGGGTCGGCGCGGACGAGGTAGCCGGGGTGGCCGCCGCCGACGCGGGTCGTCTTCATCCGCCGGTCGGCGGCGAGGTCGGCCGGGCCGAGCGAGATGCCCTGCATCCGCGGGGAGGCGCCGGCGATCTCCTCGACGTTGACGACGCCGCGCGCCGTCTCGAGGATCGCATGGACGAGGATCGGCCGGGTGAGCCCCGCGCGGGCCTCGAGCTGGGCGAGGAGCCGGTCGACGTAGTGGATGTCCTCGGCGCCCTGCACCTTGGGCACCATGACGACGTCGAGCCGGTCGCCGATCTCGCCGACGAGCGTCGTCAGGTCGTCGAGCGCCCACGGGCTGTCGAGGCTGTTGACGCGGGTCCACAGCTGGGTCGAGTCCCCGAGGTCGGTGTCCTGCGCGATGCGCACGAGCCCCGCGCGTGCGGCCTCCTTGCGGTCGGCCCTGACCGCGTCCTCGAGGTTGCCGAGGAGGACGTCGACGGTGCCGACCATGGCCGGGACCTTGGCCGCCATCTTGTCGTTGCTCGGGTCGAAGAAGTGGATCATCCGGCTCGGCCGGGCCGGCACCTCCCGGACCGGCGTGGGGGCGCCCACGGCGAGAGGGGCGAAGAAGTCCTTGGCGCTGCGCATGGGTGTCCCCTGGTCGAGTCGTCGGTCCGGCGCTCGCGAACGTAGCAGGGGGCCGCGACCGTGCGTTATGAGACAGTTCACCCTGTGACCGAGGACGCGCCGGCCGCGGCGGCCCCCCGCCAGGTCAACCTCTCCGCGCTCCTCGCCGAGGCGGCGGCCAAGAGCGGCGTCATCTGGGTCGAGGTCCCGGGCGAGCGGGCGCACGCCGTCTGGCACGAGTGGCAGGACGGCGCCTTCCTGCTCGTCTCCGGGCCGGGCGAGCAGCACCTGCCCTGGCTGCCCGAGGACGTCAGCGTGGCGCTGCGGTCCAAGGACACCGGCGGGCGGCTGCTCCGCGTCCACGCGAGGGTCGAGCGCATCGACCCCGACCACCCCGACTACGACGCCGTCGCCGAGACGCTGCGCGCCGCCCGCCTCAACGCGACCGGCGACGTCCGCACGCGCTGGGCCGCCGAGTGCACGATCCACCGCCTGCGCCCCTACGGCTCGCCGACCGACACGTTCGACGCGCCGACCGGCGACCCCGAGCGTGCCGCCGCCCCGGGAGCAGCGGGGACCACGGCGCGATGGCTGCCGTGGCACTGGCGGGGACGACCCCAGCGGAGGCGTCGCCAGCGAGGCTGACGAATGCATTCGCGCGCCGCCGATAGCCTTGCCGGGTGAGCACGCCGACCCGAGTCTTCGTCGGCCGGCTCGTCGAGCTCAGTGTCTTCGACCCGCTCGGCGACCAGGTCGGCCGCGTCCGCGACGTCGTCGTCACCTTCTCCGTGGCGCGACGACGCCCCAACGTCATCGGGCTCGTCGTCGAGGTGGCCGGGCGCAAGCGAATCTTCGTCCCGATGACCCGGGTGACGAGCGTCGACGGCGGCCAGGTCATCACGACAGGTCTGGTCAACGTCCGCCGCTTCGAGCAGCGGGGCAACGAGGTGCTCGTCGTCGCGCAGCTCTTCGACCGCCAGGTCCGCGCCCGGACCCAGGAGGGCGAGGTCGACGCGACGATCGAGGACGTCGGGCTCGAGCAGATCCACACCCGGGCGTGGTCGGTGAGCCGCGCCTCGCTCCGGCGGGGCAAGCCGCTCACCGGTCTGTCCAGGCTCGCCCGGCGGCGCGGCGACACCTTCGTCGCCCCCATCGAGGACGTCGTCGGGCTTCGCGAGGAGTCCGGCGAGCAGAGTGCGGCGCGGCTCCTCGAGGCCTACGACGACCTGCGTCCCGCGGACCTCGCCGAGGTCATGCACGACCTCCCGCCCAAGCGCCGCGTCGAGCTCGCCGCCGCCCTCGACGACGAGCGCCTCGCCGACGTCATCGAGGAGCTCCCGGAGGACGACCAGGTCGAGATCCTCACCAACCTCGCGACCGACCGTGCCGCCGACGTCCTGGAGGCGATGGAGCCGGATGACGCCGCCGACCTGCTCGGCGAGCTGCCCCCGGACAAGCAGGAGGAGCTCCTCCAGCGGATGGAGCCCGACGAGGCGGCCGACCTACGTCGGCTGCTCAGCTACGACGACTACACCGCCGGCGGCATGATGACGACCGAGCCGGTCATCCTCGGGCCGGAGGCGTCGATCGCCGAGGCGCTCGCGCTCGTCCGACGACAGGAGCTCGCGCCCGCGCTCGCCTGCAACATCTATGTCTGCCGGCCGCCGCTCGAGACGCCGACCGGCAAGTACCTCGGGATGGTGCACATCCAGCGGCTGCTCAGGGAGCCGCCGCACAGCAGCGTCGGCACGATCCTCGACAAGACCGTCCCCCCGCTCGAGCCGCACGACCCGATCGGTGTCGTGACCCGCAACCTCGCCAACTACAACCTCGTCGGCATGCCCGTCGTCGACGACAACGGCCTGCTCCTCGGTGCCGTGACCGTCGACGACGTCCTCGACCACATCCTCCCCGACGACTGGCGCGAGGACCGCCACGACATCACCGAGGTCGAGGGGGCCGCCCATGGCTGAGCGCCGCGTCCGCCTCGACACCCCGCAGGAGCGCCGGGCCAGCCTGGTCCGGCGGCCCCAGGGGTTGAACAGCGAGGCCTTCGGGGTCCTGTCGGAGAAGTTCGCCCGCTTCATGGGGACCCCGCGGTTCATCCTCTGGATGACGATCTTCGTCGCGCTCTGGCTCGTCTGGAACACCTGGGGTCCGGCCGACCTCCAGTTCGACCCGCGCGAGCTCAACTACACGCTGCTCACGCTCATCCTGTCGCTCCAGGCGTCCTACGCCGCGCCGCTCATCCTCCTCGCGCAGAACCGTCAGGCCGACCGCGACCGGGTCGCGACGGAGCAGGACCGGGCCCGCGACGAGCGCAACCTCGCCGACACCGAGTTCCTGACCCGCGAGGTCGCCTCGCTCCGGCTCGCGATGCGCGACCAGGCGACGCGCGACTTCGTCCGCAGCGAGCTCCGGGACCTGCTCGAGGACCTCCTGGAGGAGCTCGACAAACGCGACCGCCCCGCGGAGCAGGACTCCGGACCCGGCACCACCGCGGCCCGTCTCGACTGAGCGCCACCCGCACGACCGCCGAGCCGAGGGTGATCTCCCGCACCCCGGCCCCCCGGCATTCGGACCTCCTCGGTCGCCGACCTAGCATGGAGCACATGTCCACGACGCTCCCGGCGACCGACGAGCAGCTGTACGCAGCGCTCGCGACCGTCGACGACCCCGAGATCCGCAAGCCGATCACCGAGCTCGGCATGGTCGAGTCCTGCGTCGTGGACGAGTCGGGCCGGGTCCAGGTCACGATCCTGCTCACCGTCTCCGGCTGCCCGCTCAAGGAGACGCTGACCCGCGACACGACGAATGCCCTGCTCGGAGTCCCCGGCGTCACGTCGGTGGCGGTGACCTTGGGGGTCATGTCGGACGAGCAGCGCGGAGCGCTCAAGACCCAGCTGCGCGGGGGCGCCACCGAACGGGAGATCCCGTTCGCCCAGCCGGGCAGCCTCACCCGCGTCTACGCCGTGGCGTCCGGCAAGGGCGGCGTCGGCAAGTCCTCCGTGACTGCCAACCTCGCCGCCTCGCTCGCCGTCGAGGGGCTCAAGGTCGGGGTCGTCGACGCCGACATCTACGGCTTCTCGATCCCCCGGATGCTCGGCGTGACGACGCGGCCGACCCAGGTCGACGACATGATCCTGCCGCCGCTGGCCTACGACGTGAAGGTCATCTCGATCGGCATGTTCGTCCCGGGCAACCAGCCCGTCGTGTGGCGGGGGCCGATGCTCCACCGCGCCCTGCAGCAGTTCCTCGGCGACGTCTTCTGGGGGGACCTCGACATCCTCCTCCTCGACCTGCCGCCGGGCACCGGCGACATCGCGATCTCCGTCGCCCAGCTCATCCCGGGCGCCGAGATCCTCGTCGTCACGACCCCGCAGCAGGCGGCCGCCGAGGTCGCCGAGCGGGCCGGCGCGATCGCCGTGCAGACCCACCAGCGGATCGCCGGCGTCATCGAGAACATGAGCTGGCTGGAGCTGCCCGACGGCACCCGTCAGGAGCTCTTCGGCAGCGGCGGCGGCCAGTCCGTCGCCGACTCGCTGAGCCGCACGATCGGGGCCGAGGTCCGGCTGCTCGGCCAGATCCCCCTCGACGTCACCCTCCGCGAGGGCGCCGACCACGGGACGCCCGTCGTCCTCGGCAACCCCTCCGGCGCTGCGGCGACGGCCCTGCGCGGCATCGCCCGCGGTCTCGCGAGCCGGTCCCGCGGGCTCGCCGGCCGCTCGCTCGGGCTCACCCCGGCCGGCCGCTGACCCTCACGAACCCATCGAGAGTGGGCGGACTCAGGTCGCGTCGACGTCGTAGGGCGTCGGGAGGTCCGGGTCGTAGCCCCGGATCCGGCTGCCGACGGGCGTCGGGTCGTCGATCGGCTCGGCCCCCTCGACGTCGTCGGGACGGTCGATCGGCTCGGCGAGCGCGTCCCGGACGATCCGCCGCGGGTCGTACTGGCGCGGGTCGTACTGCCGCCAGTTGATGTCCTTGTAGTCGTCGCCGAGCTGGTCCTTGAGCTGGACCTTGGCGCCCTCGGCGAGGTGGCGGATGCGGAAGATGAGCTGCGCGAGCTTCTGGGCGTACTCCGGCATCCGGTCGGGCCCGAGGATGAGAATGCCGAGCACGGCGAGCGCGATGAGCTCCCACCCGTTGATTCCCAACATGTCCGGTGCCAGTCCTAGCTGTTCGGGGCCTTCTGGAGGGTCATCTTCGCATCGAACTCCTGGCTGCCTCGACGCACCTTGAGGGTCACTTCCTCGCCGACCGCCCTCGCGCGGATCGCGACGATGAGCTCGTCGGGGTCGGTCATCGGCCGGCCGTCGAAGGCGACGATGACGTCGCCGGCCTTGAGACCGGCCTCGTCGGCGGGTCCGCCGGGGGTCACCGGCACACTGCCGGAGCTGGCGATCTTGACGCCCTCGCCGTCGTACTGCGTGTCGAGGCGGACCCCGATGACCGGGTGCTCGGCCTTGCCGTAGCGGATGAGCTGCTCGACGGTCCGCCGGACCTGGTCGCTCGGGATCGCGAAGCCGAGCCCGATGCTGCCGCCGGTGTCGGTGCCGCCCTGGCTGGGCAGGCGGGCGATCGCGCTGTTGATGCCGACGACCTGGCCGGACATGTTGAGCAATGGCCCACCGCTGTTGCCCGGGTTGATCGCAGCGTCGGTCTGGATCGCGTTGATGAACGAGGTGTTCTGCCCGTCCCCGGCGCTGACCGGCCGGTTGAGGGCGGAGATGATCCCCGTCGTCACCGTGCTCTCGAGACCGAGCGGCGCGCCCATGGCGATGACCGGGTCGCCGACGACGAGCTGGGCCGAGCTGCCGATCGGCAGCGGCTTGAGGTCGACGTCGGTCACCTTGAGCGCCGCGAGGTCGTAGGAGGAGTCCTGGCCGATGACCGTCGCCTTGACGTGCTTGCCGTTGGAGAGGAGGAGGTCGACCGTGCCGCCGTTCGCGCCCTCGACGACGTGGTTGTTGGTCACGAGGTGGCCCTGGTCGTCGAAGACCCAGCCGGAGCCGGTCGCCGAGCCGTTGTCCGTGGCGACCTTGATCGTCACGACGCTCGGCAGGGCATTCGCCGCGACGGAGGCGACCGAGCCGCTCGGCCGGCTCTGGGCGGCCGGACCCGGCTTGGGCGCCTCGTAGGAGGTCCGCCCGAGGTCGAATGCGCCGGAGTTGGCCAGCCAGGCGCCGCCGAGTCCACCGACGCCGCCGGCGACGAGGGCAGCCGCGGCGGCCGTGCCGACGAGGGCTCCCCAGCCGGGACGGCGGCGGGGACGCCGCTCCTTGGTCTCCGGCTCGGGGTCCGACGGGCCGGGGCCCTCGACGAAGGGCTCGCCATGGCCGGCGGCGGCGGCGGACGTCTCGTCGGCGGCGGGCTCGCTC
Organism: uncultured Actinomycetota bacterium; assembly: GCA_963752365.1. Lineage (GTDB taxonomy): Bacteria > Actinomycetota > Actinomycetes > Actinomycetales > Dermatophilaceae > CAVVXY01. The sequence continues at coordinate 167,811 of CAVVXY010000002.1, forward strand.
GACCACGACCAGCCGAACGGCGACTCGGTGGCCGGGCCGGCGGGCCGATGGGGTGCCGGGGCATCCGCCGGGGCGCTGCCGGGCTCGGCCCACTCCCAGCGGGACGCCGCGGGCGGCGCCTGCACGTCGAGCTGGGTGGTCTGCGACACGTCGAGCACCTCGGTGTCGGCGCGCGTCGGCGGCTCGGGAGCGGCGAGGTCCTCGGACGGCGGTGGCGCGAAGCGTCGGTCGTCGTCGGGAAGGTCGGTCATGGAGTCGATTGTGCCCCGGTCACGGCGGCGAGGGACCATCCGGAGCGGTACGAAGCCGGGGCCGCCGGGGCCGGGACGAAGGTCGAGGACTGGGCGGGCGGCGCCGGGCGGGTGAGCGGGCGGACCTGGGCGGCCGACGCCCCGAGGTTGCCGAGCGACAGCCCGATCGCGGCCGCTGCGCCCGCGGACGCGGCGAGGGTGGCGAGCAGGGTCGGCCGGACCATCGACCGGTGCACGGCCGGTGCGTGCGGTGCGAGGGTCGCGAGCGGCACCGCCGTCACGTAGGTCCGCACGTGGGCGGGCGCGAGCGGGACGCTCGGGATGGCGCCCTCGGGCCGTGTCGCGAGCGCGAGGAGCATCGAGCGGAGCTGGTCGGGCACGGCGACGGTGTCGAGCCGCAGCGCGGTCTGGAGACGCCGCTCGTCGTCGACCGCGGCGCGGCACGACTGGCAGGTGACGAGGTGGAGGTCCCAGTGGCTGCGCCGGACGGCCGTCAGCCGGCCGGAGGCGTAGTCGGTGAGCTCGTCGCGCAGGCAGCGCGCGGCCGGCGCGATCATGCCCGACCCAGGGCGGGGACGCCCATGACGGGGCGGGTGGGCACGGGCTCGGACGGCGTCGCCGTGGGGGCGCGGTGGGCCAGGGCCTCGCGCAGCTGGGCCCGGCCGCGGTGGATGCGGGACCGCACCGTGCCGAGCTTGATGTCGAGCGTCGTGGCGATCTCCTCGTAGGAGAGGCCCTCGATGTCGCAGAGGACGACGGCCGCGCGGAAGTCCGGCGGCAGCCCGTCGAGCGCCCGCTGGATGTCGTCCTCGAACATGCCGTCGTGGACCTGCTGCTCGGGGCCGGCGCCGGTCGAGGCGAGGCGCGCGCTCGCCTCCTCCGAGAGGGCGTCGAAGCGGATCCGCTGCTTGCGGCGCATCTTGTCGAGGAACACGTTGGTCGTGATCCGGTGCAGCCAGCCCTCGAAGGTGCCGGGGCGGTAGGTGTGCAGGGAGCGGAAGACGCGGACGAAGACGTCGTGCGTCAGGTCCTCGGCGTCGTGGACGTTGCCGGTCAGGCGGTACGACAGCCGGTAGACGCGCGCCGAGTGCTGCTCGACGATCTCTTCCCACGTCGGAGGAACCCACTTCGTGACTTCCTCCGCCGGGGGGCCCACCACGTCGGACGTCACCCACCTGCCGGCCTCTTCGGGCACGGACGCACTCGCGACCTCGCGCGTGCTGATCCCCTCGGGCACTGGTCCTTCACTCCTCGTTCGATGGACGACCTTGGTTGTCAGGACGAACAACCAGACCCCATCGTTCCCTTCCCTCCTGAGAGGTTCCTGTGTGCGTCCACGGTGCGAGCCATGGACGAGCGCCCGGATAGGGTGGTCCCATGAGTGCGCAGAAGCCGGCGAGCTGGGCGTATGCCGAGGAGTTCGTGACCGAGGACGACGTCATCGCCGGTGCCCGCCGCCAGGGCGAGGAGCTCGGCGGTGCGACCCCGGTCGGCACCGGGGCCGGAGCGGCACTGCGCCTCCTCGCGGCGGCCCTGTCCGCGCATTCGGTCATCGAGATCGGGACCGGCGGCGGCACGTCCGGCCTCTGGCTCCTCGGCGGAATGCATTCCGAGGGCGTCCTCACGACGATCGACGTCGAGCCGGAGCACCAGCGGGCCGCCAAGGCGGCGTTCGTCGCGGCGGGCATCCCGCACCAGCGGACGCGCGTCATCTCCGGCCGCGCCCTCGACGTCCTCCCGAGGATGACCGACGGCGTCTACGACATGGTCGTCATCGACGCGGACAAGGAGACCTACCCCGCCTACGCGGAGCACGGCATTCGCCTCCTGCGCACCGGGGGCATCCTTGCGCTCGACAACATGCTCTGGCACGACAAGGTCGCCGACCCGGCCGCCCGCGACGGCGACACGGTGACGCTGCGCGACCTCGGCAAGTCGCTCCGCGACGACGACCGCCTCGTGACGGCGCTGCTGCCGGTGAGCGACGGCCTGTTCGTCGCCGTCAAGCGCTGAGCCGGGCTCAGCCCTGACCCACCGACCGACGCCGTGGCGAGCGGCACCAGACGGGTGTGACGGCAAGGCGGCGTGCCGAGGCGGGCCGGAGGCCCGCTGAGGTCCGGCACCGCAGCCAGCGCGCCCGGATGGGGTCGCGCAGGAGGCGGGAGATCGGTGGATCAGGGCTCAGGCCGCGCCGGCCCGCCCGGGCCCCGGTCCTCGGCGGAAGTGCTGCGGTCCCTCGGCGATCGCGACGACCTCGTAGGGCTCGATGGCGACCGGTGCCGAGCCGATGATCTCGCTGCCCGGTGAGCGCTCGGCGGCGTCCTCGAACTCCTGCTGGAACTCGTCGCGCGCCCGCGCCGTGTCGAAGACGTAGGTGCCTTCGAACCACTGACCCTCGCTCATCCGCCACACCTTGAAGGCGAGGCCGTCGAGGAACATGAACCGCGCGATCGAGGTCCCCACGACGTACTCGCGGAGCCGTTCGGCGACGTCGTCCTCCGCGTCCTGCAGCGACCAGCGGACCGCGAGCCCGTATCCGGCGTCCATCGCCACTCCCCCTTCGGGTTCGCGATGGCCACGGCGCCACCGTCGAACCCGACGGTAACCTCCGGGACGAGCCCGGCCCAGCGCCGTCTCAGGGAGTGGGTGCCGGGCATGACGCAGGCCCCCACGGGAGCCGTGGGGGCCTGCGCCGAAGTTCAGTGAGAGCTCACTTGAGCCCTTCGCAGTTCTCGATCGCGGAGCCGAGGGCACGCACCTCGTCCGGGGTCATCTCGACGACGAGGCGACCACCGCCCTCGAGCGGCATCCGCAGGACGATCATGCGTCCCTCCTTGACGACCTCCAGGGCGCCGTCTCCGGTCCTGGGCTTCATCGCGGCCATTGAATATCCCTTCCTCGGACGCGAGCGCAGAACTCTCTGCGGTCGACTCACGCCTTCGCCGATGGCAATGCCGAGGAAAGTCGCCATTGCACCGAGGGCCTATTATCCCCGGTCGCCGTCCGGTGGCGAAATCCGGGGTCACGGCGGGTTGCTCCCGAACGGCTCGTACGTCCACAGCGTCGCCGTCCACACGAGCACCCCCGCGGCGAGCAGGACGAGGACGACCGCGCACCGCACGACGCGGGCCGTCCGCGTCGGCCGGCCGGCGTGGAGGGCGAGCGCCGCGACGACGCCCGAGAGGGGCAGGTCGAGGAGCAGGAACCGCCACGTGCTCGTGATCGGCCGCGTGACGGCGAGCAGGTAGAGCGGGTACGCGACGGCGAAGGCCCGGAGCACGAGCCCGAGCGGCGCGCCGTACCTCCCGAGGACGAGCCCGACATACGCCGCGACGACGCCGAGCAGGACGGCGACCCCGAGCAGCCCGTGCCCCGACCACGCCCAACCGAGCCAGGCGACGAACGGTCCCTCCCCCGGCCGCTGCCCCCAGACGGCCTGGGTCCGGAGGAAGACGTCGGGAATGCCGGTCGCGGCGCCCGCGACGACCGGCCAGAGGACCGCCGAGACGGCGATCGCGACGACGAGGAATGCCGCGGCCCCGCGCCGCCCCGCGAGGACCGGGCGTCCGTCGCGACGCGCGGACCGCCATTCGCGGACGAGGACGACGGCGACGACGACGGCGAGGGCGGGGGCGACCGCGCGGGTCAGCCCGAGCAGGAGTGCGAGGAGGCCCGCGACGACGTGGCGCTCGCGCTGGACGGCGAGGAGGGCGCCGAGGAGGAGGACGGCGGCGAGGGCCTCGGTGTAGGGCTGGAGGAGGACGGTCGTCGCCGGCTGGAGGCACCACGCGGTGACGGCGAGGACCGCCCAGGGCACTCGGCCGGGACGGGCTCCGGGGGGCGACCCCGTCGTGGCGCCTCCGGCCTCGAGGAGCAGCCGGAGGGCGAGGACGACCGCGACGCCACCGAGGACGAGGCCGAGGAGGGTGCCGACGAGCGGCGCCGGGAGCCCGATGGCGACGAAGGGCGCCATGAGGGCCGGGAGGAGCGGGTAGAACGCCCACGCGTTGTACGTGATCTCGCCGGTCGTCGGGTCGACGGGAGGATCGAGCGGGTAGCCCTCGCGGGCGATCCGGCCGTACCACGACCCGTCCCAGAGCCCGAAGAGGTCGAGCGGACCGGGGTCGAGATGTCCGACCCCGGTCGGCGTCTGCCGGGTCGCGGCGACCGCGAGGGCGAGCACGACGACGACCCGGCTCACCGCGTACGCGAGGAGGACGGCGTGGACCGGCCGCCGGCCGGACCAGGCGAGGAGCCGGTCGATCCGCTCGCCGATCACGGCGGGTAGTCGCTCGGGGGGTGGAAGACGAGCAGCTCGGTGATCCACGTCCACTGGCCCTTGACCCCGAGGACGACGAGCACGCCCGCGAGGACGAGGCCGACGACCGTCCGCCGCCGCGTCGCCGGCGCCCGGAGGCCCCCACCGACGACGACCGCGGCGAGTGGGAAGAGCGGCAGGAGGTAGCGGAAGATGCTCGTGAAGGGGTCGAGGACGGCCGCGAGGTAGATCGGGTAGGCGAGGCACCACGTGCGCAGCTCGACCCCGAGCCCCCACGCCCACGGCCCGAGGACGAGGGCGAGGAGGACCGCCCCGATGAAGGCGAGGGAGACCGGTCCGAGCCATTCGGCATTCGGACTGTCCTGCCAGAACCATCGCGACATGTCGAGCCACGGCCGGAAGGGCACGATCTCGCCGCCGCCCCGCCACGTCGCCATCGTCGCCGTGTAGGCGTCGCGACGACCGGTGCCGGCCCAGACGACCGCCGGCCAGAGGAAGCCGGCGACTCCGGTCAGGACGAGGGCGACGCCGGCCCGGGCCCGGTCCCGGCTCGGCCAGGGGCGGGTCGTCCGCGCTCGCCACCGCACGATGAGGGCGACGGCGAGGACGACGCCGAGCGGCACGGCGATCGGCCGGGTCAGCCCGACGACGACGGACAGCGCGCCGACGGCGACCCAGCGCTCCCGCTGGAGGACGAGCAGCCAGAGGCAGAGCAGGAGGATCGCGAAGGACTCGGTGTAGGCGATCTGGAGCGAGGGCGAGGCGGGGAAGGCGGCCCAGACGGCGACCGCCGCGACGGTGAGCACCGGGCTCGTCCACCGCCGCAGGAGGACCGCCATGACGCCGGCCGCAGCGGCTCCCGCGAGCAGGGCCAGGGTCGAGCCGGCGAGGGCGAACGACGCGCCGGTCAGCTCCATGACGGCGCGGGTCACGAACGGGAAGAGCGGGTAGAAGGCCCACGCATTCTGCTGGAGGGCGCCGGAGTCGTCGGTCGGCATCGGGCGCGGGTAGCCGTGCTCGGCGATCGTCCGGTACCAGGAGCCGTCCCACAGGGTCGACATGTCGAGGTAGCTCGGGTCGGCGTCCGTCCACGGGGCGAAGACGACCTGGTCCGCACTCCCGCGGACGAGGAGGAATGCCGTGACGGCGCGGATCGCGAGGTAGACCAGGACCGCGCTGGCGGCGACGCGCACGCCCGGGTCGCGGGTCCAGCCAGGGGCCGTCCGGGTCACGCGCCGCTCCGGTGGCAGCCGACGACGTGGTCGTCGACGAGGCCGCACGCCTGCATCGCGGCGTACATCGTCGTCGGGCCGACGAACACGAACGCGGCCCGCTTGAGCGCCCTGGCGAGGGCGACCGACTCCGGGCTCGTCGCGGGGATGTCGGCGGCCGTCCGCGGCGGGCGGTGCACGGCGGGCGCGTGCGACCAGACGAGCTCGTCGAGCCCGCCGGCCTCGCGGAGGGCGACGACGGCCCGGGCGTTGACGAGGGTCGCGTCGACCTTGGCGCGGTTGCGGACGATGCCGGTGTCGGCGAGCAGCCGCTCGCGATCCTCCGGACCGAAGGCGGCGACGGCCTCGGCGTCGAAGCCGGCGAACGCCGCCCGGAACGCGGGCCGCTTGCGCAGGATCGTGATCCACGCCAGGCCGCTCTGGAAGGCCTCGAGGGTCAGCCGTTCGAAGAGCGCGCCCTCCCCGTGGACCGGCACCCCCCACTCCTCGTCGTGGTAGGCGAGGTAGTCCGGAGTGCTGCCCGCCCAGGCGCACCGCACGACCCCGTCCTCGCCGGGCCGGAGGCCGCTCGCCGCGTCGTGCGGCTCGCTCACCGGTCGAGTCCGGCGAGGAGCACGTCGAGTGCCCGCCGGACCATCGCGGTCCCGAGGACGTCGGAGAGGCGACCGACGCCGGGGACGCGGCCGACGCCGACCGGGCGGATCTCCTCGGCCCAGACGACCCGCGAGCCGCTGCCGGAGGGATGCACGGAGATGTCGGCCCAGCCGCGCAGGACCGGGCCGAGCTTGGTGATCGCGTAGCGCTCGCCGGGCTCCCAGCGGGTCAGGACCATCTCGTCGACGACCGAGAGCCGCACCGGGCCGCTCCGCGCCGTGAAGCGCCAGCCGACCCCCGGCTCGCCGGGCGAGGTCTCGATCCGGGTCCAGGGGATCGGTCCGGCGTGGGCGGCGACGTCGGCGACCGCCGCGAAGACACGGTCGGGCGAGGCCGCGACCTCCCGCTCGACGACGAATGCCATGTCAGACCCCTTCGTCCCGCGGTGCGTTGCGCGTCGGTGCGGCCGTCGCGCGGGTCTCCCCCGCGTCGGCGGACGCCTGGGCCGGGCGGTCGTCGTGATCGCCGTGGTGGCCGTGGTCGCCCCGCTCCGCCCGGAGCGCGCGGACCATCGTCTCCTGCTCGCGAATGCGGTCGCGGAGCCGGTCGAGCACCTCGTCGACCTGGTCGATCCGGTAGCCGCGCAGGGCCGTGTCGAAGCGGACGTTGTCGACGTCGCCCGCGTGGACGACGTCCGGGAGGCCGGCGTCGGCGACCGAGGACGCGGCATTCGACATCGGGTCGTAGTGCCAGCGCGAGGAGGCGAGGGCGGCGACGACCCCGACGAGTCCGATCGCGACGACACCGAACAGGGCCCAGATCACAGGTGCCTCCCGGCGCCCATGAGGCGCACGGCCTCGTCGACGTCGTCGGTCACCCGGAGGATCGACAGGTCCGCGTCGCCGACGGTCCCGGCGGCCCGGGCCGTCGTGTCGAGCCAGGCGAGCAGCGGCCCCCAGTAGGCGGTGCCGAGCAGGACGATCGGGAAGGAGGTGACCTTGCGCGTCTGGACGAGGGTCACGGCCTCGAAGAGCTCGTCGAGGGTGCCGTAGCCGCCGGGCAGGACGATGAAGCCCTCGGCGTACTTGACGAACATCGTCTTGCGCGCGAAGAAGTAGCGGAAGTTGACGCCGAGGTTGACATATTGGTTGAGGCCGCTCTCGAAGGGCAGCTCGATCCCGAGCCCGACGGACACCCCGCCGGCCTCGATGGCACCGCGGTTGGCGGCCTCCATGGCGCCCGGCCCGCCGCCGGTGATGACGGCGAAGCCTGCCGCGACGAGCGCCCTCCCGACGGCGATCCCCGTCGCGTAGGCGGGGGCCGACTCGGCGGTCCGGGCCGACCCGAACACCGAGACGGCCGGACCGAGCTCGGCCAGCGCGCCGAAGCCCTCGACGAACTCGGCCTGGATCCGCATGACGCGCCACGGGTCGGTGTGCAGCCACTCGCTGCTGCCTCGGGAGTCGAGCAGCCGCTGGTCGGTCGTCGTCGCCGGGACCTGCTCGCCGCGCATGACGACCGGTCCCCGCCGGTAGTCGGCCTCGCGCTTGTCCCTCACGGCGCCCACCCTAACCGGCGGCGAATGCGGTCAGGACAGCCAGCGGAGCAGGGCCTGCTCGCACGTGTCGTAGTCGCGGACGGGGCAGCGCTCGTCGTCGGTGTGCGCGAGGTTGGGGTCGCCGGGGCCGAAGTTCACGGCGGGGACGCCCATCGCGGAGAAGCGCGCGACGTCGGTCCAGCCCTGCTTGGCGGTGACCTCGACCCCGAGCGCCTCGACGAACGCAGCGGCCGCGGGCAGGTTGAGCCCCGGTCGGGCGCCCCCGGCGTTGTCGGTCACCTCGACCTCGAAGCCGTCGAAGACCGAGCGCACGTGGGCCTCGGCCTCCTCCGGCGTCCGGTCGGGCGCATAGCGGTAGTTGACCGTGACGACGCACCGGTCGGGGATGACGTTCGTCGCCGTCCCGCCGCCGATGAGGACGGCATTCATCGCCTCCCGGAACTCCAGGCCGTCGACCTCGGCCGTCCGCGTCTCGTAGCGCTGGAGCCGGACGAGGACGTCGGCGGCGTCGTGGATCGCGTTGTGGCCGTTCCACGGTCGCGCCGAGTGCGCGGCGACGCCCTTGGTCCACACCTCCGCGCGCAGGGTCCCCTTGCAGCCGCCCTCGACCTGCGCGCCCGTCGGCTCGAGGAGGACGGCGAAGTCCGCGTCGGCGATGAGCTCGGGACGCTGCTCCTCGATGTGGAGGAGGCCGTTGAAGTCGCTGTCGATCTCCTCCCCCTCGTAGAACACGAAGGTGATGTCCCGGTTGGGCTCGGCGAGGAGGTGGGCGATCCGCAGCTGGACGGCGACGCCACCCTTCATGTCGACCGTGCCGCGGCCCCACAGCTGCTCGCCGTCGGCCGTCTCGACGCGGCGGGTCGGCAGGTTCGGCGGGTCGACCGTCAGCGGGACGGTGTCGAGGTGCCCGGCGAGGACGACGCGCTCGTCCCGCCCGAGCTCGGTCCGGGCGACGATCGTGTGGCCCGTCCGGGTCAGGTGCAGGTGGCCGAGCGGCCGGAGCGCGGCCTCGACGGCGTCCGCGATCCGCGCCTCGTCCCGGCTCACCGACTCGATGTCGCACAGGGCGGCGGTGAGCGTCGTCGGGTCGGCGGACAGGTCGAGGGCCATGGCCGGAGAGCCTAGTTGGCGCCCAACCTCCGCTCGACGTCCGAGTCGAACCTGCGCGAACCGCGGTGGCGCCCGGCGTGGCGCGGCGGTTCGCGCAAGGTCGACCGGTGAGCTGGCCGGAGCGAATGCGGAAGGATGGCCCCCATGAGCGACGCGACGACCCGCCCCGCCTGGGGCCACGGCCTGGCCACCCTGACCGACGGCGGCGACGTCCTCGACACGTGGTTCATCGCGCCCACCCTCGGCGAGCCCGACGACGACGCCGCCCCGGACGAGCTCTACGCCGCCGTGACCGCCGACGCCGACCGTGGGGTCCGGACCGAGGTCGTGACGACCGTCGTCGACCTCGACGCGCCGCCGGCCGGCACGTCCGACGCCTACCTGCGGCTGCACCTCCTCAGCCACCGCCTCGTGCGCCCCAACGAGCTCAACCTCGACGGCATCTTCGCTGCCCTCCCCAACGTCGTCTGGACCAACCACGGTCCGTGCGCCGTCGACGGCTTCGAGCAGACCCGCATTCGCCTCCGTCGCCGGGGGCCCGTCCAGGTCTTCGGCATCGACAAGTTCCCGCGGATGACCGACTACGTCGTCCCGGCGGGGGTCCGCATCGCCGACGCCGACCGGGTCCGGCTCGGCGCCCATCTCGCCCCGGGCACCACGGTCATGCACGAGGGCTTCGTCAACTACAACGCCGGCACGCTCGGCACGTCGATGGTCGAGGGCCGCATCTCCCAGGGCGTCGTCGTCGACGACGGCTCGGACATCGGCGGGGGCGCGTCGACGATGGGCACCCTCTCCGGCGGCGGCAGCGAGCGCGTCCGGATCGGCAAGCGCTGCCTCCTCGGTGCCGAGTCGGGGTGCGGTATCGCCCTCGGTGACGACTGCGTCATCGAGGCGGGCCTCTACCTGACGGCCGGCACCAAGGTGACCCTCCCCGACGGAACGATCCGCAAGGCTCGCGAGTTGAGCGGGCAGGACGGGCTACTGTTCATCCGCAACTCGGTGACGGGCACGGTCGAGGTGCGCGCGCGCACCGGTCACGGCATCGCGCTCAACGAAGCCCTCCACGCCCACAACTGACCCCCGCCGCCCCCGGGAGACGAGGCCCCGATGATGCGTTCCGCTCGCGGCACGGTGACCCTCGCCGAGGAGCGCCCCGGCTCACGCCGTCGCCGGCGCACCGTGGGCGTGCTGCTCGTCGTCGTGCTCGGCGTCCTCGTCGCGGGCGGGCTCGCCCTGCGGCACACGATCCGCGGCTTCACGAGCCCGACCTGCCGCGGCTACGCGATGAGCACCGAGGTCACCTTCTCCCCCGAGCAGAGCTCGAATGCCGCGACGATCGCCGCCGTCGCGATGCAGCGCGGCCTTCCCGCGCGGGCCGCGACGATCGGGATCGCGACGGCGATCCAGGAGTCCAAGCTCCAGAACATCGACTACGGCGACCGGGACTCCCTCGGTCTCTTCCAGCAGCGGCCGAGCCAGGGCTGGGGCACCGCCGAGCAGGTCCTCGACCCCGTCTATGCGACGAATGCCTTCTTCGACGCCCTCGTCAAGGTCGACGGCTGGCAGACGATGGCGATCACGCGGATCGCGCAGGAGGTCCAGAAGAGCGCGGCGCCGGAGGCCTACGCCGACCACGAGACCGAGGGCCGGGTCCTCGCCTCGACCCTGTCCGGCCACGCGCCGGGCGACTTCGGGTGCCGGATCGACCCGCCGACCAGGACGGCCGACGAGACCGCGCTCCAGAAGCAGCTCCAGGACCAGCTCGGCTACGCCGGCACCCGCAAGGGCAGGACCCTCGTCGTCAAGGCGTCCGACACCCAGCACGCCTGGGCCGTCGGGGCCTGGGCGGTCGCCAAGGCGGAGGGGTTGGGCATTCGCTCCGTCGTCGTCGGCGACCGCCGCTGGGTGCCGACCCGGGACACGGAGGGCTGGTCCTGGCAGGCCGCGGGCGCCGCCGCGTCGGGCAGCCCCACCGCGGTCGTCATCCACCTCGCCTGACCAGCGCCGTCGTCGGCGCCGCGCTCAGCGGCTCGAGAGGTCCGGGTAGTCGCGCTCGGGCTCGCCCACGTAGACCTGGCGCGGGCGCCCGATCTTGGTCTGCGGGTCGTTGATCATCTCGCGCCACTGGGCGATCCAGCCGGGCAGCCGGCCGAGGGCGAACAGGACGGTGAACATCCGCGTCGGGAAGCCCATCGACTTGTAGATGAGGCCGGTGTAGAAGTCGACGTTGGGATAGAGCTTGCGCTCGACGAAGTAGTCGTCCGCGAGGGCGATCTCCTCGAGCTTCATCGCGATGTCGAGGAGCTCGTCGTCGCCGCCGGTCCTGGCGAGGATGTCGTGGGCGGTCTGCTTGATGATCGCCGCGCGCGGGTCGTAGTTCTTGTAGACCCGGTGGCCGAAGCCCATGAGGCGGACGCCGTCCTCCTTGGCCTTGACCTTCTTCATGAACTCCTCGGAGGAGTACTCGGCCTTCTGGATCCGCTCGAGCATCTCCAGGACCGCCTGGTTGGCGCCGCCGTGGAGCGGACCGAAGAGGGCGTTGATGCCCGCCGAGACGGAGGCGAAGAGGTTGGCCTGCGAGGACCCGACGAGGCGCACGGTCGACGTCGAGCAGTTCTGCTCGTGGTCGGCGTGGAGGATGAGGAGCAGGTCGAGCGCCTTGACGAGCTCGGGGTCGAGGTCGTAGGGCTCGGCGGGGAAGCCGAACGTCATCCGGAGGAAGTTCTCCGGACCCGACAGCGAGTTGTCCGGGTAGAGGAACGGCTGGCCGACGGACTTCTTGTAGGCGTAGGCCGCGATCGTCGGCAGCTTGGCGAGGAGGCGGATCGTCGAGATCTCGACCTGCTCGTCGTCGAACGGGTCGAGGCTGTCCTGGTAGAAGGTCGACAGCGCCGACACCGCCGAGGAGAGGACGGGCATCGGGTGCGCGTCGCGCGGGAAGCCGTTGAAGAACGCCTTGAGGTCCTCGTGGAGGAGCGTGTGCCGACGGATCTGCTGGTCGAATGCCCCGAGCTGGTCGCTCGTCGGCATCTCGCCGTAGATGAGGAGGTAGCTGACCTCGAGGAAGCTCGACTTCTCGGCGAGCTGCTCGATCGGGTAGCCGCGGTAGCGCAGGATCCCCGCGTCTCCGTCGATGTAGGTGATCGCGCTCGACGTCGACGCCGTGTTGGTGAAGCCCACGTCGAGGGTGACGTTGCCGGTCTCCTTGAGCAGCGCAGAGATGTCGTAGCCGCCACTGCCCTCGGTCGCGGGCATGAGCTTGAGGTCGAGGGTCTTGTCGCCGGCCGCGAGGGTGGCGGCGTGGTCCTGGGTCATGTGAACTCCTCCAGTGCAGGGTGCGACGGACGGGGCGTGCCCCGGCGCACGTCCATCCGAACCTATCGCAGCACGCTGCACGCCCCAATCCCGGTGCGAGCCCGTGGTCAGCCGCGCAGTCGCTCCGCGGCGGTCGCGATGCGCTCGTCGGTCGCGGTCAGGGCGATCCGGACGTGCTCCCGGCCGGCCGCTCCGTAGAACGCCCCCGGAGCGACGAGGATGCCGCGGGAGGCGAGGTCGGCGACCGTCTGCCAGCAGTCCTCGCCCCGGGTGACCCAGAGGTAGAGCCCCGCCTCGGAGTCGTCCACGCGGAAGCCGGCCTCCTCGACAGCCGCCCGGAGCACCTCGCGCCGGGCGCCGTAGCGGGCCTTCTGCGCCTGGACGTGCGCGGTGTCCGACAGGGCCGCGAGCATCGCCCGCTGGACCGGCCACGGCATGATCATGCCCGCGTGCTTGCGGACCTCGAGCAGCCGCCCGACGAGCGCCGGGTCGCCGGCGGCGAACGCGGCGCGGTAGCCGGCGAGGTTGCTCTGCTTGGACAGCGAGTAGACCGCGAGCAGCCCCTCGTGCGAGCCGCCGGTGACCCGCGGGTCGAGGATCGAGGGGGTCGTCGGCACCCGCTCGTCCCGCACCTCGCGCCAGTCGAGCTCGGCGTAGCACTCGTCACTCGCGACGACGACGCCCCGGTCGCGTGCCCAGTCGACGACCTTGCGCAGGTGCTCGACGCCGAGCACCTTGCCGGTCGGGTTGCTCGGGGTGTTGACCCAGAGCAGCCGCGGTGCAGCGGGTCCGAATGCCGTCGTCGCGTCCGCCGGCACCGGCTCGGCGCCCGCGAGCCGCGCCCCGACGTCGTAGGTCGGGTAGGCGACCCGGGGGAAGCCGACGGTGTCGCCGGGCCCGATCCCGAGCAGGGTCGGGAGCCACGCGACGAGCTCCTTGGAGCCGATCGTCGGCAGGACCCCGGCGGGGTCGACGTCCGGGACCCCGCGCCGAGTCGCGAACCACGACGCGACCGCCTCCCGGAGGTCGGGCGTGCCGTATGTGAGGGGGTAGCCCGGGGCGTCGGCCGCCTCGCGCAGCGCGAGCCGGACGACGTCCGGGGTCGGGTCGACGGGGGTGCCGACGGAGAGGTCGACGATGCCGCCCGCAACGGCGCTCGCCCGCTCCTTGTGGGGAGCGAGCGAGTCCCAGGGGAAGTCCGGGAGCCCGGCGACCGGCATTCGGCGGCGGCCTCAGCCGTTCTGCTGGGGCGGGAGCGCAGCGATGATCGGGTGGTCCTTGGGGATGACGCCGAGCTTGGCCGCCCCACCGGGGCTCCCGAGGTCGTCGAAGAACTCGACGTTGGCCTTGTAGTAGTCGGCCCACTGCTCGGGGGTGTCGTCCTCGTAGTAGATCGCCTCGACCGGGCAGACCGGCTCGCAGGCGCCGCAGTCCACGCACTCGTCCGGGTGGATGTAGAGGCTGCGCTCGCCCTCGTAGATGCAGTCGACCGGACACTCCTCGATGCAGGCCTTGTCCTTGAGGTCCACACAGGGCTGCGCGATCACGTAGGTCATGGCGCACATACTATTCCGGCCATGGCGGCCGACGCTGAGTGCCCGACAGGCGGTCTCGCCGTCGGCTCGCGGGTCGTCGTGCGGCACCGGCTGGCCGTCCCGGACCCCGCGACCGGGGCCACCCTGACCGACGTCGTCGGCGACCTCGTCGCCCTCGACGAGGGCTCGCTGACGATCGACACCCGGCACGGCCGGAGGGTCGTCGAGCGGGCCGCCGTCACCGCGGCCAAGATCGTCCCGCCGCGCCCGAGCCGACGCGGGGCGCCGCACCGCGCGCTCTCCGTCGTGGACCTCGAGCGCATCAAGGTCGACGCCTGGCCCGCCCCCGAGCGGGAGCCGCTCGGCGACTGGCTCCTGCGCGCCGGCGGCGGGCTCACCCACCGGGCCAACTCCGCGCTGGCCGTCGGGTCGCCGGGACGGCCCCTCGCCGACGCCGTCGACACGGTCGCGCGCTGGTACGCCGCCCGCGGCCTCTCCCCCGACCTCGCCCTCCCGGGCCCGGCCGGGTTCGACGTCGGCGCCGACCCCGTCGGCGTCGAGCTGCTCGCCCGTGGGTGGCAGGCGGCGATCCGGTCGACGACGATGACCGCGGCCGTGCCCGAGGTGCGCGCGACCGTGGCCCGGGGCCGGAAGGCTGACGACGGCATTCGCATCGACGTCACCGACGAGCCGCCCGAGGGCTGGCTGGCCCTCTTCGCAGCTCGACGCGGCGGGGACCGGGACGTGGCCCGGGCCATCCTGCTCGGCTCACCCGCGCAGTGGTTCGCCACGGCCGTCGACGGTGACGTCGTCGTGGGCCGCGCACGCCTCGCGGTCGCGCACGGCTGGGGCGGTCTCTCCGCCGTCGAGGTCGTGCCCTCGCATCGCCGCCGCGGGCTCGCCGGACGGCTGCTCGAGGCCCTCCTGCCCGCCCTGGGACCGACCCGCTCGCTCCACCTCGACGTCGAGCTCGACAACCTCCCGGCCCGGACGCTCTACCGGTCGCTCGGCTTCGAAGACCATCACGAGTACGTCAACCTCGTTGCACCGCAACGAGGTTGACGACGCTCACTTGTTGGGGTCGTAGGGGGTCTTGCAGATGACCTGGTCCTCGGGGATGTAGTGCGTGTTGTAGTTCTCGCGCTTGATGACAGAGCCCGACTGCCGGATGACCCGGGTGACGGTGATGTCGAAGCCCTCGCTCGGCGCCTGCGGCACACACGTCGCGGAGTCGTCGCGGATGACCTTGGGCTGGACGACGTTGCGCCGCGGCCCGGTGATCGACTCCACGTCGTAGGTCTTGACGCCGTAGAACTGCACCGTGATGTCCTGGCCGGAGAGCCACGCCTTGATGAGGATGCCGCCGCTGGTCGTGTTGGTCCAGCGGTTGTCGAGGTCCGGCCAGCTGATCGTCGCCTCGCGCCCGACCGGGTAGCGGCTGATGTAGAAGCTGTGCGGCAGGTGCTCGTCGATCTGCACCCCGGCGAAGAAGGCCGCGTTGTAGAGCGTCGTCGACACCTGCGAGATACCGCCGCCGTAGTCGTAGGTGAGGCGGCCGTCATAGATGACCTGGGCCTTCTTGTAGCCCTTCTCCGGCGTGCGCTTGCCGAGGACCGCGTTGAGGCTCAGCGTCCCGCCGCGCGGGACGAAGGTGCCGTTGAGCACCCCGGCCGCGACGCGGAGGTTGTTGGTCCGCACCGGGTTGTCGGGGAAGTGCGTCGTGAAGGTCGAGATGAGGCCCTTGGGGATCGTCGCTCGCGCCTGCTCGGTCGTGACCTTGGGCTGCGTCGTGACGACGGGGACGACGGCCTTGCGCGCCGGGGACTGCCACGCGGCGAGGACCGGGCGGACGATCGCGTCCGACTTGAGCGCGCTCCCTGTCACGGCCGCCCGGACGCCGAAGTCGCCCTCGGTGAAGTAGACGGTCGCGTCCTTGGCGGCCTTGGTGACGCCGCGCTCCTGCGCGACGGCGACGACGCCGGCGATGATCTTCTTCGGGTCGATCCGCTGGGTCAGCCGGCCGTCCGCCGCGGCCACGAAGGTGACCGCCGGGGCGAGCCGGTCGACGGGCACCTGGAAGGTCGACGCGCCCGCCTGGATCGTCACCGGGCCGGCGACGACCTTGTCGGCGAGGACGCGCTTCATGGTCTCGAATGCGGACGCGGGCACCTTGGGCGCCTGCTGGGTCATCGTCGCGGCGAAGGTGCTGGTCCGGGGCCAGCCCGCGAGGATCGCGTCCGCCGTCGCCGCCTCGTCGACCGCATGGCCGGTCACGGGTGCGACATAGGCGACCCGGCTGCCGGTCAGGCGGAGGGAGCCCTCCGAGGCGGCCTTGCGGACCGTCTTGGCCCCCTTGGCGACGGCGGCCTCGAGGGTCGCGCGGTCGCTCGTCGTCGCGAGGGGGAGCTCCTCGCCCTGACCGCTCACGTGGCGCCACAGAGCGACCGGGTCGAGGGTGAAGCCGAAGAGCCCGTCGAGGGAGGTGTCGGCGTCCGCCGCGAGCCCCGCGTCCTTCGGGGAGACGGCGAAGGACGTGCGCTGCGGGCCGGTCACGGTCACCGGGGTGCGGGTCTGCCGGTCGATCGCGGTCTGGAGCCGGGCCCGGGCCTCCTCGTGCGTCATTCCGCCGATCGCGACCCCACCGACCCGCGTGCCGGCCGCGACACGGTCGCCGAAGTAGACGGCGGCGCCGACGTAGGCGGCGACGACGAGGCCGAGGATGACGAGCAGGGGAGCGACGCTGGCACCGCGCTCGGTCGGCGTGGGGGCAGACACATGGGTCCTTTCCTGCGGGTCAGTCGACATGACCGTAGCGGCTGCGGTGATGGATGAGGGCGGGCTTGGCCACGACGTCGATGTCGGCGTGGACGACCTCGCCGACGACGATCGTGTGGTCCCCCGCCGGGTGACGCGCGGTGACCCGGCACTCCAGGACGGTCAGGGCGCCCTCGAGGAGGGCGACCCCCGTCACCGGTCCCGGCCGGAACGCGACACGGTCGAGCTGTCCGTGGAGGGGCCGGCCGCGGGTCGCGAGCCAGTCGGCGACCCACCGCTGGTCCGCGGCGAGGACGTTGATCCCGAACTCCTCGGTCCGGTCGACGGCGTCGAAGAAGCGGGCTTCGTTCTCGACGCAGAACAGGACGAGCATCGGGTCGAGCGAGACGGACGCGACGGAGCTGACCGTCATCGCGTGGTCGATGCCGTCGAGCCGTGCCGTGACGATGCAGACGCCGGTCACCAGACGGCGCATGGCCGCCCGGTAGTGGTCGGGGTCGATGTCCGGCAGCGTCACGAGCGGGTCATCCGACGCCGATGCCCGCGAGCTCGACGTAGCCACCGGCCACCTCGTTGCCGGCCAGGTTGCGGACCCCGGACCCGGCGACGTAGAGCGCCTTGCGCTGGGCGAGCGGGACGTACGCACCGGCGAGGAGCAGCCGGTCGTCGACGGCGGCCCAGGCCTTCTCCCGCGCGGCCCGGGCGCGGATCCCCGGGATCCGGTCCATGAGCGTGTTGAGCGGGGCGGAGTCGAAGTAGCCGTAGTCCCGGCCGGTGCCCGTCGCGCCGAGGTTGATCCGGCTGTCGAAGAGCGCGGGGAGGATCGTGGACGCGCTCGCCCACTCCGGCGCCCAGTTGCTCCAGATGACGTCGTAGCCGCGCGCCGCCGGCTTGCTGACCGCTCCGAAGTAGTCGTTCTTGACCGGCTCGAGGGTCGGCGCGAAGCCCGCCTCGCGCCAGCCGGCGACGAGCGCGGCCATGGCCTTGTCCGCGGTCTCGCCCTGCCGGTAGGCGACGGTGATCTTGACGGGCAGCTGCGCGCCGGATGCGAGGAGCAGGGCGCGGGCGCGGGCGGCCGCGCTCGTCGTCGTCGGCGACGGGGTCGCGGTCGAGCCGCTCGTCGTGGTCGAGCCGCTCGCCGGGGTGGGGGCCGACGTCGGGCTGGCGGTGGAGGTGGTCGTCGTCGACGTCCCCGTCGGCGAGCTGCTCGTCGAGGTCGTGGCCGACGCCGTCGACGTCGCCGTCGGGGTCGGCTCACCCGGGGAGACCGGGGCGCCCGAGCGCATCTGGGCGGGGATGACGCTCAGGGCGGCCTCGGCCGTCGTCGGTCCGCCGAGGGCGTTGGTGTAGGCGTCCCGGTCGGTCGCGAGCGCGAAGGCGGTCCGCGCCGAGACGCTGCGGAACACCTGGCTGCGCTGGTTCGGGACGAGGTAGTCGACGAGCGTCGTGCGGGGGTTGATCGTCCGGCTCCGCATCGCCGTCGCGGCGAGGATCTGCTGCTGGAGGGCGGGCGGCGCGGAGTTCAGGGTGACCGCATTCGTCCCGTCGCCGGTGTCCGCGGTGACCTGCTGGACGGCGGTCGGGGTCTCGACCCCCTCGCGTACCTCGATCGTGTCGGGGAGAGCCTTGCGGATCGGGTCGCTCGCGGCGGTCCAGCTGGGGTTGCGGACGAAGGTGCCGCCGCCCGACGGACGCCAGGCCTCGCGGAGCATGTAGGGGCCGGTCGACATGACCGTGTGCGTCGCCTTGCCCCGCAGGTCGTCGGACCTCCGGTAGGGCCCGAAGGCGGGCAAGGTCACCATCTCGTTGAAGTCGGACATCGGACCCGAGAGCCGGAAGGTGATCGTCCTGCCGGAGCAGATGACGGCCTTGTCGAATGCCACGCGCCCGGCCGCGCCCGCCGCGGTGAGGTCGTAGGGGCCGGCGTAGGTGCTCGTCCCGTCCGGCTTCTTCGGGACGTCGAGGACGGCGACCGCGTAGGCCGGCCCACCCCGGATGTCCTTGGTCGCGAACACCCGGGAGACGCCGTACTTGACGTCACCGCAGGTCAGCGGCGCGCCGTTCTCCCAGGTCAGCCCGCTGCGGAGGGTGAAGCTCCACGTCCGCAGGTCCTTGGACGCCGTCCCGGCACTCGTCGCGAGGTCCCCGACGAGCGCGCTCTGGCCGCCGGCGCCCGCACCGACGCCATAGGAGGTCAGGGAGCGGGCGAAGAGCCGGCCGGCGAGGGCGATGTCCTCCCGTGCCGACAGCCGCTGGGGGTCCCACGTGAGGATCGGACCGAGGGACAGGGCGCGCAGGGCGCCCCCGGCGGCGCTGGAGGTCGGCAGGTCGGTCCGCGGGGGGATGCTCGTCGAGGTCGTCGGCGTGTCCTCGGGCCCGCAGGCGGCGAGGGTCAGGCCGGCGACGACGGCGGTCAGGGCCGCCGCGACTCGTCGGGCACGGGTGGGACGCGTCATGAGATGGTGCATGCGGTGTGGGGGGTCGGGGACAGGGGACGGAGCCGAGGTGGGCGGCTCAGTTGCGTCGGGCGCGGGCAGCGGAGCGGGCCCGGATCGTCTGGTCGAGCTCGACCTTGCGGATGCGCACGGCCTCGGGGGTCACCTCGACGCACTCGTCCTCGCGGCAGAACTCCAGGCTCTGCTCGAGGGACATCCTGCGTGCGGGGACGACCTTCTCGAAGTTGTCCGCGCTCGAGGCCCGGACGTTCGTGAGCTTCTTCTCCTTGGTGATGTTGACGTCCATGTCGTCGGCGCGCGAGTTCTCGCCGACGATCATGCCCTCGTAGACCTCGGTCGTCGGCTCGATGAAGAGCGTGCCGCGCTCCTGGAGGTTGACCATCGCGTAGGCGGTGACGGGGCCGCTGCGGTCGGCGACGAGGGAGCCGCTGACCCGGGTCGTGATCTCCCCGAACCACGCCTCGTAGTCCTCGAAGACGTGGTGGGCGATGCCGGTGCCGCGGGTCTCGGTGAGGAACTCCGTCCGGAAGCCGATGAGCCCACGCGAGGGCACGAGGAACTCCATGCGCACCCAGCCGGTGCCGTGGTTGGTCATCTGCTCCATGCGGCCCTTGCGGGCGGCCATGATCTGCGTGATCGCGCCGAGGAACTCCTCGGGGCTGTCGATGGTCAGGCGCTCGACCGGCTCGTGGAGCTTGCCGTCGATCGTCCGGGTCACGACCTGCGGCTTGCCCACGGTCAGCTCGTAGCCCTCGCGGCGCATCTGCTCGACGAGGATCGCGAGAGCGAGCTCGCCACGGCCCTGGACCTCCCAGGTGTCGGGACGCTCGGTCGGGAGGATGCGGAGCGACACGTTGCCGACGAGCTCGCGGTCGAGCCGGTCCTTGACGAGGCGGGCGGTGACCTTGGCGCCCTTGACGCGGCCGGCCATCGGGCTCGTGTTGGTCCCGATCGTCATCGAGATCGCCGGCTCGTCGACCGTGATGAGCGGGAGCGGGACGGGGTTGTCCGGGTCGGCGAGCGTCTCGCCGATCGTGATGTTCGGAATGCCGGCGACGGCGATGATGTCGCCGGGACCGGCCGACTCCGCCGGCTTGCGCTCGAGCGCCTCGGTCATGAGCAGCTCGGTGATCTTGACCCGCTCGACGCTGCCGTCGTGCTTGCACCACGCGACCTGCTGGCCCTTGCGGATCGTGCCGTTGTGGACGCGGAGCAGGGCGAGGCGGCCGAGGAAGTTGCTCGCGTCGAGGTTCGTCACGTGCGCCTGCAGGCTCGCGCCCTCCTCGTAGGACGGCGCGGGGATCGTGTCGAGGATCGTCCGGAAGAGCGCCTCGAGATCCTCCGGCTCGGGCATCGCCCCGTCCGCCGGGCGGTCCAGGCCGGCCCGGCCCGCCTTCGCGCTCGCGTAGACGATCGGGAACTCGATCTGGTGCTCGTCGGCGTCGAGGTCGAGGAACAGCTCGTAGACCTCGTCGACGACCTCGGCGATCCGGCTGTCCGGGCGGTCGACCTTGTTGATGCACAGGACGACGGGCATCTTGGCGGCGAGCGCCTTGCGCAGGACGAAGCGGGTCTGGGGCAGCGGGCCCTCGCTCGCGTCCACGAGGAGGACGACACCGTCGACCATGGACAGGCCACGCTCGACCTCGCCACCGAAGTCGGCGTGACCGGGGGTGTCGATGATGTTGATCGTCACGCCGTCGGGTTGGCCCGCATCGGCGGCCGCCTTGCCCGAGTAGCGGACGGCGGTGTTCTTGGCGAGGATCGTGATCCCCTTCTCGCGCTCGAGGTCACCGGAGTCCATGGCGCGCTCGTTGACGTGGGCGTGCTCACCGAAGGCACCGCTCTGCCAGAGCATCTTGTCGACGAGGGTGGTCTTGCCGTGGTCGACGTGCGCGACGATGGCGACGTTGCGGATGTCACCGCGGGAGGTCAGGGGCATTGCCCGATTCTCTCAGAGACACCCGCAAGCGGCCCAATCCGAGGGAGAGGGCCGCCTCGGGCGCGGCATTCGGACAGGTCGCCGGGGCGACCGCCGCTCAGCTGTGCGGCTGGTCCTCGTCCCCCGCGACGGGGTTGTCGTCGAGGTTCTGCCAGCTGCCGATGTCGAGCTTGGCCTCGGGGGCGTCCTCGAGCTCGAGGATCTCCACGGTCGGGGCCGACGGGAAGTGGCAGTAGACCTCGTGGAGCGGCCCGATCGTCGTCTTGACCGGCACCTCTCCGGTGCAGCGCGCCTTGTCGCTGTCCGACAGCTCCTCGCGGAACTTGGGGCAGCGGGTGTGGAAGACGCACCCGGAGGGCGGGTTGATCGGCGAGGGCAGGTCGCCCGTCAGGAGGATGCGGTCGCGCTTGCCCTCCTTGCGGGGGTCGGGCAGCGGCACGGCCGAGAGCAGCGCCTGGGTGTAGGGGTGCTGCGGGTTGGCGTAGAGCTCGTCGCGGTCGGCGACCTCCATGACCTTGCCGAGGTACATGACGGCGACGCGGTCGGAGATGTGCCGAACGACCGAGAGGTCGTGCGCGATGAAGACGTAGCTGAGGTTGAACTCGTTCTGGATGTCCTCGAGGAGGTTGACGACCTGCGCCTGGATCGACACGTCGAGCGCCGAGACCGGCTCGTCGCAGACGATGAGGTTGGGGCGGAGCGCGATCGCGCGGGCGATGCCGATGCGCTGCCGCTGGCCGCCGGAGAACTCGTGCGGGTATCGGTTGTAGTGCTCGGGGTTGAGCCCGACCCGCTCGAGGATGTCCTGGACCTCGGCCTTGACGCCGCGCTGCGGCTTGATGCCCTGGATGTCGAAGGGCGCGCCGACGATCGCGCCGATCGTCTGGCGCGGGTTGAGCGAGCCGTAGGGGTCCTGGAAGACCATCTGCATCTCGGTGCGCAGATGACGCCACTTGCTGCCCTTGACGCCGGTGATGTCCTCGCCCAGGTACTCGATCCGGCCGGCGGTCGGCTGGAGGAGCTGGAGGACCGTGCGGCCGGCGGTGGACTTGCCGCAGCCGGACTCGCCGACGATGCCGAGGGTCTCGCCCTTGCGGAGCGTGAAGTCGATGCCGTCGACGGCCTTCACCGGGCTGTCCGCCCGGGGGATGATCCCCTTGGTCCGCCGGGGGAAGTGCTTCTTGAGCCCCTCGACCCGCAGGATGACCTCGCCGAGCTCGTGCGGCGTGTGGGCGCCCTCGAAGGTCGCGTCGTCCTTGAAGTCGGCCGGCTGGCCGACGACGTCGAAGGACGCGCTCGAGGACTCGTGGATGTCGGGGATGCTTGTCATAGCGTCGGCTTGACCTTCTCCTCGAAGATGGACAGGCGCTCCTCGTGCGGGATGTGGCACCGCACCGGGTGGGCCTCGGCGGCGTCGAAGACCGGAGTGACCTCGAAGCAGCCCAGGCTCTCCTCGGCGAAGGCGCACCGCGGGTTGAACGGGCAGCCTTTGGGCAGGTTGATGAGCGAGGGCGGGTTGCCGGGGATCGGCCGGAGCCGCTCCAGGCGGAGCCGGTCCATGCGCGGCATCGAGGCGAGCAGGCCCCAGGCGTAGGGGTGCTCCGGGTTGTAGAAGATCGTGTCCGAGTCGCCGCGCTCGGCGGCCTTGCCGCCGTACATGACGAGGATGTCGTCGGCCATCTCGGCGACGACACCCAGGTCGTGGGTGATGATGATGATCGAGGAGCCGAACTCCTTCTGGAGCCCGACGAGCAGGTCGAGGATCTGCGCCTGGACGGTCACGTCGAGGGCGGTCGTCGGCTCGTCGGCGATGATGAGCCGCGGGTCGTTGACCAGGGCCATCGCGATCATCGCGCGCTGCCGCATCCCGCCGGAGAACTCGTGCGGATAGTTGTCGATGCGGGTCTGCGGGCTGGGGATGCCCACCCGGTCGAGCATCTCGACGACGCGGGCGCGGGCGGCCTTCTTGCTCACGTCGTTGTGGACGCGGTAGGCCTCGACGATCTGGTTGCCGACCGTGTAGTAGGGATGCAGCGCGGACAGGGGGTCCTGGAAGACCATCGCCATGTCCTTGCCACGACGGCGTCGGAGGTCCTCGTCGCTGATCTGGAGCAGGTCGACCCCGTCGAAGAGGATCGAGCCGCTGACCTTGGCCCGGGAGCCCCGGTGCAGCCCCATGATCGCCTGGCTCGTCACGGACTTGCCCGACCCCGACTCGCCGACGATACCGAGGGTCTTGCCCGCGCCGACGTCGAAGGACAGGTCGTCGACGGACTTGACGAGCCCGTCCTCGGTCGGGAAGTGGACCCGCAGCTCGCGGACGGACAGCAGGATGCCCTCGGGCACGGGAGCCCCGATGCTCGCCTGGGTCCGGCGACCACGACCGAACCGCGACGTCCTGGTCGCCGCGGTGGTCGGTGCCTCGTTGGTCATGGGTGCGTCCTCACTCACGAGTACTTGACTCGCGGGTCGATCAGGGCGTACAGACAGTCGACGACGATGTTCGCGACGATGATGAAGGCCGCCGCCACCAGCACGATACCCACCGTCATCGGCAGGTCGTAGGTGATGGCCGAGTTGACGGCGAGCTTGCCGAGGCCGTCGTAGTTGAAGACCTGCTCGGTGATGATCGCGCCACCGAGGAGGCCGCCGAGGTCGAGACCGGCGACGGTCACGATCGGGGTGAGCGCCGCGCGCATGGTGTGCTTCATGAGGATCTTGCGCGAGAGGAGGCCCTTGGCCTTCGCCGTCCGCAGGTAGTCCTCACCCATCGACTCGAGCACGAAGGCCCGGGTGATCCGGACGTAGCCGGCGATGTAGACGAGCGCGAGGGTCAGGGCCGGCAGGAAGAGGCCCTTCATCCAGCCCCAGACGCCGCCGTCGGCGATCGAGACGTAGGTCGGGCACGTCGACGAGCCCCCACTTGAGGGCGAAGAAGATGTAGATGCCGAGCCCGAGCGCGAAGGTCGGGAAGGCGTAGAAGATCAGGGACACCCCGACGATCGTCCGGTCGACGATCCGGCCCTTGTTGAGGGCGGCGATGATGCCGAGGGAGACGCCGGTGACGATCCACATGACGAATGCCGCGATCGCGAGCGAGCCGGACACCGGCAGCTTCTGCTTGATCGTGTCGAGGACCGGCGATTCGCCATGGGCGAGTAGCCGAGACAGGGCGCCGAGCATTCGGCGATGAGCTGGGGGGCGGCCTTCTTGAGGGCCGGGTCCTTGGGGAACTCGCTCCCGACGAAGATGCCGCCGGCGAAGTCCGCCCAGTAG
This sequence comes from uncultured Actinomycetota bacterium, assembly GCA_963752365.1. Classification (GTDB taxonomy): domain Bacteria; phylum Actinomycetota; class Actinomycetes; order Actinomycetales; family Dermatophilaceae; genus CAVVXY01. The sequence goes on from CAVVXY010000002.1 coordinate 192,137, forward strand.
CCGAAGACGTTCTTGATGTGCTCGACCGGGTTGCCGTCGTACTTCGCCGGGTAGCCCAGGGCCTTGCGGTTCTGCTCGATGAGCTCGGGGGAGCAGTTCTTGCCACAGGTGCGGGCGGCCGGGTCGGCGGGGCTCGCGAAGAACAGCAGCATCGTCACGAGGCTCATGGCGAGCAGCATGATGGCGCCGGAGAGCAGGCGACGGATCACATAGGCGAACATGGCGGGCCCGGCGGGGCGTCCTCTCGACGATGACCTTTCTCCGAGCCCGGTCGGGACTGCGGAGACTGGCACCGGGTGGGGGGCTGGTCAGGACCAGCCCCCCACCGGTTGTGCCGTGAGCCCGAGGGCTCCTGGCGGTTGGGTGGAACCCCTCGATCAGCTCTTGGCGACGCCGATGTTGCCGAGGTCGGGGTACATGCTCGACGCCGGGGAGACGAGGTAGTTCGTCACGCCCGAGCCACGCAGGAAGTAGAACCGCGTGATGTCGAGCGGGATGTAGGCGACATGCTCACCGAGGTACTGGTCGAGGGCGACGTAGGCAGCCTGCTGCTCCTCGAGGGTCGGCCTTGGCCGCGGCGTCGTCGATCATCTGGTTGGCCTTGTCGTCCTTGAAGTTGCCGTAGTCCTGACCGTTCGACTTCGCGCTCAGGTTGATCCGCGAGTCGAAGAGGGCCGGGAGGACGGTGGACATACCGGGCCAGTCGGAGCCCCAGCCGCCCCAGAGGACGTCGGACTTGTTGTTGGCCGGGTTCTGGATGACGTCGTAGTAGGTGTCCGGGAGGGAGTCGAGCTTCGTGACGAAGCCCGCCTTGTCCCAACCGGCCTTGAGCGCGGCGAGCGAGTTGTCCGACGTCGGCGTTCCACCGGGGTAGGTGAAGGTGATCGGGTAGGGCAGCGTGACGCCGGCCTCCTCGAGCAGCTTCTTGGCCGCGGCCGGGTCACCGGAGTCCGGAGCGGTGAAGGCCGGGTTGGCCTTCGCGCCCGGCTCGGCCGGGTTGACGATCGACTTGGCCGGGATCGGACGACTTGTCGCCACCGAGGGCCGCCGAGTAGGCGGTCTTGTCGGTCGCGAGCGCCAGTGCCTGACGGACCTTGACGTTCGTCATCTTGTTGAAGTTCGGCATCAGGTAGTTGACGAACGGGCTGTTGACGTTGACCGCGCGCTCCGCGACCTTGCCGGTGATCTGGTTGAAGAAGGCCGGCGGGATCTGGCGGTCGGTGACGGCGAACTTGTCGTTGCCACCGTCGGCGATGAGGCGCTGGGTGATGATCTCGTTGGTCAGGCCCTCGACGAACTGGATCTTGTCCGGCAGCGCCTTGCGGTTGCCGTCGGTCTTGGCGTCGTAGCTCGTGTTGCGGACGAACGTGCCGCCGGTGCCCTTCTGCCAGGTGCCCTGGAGCTTGTAGGGACCGTTGGAGAAGACGGCGTAGTTCGACTTGTCACCCTGGTCCTTGTCGGCGCGGTACGGGCCGAAGGAACGGAGCGAGGCGACCGCGAAGGGGAAGTCCGCCCACGGCTTGTTGAAGTGGTAGGTGATCGTCTTGCCGTCGCAGGTGATGGCCTTGTCGAACAGGTCCTGACCGGTCTTCTTGTACGGGCCGGCGTACTTGTCGGCGCCGCCGGGGATGTCGAGGTAGCCGAGGATGTAGTTCGGGCCACCGGTCACGACGTCCGTCGCGAAGGTCCGGGCGACGCCGTACTTGAAGTCCTCGCAGGCGACGTCCTTGCCGTCCTCCCACTTGACGCCGTCCTTGATCGTGAACGACCAGGCCTTGCCGCCTTCGGTGCTCTTGCCCGTGTCGGTCGCCGCGTCGGGGATGACCTTGCTCGTCGCCTCGGCCTCGTTCTCCGTCACGGGGAACTGGACGAGCGAACGGTAGGTCAGGCGACCCATGTTGGCGAGGTCGCGCCCGATGTACATGCGCTGCGGGTCGAGGTGCTCGGCCGGACGCTTCGTCAGGTAGTACAGGGTGCCACCGGCCGCCGAGCTCGCCGTGCCACCAGTGGTACGTGGTGCCGGACGAACCCGTCTTGTCGTCTCCCCCGCCACAGGCGGACAGGGGGAGCGCCACGGTGACGGCGAGGGCAACGAGCCCTGTTGCCTTCTTCGTGTTCATTGACTCTCCTTCGAGATTTCTACTGCAACCGCCTGGGCGGTGCCCATCCCACGGCGGTCGCCTAGGGAAGTCTGTGCGGCGCGGTCGGTCACCGATCGGCCTTGGGGTCGAGCGCGTCGCGGAGTCCGTCACCGAGCAGGTTGAACGACAGGACGAGGATCGCGATGAAGAGCGCCGGGAAGATGAAGTACGTGAAGTCCGAGCTCGCGTAGTTGACCGAGTTGGTCAGGATGTTGCCGAGCGTCGGGGTCGGCGGCTTGATGCCGACGCCGAGGAAGGACAGCGCGGCCTCGGCCGAGATGTAGGCCGGCATGACGAGCGTGAAGTAGACGAGGATCGGCGCCCAGAGGTTGGGCAGGAGCTCCCGGAAGTAGATCCGGCCGTTTCGCGCGCCGAGGCTCTTGGCCGACTCGACGAACTCGCGCTCGCGCAGGGAGAGCACCTGGCCGCGGATGATTCGCGCGACGCTCGGCCAGCCGAAGAGGCCGAGGACGAGGATGACGTAGAGCGCGATGCTCGGGTTGCCCTCCGGCGCGACCTTGCTGATGACCTCGATGAACAGCCCGGACAGCGCGAGCAGCATGAGCGTCTGCGGGAAGCTCAGCACCATGTCGACGAGCCGGGAGATCCAGAAGTCGGTCTGGCCGCCGTTGAAGCCGGAGATGATGCCCATGACCGTCCCGATGACGACCGCGACGACCGTGGCGGAGAAGGCGATGAGGAGGGAGAAGGTCACCCCGAGGACGAGGCGGGACAGGACGTCGCGGCCGGTCCCGGGCTCGACCCCCATCGGGTGGCTCCAGGAGATGCCGCCGCCGCCTCCCTTGGGGAAGCCGCCGGTCGCCGACGTCGATGAGCTCCTTGTGGAAGGAGTCCGGGTCGAGGACGCCGAGCTTGCCGAGTACCGGCGCGAGGATGCCCATGACGAGGCCGAGGGCCACGACGAAGAGCATGACCATCGTCGGCTTGTCCCGCTTGAGCCGGACGCGCGCGAGCTCCCACGGGGTCCGCCCCGCGATCTTGGGGTTGTCCCTCCGCTTCGGACTCCTCGATGACGTTCTCCGCGCCGGTCAGACCGGTCGCGATGTCCGTGGACCCCTGGTGGGTCACCTCTTCGGTGACCTCCGGCGGGTCGTGTCGCTCCGAGTTCTCGGGCACGCTCGCGTCCACCTCCTACGGGGTCCCAGCCCCGAAGATCGTCCCGGGCGGGTGGGCTCGATCTGAACCCACGTCTGGCACACCCATGGTCTTGGGTGCGTCGGTGAACTTAACGCACATCATGGGTACCGGCGCAACCACCAGATGTTTGTTCACCGAATTGAGACCCGCTCCGGCCGTGCCAGACTGACGCCGGAATCCTGCCTGCATCGCCGCCGAGGAGAGCCGTGACCGACACGCCGCACCCGCCCCTGCACGTGCTCGCCGCCGCACACGGTGTCGCGGTCGAGTTCTGGGACTGGAAGGGCGTGCACCGCACGATGTCCGGCGAGACGATCAGAACCGTTCTGCACTCCCTCGGCGTGTCGGCCGCGGACGACCACGCCGTCGCCGCCTCGCTCGCCGACCTCGACCTCGCGCCCTGGCGGCGGACCCTTCCCCCGGTCGTCGTGACCCGGCAGGGCGCCTCGCCCTGGGTCCCCGTCCACGTCCCCGACGGAGCACGCGTCCACGTGTGGGTCGAGCCCGAGGGCGGTGGACCCGGTCGGGACGCGTGGCACGTCGACCACTGGGTCGAGCCGCGGGACGTCGACGGCGTCCGGGTGGGCCGGGCGACGGTCCAGCTCCCGCCCGACCTGCCGCTCGGCTGGCACCGCCTCCACGCCGAGGTGGGCGACGACCGTCACGAGACGACGACCCTCGTCGTCACCCCGGCCCGCCTCGAGCTGCCCCCGGCCCTGCGCGAGCGGCGCCGCTGGGGCGTCATGACCCAGCTCTACCAGGTGCGCAGCGCGAGGTCCTGGGGCGTCGGCGACCTCGCCGACCTCGGGGAGATCGCGTCGTGGGGAGCCGGCCTCGGCGCCGACTTCGTCCTCGTCAACCCGCTCCACGCGGCGGAGCCGGTCGCGCCGATGGAGCCCTCCCCCTACCTGCCGACGACGCGCCGCTTCGCCAACCCGCTCTACCTGCGGGTCGAGGAGGTCCCCGAGGCGGCCTACCTGGACGCGGTGGACCGCGCCCGGATCGAGTCGCTCGCGGCCCGGGCCCACGCGCTCGACGGCGTCGACCTCGTCGACCGCGACGCCGCCTGGCGCCTCAAGGACGAGGCGCTGCGCCTCCTGTTCACGGTCGAGCGGACGACCGGCCGGGAGCGCGCCTTCCACGCATTCCGCGAGGCGCAGGGCGAAGGTCTCGAGCGCTACGCGACGTGGTGCGCGATCGCCGTCGCCCACGGCGCGGCGGGGGCGACCTGGCCGGCGGGGCTGGACGACCCCCGCTCACCGGAGGTCGCGGCATTCGCCGCCGAGCACGCCGACGAGGTGACCTACCACTGTTGGCTCCAGTGGCTGCTCGACGAGGCGCAGGGCCGCGCCCAGCGGACCGCGCTCGAGGCCGGCATGCGGCTCGGCGTCGTCACCGACCTCGCCGTCGGCGTGCACCCCGAGGGCGCGGACGCGTGGGCGCTGCGCGACGTGCTCGCCTCGGGCGTCACGGTCGGCGCTCCCCCGGACCAGTTCAACCAGCTCGGCCAGAACTGGCACCAGCCGCCGTGGCACCCCGGGCGGCTCGCGGAGGCCGGCTACGCGCCGTTCCGCGACATGATCCGGGCGGTCCTCAAGGACTCCGGAGGCATCCGGGTCGACCACGTCATCGGGCTGTTCCGGCTCTGGTGGGTGCCGGAGGGCCGGACCGCCGCCGAGGGCACCTACGTCCGCTACGACCACGAGGCGATGGTCGGCATCCTCTGCCTCGAGGCGGCGCGCGCGGGAGCGTTCGTCGTCGGGGAGGACCTCGGCGTCGTCGAGCCGAGCGCCCGCGACTTCCTCCTCGAGCGGGGAGTGCTCGGCACGTCGATCCTGTGGTTCGAGTGGACGGAGGACGGGCGGCCGCTCCCGCCCGAGAGCTACCGCGAGCTCTGCCTCGCGTCCGTGACGACCCACGACCTCCCGCCGACCGCCGGCTATCTCGACCTCGCCCACGTCGAGCTCCGCGCGGAGCTCGGCCTGCTGACCCGTAGCGTCGCCGAGGAGTCGGCCGTCGAGCACGAGGCGATCGACAAGGTGACCGATGCGCTGGGCGACCGTGGGTTCCTGCCCACGGGCACCGGTCGGGACGACGTCATGGTCGGCCTGCACCGCTGGATCACCGCGACGCCGTCCCGGCTCCTCGGGGTCGCCCTGAGCGACCTCGTCGGGGACAAGCGGATCATCAACCAGCCGGGCACCGAGGACGAGTACCCCAACTGGCGGGTGCCGCTGTCCGACACCGACGGTCGCCTGCTCGGCCTCGAGGCCGCCGAACGCATCCCCCTCGCCGCGCGGATCGCCGAGGTCCTCCCCCGGGCCTGAGCAGCCCTCAGTCGAGGCGCCGCCGCCGGATCCGCGTCGGCTCCGGCGCCACGGGCAGGGTCCAGTGGCGCCACCGCGCGATCGGCCCGAGGATGCCGCAGGTGAGGATCGCCAGGGCGAAGCCGGCGTTGACGAGCCCCGTCTGGGCGAGGAGGACCAGCTCGGCGCTCGCGATGATCGACAGCGTCGCGTAGAGCGGGCTGCGCCCGAAGACGCCCGGGACGTGGTTGATGAGGACGTCGCGCAGCATTCCGCCGCCGACGGCCGTGAGGACCCCGAGGAAGATCGCCGGGACCCAGCCGAGGCCGACGGCGAGCGCCTTGGCGGCTCCGGTCGCCGACCAGCAGCCGACGGCGAGGTAGTCCAGGACGAGGAGCGCATGTCGGGTCCGGCGGCCCTTGAGCGGCAGCAGGTAGGCGATCGCCGCCGCGACGAGGACGCCCAGGAGGTAGAGCGGGTCCGTGAGCGCGACGGGGCGGCCGGCGTCGAGCATGACGTCGCGGAGCAGCCCCCCGCCGAGACCGGTGACGAAGGCGAGGAAGAGGAAGCCGATCGGGTCGAAGCCGTTGGCGCGCGCGACCATGCCCCCGAGGAGGCCGTTGGCGAGGACGCCGGTGACGTCGACGACCCGGAAGAGGGTCGTCGGGGTGAGGTCGGTCAGCACCCTCGGGACCTCGTCGTGGAGCACGGCGTCAGCATAGGGAGGCGCGTCGGGGCGCGCTCCGCGTTCGTCGTCCGAATGCCGCTCGCCGCCCGGGCGTCCTATGCTCGCCCACGAGCCGACCCCACGAGCCGACCCGCGAGCCGACCACAGCGAGGGTGCCATGACCCGGAGCGTCTACGTCCTCTCCCCCGAGGGCCTCACGGGCAAGTCCGTGGTCGCCCTCGGCCTCCTCGACGCCCTCGCGCGGACGGCCGGCCGGGTCGGCGTCTTCCGGCCGCTGTTCGACTCCCGCGCCGAGGTCGACCCCGTGCTCGACCTCCTCCTCGACCAGCCCGGCGTCGTCGTCGCGCACGACGACGCGCTCGGTGTCTCCTACGACGAGGCCCACCGGGACCCCGAGGCCGCGCTCGCGACGATCGTCGAGCGGTTCGACCGCGCGCAGCGGGGCTGCGACGCCGTCGTCGTCCTCGGCTCGGACTACACCGACGTGTCGACCGGCACCGAGCTCGCCTACAACGCCCGGATCGCCGCCAACCTCGGGTCCCCCACCGTGCTCGTCGTCCATGGCCGGGACCGGTCGGCGGAGGAGATCACGACGACCGCGGCCGGGGCGCGGGCCGAGCTCGCCGCGCACCACGCGCGGCTCGTCGGGGTCGTCGCCAACCGCGCCGACCCCGAGTGCGTCGAGGACCTCCGCGCGGCGCTCGCGACGGCATTCCCCGACCTGGTGACCGGCGCGATGGCCGAGGACCCGCTCCTCTCCGCGCCGACCGTCCGGGCCCTCGTCGACGCGGTCGGGGGCCGCCTGCTCCACGGGTCGGCGGAGCGGCTCGACCGGGAGTCGCTCGGCTTCGTCACGGCGGCGATGAGCCTGCCCAACGTCCTGCGCTACCTGACGCCCGACGCGACGGTCATCGCCCCGAGCGACCGGACCGACCTGCTCCCCGGGCTCGTCCTGGCCCACCAGTCCGGCAGCTTCCCGCCGATCGCCGGGCTCGTCCTCACCGGCGGCTACGACATCCCGGACACGATCGCCCGGCTCATCGAGGGGGTCGCCGCCGACCTGCCGATCGCCGTCGTCCCGACCGGCACCTTCGAGACGGCCGTCCGGCTCTCGCGGGTCCGCGGGCCGATGACGAAGGACTCGCGCGCCAAGCTCGAGGCGGCGCGGCGCGCCGTCGCCGAGCAGATCGACGTCCCGCGCATCCTCGAGGCCGTCGACCTGCCGGCCGCGACGGTGACGACGCCCCTCATGTTCGGGCACCGGCTCATGGAGCGGGCCCGCGCGCGCCGGCGGCGCATCGTCCTGCCGGAGTCGCAGGACGACCGGATCCTCGAGGCCGCCGACATCATCCTCCGGCGGGGGGTCGCCGACCTCGTCCTCCTCGGCGACGAGGCGACGGTACGGGCCCGGGCGACCGCGCTCCGGCTCGACCTGGACGCCGCGGAGGTCGTCGACCCCAACGCACCGGAGCTCGTCGAGCGCTTCGCCGCCGAGTACGCCGCCCTCCGGGCGCACAAGGGGATGACGGTCGACCGGGCCCGCGAGATCGTCGTCGACCCGTCCTATGCAGGGACCCTCATGGTCCACCTCGGTCTCGCCGACGGCATGGTCTCCGGGGTCGCGACGACGACGGCGGCGACGATCCGGCCGTCCCTGGAGTTCATCAAGACCCGCCCCGGCGTCAGCATCGTGAGCAGCGTCTTCCTCATGTGCCTCGCCGACCGGGTCCTCGTCTACGGCGACTGCGCCGTCAACCCCGACCCGAGCGCCGAGCAGCTCGCCGACATCGCCATCAGCTCGGCGCAGACGGCGCGCGCCTTCGGCATCGAGCCGCGGGTCGCGATGCTGTCCTACTCGACGGGCAGCTCGGGCAGCGGCGCCGACGTCGACAAGGTACGGGCGGCGACCGCCCTCGTCGCCGAGCGCGAGCCCGACCTGCCCCTCGAGGGACCGATCCAGTACGACGCCGCGATCGACCCCTCGGTCGCCCGCACCAAGCTCCCCGACTCGGCGGTCGCCGGGCGTGCCACGGTCTTCGTCTTCCCCGACCTCAACACCGGCAACAACACCTACAAGGCGGTCCAGCGCAGCGCCCACGCCCTCGCGATCGGTCCGGTCCTCCAGGGCTTGCGCAAACCGGTCAACGACCTGTCCCGCGGCGCCCTCGTCGACGACATCGTCAACACCGTCGTCATCACCGCCGTCCAGGCACAGGAGGAGACCGCATGACCGACGCCGACCGCGCCGTCCTCGTCATCAACTCCGGTTCGTCCTCGGTCAAGTACCAGCTCGTCCGCCCGGGCACCGGCGAGCGGCTCGCCTCGGGTCTCGTCGAACGCATCGGCGAGGGGAATGCGGGATGGCGGCACCGCCGCGGCGACCGGTCCGAGGAGGGGACCGCGGACCTGCCGGACCACGACGCGGCATTCGACCTCGTCGGGGAGAACTTCGCCCGTCTCGGGCCCGCGCTCGACCCCGCGGTCGTCGCGGCCGTCGGCCACCGGGTCGTCCACGGGGGCGAAAGGTTCAGCGAGCCGACCCTGGTCGACCGCGATGTCGAGCGGGCGATCGACGAGCTGAGCGCGCTCGCCCCGCTCCACAACCCGCCGGCGCTCGCCGGGATCCGCGCCGCGGGCCGGCTGCTCCCGGACACGCCGGGCGTCGCCGTGTTCGACACCGCGTTCTTCTCCGCGCTCCCCGAGGCGGCCCGGACCTACGCGATCCCGGCGGACCTCGCGGCGGCCCACGGCATTCGCCGCTACGGCTTCCACGGGACCTCGCACGCCTACGTCTCCGCGCTCACGGCGGCGACTCTCGGACGGCCGCTCGAGGAGGTCGACCAGGTCGTCCTCCACCTCGGCAACGGGTGCTCGGCGTCGGCCGTCCGCGGCGGCCGGCCGGTGGACACGACGATGGGGATGACCCCGCTCGAGGGTCTCGTCATGGGGACCCGCTCGGGCGACGTCGACCCGGGGCTCCACGGGTTCCTCGCATCCCACGCGGGGCTCTCCCCCGCGGACGTCGACACGCTGCTCAACAAGAGGTCGGGCCTCCTCGGCCTCGCCGGCGTCAACGACTTCCGGACCCTCGAGGAGCGTCGCGCGGCGGGCGACCGGTCCGCGCAGCTCGCCTTCGACGTCTACGTCCACCGCATCCGGCGCTACGTCGGCGCCTACCTCGTCGCGCTCGGCCGGCTCGACGCGCTCGTCTTCACCGCGGGCGTCGGGGAGAACAACCCGGCGCTGCGGGCCGCCGTCGTCGAGGGTCTCGACGGCCTCGGCCTCTCCGTCGACGATGAGCGGAATGCCGTGCGCTCGGGTGAGCCTCGCATCGTGTCCCCCGACGGGTCCCCGGTCGCGGTGCTCGTCGTGCCGACCGACGAGGAGTGGGCGATCGCGCAGCAGGCGCTGGCGGTCGTCACGGGCTAGGACCGCTGGATCGCGCGGGCGCGACCGCCCTCGACGCGGTAGCGGACGACGGTCGACGCGGTCGTCGGCAGGGCCGACGGGTCGGCGACCGGCACGCTGAGCGTGGCGGGGACGCGGGTCAGACCGTGGGTCCGGACCCCGGCCGCCTGGGCGGTCGCGGCGGGGAGGGCTCCGACGCCGACGAGCCCGACCGCGAGGGCGGAGCCGAGGGCCCGGACGATGGTGCGCGTGGTCGGGGTGGTCTGCGTGGTGTCCATGCCGAGAATCTCGCGGCCGCCGCTGTGTCGCCCCTGTGTGGCCCGTGTGCCGTCGCGATGAGGCGGGCGGGGCCTCCTCTGGGCGGGACCGACCCGCCAGTAACGTGGGCCCGAACCCGGCAAAGGAGCCTTCATGCAGCGCCAACTCTCTGCGGAGGACCGCGACTTTCGGATGAGGATGCGGACCTTCTTCACGACCGAGGTGCCCGCCGACCTGCGGGAGCGGTGGCATGCGGGCGGTGAGGTGTCCGCGGACGACGTGCGCACGAGCCAGCGGATCCTCGACGCCGCCGGTCTCGCCGTGCCCGGATGGCCGGTCGAGTGGGGCGGTCAGGGCTGGACCGACCTCCAGCGGCACATCTGGCTCGAGCAGATGCAGGCCGCGAGCGTCCCGCCGCCGCTCGCCTTCAACACCAACATGATCGGGCCGGTCATCGCCGCGTTCGGGTCGCAGGCGATGAAGGAGCGCTTCCTGCCGCCGACGGCCAACCTCGACATCTGGTGGTGCCAGGGGTTCTCCGAGCCGGAGGCGGGCTCGGACCTGGCCTCCCTGCGGACGACCGCCGTGCGCGACGGCGAGGAGTGGGTCGTCAACGGGCAGAAGACGTGGACGACCCTCGGGCAGCACGCGGACTGGATCTTCGCGCTCGTGCGCACCGACCCGAACGCCCCGAAGCGCCAGCTCGGCATCTCGATGCTCCTCGTCCCGATGGACGCGCCCGGCGTCACCCTGCGCCCGATCCGGCTCATCGACGGCGGCCACGAGGTCAACGAGGTCTTCTTCGACGACGTCCGGGTGCCCGCCGAGCAGCTCGTCGGCGAGGAGAACCGCGGCTGGGACTACGCGAAGTTCCTCCTCGGCAACGAGCGCGTCGGCGTCGCCCCCGTCGGGCTCATCAAGCGCAAGCTCGCCGACGCCAAGACGGCGGCCTCCGAGGTCACCTCCGGCGCCGGCACGCTCCTCGACGAACCGCTCGTCGCCGCCCGGATCGCCGAGCTCGAGGCGCAGGTCATGGCGCTCGAGCTCACCGTGCTCCGGGTCGCCGCCGGCTCGCACGACGGCAAGCCCGACCCCGCCTCGTCCATCCTCAAGCTGCGCGGCAGCCAGCTCCAGCAGGACGTCCTCGAGCTCGTCATGGACCTCGCCGGACCGGCCGGCCTGCACTGGGGCACCGAGGACTGGACCGGGCTCGCGACTCCGACCTACCTCAACTACCGCAAGGCCTCGATCTACGGCGGCTCCAACGAGGTCCAGCGCCAGATCATCTCGACCGCCGTCCTCGGACTGAAGGGCTGACCATGGACTTCACCCTCGACGGCGAGCAGCGCGCGCTCCGGGACGCCGCCCGCGCCCTCGCCGAGCGACACCGTCCCGACCACGGGGCGAGCGGTGCCACCGTCGGGCCGGCGCCGCACGACCCCGCGGTCTGGCAGGCGCTCGCCGAGCTCGGCGCCCTCGGACTGCCGTTCGCCGAGGACGCCGGCGGGGTCGGCGCGAGCGCGGTCGAGGCCTCGGTCGTCGCGACCGAGCTCGGCCGCGCGGGCGTCCTGTCCGCCTACGCGGACGCGCTCGTCGCCGGCAGCCTGCTCGCATCGGCGGGCGAGACCGAGCTGCTCGGACAGGTGACCGAGGGGACCGCGCTCGTGCTCCCCGCATTCGCCGAGCCGGGGCGCGCGTGGTCGCTCACCGCATTCGCGACGAATGCCGCGGAGTCGGCCGGGACCTGGGCCCTCACCGGGACGAAGTCGCCGGTCCACGGCGGGTCCTCGGTGACCCACGCGGTCGTCGCCGCCACCGTCGGGGGCGGGCCGGGCGTCTTCGTCGTCGACGCCCCGGTCGTCGGACCCGACGAGGCGCTCGTGCTCGACGGGACACCGGCCCGGCTCCTGCTGCGTGGGGAGGACGCGCGCGCGGCGCTCGACCGCGCGGCGTCCCTGGGGCTCTCGACGCTCGCCGGCGAGGCCGTGGGCGCGATGGACTCCGCCCTGGCGCTCACGGTCGACTACCTCAAGGGCCGCAGGCAGTTCGGCGTGCCGCTCATGACCTTCCAGACGCTGACCCAGCGCGCGGCGGACGTCTACACGAGCGTCGAGCTCGCGCGCAGCGCGGCCCTCTTCGCCGCCATGGTGCTCGCCGACGACCCGGACGACTGGGCGACCGCGGCCCGGACGGCGGTCGTCGTCGGCCAGTCGGGCCGGCACGTGGGCCAGGAGGCGATCCAGCTCCACGGCGGCATCGGCATGACGGCGGAGTACGCCGTCGGTCATCGGGCGACCCGGCTCACCGCGATCGAGCACTCCTACGGCGACACCCGCTGGCACCTCGCCCGCCTCGCGGCGCACGTGGGAGACCACGAGGTCGTCGACGTCCTCGCCTGACGCCGGGGCGCGGGTCAGCGCGAGCCGGTGACCGTCGCGGTCGCCGCCGACGTCCGCCACGTCGTCGTGAAGCCGAGCCGGTGCGCGGTGACCCGGACCGAGAGACTGCGGCCGACGTCGGCCTGCGAGAGCTTGAGCAGACGGCTCGTGGCCCCCGGGACCGCGACGCCGCTCCGGTACCACTGGTGGACGAGTACGGAGGGTGTCGGCGCCCAGGTGCCCGCATCCGCCGTGAGGACATAGCCGAGGCGCGGCGTCCCTGCCACCTTGGGCGTCGGCGCACTCGTGAAGGCCCAGCCCGTCACGACGGCCGTCGTCGCGGACGTCCGGGCCGTCGTCGTCCAGCCCGCGCGGACCCCCGTGACCCGGACGGCGAAGCGGTGGTCCACGTCGAATGCCGTGAGCTTGAGGGACCGGGCCGTGGCGCCGGCGACGGGCCGCCCGTCGCGGAACCACTGGTAGGCGAAGGAGGTCGGCGTCGGCGACCACGCGCCCGGCTCGGCGACGAGCGTCGAGGAGAGGCGCCGATCACCGGCGACCGTCGGGGTCGGGGCCGAGGTGAATTCCTGCACGGTGAGCGACGCGAGCGGCAGCGTCCACAGCTCCCGGCCGGCGACACCGTCGTCCGCGGCGAGGACGACCCTCGCACCGACGACGACGGCCTCACCGGGATGGCTCCCCCGTGCGCCGGCGGCCAGATCGGTGAGCCGTCGGGTACCCGCCGGAGTGCCGTCGGTCGCCCAGAGCTCGTCGCCGGTCGCGGCATTCGTCGCCCGGAGGAGGAGGGTCGAGCCGGCCGTCCCCAGCGGGACCGGGTGCGAGTCGGCAACGCCGGGGTTGAGGTCGCCGAGCGGCTGGGCGGCAGCGCCGTCGGCCCACGACCACGGCTCGCGGCCGGTCGCGAGCGTCGTGGCGCCCATGACCGTCCGGCTGCCGAGGCGGACGAGACCGTCCGGCATTCCCCGCGCGTCGCCGGGCGCGGACCAGTCGGTCTCGAAGTCATGGAGGAGGCCGCCCGAGTTGAGCGTCCCCGTCAGCGTCGTCCGGTAGAGCTCCCCCGTGCGCCCGTAGACCGCGTCGAGGCCCACGCCCGCCGGCGGACCGGTCATCCCGTAGTCGGCGTAGGCGTCCCTCAGGCCCGGCCAGGACCAGGCGAGGCGCGTCGAGTCCGCCGCGACGAGGTCGTTCTTGGTCCACAGCCAGGCCATGCCACCGGACGTGCCGGTCCCCCCGGCCGGGCGGAGGTCCGGGTTGTCGCCCAGGGTGCGGGTGTCGCCCGACTCGTGGCTGCCGAGCCCGAGGTGGGTCGTCGTCCCGGCGGCCGTCCCGTCGCTGAGGCCGAGCTCTGTCCACGGGACGAGCTCCGGTCCCCGCTCGCGGACGGTCGTGAACATGAGCCGGTTGCCGGCGGCGACGAGGTTGGACGTCTCGGACTCCGAGGACCTCGAGTCGGCCGGAGTCGGGTCGAAGACCTGGTGGGCTCCGGTGCCGTCGAGGACCCAGAGCTCCCGCTCGACCCCGTCCTCCGCGACGAAGAAGAGCGTGGACCCGACCGCGGTCAGCTCGGTCGGGTCGGCGTCCCCGGCGCCGGCGTCGATGTCGGTGACCCGGACCGTCCCGGCCGCGGTCCCGTCGGAGCGCCACAGCTCCCGTCCCGCACCGTCGCCGCTGGCGGCGAAGTAGACCTGGTCGCCGACGAGGGTCAGCTCCTCCGGCCGCGAGGACGACGGACCGGCCCGGACGTCGCGGACCATGGAGGTGCCGGCGGCCGTCCCGTCGGTCCGCCAGAGCTCGCGTCCGGAACCGGAGGTCTCGGCCGTGTAGAGGGCGGCGGCACTCCCCGGGAGCACGGTGAGGTCGAGCGGGCCCGACCCGGCGGACCCGCCTGCGACGTCGGCGACGAGCGTCGTCGGGCCGCTCCCGGACGCGGGTGCGGTGGGCTCGGGCGTCGGCGTCAAGGACTGGCCGAGGACCCCCTGCCGCTTCGGGCCGCCGCGGAACTGCCCCCATTGCGGGAGGGCGCCGGTGCCGGTGGGGTACTCCACGCTGTAGAGCCGGTCCGTCCACCCCTGGACGGGCTCGTCGACGACGAAGAGGAGCTCGTTGCGCCCGTTGCGGTCGGTGTCCGCGATGGCCGGGACGTGGTCGCTCACGTAGAGCGCGCCGAACGGGAAGCCGGGCAGGGTCCGTCCCTGGTGGTCGAACGCGAGCACCCCGGAGACGTCCGGGGAGGGGGTGTAGTAGCGCATCGTGAAGGCGAGGTCCTGGCGGCCGTCGCCGTCGAGGTCGCCCGCGACGACCGGGCTGATCGTGTGTGCGCCGTAGGCCCGCGGGAGGGCCACCGGGTAGCCCGGCGCTTCGGTCCCGTCGTACCGGAATGCGTGCAGGGTCGTCGTCCCCGCGTCGTCATGGTGCGCGACGGTGACGATCTCGGGCCGCCCGTCGCCGTCGAGGTCCGCCAGGGCCGGCGGGGTGAAGCTCGGAGCGGGGATCTGCGTGACCATCCGCCGGACGAGGCGTCCGTCGGCCGAGTGGACCTCGATGCCTGAGTTGCCGACGACGACCTCGGTCGTGCCGTTGCCGTCGAGGTCCCCGGCGACCATGCCGTCGGTGGCCTGGAACCCGGCGGTGACCGGCCACCCGGGCAGCGAGGCGCCCGTCCGTGTCGACCAGGCGTGCAGCGTCGGGACCAGACCCTCGCCGGGCGAGCTCATCTGGCTCGCCCCGCCGACGAGATCGAGCGCGCCGTCGTGATCGAGGTCGACGACGAGCGGCGCGGAGAGGTGCTGCTGGGCCTGCGGCGCGGAGAGCGGCCAGCCCTGCCTGCGGACGCGGCCGACGCTGTCGAAGGCGTCGTACTGCCAGGCGACGTCGTTGGAGAGGTACTCGTCGCGGGCGTCGCCGTCGAGGTCCGCGGCGGCCCCGACCCCGCCCCAGACACCGCTGTTGGGGGTCCGCGGCCAGCCCGGGAGCGGTCGCCCGTGTCCGTCGACGATCGCGGTGCGCCGGTCGAACTCGCGGAGCGCGACCTCGAACCCCGGACGTCCCGGGTCCGCCTCGATGAGCGTCGGCCACTCGTGGAACGACATGACGGAGTCGCTCCATCCGGGCACGGGGCTGCCGTCCGGCTCGACGACCGTCATCCCGCCGAGAGCCACGCCGGAGAGGAGGGTCTCGAGGTCCGGGTCGCCGTCGACGTCGCCGACGAGGATCGCCGTCTGGCAGCAGTAGTAGGTCCCGCCGACGCTCCGCACCCGGACGGGGAACCCGGGCCGGACGGCGGGTCCACCGGCTCCGATCCGCAACAGGGGGTCGGCGGCGGTGGCCGCGGGCGCGGCGCTGCGGGGCTCGGCCCGGACGCGGGTGCCCGGTCCGTCGCGGTCGCCCTTCGCCGACACGCTCGGCCGGTCGCCACGGCCCTCCGCACCGGTCGCCGCCTGCGTCGCGGCCGACCCGGCGAGGGCGAGCAGGAGCCCGGCGACCAGCACCCGTCGTCGTGCCCCCACGGCATTCCCCCTCCACGCGACCCCGGCGTCCGGCCCGATCCTAGGCCGACACTGCGACCCCTCAGGGCCTTGGCGACAGGGCAGAATGGCGCACATGGCGTCCTACGCGGTGAACGCGGACGGGGTCGAGCACGCGCGCCGGCTCATCGACGCGGGCCAGTACGTCCTCGACTCCGACTGGGGCGACGCGCAGCCGAATGCCGCCGCCGAGAACGCCTACCTCGAGCGGCATTCGTGGGACGAGTACGGCGCCTGGCACCTCGGCCTGACCGAGGGCGCGGGCGAGGAGACCAAGGCGCTCTACGCGTTCGTCTGCGGCGACTTCCGCCGCGTGCACCGGACCGGGCTCATCGCCTGCGTCTACCGGGCGGCCGAGTGGCGGCACAAGAAGGTCGAGCTCGCGGCCCACGAGCTGCTCCAGCGGCTCGACGCGAAGGCCCGCATCACCTGAGGTGGTCGGGCAGGTCCGTCGCCTCGCTCTCCCACGTCCACGGTTGCAGGACGAGACCGGCGGGCACCGTCTCGGCCCCGTCGTGGTGCTCCCCCATCCGGCGAATGCCGTCCGCGAAGTAGTCGTGGAGCGTCGCCGCTAGGCTGCGGGTCGGCGGCGAGGCCGCAGTCCGCGAGCGCCGCGTCCCAGGCGTCGAGGGCCAGTCGGTCCATCTCCTCATGGGTGCCGTTGCCCGAGTGCAGGCGCACGACCTCGGACTCCTCGCCCATCGACGCGGTGTAGTCGGCGGGGCCGCCGAGCGCCTCACCGAGGTAGGCGGCGAGCCGCTCGGTGTGGTCCTCGCGGAAGCCGTGCGAGAACGCGTGGGAGACGACCGGGTCCGCGAGGACGCGCACGTGCCAGGCGTGCGCGAGCCGGAGCATCCCGTCCGCTCCGCCGGCGGCGTCGTAGATCGACTCGGCCATGCGGTCAGTCAACCACCGCCGTCCGACGGCGGCGCGGCATTCAGCCGTCGAGGTGGTCGCGGAGGACGCGCACGACCGGCCAGGCCCCGCGCGACCAGTTCGCGATGACGGTGCCGGTCACGGCAGCCGAGGGCCGGTGCAGCGAGGCGACGGAGACGCCGGCGTCGAACCCCTCGAGGAAGACGCCGTCTCCGTCGGCCTCGAGGTGGATGCCCAGCCCGTAGCGCCGGTCCTCCTCCGGCCAGTCGCTGCGCGGGCGGACCATCTCGGCGACCGTCGCCTCGGACACGATGCGGCCGCCGAAGAATGCCGTCCAGAGGGCACTCAGGTCGGCGGCCGTCGAGTAGACGCCTCCGTCGCCGCTCCCGACGACCGGGAGGTGCAGGGCGTTGGTCCGCAGGCCGTCCGCGTGCAGGTAGCCGCGGGCGGCCCGGCCGGGCAGCTCGTCGGAGCGGAGGAATGCCGTGTCGACCATCCCCGCGGGACCGCAGACGAGTGCCTGGACGAGGTCCGGGAACGGCTCGCCGGTCGCGCGCTCCGCGAGGAGCGCGAGGACGACGAAACCCGCGTTGTTGTAGGAGAACCCGTCGCCCGCGCGGAATGCTGCCGGGTGCCCGTCGAGGGCCGGGAGGTAGTCCGCCGTGGAGACGAACCGGTGCACGGGGAGGGTCAGGACGTGGTCGAGGACGTCGGTCGCGGACTCGTCGAGGTAGTCGCCGATCCCCGACCGGTGGGCGAGGAGGTGCTCGACGGTCACGTCGTCGGCGACGAGCGGCAGGTCGTCGCCGAGCAGCGAGCGCGCGGTCGTGTCGAGCCGGAGGGTGCCTCGGTCGACGAGGCTCATCGTGACGAGCGCCGTCAGCCCCTTCGCGCAGCTCGCGAGGCCGAACATCGTGTCCATGGTGTTCGGCACCGTGTGGGCGCGGTCGGCGAGCCCGTAGGCGGCGGCGAGCTCCGTCGCACCTGCCCGGTCGACGCGCACGACTCCGGAGAATGCATTCTCGGCCGCGGCCCGGTCGAGGGCCTCGCGAAGAGCCTCCACGCCGACGAACCTAGCCCCGCGCTGCGGGTTCGCGCACCCGCATTCCCGCGTCCGGGGCCTGACTCAGGTGGCGAGGTGGGCGAAGGCGACGATGTTGTCGACGTAGTGGCCGGTCGACCGGTCGAAGGCGCCGCCGCACGTGATGAGCCGGAGCTCGGCCCGGCCCTTGGTGTCGCCGTAGACCTCCCGGGTCGGGAAGTCGGCCTTGGCGTAGCGCTCGACCCGGTCGACGACGAAGCGAGCCGTCGAGCCGTCCTTGCGCAGCACGGACACCGTCGCCCCCTTGGCGAGCGAACCGAGGCGGTAGAACACGGCGGGACCGGCCTTGCTGTCGACGTGCGCGCCGATGACGGCCGGGCCGAACTCGCCCGGCGTCGGGCCGGCCGCCCACCAACCCGCCCGGTCGAAGTCCGACGGCGCCTCGAGCCGGCCGCTGCCGTCGAGCCGGAGATCGACGATGCCCTTGGTGTTGACCCCGATCGAGGGGATGACCAGCGCCGTCGGCGCGCTCGGCTCCATGATCGGGCCGAATGCGGAGCCGCTCGCCGACGTCCGCGGCGGGGTGGGCGTCGGGACCCGGGTCGTGGGAGCCGAGGAGGAGGCCGGGGCGGACGGCGCCGTTGAGGCCACCGACTGTTCGGCCCGCGGCTGGGGCGGTGCCCCCGGGGCGGACAGGGCCCGGACGACGAGCGTGCCGCCGAGGAGGAGGAGCACGACGGTGACCGCCGCGGCGAGAGCGCCGCGACGGTCACCGAACCGTGCGTTGGAGGACATCAGATGCGGTTGCGGACCTTGCGGGCCGTGAAGGCGCCCGTCCCGGCGGCGGCGATGAGGAGTCCACCACCGAGGATGAGCAGCGAGTCGTCGTTCGGGCCGGACGTCCCGCCGGCGCCGGTGTCCATGCCACCGGTCGGGGCGGCGGTCAGCGCACCGCAGATGGCGGGGTCGGTGGCCTCGGTCGGCAGGCTCGGGTCGAGGTCGCTCTTGGTGTCCCCGTCGTACTTGCCGTCGTTGTTGTGGTCGACGCCGTGGACGACGACGACGGACTTGCCGTCGGCGATCGCCTGGGCGACGCCCGCAGAGACCTTGATGCTGCCGCGCTCGTAGCTGATCTTGCCCCCGGGGGCGGTGTCGAAGCGGTCGACGGCCAGGCCGCTCGCTGCTGACGTGTCACCGGTCTTGGTCAGGGACACGACGATCGGGCCGTACGCCGGACCGCCCTCGGTCGTGTTGAGCGTGCCGCTGCCGTCCTTGTCGTCTCCGGCCGTCGGGCACTCGTGGCGCGCGTCGGCACCGAAGTGGATGTGGGCGGCGTGGGGGTTGTCCGGGAGCAGGCCGGAGGCGGCCATCGTCACGTCGATGGTCGTGCCTCGAACGGTCACCATGGCGGTGCCGCTGGCGTCGACGCCGTTGAGCGCGACGGGCCGGAGGGTGGCCATCGTGTCGCCGTCGGCGGCGTGCGCGATGCCCACGCCGAGGAACGGGAGGACGGCGGCCGAGCCGATGGCGAGGCCGGCGATCTTGGAGGTGGTACGCATGCGGAATCTCCTGGTTCGTGCGGCGTCGGTGCCGCCGTGGAATCGTGCGTCGTACTGGTGGTTCGTCGCGGCGACCGGGAGCGGATGGGTGTGGATCTCGACGGCGTGTCGTCAGCGCACGACGAGGGTCGCGCTCATGTCGTGGAAGGAGCAGACGAACGGGTAGCTGCCGGGGGCCGTCGGCGCGGTGAAGGTGACCGTCCGGCCCGGGTCGACCTTGACGTCGAACCCGCCCTTCCTGGAGGTGACCGTGTGCGCCTCCGAGTCGTCGTTGCGGACCGTGACGGTCGCTCCCGGCGCGACCGACGCGGGGACTGTGAAGGCGAAGCCGGAGACCGAGATGGCGGCGGCCGCGGGGGTCGACGTGGTCGTCGGGGCCGTGCTGGTCGAGGGGCTCGGCGTCGAGGGACTCGGCGTCGGCGGCGCGGGTGTCGTCGGCGCGGGTGTCGTCGGCGCGGGTGTCGTCGGGCTGCTCGCAAGGCCGGGGGTGGACGCATTCGGCTCGGTCGTCCCGCAGGCCGACATGCCGAGGATGACGAGCGCGGCCAGGGCGAGCGAGGGGACGGTGCGGATCATGGGTGCCTCCGGGGACAGGCGGCCGAATGCCGGCCACACCCCGTCTTCGAAGCCGGGACGCGTCGTGGCTTGGTGGCCCGTCCGGGGCGCCGGGCGGCGGCTAGCTGCGGGCGGCCAGCCGGCCGGCGAGGTCGATCGCCAGGGTGAGCTGGTGGTCCAGGGCGGAGGCGCTGTCCCACCACGACGCCGACGTCACGACCAGACCCTCGCGGGTGCGGCGGATCGACGTCAGCTCGGCCGGCCGGACGACGCCGTCGCCGTGCATCGCGAGTGGCCAGGTCTCGATCCGGTGGCGCAGGTCGCCGTCGAGCACCCCGGTCGGGTCGGTGTAGACGTAGCGGTCCGAGGTCGACTCCCCCGGCGTCCGCCGCGGCTCGCGGCCGAGGAGCCGGCCGACGCCCTGCACGAGCCTGCCGAGATCGCTCTGCGGTCCGGCCCGGCGGACGTCCAGCGGCGGGTCGGCTGTGCCCCCCGTCGGGGGCCCGACCCTGAGGGCCGGGCACACCCACCGCACGAAGGACGCCGGGTCCCGGTCGGTGTCCGTCGGGGTGCCGTCGTCGAGGTCGCAGTGCCACGCGAGCGTCGCCGCCCTGGGCTCCACCCGGCAGGCGTGCGTCTCGTCGCTCGTCACCTGCAGGTCACGCTCGCCGACGACCGCATTCACGAAGTCGAACCGCGTCACTCCCACGCCCGCGATGCTAGTCGCCGGCAGCGATGCCCGGCGCGCGTCGGGAGGCACTCCACGCGGAGACGGCGCGGTCGAGAGCATCGTGGTCGAGGCTCATCCCACCGAAGCTGGCGAGCGTGCTCATCGGCATCGTGCCGATGACGCCGAGCAGCTCGGGGTCCATGACGGCACCGCCCTGGCCGCCGGCCACGGCCGCCTCGAGGACCTCTCTGCCCACGGGGTCGTCCATCCACTCGTGCAGCGTGGAGTCCCGGGTGAGCGGCCCGGCGATGGAGGGGCCGTCGACGGTGACCGTGTGGGTCAGGGGCAGGTCACGCGAGCTCGGGCCCACGTCGATGGCGAATGCGCCCGGCTCGACGACCCAGCCGTGATGCAGCGGGGACCAGTACGAGAAGGCCCGCTGGTCGAGCTCGACGCTCACCCGCGCCGCCTCGCCAGGTCCGAGAGTGACCTTGGCGAACCCCTTGAGCTCGCGCAGCGGTCGGCCGACCGTCGACTCCACGTCGCGCACGTAGACCTGCACCACCTCGGCGCCGGCCACGGCTCCGGTGTTGGTCACCGTCAACGTCACGGTGGCCGACAGGCTCGTGTCCGTCACGGCGCCGGAGACCCTCACGTCCAGGTCGGACAGCTCGAATGTCGTGTAGGACAGCCCGAAGCCGAACGGGAAGGCAACCTCCGTCCCGGCCTTGTCGTACCCGCGGTACCCGATGTAGAGGCCCTCGCCGTAGCGCACGACCTGCGAGTCACCGGGGAAGTTCAGGTAGGAGGAGTTGTCCTCGAGCCGGTGCGGGATGCTCTCGGCGAGTCGACCCGACGGGTTCGTCCGGCCGGTGAGGACGTCGACGATGCCGCCGCCCGCCGCCTGGCCGCCGAGCCAGGCCTCGACGAGCGCAGCGGCATTCGGCGTGAGGTCG
Source organism: uncultured Actinomycetota bacterium (assembly GCA_963752365.1). GTDB lineage: Bacteria > Actinomycetota > Actinomycetes > Actinomycetales > Dermatophilaceae > CAVVXY01. The sequence goes on from CAVVXY010000002.1 coordinate 213,677, forward strand.
TCGAGCAGGACGGTCGAGCCGTTGACGAGGACGACGACGACGTGGGGGTTGGCGGCGCTGACGGCCTTCAGGGCATTCAGCTGGTTGGCGGGCAGGTTCATGTGGGTGCGGTCGAAGCCCTCGGACTCGTCGGCGCCGGGCAGGCCGATGAGCATGACGACGATCTGCGCGGCCTTGGCGACGGCGACAGCCTCGGCGACCAGGGTGTCGTCTCCGGACGTCTCCCCGATCCCGTAACCCGCCGCGAACGGCACGTCGCCGTAGACCGCGGCGAATGCATCCAGCACCGACTCCACCCGGGTCGGGTTGACCTGGGAGGACCCGGCGCCCTGGAAGCGCGGGGTCCGGGCGAACTCGCCGATGACGGCGACGTCGGTCCCGGCGGCCAGCGGCAGGGTGCCGTCGTTGGCCAGCAGCACGACCGACTCCGCAGCCGCCTCGCGGGCCAGCTCATGGTGGGCGTCCTCGTCGAAGGACTCCTCCAGACCCAGCACGCCCATCCCCTTGGCGACCAGCTCCAGCACCGTGCGGACCCGCGCGTCGAGCACGTCGACGGGCAGGTCGCCGGACTCCACGGCGGCCACGACCGCCTCCGGGCTCCGCCCGAGCGCGGGTGGCATCTCCAGGTCGAGCCCGGCCAGCAGCGCCGGCACTCGGTGGTAGACGGCGCCCCAGTCGGAGACGACGACCCCCTCGAAACCCCACTCGTCGCGGAGGACGGTCGTCAGCAGCCACGGGTTCTCCGAGGCGGACAGGCCGTTGACCTTGTTGTAGGAGCACATGACCGTCCACGGCTGGCTGGCCGTGACGACGCGTTCGAATGCCGGGAGGTAGATCTCCCGCAGGCTCCGCTCGTCGACCTGGGCATCGACCCGGAGCCGGTCCCCCTCCTGGTTGTTGGCGGCGAAGTGCTTGACCGAGGTGCCGACGCCCCGGGACTGGATGCCGTCGACGATCCCGACGGCGAGCTCACCGGCCAGGTAGGGGTCCTCGGACAGGTACTCGAAGTTGCGGCCGCACAACGGGGACCGCTTCATGTTGATGCCCGGGCCGAGGATGACCGACAGGTTGCACGCCCTGGCCTCCTGCGCCAGGGCCGTGCCCACCCGACGCAGGAGCTCCGGGTTCCAGCTCGAGGCGATCGCCGAGGCGGTGGGGAAGCAGGTGGCCGGCAGCGATCCGCCCAGGCCGACGTGGTCCCCCTCCCCCGGCTGCGCCCTCAGCCCGTGCGGGCCGTCGGACACCATGATCCGGGGGATGCCGAGTCGCTCGACCGGCGCGGTGTACCAGAACGACGAGCCGCTCGTCAGGGAGGCCTTCTCCGTGAGTGTCAGCTCGGTCAGTAGCGTGTCGATGTCCAGCGTCATCGGCCCATGCCTTTCGCCGGGTTGAGGGTGTCTCTCCGCGCCTGAGTCTGGGCCACCCCTCGCAGCGCGCGCCACCGGACGCCGGCCGCTCAGGTGGCTCGACACCCTCTGACGTGCCGGTCAGGTCGAGAGGCCTCTGGTCAGGGCGGCATCGAACAGCGACCGCGCAACCTGCTCGGCCTTCTCGGTCGCCGCTGCCCCCACCGGCTTCGCCTCATAGCGGTCCTGGTTGCGGGCGCGTCGCAGGCGGTCGAACTCCCGAGCGGCTTTCTCTGCCGGAGGCTGGTCGAACACCGCGCGCAGGTAGCGGCCGAGCGCCTCGTGCTGGCCCGGCCCGGTGCCAGATCGAGCCGATCACTCTGGAACGCTTGCGGACCGCGTGCGGACTGCGAGGGGTCACAACCCTTCTGACCTGCGTGAACGCGCCAATTCAGACGTTGAAGCGGAACTCGACGACGTCCCCGTCGGCCATGACGTAGTCCTTGCCTTCGATGCGCACCTTGCCGGCGGCCTTCGCCGCGGCCATCGTGCCGAGGGCGTCGAGGTCGGCGAAGGAGACGATCTCGGCCTTGATGAAGCCGCGCTGGAAGTCGGTGTGGATGACGCCGGCCGCCTGCGGCGCGGTCCAGCCCTGCCGGATCGTCCACGCGCGGGACTCCTTGGGACCCGCCGTCAGGTACGTCTGGAGGCCGAGGGTGTGGAAGCCGACGCGGGCGAGCTGGTCGAGACCGGACTCCTCCGCCCCGAAGCCATGGAGCATCTCGAGGGCCTCCTCCTCGGACATGTCCATGAGGTCCATCTCGAGCTTGGCGTTGAGGAAGACGGCGTCCGCCGGCGCGACGAGGGCCCGGAGCTCGTCGTGGAGCGCGGTGTCGGTCAGCTGGTCCTCGTCGAGGTTGAAGACGTAGATGAACGGCTTGGTCGTGAGCAGGCCGAGGCGGGAGGCCTCGTCCAGGTCGACGCCCGCCGCCGAGCCCGAGGCATACAGCGTCCGGCCCTCCTCGAGGACCTTCTGCGCGGCGAGGGCGTTGTCGAGCAGCGGCTTGGACTCCTTCTTGATCCGCGCCTCCTTCTCGAGCCGGGCGACGGCCTTCTCCAAGGTCTGCAGGTCGGCGAGGACGAGCTCGGTCTCGATCGTCTCGATGTCCGACTTCGGCGACACCTTGCCGTCGACGTGGACGACGTCGCCGTCGTCGAATGCCCGGACCACCTGGCAGATCGCGTCCGCCTCGCGGATGTTGGCGAGGAACTTGTTGCCCAGCCCCTCGCCCTCGGAGGCACCCTTGACGATGCCGGCGATGTCCACGAAGGAGACCGTCGCCGGCAGGACCTTCTCCGAGGAGTGGATCTCGGCGAGGCGCCCGAGGCGCGCGTCGGGGAGCGGGACGACGCCGACATTCGGCTCGATCGTCGCGAAGGGGTAGTTGGCCGCGAGGACGTTGTTCTTGGTCAGGGCGTTGAACATCGTCGACTTGCCGACGTTGGGGAGCCCGACGATTCCGATGGTGAGTGCCACGGGGTCAGGAGTCTACCGGCGCGCTGTCCTCGAGATAAACGGTCGCCCCGGCCGTCGAGGGGGCGCCGAGGACGTGCCGGATCATGGCCGCCGTGTAGGGCGCGACCTGGTCGTCGAGGTCATCCACCGCGACCCAGTGCACCTCGCGGATCTCCCGGCGCAGCAAGGTCATCCGCTTGGTCTTGGCGGCGTCGATCGTCCCGAGGTCGAAGAGGAAGAGCACGGCGTCGTCCCAGCCGCGGTAGGGCGGCAGCCAGTTGACGGCCAGCAGCGCGCTCGGGTGCACGTCGATGTCGAGCTCCTCGGCGATCTCCCGCGCGACGCACTCCCGCGGGGACTCCCGCGGGTCGACGACGCCGCCGGGCAGGTCCCAGTCCTTCTTGTAGGTCAGCTCGCACAGGAGGACCTCCCCGCGCTGGTTGCGGAGCAGTCCCTGGCCGATGGTCCGCTTGGTCGGCAGTCGGTCGTTGAGCAGCCGGTTGAAGGCGATGCGCCCGGCGTCCGTCGTGAGGTCGGGCGACTGGGGGCGGGGGTCAGGCATGAGCGGAGCCTTCCATGAGCGACGCGCCCCCGAGGGTGGCGACGAGCCGGTCGACGACGAATGCGGCGTTGGCGTCGCGCACCTCGAGCGGGATGGGCGGGGCGATGTCGTCCCACACGACATTGAAGCTCCCCCGGAACTGCGTCAGCCGCGCGGGGCGACCGAGGAACCACCAGTGCAGGTGGACGGCTCCGTCGCCGATCCGCATGACGTGACAGCGGCCGACGGTCGGCAGCTCCTCCACGGCGGCCGCGACCGCGCCGAGCAGCCGGCCCTGCTCGGCGGCGAGCGGTGCCGGGAGGTCGACGAGGTCGTGGTGCGCGAGGGGTTCGACGGCGAGCACGGACGGCAGGCCGGACGGCGGGGCCGCCTTGAGCTGCCAGTGCTCGTCGCGCCAGATGACCTGCCAGTCCGGCGACGCGGGTCCCGGACAGTCACCGAGGGAGCAGGTCGCCGGGTCCTCGCCCATCCGTCCGGGCTCGGTCTCGACCGGCGCCTCGAATGCCTTGACCCGCAGCCCCTCGGCCTCGAACGGGAAGGCATCCCACGAGGTCAGGCCGGCGGGCGCGAGGACGGGTCGGCCGTCAGGCCCCGCCGACGCGCTCAGGCGCGCGGCGTACTCCTCGAGGGTCTCGGGCGCGGCCATGGGGACAACGCTACCGACCCCGTGAGTTCGGCGGACGGATCGACCGGCGACGGCTGCGGCGCGACGGCTACGGTCTGCGGATGCTCGCCCACGCGCTCGCCGGCCTGCTCACCGGGCTCGGCCTCATCATCGCGATCGGTGCGCAGAATGCATTCGTCCTGCGCCAGGGGCTCGCCCGGGACCACGTGGGGCTCGTCGTCGTCGTGTGCGCGCTCTCCGACCTGCTCCTCATCGTCGCCGGGACCGCCGGGCTCGGGGCGGTCGTCGCGGGGGCTCCGACGGTGCTCACGGCGCTCAAGTGGTTCGGCGCCGCGTACCTCGTGTGGTTCGCCGTGCGCTCGTTCCGGTCGGCGCGGCATCCGGAGTCCCTGCGCGCCGGCGAGGTCCCGCGCAGTGCCCGCGGCCCGGTCCTCGCGACGGTCCTCGCCCTCACCTGGCTCAACCCGCACGTGTACCTCGACACGGTCCTCATGCTCGGCAACCTCGCCAACCAGCACGGTGTGACGGGCCGGTGGTGGTTCGCCGGCGGTGCGGGGGTCGGGAGCATCGCGTGGTTCACGGGCCTCGGCTTCGGCGCGCGGGCCCTGTCGGCGCCTCTCGCCCGCCCGCGGACGTGGCAGGTGCTCGACGTCCTCATCGGTGTGACGATGCTCGTCCTCGCGGTCGTCCTCGTCACGTCCTGACGCCGCGCGCCCCGCGGATCCTGTCGGCGGCGGCTGGCAGGGTCAGCAGCATGGAGTGGATCCAGCTCGTCCTCGGCCTCGTCGTCGGGGCCGCCCTCGCCTGGCTCGTGGCGACGTCCCGCCATGCCGGCCTGCTCGCGTCCGCCCAGACCGAGCGCGACGTCCTCCGCGAGCGCGTCGTCGACCTCGAGGCGACCGTGAGCGAGGACGCCCAGACGGCCGCGGTCCTCGCCCCGCTCCGCGACGCCCTCGGCCGGGTCGAGCGCCAGGTCGGCGTCCTCGAGCGCGACCGGGTCGAGCAGTTCGGCTCGCTCCGCACCGTCATGCAGCGCGTCCACGAGAGCACGAGTGAGCTCGGCGCACAGACCCGCTCCCTCGCCGGCTCGCTCAACGCGTCCTCGGTCCGGGGCGCGTGGGGCGAGGTGCAGCTGCGCCGGATCCTCGAGCTCGCGGGCATGCTCCGGCACTGCGACTTCGACGAGCAGGTGCGGGCGACGAGCCGGCACGACCGCGAGGTCCGCCCCGACGCGGTCGTCCGGCTCCCCGGCGACCGCATCCTCGTCGTCGACGCCAAGGCTCCCCTCACCGCATTCCTCACCGCGCAGGCGGAGGAGATCGACGACGCCGAGCGCGCCGTCCTCCTCCGCGAGCACGCGGGGGCGCTCAAGCGGCACGCATTCGCCCTCGCCGACAAGTCCTACTGGTCGGCGTTCGAGCGGACGCCGGAGCTCGTCGTCTGCTTCGTCCCGACCGACGCGATGCTGTCGGCCGCGCTCGCCGCGGACCCCTCGCTCCACGAGGCGGCCATGGCGCGCAAGGTCGTGCTCGTCGGCCCCGGCACGCTCCTCGCCCTCGTCCGGACCGTCGCGCACGTGTGGCAGCAGGACGCGCTCACGCACAATGCCGCGGAGCTGCTCGCGCTCGGCACCGAGCTCCACGAGCGGCTCGGGACGCTCGGCCTCCACGTGTCGCGGATGGGCAGTTCGCTGACGCGCACCGTCGAGACCTACAACCAGATGGTCGGCGCGCTGGAGTCCCGGGTCCTCGTCAGCGCGCGCCGGATGACCGACCTCGGCCTGGCGTCGACGGCGCTGCCCGAGGTCCCGCCGGTCACGGCCGGCCCGCGCGTCCTCACGGCGCTGGAGCTCATCGACGCGGCGACGGCTCGAGGAGGAGCGACCGATGCTCGACTTCGGGGACCGCGAGCGGCCGACGAGCGCGACCGAGACCGCCTGAGCGCTCGAGTCAGTGCAGGGAGCGCGCCGTCGGCCGCGACCTACGCGCCTGTGTCTGAGTTCGACGGAAATATGCGTCGAACTCGCGCACAGTTGCGCAGGTTCGCTCTGGTGCTCAGTGCAGCGAGCCCGACGACTCGAAGCTCGCGTCGTGGCGCATCTTGTCGCTCATCCCGGCTGCCTTGAGGTCGCGACGGATCTCGTTGGGCAGGGAGAACATGAGGGACTCCTCGGCGGCGACGACCGGACGCACGTCCCCGTAGCCCCGCGCCGCGAGGTAGTCGAGGACGCCCTTGACGAGGATCTCGGGGACGGACGCCCCAGAGGTGACCCCGACCGTCGCGACGCCCTCGAGCCATGCCTCGTCGATCTCCTCGGCGTAGTCGACGAGGTGGCCGGCGCGTGAGCCGTGCTCGAGCGCGACCTCGACGAGACGCACCGAGTTGGAGGAGTTGCGGGAGCCGACGACGATCATGAGGTCGCACTCGGGGGCCATCTGCCTGACGGCGAGCTGGCGGTTCTGGGTCGCGTAGCAGATGTCGTCGCTCGGCGGGTCCTGCAGGCTCGGGAAGCGCTCGCGGAGCCGGCGGACCGTCTCCATCGTCTCGTCGACCGACAGCGTCGTCTGGGACAGCCAGACGACCTTGTCGGGGTCGCGGACGGTCACGTTGACGACGTCGTCCGGCCCGTCGACGAGCTGGATGTGGTCGGGGGCCTCGCCGCTCGTCCCGACGACCTCCTCGTGCCCCTCGTGGCCGATGAGCAGGATGTCGTAGTCGGTGTCGGCGAAGCGGACGGCCTCGCGGTGGACCTTGGTGACGAGCGGGCAGGTCGCGTCGATCGTCTTGAGCGAGAGGGCCTTGGCCTCCTCGTGGACGACCGGCGCGACGCCGTGCGCGGAGAAGATGACGGTCGCGCCCTCGGGCACCTCGTCGGTCTCGTCGACGAAGATCGCGCCCATGCTCTCCAGGGTCGACACGACGTGCTTGTTGTGGACGATCTGCTTGCGCACGTAGACCGGGGGCCCGTAGAGCTCGAGGGCCTTCTCGACGGTCACGACGGCGCGGTCGACGCCGGCGCAGTAGCCGCGCGGGGCGGCGAGGAGGACACGCTTGGTCGGGTCGGCCATGCATTCGAGTCTACGTTCGCGGGCCGGAGGGGCCGAATGCGCGTCCCCGCCCACCGTGGGCGACCGCCCCTACCCTGAGCCGCGTGATCACGACTCTCGCCGTCGGGGGCTACCGCTCGCTCCGCGACGTCGTCGTCCCGCTGCACGGCCTCGACGTCGTGACCGGAGCCAACGGGACGGGCAAGTCGAGCCTCTACCGCGCGCTGCGGCTGCTCGCCGACATCGGTGCGGGGCAGGGCGCCGCCTCCCTCGCCGCGGAGGGCGGGCTCCCCTCGGTCCTCTGGGCGGGACCGGAGAGCCTCGCCGGCTCCCGGCGGCGGGATGCGCCCGTGCAGGGGACCGTCCGCAAGGGTCCGGTGTCGCTGCGCCTCGGCTTCGCGAGCGACGACGGCTTCTCCTACCTCGTCGACCTCGGACTCCCCCAGCCGACGGGGATGTCGACGGCCTTCCTGCTCGACCCGGAGATCAAGCGGGAGTGGATCTGGAGCGGCCCGGTCGCGCGGCCCGCGGCCCTCCTCGTCGAGCGCAAGGGGCCGGTCGTCCGGGCCCGCGAGGGGTCGGCGTGGACGACGCTCGCGCAGGGCATTCCGAGCCATGCGAGCGTCCTGACCGAGGTCGCCGACCCGTTCCGCGCGCCCGAGGTCTACGCGGTCCGCGAGGCGATCCGCGCGTGGCGCTTCTACGACGGCTTCCGCGTCGACCGCGACGCCCCCGCACGTCGGATGCAGGTCGGCACCCGGACTCCCGTCCTCGACAACGACGGGTCCGCCCTCGCCGCCGCCCTGCAGACGATCATCGAGGTCGGCGACGCGGGCGCCCTCGCGGCCGCCGTCGCCGACGCCTTCGACGGCGCGACGATCAGCGTCACGGTCGAGCGGGCCCGCTTCGACCTCGCGCTCCACCAACCCGGGATGCTGCGGCCGCTCGGCGCGAGCGAGCTGTCCGACGGCACGCTGCGCTACCTCCTGCTCGTCGCGGCCCTCCTCACCCCCCGGCCGCCGGCGCTCATGGTGCTCAACGAGCCGGAGACGAGCCTGCACCCCGAGCTGCTCCCGCCGCTCGCCCGCCTCGTCCGGCGGGCCTCCGAGCGGGCCCAGATCCTCGTCGTCTCGCACGCCGACCACCTGCTGACCCACCTCGGCCGCCCGGTGGACACCGACGACGAGCCGGACGAGGACGGGCCGACCTACGGTCACATCGGCCTCCGCAAGGACCTCGGCGAGACCTTCGTCGAGGGCCAGGGGATGCTCACGACGCCCGCGTGGACGTGGGGCAGCCGGTGACGTCGCGGCTAGAGTCCACGCCGTGAGCAGCCTGCCCGAGAGGGCCGCGGACACGACCGCGGACAACCCGTGGCCGCTGCGCCTGCTCTCGATGAAGATCGCCGACTACGTCGACAAGATGTCCGTCGTCTGGGTCGAGGGCCAGGTCGTCCAGCTCAACCGGCGGCCGGGCTCGAGCATCGCCTACCTGACGCTCCGGGACACGGACACCGACATGTCGATGTCGGTCGGGATCCGGGTCACGGCCCTCGACGCGATGCCGGCGCGGGTCGAGCCCGGCCTGCGCGTCGTCCTCCAGGCCAAGCCGGAGTTCTGGCCGTCCCGTGGCTCGCTCATGCTCGACGCCCGGCAGATCCGCCCGGTCGGCGTCGGCGAGCTGCTCGCCCGGATCGAGCACCTCAAGCAGGTCCTCGCGACCGAGGGCCTCTTCGCCGCCGACCGCAAGCGCCCGCTCCCCTTCCTCCCCCGGCGGGTCGGCCTCATCTGCGGCCGCGCCTCCGCGGCGGAGAAGGACGTCGTCGAGAACGCTCGCAAGCGCTGGCCCGCGGTGCAGTTCGAGGTCCGCCCCGTCGCCGTCCAGGGGCCGAATGCGGTCACCGAGGTCGCCGCCGCCCTCGCCGAGCTCGACGCCCGGCCCGACGTCGACGTCATCGTCATCACTCGCGGCGGCGGGTCGGTCGAGGACCTGCTCCCCTTCAGCAACGAGGCGCTCCTCCGCGCCGTCGCCGCCGCCCGGACGCCGGTCGTCAGCGCGATCGGGCACGAGGTGGACGCCCCGCTCCTCGACCTCGTCGCGGACCGTCGCGCCTCGACGCCGACCGACGCCGCCAAGCTCGTCGTGCCCGACGCGGCCGCCGAGCACGCGGCCGTCGCCCTGCTCCGGTCACGAGCCCACCGGAGCGTGAGCGAACGCATTCGCCGCGGCCGGCAGGACCTCGTCGCGCTCCGCAGCCGGCCGGTCCTCGCCGACCGCACCGCCTACGTCCGCGGCCAGCGCGAGGGGCTCGCGCACCTGCGGGCCGCCGGCCTCCGCACCGTCCTCGCCCGGCTGCACCGCGAGCAGGACCGGGTCGGCCACCTCCGTCAGCAGGCGCGTCTCCTGTCGCCCCAGTCGACCCTCGACCGCGGCTACGCACTCGTGTCGACGACGGACGGCGAGGTCGTCCGCGACCCCGACGTCCTCGCGGCCGACCAGGTGCTGCGGGTGCGGGTCGCCGAGGGCGACTTCGCGGTGCGCACCGTCGGCGGCTCCGGGTCCGAGCAGGACTAGGGTCGGGCGTCATGGCCGAGCAGACCCCGCCCGCGGACGACGACGTCGCCCAGCTGTCCTACGAGGCGGCCAAGGACGAGCTGACCTCGATCGTCGCCCGGCTCGAGGGCGGCCAGGTCGGCCTCGAGGAGTCGATGGCCCTCTGGCAGCGCGCCGAACGGCTCGCCGCGCACTGTGAGTCGTGGCTCGCTCGGGCCGAGGCGCAGGTCAGCGGCGCCGGCGACGCCTGAGCGGGCCGATCACGTCGCCGGCTGACGCACCGCTTGCGTCCGCGTGAAACGCCCTTGTAGCGGCGTTTCACGCGGACGCAAGAGACACCTCACGTCGCCGGGACGGGCCCCAGGTGCTCGATGAACGTCGTCAGCTCCGCGAACGTCCCGGTCCCGGTGACGACCGTCGACAGGCCGGCGGCGTCAGTCGCGCGCGACACGAGCGAGTTCTGCACCTTGTCCTCACGGACGTGCTGGGTCCACGGCGTCCCGTCGATCGTCAGGCTCCCACCGGCCGGGGCTCGGTTGGTCTGGGCGCGGACCCAGTCGTTCGTCGCGCCCTTGGTCTGCTCGAGCGCGACATAGGTCCCGGCGGGGCTCTGGTAGCCGACATGCCAGGTCATGAGCCCGTCGCTGGACTGGACGTAGCGGACGGCGGTCGGCTGCCATCCCGTCGGCAGGCCCTCGGGGACCTCGATCGGCCAGCCGGTCGTCTCGGCGACGGAACGCGCATTGGTCAGGACGTCGACGGGCGGCTGGGAGATCGAGTTGACCTTGGGGACCATGAAGAAGACGACCGCCATGACGGCGACGATGACGACGACCGAGCGCACCATGTTGGGCAGCGTCCCGAGGGAGTAGCGGCTCGGGGGCGGCTCCGCGGGCGGCGCTGCGGTGGCGGTCGGCTCGGTCACGTCCCCATCGTCCCCGATGGGGTCGCCGCGACCCAACCCACCCCGCGGGCGAGCGGCACTACGCTCGCGTCATGACCCGTGTGCTCGTGCTCGGCGAGTCCCTCATCGACGTCGTCCGCGATCCCTACGGCGAGGAGGAGGAGCACGTCGGCGGCAGCCCGCTCAACGTCGCGGTCGGCCTCGCCGCCCTCGGCCACGACGTCGACTTCGCGACGACCTTCGGCAAGGACCCCCACGGCGAGCGGATCCGCGGCCTCCTGACCGACCGGGGCGTCGCGATCGTCGCCGGCAGCGAGACGCGGGAGCCCACGAGCACGGCGATCGCCGAGCTCGACGAGGCCGGCGCTGCGGCGTACACCTTCGACCTGCACTGGAACCTCCCGGCGGTCCGGGCCGGGTCCGAGGCCGGCCACGCGCACACCGGCTCGATCGGCGCGATGCTCCAGCCCGGCGGCGAGCAGGTCGTCGCCGCGCTCGACGGGATCCGTGCGCAGGGGACCGTGTCCTACGACCCCAACGTCCGGCCGACGATCATGGGGCCGGTCGACGAGCTCCGTCCGCGCATCGAGGCGGTCATCGCCCTCAGCGACGTCGTCAAGGCGAGCTCGGACGACATCGAGATCCTCTACCCCGGTGAGAATGCCGCCGCCGTCCTCTCCCGCTGGGTCGACCTCGGCGCGGCATTCGCCCTCATCACCCTCGGCGCGCACGGGGTGACCTACCGGACGGCCGCCGGTCCCGACCTGGGTGCGCTGCCGACGGCCGCCCTCCAGGTCGTCGACACCGTGGGTGCGGGCGACTCGTTCATGGCCGGGCTGCTGTCGGGTCTGCTCGACCTCGACCTGCTCGGGAGTGCGCAGGCGCGGGCCCGCCTCGCGGCTGCGACCGTCGAGGAGGTGCGACCCGCCGTCGACCGCGGCCTCGCGACCTCGGCGGTGACCGTCGGGCGGACCGGCGCCTACGCACCGACCCGCGGGGAGCTGTGACCCGGGGCGCGTCCTAGTCTGGGCCCATGGTCGAGTTCGCGTTCGAGCACCTCCTCCCCGGCGCCGGCGGCAACGGCACCGACGAGACTCCGTGGCGGCTGCTCACGACCGACGGGGTGAGCAGCGTCGAGGGCCCGGGCGGCCGCGCATTCCTCCAGGTCGCACCGGAGGCGCTGCGGCTGCTCACCGAGACCGCGATGCACGACATCGCCCACTACCTGCGCCCGGCGCACCTCGCGCAGCTGCGGACGATCCTCGACGACCCCGAGGCGAGCAACAACGACAAGTTCGTCGCGCTCGACCTGCTCAAGAACGCGAACATCGCGGCCGGCGGCATCCTGCCGATGTGCCAGGACACTGGGACGGCGATCATCATCGGCAAGCGGGGCCAAGGCGTCCTCACCGAGGGTGACGACGAAAAGCCTTTGTCCCGAGGCGTTTTCGACGCCTACACCCGGCTCAACCTCCGCTACTCGCAGATGGCCCCGGTCACGACGTGGGAGGAGAGCAACACCGGCTCCAACCTCCCGGCGCAGGTCGAGCTCTATGCCGACACCTCCGCCGAGGCCGATGGTGCCTACAAGTTCCTCTTCATGGCCAAGGGCGGCGGATCGGCCAACAAGTCGTTCCTCTTCCAGGAGACCAAGGCGATCCTCAACCCCGAGTCGATGATGCGCTTCCTCGACGAGAAGCTCCGCGGGCTCGGGACCGCCGCGTGCCCGCCCTACCACCTCGCGATCGTCATCGGCGGCACGAGCGCCGAGTACGCCCTGAAGACGGCGAAGTACGCGTCCACCAAGTACCTCGACCACCTCCCGACGACGGGGAATGCGGAGACGGCGCACGGCTTCCGTGACACCGAGCTCGAGGAGCAGGTCCTCGAGCTGACCCGGCAGTTCGGGATCGGGGCGCAGTTCGGCGGCAAGTACTTCTGCCACGACGTCCGTGTCATCCGGCTCCCCCGCCACGGCGCCTCGCTCCCCGTCGCGATCGCCGTGTCGTGCAGCGCCGACCGGCAGGTCCTCGGCAAGATCACCAGGGACGGCGTCTTCATCGAGCAGCTCGAGACCGACCCGGCCCACTACCTCCCGGACACGACCGACGCCCACCTCGACGCCGAGACGACCGGCGCGAGCTCGACCGGTGGCGGCGGAGGGGTCGTCGAGATCGACCTCAACCAGCCGATGGAGCAGATCCTGGCCGAGCTCGGGAAGCACCCGGTCAAGACCCGCCTCTCGCTCACCGGCCCGCTCGTCGTCGCCCGTGACATCGCGCACGCCAAGATCAAGGAGCGCCTCGACGCGGGCGAGGAGATGCCGGACTACCTCAAGGACCACCCGGTCTACTACGCCGGCCCGGCCAAGACGCCCGTCGGCATGCCGAGCGGCTCCTTCGGCCCGACGACCGCCGGCCGGATGGACTCCTACGTCGACCAGTTCCAGGCCGCGGGCGGCTCGATGGTCATGCTCGCCAAGGGCAACCGGAGCAAGAAGGTCACCGACGCGTGCAGGTCGCACGGCGGCTTCTACCTCGGCTCGATCGGCGGTCCCGCGGCGCGCCTCGCACAGGACTGCATCAAGAGTGTCGAGGTCGTCGAGTACCCCGAGCTCGGCATGGAGGCGATCTGGAAGATCGAGGTCGAGGACTTCCCCGCCTTCATCGTCGTCGACGACAAGGGCCACGACTTCTTCGCCGCGGTGACCAAGCCGGTCGCCTTCTCGATCCCCAAGCGCCCCGGACTGGAGTGACCGTGACCGACGCCTTCGACGACCTGCTCGCCGCCAACCACACCTTCGCCGAGCACCACGACCTCGCCGGCTTCGACGGCGTCGCCCATGCCGGCGTCGCGCTCGTGACCTGCATGGACAGCCGGATCGACCCGCTCAACATGATCGGCCTCAAGCCGGGCGACGCCAAGATCTTCCGCAACCCGGGCGGCCGCGTGACGGCGAACGCCCTCGAGGCGCTCGTCCTCGGCGTGCACCTGCTGGGCGTCAACCGGATCCTCGTGATCCCGCACACCCGCTGCGCGATGGCGTCGCGGACCGAGGAGGAGCTGCGCGACGTCATCAGCGAGAAGGCGGGGATCGACGCACACTGGCAGGGCTTCCACGTCGTCCGCGACCAGCGTTCCTCACTCATCTCGGACGTCAAGGCGATCCGGACGCACCCGCTCATCCCGGACTCGGTCGCCGTCGGCGGCTTCGTCTACGACGTCGACACCGGTCTCCTCGACCAGATCGTCTGACTCCGGAGAATGCAGCCCCACCTCACCTCGATCGCCGTCCACCCGGTCAAGTCGACGGCGATCCGGCCTCTCCAGCAGTCGGTCGTCACCTCGGCCGGGCTCGCCGGCGACCGCCGCTGGATGGTCGTGGACGCCGACCGGGCGATGGTGAGCGCCCGCGAGGAGCACGCGCTGTTCACGATCGTCGCCGACACCCCGGACACCGACCCCGCCCAGTCCGAGGCACTGCTCCTGCGGCACCGGCCGGTCGGCGGGTCGGCCGTCGTCCCACCCGTCCGGCTCGAGACACCCGACGGCCCTCCCGTCGATCTGACCCTCTTCGGGCGTCCGGTCCAGGGTGTCGTGGCCGAGGCGGCGGGCACGGCCTGGGTCCGTGAGGTCCTGGGCCGTCACGATCTCACCCTCGTCTGGTGCGACGACCCGACCCGTCGCGCCCTCAACCCGGAGTGGGCGCGGCCGGGCGAGCACGCGGCATTCCCCGACGGCTCACCGATCTCGCTCGTCTCCGCCGCCTCCGTGCGCCAGGTCGCGGACTGGGTGACCGAGACCGCGCTCGAGCGGGGCGAGGAGCCGGTGGCGATCACACCCGACCGCTTCCGCCCCAACCTGCTCGTCGACGGGGCGGACGCCTTCGCCGAGGACGGCTGGCGGCGCGTGCAGATCGGCGAGTGCACCTTCCGCCTGCCAGCCCCGATCGACCGGTGCGTCATGACGACGATCGACCCGGCCACCCTCGACAAGAGCCACGAGCCGATCCGGTCGCTTGCGCGGCACCGCACGTGGGACGGCGCGACGTGGGTGAGCGTCAAGGCGGTCGCGGAGACGCTGGGCGTCGTGCGCGTGGGCGACGAGGTCGAGGTGCTCGAGTAGGGCGGTGGCGGGGACGTCGACGGAGGTGGCGTCACACCGTCCAGCTGGGCGACTCCTCTCGGAGGCTGGACCTGGCACGCGGCTCGCGACTCAAGGCTGACGCGCCGCGAACTGGAGGTGCTGGCGGAGGTTGTCGCCGGCCGAACGTGCTCCGAGATCGCTCGCCCCCGTTCAGCAGCGAGAAGACGGTCCGTGTCCATGTCTCCGACCTGCGGTTGTGCCGAGGAGTCGCCGGTTGCGGGCGGTGAGCATCACGGCAACGGCGCAGGCGACCAGTACGGTCGCTGCCACCGGCTACACCACGGCTGGATCGACGCGGGGTCGGGGGTTGGGCCCAAGCCCAGGGCTCCGGGGCCCGACAGCGATGCCTCGGGTTCGGCGTCCCTGCTCATGTGTTCCTCGATCCACTCCGAGCTGCCTGGGTTCGCGGCGCTCTGGGCCGGTGCGGGACGACTGGCGTCGCTCGGGCCAGGGGCCCACTGGGCCCACGCGGGCCCGGTGCTGGCGATCGCCGCCAGCGCCACGGTGGCGCTGACGAGGGCTGCCTTGGTGAGCAGGTTGTCTGTCATGACCTTGGTCCTTTCGAGATGTTGCAGTTTGCTGACACCTCGACTGTGCGGCGCGCGCCGGACCGGGCGCCATACGCGCATTCGCGTAGGCCGCGCCAGGCCTATGCGCCTGCAGCCGCGGGGCATAGCCTCGGGTCCAGGAGGTCCGTCGATGGCCGGATACACGCTCCGCAACAAGCATCTCGACGCTCTTCGCGACGTCGTCGAGGCCAGCAAGGTGAACATCTCGGATGTGGCGCTGCCCTGGGAGGCACTGAATGGGCTGAGCGCGCTGGTCGGCTGCGATGAGGCCATCTTCGTCGGCATCAACTACGGAGCGGAGTCACACTCCTTCATCCAGAGCAGCCGGAACGACCAACAATGCTTCGACACGATCCATGGCAATACCGATGCCGCGCTGTTCTGGACGCACTTCCGATCGTCCACGCACAGGCCCCCGTGGATTCCGGAGGAGGTCGCCAGCGTCACAAAGCCCACCGACTTCATGGCCGAGCGACAGTGGCGGAGCCTGCCCCTCTACGTCGACTGCTTCCGCGAAGGTCCGAAGACCTCACACGAGCTCATGATGTGTCTGCCAGACGGCCCCGGCCGACAGGTCCGACTGCTCCTGTGGAGGCATTCAGGTCGCGACTTCACCGAAAGAGAACGCTTCGACCTGCAGCTGCTCTTGCCTCACGTCGACGCAGCGTACCGAGGCGGCGAACGCCGGCGCTCGACGTCTCGGCTGACCGCGCGGCAACGCCAGCTCCTGCAGTGGGTTGGCGCGGGATACACCAATCAGCAGATCGGGCGAAGGATGGGGCTGGCCGAGGGGACGGTGCGCACCCATCTCAACAACATCTACGCGCGCCTGGGCGTGAGCTCGCGCACCGAGGCCGTGACCAGGGCCCTTGCCCTGAGTCTTGACCTTCCGGCGGAGCCCGACAAGGGCCGTTCCGGTTCCGCCCCCGGTCCGCTTCAGCGATGAGGCGCCCAAGCCGTCCACCTCCCTCAACGCCTCGGCCTCGGCCCCGCCAGCCGGGTCCGGGGGCGCCACGGTCACTCGGCGCTCCGCCATCGCGGGTCGGGTTCGACAAGCGCTCACGGGATGGCTCGCTCCATGAACACCCAGTGCGCCCTGTACTGCTCGGGAATCTCGCTCTCGCTGTACGGGGGGATGTCCATGAAGCCGCGTGACCGGTACAGGGCGTGTGCCGCAGTCATGAAGATCGGGCTGTCAAGACGCAGAAACGCGTATCCCGCGCCCTCGGCGGCGGTCACGAGCCGATCGAGCATCGCCCCGCCGATGCCGCCGTGACGACACCCGGGCGCGACCCACATCCGCTTGATCTCTGCGGTCGACCCGCCCAGGCGCTGGAGTGCGGCCGTGCCGACGGCCGCATCGTTCGCGCTGGCCAGAACGAGCCGACCGTCAGGGGGAAGGAACTTCCCAATCGACGCGATGTCCCGTTGGATCGCACGGCCGACTGGCAGTCGGAACCCGTACCGGGTATCCAGCTCGTCGTTGGCCCAGCTGAGGTAGTCGAGCCAGAGCCGGGCGACGGCGTCGGTGTCGGCCGGAACCTCGGCATCCCGGACATCAGCCACGTCCAAGGCTAACGCGCCGATTCGGCGTTCGACGAGCATCCGCAGCGCCTCGAGCTCCCCGTCGGCCTGCAGGACCCGCAGCCCTTGGGTGTGGACGGCGGCCATCGCGATGGAGTGCGCGTCGTGGGCGGCGGTCCTGCGGTTGTGGCCGGTGTCGAAGAGCTGACCCGTGCCGCAAGCTTCGCCGGGGACGTCGTCGACGACGTGCTCGCCGGGAGTGGACGCCGGGCCGTCCCGCCGGGCTGCATGTTGAGCCTGAGGCCTGGCCCGCTTGACGCCGGCCGCAACGTCCTACCAGGCGTAGTCCTCTGGGGCGGTCCGGCGACCGGGGAAGATCTCGTCGAGACGGTCGAGGGTGTCCTCGTCGAGCCGGACGTCCAGGGCGCGCACCGCCCCGTCGAGCTGCGCCCGGGTGCGGGGCCCGACGATCGGTGCGGTCACCGCAGGCTGGTGGAGCAGCCACGCCAGGCCCACGTCGCCCGGCTCGTGGCCGAGATCGGCGGCGAGCTCCTCGTACTGCTCGATCGCGTGGCGGTGGACCTCGAGCTCCTTGACGAGCCGGTCCTCGAACCGGCGGGTGCCCTCCTGACCCTTGGCGAGGACGCCGCCGAGCAGACCGCCGCCGAGGGGCGACCACGGGATGATGCCGAGCCCGTTGGCCTGCGCGGCCGGGATGACCTCGAGCTCGATGTCGCGGGTGAGCAGGTTGTAGAGGGACTGCTCGCTGACCAGGCCTGTGAAGCCGCGGCGGCGCGCCTCGGACTGGGCGGTGGCGATGTGCCAGCCCGCGAAGTTGCTGCTCCCCGCGTACAGGACCTTGCCCTGCGCGACGGCGGTCTCCATGGCCTGCCAGATCTCCTCCCACGGGGTCTCGCGGTCGACGTGGTGGAACTGGTAGACGTCGACGTAGTCGGTCTGGAGGCGGGTGAGGCTGGCGTCCAGGGCACGACGGATGTTCAGGGCCGAGAGCCTGCCTTCGTTGGGCCAGTCGCCCATGTCCCCGTACACCTTGGTGGCCAGGACGGTGCGCTCCCGCCGGCCACCCCCGCCGGCGAACCACCGGCCGAGGATGCTCTCGGTGCCGCCCTTGTCGCCGTAGACGTTGGCGGTGTCGAAGAAGTTGATGCCGTGGTCGTGGGCCGCGTCCATGATCGTGTGCGCGTCGTCCTCCTCGGTCTTCTGACCGAAGTTCATGGTGCCGAGACAGAGCCGCGACACGCGCAGGCCGGATCGTCCGAGGTGGGTGTAGTCCATGCCTCCACCCTGTAGCCCGAGGCGGTCGTGTGTCCATCGGGACGACGACGTCGTCCCCGACGGCGTCGCGGTCGCGCTCGGTGCGAGGACCCCCGTCAGAGGGTGAGCCGCTCCCGGACGACGCCGACGAGCCGGTGCGCGACGGCGAGCGCCTCGCGCTCGGTCGTCGCCTCCACCATGACGCGGACGACGGCCTCGGTCCCGGACTTGCGGAGGAGCACGCGCCCGGAGTCGCCGAGGGCCGAGGACTCCGCGGCGACAGCCGACTGGAGGCCCTCGTCGCTCTCGACCCGCGACTTGTCGACGTTCTTGACGTTGATGAGGACCTGCGGCATGCGCGTCATGACGGTGCCGAGCTCGGCGATCGAGCGGCCGGTCTCCTTGATCCGCGCGGCGAGCATGAGGCCGGTCAGCACGCCGTCGCCGGTCGTGCCGTGGTCGAGGAGGATGACGTGCCCGGACTGCTCGCCGCCGAGCGAGTGCCCGTGCGCGCGCATCTCCTCCAGGACGTAGCGGTCGCCGACGCCGGTCTGCTTGACGGTGATCCCGTGGTCCTTCATCGCGTTGAGCAGGCCGAGGTTGCTCATGACGGTCGCGACCAGGGTGTCGGCGTGGAGCCGACCGCGCTCCTTGAGGGCGACGGCGAGAATGCCCATGATCTGGTCGCCGTCGATCTGCACGCCGTGCGCGTCGACGGCGAGGCAGCGGTCGGCGTCGCCGTCGTGGGCGATGCCGATGTCGGCGCCCTTGGCGACGACGGCCGCCTTGAGGTGGTCCAGGTGGGTCGAGCCGTAGCCGTCGTTGATGTTGAGGCCGTCGGGCTCGGCGCCGATCTCGATGACGTCGGCGCCCGCGAGGCGGAACACCTCGGGCGACACGGCGCTCGCTGCCCCGTGGGCGGCGTCGATGACGACCCGGAGGCCGTCGAGGCGGTTGGGCAGGGCGGCGAGGAGGTGCGCGACGTAGCGCGCCTGCCCGGCGCGGTTGGTGTGGACCCGGCCCACCTCGGCGCCGACCGGCCGCTGCCACTCGACCCCGATCTCGGCGGCGATCTCGTCCTCGACCGCGTCGGGCAGCTTGTGCCCCCCGCCGGAGAAGAACTTGATGCCGTTGTCCGGCATCGCGTTGTGGGACGCCGAGAGCATGACGCCGAAGTGCGCGTCCATGTCGGCCGTGAGGAAGGCGACAGCCGGCGTCGGCAGCACCCCGACGTCGTGGACGTCGACCCCGGCGGACGCGAGGCCCGCGACGACGGCCGCGCTGAGGAACTCCCCCGAGGCGCGTGGGTCGCGACCGACGACGGCCTTCGGCTTGCGGCCGGCGTCCCGCGCGTCCTGCCCGAGGACCCGCGCGGCCGCGACCGAGAGATCGAGCGCGAGCTCGGCGGTGATGTCGACGTTCGCGAGACCACGGACGCCGTCCGTGCCGAAGAGTCGGGTCACGAGGGGGAACCTTTCCGTCGGACGTGCGGGGACGGCATTCGCCGCGCCCGGACCTAGCCTCTGCTGGCAGAGCTTCGGTGACTCAGCAGAGGCTGCTAGCTCTACCACGTCACGCAAGCTCTGCTAGCAGAGGTTAGCTCCCGTGGCCCCGGGACGGCACTGAGCCGAATGCAGCGCCCCCGGGACGGGCGAAGCCCCAGCCGCGGGGGCGGCTGGGGCTTCGTCGCAGGACGAGCAGCGGGTCAGCGCTTGCTGTACTGGGGAGCCTTGCGGGCCTTCTTGAGACCGGCCTTCTTGCGCTCCGGGACGCGGGCGTCACGGGTGAGGAAGCCGGCCTTCTTGAGGGTCGGACGGTTCAGCTCCTCGTCGACGCCGTTGAGCGAGCGGGCCACGCCGAGGCGGACCGCGCCGGCCTGGCCGGAGGGGCCACCACCGTGGACGCGCACGAGCACGTCGTAGGCACCGTCGAGCTCGAGGACCTTGAGCGGCTCGCCGACGATCTGCTGGTGCACCTTGTTGGGGAAGTAGTTCTCCAGGGTGCGGCCGTTGATCGTCCACTGGCCGGTGCCGGGGACGATGCGGACGCGGGCGATGGCCTGCTTGCGGCGACCGGTGGCAGCGCCGGGGGCGCTCGCGGAGGGGCGACGGGCCGACTCGCCGGCGACGTCGGTGTCGGACTCCGAGGTGTACTCGGTCAGCTCGACCTCTTCGGCGTTGGTCTCGTAGTCGAAGGTGTTCTCGGACATCACTGGGCCACCTGGGTGATCTGGAAGGGCTGCGGCTTCTGGGCTGCGTGCGGGTGCTCGGAGCCGACGTAGACCTTGAGCTTGGTCAGCTGCTGGCGGCCGAGCGTGGTCTTGGGGACCATGCCGGTGATCGCCTTCTCGACGGCGCGGGTCGGGTTCTTCTCGAGGAGCTCGGTGTAGGAGATGCTCTTGAGGCCGCCCGGGAAGCCCGAGTGGCGGTAGGCGCGCTTCTGCTCGGCCTTGGCGCCGGTCAGCGCGACCTTGTCGGCGTTGATGATGATGACGAAGTCGCCCATGTCGACGTGGGGGGCGAAGGTCGGCTTGTGCTTGCCGCGGAGCAGGACGGCGGCCTGGCTCGCGAGGCGGCCGAGGACGACGTCAGTGGCGTCGATGATGTGCCACTGACGGTCGGCGTCGCTCGCCTTCGGGGTGTAGGTGCGCACGGGGGTTCCTTGCGTTGCTGGGATGGGGCGTATGCCGTGTGCTCCGGTCAGGAGGCTGGTGCGCCCTGGTCAGGGCTCACGGCACAACCCGACAAGTCTACGGAGCCGAATGCCTCGGCCCAAATTGTCGCGGCAGGCCCGTGACCTGCGGCGATGCCGAGACCACTCCCGTTCGACGCACTTGTGCAAAGATACTGTGCACAGCTAGTGTGCACGAATGCCTCCCGAGAGCTACCTCCCCGGCAGCGTCGTCCGCCTCGACTCGACCCGGGTCCGCGCTCTCGCCCACCCCCTCCGCAACCGGCTGCTCTCCGCGCTCCGGCGCGGCGGCCCGGCGACGGCGACCGCCCTCGCGCAGGAGCTCGACACCAACAGCGGGGCGACGAGCTACCACCTGCGCCGGCTCGCGGAGGTCGGCCTCGTCAACGACACCGGGGAGGGCCGCGGCAAGGAGCGGTTCTGGGCCGCGGCGAGCGACTACACCATGTGGGACCCGGCCGACTTCGACGGCGACGAGGACGCCGAGACCGCCCTCAACTGGCTCGAGCGCGACTACCTGCGGCACATGGACCAGCGCTTCGAGAAGTGGCTCGACGTCGAGACGTCCTGGCCGATGCCGTGGCGCAGCGCCCTCGGGATGAGCGACGACGTCTGCGTCCTCACCGCGGAGCAGGCGGCGGCGATGAACGAGGAGCTCGCCGCCGTCGTCCAGAAGTGGCGGCGGGCCGGCCAGGCCGACCAGGGCGCCCGGCGCGTCGCGGTCTACCGCGTCCTCTACCCGATCGACCTCGACCGGCGGCCGCGCGGATGACGGCGCTTTCCCCCGACGCCGCGCGCCGGGTCTACCTCACGCTGTCGGCGACGCGGTGGCTCCCGGTCGGCTTCGTCATCGGCGTCTTCACCCTCCTCGCCCTCGAGCGCGGGCTGTCGGTCGGCGAGGTCACCTCCTATGCCGCAGCGCAGGGAATCGTCGTCCTGCTCCTCGAGCTCCCGAGCAGCGCCTTCGCCGACGTCTTCGGCCGCCGCCCGGTCCTCCTCGTCGCCGGGGTCGTCAACCTCGTCGCCGTCGCGTCCTACCTCTGGGCGCACACCTTCTGGCAGTTCGCGCTCGCGGCCGGCCTCATGGGGGTCTACCGCGCCCTCGACTCCGGGCCGCTCGACGCCTGGTACGTCGACACCCTCCATGCCCACGACCCCGAGGCGGACCCCGGCCCTGCATTCGCCCGCTTCGGCATCGTCCTCGGCCTGACGATCGCCGCCGGCTCCCTGCTCTCCGGGCTCCTCGTCGCGTGGCACCCCCTGCGCGACCGGAGCGCCCTCCTGCTCCCCGTCCTCGTCTGCCTCGCGCTGAGCGTCGTCCACCTCGTGCTCACCCTGCTCATCCTCCGTGAGCCGCGTGCGGACGCCCACGCGGAGCCGGGCGCCATCGGACGGGCGTTCCGCTCGGCGCCGGGCGTCCTCCGCGACGGGCTCGGGCTCCTCCGCCGCAACCGCGTCCTCGCCGGGATCGTCACCGTCGAGGTCTTCTGGGTCCTCGCGTCGTCGGTCTTCGAGAGCCTCAAGCCCATCCGCCTCGCCGAGCTCGTCGGCAGCGAGGCGCGCGCGGGCGTGTGGCAGGGCCCGAGCGCCGCCGCGGCGTGGCTCGTCGCCGCCGCGGGCTCGTGGGCCATCGGACGGGTCATGGCCAGGCACGGCAACGCCCGGGCGGCGATCGCCTCCCGCATCCTCAACGGGCTCGCCGCCGCAGCGATGGGACTGGTGGGCGGCCCCCTGGCCTTCGTCGGCGTCTACCTCGTGACCAACCTCTTCAACGGCATGACCGGGCCCGCGCACAGTGCCCTCCTCCACCGCGAGGCGACCGCCGCCAACCGCGCGACCGTCCTGTCCCTCGGCTCGACGGTCATGTTCGGCGCGACCTCGGTCATCTACCCGGCCGTCGGCTGGTGCGCCGAGGCCTTCGGCACGGGTCCGGCCATGGTCGGCGCCGGCCTCATCAGCATTCTCGGTGGGTGGTTCTACCTGCCGGCGCTGCGATCCGAACGCGGGGCTAGGGTCGCGGAGCGGGACGTGAGCGCGAGCTAGGGGGAATGCGGATGGCGGTCATCTCGGTGCGCGGGCTGCGCAAGTCCTACGGGGAGGTCCGTGCGGTCGACGGCCTCGACCTCGACGTCGAGGAAGGCGAGTTCGTCGGCGTCCTCGGCCCCAACGGCGCCGGCAAGACGACGACCCTCGAGCTCATCGAGGGCATCCGCCAGCCGGACGACGGCACGATCGAGGTCTTCGGCGCGTCGCCGTGGCCCCGCAACACCGCGCTGCTCCCCCGCTTCGGCGTGCAGCACCAGGCGACCGCGTTCTTCGACCTCCTCACCGCCCGGGAGCAGCTGCTCGTCTTCGCCGACCTCTACGGCGCGAGCCACACCCGCGTCGACGACCTGCTCGAGCGGGTCGGGCTGACCGACAAGGCCAAGGTGCTGACCCGCAAGCTGTCCGGCGGCCAGCAGCAGCGGCTCTCGATCGCCGCCGCCCTCGTCCACGACCCCGAGCTCGTCTTCCTCGACGAGCCGAGCGCCGCGCTCGACCCGCAGGCGCGCCGCAACCTCTGGGACCTGCTCCAACAGATCAACGGGGAGGGACGCACGGTCGTCCTCACGACGCACTACATGGAGGAGGCCGAGTACCTCTGCGACCGGGTGGCCGTCATCGACCACGGCCGCATCCTCGCCTACGACTCCCCCGCGAGCCTCGTCCGCGGGCTCGACGCCCCGACCCGGATCAGCATCCCCGAGGGCGCGGTCGACCGGGACGAGGCCGACCGGCTCGTCGGTGCGGCAAGTGTCGAGGTCGACGGCGGCCTGCTGACACTGTCGACCCGGGAGCCCGCGCCCGTCCTCCTGCACCTCGCCGAGCGCGACGCCCTCGACGGGCTCCAGGTCCGCGGCGCGACCCTCGAGGACGTCTTCCTCCAGCTGACCGGACGGGAGTTCCGCTCATGACCCAGTTCAAGGCGCTCGCGGGCGCCCAGCTCAAGGCATTCACGCGGGACAAGGCGCTCCTCTTCTGGACGCTCGCCTTCCCCCTCATGTTCCTCGTCCTCTTCGGCGGGATCTTCGGCGGCGACGGCGGCGCGAGCAGGGTCAAGGTCGCCCAGATCGGGGACGTCGCACTCTTCGACCGGATGCCGGCCGACGCCAGGGCCCAGATCGGCGACATCCTCGAGCTGACCCGCTCGACCGACCGCGACGCGACCCTGGCTCAGGTCCGCAAGGGTGACCTCGCCGGTGCGGTGACGATGGAGGGGCAGCAGGTCCGCCTCTACTACTCCCGGGCCGACCAGGTCCGCGCCGGCATCGTCACGAGCGCGCTCGCCGGCATCGTCGACCAGGCGAATGTCGCCGCCTCGGGGCGACCGCCGACGCTGACCTTCGCCGCCGAGCAGGTCGAGGACACCTCGCTCAAGTCGATCCAGTACGTCACGCCGGGGCTGCTCGCGTGGGCCGTCTCGATGGGCGCGACCTTCGGCGGCGCGCTCACCCTCGTCCAGTGGCGCAAGAACGGCCTGCTCCGGCGGCTGCGCATGTCGCCGGTGTCGACGACCAACCTCGTGCTCTCGCGGACGCTCGTCACCCTCGTCCTGGCCCTGCTCCAGATGGCGGTCTTCCTCGGGATCGGGACGCTCTTCTTCGGGCTCCGCCTGACCGGCTGGTGGTGGAGCGCCGTCCCGCTGCTCTTCGTCGGCTCGCTCGCCTTCCAGGCGATCGGGCTCGTCGTCGGCGCGATCAGCAGGACGGAGGAGGCCGCGTCCGGCATGGCCAACCTCGTCATCCTCCCGATGGCCTTCCTCTCCGGCTCGTTCATCCCGCTCGACGCGGCGCCCGACTGGCTCCGCACCGTCGCGAACTTCCTTCCGATGGGGCACCTCAACAAGGGCATGTCCGCGGTCATGGTCCGTGGCGAGAGCCCGGCGTCGCTCCTGCTGCCCGGCGGCGTGCTCATCGGTTTCACCCTCGTCTTCAGCCTGCTCGCGGCCCGGCTGTTCCGCTGGGACGACTGAGCTCGGGTGGGACGACTGTGGTGAAGGGTCACGACCCGCCGCGCGCCGCGCGGGGGGTCGTGACCCTTCGACTTCTCAGCGCTGGTCGGCCGGGACCGGCTGGTCGCCGAGGAGGACGAATGCCGACAGCGCGGGGACCGTGGTCGTCACCTTGCCGTCCGGTCCGGGCCGCGCGTCCCCTCCGCCGCCGAGGACCGGCGACCAGGCGGTGCTCGCCGATCGCGGCTGGACGGTCACCGGGGCCGCGGTCGTCCCGTTGTTGAGCAGCACGACGAGCTCCTGACCGCTCGCGGCGTCCACCCGGGAGTAGGCGAGGACGCCGACGTCCTCGGGGACGGCGAGGAAGGCGGTCGAGCCGTCCGCGAGCGCCGGGTACTTCTTGCGCAGCGCGGAGAGCTCCGCGATGTCCCGGTAGAGCGGGGCGCCCGTGTCGTAGCGGTCGCGGGCACCCTGCGCGCCGAGGGTGTGCTCGCTCGCGAAGTCCGGCACCTTCGTCGCAAACATGTCCTGGCGGGCGGACTTGTCGCCGCCGGTGCCGATGAAGCCCTGCTCGTCGCCGTAGTAGACGACCGGGTTGCCGCGCGAGGTGAACATGAGGGCATTGGCGAGCTGCAGGCGCTTGAGCAGCTCGGCGTCGTCGGCGCTCGCGCCGTCGAGGAACATGCCGACCCGACCCATGTCGTGGTTGCCGAGGAAGGTCGCCAGGCTCAGGGCGGAGGAGTCGGCGTCGCCGTAGACCTTGTCCTGGTCGAAGAGCTCCCTGAGCCTGGTCCCCGGCCCGCCCCCGACCCACTCGGTCGCGGCCTTCTGGAAGCCGAAGTCGAGCGTGGACTGGAGCCGCCCCTTGGTCGTGTAGGTGCTCACGTAGGTCGGGTCGGTGTCGTAGACCTCGCCGAACATGAAGAAGTCCGGCTTGCCGTGAGCCTTGGCGTAGGCGAGCAGGTCGGGCGAGAAGCGTTGCCAGAACTCGATGTTGACGTGCTTGACGGTGTCGATCCGGAAGCCGTCGACGCCGGCGTCGACCCACGTCTCGTAGATCCCGATCATGCCGTCGAGCACCTCGGGGCGCTCGGTGAACAGGTCGTCGAGCCCGAAGAAGTCGCCCCACTCGCTCGACTCGCCCTCGAAGCTCGAGTCGCCGCGGTTGTGGTACATCGTCACGTCGTTGAGCCAGGAGGGCGCCTTGCCGGTCGTCGTGGCCTCCGTCGGCTCGTGCGGGAAGGAGACCTTGTCACCCATCTGTGGGAATGCCTTGGTGTCCGCGACCGTGTGCGGGTCGAAGGCGGCGCCCTGGGCGTCCCGGTAGGGCCTCGTCGCGGAGTCGACGTAGGCGCTGCCGTCCGGGTAGGTGACCACGTCCGCCGTGTGGTTGGCGACGATGTCGAGGAACACCTTGATGCCCTTGCCGTGCGCCGCCTCGACGAGTGCCGTGAGGTCGGCATTGGTCCCGAGGTGCGGGTCGACCCGGGTGAAGTCGCTGATCCAGTAGCCGTGGTAGTCGCTGCTCCAGTCCGGGGCCCTGCCGCTGGGGACGGCTGGACCCGCGAACGGTGGGGTGACCCAGATGGCCGTCGTGCCCAGGCCCTTGATGTAGTCGAGCCTCTCGATGAGGCCCTTGAGATCGCCACCGTGGCGCAGGCCGGGACTCGTCGGGTCGAAGCCGGAGAGCGCGGGGTCGGCGGGCTGTCCGCCGAGGTCGTTGGCCGGGTCGCCGTTGGCGAACCGGTCGGTCATGACGAAGTAGAGCTGCTCGCGGGTCAGCTGGGCCGGCTTCCAGGGCGCTGCCGCCCCGGACTTCGGCGGGTCCCCACGCCCGGTCAGCCACCAGGCGAGCACAGAGCCGACGAGGGCACCGACGAGGAGGATCGCGTAGGCCCGGCGCCGGGTGATCATGCGGGGCAGGCTATCGGGCGCGCCCGACGCGCCCCTCCTCCCAGACCGGCTCGTCGGACTCGACGACCCGTCCGTCCGCGCGGAAGACGAGGAACCGGTCGAACTGCCGCGCGAACCACCGGTC
This sequence comes from uncultured Actinomycetota bacterium, assembly GCA_963752365.1. Lineage (GTDB taxonomy): Bacteria > Actinomycetota > Actinomycetes > Actinomycetales > Dermatophilaceae > CAVVXY01. The sequence continues at coordinate 240,464 of CAVVXY010000002.1, forward strand.
GTGGGTCACGGCCACGACTGTGCCCTCGAAGGCGTCGAGCGCGTCCTCGAGCGCCTCGGCCGAATGCAGGTCGAGGTTGTCCGTCGGCTCGTCGAGCAGGAGCAGGGTCGCGCCCGACAGCTCGAGCAGGAGGATCTGGAAGCGCGCCTGCTGCCCGCCGGAGAGCAGCTCGAAGTTCTGCTCCCCCGCCCGGGCGAGCCCGTAGCGGTCGAGGACCTTGGCCGCCGGCTCGCGCGGGAGGCCGGTCCGGTGCTCGTCGCCCCGGTGGAGGATCTGGAGCAGGGTCCGGCCGTGGAGCGCGGGCTGGTCGTGGGTCTGCGCGAACCATCCCGGCCGGACGCGCGCGCCGAGCCGGCAGGTCCCCGTGTGTGGGACGACCTCGGGCCGCACGTCGCCGACCGGTCGGTGCTCGACGTCCGGGTCGGAGCCCCCGGCCGCGAGGAGCCGGAGGAAGTGCGACTTGCCGGAGCCGTTGCTCCCGAGGACGGCGAGCCGGTCGCCGAACCACACCTCGGTGTCGAACGGCGCCATGAGCTCCTCGCCGTCGACGGTGGTGAACTCGAGCCGCTCGGCGACGACGGCGCGCTTGGCCGTCCGGCCGCCGGTCAGCCGCATTCGCACGTGCTGTCGCAGCGGCACCGCCTCGGGCGGGCCGGCCTCGACGAACTTCGCGAGCCGGGTCTTGGCCGCCTGGTAGCGCGAGGCGAGCCCGTCGTTGTAGACGACCTTGACCTTGTAGTACTGGACGAGGTCCTTGAGCTTCTGGTGGTCCTCGTCCCACCGCCGGCGGAGCTCCTCGAGCCGCGCGTTGCGGTCCTCGCGCGCCTGTTGGTAGGTCGTGAACGGCCCCGGGTGCACCCACGCGGTGGAGCCCGCGGCATTCGGCTCCAGGCTGGCGACGCGCGTCGCGACCCGGGCGAGCAGCTCGCGGTCGTGGCTGATGAAGAGCACCGTCTTGGGCGAGGCGACGAGCTGCTGCTCGAGCCAGCGCTTGCCGGGGACGTCGAGGTAGTTGTCCGGCTCGTCGAGGATGAGCACCTCGTCGGGGCCGCGGAGCAGCGCCTCCAGGACGAGCCGCTTCTGCTCGCCGCCGGACAGCGTCGAGACCCGCCGCCACTGCGCCCGCTCGTAGGGCACCCCGAAGGCGGCGGTCGTGACGAGGTCCCAGACGGTCTCCTGCTCGTAGCCGCCCGCGTCGCCCCAGTCGACGAGCGCCTGCGCGTAGGCCATCTGGTCGCGCACCTCGTCGCGCTCCATCATGAGCAGCTCGGTGCGGTCGACCTCGAGCGCGGCCGCCCGGATCGCGTCCGGCGCGACCGAGACGAGCAGGTCGCGGACCGTCGACTCGTCACGAATGCTGCCGATGAACTGTCGCATGACGCCGAGGCCGCCGCTGCGGGTCACCGCCCCGTCGTGTGCGGTCAGGTCGCCGGAGACGATCCTCGTCAGCGTCGTCTTGCCCGTGCCGTTGGGGCCGACGAGCGCGACCTTGGCGCCCTCCCCGACGCGGAAGGTGACGTCGCGCAGCAACGGACGACCGTCCGGGAGGACGAACCCGATGCCGTTGATGTCGACGTGACCCACAGTCGACCATTCTCTCCCACGGTCCGGGGCCGCCGCACCGGCTTTAGGGTCGGGGCATGCCGCACCTGCCCGACCTGTCGGACATCCACCCGGTCGACGATGACGACGTCGCGGCCTACCGGCGCGACGGCCACCTGGTCCTGCGGCAGGTCGCGTCGGCGCCGGAGGTCGAGGCATTCCGCGAGGTCATCGTCCGCGCCGCGACCGACCTCAACGACGAGACCCGACCGCTCGCCGATCGCGACCTCTACGGGCGCGCCTTCCTCCAGACGATGAACCTGTGGCGCTCGAGCGACGACGTCGCCGCCTTCGTCCTCGCGCGTCGCTTCGCCGGCATCGCGGCCCGGCTGGTCGGCGCCGACCGGGTCCGGGTCTACCACGACCAGGCGCTCTTCAAGGAGGGCGGCGGCGGGATCACGCCGTGGCACCAGGACGCCGGCTACTGGCCGCTGGACGGCACCCGCTGCGTGACGATGTGGCTACCGCTCCAGGACGTGACACCCGAGATGGGCACCCTCCGGTTCGCGTCGGGGAGCAACACCGGCAGCCGGTCCGGCCACGTCATCAGCGAGGAGTCCGAGGAGCACCTCGCCCGGGTCGTCGCGACGGACCACGAGGTCTCGGCGCCCGCCACCCTCGCGGCCGGCGACGCGAGCTTCCACGGCGGCTGGACGATCCACCGGGCGTCCGGCAACGCCACCGACCGGACGCGCGCCGTCATGACCGTCATCTGGTTCGCCGACGGGGAGCGCGTCCTGCCCGGGCCGCTGAGCGCGCCGCAGCAGGCGGACCTCGCCCGATGGCTCCCCGGGTGCGTCCCGGGCGGTGCGGCCGCCTCAGAGCTCAACCCGGTGGTCGGCTGACGTCGTCGAGCGACCGGGTCGTGCGCGCCTCCTCCGCGCGCGCGGCGAGGTGGCCGTCCGGCGGGTAGGCGACCTCCTCGAGGACGAGCCCGCGTGCCGGCATGACCTTGACCCGGGGGTCGCGAATGCCGCCCCGCAGCACCTCCGCGGGGAAGCCCACCGGCGCACGCCCGAGCCCGACGGGCACGACGGCGCCGACGAGCGCGCGGACCATCGAGTGGCAGAAGGCGTCGGCGCGGACGGTCGCGACGACCGCCCCGTCCGCCGCCTCGTCCCAGCGGTAGTCGAGGAGAGTGCGCACCGTCGTCGCCCCGTCCCGCCGCTTGCAGAACGGCGCGAAGTCGTGGAGGCCGACGAGGCCGGCTGCCGCCTCGGACATCGCGGCCGCGTCGAGCGGGCCGTCGAGGGCCACGCTGTCCCGTCGTCGAAGGGGGTCGAGACGGGACCGGTCCGGGACGAGGCGGTAGGAGTAGCGACGCCAGAGCGCGGAGAAGCGCGCGTCGAAGCCCTCCGGCGCCGGGACCGCCGACCGGACGACGACGTCGTCGGGCAGGACACCGGCGAGCCGGGCCACCGCGGCGGCCGAGGGGGGTCGGTCGCTGCGCCCGGGGAGCCGCTCCCACGCATTCGGCTCGATGTCGGCGTGGGTGACCTGGCCGCGCGCGTGGACCCCGGCGTCGGTCCGGCCCGCGACGGTGAGCCGCACCGGCTCGGCCGCGCGCAGGACCGTCGTCAGCGCCTCGCTCAGCGCCCCCTCGACCGTGCGTCGACCCGGCTGCGCCGCCCAGCCCGAGAAATCCGTGCCGTCGTAGGCGAGATCGAGCCGGATGCGCACGCCCCCACCCTAGGCGGGCCGGTCAGGTCGGCAGGCCGGCCGCCAGCCACGCGGCGTAGCCGCCCTCGACGTCGGTGGCGCGGTGGACGCCGAGCTCCTGCAGGGCGGCGGCCGCGAGGCTCGAGGTGTAGCCCTCCTGGCAGAGGACGACGACCTCGAGGTCGTGGCTCGCGACGGGCAGCGCCGCCCCGCTGCTCGGGTCGAAGCGCCACTCGAGGACGTTGCGCTCGATGACGACGGCGTGGCTCAGCTCTCCCTCCCGGGCCCGCTGCGCCGCCGGGCGGATGTCGACGATGACGGCGCCACGGCCGAGCCCGGCGAATGCCTCGTGCGGGGTCAGCCGACGCAGCCGGCGCCGCGCCCGGTCGAGCACGTCGGCGATCGTCGAGGCTGCCCTGACGTCGGGGACCGGCGGAGCCGCGAGCGCGCTCACCAGTCGACTCCCGCCCGTTCGAACGAGGACCGGACGAGCCGGCCGTACTCCTCGGTCCACGTCGTCATCGTCGTGAGCCGCGGCGCGTAGACGTGGAGGCTGACGGCCGGGTCGAGCCCGACGTTGCTCACCCGGTGGACGTAGCCGGAGCCGAAGCTGCGCTGGTCACCGGCGACGAGGTCGCGGTCACGGGCGGGTGCGGCCTCGCCCCGCGCCTCGACCGTCGCGACCTCCTCGCGGAGCGTCCCCTGGAGGACGACGAACGACCCGGCGCTCGCACCGTGGTCGTGCCAGAAGGTCCCCTGGCCGGGCAGCCAGGTGAGCAGCCAGGCCTCGTGGGCGGTGTCCGCCTCGATGCGGGCGTAGTAGCGGGTCACCGGGTCGAAGTCGACGAGGTGTCGCCAGAGGTCCGGGGCGTCCGCGAGGGCGCGGGCGCGGTTGATGTGGTGAATGCGGGACAGGTCGATGCTCATGCTCTCCTCCGAGCGTGCAGGTCAAGCGGGTCGGGTGGGTCGGTGCGGACGTCGCGGGGTGCGGCCGGGTGGCCGTCACCGACAGAGCGCGCTGCTGACCCGGAGGAGGTCGACGTGCCGACGGGCGTACGGGACGTGCGAGGCACGGGACGCGACGGGACGGGACATGATCCAAGCATAATGCCTAGTTTTGGTTATCCAAAGGGATTGTTTTCTTTTGGGTGCCCGCGGCGCATACCACCCACCTCGCCCTCCCCGCCCGTCGGCGTGGGACAGTGACGCTCGTGCCGCTCGACCTCACCTCCCGCCGCGCCGGCGTCGCCGCGGCATTCCTCGTGCAGGGCCTGCTCTTCATCACCCTGACGACGCACCTGCCGCAGACCAAGGAACGCTTCGGGTTGGGCGAGGTCGAGCTCTCCCTCGCCCTCCTCGGCGTCGTCCTGCTCGCCGGCGTCGGGTCGGTCGTCGCCGAGCGGCTCGCGGCCGCGCGCGACAGCGCCTTCGCGCTGCGCACGGGCCTGGTCCTGCTCGCCGTCGGCCTCGTCGGCTTTGCCGCCCTCCCGACCGCGGCCGCGGCCTTCGGCGTCGGCGCGGTCTACGCATTCGGCCTGGGCATCGTCGACGCCGCGGGCAACATGCAGGCGGTCGCCCTGGAGCACGCCCACGGGCGGCCGATCCTGCCCTCGTTCCACGCGGCGTGGACCGCCGGTGGCATCGTCGCGACCCTCCTCGCCCTCGCCACCGGCGACGCCGGACCACTCGGCGCGGTCGCGCCCTGGGCCGTCCTCGCGCTGCTCGCCGCTGCGGCGCCGATGCTCACGCGGGACCACGGCGAGGTCGCGACGAGCGCCGACACCGGCGACATCCCGTGGCGGCGGATCCTCCTCGTCGGCCTGGCCCTCGTCCTCTTCTACATGGTCGACACGGCGGCCGCGACGTGGGGACCGGTCTACCTCCACGGCGAGTTCGGCACCGGCCTCGACGACGTCGCCGTCGCGACCCTCCCCTACCTCGTCGCGACCCTCGCGGCCCGCGTCGCCGGTGACTGGGCCGTCCGCCGGTTCGGGGTCCTCGGGCCGCTCCGCGCCGGAGCCCTCGTCGCCTGCGCTGCCCTCGCGGTCGTCGTGTTCGCGCCCTCCGCGGCGGTCGCCGTCGCCGGCTTCGCCCTCCTCGGGCTCGGCGTCGGGATCGTCGCCCCGCTCAGCTTCTCGGCCGCCGGCGCACTCGCCGGGGACGACGGCGCGGGCCGGGGTCGCATCGACGCCGTCATCGCCCGCTTCAACCAGTTCAACTACGTCGGCGCCCTCCTCGGCGCCGTCCTCACCGGCCTCGTCGGCGCCGGGTCGCTGCGCTGGGGCTTCGCGCTCCCGATGGTCCTCGTCCTCGGGCTCCTCCCCCTCGCGCCGGCCTTCCGCGCCCGCCACCCCTAGGTCGAGAGGTCACGACCCGCCGCACCCTTCGGTCGAAAGGTCACGACCCGCCGCACTCTTCGGCCGACGCCGGCGGCGGGTCCTGACCTCTCGTTTCGGGGCCGGGGAACCAGACAGGTCGCCCGGGTGCTCCTTCTGAGTGGTGGAATGCCCTGAGCAGGGAGCGAAGGAGGTGGGCGGTGGGCGTCGACGCGGACTTCACCCGTTTCGTCGAGCAGCGCTACGCCTCGATGGCGCGGACGGCCACCCTCCTCGCCGGCTCCCCGGCACGCGGCGAGGACCTGCTCCAGGAGGCGCTGCTGCGGGCCTTCACGCACTGGCGGCGGCTCCGGGACGCGGGCGCCGCGGAGGCGTGGGTCCGGACGACGATGGTGCGGCTCCTCCTCCACGACCGCAAGCGCCGCTGGTCCGGCGAGATCCCGACCGCCGACCTTCCGGAGCCGGCGCATGCCACCGCCGACCCGGCCACCGCGCAGACCGTGCGCGCCGCCCTCCGGATGTTGCCGGCCGACCAACGGGCCGCGATGGTCCTGCGCTACTACCTCGACCTCTCCGAGGCCGACACGGCCGAGGCGCTCGGGTGCGCCCCCGGCACCGTCAAGTCCCGCGTCTCGCGCGCCATGGCGACGCTTCGTGCCTCCCACCTGCTCACCGACGAACCCGCCCTCCCCGGAGGCACACCATGACCGACAGCCAGCTCCGTGACCTCCTCGAGCTCGGGGCCAGGACCGACGCACCCGCCGAGCCGCCCGACGGCTTCTTCGACCGGGCCACCGGTCGCCGTCGTCGTCGTCGGCTCGGACGGGTCAGTGCCGGGCTCGGCGTCGCCGGCGCGGTCGCGCTCGGCGCGACGACGGTGACCCACGGCGGTCTGCCGTTCCTCGACAGCCGCCCGGCCGGCCCAGTGAGCGTGGCCTGGGCCGGCGCGCCACAGTGCGTCCGCGACGTGCTGGCCCGGGCCAACCACCGAGCGCTGCAGGATCAGCTCGCCGTCGTCGTCGTCGACATCCCCGAGGACAAGGTCACCATCACCCAGGGGATCAGCGCCGGCACCGGGTGGAGCGGGATTCACCTCGTGGAGGTGATCCGCGATGCACCGGGGGTGACCCCACCCGATGGCTTCTCGATGTGGGACGGCGTGACACCGGACCTCGACCTCGCACCGGGCCGGAACCTCGTCCTGGTGGCGCTGGACCGATCCCCCAAACCGCCGTCCGCTGATGTGGGGAGCCCGGTCTGGAGCTACGACTCGGAGGGGCATTTCCCGATCTCAGGGGACGACATGACGGTTGCCTGCCTCGCGGGCGATCCCACGTCCGCCTCCATCTCCTGGCGGGACTCGACCGTCACGTGGCTCGGGCCCGACGCGCCGCTCAAGGAGCCGATCCCCGTGGTGGATCCGGCGGCCTCGGGCGCCTCCGCGGCCGCGACGACGACGCCCTGAACGCATTCGACGCCGCCCCGCAGGCCACGTAGCGTCGAGGACATGGACCGACCCACCCTCGCCGACGCCCTCCAGCACAGGGATGCCGTCCTCCGCGCGTTCCTCGA
>CAVVXY010000003.1:0-399889 GCA_963752365.1 uncultured Actinomycetota bacterium
GAGCCAAGGGGACTCGAACCCCTAACCCCCTGCTTGCAAAGCAGGCGCGCTACCAATTGCGCCATGGCCCCTGACTGGAGCGCGGGGGCCCCTGGTCGTCAGGACTTGGTCGAGGTGTCCGTGGCCTGCTGCCACAGGTCGTTCTCGGCCTTCTGCTCCTTGAGCTTCTTCTGGACGGCGGCGGCGCCGAGGGCGGTGGCGAGGAGGACCAAGAGCTTCTTCATGCCTCGATCCTGCCATGGATCGCGCCGGCTGCCGCCGGGGAGTCCCCGGGGAAGTCAGGGATGGTGGGCCTAACAGGACTTGAACCTGTGGCCTCTTCCTTATCAGGGAAGCGCTCTAACCGTCTGAGCTATAGGCCCTCCGCCGCTGTCGCGACTGGACGAGGCTACCCCACCGCGGCAGGGCCCTCCAAACCGGCGACCGGCGGCCCGCCGGCCTGGAGATCAGTCGTCGGTCAGGGTCAGCTGGAGGCCGCCGACGAGCGCGCGCAGACGTTGTAGAGGAAGGCCCCGAGCGTCGCCAGCGCCGTCATGAGGAGGACGTCGATGACGGCGATGACGATCGACAGGGAGAGCACCTGGCCGAAGCCGAGGAAGTCGAGGATCGAGGGGTTCGCTCCGCGTCGCCGCTGGATGATCTGGCCGTCCTCGTTGATGTCGTCGAAGACGCCCATGCCGGACAGGATCGTCCAGAGCACGGCGACCATGACGACCATGGCGATGCCGAGCGCCACCGAGAGCAGGCACTGATCTTCATGGCCGACCAGGGGTCGACCCGGGAGACGATCAGCTTGACGCGGCGCCCGGCGGCGGCCGCCTGGCGGCGCCCTCGGCGTTCGTGGCGGGCGCCGGGCCGGCCGGCGTGGACGTGGCCCCGGTGGTGCCGATGGGACGGGTCACCGACCGCTCGAGGGTCCGGAGGCCGCGTCGTCGCCGGCGATTGCGCATCACCGGGTTCGATCGTCACTCGTGCTCACTGCTTACCTCCGGGGGAGTCCTCGGTCTCGTCGGCGGCGGACCCCTCGTCCGGCGCCTCCGCGTCCCTCGTGACGCATCGCCGGGGCAGCCCCCGACGGCGCACCCTCGGGAGCGGCGCCGTCCGCGTCCTGCCGATCGTCACGGCCTCGGCGGCGAGCTCCTCCTCGGCACGCTCGGCGTTGCGGGCGACGGCGACGACGCGTCGCCCTGCGCGGCGTCGCGAGGATGATGCCCTGGGTGTTGCGCCCTTCGCCGCATCGTCGACCGCGAGGGCGGACGACATTGCCCTTCTCGAAGACGACGATGACCTCGTCGCCCCGGCGGACGAGGGCGCCGGCGAGCAGGTTGCGGCGGTTCTCCGCGCGACGGTGACGCCGAGAGTTGCCCGGCCCTTCGCCTTCCACTCCGCGGCACCGGACCGCTTGGCGACGCCGTTCTCGAAGACGACGAAGACGTCCGGGTCGTTGCCCTCGCGCAGGACGAACATCGCGAGCAGCGAGTCCTCCCCGCGGAACTTCATGCCGGTGACGCCGCGAGGTGCGCGCGGCCCATCGGCCGCAGCTGCTCGTCCGTGGCGTTGAAGCGGACCGACATGCCCTTGCGGGAGACGAGCAGCAGGTCGTCGCTCGCCGAGACGAGCTCGGCGCCGACGAGCTCGTCGTCGTCGCGCAGGTTGATCGCGATGAGGCCGCCGCTGCGGGGCGAGTCGTACTCGGTCGAGCCGGGTCTTCTTGACCAGGCCTTGCCGGGTGGCGAGGACGAGGTAGGGCGCGTCCTCGTAGTCGCGAGCGCGAGGACGGGGCGATCTGTCTCGTCCGGCTGGAAGGCGAGCAGGTTGGCCACGTGCTGGCCCTTGGCGTCGCGGCCGGCCTCGGGCAGCTCGTAGGCCTTGGCGCGGTAGACCCGGCCGAGGTTGGTGAAGAAGAGCAGCCAGTGGTGGGTGGTCGTCGCGAAGAAGTGCTCGACGATGTCGTCGCCCGCAGCGGCGCGCCGCGGATGCCCGTGCCGCCGCGGCTGCTGCGCGCGGTAGAGGTCGGCCCGGGTGCGCTTGGCGTAGCCGCCCCGGGTGATCGTGACGACGACGTCCTCCTCGGGGATGAGGTCCTCGATCGACATGTCGCCGTCGAAGGGATGATCTGCGTGCGCCGCTCGTCGCCGAACTTGCTCGACGATCTCGGCGAGCTCCTCGGAGATGATCGTCCGCTGCCGCTCCGGCTTGGCGAGGATGTCCTCGTAGTCGGCGATCTGCGTCTGCGAGCTCGTCGTGCTCGTCGATGATCTTCTGCCGCTCGAGCGCCGCCAGCCGGCGCAGCTGCATGTCGAGGATCGCGTCGGCCTGGACCTCGTCGATCTCGAGCAGCTCGATGAGGCCCGCCCGGGCCGCGTCCACGGTCGGCGCTGCGCCGGATCAGCGCGATGACCTCGTCGAGCGGGTCGAGCGCCTTGAGCAGCCCGCGCAGGATGTGGATGGCGCTCCTCGGCCTTCCGCAGCCGGTAGCGTGGTGCGCCGCTGGATGACCTCGACCTGGTGCTCGACCCAGTGCCGGACGAAGGCGTCGAGCGGCAGCGTCCGCGGCACGCCGTCGACGAGCGCGAGCATGTTGGCGCCGAAGGTCGTCTGCAGCTGGGTGTGCTTGTAGAGGTTGTTGAGGACGACCTTGGCGATCGCGTCGCGCTTGAGGACGATGACGAGGCGCTGGCCGGTGCGGCCGGAGGTCTCGTCGCGGATGTCGGCGATGCCGGGGAGCGCGGCCGTCCTTGACGAGCTCGGCGATCTTCTGCGCGAGGGTGTCGGGGTTGACCTGGTAGGGCAGCTCGGTGACGACGAGGCAGGTGCGGCCCTGGATCTCCTCGACCTCGACGACGGCCCGCATGATGATCGAGCCGCGGCCGGTCCGGTAGGCGTCCTCGATGCCCCCGCGGCCCATGATGAGCGCGCCGGTCGGGAAGTCCGGGCCCGGTGATCCGCTCCATGACCGCCTCGAGCAGCTCCTCGCGGGAGGCGTCCGGGTTGGTCGAGCATCCACTGCGCCGCCGTCGGCGACCTCGCGCAGGTTGTGCGGCGGGATCTGCGTCGCCATGCCGACGGCGATGCCGGAGCGAGCCGTTGACGAGCAGGTTGGGGAAGCGGGCGGGCAGCACCTCGGGCTCGCGCGTCTTGCCGTCGTAGTTGGGCTTGAAGTCGACGGTGTCCTGGTCGATGTCGCGGACCATCTCCATCGCCAGCGGCGCCATCCGGCACTCGGTGTACCGCGGGGCGGCGGCCGGGTCGTTGCCGGGCGAGCCGAAGTTGCCCTGGCCGTGGACGAGCGGGTAGCGCAGCGACCAGTCCTGGACGAGGCGCACGAGGGCGTCGTAGATCGCCGTGTCACCGTGCGGGTGGTACTGGCCCATGACGTCGCCGACGACGCGCGAGCACTTGTTGAAGCCGCGGTCGGGCCGGTAGCCGCCGTCGTACATCGCGTAGAGGACGCGGCGGTGCACCGGCTTGAGGCCGTCGCGCACGTCGGGCAGCGCGCGGCTCGACGATGACGCTCATCGCGTACTCGATGTAGCTGCGCTGCATCTCGGCGTTGAGGTCGACGGCTCGACCCGGTCGGTCGGGCTGGTCGGCGGCTGCTCGCTCATGAGCTCCTCTGTCGTCGCTCGGCAGTCTGGCTGAGTATCGGGTGCGCGCTAGAATGCGCTAGCGCAGGTGATCGACTCAGATGTCGAGGAAGCGGACGTCGCGGGCGTTGCGCTGGATGAAGGCCGCGCGCGGACTCCACGTCCTCGCCCATGAGGACGGTGAAGATCTCGTCCGCCGCGGCCGCGTCGTCGAGGGTCACCTGGAGCAGGATCCGCTGGTCCGGGTCCATCGTGGTCTCCCACAGCTCCTGTAGTCCATCTCGCCCAGGCCCTTGTAGCGCTGGATCGGGTTGTCCTTGGGCAGCCGCCAGCCCTTGCCCTGGCCCTCGGCGATCAGGCCGTCGCGCTCGCGGTCGGTGTAGGCGAACTCGGTGCGGCGCGTTCGACCACTTGAGCCGGTAGAGCGGCGGCTGCGCGAGGTAGACGTAGCCGGCCTCGATGAGCGGCTTCATGAAGCGGAAGAGCAGCGTGAGCAGCAGCGTCCGGATGTGCATGCCGTCGACGTCGGCGTCGGCCATGAGGACGATCTTGTGGTACCTCGCCTTGTCGAGGTCGAAGTCCTCGCCGATGCCCGTGCCGAATGCGGTGATGAGCGCCTGGACCTCGTTGTTGGCGAGCGCCTTGTCGAGGCGGGCCGCTCGACGTTGAGGATCTTGCCGCGGATCGGGAGGATCGCCTGGGTCTGCGGGTTGCGCCCGCGGACCGCCGAGCCGCCGGCGGAGTCGCCCTCGACGATGAAGACCTCGGAGATCGTCGGGTCCTTGGACTGGCAGTCCTTGAGCTTGCCCGGGAGGCCGCCGGACTCGAGCAGGCCCTTGCGCCGGGTCGCCTCGCGCGCCTTGCGCGCCGCGAGCCGGGCGGTCGCGGCCTGGATCGCCTTGCGGACGATCTCCCGGCCCTCGTTGGGGTGGGCCTCGAGCCAGTGCCCGAGCTCACGGTCATCGCGCGCTGGACGAAGCCCTTGACCTCGGAGTTGCCGAGCTTGGTCTTGGTCTGCCCCTCGAACTGCGGCTCGGCGAGCTTGACCGAGACGACCGCGGTCAGGCCCTCGCGGATGTCGTCGCCGGTGAGGTTGTCGTCCTTGTCCTTGAGCTGGTTCTGCTTGCGCGCGAAGTCGTTGATCGAGCTTGGTCATCGCCGCGCGGAAGCCCTCCTCGTGCGTGCCGCCCTCGTGGGTGTTGATGGCATTGGCATAGGTGTGGACCGACTCGCTGTAGGACGTCGTCCACTGCATCGCGAGCTCGAGGGCGAGCGACTTGCTCTCGTCCTCGGACTCGATCGAGATGATCTCGGGGTGGACCGGCTCGGAGCGCTTGGCGCCGACGAGGTAGGTCACGTAGTCGACGAGGCCGTTGTCGTAGCGGTAGGTGACCTTGCGGGCCTTGACCGTCCTGGCCTCGCCGCCGGTCGCCTCCGCGGCCTCGGCCTCCTCGCTGTCCGCGACGTCCTCGATGTCCGCCTCGAGGTCGTCGAGGTCGACGTCGTCCTCCTTGTGCTCCGGCACGCGCTCGTCGACGAGGGTGATCGTCAGGCCCTTGTTGAGGAAGGCCATCTGCTGGAAGCGGGCGCGGAGGGTCTCGAAGTCGTAGGTGGTCGACTCGAAGATCTGGTCGTCGGCCCAGTAGGTGATGACGGTGCCGGTCTTGTCGGTCGCCTCCTCCTTGCGGAGCGGGCCGACCGGGACGCCGCCGTGCTCGAACTCCATCCGGAAGGCGTGGCCCTTCTGCCGGACGACGACCTCGAGCCGGGTCGAGAGCGCGTTGACGACGGAGGAGCCGACGCCGTGGAGGCCGCCGGAGACCTTGTAGCCGCCGCCGCCGAACTTGCCGCCTGCGTGGAGCTGGGTGAGGACGAGCTCGACCGCGCTCACGCCCTCGGTCGGGTGGATGTCGATGGGGATGCCGCGCCCGTTGTCCTTGACCCGGACCCCGCCGTCGGCGAGGAGGGTGATGTCGATCGTGTCGGCGTAGCCGGCCATCGCCTCGTCGACGGCGTTGTCGACGATCTCGTAGACGAGGTGGTGCAGGCCGCGCTCACCGGTGCTGCCGATGTACATGCCCGGGCGCTTGCGGACCGCCTCGAGACCCTCGAGGACCTGGATGGCCGCCGCGTCGTAGTCGTCGCCCGAGACCGGGGTCGTCGTCCCCTCGGGTGCCCCGGCGAGGTCGGGGGCCACGGGCTCCACCGGCTCGACGGGCTCCACGGGGCGGTCCTGCTCGGGCGTGGGCTGGTCGGCCACGGTGCTCCTTCGGCTGGCAGGCGCCGGCCCGTGACGGGCCGGCGTCCGGTGACATACGGTCCTCCGCGACCGTGGTCATGGTTGGCGCCCGGTGCGGTGACCCGACCGGGCGCTTGACTGGGCTCCAGTCTATCGGTCGATGCCGACGGATGTCGCCCCGCATGGGCCGTGGCGGGCATTTTCCGCGCCGATCACCCCCTGATCCGACCCCCGACAGCCACCCCGGGCATTCTGAGCCGTCCAGCGGCCTTTTCCGCGGTCGCGGCGGGGCGGGTGGGGCAGCCCGCCGAGCGGGGGCCGTGGAGCCGCCGGGTCCGGGGAGTGCTCCCCTCACGAGCAGTGGGTCGCGGGGTGCCCTCGCCCGTATCCTGACCGGGCACGTCGGGACATCAGGAGGGGTCGTGCACACGAGCTCGGCGAATGCGGTGCGCCGCCCTGTCGTCGTCGGCGCGGCGCTCGCACTGGCCCTGCTCGCCGGCTGCGGCGGCGGGGACGCGGACGGCGGGCCAGGCGGCACGGGCGCGGCGGGTGGCACGTCGACGACCGGACCAGCCGCGACCGGACCCACGTCGCCCACGACCACCACCGCACCGACCGCCACGGGCGCGACCACCCCCGCCACCCGGACCACGACGCCGGTGGAGACCCTCGGGGCGGGCCAGCTCATCGAGCTGCCCAAGGGCACCGAGTGGGTCGAGCCGACCGACGAGCCCTACCGATTCGCCATGCCGGCCGGCTGGGACACGCTCGACATCCGGGCGATCCGGGCGGGCGCCGCGCCCGAGGAGAACACCCTGCGCTGGGCGCGTGAGCGCAGGATCGACCTCGGCAAGGTCGTCGCCTCCGACGCCCGGGCCGGGTGGTCGATGCGGCTCCTGCGGACCAACGGCTCGAGCCAGGCCGGTCCCGTCGCCTACGTGCTGGCCCGCTGGCAGCCGGGGCGGGCCGTCCCCGACGCCGGGGCCGCCGTCAGCGGGCTCACGGCGACCGGCGTCAAGGCCGTCCGGCGCACGACCCCGCTCGGCACGGCCTGGGTCGTGACCGGCGACGTCACCGTCGGATCGCGCCGGCTGGCGATGGCCCGGATCCTCGTCAACACCCCGGAGGGGCTGGCGCGCATCCACCTCGTCGGGACCTTCGCCGCCGAGCGCACTGTCGTCGTGGAGACGATCGCCCGGACGGTCTCCTACCGCTGAACGCCCGGGTCCCGGGCGGTCGGCGCCGCCCCGGTCTCAGTCCTCCCGGAGCATCCGGTCGAGCAGGTCCGCGCGCCGTCCTCGAGGGCCGGCTCGGGGATGCTCAGCTGGAGCCCGAGGCTCGGGACCTGCACCTCGTAGCTGAAGGCGTCGGGCCGTGGCTGGGAGGTGTCCTGGCAGGCCCGCTCCAGGGCCCGGGTCGCGACGAGTGCCTGCCAGTGCGCGGCGTCCTCGGCGGGCAGGTCGCGGAGGCGGACCTCGCGCTCGACCTGCGGCCCGCGACACCGCCGGTGCGGCGGACGAGGACCTTGGCGTTCTTGCCCGGGGCGGGCGCGTCGTCACCGGTCCCGCCGGAGGGCTTCTTCTTGGCGCGAGCGCTTCCTCGGCTTGGCCGCGGGCCGGGATGACGCCGACGGTCTCCCAGCCCTTGGCGACCGCATCGGGCGTCGCCTCGTCGACCTCGCCGGCGGCCTTGATCGTCAGGGCGGCGAAGGTCGCGAAGTCGCAGTCGGCGCGGATGTCGCCGGTCAGGACGTCGTACCAGACCTGGCCCAGGCCCTCCCACGCGTAGCCACCGAGCTCGGGCGCGGCGAGGGCGAAGGCGCGGTTGGGGATGCCGGAGTTGATGTGGACGCCGCCGTTGTCCTCGGTCGTCTCGACGTAGCCGTCCATGTGGTCCGGCTGCGGGTCCTTGCCGAGGCGCGGGTCGTCGTAGGCGGTGCCCGGCTCCTTCATCGAGCGCAGCGCCTTGCCCTTGACGCCCGGGGCGAGCAGCTCGGCGCCGATGAGCCAGTCGGCCTGCTCGGCGCTCTGTCCGAGGGCGCGCTGCTTGACGAGCGAGCCGAAGACGTCGGAGACGTGCTCGTTGAGCGCGCCGGACTGGCCCTGGTAGTTGAGGCCCGGCGGTGTACTGCGTCATCCCGTGCGCGAGCTCGTGCCCGATGACGTCGATGCGCGCGGTGAAGCCGAGTGAAGATCTCGCCGTCCCCGTCGCCGAAGACCATCTGCTCGCCGTCCCAGAAGGCGTTGTCGTAGTCGCGGCCGTAGTGGACCGAGGCGAGCGAGCGGCAGGCCCCGGTCGTCGAGGCAGTTGCGGTCGAAGCCTCATGGAGCAGCGTCCACGTCGCGCCGAGCCCGTCGTAGGCCTCGTCGATCGCCTCGTCGCCGGTCGCCGCGTCGCCCTCGCCGCGGACCTGGGTGCCGGGCAGCGTCGTCCCGTTCTCGGCGTCGTAGATCGTCCGCTTCGGCGCCTGCGGCTCACTGCGCGTCGTGCGCGGGGCCGGCGAGCCCTTCGGCAGGGGCGCGGACTCGCGGGCTCGGAGCCGGCGACGGATCTGCGCGTCGACCTCGAGCGTGCGCCGCGCCTGGGCGGCGACCTCGTCGTCGCCCTGGGCGAGCTGCTCGAGCACGTAAGGAGGGATGATGTGGCACACGGTGGTCGACATTTCCCAACTGTGCCTCGCGCCTCCGACAGCCGCACCCGGGGGAGCGACCACTTCCCGCCCGGAGTGCGAACCCTGCCCTGGGTCGCGCGGCTTTCGCGACCGAGGCGAAGCATCCCGACCGGGAGAATGCCGCCGCCAGTCAGCGCCCGATGCGGGCCAGGTGGCCGGCGACGATCGTCTCGACGAGCTCGGTCGGCCAGTCCTCGGCGTACGGGAAGCGGATCGTTCCCTTGCCGTGCAGGTGCGTCCCGACGTCGACGCCCGGCGGCACCGGGTAGATCGCGAGGTGGTCCTGCCAGGCGGCCGCGTGGAGCAGCCGCTTGCCGCCGACGAAGAAGGTCGGAATGCCGTAGCTGATCCGCACCTCCGCGTCCGGCGCGTGGGCATGGACGACGTCCGCGACGCGGGCGTACGGCGGCGCGCCCTTCCTCCGTCGCGCTCGCGAGGTAGTCCTCGACGCTCGCCGGTGCGGGCATGGCCATGTCGTCCTCCTGGGGTTCGTCTCGCCGGGTGTCGGTCAGCCGTAGGTGTCGCGGGGGCCGCGACCGTCGCTCACCTTGCGCGGGCCGCGGACCCAGCTGCGCGCCGAGGGGCCGACGACCTTGAGCTCGGTGACGACCCCCTCCCCCGCCTCCTGCGCGAGGCGGGTCATGAGGGTCGAGCTGAGGAGCCGGAGCTGGGTGGCCCACGACGTCGAGTCGGCCCGGACGGTGAGGACGCCGAGCTCGAAGTGGACCGGCTGGCTGTGCGCGGCGACCTCGACGCCGACGATCTGCGGCCAGCGACCCATGACCGAGCCCGCCGCGACGTCGACGTCCCAGCCGCGCTCGTCGATGAGGTGGCGCACCTGGTCGCCGAGGGTCGAGAAGTCCCGCCCGGACGCCGCCCGGCGCGCATCCTTGGGCACGTCCTTCAACCGGCGACGGGTCGGCTTGCTCCCCGGCCGCAGCCCCTTGCCCCGCGCGACCGCCCGCGCCCGGGCGAGGGAGTCGGCCGCGGCGTCCTTCGCGTCGTCCGGGGAGCCAGCCGTGGGATCAGGGCCGCCTGCGCTCGAGGGTGAGCGTCCGGCGGCCGCGCCGTCGCGGTCCGGGAGGTCTCCCGGGACGTCGGCGGACTGCATTCGCCCATCATCGCGCACGCGGCTTCCCGCGCACCCCCCTTCATCGAGAGGTCACGACCCGCCGAATGCGTTCCTCAGACCCAGCATCGAAAGGTCACGACCCGCCGCTCGCGGCTGCGGCGGGTCGTGACCTCTCGTTCGGTCGGCTGGCGCTCAGCCGCGGTCGATCTGCATGACGACGGCCTTGGGCTCGGTGAAGAACTCGCGGCTGAAGTTGCCGCCCTCGCGGCCGACGCCGGAGTCGCCGACGCCGCCGAAGGGGGTCCGCAGGTCGCGGATGAAGAAGCAGTTGACCCAGACGGTGCCTGCCCTGAGCCGGCTGGAGACCCGGTGCGCGCGGGAGAGGTTCTCGGTGAAGACCATCGCGTTGAGGCCGTAGCGGGTGTCGTTGGCGAGGTGGACGGCCTCGTCCTCGGTCGAGAAGCGGTTGACGACGCAGACCGGGCCGAAGATCTCCTCGCAGTAGGGCGCGGAGTCGAGCGCGAGGCCCTCGACGATCGTCGGGCGGACGACCCACGAGCCGTCCTCGGCGACGCCGCCGGTGCGGATCGTCCCGCCGAGCTCGCGCGCCGCCTCGACGTAGGAGACGACCTTGTCGAAGTGCCGCTTGCTCGCGAGGGCCGAGAACTTCGTGCTCGGGTCGAACGGGTCGCCGATCGTCAGCGCCTCGGCCGCCGCGACGAAGCGCTCCATGAACTCGTCGTAGACCTCGTCCTGCACGAACAGGCGCGAGCCCGCGAGGCAGATCTGTCCCGCATTCCGGAAGATCGCCTCGACGGCCCAGTGGACGGCGTTGTCGAGGTCGGCGTCGGCGAAGACGACGTTGGCACCCTTGCCGCCGAGCTCGAGGGAGACCGGCGCGAGGTGCGTCGCGGCGCTCGTCATGACGTGCTTGCCCGTCGTCGAGGACCCGGTGAAGGTGACCCGGTCGACACGGTCGTCGGCCGTCAGCGTCGAGCCGGCCGGGGCGCCGTGCCCGTTGAGGACGTTGAGGACGCCGGGCGGGAAGCCGGCCTCGATCGCGAGCCGGCCGAGCAGCGTCACGGACGCGGGAGTGTCCTCGGACGGCTTGATGATGCACGTGTTGCCCCACGCGATGGCCGGCGCGATCTTCCAGGTCGCCATCATGAGCGGGAAGTTCCACGGGCTGATCGCGGCGACGACGCCGGCCGGCCCGAACTCGCTGTAGGTGTGGTGGCCCGAGTCCATCGGGTAGACCTCGCCGGTGTGATCCCGCTGGTGGTCGGCGAAGAAGCGGAAGTTCGACACCGAGCGGCCGACGTCGTGCTTGGCCTGGGCGAACGGCTTGCCCATGTTGGTCGAGTCGAGCCGGGCAAGGTCGTCGGTGCGCTCCTCCATGAGGTCGGCGAGCCGGTGGATGAGCGCGGCGCGCTCGGCGCGCGCCATCCGCGGCCACGGCCCCTCGTCGAATGCCCTGCGGCTGCTCTCGATCGCTCGCCGGGCGTCCTCCTCCTGGCCGTCGGCGGCCTGCGCCCAGACCTCACGGGTCCACGGGTTCCAGACGTCGAAGCGCTCGCCGCCGGCCGACTCGACCTCGACGCCGTCGATGACGTGCCCGAAGAACTGCAGCTTGGGGCTCGCGTCGGACACGAGGTCCCTCGTGGGGGCGGCGCTGACATCGAGACTCATGTGTCCACTCTCGCCTCGGGGTCGACGTCCGGCGAGGGGTGTTCGCGCACGCGGAACGGCGATCGAGAGGTCACGACCCGCCGAATGCCGTCCGGCTGGCCCTCGGCGGGTCGTGACCTCTCGTTGCACGTCAGCGGACCGAGCCGGAAACCAGCCGTGAAAGGAGGCATGTCGAAAGGTCAGGACCCGCCGGAGAAGTGCTCCGGCGGGTTGTGACCTTTCGATGCACGTGGTGCAGCGGGTTGTGACCTCTCGTCGAATGCGGTCCGCTCAGTCGCGGGGGTCCGGCTCGCCGGCGCGCTCGGCGAGGGTGACGTCGCCGGCGGACCAGTGCGTGGCCGGCACCTCGCGGATGACGACCCGGACCGCCTCGCGCGGCGCGACGTCGGCGTCGACGACGGCATTCGTCAGGTTGGTCATGAGCTGGCGGAGCTGGGCCGGGGTGCGGCCGGCGCCGAGGGTGACCTCGATGAGCGGCATGCGGCTCAGGCCTCCCCGCCGCGGAGGTGGACCGAGCCGAGGTTGGTGAAGTGGAAGGCGACCTTCGCGCCCGGCGGCACCGGGACGGCGTCGGTCATGCCGCCGGTGAGGACGACCCAGCCGGGCTCGATCGCGAGGCCGCGCTTGGCGAGCTCGTTGGCGGCGAGGGCGAGCGCCTCGCCGGGGTGGCCCTGCACGGCCGCGCCGGTCGCCGAGTCGACGACCTGGCCGTCGACCTCGACGAGGACGGCCTCGAGGGCGAGGTCGAGCTCGGCGGGCGGGAGCCCGATCGGGCCGGTCACGTAGGCGCCTGAGGAGGCGTTGTCGGCGACGACGTCACCGGCGGTGAAGCGGAAGTCGCGGTAGCGGCTGTCGATGACCTCGCCGCCGCCCCACACCGCCTCGACGGCCGCCATCGCCTGGGCACTCGTCACTCCGGGGCCCTCGAGCCGGTCGCCCATGACGAACACGATCTCGGGCTCGAAGCGGGGGTGGATCAGCTGGTCCTGCGGCACCGGGTCCCCGGTCGGCAGGACCATCGCGTCGGTCAGCCAGGCGACGAACGGCACGTCGACACCCATCCGCTGCTGCTTGGCCTTGCTCGTCAGACCGAGCTTGACCCCGATCAGGTGCTCACCGCGGTCGAGCCGCATCTGCAGGGTGCGATCCTGGATCCGGTAGCCGGTCTCGACGTCGAGCCCGTCCCACTCGTCGGTGAACTTCACCCGGTCGCGCCGCTCGTCCTCGCAGGCGAGCAGCTCGGTGGCGACGGACGCCTCGTCCCAGCCGCCGTCCGGCATTCGCCCGGACTCGTGGATCTCGGTCGGGGCCGACATCAGCGGACCCCCGCCCCGGCGAGGTCGCCGAGCGCCGCGCGCTCCTGCTCCTGCTGGAGCTCGAGGGCGATGTCGATGATCATGTCCTCCTGGCCGCCGACGTAACCGTAGTCGCCGACCCGCTGGAGGATCGCGTGCGCGGGGACGCCGTAGCGGTCGGACGCGCGCTCGGCGTGGAGCAGGAAGCTGCTGTAGACGCCCGCGTAGCCCTGGGTGATCGACGCCCGGTCCATCCACGGCAGGCGCGGGATGAACGGCCGGACGACGTCCTCGGCCGCGGAGAGCACCTCGCCGAGGTCGACGCCGGTGCGAATGCCCATCCGCTCGAAGGTCGCGGCGAGCACCTCGGTCGGGCTGTTGCCCGCGCCGGCGCCGAGCGCGCAGAGCGCGCCGTCGATCTGCTGGGCGCCGGCCTGGTAGGCGAGGACGGAGTTGGCGATGCCGAGGCTGAGGTTCTGGTGGCCGTGGAAGCCGACCTGCGCGCCACTCGGCGAGATCTCGTCGATGACCGCCGTGATCCGCTCCTGCGCGTCCGAGAGCACGAGCGCCCCGGCGGAGTCGACGACGTAGACGCATTCGCAGCCGGCGTCGACCATGATCCGCGCCTGCTCGGCGAGCTTCTGGGGGGTGGCCCGGTGGCTGAGCATGAGGAACCCGACGGTCTCCATCCCGAGCTCCCGGGCCGCGCCGAAGTGCTGGATCGACACGTCCGCCTCGGTGCAGTGGGTCGCGATCCGGGCGACGCTGGCGCCGGCGTCGTGCGCGGCCTTGAGGTCGTGGACGGTCGCGAGGCCGGGGAGGGCGAGGACGGCGATCTTGGCCTGCTTGGCCTCGTCGACGGCGGCACGGATCAGCTGCAGCTCGTCCACCTTGGAGAAGCCGTAGTTGAAGCTCGAGCCGCCGAGGCCGTCGCCGTGGCTCACCTCGATGACCTGGACACCGGCCCGGTCGAGGGCGTGGACGACCGAGCGCACCTGCTCCTCGGTGAACTGGTGGGCCATCGCGTGGCTGCCGTCGCGGAGGGTCGAGTCGGTGATCCGCAGGTCAGTGGGCCCGCCGGCGGTGCCCGTGCGGGCGAGGACGTCGGACTCGGTGACCCGCTCGGTCACGACGGGTGCGTCCTCTGGACGAAAGGTCATGTCTCCCATGGCTGTTCAGACTCCTGCCGTCTCGGGCTCGGTCGCCTGGACGACCGCATCGGGGGTGTCGCCGAGGTCGGCGGAGGACTTCCACGTCGCGTCGACGCCGAGCCGGTGGGCGACCATGAGGTCGCCGACCCGGGCCGCGGCCGCGGTGATGATGTCGAGGTTGCCGGCGTAGTCGGGCAGGTAGTCGCCGCGGCCCTTGACCTCGATCGGCACGAAGACGCGGGCGCTGCCGCTCCACAGCTCGCGCGCCGGGTCGAACTGCGGGTCGGCCCGGAGGTGGTAGCCGGGCACGTAGTCCTGGACGCGCCGGACCATCGCGTGGATCGACTCGAGAATGCGGTCCTGCAGCTCTCCCGGCTCGCCCGCCTCGGCGGGGATCGCGCAGAAGACCGAGTTGCGCATGTTGAGCGGCGGCTCGACCGGGTTGAGGATGATGATCGCCTTGCCGCGCTCGGCGCCGCCGACGACCTCGAGCGCCTCGCTCGTGGTCTCGGTGAACTCGTCGATGTTGGCGCGGGTGCCGGGGCCGGCCGACTTGCTCGAGATCGAGGCGACGATCTCGGCGTAGGGCACCGGGACGACGTCGGCGACGGCGCGGACCATCGGGGTGGTCGCCTGCCCGCCGCAGGTGATCATGTTGACGTTGACCGCGTCGATGTTGAAGTCGACGTTGACCGGGGGGCAGACGTACGGGCCGACGGCGGCCGGCGTCAGGTCGACGGCGAGGATGCCCGCCTCGGCGTAGCGCGGGGCATTCGCCGCGTGGGCCTTGGCGGAGGTGCACTCGAAGACGATGTCGGGGAGCTCCTCCTGCGCGAGGAGCCAGTCGACGCCCTCGGGACTCGCCTCGAGGCCGAGGCTCGCGGCGCGACGGAGACCGTCGGAGGCTGGGTCGACGCCGATCATCCAGCGCGGCTCGATGATGTCGCTGCGCCGCATGAGCTTGAACATGAGGTCGGTGCCGATGTTGCCCGGCCCGACGATGGCGGCGGTGCCCTTGCGGGTCATGGGAGGTTCCTTCCGGTCGTGAGGAAGTCGCGGACGATCGACGCGAAGGCGTCGGCGTGCTCGATCTGGGTCCAGTGGCCGCAGCGGCCGAAGACGTGGAGGACGGAGTCGTCGAGCCAGTCCAGGAGGGTCAGGCTGTTGGACAGGGGGATGACCTTGTCGTCGCGGCCGTGGACGACGAGCGCGCGGTGGGGCAGGGCGCGAATCTCCTGCTCCGAGAACGCCATCGCATCGACCCATCGCTGGCGCGGCGCGGGGAACATCGCGGAGAACTGCTCCTGCGCGCCCGGCCGGATGCTCGCCTCGTAGCGGCTGCGGACGAGCTCGTCGGTCACCAGGGCCGGGTCGTGGGCGAAGGTCTCGCGCATGAGCCGGCCCATCGTCGCCTCGCTCGGCTCGTAGCCCCAGACGGCGTCGAGGCCGCGCGGTGATCTCGAAGGGCACGCCGACCGCGCCCATGAGGACGAGGCGGTCGACCCGCTCGGGGTGGTGGACGGCGAGCGCGAGGGCCATCGAGCCGCCGAAGGAGTTGCCGACGACGCTCACCCTCTCGAGACCGAGGGCGTCGAGGAGGTCGACGATCTGGCGCAGCCAGGTCTGGCGGTCGTAGGTCACGTCGGAGGGCGGGACGGTGTAGCCGAAGCCGACGAGGTCGGGGGCGATGATGCGAATGTCGCCCCGCAGCCGCGCGATCGGGAGCCGCCAGTTGGCGAATGCGCTGACCCCCGGCCCGCTGCCATGGAGGAACAGGACGGGGTCGCCGGAGCCGACGTCGTGGTAGTTCGTGTCGAAGTCACCGGTGCGGGTGCTCAGGGCGACCTCGGGGTTGGTGGGGGCCACCGCGGCGGGGGCGACCGCATTCGCACTCATCAGACGAACCTCGCGGTGACCGAGCCGAGCCCGGCGAACGTCGCCGTGACGACATCGCCGGCGGCGACCGGGACCATCGCGCAGACCGCGCCCGGGAGGATGACCTGACCGGCCTCGAGGGTGACGCCGCGGGCGCCGACGGTGTTCGCGAGCCAGACCAGGCTCGTGATCGGGGAGCCGAGGACGGCGCCGCCTGCACCAGTGCCGACGAGCTCGGAGTTCTTGTGGAGGTTCGCGCCGGCGAGGCGCAGGTCCACCGCGTCGAGGGCGGTCGGGGTCGAGCCGAGGACGACGGCGCCGCTGCTCGCGTTGTCCGCGATCGTGTCGAGGAGGCCGATCTTCCAGTCGCGGATCGCGGGAGTCGACGATCTCCAGGGCGGGGAGGACGAAGTCGACGGCGGCGATCGCCTCGTGGACGGTGATGCCCGGGCCGCAGAGGTCGCGCCCCAGGACGAAGGCGACCTCGGGCTCGACGCGTGGCTGGAGGAAGCGGTCGACGGGGATCGGCTGGTGCTCGAGGTGGAAGAAGTCGTCGAGGAGGTGGCCGTAGTCGGGCTCGCTCACGCCGAGGAGCTTCTGCATCGCGACGCTCGTCAGGCCGACCTTGTGACCCTTGACCGTGCGGCCCTGCGCGAGGAGGCGCTCGAGCTGGAGCACCTGGATCGCATAGGCGTCCTCGAGGTCGAGGTCGGGGTACGACGAGGTGAGCGGGTCGATGGGCTCGCGCGAGGCATACGCCTGGAGCAGCCGGTCGGCCGCTTCGGTGCGCAGGTCGGTGTCCACTGGTGTCGGGTCCTCTCGCGGGCACGCGGTTCGCGCCCACCATTGACGTTAGGTGGGGGTCGAGCGGCGCGGGGGCGACGTTCCGGGTGCGGGAACGGGTCAGCCGGGCAGCCGCTTGGCGATGCGGTTGGACGCGGCGAGCAGGAGGGGGATGACCCGGTCGATCTGCGGGTCGAGGGTCTCGGTCGTCCCGAAGACGGAGAGCGAGGCGATGGCGACCTTGTTCTTCAGGATCGGGACCGCGACCGACGCGGCGCCGTCGAACGCCTCGTCGCGGGCCGTCGCGAAGCCGTCCCTGCGCGCCTGGTCGACGACCCGCTCGAACTCCTCGCGGCTGCGGACGGTGCGGCTGACGCGGGGCGGGAACCCCGCATTCACCCGGGCCTGGAGGACGAGCGGGTTGAATGCGGCGAGGACCTTGCCCGAGCTCGTCGTGTGGACGGGGAAGCGGCGGCCGGCGTGGCTGAGGATCTGCCCGCCGGCGCCGATCTCGAGCCGCTCGACGAAGACGACGTCGGCGCCGTCGGCGATGCCGAGGTTGACCGTGAGCCCGGTCTGGGTCGCGATCTGGCGCAGCGTCGGGAGGGCCGCGTGCCGGACCTCGTTGCGCGCCTGCGCGAGCTGGCCGAGCTCGAAGATGTGCAGCCCGAGCCGGTAGAGGCCGGTCTGCTGGTCCTGCTCGATGAAGCCGCGCGAGACGAGCGTCGAGAGGATGCGGTGCGCCGTGCTCTTGGCCACGCCGATCCGCCGGGCGACGTCGGAGACGCCGAGATCGCCGTCGGTCGCGAAGCATTCGAGGACGTCGAGGGAGGTGCCGACCGACTTGAGGCCACCCGGCTCCGCCGACGGCGTCGCCGCGATCCGCTTGGGGGTCGACGCGGCCCAGGCGGAGTCCCTGACGTCACGGGCGGGCATACCGCTGATCCTGCCCCTCGCCGGGTGTTCGATCAACGCCCCCATTCGGCTGAGCGGGAGGGCGCGGCGCATCGAGAGGTCACAACCCGCCGCACCCCTCTCCCCATCGAGAGGTCACAACCCGCCGCGCCCCTCTCCCCATCGAGAGGTCACAACCCGCCGCACGTCTTCCGGGCCGGACGGCGGGTTGTGACCTCTCGACCGGTGCCTGTGGAGAACTTCTGCGCCGCACGACGCGAAACCTCGACCGTTGGCGAATGCAGAAGCTCGACTTCCCCGCCCATCTCGTGGGCCGCGGCTTCGTCCGTCGGGATGCCGCATTCGCCGATGTTCATGACAGCGATCGGCGCCGGTGCTCGTCGCGATCCGCTCGCTGCGGCGGGTCGAGACGACGGGCGTGTGGTCGGCCTCGTCGAAGCCGGTGGGCTCGGAGCCGACGAGCTCGGCGATGCGGAGCATGAAGGGGGTCATCGGATCGGTCCTGCCTGGTTCGTCGAGAGTGCAGGAACCTCCGCATCCCGGCCGTCACCGGCGGAGGTTTGCGCACTCTCGAGTGGGTGGGTGAGGGCGCGGGCGCCGGCCGACGCGCATTCCTTGTCCCGCTCGGCGCTCGCGCCGGAGACACCGACGGCGCCGACGAGCTCCCCGCCCACGCGGACGGGGACGCCGCCGGCGAAGGCGGCGACCTCGGCGCGGCCGGCGATGCCGTCCCGGACGGGCGGTTCGCCGGCGATCGCGTCGTAGAGGGCGTCGCTCGGGGCCCCGCCGAAACCGCACACGGTCCGCGCCTTGTCGACCGCGATCGCACCGGAGAAGGCGAAGGCGCCGTCCATCCGGCCGAACGCGAGCAGCGTGCCGCCCGCGTCGGTGACGGCGACGTTGACGGCGACCCCGAGCCGCTCGGCTCGGGCGACGGCCGCGTCGAGGGCGGCCTGGGCCCCGGCATACGTGAGGCTCTGGGTCGGACGGACGAACATCTCGGGCCTCCTCGTCGAGCTGTGATGCGATGGGTGTGGGGGTGCGAATGCGGTTGTCGCGCAATCGTCTTCGGGCAGCACGACATGGGGTGACGGCGGGCGGTTGTGGGCTCGCCCGCCGTCACCGGTGGGACGGGCCCGGTCAGGTGTAGACGGTGGTGAAGCGCTCGTTGAGCTCGCGGGCGTGGTAGAAGATGCCCTTCGCGATCTGGTCGGGCGTCCACTTCACGACGGGACGGTCGGGGTAGGCCAGGTAGCCCCCGGCGAAGACCTCGTTGCGGTTGCCGGACGGGTCGAAGAAGTAGACCGTCTGGCCGCGGGTGATGCCGTGGCGGGTCGGGCCGATGTCGATCGGCACGTCGTCCATCGTGAACAGGTCGGCAGCGTGGCCGACCTCGGCCCAGTCGCCGAGCTTGAAGGCGAAGTGGTGGAGCTTGCCCTGGGCGTTGCCGGGAGGTCCCTCGAGGACCGCGAGCTGGTGGATCTGGTTGTTGCTCGTCATCCAGGTCGCGATGAAGTGGGCGTCGTCGTCCTCGAGATCGGTCTGCACGCGCTCGGTCGGGTAGAAGCCGAAGACGTCGGTGAGGAAGCGCTCCATGGTCCGGACGTCCTCGGCGAGGACGAGTGCGTGGTCGAGGCCGGGGACCCCGACACCGACGAGGTGCCGCGGGAAGGCGTCCGGGTTGTGGGTGCCGACCTCGGTGCCGATGAGGGTCTGGTCGTGATAGACCTCGAAGACGTGCTCGCTCGGGGTGATGAGGCGGATCCCGTCGCTGACCTCGGGGTTCTCGCCCTTGCTCATCCGCTCGACGGCGAGGCCGAAGGTCTGGGCCTTGCGCTCGATGTCGTCGATGTCCTCGGGCTTCTCGACCTTCCAGCCGAACTTCACCGCCCCGACGCCACCCTCCTCCAGGACGACCGAGTGGTGGTCCCACTCGTCCCAGCCCTTGTAGTAGGCCTTGCCGTCCTCGGCGAGGGTCTCGTAGAGGCCCAGCGTGTTGGCGTAGTGGTCCTTGGCCTCGGCGAGGTCGGTGACGCGGACGTGGGCATAGCCCAGACGCATGATTCCCATGGTGTTACTCCTTGCTCGGGGCGGCAGTGAGGGCTTCGGCGCGCTGCCGGGCCCGGTCGTTGATCTGGCGCAGGAACGGGTTGACGAGGCGCACGTCCTCGCCGCGCAGCTCGATGGTGACGTCGCACTCTGGGACGGCCCGGCACGAGAGGCAGGTCCCGTCCTCGCGCTCGCCGTCGGTGATGACGGTGTCCGCGACGGGCCGGTTGTAGGTGAACGTGCCGCCGTGGCAGTCGACCTTGCAGATGGCGCAGCCACCGCGACGACACCCGATCGTGTAGGCGTATCCGGCCTTGTAGAGCCCGGAGAGGATCGTCTCCTCGGGCTCGAGCCAGATCTCCTCCCCGGAGGGGCGGATCGTCACAACGGGCACGTCGCTCCTTTGCGGGTGCTGGGACCGGCCGATGCGGGTCCCGTTGCATGAAGCCTGCGGCCGGTCACCGCGGTCGGCGACGGACGTTCCTCATTCCGGAACGTACCCCGGCCCGCGGTGGGGGCCACGGCCCGTGACGTGGATGCCCGTGGGCGGGAGGATGGGGTCGTGACGGGAATGCAGCACCGGGTCCTGGTCGTCGACGACCACCCGGTCGTGGGACGGGGACTCGCCGCGCTCTTCGCCGGTCTCGACTGGGTGTCCGCCGTCGACGTCGTCGGGACGGTCGCGGAGGCCCTCGCGCAGGCGACCGTCCACCGGCCGACCCTCGCCGTCGTCGACGTCCGTCTCCCCGACGGCGACGGTGTCGACCTCGTCCGGCGCCTCGGGACGATCACGCCGCAGTGCCGGTCCCTCGTCCTCACCATGGACCGCTCCACGGAGACCGCACGGCGCGCCCTGGACTCGGGCGCGGCCGGCTTCCTCCACAAGGACGCCGACCCCGAGCTCATCGTCGACGCGCTGCGGACCCTCTCCCGTGGGGGGACGGTCCTGGCTCCCGACGTCCTGCGCCGGCTGGCCGACGACCGGGCCGGCGACGCCGTGCCAGCGCCCTTCGACGGGCTGACCCCCCGCGAGCTCACCCTCGTCGGGCTCGTCGGCGCCGGCCTCGCGAACCCGGTCATCGCCGCCCGGCTCCACGTCTCGGAGAAGACCGTCCGCAACCAGCTCTCCGCCGTCCTGGTCAAGGTCGGCGCCCCCGACCGCGTGCACCTCGCGCTCCTCGTCCGCGAGCACCACCTGGACGGCCGCGCCTGACCCGGGATGCGGTTGCGGCCTCGCGAGTCCGGCGGGACCATGGGGACCGGGAGGGACCACCGAGGGAGACGCCATGGCTGCCACGCTCATCGTCCTCAATGCGAGCAACACCTTCGCCGCCGTGGGACCGGAGAGTCTCGTCCTCGGGCACCTGTCCCACGAGCCACGCCGGCGATGGAGGCTCCCGCCGATCGTCCGGGGACCCCTCGAGCGCGCCGTGGCCATGGTCGCCGCCCAGCCGACGACACCGCACGACGGGAGCCCGCTCGAGGCATTCGACACCAACGGCCGGAGCGTCCCCCTCACGACGGGGGACGCGGGCCTGCACGCAGGTGCCGCGACCGGAGCCGCGGACCCCGCGGCCGTCCTCGCGCGTCTGCGCCAGGTGATCGTCCACCTCAACACCGAGGCCACCCAGCCCAACCCACGGCGCACGAGGCGGGACCAGCAGATCGTCGATGCCGCCCTCGAGAGCGGCCTGTTCCCCATCGGCCTGCCGACGACCCTCATCGGCGCGGCCGCCCGGCTCTTCTCGACGGGGTACGCCGACAGCCCGGCCGTCGTCGCTCGAACCCTCGCCGAGCGGGCGATCGCCCGGACCCCGCTCCGCAACGCACTGACCCGCGTCCCCGCGGACCTCACCGGCATCGATGTCGGCCCCGTCGGGGACGGCCGCCCGCCGCCGATCATCATCCCGCACCAGGCAGGGTGGTTCCACAATCTCTGGCACGCGGTCAACGGCACCCGCTGAGACGATCGTGACCCGGGCCCCGGGCCGCGCGTGGTCCGTCGGCGTCGCCCTCACGATCGTGGCCCTCGTCGCGGCCCTCACCGGCCTGGCGTGGGGCCCCGACCCGCGCCTCGACGCCCCGGTCGACCAGGCGCTGGTCCTCGCCATGGCCTTCGTCCCCGTCGGGCTCTTCCTGCTCCGGCACCGGCCGGCCCACCGCCTCTCCGGCCTCGTCTGGCTCACGGGCCTCGTCGCGCTCCTCGCCACCGCCGCCGTCCAGTGGTCGGCGACCACCGTCGGGGCCTGGCTGACGCAGTGGACCTGGTGGCCCTCGATCGCGACGATCCCGGTGATCCTCGCGCTGTTCCCCGAGGGCCGGGTCCCCGAGGGTCACGTCGACGGCTCGGGCACCCGGCTGCGCCGCGGGGTGGCGCGGATGGCGCTCGTCGCCCTCGTCGTCGGGTCGCTCCTGCTCGCCGTCGCCGCGGCCAGCCACCCCACCGACCTGCTCACGACCGGCGTGGTCAAGCCGCCACTCGTTCGTGCGCTCCTCGCGGGCGTGGTCGTCTGTGCCGCCGCGTCCGTGGCCGCCGCCCTGGTCTCGGTGGTCTCGCTCGTCCGCCGGGCCCGCGCGGCGCAGGGCATGCCAAGGCGCCGGTACCTCTCCCTGGCCCCCGCCGGCATTCTCCTGCCCGTCGGGATCGCCCTGGACTCGGTCGGCGTCCGCCACGGGCTGGCCCCGGTCCTCGTCGCCCTCCCCCTCGGGCTCGGGGTGGCGATCCTCCAGTACGGCCTCGACGACCTCGACCTCGCCGTCGACCGCGGCGTCGTCTCGGCCGTCATGCTGACCGCGGCCGTCGCCGTGTGGTCGGCGATCCTCGGCCTCGGGGAGCGCTTCCTCCCCGGTCGCTCGTTCGCTGTGACGGTCGTCGGACTCGCGCTCGTCACCGTGGGCTTCGACCCGGTCCGTCGGCGGGTGGCCGCCGGTGTCCGCCGATGGCTCTACGGGGACCGCGACGACCCCGACTCGGTCCTCATCGGGCTCGGTGAGCGCCTCGGCGCCGTCGGCGACCCTCTGGAGGTCCTCGCCGAGACGGCCCGGTCGATCGTCCGGTCGCTCCGGGTCCCCCGGGCCAGGATCCGGCTCGGCACGCTCGAACCACCCGTGTACCTCGCCGACGAGGGCCGCCCGGGCGTCCCGACGGTGCCCTGGCCGATGATCCGCGGCGACCGGGTCCTCGGCACCCTCGAGGTCTCGCCGCGGCACCTCGGCGGGAGCTTCACCGCGGCCGAGCAGACCCTGCTCGCCGAGGTCGCGCGGCAGGCGGCGACGGCGGCCGAGGCCTACGAGCTGACCGTCGCCCTCGAGGGCGCGAGCGCCTCCGCACTCCTCGTCCGCGACGAGGAGCGGGACCGGCTCCGCCGTGACCTCCACGACGGGCTCGGCCCGATCCTCGCGGGCTCCCGAATGCAGCTCCACGCCCTGCGGACCCGGGCCGGGGGTGGCGTCGAGGGACTCGTCGACCAGATCGCCGCCGACCTCACCTCCGCCTCCTCGGCGATCCGGGAGCTCATCGACGGACTCCGGCCGTCCGCGCTCGACGCCGGCCTCGTGGCAGCGGTCGAGAGCGTCTGCGCCACCGTGCTGCCCGGGCACGACGTGACCGTCAGCGTCCTCGGCGACCCACCCGTCGGGCTGCCGCCGGCGGTCGAGGTCGCCGCCCTGCGGATCGTGAGCGAGGCCGTGACGAACGTGGCCAAGCACGCAGAAGCCAGCGCCTGCGTCGTCACGATCCACGTCGGCGAGGAGCTCGACATCGAGGTCACCGACGACGGCCGTGGCTCCACCGGATCCAGGCGGGGCGTGGGCCTGGACTCGATGGCCGTGCGGGCCGCGGAGGTCGGCGGCGCCGTCGCGGTCACGACCGGCCCGGCCGGCAC
The DNA here is from genome assembly GCA_963752365.1 of uncultured Actinomycetota bacterium. GTDB lineage: Bacteria > Actinomycetota > Actinomycetes > Actinomycetales > Dermatophilaceae > CAVVXY01. The sequence continues at coordinate 23,211 of CAVVXY010000003.1, forward strand.
GACGGTCCGGGCCCACCTGCCGCTGGGCTGACTCGGGGGTCCGGGGGTCCGGGGGATCCTGGGGGCCCGAGCCGCCGTCGCGAGCGTGGCGTGATGTCGTCCCGACCCGCCGGGACGTCGTCCCTGTCGGTCGGGACGAGGGTGGCCCCACCGTGGAGGAACGACACCGACCGGTGTCGCACCACGGGGCCGGAAGGGCCTCCAGCACAGGGGGAAGTTCATGCGTAGCAACGTCATTCGCACCAGCACCGCCACCGTCGCCGCCATCGGCGCGCTCGTCTCCGGAGCGGCCACCGCCTCGGCGAGCACCGACACGACGAACGTCACGTACCCGACCGTCGTCGCGCGGTCGACGGCGCAGAAGCTCGTCCAGTCGACGGGCAACCTCTACTGGACGGCCAATGTCAGGGTCAGCCCGCTCCTCTGGCAGGCGCGGGTCTACCGCACCGGCAAGACGAGCCTGCCCGGCCAGGAGAAGGTCATCTACAGCTTCTACCACACGGGCAACGTCTCGATCGGCTCGCTCGCGTACGCCTTCACCGGCGGCACCTGGTACGGCTACGTCGTCGTCAACCAGGGCGGCACCTCGCGGATCGTCCGCTTCCCGCTCGCCGGTGGCGCCGGGTGGACCCGGGCCAGCGGCCTCCAGTACATCGGCGTCAACCGCGACATGCACTCGGACGGCACCTACCTGTACTGGCACGACCTCTACGGCATTCGCCGGATGCCGATCGTCGGCTTCTCCGGGCCGAGCACCGTCTACGCCGGCATCGGGGTCAACGACACCTCCCTCGCCGGCAGCCGGCTCTACTTCGCGCGCGGCAACTCCGTCCTGCGGATCCAGAAGTCCGGCGGTGGGCTGGCCGGCGTCGCGGTGGGCACGAGCACGGTCACGAGCCTCGCGGCCCGCGCCTACTCCGTCTACAGCTCGGTCTCCTGGACCCAGTCCAACGGCACCGTCAAGAAGACCTTCCACGGGTTCTTCAACGCGACCTACACGCTGCAGGGCGCGACGCCGGGCTTCCGGGCGCGGTCGGTCGACGACAGCGGGGCGCGGACCGTGTGGGTCAACGACGGTGCGTTCTACGACACGCTCCGGACCAAGACGCTCTCCGGGGCGCTCACGACCATCCAGGCCCAGACCAGCCTGGGCGACGCGACCGTCGACGGGACGGCGACGCACTACGCGGGCGCCTACGCCGTCTGGCGCAAGGTGTTCTGAGCCGCAGGTCAGGAGAGGTCCCGACCCGTCCGCGCGTGCGGACCGGGTCGGGACCTCTGCTGTGCGGGGCCTGCGGGTCGGTCTCAGGTCGTCGCGCGGACCACGCCGAGCTCGACGACGAATGCCGCGCCCCCGAGCGCGTCGGGCACGTCGGCGGCGACGGCGGCGGTCACGAGGACCTGCTCGGCGTCCGCGACGAGGGCGGCGAGCCGCTGCCGGCGACCGGAGTCGAGCTCGGCGAAGACGTCGTCGAGGATGAGGACCGGGTCGTCGCCGAGGTCGTCGCGCAGCAGGTGGAAGGACGCGATCCGCAGCGCGAGGGCCAGGCTCCAGGACTCGCCGTGCGAGGCGTAGCCCTTGGCCGGCAGCTCGCCGAGGGTGAGCAGGACGTCGTCGCGGTGCGGCCCGACGAGCGTCACCCCGCGCTCGATCTCGCTGTCCCGCGCCGCGGCGAATGCAGCGAGCAGCGCCGCCTCGAGCTCGGGGCCCTCGGGCAGCTCCCCCGCCGCGATCCGGGCGGCGACCGGCTCCTCGAGCGAGGACCGGTAGGCCGCCCCGGCGACGGTCGCGCCATCGCTCACCTGGGTGTACGCATTCGTCACGTGCGGTCGGAGCGCGGCGAGCAGGGTGATCCGCGCGCGGAGCAGCTGGGCGCCGAGCCGGGCCAGCTGGGCATTCCACACCTCGAGGGTGTGCAACGCGGACTCCCTTGCGGTCTCGGCGGACTCACCGTCGGCGACCGACGATGTCCGACGACGCGAGCCGCCGCGGCTGCCCTTGCGCAGCACCGGCTGGGCGGACTTGAGCAGGGCGTTGCGCTGCTTGAGGACCCGGTCGTAGTCCGCGCGCACCGCCGCCCACCGGGGCTGGAGGAGGACGAGCAGGTCGTCGAGGAAGCGGCGCCGCTCGCTCGGGTCGCCCTTGACGAGGGCGAGGTCCTCGGGGGCGAAGAGGACCGTGCGGACCGTCCCGAGCAGGTCGCGCGGGCGGGTGAGCGGCGAACGGTTGAGGCGGGCCCGGTTCGCGCGGCCGGGGGTGATCTCGAGCTCCATGAGGGTCTCGCGGCCGTCCCGGACGACGGCGCCGCGCACGATCGCCCGCTCCGCGCCGAAGCGGACGAGCGGTGCGTCCGTCGCGACCCGGTGCGACCCGAGGGTGGCCAGGTAGCCGATCGCCTCGACGAGGTTGGTCTTGCCCTGCCCGTTGAGCCCGACGAGCGTCGTCACCCCCGGTGTGAGCGCGAGCTCGGCGGCCTCGTAGGACCGGTAGTCGAGCAGGCTCAGGTGGCGGACGTGCACTCGCGCAGCCTATGGCGGCGGGCCACAGCCGGGCAGGCGGGAGCCGAGGTGGGTGGAGGCGAGGTCAGCCGTCGGTCTTCTTCTGGGCGCGCTTCTTGGCGGCGGCCTTCGTCGCGGTCGCCTTCTTCGTGGCCTTGGCGGCGGTCGCGGGCGAGGTGGCCTTCTTCTGGGCCGCCGGGGTCGCGACCTGGTGGGCATTCGCCGCGCGCAGGGCCTTGCCCTCCGCGATCGTCATGACCTGGTGGCCGCCGAAGCCGCCACGGAGCGCGGCGACGGCCTGCATCGTCGGCGACACCTCCTGCCGCGAGGCGAACCGGGCGAAGAGCGAGGCGGAGATGACCGGCATCGGGACGTCGAGCGCGATCGCCTCCTCGACGGTCCACTTGCCCTCGCCGGAGTCGACCGTGTAGTCCGACACGTCCTCGAGCGTCGGGTTCTTCTCCAGCGCCTCGACCATGAGGTCGAGCAGCCAGGACCGGACGACGGTGCCGCGGCTCCACGCCTTGAACGCCCCGGGCACGTCCTTGACGATGTCCTTGCGCTCGAGCAGCTCGTAGCCCTCGGCGTAGGCGGCCATCATCCCGTACTCGATGCCGTTGTGGACCATCTTGGTGTAGTGCCCGGAGCCGACCGACCCGGAGTGGACGAAGCCCTCCTCGCGGGGACCCTCGGGCCGGAGCGCGTCGAAGATCGGCATCGCCCGCCGCACGTTGGCGGCGGTGCCGCCGACCATGAGGCCGTAGCCGTTCTGCAGGCCCCAGATGCCGCCGGAGACACCGCAGTCGAGGTAGCCGACCTTCTTGGTCTTGAGCAGCTTCTCGTTCTCGAAGTCGTCGGTGAAGCGGCTGTTGCCTCCGTCGATGACGAGGTCGCCCGGCTCGAGGAGCTCGGCGAGCTTGGCGACGGTCTGCCGGGTGATCTCACCGGCGGCGACCATCGTCCAGACGACCCGCGGTGCCTCGAGGCTCTTGACGAGCTCGGCGATCGTCTTGACGTCGGAGACGGCGGGGTTGATGTCGTAGCCGATGACCTCATGGCCCGCGCGGCGGATGCGCTCGCGCATGTTGCCGCCCATCTTGCCCAGACCGATCAGACCGAGTTGCATGCAGAACTCCTTCGACGTGGTGGGACGAGCGAGAGGCTTCGCCCCGCAGGCTACTGCGGGGCGTGCGCGGGCGGTACTGCTGCGACGGGCACGGTCAGGAGGCGAACCGGATCGGCATGAGGACGTAGCGGTAGGACTGGTCGGCCTCGCCGTCCGCCTCGGCCTGCCCGGCGAGGACGGCCGGACGGGTCGGCTGGGTGAACGCGAAGTGGGTGAATGCCGTCCCGACCGCACCGAGTCCGTCGAGGAGGAACTGCGGGTTGAAGGCGACCTCGAGCTCGGGACCGTCGATCCGGCATTCGACCGCCTCGGAGGCCTGGGCCTCCTCGCCCGTCCCCGCCTCGATCGCGACCTGGGCGTCGCCGAACCGGAGCCGGACCGGGCTGTTGCGCTCGGCGACGAGGGCGACGCGCTTGACGGCCTCGATGAGCTCGCCGGTCGCGACGACGGCCGTGGTGTCCGTCGAGGTCGGGAAGATCGAGGAGACCTTGGGGTACTCACCGTCGAGCAGCCGCGTCGTCGTGCGCCGCTGGCCCGCCTCGAAGCCGACGAGCCCGTCGGCGCCGGCCCGGCTGCCGAGCGAGATGTCGATCGAGCCGGCGGCACCGAGGGCCTTGGCGGTCTCGGACAGCGTCCGGGCGGGGATGAGGGCGACGTGGCTGCCGTCGCTCGCGCTCGGGTTCCACCGCAGCTCGCGCATCGCGAGGCGGTAGCGGTCGGTCGCGAGGAGGGTCATCCTGTCGCCGTCGATCTCGACGCGGACCCCGGTGAGGATCGGGAGCGTGTCGCCCCGGTCGGCGGCCACGGCGACCTGCGCGACGGCCTGGGTGAAGACGTCGCCGGCGATCGAGCCGGACGACTCGGGCGCCGTCGGGAGCGTCGGGTACTCGTTGCTCGGCATCTGGAGCAGGCTGAACCGGCTCGAGCCGCACGTGACCTGGACCTTGTTGCCCTCGAGCTCGACGTCGATCGGGCGGGCCGGGAGGTTGCGGGAGATGTCGGCGAGCAGCCGACCGAGGACGAGGACCGTGCCACCCTCGGAGACGTCGGCGGCGACGGTGACGCGGGCCGAGACCTCGTAGTCGAAGGCCGAGAGCGTGAGCGTGCCGTCCGCGTCGGCCTCGATGAGGACCCCGGCGAGGACGGGGACCGGGGGGCGCGCCGGGAGCCCGCGGGCCACCCAGGTCACCGCCTCCGCGAGCACGTCGCGTTCGACTCGGAACTTCACGTCAGGTCCACCCTTCGACAGCCAGCCTCATCGCCCCTCGGCGCCGTCGGTCGGGCCGAGGCGGGTCGTGGGCAGGTCACAGGTCCCGGGCGTGCCGGGGAGGACGACGATAGCGGACGTCCTGGCATTCGTCTCGGGGCTCTGGGCGTCGATCCGGGTCGTCATCGGGGCGCTTCCATCTGCTGGGGAGGGATCGTCGTCGTCATAGGCGCTGTGGATCCTGTGGACGAACGCTGTCCTCGCAGGTCAGCGGCCGGATGGGGCTGTGGACGGACGGTGGGCGAAGCTGGGGTCGGCGGACGGGCCACCGTGGACGACGGCGGGCATTCACCTGTCGTCCACCTGCGACGCGCCGGACGTCCACACGCGGCCTCGGCGTTGTGCACAGCCGTCCACAGAAAGCTGTGGACAACTGTCGGAGGCGTCGACGGCGCGAGAGTTGTCCACAGGTTCTCCCCGGCTGTGGACAATGTGGACGAATGCCGTCCTCGTGCGGCGCGGTCGGCCGTGGGGACACCCGGGCGTCCACATCCGCTGTGGATGGAGGGACGCGAGGTCAGCGGGTCTGCTGCCGGATCCGGTTGGTCAGCTCGGTGACCTGGTTGTAGATCGCGCGCCGCTCGGCCATGAGCTGGCGGATCTTCTTGTCCGCGTGCATGACCGTCGTGTGGTCGCGGCCGCCGAACTCCTGCCCGATCTTGGGCAGTGACATGTCGGTCAGCTCGCGACACAGGTACATCGCGATCTGCCGGGCGGTGACCAGGACGCGGGAGCGGGAGGAGCCGCAGAGGTCGTCGATCGTCAGGCCGAAGTAGGCGGCCGTCTGGGCCATGATCGTCGCGCTCGTGATCTGGCCGGCGTTGTCGTGCGGGATGAGGTCGCGCAGGACGACCTCGGTCAGCGCGAGGTCGACCTCCTGCCGGTTGAGCGAGGCGAACGCGGTGACCCGGATGAGCGCACCCTCGAGCTCGCGGATGTTCGTCGAGATCCGCGAGGCGATGAACTCCAGGACGTCGTCGGGGACCGAGAGCCGCTCCTGGATGGCCTTCTTGCGCAGGATCGCGATCCGCGTCTCGAGGTCCGGCGGCTGGACGTCGACGAGCAGCCCCCACTCGAAGCGGCTGATCATCCGCTGCTCGAACCCGCTCAGCTCCTTGGGCGCGACGTCGCTCGTCACGACGACCTGCTTGTTGGCGTTGTGCAGCGCGTTGAAGGTGTGGAAGAACTCCTCCTGCGTCTGCACCTTGCCCGAGAGGAACTGGATGTCGTCGATGAGGAGCACGTCGACCTCGCGGTAGCGGCTCTGGAAGGCCGCCGCCCGGTCGTCGCGGATGTTCGCGTCGCGAATGCTGTTGATGAAGTCGTTGGTGAACTCCTCGGAGTTCACGTAGCGCACCCGCACCTGGGGGAACAGCCGGCGGGAGTAGTGGCCGATCGCATGGAGCAGGTGGGTCTTGCCCAGGCCGGAGTCGCCGTAGATGAACAGCGGGTTGTAGGCGCGGGCCGGCGCCTCGGAGACCGCGAGCGCCGCCGCGTGGGCGAACCGGTTGCCGGCGCCGATGACGAAGGTGTCGAAGATGTACTTGGGGTTGAGCCGGGTGTTCTCCAGGACCTCGGGCATCTGCTGCCCGGGGCGGGGCCGGGTCACCGGGCCGGTGCTCGTGCCGCCGTCGCGGTCGAAGCGGCCGCTCGGGTGGCCGTCGGCGGCCAGGTCGGCGGCGTCGAGGGGCGGAATGCCGTCGAGCTCACCGAGCGCGGGGCCACCCGCGAGGGCAGCGCCGTCGAGCCGGGTGCCGTCGACCCTGGTGCCGACTCTGGTGCCGTCGACTCTGGTGCCGTCGACCCGGGCGCCGTCCGTCGCCGGCGTCTCGGCGAGGTCGGAGGCGAGGCTCGAGTCGACGGTCACCGCGATCCGGATCGGCTCGCCGAGCACCGACGAGAGCGCCGTCGTCATCTGCTCGCGCACCCGCGACTCGAGGAACTCCTTGGTGAAGTCGTTGGGGACCGCGATGACGGCGGTGTCCTCCATCTGGCCCATGAAGCGGGCGAGCCCGAGGAAGGCACGCTGCCGGTCCGGGATGCCCTCCGCGTCGATGCGGTCCAGGGCGGTCCGCCAGATCTGAGCCTGCGAAGGTTTGTCGGACACGCTGCTCCTGGTCGGCTCGGCCGGCGCTCCCCGACGGCGCACCCGGTATCCACATAGTTGTCCACACCTTGGGGACAGACAGATGGACAGAGTGCGGACGTTACCGGCCGGTGACCTTCCGTTCAACCCGAACGGCGGGTTCAGTCGCATTCGTCGGCGGAGGGTGCGGCGTGTCGAGCTCGGAGCCGCGCCGTCCCGTGCCATGGTGACGGGTTGGGCAGCCGTGGCCGGGGGGCCGAGCGGGTCGGACCGGGGTCCCGGCGGCCGCGTCCCGTAGCCAGTCGAACAGGGGTCCGCCCCTCGGTCCGGGCCGGCCGGAGGTTCCGTCCAGCTCGGGGTGCCACTGGACGCCGAGCGCCGCCCAGCCGTCGGTCACGGGTTCGACCGCCTCGATGACGCCCTCCGACCATGCAGTCGCCCGCCACTCGGGCCCGGGGTCGGCGACGGCCTGATGGTGCAGCGCCGTCGTCCTCAGGCCCGGCCCGAGGAGGTGGTGGATGAGGGAGCCCGGAGCCGTGCGGACGACGTGCCCCTCGACGGGCCGGACGTGCTCGACCCCGTCGCGGAGAGTGCCCCCGGCGGCGACGACGAGCACCTGCATCCCCCGGCAGATGCCGAGGAGGGGGACGGCGTGGGCCCGGGCGGCGGCCACGAGAGAGAGCTCGGCCGCGTCGCGGGCCGGGTCGACGTCTCGGCCACCGGACGCCCCCGACCGCGCGGGGTCCACGTCGCCTCCTCCGGTGAGGACGAGCGCGTCGACCCGGTCGAGGAGCTCGCACGCGGCCGCCCCGGGCAGGAGGACCGTGCGCATCCCGGCGGCCGCGAGGGCGGTCGTGTAGGTGCGCGCCGCGGCGGTCACCGGCCAGTCGCCCCACGGTCGCTGCACGACCATGTCGTGCCCCACGATCCCGACGACGGGTGGACCGGATGGCACGCGGAAGATCACAGCGCCGCGATGACGGTGATCCCGAGCGCGGTGCCGGTCAGGTACGTCAGCATGGCGCCGACCTCCCGCAGTGGTGACCGCTGGGCGAGGCTGCCGGACGACAGCAGCCCGACGGCGTGGCTGACCCGCGCGGCGACCGCGGCCACCGCCAGGACGTCGAGCCACCAGCCGTCGGTGACCTGGGCGGCGATGAGCAGGAGGACGGCCAGGGTCGGGACGTACTCGGCGGCGTTCCCGTGCGCCCGGACCGCGATGAAGAGGTCGTCCGCGGGGTCGGAGGAGGCCTGGTCGCCGCCGGAGCGGCCGCGGGCCGCGCGGTGGCGGGTCACGTTGGCGCCGAGGAGGAAGAGCAGGATGCCCATGAGGGCGATGGAGACGAGGACGACGTTGCTCATGCCAGTTTCCTTCTGTCGGAGCGGTTCTGACGGGGTACAGGTTCGAGGAGGCGGCGCACGACCACGCCGCTGAGGTCGGTCCCCAGGAGGGCGTCGGCCTTGTGCATGCCGCCGGGACAGGTGACGTTGACCTCGATGAGGCGGCCACCGATGACGTCGAGTCCGGCGAGCCTGATGCCGTGCTCGGCGATCAGCGGCGCGACCCGGGCGACGATCCGGTCGTCGTCGTCGTCGATGACGGCGACCGAGTCCGGGGGGCCGATGCGGAAGTCGTCCGCCGCCGGTCGACGGAGCACCGCGCCGACGACCTCCCCGTCGAGGAGGAAGATCCGTTTGTTGCCACGGCTGACCTCGTCGAGGTGCTCCTGCGCGATCACGTGCCGGGTGCCCGAACGGGTGGCGGACTCGAGGAGGGCAACGGCGGAGCCGTCGTCCCGCACCAGCCAGACGTCGGTGCCGGCGAAGCCGTCGAACGGCTTGACGACGACGCTCCCGTGGTCGGCGACGAAGGCGCGGAGCTCGGCCGGGTCGGCGCTGACCACGGTCGTCGGCGAGAGCTCGGGCAGGTGGAGCGCGACGGCCTTCTCGTGCACGGCCCGGACACCGGCGGGCCGGTTGTGCACCGGCCGTCCGGCTGCCTCCGCGAGGTCCAGGAGGTAGGTCGTGCGCAGGTACCGCCCATCGACCGGCGGGTCGATCCGGAGGTGCACCTGTGCGCAGTCGGCGGCGACGTCGAGGTCGGCGGTCCCGAGCCCGCGCCACCAGCGGCGGGCGACGACCCAGCGGTGGTCGCCGCCCCGCCGGACGGGGGCCAGGTCGACCTGGCGTGCGCTCGCTCGGAGCCGTGCATCGACCACGCGCAGGTGCTCGGGCCCGCAGACCCAGGTCTCGAGCCCGAGGCGACGGCTGGCCAGCATGAGCCCGACCGTCGCGTCCACCTCGGCGCGCAGCCCGTCGAGCGGGTCGATGACGAACAGCGCCCTCATGCCGCACCGTCCAGTGCGGTGCGACCGAGCAGCTCGGTCAGCAGGTCGGTCCCGGCGGCGACCAGCTCGATGTCACCGATGGCCGCGCGCCGCCACGACTCCGCGAGCGACTCCTCGGTTCCTCCCAGCCGGGCGAGGGTCCGGTGCCGGGCTTCGTCGTCGTAGATCATCCCGGCGAGGGCGTCCACGACCACCGAGACCTGCGAGAGCGGCTGGGCGTCGAGATAGCGGACCTCCAGGTAGCGCCCGCGGGGCCGGACGGGTGGGAAGAGCGTGCTCAGGTGGGTGGCCGCATCCGCATTCGGGAGGAATGCCGTCGCGCCGGCCGCGAAATCGGCGTAGGCCGCAACGGGGTCGTCACCGGAGACGAGCCGCCCGTCGAAGGCCGTCCGGGAGGGGTCGACCTCGAGCCAGGTGGCGAGCCGCGAGCCCGGACCCGTGGTCCGGGCGAGGGCTGCGGCCAGCGCCGGTCCGGCGAGGTGGAGCACCCGCCACTGCTCGAGCCCGGCGGCGGCCGGCCACCAGTCCAGGCAGACCTGGGTCGAGGCGGTCCGGCGCATCATCCGACGCCCGGCGGGCCCGATCGTGTCGAAGTGCCGCTCCATGGCCAGGTAGCGCGAGGTGGTGAGCTGGAGCGGGACCAGCGCCTCGGGCCGGGGGTCGACCGCCACGTCGAGGAGGTCGATGTCGCGTTCGGCGCAGCGGGCCCGGAGATCGGAGAGTGCGCGCCGGTGGCGACCGGCCGCCGTGCGCGACGACCGCTGAGGAGGCAGGCTGAGCTCCACCTGGCCGCCGGGCTCGAAGCCGACGTGTGGCGCGTACCAGGCGCCTTCGACGAGGCGCCGCACCTCCGCGACGGGAGCAGGGGCCCCGCCCGGCGCACAGGTGGGGACCTCGTGCTCGACGCCGACGCGGACGGTCCGGCGCCCGGCAGTACTGAAGGCTGCGGCCACCTGGGCGGTGAGTTCGTCGGTCATCTCGGCTCCTGATAATGTAAGGGTGCCTGACCAATATTGGAAGGAAGCCTGACAAATGTCAAGAGCCGAACGCCCGCAGCGGCCCGATCGCTCCCACGTCCCGCTCATCGCGCTCGTCTTCCGGCTCAACAAGCTGTTCCAGCAGCACATGGTCGACGAAGCGGCCCGGCGCGGTCATCCCGAGCTCAAGGCCTCCCACAACTCCGTCTTCGCGACCCTCGACCCCGACGGCGGACGGCCGTCGGAGATGGCGGCCCAGTCCGGCATCACCCGTCAGTCGATGGGCGAGGTGATCCGGGACATGGTCCGACTCGGCTACGTCGCGATGGCCCCCGACCCCCTGGACCGGCGGGCCAAGGTCGTCACCTGGACCGACCACGGACGGGCCGAGGCCCGGATCGGCTACGGCCACATCCAGGACATCGAGCGGATGATCCGCGAGCGCCTCGGCGAGCAGTGGACGGGCGACCTCCGGGAGGGCCTCGCCGAGGTCACCCGCCTCCTCGAGGAGCTCGAGGAGCAGGCCGGCCCACGCTGAGACCGAGCGGTCCCGAGCCGGATGCTCCTGCGGCCCAGCGCGAGTTTGACCGCCCTCGCCGGGGTCGCGTACCGTGTCCGATGGCCCGATTTGTGTCGGCCGTTTTCGCATGCCCGGGGCGTCGTGTCCGACCTGGCCCGGGTTTCCGATGGCGGCCGACGCCCGCCTCGAACCCGAGAAGAGCACCCCGATGAGCAAGCGCACGTTCCAGCCGAACAACCGCCGCCGCGCCAAGACGCACGGCTTCCGCCTCCGCATGAGCACCCGCGCCGGTCGCGCCATCCTCGCCGCCCGCCGCCGCAAGGGCCGCTCCGAGCTCTCCGCCTGACCCGGACGGGGCACGCGTGCTGCCGGCGCAGCACCGCCTCCGGGCCGGCGCCGACTACACGGCGGTGCTGCGGGGACGCGGAGCTGCTCGGGCGGCGACGGCACACATCGTGGTCCATGCCGCGACGACAGACCCGAGTGGTGAACGCCCCCCTCGGGTCGGCTTCGTCGTCTCCAAGGCCGTCGGCAACGCCGTCGTCCGCAACCGGACCAAGCGCCGCCTCCGGGCCGGGGTCCAGGCGCGCCGGCCCGAGCTGCGGATGGGGACGGACTACGTGATCCGCGCCCTTCCGGCCGCAGGTGCGGCCGACTACGCGGCCTTGGAGCAGGATCTGCGGTCCTGCCTGGCGCGGGTCGGGCCGCGCTCGTGAGGATCGGGCGGGTCGTCGCCTGGCCGCTCATCGCCGCGATCCGGCTCTACCAGCGATGGATCTCCCCGATGCGCCCGCCGACCTGCCGCTACTTCCCCTCCTGTTCGGCCTACGCCGTGACCGCGCTCGAGCGACACGGAGTGGTCCGCGGAACCTGGCTGGCGCTTCGCCGGTTGTCCCGTTGCCACCCGTGGTCGCCCGGAGGGGTCGACCACGTCCCACCCGCCACCGGTGAGCCGGCCGCGCACGCGCGCTGACCGCATTCGCCCACGCACACCGACCCCCCGAAGGAACCATGGACTGGCTCAACACGATCCTCTATCCGATCGAGGTGCTCGTCGCCTGGATCATGTACGGCTGGCACAAGCTCTTCACGCTCGTCGGCATGCCGGAGGCCTCGGGCTGGACCTGGGGTCTGGCCATCGTCGGCCTCGTCATCGTCATGCGCGCCGCGATGATCCCGCTCTTCGTCAAGCAGATCCACGCCTCCCGCAAGATGCAGCTCATCCAGCCGGAGATGCAGAAGATCCAGAAGAAGTACAAGGGCAAGAACGACCCTGAGTCCCGCCAGGCGATGACCCAGGAGACGATGGAGCTGTACAAGCGGACGGGGACCAACCCGTTCAGCTCCTGTCTCCCGATCCTGCTCCAGTCACCGTTCTTCTTCGGGCTCTTCCGGGTGCTCAACGGCCTCGCCGACATCAGCACGGGCAAGAAGGAGGCGATCGGCCCGCTGACCCGGCAGGTCGCGAGCCAGGCCGAGCAGGCCTCGATCTTCGGCGCCCAGCTGTCCGACACGTTCCTCGGCACCCACGCGACCGCACCCCGGATCGTCGCCGTCATCCTCATCATCGGGATGTCGATCTCGACCTTCACGACGCAGCGTCAGCTCATGACGAAGAACATGCCGGCGTCCGCGCTCGACAACCCCTTCGCCAAGCAGCAGAAGATCCTGCTCTACATCCTCCCGATCTTCTTCGCGATCTCCGGCGTCAACTTCCCGATCGGTGTCCTCATCTACTGGTGCGTGACGAACATCTGGTCCATGTGCCAGCAGCTGTACGTCATCCGGCGAATGCCGACCCCCGGCTCCCCGGCCGACCTCGCCATGCGCGAGCGGCGCGCCCGCAAGGGCCAGACGGTCAAGGAGATCACCATCAAGGGCCTGACCAGCGACGATGCCGAGACGGCGGTCGGCGAGGACCCGCCGAGGAAGCAGTCCGGCCAGCGCCAGCAGCCCAAGGGCAAGAAGCGCAACAAGGGCGGCAAGAACGCACCCGGCCGCACGGCCGACGAGGGCGGCGACCCTGCGGGCGGCGACGCCCTCCCCACGACCTGACCCACCTCACTCCCTTCCTGGAGGCATGACACATGACCGAGCAGACCCATGAGCCCGTCGATGCAGCCGAGCCCGTCGACGTCGACCCGACCACCGAGGTGAGCGCCGAAGCGACCGACGTCGCCGAGGACACGGAGCCCGACGCGTCGGTGGCGGCGACCGACTCCGACGACTCGACCGACACCGACACGCGACACCGAGGTGTTCGGGGCCGCCGAGCCCGTTCCCGTCGACACCGAGCCGACCGTCTCCACCGACTCCGCCGACGCGACCGACCCTGTCGACGTGAGCGAGGGCGCGGAGACGGCACGACGCCGATGCACCGCGTCCGACGCGGGCCCAGCGCTCGAGCGGCCTGCTCGAGCGCGAGGGCGAGGTCGCCGCCGACTTCCTCGAGTCGCTGCTCGACATCTGCGACATCGACGGTGACATCGACGTGGACGTCGACGGCGACCGCGCGACCGTCTCCATCGTCGACAGCGACGAGGGCCGCGTCCCCCGCCGCCTCGTCGGCACCGACGGCAAGGTGCTCGACGCGCTCCAGGAGCTCACCCGGCTCGCCGTCTACACCTCGACCGGCGAACGGTCCCGCCTCATGCTCGACATCGCCGGCCACCGGGCCGCCCGCCGCGAGACGCTCGTCGCCCAGGCCAAGCAGGCCATCGACGCCGTCCGTGCGAGCGGCGAGCGCGAGGAGCTCGTCCCGATGACGGCGTTCGAGCGCAAGGTCGTGCACGACGAGGTCCTCGCCGCCGGGCTGCACTCGGAGTCCGAGGGTGCCGAGCCGCGCCGCTTCGTCGTCGTCCTCCCCGCGTCCTGACGCGACGTTTCACGTGAAACATGAGTGACGAGCTCATGGAGACGGCCTCCCCGGTGCCGAGCGCATCGCCGGAGGCCGTCGCCTTCTTCACCGGCCGCCTCGCCGCAGCCGAGCGCTTCGTCGCCGTGCTCGCGGACACCGGCGTCCGTCACGGGCTCATCGGGCCACGCGAGGTGCCGCGCCTCTGGGACCGGCACGTGCTCAACTGCGCCGTCATCGAGGACGCGTTCCCGACCGGCGCCCGCGTCATCGACATCGGCAGCGGCGCCGGCCTGCCCGGCCTGGCCGTCGCGATCACGCGGCCCGACCTCGAGCTGCACCTCGTCGAACCCATGCAGCGCCGCACCGACTGGCTCACCGCCGCCGTCTTGGAGATCGGGGTCGACAACGTCACCGTCCACCGCGGCCGTGCCGAGGAGCTCCACGGGCGCCTCACCGCGCCCTTCGTCACCGCGCGGGCCGTCGCGCCGCTCGACCGGCTCGCACGGTGGACGTTCCCGTTGCTCGAGGACGACGGGATGCTCGTCGCGATGAAGGGGAGCTCCGTGCGTGAAGAGCTCGCGACGCATGAGGCGGTGCTGCGCCGGCTCGGAATGCAGGGTGCTGTCGTGTCTGAACACGGTGCCGGTGTCGTCTCGCCTCCGACGGTCACGGCGGATCTCACGGTCCTGTACCGGGCCCCGGGGGCGGGGAAGAAGAAGAAGCGGCGCTGAGGCGCTCCCGTTTCACGTGGAACGCCGGCTTCCCCCGGGATCGCGCTCCGTTTCACGTGAAACGGTTGAGTCATCCACCTCGTCGGGACGCGATCCTTCGGCGCCACGGAGGGCCTGCCGGAAGGTGAGCGTGGCACCGCGTAGGGTTGGTGACCAGTGTTGGACCCCCCTGCGATTGGATGATTCGTGCCGTTGGCGCCGCCTGCTGTGGACCGAGAGGTCGTGACGGGACTCGGGTTCCCCGAGGTGTCCGGGGGGACGCGGAGCCCGGTCGGGTGGCAGCCGGCTGAGCGTGATGTTTCACGTGAAACGGACCCGGAGCCCGAGGCCGTTTCACGTGAAACGGAGACGACGTCGCCGTCTGTGACAGTGACCGAGGTGCTGGCGGAGGACGATCCGCCGGTGCGGGTGGTCGCGGCGGCGGAGGCGGCGGTCGAGGCCGTTTCACGTGAAACCGTGGCCGAGGAGACGGCGACGCGGGAGGTCGTCATCGACTCACCCCTCGCGAACTCGCTCGTCGACGCGTCGCGTCGGCGGGCGGCGCTCGGCAAGGCGCGGTTCCCGAAGCCGGCGCAGACCCGCATTCTCACCGTCGCGAACCAGAAGGGCGGCGTCGGCAAGACGACGACGACGGTCAACCTGGCGGCGGCGCTCGGGCAGCGCGGGCTGAAGGTGCTCGTCATCGACCTCGATCCGCAGGGCAACGCCTCGACGGCGCTCGGGATCGACCACCACGCGGAGATCCCGTCGATCTACGACGTCCTCGTCGACGGGACGCCGCTCGCCGACGTCGTCGTCCCCTGCCCGGACGTCGACGGCCTCATCTGCGCACCCGCGACGATCGACCTCGCCGGAGCCGAGATCGAGCTCGTCTCCCTCGTCGCGCGAGAGTCCCGCCTCCACCGGGCGATCGACGCCTACCTGTCCGGGCTCGAGGACGACCGGCCCGACTACGTGCTCATCGACTGCCCGCCCAGTCTCGGACTGCTCACGATCAACGCCTTCGTCGGCGCGCGCGAGGTGCTCATCCCGATCCAGTGCGAGTACTACGCCCTCGAGGGGCTGTCGGCGCTGATCAAGAACATCGAGCTCATCCGCAACCACCTCAACCCGGCGCTCCACGTCTCGACGATCCTGCTCACCATGTACGACGGGCGGACCCGGCTCGCCGCCCAGGTCGCCGAGGAGGTCCGCACCCACTTCCCGGACCAGACGCTGCGTACGACCGTGCCGCGCTCGGTCCGCGTCTCGGAGGCCCCGAGCCACGGGCAGACCGTCATCACGTACGACCCGTCGAGCACCGGAGCGCTGACCTACTTCGAAGCAGCCAAGGAGATCGCCGTCCGCGGCGCCGCACCCAGTGAAGGACTGACCGCATGAGTGACAAGCGACGCGCCCTCGGCCGGGGCCTCGGCGCCCTCATCCCGCAAGGCTCCACGACGACGATGAACCGCCCCGTCGACGTCTTCTTCGCCGAGCGGACCGAGACGCAGGAGGCGCCACCCGCGGTCGCCAGAGACGGCGCGGCGCCCGGCGACCAGGCGTTCGACACGCCCCTGACCAGGGAGAATGCCGCTCAGCCAGGCGCCCGAGACAGGCGCCGCCCCCGAGACGTCCGCGTCCGACGAGACGCCCGGGACGCCCTCGGGCGACGAGCTCGTCGAGGCCGCCGACAACGCGCGCACCGGTCTCCGGCCGGTCCCTGGGGCCGAGTTCGCCGAGATCGGACTCGACGACATCACGCCCAACTCGCGGCAGCCGCGCACCGTCTTCGACGAGGACGACATGGCCGAGCTCGTCGCGAGCGTCGAGGAGATCGGCGTCCTGCAGCCCGTCGTCGTCCGACGCAACCCGAGTGCCGAGCCGGGCGCGGCACCCTACGAGCTCATCATGGGCGAGCGGCGCTGGCGAGCCAGCCGCGCAGCGGGACGCGAGACGGTCCCGGCGATCATCAAGGGGACGGCCGACGAGGACCTGCTCCGCGACGCGCTCCTGGAGAACCTCCACCGCTCCCAGCTCAACCCGCTCGAGGAGGCGGCCGCCTACCAGCAGCTGCTCGACGACTTCGGCTGCAGCCAGGAGCAGCTCGCGACCCGGATCGGCCGGTCGCGGCCCCAGATCTCCAACACGCTGCGCCTGCTCAAGCTCCCTCCGCTCGTCGCCCGCCGGGTCGCGGCCGGTGTCCTCTCCGCCGGGCACGCCCGAGCCCTGCTCGCCCTGCCTGACGGCGCGGCGATGGAGCGGCTCGCCCAGCGCATCGTCGCCGAGGGGCTGTCCGTCCGCAGCGTCGAGGAGATCGTCGCCGTCGGCGACGACGACACTCCCGCCGCTCGCCGCCGGCCCCGCTCCGGCGCGCGGCACCCGCAGACGGACGACCTCGCGGCCGCTCTCTCCGACCGGCTCGACACTCGGGTCCGGATCGCTCTCGGCCAGCGCAAGGGGAGGCTCACCGTCGAGTTCGCGAGCGTCGGCGACCTGCGCCGTATCCTCGGTGAGATGAACCTCGCCCACCTCAGCGACGAGCTCGAGTGACCAATAGTTGAGACGCAGCGAGGGCCGAATACCGTTGATCTACAACGGGATTCGGCCCTCACGGTCTGACGGGTCCGGCGGTCGTCTCAGCTGAGGAAGGGCTCGATCTCGCGGACGAGGACCGGCTTGGGCTTCGCTCCGACGATCGTCTTGACGACCTCGCCACCGGAGAAGACGTAGAGGCTCGGGATGCTCGTGATGCCGTAGCGGGCCGTGACCTTGGGGTTGGCGTCGGTGTCGACCTTGACGACCTTGAGCTGGTCGCCGTAGGTCTGCGCGATCTCCTCGACGACGGGGGCGACGGCGCGACAGGGACCGCACCAGACGGCCCAGAAGTCGACGAGGACGGGCTTGTCACTCTGCAGCACCTCCTGGTCGAAGTCGGCGTCGGTGACGGCGAGGGTGGCAGTGCTCGTGCTCATGGGAGCGGTTCCTTTCGCGGGGGCTCGGTGGTCGGAATGAGGTGTGGTGTGGTCAGTGGATCAGGGCGCGCCGACAGCGGTCAGTGCTCGCGGTCGGTGAGCCAGCGCTCGGCGTCGAGGGCGGCGGCACACCCGGAGCCGGCCGCGGTGATCGCCTGCCGGTAGGTGTGGTCGACGAGGTCGCCGCAGGCGAAGACGCCGTCGAGGTTGGTGCGGGTCGAGCGTCCCTCGACGAGGACATAGCCCTCGGCGTCGAGGTCGACGAGGCCCTTGACGAGCTCGTTGCGCGGGTCGTGGCCGATCGCGACGAAGAGGCCGGTGACCGGGAGCTCGCGCTCCTCCCCGCTCACCGTGTCACGGAGGGTGATGCCGGTCAGCTTGTCCTCGCCGTGGACACCGGAGACCTCGGAGTTCCAGGCGAACGTGATCTTGTCGTTGGCGTGCGCGCGCTCGGCCATGATCTTGCTCGCCCGGAGCTCGTCGCGGCGGTGGACGATCGTCACCGAGCGAGCGAACTTCGTGAGGAAGGTGGCCTCCTCGACCGCGGAGTCCCCACCGCCGACGACGGCGATGTCCTGGTCGCGGAAGAAGAACCCGTCGCAGGTGGCGCACCACGACACGCCATGGCCGGAGAGGCGCTTCTCGTCCGGCAGCCCGAGCTCGCGGTAGGCCGAGCCCATCGCGAGGATGACGGCGTGTGCGCGATAGGTCGTGCCCGAGCCGTCGGTCACCGTCTTGACGTCGCCGGCGAGGTCGACCTCGGTCACGTCGTCGGTGACGATCGTCGTCCCGAACCGCTCCGCCTGCGCGCGCATGGCGAACATGAGGTCCGGCCCCATGATCCCCTGCTCGAAACCCGGGAAGTTCTCCACCTCGGTCGTGTTCATGAGCGCGCCACCGGCGGTCACGGCACCCTCGATGAGGACCGGCTCGAGGTTGGCGCGCGCGGCGTAGACCGCCGCGGTGTAGCCCGCCGGCCCGGACCCGATGATGACGACACTACGGACGTCGGTCGACGGCTCGGTCACGGAAGGCACCTCTTGTGGTCGAAGGGGCGAGCCATCGCAAGATGCGGTGGTTCAGTCGCTCTAACCGATCCTACGGGCTGTCTGTTCCCACCCCCGACGACGCACCGGGAGAGGCTCGGTGCCCGTCCGGGACGACCTCAGTCGAGAAGGGTGGGGCCGACGATCGTGTGTGCGCCGCCGGGGTCGCCGCAGGCCGGCTCGGTGACGACGACCCGCGCCCGGCCGTCGCGGGACCAGACGACGACGTAGGCCGGGCGTCCCTCGTAGGTCGCGGAGTCGAGGGCGGGGGCGTCGGCCGTCGAGAGGCCGAGCGCGGCGATGCACTGCTCGGCGTTGCCGGGGACGGCCTGGGTGTCGACGTGGGACTCGTGCCCCTCGAGCAGCGCCGACGCCTGCGCGGTGAGCGTGCCCGCGCGGTAGTCAGTGCCCGAACCCGACACGCGGTACGCCTCGGCTCCGCCGACGGCGGCACTGTCGCTCCGCTGGTCGGCGGGCATCGGGCCCCCGCTCGAGGCGGACCCGGACGTGGTGTCGTCGCCGCGCCCGATGACCGAGCTGATCCACCCGTCCCCCTGGAGCCCGTCCGTCACGACGATCCCGAGCACGGCCGCGGCCGCGATGCCCGCGACCGCGGCGAACCACCGGCGTCGCTCGGGTCGGTCCCTGCCGAGGGCGGAGAGGGGGACGATGTCGGCGTCGGGCCCACGGGACGGGGGCAGCGGGAGCCCGTCCTCGTCGTCGGCGTCGTCGCGGAGCGCGCCCAGTCGCGCGAGGATCGCCTCCTCGAGCGCGACCGGCATCGGCCCGGGGTCGGGCAGCGAGGACAGCAGCGCCCGCATTCCGGTCGGGTCGTGCTCGATCGGCTCGACGGGCTCGAGCTCCTCGCGGGGGGTCATGACGGATCCTTCGCAGACGGGTGGCGGGCCGGCGGCTGCGCGGCCGCCGAGGGTTCCGACGTGTGATCCGCCGCGTCGGTTCCCCGGAGCAGGGCGGCGAGCGCCGCGCGGCCCCGGAAGCACCGCGACTTGATCGTCCCCTCGGCCACCTCGAGGATCGCCGCGGCCTCGAGGACCGACAGGCCGTGCATGTCGACGAGGACGAGGGCGGCGCGCTGGGGCTCGGGCAGCCGGGCGAGCGCGGCGCGCACGTCGAGGACCGCCTCCCGGCTCGCGTGGTGGTCGAGCGGGTCGGCGATCCGGTCGTCCTCGGGGATCATGCTCGTCGGCTTCTCCCGCCGGAGCCGGTCCAGGCAGGCGTTGACGACGATCCGGTGCATCCAGGTCGTGAAGGCCGCGTCGAAGCGGAACGACCCCGCCCGCCGGTAGGCGTTGATGAAGGCGTCCTGCACGCAGTCGCTCGCGAGCTCACGGTCCGCGGTGGTCCGGACCGCGAGGGCCCACATCCGGTCCTTGTGCCGCCGGAAGAGCTCGCCGAATGCATTCGGGTCGCCCGCGAGATGCCGGCGCATGAGCTCGTGGTCGCTCACCGCCTCCTGCACCCCGGCGCCCCGCGTGCCGGACATCAGCCCAGGACCTGGACCTCGGACAGGGCCGCGCGGAAGCGTCCGCTCACCTGCGCGGGTTTGGTGAACCACACGACGATGTACTGGCCCTTGGCGGTCGCCGGGACGTCGAGCTTGAGCGCGCCGGACCTGCCCGTGGACTCGCCGACGAGGGTCGCGCCGTCGAGGCTCTTGGCACCGCCGAGCCAGACCTGGAAGTCCGTCGCGGTCGGGACCGTGACGACGATCTCGCGGGCCCGGGCATTCGCGCCGATGTCCAGGACGACCCCGACGCCGCTCTTGAGGCCGCCGAAGTTCTGCGACTGGTAGCCCTCGGACTGCCAGTAGGTGTCCGGGTTGCCGTCGTAGACCCTCGGGACCTGGTCGTTGTTCTCGGAGTTGTCGCCCTGCGGGTCGTAGGCGGCCGCGCTCGCGATGGCGAGCTCCTTGAGCCCGCCCGTCGGAGCGGACGTCGCGGTCCGCGTCGGCGGCGGGGAGGAGATCGTCGTCTGTCGCGGTTCGGCGCCCAGACCGAGGTCGGAGCCCTGGCCGATCCGGCTCACCCCCCAGAGCCCGATCGCGAGCGCGATGGCGAGGAAGCCGACGACGATGAGCAGGGCCGCGCGAGACTCGGCCCGGGTCAGCGGCTCGGCCGTGTCCGGGTGGAGCAGGGGGGCCGGCGGCTCGACCTCGTCCTCGGTCGACTCCAGCGTGCTCCCGAGGGCGACGCGGTGCTGCTTGGTCCACTCGTCCTTGGCGTCGCGGACGGCCCGACGCTCCGAGGTCAGGTCGGTGGCGCGGTCGGCGGAGGAGCGCATGAGGCCGCCGAGGCGGTCGCCGATCGCGGACACCGCGGTGCCCGTCGAGCTCGCCCCCTTGGACAGGGCCGCGCCGATCGCGGTCCCCGCCGCGGCGACCGCGGACGGGCGGCCCTCCTCGTCGGGGGCCTCGTCCGTCTCGTCCGCTTCGGAGCCCGGGTCCGCGGGATCGTCCGACCGGGTCGCCGGCGACGGGAGGACGGCGGGCAGCGAGGTCGTGCGGTCGGCGCCGCCGTCCCCGCCGCCGTCCCCGGCGCCGAGCGAGGAGCGCGGGACCGTCGCGTCGTCCGCGTCGCCGTCGAAGACCTGCTCGTCGTGGGTCCAGGTGGGGGCATGGCGCCCGGCCGCCGCGGCACCGGCAGCGACCCGCCGCCATGCCCGCCGCCGCTGCACCGACGCCGGAAGCCCCGGCGCCGCCGCTCTGGGCGCTCGGCGAGGGCGCGGCATTCGCCCCCGCACCGGAGGAGAGGACCTCGGTCCTGGCCGCGTAGCCCTGGGTCCACCGCCCGGCGTCGAGCTGGATCGGCGTCGGCGACCACGGGGCGATCTGGCCCGCGAGGTCGCCCGGGCTGTCCGGGCCGGTGTCGTCGTTGAGCGTGAGACGGCAGATCGCGTCGAGGTCGGCGGGGACACCGACCGCGATCTCCGAGGGCGGGGCGATGCCGCCGACGATCCGGGGCGCGGACGGCAGCCCTCCGGCGTCGCCCGGGAGCGGCCAGCGACCGGTCAGTCCGGCGTAGGCGAGCCCGACGAGCCCGATCGCGTCGATCCGGCGGGCGACCTGGGTGTCCTCGTCGTCGTGGTCGGCGAGCGCTGAGGTCGTCGCGAGGCCGATGAGCTTGACGTCGCCGTCCTCGGTCACCAGGACCGACTCGGGGGAGATCGCGCCGTGGTGCAGGCCGCGCCGGCTCGCGGCGTCGAGCCCGACGGCGGCCTCGCCGACGATCCGGCGGACCTCCTCGGCGGGGAGCCCGCCGGTGACGGCGAGCGTCGCGTAGTTGCGGGCCCCGGGGAGGCCCTCCTCGATGACATAGGAGACGGGGCCGTCGAGGCCGACGTCGAGAACGGCCCCGAGCCGGGCGTCGCGGACCCCGGCGGCGCGTCGCGCTGCGTCGAAGGCGGCGTCCCGCTGGGCGTGTCCGGTCGGGAAGGCGAGGACGGTGACGTCCCGCTGGAGGTGGTCGTCGCGCGCCTCCCAGCGCTCCGCGCCGTGGCCGGCGAGCACCCGTCGACTGACGGTGTAGCGACCACCGAGGACACTCCCCGGACCGAGCCCCTCCACGCCGTGCCTTCCTGTTCGAATGCGCTGGTGCGGCCGGAGCCGCCCGCTCATAGTAGGGCGACGGGTCCTCAGCCGCGGCGCACCCTGATCCGGCGCGCGACCGGGTCGAGCAGATCGGCGACCTCGGCGACGCCGAGGCGGGCGGCGAGCACGAGGGTGAGGACGAGGTAGCCGCCACCGACGACGACCAGCGTGAGGAGCGTCGCGGGACGGGTGGTGCCGAGGACCTGCACGAGGGCGGCGTAGCCGAGGACCGCGACGGCCGCGGCGGCGAGCGCGGCCGCGAGCATCCGGGCATTCTGCTGGACCGTCGAGGAGAGCCGCAGGCGGCCGAAGCGACGCCGGAGCAGGTGGAAGCCGAGGAGCGCGGCGGCGAGGTTGCTCACCGTCTGCCCGACGCCGACGCCGATGCCGACCCACTCCGGCGGCAGGAGGAAGCAGCCGAGGTTGACGACGCTCGCGAGGACGGTGACGACGACCTGGAGACGGAACGGCGTCCGCGCGTCCTCGTAGGCGTAGAAGACGCGCTGGACGAGGTAGAGCCAGCCGTAGGGGAGGAGCCCGACGAGCATCGCGATGAGGACCTTGGCGATCGCGTCGGTCTCGCTCGCGGTGTTGCCGAGGAAGATCGACCGGGTCACGAGGGGGGCGAGGAGGATGCCGCCGACGGTCATCGGCACGAGCAGGACGGCACAGGTGCGAATGCCGCGGCCGAGGTCCGCGACGACGTCCCGGTTGCGCCCGTCGGTGGCCGCGTGCGACATCCGCGTGAAGAGCGCCGTGACGAGCGAGACCGTGATGAGCGAGTGCGGCAGCATGAACAGGATGAATGCGTTGCCGTAGGGCGCGAGGCCGGTCGCCTGGACGCCCCGGGCGGCGACACCGTCCGCGTGCGCGAGGACCCGGCTCGTCAGGACGAAGCCGAGCTGGCTCAGGGCGACGGCGGCGAAGGTCCAGGAGGCGACGGTCGACGCCGTCCGCAGGCCGACGCCGCGGACACCCCACACGGGGCGGAAGCGGAACCCGGTCCTGCGCAGGGGCACGATGAGGACGAGGGCCTGGGCGATGATGCCGAGCGTGGCGCCACCGGCGAGCAGCCAGGTCATCTCCGGCGTCCACGCCCCGGCGGAGGCCTTGCGCGGGAGGCCGCGGATGACGAAGAGACCGAGGAAGGCGATCGTCACGACGTTCGCCAGCGCGGGTGCCCACATGTAGGCCCCGAAGCGGTGCTTGGCGTTGAGCACCTGTCCGAGAAGGGTGTAGAGCCCGTAGAAGAAGATCTGCGGGAGGCAGATGAAGGCGAAGAGCGTCGCGAGCCGGATGGCCTCGGGGGTCCACCGATCCGAGGCGTAGAGGCGGATGAGCAGGGGCGCCGAGAGGGTGATGACCACGGTCGCGACGGCCATGACCGAGACGGCGAGCGTGAGCAGGCGGTTGGTGAACTCCTGCCCGCCGTCGTCGTGGCGTGCGGCCCGGGCGATCTGCGGCACGAGCACGGCGTTGAGGACGCCGCCGGCGATGAGCAGGTAGAAGTTGTTCGGCAGGGTGTTCGCGACCTGGAACGCGCCCCCGGTCAGCCCGAGTCCGACGATGGCGGTGACGATGACGCCCTTGACCATGCCGAGGACCCGGGAGGCCATCGTCCCGGCGGCCATGACGGCGCCGGACCGGGCGAGGCTCGTCGTGCCCTCGTCGCGGGTCTCGGTCATGCGGGCAGTGTGCCAGCCGGGGCGGCTCCGGCCCGTCGACGCCGCCGCGAGCGGAGGAAGCCGAGGGCGAGGACGAGGACCGCGAGCCCGCCGATGACCCAGTAGACGAATGCACCGGTCGGGGTGACGCGGATCCGGACGTTGGTCGAGGAGCTGATCTCCTCGCCGGTCGGGGTGAGCAGGACGGCCCGGAGCGGGACGTCGCCGGCCGCGAGCGCGGTCGCGGCGACCGTCACCGTCGTCCGCGACCGGGCGCCGATCTCGAGCTCGATGGGGTCGGAGTCGATCCGCAGGCGCGGGCTCTCCGGGATGAGCCGCAGCCGGAGCCCGCGGACGGCGACGTCGAGCCCGTTGGCGACGACGATGCGGATCCGGCCCGAGTCGGCGAGGAAGTTGATCTCCCGCGCAGGGACCGTGAGCTTGGCGGCGACCGCGTCGCTCTCGCTCCGGACCGCCTCGGCGAGCCCGGCCCACCCGGTGGGGTCGCGGCGCCAGCCGGTCGCGGTCAGCGCCCGGCTCGTCTCGGTCCAGCGGGCGAGGTAGGCGTCCGCGTCGACCCGGACGGCCGAGGCGGCGACGAGCTCGCGGGTGCGCCGCTCGAGGTCGGCCCCGTGGCGGGTCAGCGGGGAGGCGGCGACCTTGGGGGGCGTGGCGGCGGGCGTGACGACCGCGCCGGCCGGGTCGGCGGCGAGGGTCGCGACGTCGACCGGCTCGACCCACGGCGTGCCCTGGGCGGCGGCGGCGGCGCTCACCCACGCGGGGTCGGCGGCGACGGCGCGGGGCAGCGCGACGAGGTAGCTCCGGGTGGTCCCCGGCCGCTCGGCGAGCAGGGCGATGGTGTCGGCGAGGAACGCCTGGACCCCGCTCCCGTCGACCGTCCGGGCCAGGCGGTCGGACAGGGCGTGGTCGGCGACGAGGAGGGGGGTGCCGCCCCGGGTCGTGTGGGCCGCCTGGGTGCTCTGGCCGACGGTCGCCGTCAGCCAGGAGGAGTCGGCGATCGCGAGCGAGGAGTGCGCCGGGTCGAGGGTGTCGACCGTGCCCTCGATCGGGGTCGACCAGCTGCCGTCCACGGGCCAGAGGACGGTGTCCCCCGAGGCGCCGGCGCCGAGGCGCTCCCGGACGAGGGCGAGGGCGCCGCCCCCCGCCGTCGCGGCGGCGACGTCGGGGTCCGACGGGGGGAGCCGCAGCGCGTTGCCGGCGGCCGCGGCGGCGCGCACGGCGTCCGCGAGGCGGGTCCGGGCGGCGACCTCCTCGGCGCTCGCGGCGTACGCGGCCGGCTCGGCGACGGCATTCGGCGAGGGGGTGGTGGTCGGGGTGCCGGTCGTCGTCGCCGGCTCGGGGACCGTGCCCGCGTCGAGGAGGGTGGGCTCGACGAGGAGCGTGGCGCGCAGGCCCCGGACGGCGTCGAGGAGGCGCCTCAGCCGGCTGCCCGGGTCGGCCTCGGCCGTCCACGCGGCGAGCCGCTCCTCGGCGGTGCCCTCGCGGCGCGGGTCGACGGCCGCGACGACGGGGACGGCGAGGGCGACCCGGAGCGGCTCGTACTCCTTGCGGACGTGGAACGGCAGGAAGCTGTGGATCGACCGCCCGCCCGCCTCGATGCTGATCGGCACGACCCCGTAGGGCTGGTCGCCGACGAGGCCGGTCATCGCGATGCTGAGCCGGAATGCCGCTCCGCCGGCCGGGCTGCGAGTCGCCCGCCCGCTGGCGAGGACGCCCCCGGTGGCCGGCCCGGTCGCCGCCGCCCACGCGGCGACGGCGGCCCGGTCGGGGCGGGCCGTGTCGGCGCGCCGGACGACGACCGCGAGGCCGGCGGCGGGCAGGTTGCGCCCGCTCACCGTCCCGGTCAGGACGATCGGCGCTCCGGCGAGGGACACGCGCGGCGTCGCGTCGGCCGTGAGCGAGTCGACGACCGGGTCGAGGAGGGGGACGGCGAGGGGCGCGGGCACCGGACCGGCGGGCGCAGCCACGGCGAGCGCGGTCGCGGGCGCGGCGAGGAGGACGAGCCCGACGAGGAGCCCCGTCCACATTCTTGCCAACCGGTGCACCCCGAACGCCGCTGCGGATGCGCCCGGCACCTCAGTCGTCCCCGGACAGCCGTTGCCAGGCGACCCGTGCGATCCGCCGCTCGTTGGGGAAGGTCAGGTGCCGGTGCGCCTCTCGCAGCGGCAGCCAGGCGACGTCGATCGCCTCGTGGTCGGGGTCGTTCTCGATCGTCAGCTCGCCGCCGACCGCCTCGAGGAGGTAGTGGTGGACGTACTTGTGGATCCGCCGGTCCGACGTCGCGAACCAGTAGTCGATCGTCCCGAGCTCGATGAGGACGCGCCCCATGATCCCGGTCTCCTCGGCGACCTCGCGCTCGGCGGTCTGGGGGAGCGTCTCCTCGCCCTCGATGTGCCCCTTGGGCAGGCACCACTCGATCCGCCCGGCCCGGTTGCGGCGCGCGATGACGGCGACGAGCGCCTGGCCGTCGACGACGTCGATGACGACGCCACCGGCGGAGCGCTCCTCGCTCGCGGGTAGCCGCTGGGAGTGCCGAGTGGGCTCGGCGGCGGCGTGGGTCACAAGCGTCACTGTAACCAGAGTGCGTCACAGACCTGATCGACCAACGGTGCTGCCCCGGCGCGGTTGTCGATCTCGTCATGGGGCACCGGAGGTGGCCGGTCCGGCTGCATCCTGGCGACGAATGCGTCGAATGCCGTGAGCTTGCCGTCGTCCTTGGGGTCCGCCCGGGCGAGGAGCCGCTCGCGCAGCGTCACCGGGTCGGAGCGGACCCAGACGAGACGGACCTGCGGCCCGCCGAGCTCGGTGACCCAGTCGGTCCAGCGCCCGGGGTCCCGGACCTGGGTCGTGAACGGTGCGTCGAGCAGGACCGGGCAGCCCGCTGCCCGGACGTCCCGGGCCGCGGCGGTCATCGCGGCGTACTCGTGCACCTTGACGTGCTCGTCGTACCACTCGCCCTCGCGCTCGCCCGGCGACCGGCCGTGGGCGTGCAGGAGCGCTCCGACGAGCCCGCCGAAGAGCGTGTCCTTGTCGAGCCGGGCGGGGACCGGGTCGAGGGCCTGCGCGAGCAGCCGCGCGACGGTCGACTTCCCGGCTCCCGGCGCGCCCGCGACGACCCACACCGTGCCGGGGAGGCGGTCGGACGTCACCGGCGCTCCTTCCCGAGGCGTCGGGTCAGGATAGTTCGGGTCAGCGCAGTGCGGGCCCCGCCCCCGCACGCCCGATCCCCGGGACCGCCCTACCCTTGGGCCCGTGTCGTCCACCGCCTTCCCGCCCGAGGTCTACGATCGCGCGCTCCGCCACCTCGGGCCGGTCCTCCCGGTCCTCACCGAGCTCGGCGAGGCCTTCGCTCGCGACGGTCACACGCTCGCGCTCGTCGGCGGTCCGGTGCGCGACGCGTTCCTCGGGCGGACCTCCCCGGACCTCGACTTCACGACCGACGCGCGACCGGAGCGGATCGAGCCGATCCTCGACGCCTGGGCGCACACGACGTGGGACGTCGGGAGGAGGTTCGGGACGATCGGTGGGCGCAGGGGCGACCTCATCGTCGAGGTGACGACGCACCGCGCCGACGCCTACGACGGCGTGACCCGCAAGCCCGTCGTCGCCTTCGGCGACTCCCTCCACGACGACCTCGCCCGTCGCGACTTCACCGTCAATGCCGTCGCCCTGACCCTCCCCGACCTCACCTTCACCGACCCCTTCGACGGTCTGGTCGACCTCGTCCGCGGCCGGCTGCGGACGCCGCTCGCCGCCGAGATCAGCTTCGGCGACGACCCGCTGCGGATGCTCCGAGCGGCCCGGTTCACCGCGCAGCTCGGCCTCGTCGTCGACGAGCCGACGCGGGCGGCGATGACCGCGATGGCCGCCTCGCTCCCGATCGTCTCGGCGGAGCGCATTCGCGACGAGCTCGACAAGCTGCTCCTCTCACCGACGCCCCGCCCCGGACTCCGGCTGCTCGTCGACACCGGTCTCGCCGACCAGTTCCTCCCCGAGCTGCCCGCGCTGCGGCTCGAGATCGACGAGCACCACAAGCACAAGGACGTCTACGAGCACTCGCTCACCGTCCTCGACCAGGCGATCGCGCTCGAGTCGGGACCCGAGGCGGAGGGGGAGGCCGTCGTCGGCCCCGACCTGCGGCTCCGGCTCGCCGCACTGCTCCACGACATCGGCAAGCCGGCGACCCGGCGGCACGAGCCGGGCGGGGGCGTCAGCTTCCACCACCACGAGGTCGTCGGCGCCAAGCTGACCGCCAAGCGGCTCCGCGCCCTGCGCTACGACAAGGACACGGTCAAGGCGGTCGCCCGCCTCGTCGAGCTCCACCTCCGCTTCCACGGCTACGGTGAGGGCCAGTGGACCGACTCGGCCGTCCGCCGCTACGTCACCGACGCCGGGCCGCTCCTGCCCCGCCTGCACCTGCTGACCCGCGCCGACGTCACGACGCGCAACCGGCGCAAGGCCGCCCGGCTGGCCCAGGGCTACGACGACCTCGAGGTCCGCATTCGCGAGCTCCAGGCGCAGGAGGAGCTCGACGCGGTGCGCCCCGAGCTCGACGGGCACGAGATCGGCGAGGTCCTCGGGATCCGGCCCGGTCGCGAGCTCGGTCGGGCCTACACCTTCCTCCTCGGGCTGCGGCTCGACGAGGGGCTGCTCGGCAAGGAGGAGGCCGCGCGCCGGCTCCGGGAGTGGTGGGACGCCGCGGACTGAGCCGCTCCCCGGCGCCCGCACGGGCCGGACGGGGAGTGCTCCCCATGACACGTGGGGGGCCCGAGCGCCTACGGTGGAGCCCCGGGGCCCGCGGTCCCCGGCGGTGCTGGTCGTGCGGATGCGCACGCGGAGGAGGAGGGACGATGACGACACTGACCTACCCGAGCGAGGTCAACCCGGGTCCTCCCGCGCTCTCCCTCGACGTCCCCGACGGGTGGGAGCAGCTCGCCGTCCCCCAGACCCTCCTCGCGACCCGGGAGCCGGCGAATGCCGGTGCCTTCGCGACCAACATCGTCGCCCGCCTGGTCCAGCGGGGTTCGGTGACGACCCCCGAGGAGATCGTCGCCGAGCTCGGCGAGCACGTCCGGGTCCGGCCCGACGGCGAGATCGGCGCCCCCTATGCCGTCGACCTCGCGGGCCGCCGGTGGACGGCCGTCAACCTCACCTACGGCGACGCCGAGCACGGCGTCGTCCATCAGCTCCACCTGTTCACCGGGGAGACGCGGGGCGCTCTCGTCTCCCTCGTCCAGGTGACGGCGACCTTCGCCGCGGCGCGTCAGGAGGAGCAGATCGGCGTCATCCGCCGGGTGCTCGCCACGCTCCGCGTCGGCCGCCCGATCCCCGCCTGACCATCCCCCGACCGAATCCCCTCGAAGGCCGGACACGAATGACCCAGATCTCGAGCAACAGCGAGCGGTTCCCCGCTCCCCCCAACGTGACCCTCGACCTGCCCGACGGCTGGCTCGGGGTCCCGGTGCCCGGCGCGATCCTCTCCTGTCGCGGACCCCTCGTCGACGGTCGGGCCCCCATCGTCGCGATCCGCTACACGACCCAGCCGCTCACCTATGACCTCGGCGACGCGCTCCGCGAGGTGACGAGCCACGCCCGGCAACGTCCGGGCGGTGAGGTCGAGGAGCCGTTCCGGGCACCGATCGGGGGGCTCGAGCTCGTCGGCGTCAACGCGTCGTGGACCGATCCGTCGATCGGGGACGTCGTCCAGGTCCACATGTTCGCCGGGACCCGCACCGAGGGCCTCCTCCGCCTCCTCCACATCACCGGCACGGTCGGCGGCGCCAGCGTGGAGGAGGACTACGAGACGGTCCAGGCGGTGCTCGAGACGCTGAGGATCGAGTCGTGACGCCGGAGATCATGCTGGGCAGCGCCGGCCGGGTCCTCCGCGCCGGCGTCTCGACGCACGTCGGCCGGGTCCGCAAGCTCAACGAGGACAGCGCACTCGCCCGCGGCAAGGTCTTCGCCGTCGCCGACGGCATGGGCGGTCACGCCGCCGGCGAGGTCGCGAGCGGCATCGTCGTCGACGCCCTCGGCGAGCTGTCCGACCGTGCGGCGCTCCGTCCCGAGGACCTGCTGCGCCAGCTCCGGGTCGCGAACGAGCGCATTCTCACCGCGGCGGCCCGCAACCCCGAGCAGGCGGGGATGGGGACGACCGCGGCGGGCGTCGCGATCGTGTCCGCCGGGGGCTCGGACCACTGGGCCGTCTTCAACGTCGGCGACTCCCGCGTCTACCGCTACCTCGCCGGCCGGCTGTCGCTCGTCACCGTCGACCACTCCGAGGTCCGCGAGCTCATCGACGCCGGCGTCATCACGCCCGAGGAGGCCCGGCGGCACCCGCTCCGCAACGTCGTCACGCGCTCGCTCGGGAGCGAGCCCTACCCGAGCCCGGACATCTGGGTCTTCCCGCCCTACCCCGGCGAGCGGTTCATCATCTGCAGCGACGGGCTGACCAACGAGATCGACGACGAGCGGATCCGTAGACTCGTCGACGACAACGAGGAGCCCGCGGCCTGCGCCGAAGCGCTGGTCGGTGCCGCGGTCGAGGCCGGTGGCCGGGACAACGTCACGGCGGTCGTCGTCGCGCTCGACGAGACCGGCGAGCACGAGGACGCCGACTCGGACACGGCTCCGCGAGCCCACGGGGGAGGGGGTCCGGCATGACGACGCCGGAGGTGACGGTCCACGGCGGCGACGGCTGGGAGGTCGTCGACGGGGCAACCATCCGGGGCCGCGCGCGCGTCGATCCCTCCGTGCGGGCTGACCTCGAGGAGGCGGCGGCGTCGGGGGACCTCGACGCCGTTATCGACGTGCTCGCCGGCGCCGGGATCCGCGCGATGCCCGACTTCGCCTTCGTCGCCCTGACCGACCCCGCCCGGGTCGTCGCCCGCGGGTCCGGCTCGGTCGTCGTCGAGTCCGACGAGGGACCCCGGACGATCGCGCACACCGGCCGCGGACCCTGGCTCGACGAGGACGTGACGACCCCCGGGTCGCTGCGGATCGGCGAACCACCGGCCCCGGTCGCGGCCGGGTCCGACGCCCTGGGTGCGAATGCCGACGCCGCCCCCTCCCCGGACGCATCCGGCGGTCCGGCCGTCGCCGACGCCGCGCCCGCGACCGGGTGGGCCCGGCCCAAGCGCTTCGGCCGGCGGGCGACGGATGCCGCCATCGCCGCCCGGGCCACGGCCGTCGAGGTGCCCGCCGAGGCGGCGTCCCCTGCTGCAGCGACCCCGGAGACGCCGGATCCTGCTCCGACCGCCCCTCCGGCTCCGTCGGTGCCCGAGATGCCGGCCCGGGCGCACGCCGAGGCCGAGGTCGTGCCACCGTCGGTCGGCGTCGGCGGCGGCTCCGAGGAGGACGAGCTGCCGAGCTACGACCACCTCTTCGGCGCGACGCAGCACGCACTGCCGACCGAGATCGAGCGGGCCGACGAGCCGCACCCGGACCAGCACGAGGCGCCGGCGCCCGAGTCCGACCCGCTCCCGCCGATGCCCCGGGCGCCCGAGCTGACGATGCCCGCCCCACCGGAGGACGAGCCGGCGCCCGCCGCGCAGCCGGTCGTCCCCCCGGCGACCGGCGGCCTCATCGCGAGCGTCCCGTGGCTGACCGGTGGCACCGCCACCCCCGCGAGCGCCCCCGCGACCACCAGCCCCACTCCCGCGCGGCCTGCGCCGCCGCGGCCGGCGCCCGTCTCCCGGCCTGCGCCCGCCCCTCCGCCGTACGCGCCGGCCCCCGCACCCGTCTCCCGGCCCGCGCCCGCCGCGTCCGCACCTCCGGCACCCTCGCCGACCCTCGCGCCGCCCGCGCCGACCTCCGCACCGACGCCGGCGCCGCCCGCGCCGACCCCGCCCGCATTCGCGCCTGCCCCGACCGCGGCGCCGGCCCCCGGCACTCCCGGCATCGACGGTCCCCGCGTGCCCCGCGCCGTCGGCGACTCCCAGCCGATGCCGCCGCAGCCCGACCCCGACGAGGCGACCGTCGACCGGCGCTCCCTCCAGCAGCCCCCGACGGCCGAGGGTGGGCCGCTCGTCCTGTCCGTCCTCTGCCCCGCCGGCCACGCGAGCTCCCCGCACTCGAGCCACTGCCGCGTCTGCCAGCGCGAGATCCCGGCCCAGCAGCCGTTCATGACGCCGCGCCCGTCGCTCGGCACGCTGCGGCTCTCGACCGGCGACGTCGTCAGCCTCGACCGCGGCGTCCTCTTCGGCCGACAGCCCAAGGTCAACGACGACGTCAAGGTCTCCGACCGCCCGCACGTCGTCCGCCTCGCCAGCCCGGACAAGGACATCTCGCGCAACCACGTCGAGGTCCTCCTCGACGGCTGGCACGTCCTGGTCCGCGACCTCGGCTCGATCAACGGCACGACCGTCGCGCTCCCCGGCGAGGAGCCGGTCCGGCTCCGCCCGAGCGACCAGCAGAACATCGAGCCCGGCACCGTCGTCGGCATCGCCGACACGGTGACGTTCAGCTACGAGGTCGATGCATGACGAATGCACCGCCGGACATCCCCGGCCTCGTCTACGTCCAGCCGCTCGGCTCGGGCGGCTACGCCGACGTCTACCTCTACGAGCAGCAGATGCCGCGGATGCCGGTCGCGGTCAAGGTGCTCAAGGCCGACGGGATGACCCCGGCGATCCGGCGGCAGTTCATCGACGAGGCCGACACGATGGCCCAGCTCGCCGACCACCCCTACATCGTCCAGGTCTTCCGTGCGGACACCTCCGCCGACGGCCGGCCCTACCTCGTCATGAAGTACTTCCCGCCGCCCAACCTCGCCCAGCGGGCGCGGAGCCAGCGGTTCACCGTCGAGGAGGTCCTCCGGACCGGCATCCAGCTCGCGAGCGCCGTCGAGACCGCGCACCGCGCCGGCGTCATCCACCGCGACATCAAGCCCGCCAACGTCCTCGTCAGCCAGTACGGCTCCCCAGGCCTCACCGACTTCGGCATCGCCGGCCGCGGCCGGGCCCTGGAGGAGGACCACGAGGACGAGGTCGGCGTCTCGGTGCCGTGGGCCCCGCCGGAGGTGCTCTTCGGGCACAGCAACGGCGGCCCGCGCTCCGATGTCTACTCGCTCGCCGCGACCCTGTGGCAGCTGCTCGTCGGCCGGTCGCCCTTCGAGGTCCCCGGCGGCGACAACAGCGCCTACGCGCTCATGCCCCGCATTCGCACCGCGCCCGTCCCGGGGACGGGCCGCGCGGACCTGCCGGTCTCGCTCGAGCGGCTCCTCGCCCAGGCGATGGCCAAGAACGAGCAGTCCCGGCCCGAGAGCGCCCTGTCCTTCGCCCGGGCCCTGCAGGAGATCGAGCAGGAGCAGCGCTTCCCGCGGACCGCGATCGTCGTCCTCGACGAGTCCGGCCACACGACCGTCGCCGACAGCGCGCGAGGGACCGACGACCTCGACGCGACCCGGGTCCGCGCGCCGCAGACGGTGAAGACACCGCAGCGCCCGACCTCGCCGGCGCCGTCGGTGCCCCGCCTGTCCGGCGGCGGGGTCATCCCCGGCGTGGCCTCGGCGCCGGAGACGACGACCCCGACGGTGCGCGGCGGCGCCCCGGCCTCCGCGTGGTCCTCGGACTCCTACTCCTCGGAGGCCGAGGAGGGCACGGTCCGCGTCCAGCGGGACCGGGCGGCACAGGCAGCGGAGGCCGCGCCCGACGGTTCGGGCTCCCTGACGATCAGCCCCCTCGTGCTCCTCGCCGTCATCGGCGCCCTCGTCGTCGGCCTCGTCTTCGTCTCGGTCCAGATGTTCGGCGGCGGCGACGACCCGGCGACGACGCCGACGGGCAACCCCAGGACCGTCTCGGTCAGCGCGACCGACGACCCCGCATTCGACGTGCCGCAGACCCCGCAGCTCGCCGCCGCCGCGCTCGCCGGCAAGGTCGTCTTCTCGTGGACCGCGCCCAACATGCAGCCGGGCGACGGCTTCCGCATCCGCGTCGCCGCGACCCGGGAGGACGTTTCCGAGGCGGTCCCGCGGACCGTCGCCAAGGGCCAGCAGATCACCATCGCGGCACAGAAGGGACAGACCCGCTGCGCCTCGGTCTTCCTCGTCCGGTCGGGCAACAGCTCGGCTCCGTCCGACATCACCTGCGAGCGGGCCAAGTAGGGTCGCACGGGGCATTCATGGGAATGGAGGGGAGAGCTGTGGGACTGGTCGTCGACTTCTGTGGCGAGCGCTACGACGCCGATCCGGCGACGCCGCTGACGATCGGTCGTGAGGGCATGGTCGAGATCGACGACAACCCCTACCTCCACCGCGTCTTCCTCCAGGTCTCCTCCGAGGGCGGTCTGTGGTGGCTGTCGAATGTCGGGTCGACGCTGTCCGCGACCGTCTCCGACCGTCGCGGCCTCTTCCAGGCGTGGCTGTCGCCGGGCGCCCGCATCCCCCTCGCCCTCGACCGGTTCACCGTGTGGTTCACGGCCGGTCCGACGACCTACGACTTCGAGATCGAGGTCGACGCACCCGCCTTCACCTCCGTCGAGCTCGATGAGGCCGGAGCGGACGACCTCGGCCAGACGACGGTCGGCCGGGTCTCCTTCACCCCGGACCAGAAGCTCCTCATCGTCGCCCTCGCCGAGCCGATGCTCCGCCGCGGCGGCACCGGCCAGGCGCAGATCCCGAGCTCGGGCGACGCGGCCAAGCGGCTCGGCTGGACGATCACCCGGTTCAACCGCAAGCTCGACAACGTCTGCAGCAAGCTCGCCGACGCCGGCACCCGGGGCCTCCACGGGGGCCCCGGCAAGCTCGCGAGCAACCGTCGGTCCCGCCTCGTCGAGCACGCCCTGTCCACCCGGTTGGTCACGCAGGCCGACCTCGCACTCCTCGAACCCACCCCCAGTGAACAGAAAGTGGCTCAGCCATGACGATCCCCCAGGACCAGGCCACCTGGTTCGCCGGTGCCTTCGACCAGATGGTGCAGAACATCGACCGGGCCGTCCTCGGCAAGCAGCACGTCATCCGGCTCGCGCTGACCTGCATGCTCTCCGAGGGCCACATCCTCCTCGAGGACTTCCCGGGCACCGGCAAGACCCAGCTCGCGCGGGCGCTCTCCGCGACGGTGCAGGGGACCAACAGCCGGGTCCAGTTCACCCCCGACCTGCTGCCGAGCGACGTGACCGGCGTGACGATCTACGACCCCAACAAGCAGACCTTCGACTTCCACCCCGGCCCGATCTTCGCCAACATCGTCCTCGCCGACGAGATCAACCGGGCCTCGCCCAAGACGCAGTCCGCGCTCCTGGAGGTCATGGAGGAGGGGCGGGTCACCGTCGACGGCGTCCCGCACGCGGTCGGCGACCCGTTCATGGTCATCGCGACGCAGAACCCCATCGAGCAGGCCGGCACCTACCGCCTCCCCGAGGCGCAGCTCGACCGCTTCCTCATGAAGACGAGCCTCGGCTACCCCGACCACGAGGCGACCGTCGCCGTCCTCGCCGACGCGGCGACGCGCGACCGGGCCAAGACGCTCTCGCCGGTCGTCACCTCCGACGTCGTCGGCCAGATGGCCGAGCTCGCCGACCAGGTCCACGTCGACCCGGCGATCCTCGCCTACGTCTCCCGGCTCGCCGAGGAGACCCGGCGCCACGTGAGCGTCCGGCTCGGCCTCTCCGTCCGCGGCTGCCTCGCCTTCGTCCGCTGCGCGAAGACCTGGGCCGTGAGCCAGGGACGCACCCACGTCATCCCGGACGACGTCAAGCTGCTCGCCGACCCGGTCCTCAACCACCGGCTCCTGCTCACGGCCGAGGCGCAGTTCGCCAACATCACGATCCACCAGGTCATCTCGCAGATCCTCTCCGAGGTCGCCCCGCCCAGCGAGCGGGTCCACTGACGTGACCGAACGGCCGACCCCACCGGAGGACGCGGACGCCACCACCACGCGTGGCGAGCTGCGCCGGGCCCGAGCGATGGCGCAGAGCCAGGAGCGCGCGGGCATGGGTCGGCGTGCCCGACGGCGGCTCCAGACGCTCGACGCGGCCAAGGTCGGCGTGACCGGGGCGGCGGCCCACAACTCGGGTCGGCTGCCGACGATCACGATCCCCGGACTCAAGGTCCCCGACTCGCTGACCCGCACCGGCGGCGCCGCCGCGACCCGCATCGGCGGCCGCCTCCAGAGCGCGAAGGAGTCGACCCGGCACGTCTGGGAGCCCGTGACCGGCGCGCTCTCGTGGGTCTCCCCGCTCGGCTGGTCGATCACCGCGATCGCCCTCGTCGCGTGGTTCGCCGCCTCCCGCTGGTCGTGGCCGGAGGCCAAGATGATCGCCGTCGCCGGCCTCGTCCTCGTCCTCGCGTGCGTCCTGCTCGCCGTCGGTCGCACCAAGGTCCGCATCGACACCGCGCTCGACCCGCTCCGCGTCACCGTCGGCGACCCGGCAGCCGGGCGCGTCACCGTCACCAATGTCGCCAAGCGCCGGATGTTTCCGATCATCGTCGAGCTGCCGGTCGGCCGCTCCGCGGCCCGGTTCACGCTCCCGTCGCTCGCGGCCGGAGCCGACTACGAGGAGCTCTTCGTCGTCCCGACCGAGCGGCGCGGCGTCATTCCCGTCGGCCCGGCGACGACCGTCCAGGGCGACCCTCTCGGCATCGTCCGCCGCACGCTGGAGTGGACCGAGCGCACCGAGCTCTACGTCCACCCGCGGACCCTGTCCCTGGAGTCCCTCGGGTCCGGTCTGCTCCGCGACCTCGAGGGCGAGGTGACCCCCGAGCTGTCGATGTCCGACCTCGCCTTCCACGCGCTCCGGGAGTACCAACCGGGCGACGACCGCCGCTACATCCACTGGCGCAGCTCGGCCAAGCACCAGCGGCTCCTCGTCCGGCAGTTCCTCGACACGCGCCGCTCGCACCTGTCCGTCGTCGTCGACACCACCGAGTCGGTCTACACCCGCGGCGAGGACGACGTCGAGCTCGGGATCGAGTGCGGGTCCTCGCTCGTCGTCCGCAGCATCCTCGACGAGCAGGACGCGACGATCCTCTGCCACGACGAGGCGGCGAGCCGGACGACGGTCGCGCTGACCCTCGACGCGATGTCCCGCGCCACCATCGGCACCGACGACATCTTCTCCCGTTGCGGCGAGGCCGTCGGCCTCGCGCCCGACACGAGCGTCGCCGTCCTCGTGACCGGCCCGCGCCGCTCCTTCATCGAGATCCAGCGGGCCCTCGCGCGCTTCGAGCTCGAGGTCAACAAGGTCGCCGTCGTCATCGACCC
Source organism: uncultured Actinomycetota bacterium (assembly GCA_963752365.1). GTDB lineage: Bacteria > Actinomycetota > Actinomycetes > Actinomycetales > Dermatophilaceae > CAVVXY01. Next base: position 60,110 of record CAVVXY010000003.1, read on the forward strand.
GGCCGAGAAGGTCGGGGTCAAGCGCGCCGCCGGCCTGACGATCCTCGTCATCGGCGAGCTCGCCGACCTCCGTCGCGTCGTCCAGGGAGGTGTCGTCGCGTGAGCGCGATGTCGTTCGATCCGGTCCGAGGTCCCCAGCAGGGCATGATCACGCCGGAGGTGTCCGGCCGGGACCGCGTCGCAGGCACCCTCCGCCGGGCCGTGCCCACGCGCGAGGACCTCGTCGACCTCGGTTTCGCCGCCGCCCTGACGGGCCTGGCGCTCTACGGCTTCCACACCGGCTTCTTCGGCCCCATGTGGGTCGTCGCCGGAGTCGTCGGCATCCTCCTCGGCCTCCTCGTCGCCCACGTCGGGGCGACCTACCGGTGGCCCGGCGTCCTGACCTTCCTCGCGCTCGTCGTCGTCTACTTCCTGCTCGGTGGGGTCGCCGCGGTCCGCGACCACCTCATCGCGGGCTTCGTCCCCTCGGGACGGACCGTGCAGGACCTCGCGACGACGCCGGTGCGCGGCTGGAAGGAGTGGCTGACGCTGCTGCCGCCGGTCGACGCATTCGGCCACCTCGTCGCCCTGCCGTTCCTCGTGGGACTCTTCGGCGCGGCCCTGTCCTACACGATCGCGCGTCGCTGGTCCCACCCCTTCCTCACCGCGCTCGTGCCGCTCGCCCTCCTGGGGGGCAGCATCTACCTCGGGACCATGCAGCCCGCCGGCCTCCTCCTCCAGGGCGCGATCGCCGCCCTCCTGCTCATCGGCTGGATGGCGATGCGCGCACACCGCAACCGCGCCCCGCTCCAGAACGGCGCCGGCCGGCAGAGCCGGCTCGCGATCGGCGCCGTCCTCCTGCTCGTCGCCGGGATCGCCGGCTACGTCGCCGGCCCGCACCTGCCCGGTGGCGGCGGACCCGAGGACCGGCAGGTCGCCCGGTCCTACCTGACGCCGCCCTTCGACGTCGCGCAGCTCGTCTCGCCGCTCCCCGGCTTCCGCAAGTACACCGAGCCGAGCGACGCCAAGAACTTCGACCGGGTCATCCTGCGCACGCGCAACCTTCCGGCGGGCACGCCGGTCCGCTTCGCGGCGCTCGACGACTACGACGGCACCGTCTTCGGGGCCGGCAACCGGGCGAGCACCGGACTCTCGGACCCGGGCAAGGCCTACCAGCAGGCCGGCCGGCGGATCGCCAACCCGGCGCCGGGCTCCCCGGCGACGGTCACCTTCACCGTTCCCGAGGACGGCTACAGCGACGCCTTCCTCCCGACCGTCGGGGCGGTGAGTGGCGTCGACTTCAGCGGCTCCCGCGACCCCGGCCTCGCCGAGAATGCATGGATCAACCTCGACACGGACACGATGATCACCCCGGGCCGGGTCGGCCCCGGTGACACGTGGACGATGGACACGACCGTCCAGGCGACGCCCGGGAAGGCGCTCCCCGGGGACGTGGCGCTCGCCTCCGGCAGCCTGGCCGGCAGCGCGAGCACGTCCTTCCTCGACACCGCCGTCTCCAAGATGTCGGGCGAGACCGGGTCGACCTGGGAGAAGCTCGTCAACATCACGAAGTACATGCAGGGCCAGGGCGCCTACACCGACGGCGGCGTCAAGTCGACGGAGCGCTACTACCTCCCCGGCCACAGCCTCGCCCGGCTCGCGTTCTTCACCGGGACCACCCAGCTCGCCGGCAACGACGAGCAGTACGCGACGACGCTCGCCCTCATGGCGGGCCGGCTCGGCGTCCCGGCCCGCGTCGTCATGGGCGCGATCCCGACCGAGGAGGGCGTCATCAAGGGGCGGGACGTCCACGCCTGGGTCGAGGTCAAGACCGCGCAGAACCAGTGGTACCCGATCCTGCCGACGCAGTTCCTGCCCGACCGCAACAAGAAGCCCAACCAGCTCCAGCTCCAGAAGCCGCAGCAGAAGGAGGGCGCGCAGATCCCGCCGCCGTCGGGCGTCAACCCGCCGAGCGTCCTCCAGGGCCCGGACCAGGCGCAGAACGCGACGAGCGTCAAGAAGCCCAGGATCAGCGCCTTCGACCCCTCGACGTGGCCCTGGTGGCTCCGCATTCTCGTCCTCTACATCCTCCTCCCGCTCCTCGTGCTCGCCCTCGTCGTCGCGACGATCGGCGGGCTCAAGGCCTGGCGGCGTCGCCGGGACGCGACCCGGGGCGAGCCGGTGACCCGGGTGGCCCGGATCTGGACCGACCTCATGGCCGACGCGCGGACGATCGGCTTCGACGTGCCGCGCCGCGCGACCCGGCTCGAGCAGGCCTCGGTCTTCGACGCGCAGGGCCCGGTCCCGGCGCTCGCGGAGACCGCGAACACGCACGTCTTCGGCTCCGCCGACCCCGGGCTCGAGGACTCCGAGGCCTACTGGCAGCGGGCCGACGCAGCGCGCAAGGAGCTGCGCGCCGCGATGCCGTGGTGGCGCCGGATCCTCACGACGGCCGACCCGCGGCCGCTCCTCGTCCCCCGTGAGCGGCACGCGCCGGACCCGGAGCGGACCGGCCGCCGCTTCCCGGTGCGGCGGACCAGGGCCGCATGAAGCTCAAGGTCACCCTCCAGAGCCCGGGTGGCGCGGACACCGACCTCGTCGCGACGGTCGACTCGACGACGACCGTCGGGCAGCTCGCCGAGTACCTCGTCCGGGCCGACCCCGAGCGGCAGCGTTCGGGCACGGCGACGCCGAATGCCGACCTCGACGAGGACTTCACCCTCGCCCTCGTCGACCAGGACTACCGGGCGCTCGACCCGCGGGCCACGATCGCCGAGGGCGGGCTGCGGTCGGGCACGCACGTCGCGGTCACCCGCCGCTCGGAGGGCTACGCCGACCGCAGCCGGGCGACCGCCCGGGCCGTCGTCGTCGCCGGCCCGGCGAAGGGCCAGGAGGTCGACCTGAGCCCCGGCACCGCCTACGTCGGCCGGGGTCGCGGCTGCGAGGTCCAGGTCGACGACCCGTCGGTCTCCCGGCGCCACGCCAAGCTCCTCGTGAGCGACGTCGTCGAGGTCCTCGACCTCGGCTCCTCCAACGGCGTGCTCCTCGGCAACGACCAGGTCGACCGGGCCGTCCTCAAGCCGGGTGACGTCTTCACGGTCGGGGAGACCTCGATCGAGGTCCGCCTCGCGCAGGGCTCGGAGTCGATCTCGGCGACCGACTCCGCGGCGCTCAACTTCTCCCGCTCCCCGCGGATCGCCCCGATCTACCAGGGCCAGAAGTTCGAGGTCCCCGAGCTCCCCGAGCGCAAGAAGCCGCAGCGGATGCCGTTCATCGCGCTCCTCGTCCCGATCTTCATGGGCCTGGCGATCTTCGCCATCACGCAGCGGCCCTACACGTTGCTCTTCATCTTCATGATGCCGATGATGCTCCTCGGCAACGCCTGGGAGTCCCGCCGCACGGCCAAGGCCGAGTACAAGGAGGCGATGGAGGACTTCCGCGAGGACCTGTCCTTCCTCGTCGAGGACGTCCGGTCGGCGCACCTGACCGAGGCCCAGGTCCGCCGCGGCGAACACCCGGCCGTCGCCGAGACGGTCGAGGGGGCGAATGCCGCGAGCCCGCTGCTGTGGACCCGTCGCCCGGGTGAGCCGGGCTTCCTCGAGTTCCGCCTGGGGCTCGGCACGCTGCCCTCGCGGTCGGTCATCGAGATGCCGGCGCTCGGCCGGTCCAAGGCCGAGGCGTGGCTCGAGGTGTCCCAGCAGATGGCCGGGATGTCCGGCGTCGAGGACGTCCCCGTCGTCGCCGTCCCGCTCCGCAAGGGCGCCGTCGGCGTCGCCGGGCCGCGCGCGCTGGCCCTCCCGCTCGCCCGCTCGGTCATGGTCCAGGCGGTCGCGCTGCATTCGCCGTCCGAGGTCGTCGTCGCCGCCTTCGCCTCGCAGGGCACTGCGGCCGACTGGGACTGGCTCAAGTGGGTCCCGCACACCGCGTCCCCGCATTCGCCGATCACCGCGAGGCACACCACGGCGACCGGTCCCGCGGCCGCCGCGCTCCTGGGCGAGCTCGAGGACCTGCTCGGCTCGGGCGGCAAGGAGAAGCGCGACCAGGCCCTGCCCGTCCACGTCGTCGTCCTCGTCGAGAACGACGCCCCCGTCGACCGGGCCCGGCTCGTCCAGCTCGCCGAGCGCGGCTGGAAGCGCGGGATCGTCGTCGTCTGGGTCGCCCCGACGACGGCGATGCTGCCCGCGGCGTGCCGGACCTTCCTCGAGGCCGACCGCGGCGGCGAGGCGGCGAGCGTCGGCTTCGTCGAGGAGGCGGTCGTCGTCGTCCCGATCCTCCCGGACCGGGTCGACATGCCGATGACCCTCCAGAGCGCCAAGCGCCTCTCCCCGCTCGTCGACTCCGGCGCCCCGATCGACGATGACTCCGACCTGCCGCGCGCGGTCTCCTTCGTGACCCTCGCCGGTCGCGAGCTCGCCGTCTCCGACGCGGCGATCATCGAGAAGTGGACCGAGAACCGCTCGATCCTCAGCGGGCCGTTCGCGCCCCGCGTCCTGCCGAAGAAGCCGGGCAACCTCCGCGCCGTCATCGGCCAGGGCGCGACGGGTCCCTACTCGGTCGACCTGCGGACCGACGGCCCGCACGCCCTCGTCGGCGGCACGACCGGTGCCGGCAAGTCCGAGCTGCTCCAGGCGTGGCTGCTCGGGATGGCCAGTGCCAACAGCCCGCAGCGGGTCACCTTCCTGCTCGTGGACTACAAGGGCGGGTCGGCATTCCGCGACATCGTCCACCTGCCGCACACCGTCGGGCTCGTCACCGACCTCTCCCAACACCTCGTCCGCCGGGCGCTGGACTCCCTCGGCGCCGAGCTCCACTACCGCGAGCACCTCCTCGCGCGGCACAAGGCCAAGGACCTCGTCGAGCTCGAGCGCCGCGGCGAGGTCGACGCCCCGCCGAGCCTCATCATCGTCGTCGACGAGTTCGCCGCGCTCGTCCAAGAGGTCCCCGACTTCGTCGACGGGGTCGTCAACGTCGCCCAGCGTGGACGGTCCCTCGGCCTCCACCTGATCCTCGCGACGCAGCGCCCGGCCGGCGTCATCCGCGACAACCTCCGCGCCAACACCAACCTGCGGATGGCGCTCCGGATGGCCGACGAGAACGACTCCACCGACGTCCTCGGCACCCCGGCGGCCGCGTTCTTCGACCCCGCGCTGCCCGGCCGCGCGATGGCCAAGTCGGGCCCGGGCCGGCTCGTCCCCTTCCAGACCGGCTATGCCGGCGGCTGGACGTCGGACACGCCGCCGCCGCCGGACCTCAAGGTCGGCACCCTCGGCTTCGGCGCGAGCCGGATGTGGGAGCTGCCCGTCCTCGGCGAGGACCCGACCGACAAGGGCGACCTCGGCCCGACCGACATCCAGCGGATCGTCACCCAGATCACCGCGGCCGCGACGACCGCTCAGCTGCCCGAGGCCCGCAAGCCGTGGCTGCCCGAGCTCGGCACCGTCTACGACCTCGCCAAGCTGCCCTCGATGCGCCGCGACGACGAGATCGTCTTCGGCGTCGCCGACCTCCCCGGCGAGCAGGCCCAGCCGACGATGTCCTTCCGCCCGGACAAGGAGGGCAACCTCGCCGTCTTCGGCTCCTCGGGCGCGGGCAAGAGCACCTTCCTGCGGACGATCGCGTTCGCGGCCGGCTTCACCGTCCGCGGCGGGCCGTGCCACGTCTACGGGCTCGACTTCGGCAACCGTGGCCTGGCGATGCTCGAGGACCTCCCGCACGTCGGCTCGATCGTGGGTGGTCAGGACCACGAGCGGCTCACCCGGCTCTTCGGAATGCTGCGCGAGACGATCGACGAGCGCGCGATCCGCTACTCCAAGGTCAGCGCCTCGACGATCACCGACTTCCGGCGGATCTCCGGCTCGTGGGACGAGCCCCGGATCTTCGTCCTCGTCGACGGCCTCTCGGCATTCCGCCAGGCCTACGAGACCGGCCCCCGGCACCGGTGGGTCGACATGTTCCAGGGACTGCTCGCCGACGGCCGCCCGGTCGGCGTCCACTTCATCCTCTCCGTGGACGCCCGCAACGGCCTCCCCGGGTCGCTCGGCTCCTCGGTCCAGAGCCGGATCGTCCTGCGGATGGCGACCGTCGACGACTACGGCTTCCTCGGGGTGCCCATGGACGTCCTGTCGATGGCGAGCCCGCCCGGCCGGGCGCTCGTCGGCGACCGAGAGGTCCAGTGCGCCGTCCTCGGCGGGACGAGCGACGTCACCGTCCAGGCCAAGGCGGCCGCGGGCTTCGCCGAGGCGGTCAAGAAGGCCGGGCAGGCGCCGGCGACCGAGATCCGCAGCCTCGTCGACGCGGTCGACCTCTCGACCCTGCCGGACCGGGTCGGCGACCTCCCGGTCCTCGGCATCGGGTCGAGCACCCTCGGCGAGACGGGCTTCGACCCCAAGGGGACCTTCGTCGTCGTCGGCCCGTCGGGCTCGGGCCGGACGACGACCCTGGCGACGATGGCGGCCGCGTTGCGCCGGTGGGACGCCAAGGACGCGATCTACCTCCTGACGCCGCGCAAGTCCTCCGACCTGCTCAGGCTGCCGATCTGGACCGACCAGGCGAGCACCCCCGACGCGATCGTCGAGCTCGTGACCAACCTCAGGACCGCGATCGTCGAGGGGCGCGCGCCGGCGCACGTCTCGCTCGTCGTGGAGCGGGTCGACGACCTCGCGGGTGCGCCCACCGAGCAGCCGATCGCCGACCTCGTCAAGCTCCTCGTCGACAACGACCACTTCGTCGTCGTCGAGGGCGAGACGACCTACTTCTCGAGCAACTTCGGGCTGCCCGGCGCGCTCAAGGTGTCCCGCTCGGGCATGTCCCTCCAGCCGGACGGCATCGAGAGCCAGTCGATCTTCAAGAACAACTTCCCCGCCTACAACCGGGCCGAGATGCCCGAGGGTCGCGGCTTCCTCGTCCAGCGCGGACGCAACGAGCTGCTCCAGGTGGCGCTCCCGCGATGACGATGCATTCGCATGAATGTCGTTGCGACACAACACTTCCGCCTTGCTCGGTCCGAGCGGGGACGTGGAGGGGGAGTTCTCCCCATTTCCATCCTGCGGCATCTTTCGTAGGTTGGTGGCAACAGGACAGCGCGTCCTGAACCAGAGATCAACACACACGACCCGGGCCGGCGACGGTGCGGACCAACCAGGAGAGGGAGGCACCATCATGAGCGGTGGCGGCTGGGAGGGAATGAATGTCGACGTCGTCGAGCAGCAGTCGCGTCAGCTTCAGCAGCTGGCGGAGCAGACGAAGCAGCTGATCAACAAGATCGACGGGGAGGTTCGTCGGTTGGCCGAGAACTGGCACGGCGACGACTCCAAGAAGTACGAGCAGGAGTGGGAGGGCCAGCACAAGCAGTCGCTGACCCAGTCGGCCCAGATCCTCGAGCAGATGGGCCAGTCCGCGCAGCAGCAGGCCCAGCAGCAGAAGCAGACGTCGCAGGGCTGAGCCCCGCGGACACCCACGAACTTGTAAGGGAGGAATGATCATGGCAGTCGAACAGGGCATGAACCGCCCGGTCGTCATCGAGGTCTCCGGTCAGCTGCAGCAGGACAGCCAGCAGCTCCAGGACATCCAGCAGAATGCCGACCAGGCCGTGCGCACGCTCGGGGACAACTGGTTCGGGCACGACGCCCAGCAGTACGTCCACGACTGGGGTCAGCACAGCCGCGTGCTGCACCAGGCCGCGGAGCTCATCCAGCAGATGGGCAAGATGGCCAACCAGCAGGCCGAGCAGCAGCAGAGCACCTCGCAGGGCTGAGCTGCCGAGCACGTCGACGAGGGCGGTCCCGAGGCATTCGGGCCCGCCCTCCTCGCCTGCGCGATTCGCCCACGGGGGTGAGCATGTCCGACAATGTCGCGGGGGAGGTGGAGTGCGATGAGTGACCAGTGGGACCTGTCGTTCCTCGACGCCGCGTCGGGGGACGGGTCCGGGTCCGGGGGTGGCGGCGGGCGTCCGACGCACGGCCTCAACGTCTCCGCGTGCCAGGACGTCTCCTCCGGCCTCGGCCATGACGCGCGCACCCTCGCCGAGGTCGTCGAGGAGGTCGACTACGCCGTCCGCAGGATCCGCGAGGAGTGGCACGGCCCGGACGCCGAGCGCTGGCACGCGACGTGGAGCACCCAGCGCCGCCGGCTCACCGAGGCCACCGAGGGCCTGACCGCGATGCGCCGCCGCCTCGACCTCGACATCGACGAGCAGCAGCGCACCTCCCGCGCCTGACCTCTGCGCTCTCGGGCCCCCCCGGGCCCCGCGCGCAGCGAGTTATCGGGTCACCCGATGACTCGACGGAATACAGGGAAGTCTTCCCTGTATTCCGTCGAGTTGTCTGTAGTCCGCGGTTCGCGAGGGGATCAGGCGTCGACCAGCTCGGCCTCTGCGGCCCCGGACTGCACGACCGGGGCCGGCGTCGGCTCCGGTGCCGGAGTGGCCGCGCGTGTCGGCCGCATGAGCAGCGCGACGAGGGCGGCGGCGAGGAGCATCCCGGCCGCGACGCCGGTGCCGCGCTGGGCGCCCTCGACGAAGACCCGCAGGGCGGCTGCATTCGCGCCCGGGCGGTCGGCGGCCCCGGGACCGGCGGTCGAGAAGACGGTGACGAGGACGGCGAGGCCGACCGGGCTGCGCTACGGCGCCCCGAGCCCCTGACCTCGGCCGAAGGAGAGGATTCCCGCCCAGAGCGAGAAACCTCGTCGTGGTCGCGAAGGTTTCGCGACCGAGCGGAGGTTCCCCGCCCTGGGCGGGAAAGGTGGGACCGGGCTCAGCGGGCCTCGGTGCCCGCGATGAAGGCCTCGAGCTTGGCGCGGCCCTCGTTGTCCTCGCGCTGCTCGGGCGGGGACTTCATCAGGTAGGACGAGGCCGAGAGAAGGGCGCCGCCGATGCCGCGGTCCTTGGCGATCTTGGCCGCGCGGATGGCGTCGATGATGATGCCGGCGGAGTTCGGGGAGTCCCAGACCTCGAGCTTGTACTCCAGGTTGAGCGGGACGTCGCCGAACGCGCGACCCTCGAGGCGCACGTACGCCCACTTGCGGTCGTCGAGCCAGGCGACGTAGTCCGACGGGCCGATGTGGACGTTGCGGTCGTCGGCGCCGACACCGGCGAGCGAGCCGGACAGGTTGGAGGTCACCGCCTGGGTCTTGGAGATCTTCTTGGACTCCAGCCGCTCTCGCTCGAGCATGTTCTTGAAGTCCATGTTGCCGCCGACGTTGAGCTGGTAGGTGCGGTCGAGCGCGACGCCGCGGTCCTCGAAGAGCTTGGCCATGACGCGGTGGGTGATCGTCGCGCCGACCTGGGACTTGATGTCGTCCCCGATGACGGGCACGCCGGCCGCCTCGAACTTCGCGGCCCACTCGGGGTCGCTCGCGATGAAGACCGGCAGCGCGTTGACGAAGGCGACGCCCGCGTCGATCGCGCACTGGGCGTAGAACTTGTCCGCCTCCTCCGAGCCGACCGGGAGGTAGGAGACCAGCACGTCGACCTCGGCGTCCTTGAGCGCCTGCACGACGTCGACCGGCTCGGCGCCCGACTCGTCGATCGTCAGGCGGTAGTACTTCCCGAGCCCGTCGAGGGTGTGGCCGCGCTGGACGGTGACGCCGGAGGTCGGGACCTCGGCGATCCGGATCGTGTTGTTCTCGCTGGAGTTGATGGCCTCGGCGAGGTCCTTGCCGACCTTCTTGTCGTCGACGTCGAATGCCGCGACGAACTCGACGTCGCGCACGTGGTAGTCACCGAAGGTGACGTGCATGAGACCGGGGACGGTGGTCGCCGGGTCGGCGTCCTTGTAGTACTCGACACCCTGCACGAGGCTGCTCGCGCAGTTGCCGACGCCGACGATGGCGACGCGGATCGAACCCATGTGTGGAACTCCTGCTGGTTTGGACTTATCGGGGGGTACACAGGGGCGGAGCCCCCGTGCGAGGGATCTTTCAGGTGGTGCCGCGACGGGGGGGCCGCGGTGTGGCCGGCCGGAAGGCCGGATGGGAGGGGTCTGAGAGGGGGGAGCGCTCGACGCCACCGGCGCGGGTCTCGCGGTCGATGAGGCCGCCGAGCCAGGCGATGTCGCGCTCGAGCCCGTCCTCGTCGCGCCGCGCGAGCGTCGCGAGCCACGCGTCGGAGGCGGCGGCCTCGTGGGCCCGGGCGAGCCGGTCGGCGAGCGTCCGGCGCCGGCCCTCGAGGATCCGGAGCCGGACGGTGCCCTCGGTCCGGGCGAAGAAGGCGACGCGGACGTCGAAGGCCTCGTCGCCGTAGGCGTCCTCGTCCGCGCTCGCCGCAAGCTCGTCGAAGCGGGCCCGGCCGGTCGCCGTCAGGCCGTACGGAATGCGGGCGCGCGCCGTCGCATTCGGCTCGGTCTCGGGTGTGACGTGACCGGTGACGGCGAGTGCCTTGAGGCAGGGGTAGAGCGTCCCGTAGGACAGGGCGCGGAAGGCGCCGAGGGCCGCGTTGAGGCGTCGCCGGAGCTCGTAACCGTGCATCGGACCCTCGTGGAGGAGGCCGAGCACGGCGAAGTCGAGCAGGTCGGTGCGGCGTGACACGGACGTCAGTCAAACAGATATATCGCCTCGATACAAACATGGAGGGGACTTTGTCCTGTCGAGGACCGCCGGCGCGTATCAGGGCGCCACGAACGCCACTCCTCACTCGCGGTTCGGCATTTCGCCGACGTCACTTCCATAGAGGGATCACTCACATGGCTCGTGTCATGAAGCTCGCCGCGGCGCTCGCCGTCGCGGCCGGGGCGGCGACCATCGCCCCCGTCAGCCCGGCGGAGGCCGTGCCGGTCCGCACCCAGGACGGCTGGTCGGTCCTCGCCTGCCGGTTCAGCGACGTCGCGGCGATGCCGCATTCGACGCCCTACTTCTCGAGCATGTTCGGCGCCGCGGGTGCGGGGACCGGCGGTCTCTACGACTACTTCAACGACCAGAGCTACGGCAAGCACAAGATCAACGTCACCGTCCGCGGCTGGTACACGATGCCCTTCACCAAGGCCCAGGAGGCTCCCAAGAGCCGCTGGGACAAGATCAACGACTGCGTCGCGACGGCAGCCCGCGGCGGCTACACGGTCCCGACCGGCCACCGGATCGTCGTCCTCACCAACAGCCAGCAGGACTCCGGCTCCGCCGGTGGTCGCGTCCTGCTCGACCCCGGAGCGTGGAACGTCCGCTTCGCCGCCCACGAGATGGGCCACGGCTACGGCCTCGACCACTCCTACTCCAACGACCTGACCTACCAGAACGCCTCGTGGTCCGGGCCCGGCGAGTACGACGACATGTGGGACGAGATGAGCGCCCAGCACGTCTACAGCACGGCCGGCACCTACGGCCAGCGCGGCACGGGCCTCAACGCGTTCCACCGCGACAAGCTCGGCTGGATCCCGAAGAACCGGATCACGACCTTCGGCGCCAACGGCGTCTCGGCCGCGACGGTCTCGCTCGCCCCGCTCAACGTCCCCGCCGCCGGGGGCTCGCTCCTCGTCCGGGTCCCCTACAACCCGGGTGACCTGTTCAACTACTACACGGTCGAGTACCAGCGCAAGACCGGCTGGTCCAACGGCATCCCGTCCGACACCGTCCTCATCCATGACGTGAAGAACGGCCGCCCGACCCTGCTCCGCAGCCTCGGCGTCGCGGGCAAGCCGCCGGCGCAGTCGCTCTCGGCCAACGGCGTGACGATCAACGTCACCTACCGCTACGGCAACCTCGCCCAGGTCCGGATCACCTCCGCCATCACGAGCCGCTGCGTCCAGGGCTACGTCTGGCGCGGGGCCCGTGCGTCCGACCTCGTCTGCGTGACCGGGGCGACCCGGTCCCAGGCCGCCTACGACAACGCCGTCCGCTACACCCGCTGGGTCAGCGGGCCTTACGGACCGCACACCTGCGTCAACGGCTTCGTGTGGCGGGAGGCGTTCAGCGGCGACGACGTCTGCGTCTACCCCTCGGTGCGCAGCCAGGCTGCCTACGACAACACCCAGGCGGCTGCCCGGCGCAACCCGGCGCGCTTCGTCTACGGCCCGAGCACCTGCAAGCCCGGCTACGTCTGGCGGGACGCGGACCTGTCCGACTACGTCTGCGTCGCCGGCTCGACCCGGAGCCAGGCCGCCTACGACAACGCGGTCCGCTACTACCGGTGGGTCAGTGGGCCGTACGGACCGCACACCTGCGTCTACGGCTACGTCTGGCGCGAGGCGTGGCGGGGTGACGACGTCTGCGTGACCGGTGCGAACCGCTCCCTCGCGGCCTACGACAACACCCAGGTCACGGCCCGCGTCCTGCGGACGACCGGCTGATCCCAGCCGTCGACAGTGCCCGAACCTCCGTCTCCCCGTCGCGGGAGGCGGAGGTTCGTGCACTCTCGTTCACAGGCGACGAATGCGGGGATCGGGCAGCCCGCTCGTCATACTGAGCGGGCACCGCCACCGACCCGAGAGATCCTTCATGCCCTCCCCCCGTCCCGGGACCCGCGCCGCAGACGACGGTCGCGCCGCCGCCGCCAAAGGCGGCACCACGCCCGGCAAGCCGCGTCGGAGCTGGCCGCGCCGCATTCTCCTCGCCCTCGGTGGGGCCTTCCTCCTCGGTGTGATCGGCCTCGTCGTCGTGTACGTCCTGACCCCGATCCCCAAGGCCAACGAGGCGGCCGTCGCGCAGGCGTCGATCGTCTACTACGCCGACGGCACGACGGAGATGGGCCGCTTCGGGGACGTCAACCGGGAGTCGGTGGCGCTCGCCAAGGTGCCCAGGGCGGTCCAGCAGGCCTTCCTCGCGGCGGAGGACCGCGACTTCTACACCAACAGCGGGATCTCCCCGACCGGCATCGGACGCGCGGTCTGGACCGCGATCCGCGGCGGACAGACGCAGGGCGGGTCGACGATCACCCAGCAGTACGTCAAGAACTACTACCTGAGCCAGGACCAGACGCTGACCCGCAAGCTCAAGGAGATCATGATCTCCCTCAAGGTCGACCGGCAGCTGACCAAGTCCGACATCCTCGAGAGCTATCTCAACACGATCTACTTCGGGCGCGGCGCCAGCGGCATCCAGGCGGCGAGCAAGGCCTACTTCGGCAAGGACGTCTCCAAGCTCACGGTGTCCGAGGGGGCCCTCCTCGCCTCGGTCATCCGCGGCCCGTCGTTCTACGACCCGGCGCTCGGCGACGAGCAGCGCAAGCTCGCGCAGGGCCGGTGGACCTACGTCGTCGACGGCATGGTGACCCAGGGCTGGATCACCGCGCCGCAGCGGGCCGCGCTCGCCTTCCCGAGGACCCAGGCGCCGCGCCAGCGGATCGGCGTCTCGGGCCCCGACGGCTACGTCGTCGCCGCCGTCCGCCAGGACCTGCTGACCCAGCAGAAGCTCACCGACGCCGAGATCGACGCGGGCGGCCTGCGGATCGTCACGACGATCGACCGCAAGAAGCAGGTCGCCGCGGTCAACGCCGTCCGGGACCGGCTCCCCAAGGACCCGGCCAACCTCCACCCGGCGCTCGTCTCGATCACCCCCGGCGACGGCGCGATCGTCGCGATGTATGCGGGGGCCGACTTCCAGAAGCGGCAGTTCAACGACGCGACGCAGGGCATGGTCCAGGCCGGGTCGACGTTCAAGATCTTCGGTCTCATCGCAGCGCTCCAGTCCGGCGACATCGGGACCAATGCCCGCTTCAGCGGTGCGAGCCCCCAGTTCTTCACGGAGTTCCGGGACGCGAACGCCTCGACGGACTTCCTCCGCGAGGGCGGTGTCCGCAACTTCGGCGGCGAGGGCTACGGCCGGCTCAACCTCATCGACGCGACCGCCAACTCGGTCAACACGATCTACGCCCAGGTCAACATCGAGGCGACCCCCAAGGCAACGGCGCAGGTCGCGGCGACGGCAGGCATCACGACGAAGCTGACGCCGGTCTACGCCAACATCCTCGGCACGGACAACGTCAAGGTCATCGACATGGCGAATGCCTACGCGACGATCGCGGCGAACGGCAAGCGGGCCACGCCCTACCTCGTCAGGAAGGTCACCTCGACGAGCAGCGACTACACGTACGCGGCGAAGCCGGTGACCAAGCAGGTCTTCGACCCGGACGTCATGTCCGATGTCATGGAGGCGATGCAGGCAGTCGTCGAGCGCGGGTCCGGCTCCTTCGCCGGCGACAACCTCGACCGGCCCGCGGCCGGCAAGACGGGGACGACGACCGGCAACTTCGGCGCGTGGTTCGACGGCTTCACGCCCAACCTCGCAACCGCGGTCGGCATCTACCGCGGCGACGGCGACTCCTCCAAGGAGGCGAACGCGATGAGCGACATCCCCGGCGTCGGGCAGCTGACCGGGGCGACGGTCCCCGTCAGGATCTGGACGGACTACATGAAGGTCGCGCTCGAGGGGATGAAGGTCGTGGAGTTCCCCGAGCCCAAGCACGTCAACTGGGACAAGGCGCCGACACCGACCTCGACGCCGCCGCCCGCGACGAGCAGCAGCAGCTCCTCGACGAGCACGACGACGACGAGCACGACGACGACGAGCACGACCGACGACGACGACCACCACGACGACGACGACGCAGCCCCCGACGACGACGAGGACGCCGGGCAAGCCGACGGTCACGATCCCGACGACGCTTCCGACGGTCACCGTCCAGCCGCCGACGACGAACGCGACCGGGGCGGCGACCGCGACCGGCGCCACCGCCCCGGCGACGGCCGGCGGGTAGCCTGCCCGCGTGACGAGCACCGCAGACCTCGCCGTCGTCGGCGGTGGGCCGGGGCGGCATTCGCGTCGGCCGTCGTTCGCCGGGCTCGTCTGGCCGCTCGTCCTGCTCTCGATGATCCCGATGCAGGTGGCGGTCCTCCAGCGTGCCTACTGCGTCGAGCACGGCTGGAACAGCCAGGAGCAGTTCTGGCGGGCGTGCTTCTCGGACCTGCCGATCCAGTACCAGGTCGGTCGGCTCTCGGGTGGGCTGACCGCCTACCTCGGAGGTGACGCCTCCGTCCCGCACCCGCCGGTCACCGGCGCCGTCATGAGCCTGCTCGGCGGGCTCGTCGGCGACGGGCCGATCGTCGCCCAGCAGCGGCAGTACTTCCTCCTCTGGGCCGTGCTCTCCGCCGCCCTCGTCATGGGCACGGTCTGGCTGACCGCGGCGACGCGCACCCTTCGTCCCGGCCTCGCCGCGCACGTCGCCCTCAGCCCGGTCCTCGTCACCGCGGCCCTCGTCTCCTCCGACGTCGTCGGGGTCGCGCTCGTCGCCGCCGGGCTCTTCGCCTGGGCCCGCCGCCGGCCGGAGGTTGCCGGCGTCCTCCTCGGCCTCGGCGTCGTCGCGCGCGGCTATCCCCTCCTCGTCCTCGGCGTCGTCACGGTGCTCGGTGTCCGCGCGGGCCGGATGAGGCCGGTCGGTCGAATGCTGCTCGCGGCCGGTGTGAGCGTCGCCGTCGTCCTCGCCGTCTTCGCCCTGACCAACCCGGTCGCGATCTCCTACCCGCTGCAGAGCTGGTGGACCTCGGCGGCCGGGCTCGGCTCCCCGTGGGTGCTGCCCCAGCTCATCGCGTCGGCCGGCCGCGCCGACTCCGCCCCCGGCATCCTGGCAACGATCGGCAACGCGATCTACTCGGTCCTCGGACATCCCATCCCGACCGGGGTCGTGACCGCCCTCGCCGTCCTCGGCGTCCTCGCCGCCGCGGCGGCGGGCACCGTCCTCGCGCTCACCGCCCCGCGCCGCCCCGCGATCGCCGAGGTCGCCCTGGTCGTCGTGGGCATCGTCCTGGTCACCGGCAAGTCCTTCCCGGTCCAGAGCTCCCTCTGGCTGCTCCCGCTCGTCGCGCTCGTCGGCCTGCCGAGACGCGAGCACCTCATCTGGGCCGGCGCCGAGATCGCCAGCTTCGTCGCCGTCTGGCTCTACTCCGGCGGTCTGTCCCGACCCGACCGCGGAATGCCGCCGGCCTGGTACGCGATGTTCGTCCTCGTCCGCCTCGCCGCCGTCGGCTGGCTCGTCTGGTGCACGTGGCGGCGGGCGATGGGCCGCCCCGCGCACGACCCGGACCCGGAGTGGCCCGACGACCCGGACCGCGACGAGCTCGTCGACGAGACCGCCGGCCCCTTCACCGGCGCCCCCGACGCGGTCATCGCGACCTTCCGCTGACGGCATTCGCCGTCCCACCCGCCGATTCGGGCGAATGCCGCGGCGCGGGTACTCTTGCACGGTTGCCTCGCGGCCTGTGGACACTCGTCCGCATGCGAGGCGGCGCATTGCATACCCTCCTGTCACGGAACGACCGTGACCGCCAAGACCGAAGGAGGCGGGTTACCGCATGCGTGAGTACGAACTCATGGTCATCCTCGACCCCGAGCTCGACGACCGGACCGCCCAGCCTGAGCTGGAGAAGTTCCTCACCGTCGTCACCAAGGACGGCGGCACCGTCGACAACCTCGACTTCTGGGGCCGTCGCCGGATGTCGTACGAGATCAAGAAGAAGGCCGAGGGCATCTACGCCGTCGTCAAGATGACGTGCGAGCCGGCCACGGCCAAGGAGCTCGACCGCCAGCTCGGCCTGTCCGAGCAGATCCTGCGCACCAAGCTCCTCCGCGCCGACGCCTGATCCTCGGCCGACCCAAACCAAACGCAAGGGGAACACCATGGCAGGCGACACCACCATCACCCTCGTCGGCAACCTGACCGGCGACCCCGAGCTGCGCTTCACCCCGTCCGGGGCGGCCGTCGCGAACTTCACCGTGGCCTCGACGCCGCGGACGTTCGACCGGCAGTCCAACGACTGGAAGGACGGGGAGACGCTGTTCATGCGCTGCTCGGTGTGGCGTGAGGCGGCGGAGAACATCGCCGAGTCCCTCCAGAAGGGCATGCGGGTCCTCGTGACCGGGCGACTGGTCTCCCGCTCCTTCGACACCAAGGAGGGCGAGAAGCGCACGGTCATGGAGATGCAGGTCGACGAGGTCGGCCCGTCGCTCCGCTACGCGACCGCCAAGGTCAACCGCACCCAGCGCTCCGGCGCCTCGGGTGGCGGCGGCTTCGGCGGCGGCGGCGGTGGCAACACCGGCGGTGGCGACAGCGACCCGTGGGCGACCGGTGGCGGTCAGGGCGGCGGCTACGGCCAGCAGTCCGGCGGCCAGCAGGGCGGCTACGGCGGCCAGCCGAGCAGCCCCCAGGGCGGCGGTCAGGGCGCCCAGCCCGCCGGCGGCCAGGGTGGCGGCTGGGGCGGCGGATCGTCCTACGACGAGCCCCCGTTCTGATCCCGCACGGGGGCTCCGCCTCCGTGTCCCCCCGAAACACACATCGAGGCACACGACGCCGGAGGTGAGCCGGGAGACCGGCCCGCCGCACGGCATTCAGCACCACCAGTAGGACCCCATCCCGAGGATCGACCTCGGGCTCATCCGACCAAGGAGAGCACCACGATGGCCAAGCCCGCCATTCGCAAGCCCAAGAAGAAGGCCAACCCGCTCAAGGCGGCGAAGGTCGAGAACATCGACTACAAGGACACCGCGCTGCTGCGCAAGTTCATCTCCGACCGCGGCAAGATCCGCGCGCGTCGGGTGACCGGTGTCTCGGTCCAGGAGCAGCGCCTCATCGCCACGGCCGTCAAGAACGCCCGTGAGATGGCCCTCCTGCCCTACTCCTCCAGCGCGCGCTGACGCACCGGTCAGGAAGGACAACGAACATGAAGGTCATCCTCACCCACGAGGTCTCCGGCCTCGGTGCTGCTGGCGACGTCACCGACGTCAAGGACGGCTACGGCCGCAACTACCTGATCCGTCGCGGCCTCGCCGTCGCGTGGACCAAGGGCGCCCAGTCCCAGGTCGACGCGCTCGCCAAGGGCCGTGAGGCCCGCGCCGTGAAGTCGGTCGAGGAGGCGCAGTCGATCAAGGGCAACCTCGAGAACTCCACCGTCCGCGTCCCCGCGCACGCCGGCAAGGAGGGTCGCCTCTTCGGCGCCGTCTCCACCGCCGACGTCGCCGCCGCCGTCAAGGCCGCGGGTGGCCCGGAGCTCGACAAGCGCCGCATCGAGATCGCGACCCCGATCAAGACGGTCGGCTCGCACAAGGCGACCGTCCGCCTCCACGGGGACGTCGTCGCGAGCCTCAACCTCGACGTGGTGGCCGGCTGACGCCGACCCCCTTCGAGCCCGAAGCCCCCGCCGACCACGGCGGGGGCTTCGTGCGTCCCGGCCTGCGGGCGGCGCCGCCGAACCGGGTCGAACGCGGCAGGGGAGCGCTCCCCGTGGAACTGGTCAGAGCATCCTCGCGTCGGATCTACACTTTCAGGGTTGCGCCCAACGGGGGAGCGACCCTTTGCACTCTGCAGTCCTTCCCGGGGGGAACCATGTCCGACCAGTCCGATCCGTCACGCTTCCAGCCGCCGGCGCCCGATGCGCCCGACGCGCCCGCCACCTCGTCCTTCGACCAGCCGTTCGCCGCGGGCGAGCCGACGCAGCAGATCCCGGCCGGGTCGACGCAGGAGGTCCCGGCGCTCGACCCCCAGGCCCCCGCGTCCGCCGACGCCGGCTCGTGGACGTCCGGGACCCCGGACAACCCCTACGGCGAGGGCGAACGCTTCGGCTTCGACGCGAGCGGCATTCGGCCGACCGGTGAGGTCCCCGTGGACAACGGTCCCAAGGGTGGCGGCAAGCGCCTCGCCGTGATGGGCCTCGGCGCGGCGGCGATCGCCGCGATCGTCTTCGGTGGCGGTTACGTCGCCTACCAGCAGGTCCTCGGTGGCGGCGGTGCGCAGCCCGAGTCCGCGATCCCGGCGAATGCGATCGCCTTCGCCAAGGTCGACCTCGACCCGAGTGGCGGCCAGAAGATCGACGCGCTGCGCTTCATCCGCAAGTTCCCCTCGGCCCCGGCGGACACGAAGAAGGACGACGCGGACCTCCGCAAGGTCATCTTCGACCAGATCCAGAAGGGCGGGCAGCTCGAGGGCGTCGACTACGCCAAGGACGTCGCGCCCTGGCTCGGTTCGCGCTTCGGCTTCGCCGTCCTGCCCGGCTCCGGCAAGACCCCGGACGTCGTCGTCGCCCTCGCCGTGACCGACGCCGGCAAGGCCAGGACCGGCCTCGCGAAGCTGAGCGCCGACGGTGACACACACTGCGCGGTCGGCGACGAGTTCGCTCTCTGCGGGGAGAAGCAGGCGACGGTCGACGCGGCCCTCAAGGCCGGCGCGACCGGCTCGCTCGAGGCGAGCAAGGCCTTCGGCGACGACCTCGGCGCGCTCGGCGAGACGGGTGTCGCGAGCTTCTGGGCCGACATGACCAAGGCCAAGGCCCTCGTGGGCGAAGCCGGCGTGACCGGTGACGCGTCCGCGCTCACCGACCAGTTCCAGGGCCGCTTCGTCGGCGCGCTCCGCTTCGACGGCCCGACCCTCGAGCTCGTCGGCAAGGGGACCGGCCTCGCCGACTCCGGCGCCTCCGGCCAGGCCAACGGCGTCGCCGCGCTCCCGGCCGACACCGTCGCCGCCTTCGGCCTGAGTGGTGGCAAGGGCTATGCGACCAAGCTCTGGGGCAGCCTGGAGAAGTCCGGCCTGGCCGGCAGCCTCACGGACTCGATGAGCGAGAGCGGGATCTCCCTCCCGGGCGACCTCCAGACCCTCCTCGGCAACTCCTTCTCCGTCGCCTTCGGCGGCATGGGCACCGATGACATGCCCAAGATCGCCCTCGTCACCGACTCCCCGGAGGCCGACGTCAAGGCGCTCGCCGGCCGGCTCGAGTCGCTCGCCGGCACCCCGTTCGCGGTCAAGGCCGGCGGCGGCCGCACCGTCGTCGGGCTCGAGCAGGGCTACGCCGACGCGGTCGCGTCCGGCAAGGGCCTCGGCGACGACGCGGCCTTCACGGCGGCCGTCCCCGACGCCGGCTCGGCGACCGTCGTCCTCTACGCCAACATCAAGAAGGTCCTCGCGGCCACCGGTCAGGACCTGGCCGCCAACGACCGCAAGGTTGCCGACGTCCTCCAGTCGGTCGGCATCTCCGCCGGCGCCAAGGGCACCGAGGCCGACTTCCGGATGCGGCTCACGACGAACTGAGCCACCCACGACGTGTTCGAGGGGCCACCCCGCAGGTGCACGATGCCTGCGTGGGTGGCCCTTCGTCGTCGGCGGGATCGTCGTGGGGCATCCGGTGCCGCAGGACCGTAGCAAATGACCTATTGACGTGACATACTGTCATCGCCCGTGTCTCTGTCCGCGAAAGGAATGCCCTGTGGCCACGTCCAAGGCCGTCAACCCCGACCCCCGCTACAGCAAGCTGACGATCGGCGTGTGCCCGGACCAGTGGGGCGTCTGGTTTCCCCAGGACGAGGCGCAGATCGACTGGGACGTCGCGCTCGACGAGATGCAGACCGCCGGGTTCTCCGTCATGGAGACCGGCCCGTTCGGCTACTTCCCGACCGATCCGGCGCATCTCAAGGACGTCATGGACGAGCACGGGTTCCGCGTCGTCGCGGGCACGGGCTGGGGCATTCTCCACAAGCAGGAGGCCTGGGCCGAGACCGAGCGCTTCTTCCGGTCGATCGCGCAGACGCACGCCGAGGTCGGGGCGGAGTACATCGTCCACCTGCCCCCGATGTTCCGCGACGAGAAGTCCGGCGACTACATCGACGACAAGGTCCTGACGCCCGAGGCGTGGCGGCTCTACATCGACAACGCCAACCGGCTCGGCAGGATCATGCGGCAGGACTACGGCCTGACGATGGTCCTCCACCCGCACGGGGACAGCCACATCGAGACCCCCGAGGACATCGACCGGATCTTCGAGGCGACCGACCCCGAGGACGTCGGCTTCTGCCTCGACACCGGCCACATCATCTACGGGGGCGGCGACCCGATGGAGCTGTGCCGCAAGTACCCCGAGCGGATCTCCTACGTCCACATCAAGGCGATGGACCAGGGGCTGGTGACCCAGGCGCACGACGAGGACTGGCCGTTCGTCCGCGCCGTCAAGGCGGGGTGCTCGGTCGCCCCGCCCGCCGGCCTGCCGGACATGAAGGACCTCATCGAGGCGCTCGCCGACCTCGACAAGGAGCTCTACGTCGTCTGCGAGCAGGACATGTACGGCTGTGCCAAGGACGAGCCGCTTCCGATCGCCATCCACACCCGCGAGTACCTCGCCTCCCTCGGCCTCGGCCAGAAGTAAGGAGCCCGGCAATGACGCTGCGCATCGGCATGATCGGCCCCGGCCGCATGGGCCTGACCCACATCGACCGGATCCACTCGGTCATCTCCGGCGGCCGCGTCACGGCCGTCTCCGACATCAACCCGGCCGCGGCGGAGCGGGTCGCCGCGGACATCGGGGCGACGGCATTCGCATCCTCGGCCGAGCTCATCGCGAGCCCGGACGTGGACGCGGTCATGATCTGCTCCTTCGGTCCGGCGCACGAGCCGGACGTCATCGCGGCGATCGAGGCGGGCAAGCCGGTCTTCTGCGAGAAGCCGCTGACGCCGACCGCCGCAGCGGCCGAGCGGATCATGGCCGCCGAGCAGAATGCCGGCAAGCGGCTCGTCACCGTCGGCTTCGTCCGCCGCTTCGACCGCGGCTACGCGGAGATGCGGTCGGTCGTCGACTCCGGCGAGCTCGGAGAAGTCCTCATGGTGCACTGCGCACACCGCAACCCGACCGTCCCCGAGCAGTACACGTGGGACATGGCGATCAACGACACGGCGATCCACGAGGTCGACCTCATGCGCTTCCTCCTCGGTGAGGAGATCGTGTCGGCGCGTGTCGACAAGCCGAAGAAGACGAGCAAGCGCTTCGAGCACCTCCAGGACCCGCTCGTGCTCATCATGACGACGACCTCGGGGATCCGGGTCGACGTCGAGGTCTTCGTCAACTGCCAGTTCGGCTACGACATCCGGTGCGAGGTCGTCGCCGAGGACGGGACGATGAGCCTGTCGGACCAGAACGCGATCACGACCCGCAAGCAGCAGATGAACACCAACCGGATCACCCGCGGCCACGACGACCGCTTCTACGACGCCTTCGTCGCCGAGGTCCAGGAGTGGATCGACAGCTCGGCCGCCGGCACCCAGACCGGTCCGACGAGCTGGGACGGCTACGCCGCGGCCTGCGTCTGCGACGCCGGCGTCAAGGCGCTGACCGACGACGGTGTCGTCCCGGTCTCGATGATCGACAAGCCCGACTTCTACAACTGACCCCTCCCGGAAGGCAGGACCCGACATGACCATCGCCGTCGCCCACCACACGACCAGCCCCGCCGCCGAGGTACTCGCCGTCGCGGGCGCCGAGGCGAAGGCCCACGGGTCGACCCTCGTCGTCCTCAACGTCGTGACCTCGATCGACCTCGATGCGCAGGAGGCGCTCGTCCAGGGCATCTCCGACCTCGTCGAGGCCGCCCTGTCCGATGCGGGGATCGACGGTGTCGAGCACGACGTCCGCGTCGTCGCGGCTGCGAGCACCGGCGTCGACGCGGTGACCGCCGCCCTCCTCGCCGCGACCGAGGACGCCGGTGCCGACATGCTCGTCATCGGCGCCCGGCGGCGCTCGCCGGTCGGCAAGGCGTTCCTCGGTTCGGTGACCCAGGACATCCTCCTCGAGGCCGACATCCCCGTCCTCGTCGTCCGCGCGACCGCCAAGGCCTGACCAAACGCCGTCCAGAGGTCACGACCCGCCGCCACGCACGGCGGGTCGTGACCTCTCGTTCGTGATGTGGGGTCGCCGCGCGCTGACGGACGGCCGGCCCCCCGCGCCTTGGTGCCTCCTGTCCGCGTAACGCATGGGTCGAGTGGTCACAACCCGCCGTATCCCGCCCGGCGGGTTGTGACCTCTCGATGCGAAGCGGCCCGGCGGGTTGTGACCTTTCGCGAAGCGGCCCGGCGGGTTGTGACCTTTCGACGGGAGACGGCGAAGGGCTCCGACCACCTCGATGGTCGGAGCCCTTCGTCGTGCGCCTGCCGGGAGGCGGCTCAGGCCTTGTCGTCGGCCTCCTCCTCGGCGAGCGCCGCGAGCTCGCCCTGGTCGAGCTCGGGGGCGGCGACATCGACCGGACCGTCGGCCGCCGAGACGTCGACGACCTTGCCCGGGTCGGTTCCCTTGAGCTCGTGGCTCAGCTCCGCGAGCTCCTGGCCGCCTGCCATCTCCCCGGTGAGCTGCTCCAACGTCAGCTCGTCCCGGTGAGCGTCGAGGACGACCCGGCCGAGCTTGAGGATGATGAAGTGGTTGCCGACGAGGAAGGCGTGGTGCGGGTTGTGGGTGATGAAGATGACGCCGAGGCCGGCGTCGCGCATCTTGAGGATGTACTTCAGCACGACACCGGACTGCTTGACGCCCAAGGCCGCCGTCGGCTCGTCGAGGATGACGACGTTGGCACCGAAGTAGATGGCCCGGGCGATCGCGATGACCTGTCGCTGGCCGCCGGAGAGGGCTCCGACGGGGCGGTCGAGGTCGGGGATGACGATCCCCATCTTGGTCAGCTCCTCGCCGGCGACCTTCTTCATCTGGTCGAGGTCGAGACCGAGACCCTTGCGGATCTCGTTGCCGAGGAAGAAGTTGCGCCACACCGACATGAGCGGGGCGAGCGCGAGGTCCTGGTAGACCGTCGCGATCCCCGACGACTGCGCCTGGCGCGGTGAGGTGAATGTCGTCTCCGCACCGTCCAGCCGCATGACGCCGTCGGTGTGCTCGTGGAGTCCGGCGACGATCTTGATGAGCGTCGACTTGCCGGCGCCGTTGTCACCGAGGACACAGGTGACCTCGCCCTTGCGCACCCGGATGTTCACGCCGCGCAGGGCGTGGACGTTGCCGTAGCGCTTGCCGACGTCCTCGAGCTCGAGGATCGGGGTCGTGACTTCTGAGGCGTGCACCGCATTCTCCTTCGTCGTGGTCATCAGGCATCCGCCTTCCGCTTGACGGCCTGGTTGACCAGGACCGCACCGATGAGCAGGACGCCCATGAAGGTCTTGAGCCAGTCGACGTCCCAGCCGGCGTAGGTGATCCCGAGGTTCGCCATGCCGTAGATGAGGGCACCGACGGTCGCCCCGGCGATCGAGCCGTAGCCGCCGGTGAGGAGGCACCCGCCGATGACCGCCGCGATGATGTAGATGAACTCCTGACCGACTCCCGCGCCGGACTGCACGTTGTTGTACTCGAAGAGGTTGTGCATCCCGAGGAGCCAGGCCCCGAAGCCGACGCCCATGAAGAGCGCGACCTTGGTGGCGGCGACGGGCACGCCGACGGCACGCGCGGCGGCGGAGTCACCACCCGCGGCGAAGATCCAGTTGCCGTACTTGGTCCGCAGGAGCAGGAACGACAGGATCCCCGTGAGGAGCAGCCAGTAGATGACGGGAATCTTCAGCTCGATCGAGCCGATCTTCCACGTCGTGGCGAACACCGCGTGCGCGCTCGACCAGCCGTCCATGTCGCTGATGTTCTTGGACGACACGCCGCCCGCGATGAGCCGGGTCAGCGCCAGGTTGGCTCCGGCGAGGACGAAGAAGGTGCCGAGGGTCACGAGGAAGCTCGGCAGCTTGGTCACCTGGAGGAGCCAGCCGTTGAAGGCGCCGACCGCGAGCGAGAACAGCAGGGCGAGGAAGACCCCGAGCCAGACGTTCAGACTGAAGTACCACGTCGCGTGGGCCGCGGCAAGGCTCGAGGAGACGACGGCGACGCCGGCGGACAGGTCGAACTCGCCACCGACCATGAGCAGGCCGACGAAGACGGCGACGATGCCGATCGTGGAGGCGCCGTAGAGCACCGTCCCGATGTTGCCGACCTCGCGGAATGCGGGGGCGACCGCGACGAAGATCAGTGCGATGACGACCGCGCCGATGACGGCGCCGACGGCCGGCATTCCTAGGTAGGTGGACAGGGACGACCGGGCCTGGACCCGGTCGTCTCCGGCCACCGCTGGAGTAGCGGTGCTCATGAGCAGGTCACCGAGTGCCGTTGGCCGCGAACCCCGCGACCGCCTCGACGTTGCTGGCGTCGATGAACGCCGGACCCGTCGCGACGCTCTTGCCGCCGCCGAGGGTGTTGCCGTTCTTCTTGAAGAGCCAGATGCTGTCGACGGCCAGGTAGCCCTGGAGGTACGGCTGCTGGTCGACGGCGAAGGTCACGTCCTTGGACTGGATCGCCTTGACGAGCTCCTCGTTGGTGTCGAAGGTGCCGACCTTGGCGCTGCTGCCGGCGCTCTTGACGGCCTTGCCGGCGTCGAGGGCGAACTGCGCACCGAGGGTGACGACGTAGTTGACCGTCTTGTCCTGGGTGAGCGAGGCCTGGATCTTGGTCGTCACGTCCGCGTCGTCGCGACCGTTGACGTAGAGCCGGGTCACCTTGGAGCCCGCGGCACCCTTGGCGACGCCGTCGCAGCGCGCCTCGAGCTGGGACTGGCCCTGCTCCTGGATGACGCAGAGGATGTTGCTCCCACCGTCGGCCTTGGCCTTCTCGCCGACGGCGAAGCCGGCGTCGGCCTCGCTCTGGCCGAAGTAGCCGATGGCGCCGAGGCCGAGGGCGTCGTCGCCGCCCGCGTTGAACATCGAGACCGGAATGCCGGCAGCCACGGCCTTCTTGATCGCGTCGCCGAGGGCGCCGGTGTTGGGGGAGGTCACCGCGATGCCGTCCGGCTTCTTGTCGATCGCCGCCTGGATGAGCTGGGCCTGCTTCGTGGCGTCCGGGTCGTTGGTGTACTGGAAGTTGACGCCGTCCTTGGCGGCGGCCGCCTCGGCGCCCTTGCGGATGCGGTCCCAGAAGGTGTCGCCGGGGGCCTGGTGCGTGACCATGATGATGGTCATCGTCTTGGCCGCCGCAGCGCCGTCGCCGGTGCCGGTGTCGGTCGTCTGCTTGCCTCCAGAGGAGGAGCAGGCAGCGAGGGAGAGCGCAGCCGCAGCGGCGATCCCGAGCCGGAGGGGGGTGCGGTTCATGTTGCGTGCCTTTCGGACGAGCACCCCATGAGCGGCGGTGCTGAGGGTTGGTCACCGGCGGCTCCCAGGCCAAGAGGCCCGGTCGTCACCTGATGGTTCACACTTTGCCGTGTGAGTCATGTAACTGTCAATAGATTGTTAGGACATTTAAGATCAGGTTGACGGGGTAGCGGTCCCAGCTTCCGAGCACCGTCAGGCGACGGCGGCGGTCGGCGTCGTCAGACCGGCAGCGGTCGCTCAGAGATGGGCGCGCTGCGACGCCTTCTGCTCGAGGTGCTCGGCGAATGCCGTCTGCGTCGACTCGAGCGTGCTCACCTCGGACACGGGGACGTCCCACCATGCACTGCCGGGAGGGTTCGGCCCGAGCCGGTCGGTCTCGATGTAGAGGACTGTCGTCCGGTCGGATGCGACGGCCTTGGCCCACTGCTCCCGGAAGCCCTTGATCCCTTCGCAGCGGAGCACGTCGGCGCCCCAGGACGCCGCATTCGCCGCGAGGTCGAAGGGGATCTCGTCGCCGTCGAGGCGACCGGTCTCGGGGTTGCGCATCGCGTACTGCGTCCCGAAGCGCTGGCTCCCGCGGGACTCCGACAGCGCGCCGATCGAGGCGAAGCCGTGGTTCTGGAGGAGCACGATGATGACCTTGACGCGCTCCTGCACGATCGTCGCGATCTCCATCGGGAGCATCTGGTAGGTGCCGTCGCCGACGATCGCGACGACCTGCTGCTCATCGCCGACCGCCCACTTGGCGCCGAGCGCGGCGGGGATCTCATAGCCCATGCAGGAGAAGGCGTACTCGACGTGGTACTGCTCGGGGGTCGAGGCCCGCCAGAGGCACTGGAGGTCGCCCGGCATCGAGCCGGCCGCGTTGATGATCACGTCCTTGGGGTCCATGAGCTCGTTGAGCGCGCCGAACACCTCGGTCTGCGCGGGGAGCGGGCCGTGGTCGCGGTGGTAGCAGGCGTCGACCTCGCTCTGCCAGGCGGCCGTGAGGTCGGTCGCGCGCTGCTGGTGGGCGGCTTCCGTCGACCAGCCGTCGAGCGCCGTCGTCAGAGCGGTCAGCGCCTCGCGTGCGTCGGCGACGAGCATCGTCGCCCCGTGCTTGGCGGCGTCGAAGCCGAGGACGTTGACGTTGACGAAGCGCACGGCCGGGTCGGCGAAGATCGTGTGGCTCGCCGTCGTGAAGTCGCTGTAGCGCGTCCCGATCCCGATGACGACGTCGGCCTCGCGAGCCAGGGCGTTCGCCGAGGACGCTCCCGTCGAGCCGACCGCGCCGACCGACTGCGGGTGGTCCCAGTTGATCGCGCCCTTGCCCGCGTGGGTGTCGGAGACGGGAATGCCGGTTGCCGCGGCGAACGCACGCAGCTCCTCGCTCGCGCCGGAGTAGACGACGCCGCCGCCGGCGACGACGAGCGGCCGCTCGGCGTTCCGGATGACCTCGACGGCGCGGGCGAGCGCGGCCTGCTCCGGGACCGGGCGGCCGACGTGCCAGGTGCGCTCGGCGAAGAAGGCGACCGGCCAGTCGAAGGCCTCGGCCTGGACGTCCTGCGGCAGGGCCACGGTGACCGCGCCGGTGTCCGCGGGGTCGGTGAGGACGCGCATCGCGTTCATGAGCGACGGCATGAGCTGCTCGGGCCGTACGACCCGGTCGAAGAAGCGGGAGACCGGGCGGAAGCAGTCGGTGACCGCGGTGTCGAGGGTCTGCGGCGACTCGAGCTGCTGGAGGACCGGGTCGGGGACGCGGCTCGCGAACTGGTCGGAGGGGAAGAGGAGGACCGGGATGCGGTTGGTCGTCGCGAGGGCGGCACCGGTGATCATGTTGGTCGCGCCGGGCCCGATCGACGTCGTGACGGCCATGACCTGGAGGCGGTTGCGCTGCCGAGCGAAGGCGGTCGCCGTGTGGACGGCCCCCTGCTCGTTGCGGGCGAGGATATAGGGGAGGTCGCCGAGGGCGTCCTCCCCCGCATACGAGTCCTCGGTCTGGAGCTGCGCCTGGAGGAGCGCCTGCCCGACCCCCGCGACATTGCCGTGGCCGAAGATGCCGAGCATCCCGGTCACGAGCCGCTGACGCTCGCCGTCGCGCTCGCCGTACTGGGCAGCGAGGAACTTGACCAGGGCCTGCGCGACGGTGAGCCGGATCGTCTGGGTCATGGGGGCAGCCTCTCAGGGCTCAGGGGGCGGGCAGGAGGATGTCGCGGACGATCTGGTCGAGCTCCTCGTCGGCGGTGAGGAACTGGCGCAGCGTCTTGCGGGTCGGGCCGAATGCGTCGAACTCCGCCGGTGTCATCCCGTCCGGCTCGTAGGCGCGACGGAAGTCGGTGAAGCCGCGCTGCAGCCGGTCGAGGATCGCGGCGTCGACGGGGACGTGCATTCGCTCGACAGGATGGTGGCCGCTCGCCTGGATCTTCTCCTGCCAGGCGAAGGGAGGGGAGATGACGACGTCGCCGCCGACGAGCTCGGACCAGTGTCCGGTCGACCGGAAGGCGGCGGAGAGGAGCCGGCTGCGGTAGCCGCGCTCCTGGAACACCTCGTAGGCGCGCTTGAAGGCCGCGATGCCGGCCCAGTCGAGGTCGCCGTCCTCGAGCTCGACACCCCCCTCGACCTGGCCGCGGGAGGCGAGCTCCTTGAGCCAGTCGTCGAGCCGGCCGACCATGATCGTCACGACGTGCCCCATGTGGGAGACGTCGTGACCGGCGGCCTCGCGGGTCCGCATTCCGCGCTCGATCGCCTCGGCGGTCGCGACCGCCTGGGGGACGGAGAACGACACGGTGACGTTGATCGAGACGCCGCGGGAGACGGCGTCCTCGATCGCGATGACGCCCTTCTGGGTCGCGGGGATCTTGACGATGATGTTGTCGGCGAGGGCGGAGAAGCGCTCGGCCTGGTCGGCGAGGGCCTTGGGGTCGCGGGCGAGGCGCGGGTCGGTCTGCATGGACAGGCGGCCGTTGCGGCCGTCGTACCTGTCGAATGCGGGTCGCAGCAGCCCCGCCGCCTCGAGTGAGATCTCCTGGACGACCTGCCAGCCGATCTCGGACTCGCTGGCGGTCGGGAGCTCCTCCATGATCTGCGCCATCCGCTTCGTCCAGCGGGGGAGGTCGTTCTTGATGCACTGGACGGCGATGACGGGGTTGCAGGTCGCGCCGACCGCCCCCCAGGCGATCGACCGGGCGAGCTCGCGGGGGTCGGCGGAGTCGTTCCAGAGGACGGTCGGCTCGGTCGCCGTCATCCGCTCGAGCGGGGTCGGGCCTGCCTGGGTCGTCGTCACTGCCCCTCCTTGCCGGCGTGCCGGGCGATGTGGTCCTGCATGGTCTTGAGCTGGAAGCGCGCCATGTCCCCGGCGCGCTCGTCCTCGGCGAACACGGAGTTGCACATGACCGTGTCGTCGCGGTCGAGGAAGCCGATCTCGCCGAGCCCGCCGAAGAAGTCGTCCCAGTCGACGTCACCGTCACCGATCTGGAGGTGCTGGTGGACGCGGGCGGCGTTGCCCGGCGGGTTGGAGATGTAGCGCAGTCCGTGGCTCGCGTGGTGGTCCATCGTGTCGGCGACGTGGACGAGCCGGATCAGGTCCTTGCCGGCGCGCATGACCTCGCGCATCGGGTGGCCCATGTGGAAGCTGTGGCACGCGACGAAGACCATGCCGACGTGTGTGGAGTTGAGGCCGCGCAGGAGGCGGACCGCCTCGAGCCCGTCCTCGACGAAGTCGTCAGGGTGCGGGTCGATGAGCAGGTCGAGGCCTTCGCGCTCGATGATGGGGAGCAGCTCCTCCATGCTTCGCAGGAAGGCCGCCTCCGACTCCTCCGCTCGCTCGGGACGCCCGGAGAACTCGGTGCCGATCGTCCTGACCTCGAGGTCGACCGCGATCTGGATGATCCGCTTCCAGTTGCGGACGGCTGCCTCGCGGGCCCACTCGTCAGGGCCGGACCAGCGCTGGACCGGCAGGAGCGAGGCGATGCCGACCCCGGCACCCTTGCATGACCTCTTGAGCTCCGTCAGGAGCTGGTCGTCGGCGCGCGGGTGCCGGTAGAACGGCATCAGGTCGACATGCGGCGTCAGCTGGATCCACTCGTAGCCGAGCTCGGCCACGACGCCCGGGAAGGCGAGCAGGGCGTGGTCATGGTGAAGCGGCGTCGGGTCCTGGGCGATCTTCACTGGGGGCTCCGGGGTTGGCGTGTCGTCCTAATGTAAGGACATTAGCACCCTGAGGATCGATGCTGCCAGTGGGCAGGGTCGACGAATGCGCAATGGCCGTCGAGGCGTTGCGCGCCGACTGAGATGAGGGCGACGGGCTAGGCGTACGGGGCAGTCGTGCCGTCGCCGGCGACCTGCTCCAGGACGGGGACGACCGCGGCGGGTGAGGGCAGGGCGGCGATCTGAGCGGCGACCTCCGCGGCGGCGGACCGCCAGTGTGGTTCGGCCAGCAGCCGACCGGCCGCCGTGGCGATCGTGCCGACATCGACCTCGTGCGGGGACAGGCCCAGCCCGGCGCCGCTCCGCACGACGCCGGCGGTGTTGCGGAACTGGTCGGCTGCCTGGGGCAGGCACAGCTGCGGCAGGGCGCGGGCCAGGGTGGCCAGCACCGTCCCCGATCCGCCGTGGGAGACCACCAGGGCGGCGTGGGGGAGCACGTGGGTCTGGGGTACGAACGCGGCCACCGTGACGTCGGCCGCCTGCCCGCCCAGCGCGGTGACGGCGCCCGCGGACCCGGTCGTGGCCAGTACCCGCACGTCAAGACCGCCCATCGCGGCGAGAACGGTCCGCATGAGGGCCTGGTCGTGGAAGACCGTACCGAGGGTGACGTAGACCAACGGCCGGCTGTCGTCGGCTGCCAGGACCGATGGCAGGGCGTCGACAGGGTCGCCGGCGTACGCGACCGGCCGCATCGGCTGGACCCGGGGAATGTGGTGAAGCGGAACGGTCTGGACCGCTGAGGGGCAGATGTCCACGTAGAGGTACTGGTAGCACCCGGCATACGGCGGTAGGCGCTGCCCGTGCGCTGCCCACAGATCTGCGAGCACGACGCCGGCCGCTTCGACCGCGGGGGCTGGGACAGCCCCACCGAAGGCGTGCGTCACATGCGGGATGCCGACGATGGCGGCTGCCAGCGGGGCCGCCAGCTCGGCCTGCTCGTGGACCATCACGTCGGGCCGCCAGTCCTGCGCGACCGCCAGCAGCCCGCCCAGCATGGCCGGAGCGCACACCCCACCGAACAGCCGGGAGAACACGTGCAGACCCATGCCCTCCGGCGGCACCCCGGCTTCCCGCGCCGCCGCGGCCAAGGCCGGCTGCCCGTCGTCGGCCTTGGCCAGCCCGGCCGGTGCGACCGCGATCCCGGCGGCCCCGACCACCCGGCAGGCGTCGGGGCCGGTGGCCCACAGCACGTCATGCCCGGCTCGGACCAGGGCGTGGGCCAACGGGATCATCGGCAGCACGTGACCGACTCCCGAGGAGGACGAGATCAGCACCTTCATCGTCGAACTCCCTCGGCTCGGCAACCATGGACCCGTCAGGGACACCTCGAGTATGGACCGGCTTCACAGCACGGCGTGGCCCACCTCGCGGGACTCCTACAGCGGCCGGAGTCTCAGCGTTCGTGGACCGTGATGTCGAATGCGTACTGGTCATACCGGTACGAGTGGTCGCCGTACTCCACGGCAGCCCCAGACCCGTCGTACGCCCGTCGCGTCA
Organism: uncultured Actinomycetota bacterium; assembly: GCA_963752365.1. GTDB lineage: Bacteria > Actinomycetota > Actinomycetes > Actinomycetales > Dermatophilaceae > CAVVXY01. Next base: position 91,608 of record CAVVXY010000003.1, read on the forward strand.
TGGTGAGGAGGGGGTCCCCCGCCGCCAGGCCGAGCAGCTTGCGCTCCCGCGCCGTCGGGCGGCGCGCGCCGATCGTCTGGTGCGCGACGACCGGACGGACGCCACGGGTCCTGAGCAGGGCATACAGGCTCTCCCGCCCGAGCTCCGCCTCGGTCAGATCGGCGAACTGCGGCGGCAGCCAGTTGTGCATGAGCGCCGTCGGGGTCTTGCCGGCGAGCCGGAGCCGCTCGACATACAGCAGGGGCGTCTCCACCGGCAGCCCGAGGGCAGTCGCCGCGACCTCGTTGACCTCACCGGAGCGCACCTCGACGACCGATGTCGTCGGCTTCTGTCCTCGCCGCGCCATGTCGTCGTAGAGGCTCGTCAGCTCGTCGCGCCGGTGGATGACCTGTGAGGCGACGGTCGTGCCGATCCCGCGCCGCCGGACGAGCAGCCCACGGGACACGAGCTCGGCGATCGCGCGCCGGACGGTTGGCCGGGAGAGGTCCAGTCGGGCCGCGAGGGCGAGCTCGTTCTCGAACGGGTCACCGGGCTGGAGCGTCCCGTCCTCGACCGCGGCCGTCAGCTGCTCCGCCAGCTGGTGATAGAGCGGGATCGGGCTCGAACGGTCGATCGAGACGGGAATGACGTTCACAAAGCACATGCTATGTCAGCCCCACCTCAGATGACGACAAAGTAAATGTTCTAACAAAGTCTTGACACACCGCAGGCGCATGCGAGACGCTGACGCCATGCTCCCCGCGCCGGACGTCCTCGCCATCGGGCGCGTCGGCGTCGACCTCTACCCCCAGCAGAGCGGGGTGGGCCTGGAGGACGTCGAGAGCTTCGCCAAGTTCCTCGGCGGCAGCGCCGGCAACGTCGCGGTCGCCGCCGCCCGCTACGGGCACAGCAGCGCCCTGCTCAGCCGCACCGGCAACGACCCTTTCGGCCGGTTCGTCAAGCGGAGCCTCGCCGAGCTCGGCGTCGACCCGTCATTCGTCGGCACCGACCCGAGCCTCCCGACCCCGGTGACCTTCTGCGAGATCTTCCCCCCGGACGACTTCCCGCTCTACTTCTACCGCTACCCGCAGGCGCCCGACCTGCGCGTCGGCCCCGGCGAGGTCCCTCCGGTCGCCGTCACCGACACCCGCCTCCTCTGGACGACGCTGACCGGCCTCTCGGCCGAGCCGAGCCGCACCGCGCACGCCCTCGCCTGGTCGCTCCGCGGCCGGCGCGAGCACACCGTCATCGACCTCGACTACCGCCCGATGTTCTGGCGGGCCGAGGAGGACGCGACCCGCGCGGCGCAGGAGGCGCTGGCCGCGAGCACCGTCGCGATCGGCAACCGGGACGAATGCCGCGTCGCCGTCGGCGAGACCGAGCCCGAGCGGGCCGCCGCCGCCCTTCTCGACCGCGGTGTCACCCTCGCCGTCGTCAAGCAGGGCCCCAAGGGCGTCCTCGCCGTGACCGCCGACGAGCGCGTCGAATGCCCGCCGTTCCCCGTCGACGTCGTCAACGGGCTCGGCGCCGGGGACGCCTTCGGCGGCGCCGTCTGCCACGGCCTCCTGTCCGGCTGGGGGCTGGAGCGAACGATGCGGTTCGCGAATGCCGCGGGGGCGATCGTCGCCTCGCGCCTCGAGTGCTCGACGGCGATGCCGGACGAGGCCCAGGTCGAGGCGCTGCTCGAGGGGAGCCTGCGATGACCGACACGGTCGACACGACCGCCCTGACCCGGCGCCGGGTCGCCGACCCAGGTGCCATCCCCGCGGCCTGGCGCGACCGTCGCCCCGGTCGCGTGCCCGACGACGGCCGCCTGCTTCTCATCGCCGCCGACCACCCCGCCCGCGGTGCCCTTGCGGTCCGCGGGTCGACCGGCGCGATGGCCTCCCGCACGGCCCTCGTCCAGCGGATCGCGACCGCCCTCGCGCGGCCCGGGGTCGACGGCATTCTCGGCACGGCCGACGTCCTCGAGGACCTCCTGCTCCTCGGCGCGCTCGACGACAAGCTCGTCTACGGCTCGATGAACCGCGGCGGCCTCCAGGGCGCGACCTTCGAGCTCGACGACCGGTTCACCGGCTACGACGCTGCGACGATCGCCGCCCACCGCCTCGACGGTGGCAAGATGCTGACCCGCATCTGCTACGACGACGCCGGCACCGCCGCCACCCTCGAGGCGAGCGGACGGGCGGTCACCGATCTCGCCGCCCGCGGTCTCGTCGCGATGGTCGAGCCGTTCCTCACCGTCCGCCGCGACGAGCACCGCGTCGAGAACCTCCTCGACCCCGACTCCGTCATCACCTCGATCCACATCGCGGCCGGCCTCGGCGCGAGCAGCGCCCAGACGTGGCTCAAGCTGCCGGTCGTCGAGGAGATGGACCGCGTCCTCGACGCGACGACCCTCCCGTGCCTCCTCCTCGGCGGCGACCCGCGGGGCGAGCCGCGCGAGACCTACGCGGAGTGGGGCCGAGCGCTCCAATGCCCTGCAGCCGCAGGGCTCGTCGTCGGCCGCGCCCTCCTCTACCCGCCGGACGACGACGTCGCGACGGCCGTCGACACCGCCGCCGGCCTCGTCCACGGGGGCTGACCACCATGGCCTCCACCTGGTACCGGCCCGCGGGCAGCACCGAAGCCGACGAGTGGGTGACCGTCGTCCGCCCCGGCGACGACGGCTGGACCCACACCGGGCTCCTCGTCGCCGACCTGGCCGCCGGGGAGTCGCGACGCGTCGAGACCGGCGGATGCGAGTACGTCGTCCTCCCGCTGTCCGGCGGGGGGTGCACCGTCGACGTCGACGGCGAGGAGACGGCATTCGAGCTCGAGGGACGGGTGAGTGTCTGGGCCGGGCCGAGCGACGTGCTCTACGTCCCGCGCGATCTGACCTTCACCGTGACGAGCCGGTCGGGTGGGCGGATCGCGTTGCCCCACGCGGTCGCTCGCACGTCGCGGCCGGTCGCCCACGTGCCCGCCGCCGACGTGCCCGTAGAGCTCCGCGGTGCCGGGTCGTGCTCGCGGCAGGTCCACAACTTCGGCACCCCCGCGACCCTCGACGCCGACTCGATCATCGCCTGCGAGGTCTACACGCCCGCCGGCAACTGGAGCTCCTACCCGCCGCACAAGCACGACGAGGACCGACCGGGCGTCGAGTCCGAGCTCGAGGAGATCTACTTCTTCGAGGTGCGTGCGGCGCCCGGCGCACCCGACACGGCCGCGGATCCCGTGGCCTACCAACGCGTCTACGGCACCGACGACCGCCCGATCGACATCCTCGAGGAGGTCCGCACCGGCGACGTCATCCTCATCCCGCACGGCTGGCACGGCCCCGCCATGGCGCCCCCCGGCTACGACCTCTACTACCTCAACGTCATGGCCGGTCCCGGTGAGGAACGTGCCTGGCTCATCTGCGACGACCCCGCCCACGGGTGGGTGCGCGACACCTGGGCCGACCAACCGGTCGACCCGCGACTTCCCCTGCACCAGAACGGAACCCACTCCTCATGAAGATCGGCCTCGCCGGTACCGGCCGCATCGGCGCCTTCCACGCCAAGACCCTCCAGGGCTTGGACTTCGTCGATGAGGTCGTCCTGACCGACGCGAATGCCGAGGTCGGCGCCAAGGTGGCCGCCGACCTCGGGACGCGCTTCGTCCCCGGTCTCGATGACCTGCTCACCCAGGTCGACGCGCTCGTCATCACGACCTCGACCCCCGGCCACGCCCCGACCTTGCGTGCGGGGATCGCGGCCGGCATCCCGACGTTCTGCGAGAAGCCGGTGGCCGGGACCCTCGAGGAGTCGATCGCGCTGGCGGCGCTGGAGCAGCAGACCGAGGTGCCGGTCCACATCGGCTTCCAGCGGCGCTTCGACGCCGGCTACCGGCGGCTTCGCGAGGCGGTCCGGGGCGGTGAGCTCGGATTTGTCCACACCGTTCGCGCGGCGACCCACGACCAGAGCCCGCCGCACGCCTCGTACATCCCGACCTCGGGCGGCCTCTTCCGCGACTGCTCGATCCACGACTTCGACGTGCTCCGCTTCGTGACCGGCCGCGAGGTCGCCTCCGTCTACGCCGTCGGTGCCAACAAGGGGGATCCGTTCTTCACCGAGGGCGGCGACGTCGACACCGCGGCCGCGCTGCTGACCATGGACGACGACACCCTGGTCACGGCGACCGCGACGCGCTACAACGGCGGCGGCCACGACGTCCGGATGGAGGTGCACGGCGACAAGGGGTCCATGTCCGTCGGCTTGGACGACTCCTACGCGTTCCGCTCGGCCGAGCCCGGCGTGACCTTCCCGCCGGGCCCTCAGCACTGGTCCTTCATGGAGCGCTTCCTGCCGGCCTACGTCGCCGAGCTGACCGCATTCGCCGACGTCGCGGCCGGTCGCCTCCCGAGCCCGTGCACGGTTGCGGACGCCCTGGCGGCCGCCCGGGTCGCCGAGGCGTGCTCGATCTCGCGCGAGCAGGGGCGGGTCGTGGCCCTGTCGGAGATCGCGGGCGGCTGAGGACCGACCGGCGTACCGTGGTCGGAGGGACTACTCCGGGAGGGACGATGCAGGATCCGTTCAGCTGGGGCGCGCTGGGTGCGGCGGCCGTCACGCAGGGCATCACCTTCCTCTTCGCCCAGGCCGGTGAGCTGCTCAAGTGGCGTCGGGAGCGTGCGGCGGCCGAGCCGGTCGAGCGCCCGGTCACCCTCGAGCTCCCGGCGGCGCTCGGTGGCGGGACGGCGCAGGCCGTCGCCGACCTCGCCCAGGTGGACAAGCACCTCGAGGCACTCCAGGGTCTGCGGGCCTCGCTCCTGGAGTACGCGGAGGGCAAGCAGGTCGAGCCCGGGGACGACGAGACGCGCGCGAACGTCGACGCGCTGCGAGCCGTCCTCGAGGAGGCCCTCGGCACGCACCTGACCTTCGTCGGCGAGGACCGCCCCGCGAGCGGGGCTCCGCTCGTGACCGGTCGCGTGACCGCACGCACCGTCCGGCAGGCGAAGGCCACCGGTGTGGATGCGGACGAGGCGACCGAGGGCACCGTGCGCGGCGAGGTGTCGGTCGAGCATGCCCTCGAGGGCGCGGAGCTCACGGGCGTGCGCATCCGCCGGATCGGTCGGCGGGGACCCTCCGGGCCGTCCGCCACCTGAGGGACGTCGCACGGTGTCCGACCAGCGACCCGGCGGTCCGGACCTCTTCCACGACGACCTCGTCGCGGCTCATCTCGCCGTGCCCGGCAGGGTCGCCCGGCAATGGCTCGTCGACGACGTGGAGGCCCGCGTCGCGGATCCCGCACACCGGGTCGTGCTCGTCACCGGCGAGCCCGGTGCCGGCAAGTCCGACCTGGCCGCAGGCCTCGCGGCGCGACATCCGGACTGGCTGCGGGTCTTCATCCGCCGGGACAGCGTCACCGCCCTGAGCGGAGGCGACGCCGTGTCCACGCTCCTCCGGGCCGGGCACCAGCTCGCCGCGCGCCGACCCGAGCTGTTCGACCCCGCGGTCCTCGAGGTCGTCGTCGACCAGCGGGTCGACGTCGCCCGGGCCGGCTCGTCGGTCGTCGGCATCCGGATCGAGGACCTCGCGGTGTCCCCCTTCCACCGGACCGCGCTGCGGGTCCAGCAGCACGTCGGCGACCTGGCCGGAGCGCTGACCGGCGTCGAGATCGCGCACGCGACGGTCGAGCCACGGCTCCTGGCCCCCGAGACGCTGCAGTACCTCGCCCTCCTCGACCCGGCGGCCGCCCTGCACACCATCGACCCCACGGCTCGGGTCGTCCTCCTCGTCGACGCGCTCGACGAAGCCCCGTCGGGGTCCCTCACGACGACCGTCGTCGACTGGCTCGTCGCCTCCCCCGAGCTGCCCCCCAACGTGACGATCCTGCTCACCTCGCGACCGCACGCGGGCCTCGCCCGCCTGCGCCACGCATTCCGCGAGCGGCTCGACGAGCTGGACATCGCGACCGACCGACCCGAGGTGCGCCGGGACGTCGCCGAGTTCGTCGAGCCGCTCATCGCCGAGCTGGGCGCCGCTCCCGGAGGGCACCGCGGGGACGCCGCCGCGCTCGTCGAGCGGGCCGACGGCAACTTCGCCTACCTCAATGCGTACGCGCGAGCGGCGAGGGGGGCGCGGGCGTCGGGAGACGCCGAGCTGCTCGAGCTGCTGCTGCGCCTCGACCGCCTCCCGAGCGACCTGCCCGGTCTCTATGCCTTCTTCCTCCTGCGGGTCCGGCGGGAGGTCGAGCTGCTCGGTCGGTTCGAGCCGGACGACGACACCCCGGGGCCGTCGGTGCCCGCGTGGGAGGGCGTCGGGGCGCCCTTCCTCGCCGTCCTCGCCGTCGCTCTGGCTCCGGTGTCCCTGACCGAGCTCCGGCACCTGGGCGGGGTGCGCGCGTACGCCGCGGACGCGGGCGCCGTCCTCGAACGGTTCCGCCCCTTCCTCGACGAGGTCGACGGTCGCTGGCACCTCTTCCACGGCTCCGTGGCCGAGGCGCTCACCTCCCCGCTGCAGCCGATGCCCGAGCTCGCCGTCGACGCGCAGGAGTGGCACCGCCGCATCGTCCGGCGATACCGGGGCGGCGCCGCGTCGTGGGACGACGTGGCGTGGGGGGACGTCGACGACTACGGGGTCCTCCACCTCCCCGGCCATCTCGCCGCCTGCGGCGAGGCGGGGCGGACCCAGCTGCTCGACCTCGTCAGCCCGGGGTACCGGGCGGCGTCCAGGCGCGTGACCGGTACCGACCTTGGATTCCTCCGGCTCACCGACGCCGCGGGGGCGGCGGTCCCCGGCGCGAGCCCGGTGGTGGCCCTGCCCGACCAGGTGTTCCTCGCCGTCGTGCGGCACGCCGTCCGTTCGGTCGACGTCGTCGCACCGGGGGTGCTGGGTCTCATGGCCCGCACGGGTTCGGTGCCAGCGGCCCTGAGCCGCGCCGAGACGATCGCGCCCGGCCTGTGGCAGTTCCGCAGCCTCGAAGCGGTCCGCGAATGCACCCCGCCAGCCCTCCGTGGGCTCCTCGGTGACGGCGACGGGGTCGAGCGACTCGTCTCCGCGGCCGAGGACGTGCCGCGGAGTGGGGACATCTTCGGGTCGGTCCGGCACGACGAATGCGTGACCGACGCGGCCTGCCTCGTCGCCCCCGCAGACCTCGCGCGGGCGCTCGAGCTCGTGTCCACGGTCGACCCGCGGAGTCGGGAGTCGAGCGAGACCAAGGTGCGGCTGGCGTCGGCGGCCGCGGTCGGCGCGGTCGGCGGCCTCGCCCGGCTGCGCCGCATCGGGGTCGCGGCCGTTGACACGCTCCTCGACCTCGCAGAGCGCGCCGGCGGAGGTGAGCGCACGGCATTCGCCCAGGTCGCTGCAGAGCTGTCCTCGCAGAATGCGGAGGCCACGCTCGACGTGCTCGCCCGGATCGCGGTCCTCCTCCCCGCGATGGGCGGGGCCGAGGGCGAGGCCCGCCGCTGGCTGCTCGACCTCATCCGGACCCGCGCGGACGAGCCGCTCGAGAAGGACTACGGGCCGGCCTCCCCCGACGACCGGGGTGCAGCCGCCGCCCGCCTCGCCGCGGAGGAGCCCGACGTGGCGCGGCGGCTCGTCGAGTCCTACTGGCCGGTCGCGGTCGACACCGGCAACGACCTCGCCTTCCACGCGGCCGGCGAGGTCTGGGGCCGGCTCGGCCGACCGGATCTCATGGAGGAGGCCGTCGAGCGACTCCTCACGCACTACCGCGCGCTCGGCTGGTACGGCCCGGCCCGCGACATCGCCTCGCTCGCGGTGACGATCGACGCGTTCGACCCCGGGCGGGCGCAGGAGCTCGCCGACCTCGCGATGGACATGCTGCGTCGCGAGGTCGAGCGCGGGGTGGACGCCTTCGAGGTCTCCCGGCTCGACGGGATCATCGGGGGCGTCGTGCGGGCCTTCGCGACCTGGGACCGCCCCCGGGCCCTGGCCGCCGCCCGGTGGATGCACGGGACCTGGATCCCGGGCGAGTCGTGGCGCAGCCTGAGTGCGGGGCGGCAGTCGGCGCTCGCCGCGCTCGGGCTGACCGTCGTCGACGAGGACCCTGCCCTCGCTCGCGCCCTGCTGGCCGAGTGCGAGCAGAGGGAGGCCGGCCGTCGGGCCCTGGGCCGCTCGGACCCGGCCGTGCTCTCCGGGACGGCGTTCACCCTCGACCCGCCCGGTGCCCCGGACCAGAGCCGACAGGTCAACTTCGCCACCTATGTGCAGAACGTCGCGACCTACTGGTCCGAAGGTCGTGAGGCCGAGCTCTTCGAGCGCCCGGCCGAGGTCCTGGAGAGCGCGAGCATGGCCCCGCAGGACCGCGCGTTCACCGGGTCGTGGGCCGCCGTCGCCGCTGCGGCAGTCGATGCCCTCGCCGACACCGAGACGGACGCGGCCGCAGCACTGGCCGCACGGGTCGTCGACCCCCTGCACAGGCTGGTGGCCGACGCCGCTCTGCTCGCCGCATTCGTCGGACTCGGGCGGGAGGAGGCCACGGACCTGGCCGAGCTGGTCGAGCGGGACCTCGAAGCGCTCCCGCACTACCGTCCCGAGGTGCCGCTCGACGACCATCCGCAGGGCCGGGTCATCTCAGCGCTCGACCCGTCGGCGCGGGCCCGGTTCGCGGCGGCGCTCCTGCTCCCGGAGGACGCGCGCTGGCGCGATGTGCTCAGGGAGGACAGCCCCTACGCCGGCCTGACCGCGCTCGCGGAGCTGGGCCTGCGCTGGCTCGAGGCAGCGGACACCGAGACGCTGACGGCGGACGAGGTCATGTCAACGCTCGAGATGCTCGACGGGTACCCCGACGCGCTCCAGCTCGACATCGTCCGGGCGGAGGCGGTCCGGCGCCTGGAGGACCTCGGCGACGCCCGCGCGGAGGAGGTGTTCGGCCGGATCGGGACGGTCCACCTGCGCCGGCTGCTCGTCCTGGAGCGGCTGGCCGTGGCCGGCGTGACCGACGAGGAGTCGTGGTGGGACGCGATCCGCGTCGGCGAGGACCGCATCGCGCCCTCGCAGGTCCTCCGGCTCGCGGCCCGCGCCGCTGCTCTGGCTCGGAATGCCGGCCCCCCGGGGCTCGCGGACCAGATCGTCGACGTGTGTCGACGGGAGTCGGCTCAGCTCGCCCTCCACGACCAGATCTCCGTGCTCCTCGACCTCGCGGACGGGTCGGAGCCAGGGGACGCCGCAGGGCTCGTCCTCGACGCCATGAACCTGTCGCGGGGGCCGGGCAATCCGTACCGGGTGGCCGTCGCCGTCGCCCGCGCGCTCGCGATCGCCATCACGACGGGCAACGTCCTGCTCGTCGGGAAGGTGGTCGAGCGACTGGTCTCCCTGGACTGGAGCGTGCTCATGAACGCCTTGCGCGACGCGATGTGGCTCCTCGCCGAGGAGGGGGGCGGCGACGTCGTGGCTCGGCTCGAAGCGCGGCTGCTCCGCGCCCAGGTCGTCGTCGACGGCGCTGCGGTCGCGGATGGCTCGATCCGGCACCTCGACGGGGTGGGACACCCGGGGGAGGACCCACGTCCAGTGGGTTGACGGGGACGGCCCAGCATAGGTTAGAATGTAAGAACAAAGTCTCACCGCAACCCCGGAGCAGCCCCATGAGCACGCCGACCCGCATCACCCACCTCCTCGCCGGCCAGCCCTGGGAGGGCACGGCCGAGCGGACGAGCAAGGTCTGGAACCCCGCGACGGGTGAGCAGACCGGCATTCTCGACCTGGCGAGCGCCGCCCTGGTCGACGAGGTCGTCCGGGGCGCCAAGGCGGCGTGGGAGAGCGACTGGCAGCACGCGAGCCTGACCAAGCGGACCCAGGTGCTCTTCAAGTTCCGCGAGCTGCTCAACGCCAAGAAGGAGGAGATCGGGGCGCTCATCACCGCCGAGCACGGCAAGGTGCTCTCCGACGCGGTCGGCGAGGTGACCCGCGGGCTCGAGGTCGCCGAGTTCGCGTGCGGCATCCCGCACCTGCTCAAGGGCGGCTTCTCCGAGAACGTGTCCACCAAGGTCGACGTCTACTCGATCCGGCAGAGCCTCGGCGTGGTCGCCGTCATCAGCCCGTTCAACTTCCCGGCGATGGTCCCGCTCTGGTTCGTCCCGATCGCGATCGCCTGCGGCAACGCCGTCGTCATCAAGCCGTCCGAGAAGGACCCGTCGGCCGTGAATGCCATTGCGGCACTGTGGAAGGAGGCCGGCCTGCCCGACGGCGTCCTGTCGGTCGTCCACGGGGACAAGGAGGCCGTCGACGCGCTCCTCGACCACCCGGACGTCAAGGCCGTCTCCTTCGTCGGCTCGACCCCGATCGCGAAGTACGTCTACGAGAAGGGCACGTCCGCCGGCAAGCGGATCCAGGCCCTCGGCGGCGCGAAGAACCACATGCTCGTCCTCCCCGACGCCGACCTCGACCTCGCCGCCGACGCGGCCGTCAACGCCGGCTTCGGCTCGGCGGGCGAGCGGTGCATGGCGATCTCGGCGCTCGTGGCCGTCGAGCCGGTCGCCGACGACCTCATCGCCAAGATCAAGGACCGGATGGGCAAGCTCGTGACCGGCGACGGCACCCGCGGCACCGACATGGGCCCGCTCGTCACCCGCGAGCACCGCGACAAGGTCGCCTCCTACCTCGACGTCGAGGAGGGCAGCGGCGCCGAGGTGCTCGTCGACGGCCGCGGCGCGGACTTCGACGCGGACGGCGACGGCTTCTTCCTCGCCCCGTCGCTCATCGACAAGGTCACGCCCGGCACCCGCGCCTACGACGACGAGATCTTCGGCCCGGTCCTGTCCGTCGTCCGGGTCGGCTCCTACGACGAGGGCCTCAAGCTCATCAACGACAGCCCCTACGGCAACGGCACCGCGATCTTCACCAACGACGGCGGCGCCGCCCGGCGCTTCCAGAACGAGGTCGAGGTCGGCATGGTCGGCATCAACGTCCCGATCCCCGTGCCGATGGCGTACTTCTCCTTCGGCGGCTGGAAGAACAGCCTCTTCGGCGACTCGCACGCGCACGGCCTGGAGGGCGTCCACTTCTTCACGCGCGGCAAGGTCGTCACCTCGCGCTGGCTCGACCCGAGCCACGGTGGGCTCAACCTCGGCTTCCCCCAGAACACCTGAGCGAATGCCGATGGGCACCTCTCCCTTCACCCTTGCCGCCTCGGCGGAGATGCTCCACCTCGACCTGCCGATGGAAGAGCGGATCCGACGCCTCCACGGTGCCGGCTTCGCCGTCGAGATCTGGGACTGGGCCGCCCACGATCTCGACCTGCTCGAGCGACTGGTGGGCGACGGCATTCGCCTGGAGTCGATGACCGGCTACCTGGCCGGCGACCTCACGACCGAGGGCGGCGCGGACGAGCTGCTGCGTACCGCAGCCGAGTCCGTCGCCGTCGGGCGTCGGCTCGGGATCGCCCGGCTCAACCTCCACGGCACCGGCCTCGGGGAGGGCGGCCTGCCGGTGCACCCGGTGACCGAGGTGACGCCGGCGATGTGGCTCGCCGCCCGTTCGACCCTCGGCCGGATCGCGGAGCTCGGCGAGCGCGAGGGCGCGACCTTCATGCTCGAGAACCTCAACCTCCGCGTCGACCACCCGGGCACGCCGTTCGCGACGGTGCCAGACTGCCTCGCGCTCATCGAGTCGGTCGACAGCCCGGCACTCACCCTCAACCTCGACCTCTACCACTGCCAGGTCGACGAGGGGAACCTCATCGAGACCTGCCGCCGCTCGCTGCCACACATCGGCGAGATCCAGGTCGCCGACGTCCCCGGGCGGCGCGAGCCGGGGACGGGGGAGATCGGCTACGCAGGGATCGCGCGGGCGCTGGCCGAGATGGGCTACACCGGCACCGTCGCGCTCGAGGGCTACGCGAGTGGGCTCACCGAGGATGCGCTCGACGCATTCCGGGCCGCGTTCACGATCTGATGACCGGCGCCGACCCCGAGCTCGTCGCGACGTGCTGGACGACGGCGGGGAATGCCTCGCCGCAGGGTCCGACGCTCTCCCCCCTCGACCTGCACGACCGGATCGCCGCGGCAGCCGCGGCGGGCTTCCGCGGCTTCGGGATGCTGGGTGGGGATCTCGAGGCGTACCTGCGCACCGGGAGCCTCTCGACCCTTCGAACCGTCCTCGACGACCACGGGATGACGACCGTCGAGCTCGAGCTGCTCGAGGACTGGTGGGTGACGGACGGCCCCCGCCACGACACGTCGAGGCGATCGCGCGGCTTCCTCCTCCGGGCCGCCGAGGCGCTCGGCGCGCGCGACGTCAAGCTCGGTCCGTCGACCACCGAGCGCGGCTTCGACCTCGACCGGTGCGCTGCCGCATTCCATGCCGTGAGCGAGGAGTTCGCCGCCGTCGGGACGCTCGTCGCGCTGGAGTTCCTGCCGTTCGGCAGCATCGGCACCCTCGCCGAGTCGGTCGAGCTCGTGCGCACGGCCGGCCACCCGAACGGAGGTCTCCTCGTCGACCTCTGGCACGTCATGCGCGGCCCGGCCGGGCAGCTCGAGGCGCTCGCCGACGTCCCGGCCGAGCTCGTCAAGGGCGTCGAGCTCGACGACGCGGACGCTCTCCCGGTCGGCGACCTCTTCGACGACACGGTCCACCGGCGGCGGCTGCCCGGCGAGGGGGACTGGCCGGTCGCGGACTTCATCCGGACGCTCGACTCCATCGGGTATGCGGGGCCCTGGGGCGTCGAGATCCTCTCGGACAGCCACCGGGTACGGCCCCTGGCCGAGTCCCTGCCGGACGTCGTCGCCGCGACTCGTCGGCAGTTCGCGCTCGCTCGGAGATGACGGGCCGGGCGGGAAGTCGGTTGCCGCGCAGCCGCATTCGCTGACACCCTCGCCTCATGTCCTGGAGCCCCACCGACCCGCCGTACGACCAGTTCCTCGCGGCCGCCGAGGTCGCCGCTGCCGCTCGGCCCGAGGTCGACCCGGAGATGATCCGCGAGGTCTTCATGGAGGTCGTCACCATGCTCCACGACGGGCTGGTCCTCGACGACCTCGGCGCCCGTGACACGAACGCCGTCGTCGCCGCGCTCTGCGAGGACCTCGTGACCGACGACCCCGGCCTGGCCATCCTCGCTCGCGCGGTCGCCGTGCCGAGCGCCGGGCACGACGACCCGGAGGCCGTCGCATGGGTCTACGAACGGTGCCTCTCGCTCATGCAGCTCTGATCGACCCGGCGCTCAGGGCTGGACGCGGACGAGCCCGGGCGCGCGGTCGAAGTCCGGGTCGAGGCTGACGATCTCCGCGAAGCCTGCCCGGAGTGCGGTGGCGGCGTGGACCGCGTCGCGGCCTCGGAGGTCCGATCCCTCGATGAGGCGCAGCGCCGCTCGCAGGACCTCGTCGTCGAAGGTGTGCAACACGCAGGCATCGGCGAGTGCCCGCGCCTTGGCGAGGGCGGGGGCCCGGCCCTCACGTCGCATCCGATGGTGGACGAACTCCTGGACCGCCTCGACGCTCGCATGGAGCTCTCGCCCCTGCTCGCGCGCGCGTTGCAGGAACGCCTGACACGCTGCCCGATCCGGAGAGTCGCCGCCGGCGGCGACGAGCAGCACGGAGGTGTCGACGAACCAGGTCATCGAGCCTCGCGATCCAGGTCGTGCTCGAGGTCGTCCTTGATCTCGGCCCAGGTCTGCGCGGGTTCGTCGGAAGGTGCCTGGACCATGGACAGGAAGTCTCCGAGGGCCGCCGACCGTGCGTCGCCCTTGCCGACCAGGCTCGTGGCGATCGCCGACCGGATGACGGCATTGACGCTGCGCCCAGATCTGCGGGCCTCCGCCTCGACGCGGGCGTACTGCTCCTGGTCGAGGAGGAGCTGCACCCGGCGCTCGAGGAGTGACATACACACATGATGCACATATCGGGGGATTCGCACGTGTCTGAAGTGGATGAGAGGTCCCGGATCCACCGTGTGGGGAGGAGGGATCCGACAGTTCGCAGGCAGACGACGCCTGCATGCGGCATGGCTTCTAGAGGTGTCGTCGTGACCCGACTCTCCCGGCCCGCATGGCACTCCTGACCGCTCGCCGGATGCACCCCTCTGCGAGCTGCCCGATCCGGCTCCCCCGGCCGCTGGCATCGCGCTGCTCCACGACCATGCCGTGCTCGTGGGCCGCGTCCATGATGGCGTGCGACTCCGGCTCGTCGGTCGCCTGACCGAAGTTCATCGTGCCGAGGCAGAGGCGCGAAACGTCCAGTCCGGAGCGTCCGAGGTGGGTGCCGTCCATGCCTCCTCCCTGCGGCCTGCGTCCGCCGGGTGTCCAATGTCCTGGTGCCGGGCGGCCTCAGCCCGGGCGTGTCCCCGCATTCGCCGCCGCCTCGGCACGGCCGAGGAGCAGCTGGCGCTCGCTCGCGTTGTGCGTCAGGGCCGCCGCCTCGCGGAATGCCGTCTCCGCGGCCGCGTGGCGGCCGGCCCGCGCGAGGAGGTCGCCACGGACAGTGGGGAGCAGGTGGGACGCGGCGAGCGCGCCGTCCGGGATCGCGTCGAGGACGGCGAGCCCGGCCTCCGGGCCGGTGGCGCGGCCGTGCGCGACGGCCCGGTTGACCTCGACGACCGGGCCCGGGGCGGCCCCGGCGAGGACGTCGTAGAGGGCGGCGATGCGGTCCCAGTTCGTCGCCTCCGGCGTCGATGCGCGCGCGTGGCAGGACGCGATCGAGGCCTGGAGGACGTAGCGGCCGACCGGCCGGCCGGTCGCGGCGAGCCGCTCCGCGCGCCCGAGCGCGGCGAGCCCGCGGCGGACGAGGAGCGCGTCCCAGCGGGCGCGATCCTGGTCCTCGAGGAGGACGGGGCTCCCGTCTGCGTCGACCCTGGCCGGGCCCCTCGAGGCCTGGAGCTCGAGGAGCGACTGGAGACCGTGCACCTCCGGCTCGTCCGGCACGAGCTCGGCGAGCATCCGGGCGAGCCGGATCGCCTCACCGGTCAGCTCGGGACGCATCCAGTCCTCGCCCGCCGTCGCCGTGTAGCCCTCGTTGAAGATCAGGTAGACCACGGCCATGACGTCGTCGAGCCGCGCCTCCCGCTCGGCGCCGACGGGCAGCTCCAGGTCCGCTCCCACGTCGCGCAGGGTCTTCTTGGCACGCGAGATCCGTTGTCCCATCGCGGATTCCGCGACGAGGAATCCTCGGGCGATCTCGGTCGTCGTCAGCCCGCCGACGAGCCGGAGGGTCAGCGCGGCCCGCGACTCGGGGCTCAGGGCCGGGTGGCAGGAGAGGAAGACGAGCCGCAGGACGTCGTCCTCGATGAAGTCCACCTGCGAGGTGAGGTCGGGCATCGCATCCTCCTCTCCGAGGGAGTGCCCGAGCTCCTCGGTCTTGCGGCGCAGGTTGTCCGCGCGCCGGACGTGGTCGATGAGGCGGCGCCGGGCCGTCGTCATGAGCCAGGCGGCCGGGTTGTCGGGAATGCCGTCCGCCGGCCAGGTCTCGAGCGCTCGGACGAGCGCGTCCTGGGCCAGGTCCTCGGCGAGGTCGAGGTCCCGGGTCATCCGGGCGAGCGCCCCGACGAGCCGCGCGGACTCGGCCCGCCAGGTCGCGGCGACGACGTCCGCACTGGTCCCGGCCACGCGGCCAGCCTAGGGCGGGTCGCGCGGCCGGAGCCGTGCATTCAGCAGGGAGCGTCGCTCAGGCGTCGGGCTCCTCCGGGCCCTCGGAGATCTGCCGGAGGGTGGCGACCATCTCGACCTCGGGCCAGTGCTTCACGTGGAGGTCGGCGAACTCCTGCTGTCCCGCGATCGCGTCCTCGAGGCTGTCGAACTGCATGATCGCCCAGCCGCCGACGACCTCCTTGGCCTCCGCGTAGGGACCGTCGACCCGGGTGACCTCGCCCTGTCGGACGACGAAGTTCACGGCGTCCTCGGTCCCGTAGAGACCGCCTCCGTCGAGGAAGTGCCCGGCCGCGACCTGCGCGCCGATGTGCTCGTCCATCGCCTCGAACAGCGCCTTCGGCGGAGTGCCGATGCCCTCCTGCATCCTCACGAACCCCATGAAACGTGGCATCTCGTCCTCCTCGTTGTCGGTGGCCACCGTGTCTCGGTGGCCGACTCGCTGCATACGACGAACCGGGTCCTCATTCTTCGACATCGAATTCGCGGAATGTGCGAATGGGTCCGGGAGCGTCCTGGACGGGTGTCCCTGCGATCCGCCGGAATGCTGGCTGCCGCGCCGTCCTCGGGCTAACCTGACCGCATGGGGCAGCGTTCGCGGGGAGGGCGTGCCTGGCGGTTCGGGCTGGTCGGGCTGCTCGTGACGGGTTCGGTCGGAGCGGGCTCCGCGGCGACCGCGACCCCGGCCTGCGGCGACCGCGGAATGCCTACGGCCGGCTGCTCGGTGGAGGTGGCCGTCGACTGGAGCCGGGCGGTCCCGGTCACCGGCGGGGTCTGCCTGCGGCTGCACGTCGAGGCGACGCTGGCCGCGACCCACGACCGGCAGGGCGTCGGCGGTGTCGGCCGGGAACGCTACGGCGACCTCGTCCTGAGCGACGTGCGGCGCACGTCGGAGGTCTCCGGATCGTGCACGGACGACTCACCGCTGGCCACGCAGGTCCGGGTCGTGTCGCTCGGGACGATCTGGGCACGGGACGCAGACGCCGGCCGGCGCGCGAACACCGCCCTCTCGAACGAGATGGTCGGCTGGGGCTCCCCCGATCCCGTCACCGTCTCCGCAACCGACTATCTCGCGGAGTACGAGTCCTGGAACACCACGTCGTCGACCTCGACGCGGGACGGACCGTCGGCGTTCGCCCGAGGCGTCGCCCAGCGGATCGGCCTCGGAGGGCCGGGCTGCCTGCGTCTCGAGGTCGGCTACCAGGTCGACACCCCCGGGTCTTCCTGGGGCGGGTCGGCCACCGAGGGCGCGCCGGACACGACCTTCTGCCTCTGAGCCGCGGGGTTCGACAGCGGCTCGCGGCGGGTCAGTCGTCTTGGGTGGGCTGCCGATGCTCGGGCGTCAGGACGCCGCGCTGGGACGCAGGGGGAGGTCCGCCGCCGTGTAGGCCGCGTCCACGAGCTCGGCGTTGGCGACGGCGAAGGCGGCATCGGTGACGACGGGCGCCCCGTCACGGACCGCGGCGGTGAATGCCTCGAGCTGGTGGGTGTAGCTCGAACGGGTCCCGAGGTGCTCGACGACGTCACCGTGATGTTCGGCGCACAGGTCGTCGGCCTCGTCGGCGCGGGCGCGCGACCGGGGCTCGGAGGGGGTGTGTCGGACGATGAGCCGGTCGTCCTCGTGGGGGAGCGGGAACTTCGGGACGACGATCTCGCCTTGCGTTCCCGTGACGACAAGGGTGAACGACCAGTCGTCCGCGTCCATGTCCGAGCCACCCGAAGCCGTTGCGCCGGAGGGGAACTCACCGGTGACGAAGAGGCTCGAGTCGACTCCCGGCTGCCCTGCGCGCTCGACGGCCCGCGCCGAGGTGATCGTCGGCGGGCCACCGCCGAAGCGCTGGCCGAGGAGCGACAGGCAGGCGAGCGAGTAGCAGCCGAGGTCCATCGTCGACCCACCCGCGAGGTCGAGCCGCCAGCGCGGGTCGTCGGCCCCGGGGTCCGGCATGAGGAGCGGGACGTCGACGTGCACGACGTCGCCGATCCCACCCTCGCTGATGAGCGTGACGACCCTTTGGAACAGTGGGTGGTACGGGAAGTGGAAGGCCTCCATGAAGACGACCCCGGCGTCCCGGACTGCGTCGGCCACGACCTGCGCCTCCGCGGCATTCGCCGCCGACGGCTTCTCCGCGAGGACGTGCTTGCCGGCCTCGGCGGCGCGGGCGTTCCACAGACCGTGCAGGGCATTCGGCAGTGGGTTGTAGACGGCCTCGACCTCGGGGTCGGCGAGGACGGCCTCGTAGCTGTCGTGCACCCGCTCGATCCCATGGTCGGCGGCGAATGCCGTTGCCCGAGAACGGTCCCGGGCCGCAACCGCGACGAGACGGACGCCCGTCGCGGCGGCGGGGGAGACGATCGACAGCGGCGCGATCCGGGCCGCGCCGAGGATGCCGACCCGCAGCGGGTCGGTCACAGCGCGGCCTCCGCGGCGAGCATGTTGTCCGCGGCGAACTTCAGCCCCTCGAGCTGGCCGAGCTCGGCGTCCTCGTGCTCGATGTTGCACGGGAGGTCGGGGTCGATCGCCTGGAGTGCCCGGAGGAACTCGGTCCAGAACGCGACGTCGTGGCCCTTGCCGATCGCGACGAAGTCCCAGGAGGAGTTCCTGGGCCAGCCGGAGAGGGTGGCCCCGCCGCCCATCTCGAGGTAGCCGGGCTCGCCCTTGGCGACGCGGGTGAAGGAGTCGTCGATGACGCCGTTGACCTTGGCCGCCTCGTTGATCCGGGTGTCCTTGGCCGCCGAGCAGTAGACGAGCGAGCCGAGGTCCGCCAGGGCGAGGACCGGGTCGATGCCCTGCCAGAAGAGGTGGCTCGGGTCCATCTCGGCACCGACGTGGGTCGCGTTGATCGACTCGGCCAGGCGGTGCATGGAGGCGGGGTTGAAGACGATGTTGCCGGGGTGCATCTCGATCGCGACCTTGACGTCGGCGTCGGCGGCCCGCGCCTGGATGTCCTTCCAGTAGGGGACCGCGACCTCCCACTGGTGGTCCCGGACGTCGAGGAACGGGCTCCACCACGGGAGCGGGTTCCACACCGGGACGGTCGAGCCCTTGTCGCCGCCGGGCGTGCCGGACATCGTCACGAGTCGCTTGACCCCGAGGAGGGCGGCGAGCTCGATCGAGTCGTGCAGGTCCTTGCTGTGTGGGAAGTCGCCCGGGTAGAGCGGGTTGCCGTTGCAGTTGAGGGCGGTCAGCGTGAGCCCCCGCGAGGAGAACTCGCCGAGGTAGTCCTGCCGCGCCTGCTCCGAGGACCGCAGGTCCTCGACGGGCAGGTGGATCGGCGGGAGGAAGCCGCCGGAGTTGATCTCGACGCTGTTCAGGCCGAGGTCCTTGATGATGTCGAGGGCCTCGGTCAGGCTCTTGTCGCCGAGGCAGGCGTTGTAGGCACCGATGTACATGGCTGGGTCTCCGGGGTCTGGGGCGTGGGTCAGGGGTGGGCGGGGAGCTCGACGGTCGCGCCGCCGGCGGCGGCCGACGCGATGACGGCGTTGATGATCTCGAGGTCGCGGACGCCGTCGGCGAAGCTCGCGACGGGCGGCAGACCCTCGATGCCGGCGACCTGCTCGAGGAATGCCCGGGCCTGGAAGCCGAAGAGGTCGCCGACTCCGTAGGAGACACCGGGGAAGTCCATCGGGACCCCGCCCTTGAGGTAGGGGTGCGCCGGGCCGACGAGGACCTGGTTGTAGCCGTTGAACGCCGCGTCGTCACCGCCGGCATTCCGCATGACCGAGAACTCGGCCGGACGGTCCATGTCCCACTTGGCCGCCCCGTGCTCGCCGAAGACGTCGAAGGCCATCGAGTTGGCATGCCCGGGCGCGATCCGGGAGATCGAGAACGTGCCGACCGCACCGCTCGCGAAGTGCGCCGTGAACGTCGCGACGTCGTCGTTCTCGACCGGGCCGCTTCTCGTCGGTCAGCTCGGCGCGCGAGTGCCCGTAGGTGGTCCCCTTGGCGACGAAGCGCTCGGTGATGAGGGTGGTGAATGCCGCGCCGCTCACCGACACCATCGGCCCGCAGACGAACTCGGAGAGGTCGATGAGGTGGCTGCCGATGTCGTTGAGCGCGCCCGTGCCCGGACCTCCGGTGTAGCGCCAGGCCATCGGCGTCTGTGGGCTGTTGGCGTAGTCGCACCAGTAGCGCCCGTTGAAGTGCGAGACCTGACCGAGCTGCCCGGCGACGAGGTTGCGGATCGCCGCGACAGCAGGCTGGCGGCGGTAGACGAAAGCCGTGCCGGTCACCAGGTCGGGGTGCGCCTCGGCGGCCGCGACCATGGCGCGGGCGTTGTCGAGGGTGTCCGCGAGCGGCTTCTCCGAGAGGACGTGCTTGCCCGCGGCGAGGAGCGCCTCGGTGATCTCGCGGTGCAGGGCGTTCGCGACGACGACCGAGACGACGTGCACCGAGTCGTCGTCGAGGAGCGTGTGCCAGTCGGTCCCGCTGCGCTCGTAGCCGTAGCGCGCGGCGGCGTCGGCTGCTACGCCGGCGTCGGCGTCGATGACGGCGACGTAGCGGATCGGCGGCAGCGGCGGGTCGTAGAGCGTCGGCGCGGACCGGTAGCCGGCGCAGTGTGCGCGGCCGGCCATGCCGGCTCCGATGACGGCGACGCCGATCGGGGTGGTGGTCATCGGGGTGGGTCCTCTCACGACGGTGTGGTATAAAACGCTTTAAGACTCGCAAGGAAGAGAGTGGACCTTGCGCCGCCGTCTTGTCAAGCCATTGTCCTGACAAATCTACCGAGGAGGGGGCGAATGCCGGAGCGCACCTCGCGCCGACGTGCCGGGATCGTCGACGTGGCCGCCCTCGCGGGGGTGTCGACGGCGACGGTCTCGCTCGTCCTCCGCGACCGGCCCGGCCCGAGTGCAGCGACCCGCGCCTCGGTCCACCGGGCCGCCGAGGAGCTCGGCTACCGCGCCGACCGGACGGCCAGCCTGCTCGCGAGCCGGGGCAGTGGGCTCGTCGGGGTCGTCCTCGACGTGACGAGTCCCTTCCACGCCGAGCTCGTCGTCGCTCTCGACGCCGCGGCTGCCGCGGCCGGGCTCGAGCTCGTCCTCGCGACGACGACACCGCGGCGGAGCGTCGACGACGCCGTCGAGACCCTGGTCGACTCCCGGTGCGACGCGCTCGCCCTCCTCGGTGTCGGCACCCCCGCCCGGCTCGAGGCGCTTGCAGAGCAGTGCCGGACCGTCGTCGTCGGGCGCCGCGGCACCGCGCACGTTCCCGGCGTTCGGGCCGACGACGCCGCCGGCCTCGAGGCGGCCGTCGACCACCTCGTCGGGCTCGGCCACCACCGGATCGCGCACGCCGAGGGGCCCAAGGGGGCCATTGCGAGCGCCCGCCGGCGCGGCTACCTGGCGGCGATGCGCCGGCACGGGCTCGCCGACACAGCCGAGGTCCTCGCGGCCGGGCAGGACGAGGCCGCAGGCCTGTCCCTCGGTCAGGCATTCCTCGGCCGTCCGACCGCCGAGCGACCCACGGCGGTCGTCGCGTTCAACGACCGCTGCGCGATCGGCATTCGCGACGCCCTCGTCCGCGCGGGGCTGGACGTGCCCGGCGACCTCGCGATCGTCGGCTACGACGACAGCCCGCCCGCACGCCTCGCGACCGTGGACCTCACCTCGGTCAGCCAGGACCCGCCCGCCCTCGCCGCGGCGACGATGGCCGTCCTCGTCGGACCGCCCGGTGCCGGCGACGTCGTCGTCCCGCCGCGGCTCGTCGTCCGCGGCTCCACGTCAGCGCGGATCGTGGCGGAGCGTCCCGTGCCCTGACCCGGGACACTCCGCCACGAATGCCGCGGCCCGGTCGACGGCGACGCGGGAGAGCAGCCGCTCAGTGGCTCGCCCGCGCCGCCGTCCGCTTCGTCAGGAGCTCGGCGAGCTCCGTCGGCGAGGTCCCCGCCGCGAGGGCCTCGGTCACGAGGTCGGCCTGGCTCGGCGGCGCCATCGAGCCGACCGGCTGGTCCAGGTCGAGGTTCGTGGGGAAGGGGTAGCCCTCGGCGGAGGCGGCGACGGCATTCGCCACGAGCTCGGGAGCCAGCCCCGCGGTCAGCAGCGTCGGGTAGACGGCGTTGACGACCCGCTCGCGGTCGACGGTCTCCATCGCGCGCCCGAAGGCCGAGGAGATCTGGAGCAGGTTGGCGACGCGCTGGACGTCGGTCGTCACGTTGCTGCCGGCCGCGTGGAAGAGCGCGGGGTTGAAGAAGACGAGGTCGCCCCTGGTGAGCGGGAGCTGGATGTGGTGGGCGACGAAGTACTCCTGGAACTCCGGCAGCCAGTAGGCGAGGTAGCCGGGCGCGTACTTCTGGCTGTGCGGGAGGTAGAGCGTCGGACCCGACTCGACGGGCATGTCGACGTGCGCGACGGCGCCCTGCAGGGTCAGCGCGGGCGAGAGGGTGTGGACGTGGAGCGGATAGCGGGCCGCCTGCGTGCTGTCCATGAACCCGAGGTGGTAGTCGCGGTGCACGGTCTGCCCCCGGCCGCCCGGCCGGACGATGTTCGCCTGCGCGGTCACCTGGTAGCCGGGGCCGAGCCAGGCGCGGGCCGCGAGGGCGACGAGGTCGTTGGAGTAGTAGTCGACGAAGGCCTCGGGGTCGGCCACCGCGAGCTTCTCCAGGGCATTCCAGATCCGGTCGTTGGCGCCGGGGGTGCCGAAGTGATCGCCCCGCGCGCCACCTGCGGCCTTCTCCCCGGCGACGATCGCCTCGTAGGCGGCGGTGACCCGGTCGACGACGGACGCCTCGAAGGCGCCGGCGAGGACGACGATGCCCGGCCCGTCGATGAGGGCGTGGACGAGCTCGGCCTCGACGGCCGCGCCGCCTCCTGCGGCGAGGACCTCCCGGACCGTCGCCGCCTCGTAGACGACGACGCCCTGCTCGACGCGCGCGGCCGTCGGGTGGTCGGTGAGATCGGTCGGCTCGGCGAGGATCTCCAAGAGGTCCTCGAGCCGGCAGTCGTCGGCGCTGATCCGGGTGCCGGGGATGGTCCTGGTCGTCATGGTCGGGTCTCCTGTCCGAGTGGCCTCGCTTGCGTCTGCCCTCCATCGTCGAGCCGCACGGCTCGCCAAGGGAGGTCCGATCCCCTCAAAAACACCTCAGTCCCGCCTAGTCTCGGAGAATGCCGCACGGCCCGTTCCGCGTCACCGACCTCGCCGTCCAGTCCGGCCTGTCGATGGCGACCGTCGACCGGGTCCTCCACGACCGCGCCAACGTGAGCGAGCGGGCCCGTCGGCAGGTCAGGCAGGCCCAGGCCGAGCTCGAGCGCCAGTCGACGCAGGTCCGTCTCGGGACGCGACCGCTCGTCCTGGACCTCGTCATGCAGGCTCCAGAGCGGTTCTCCCGGGCGGTTCGGGAGGCACTGGAGGCCGAGACGCCGACGCTCCGGCCGGTTGCGGTCCGAGCCCGGACCCATCTGAGCGAGACGGCAGACCCCGGCGCCGCGGCCGCCCTCCTCGACGAGGTCGCCCACCGGGCGCGCGGTCCGAAGGGACGCGGGAGACCGTCACCGGCACCGGCTGCCGGTGTCCTGCTCAAGGCGCCCGACGACCCAGCCGTCGCGGCGGCCGTCGACCGGCTGGTGGCTCAGGGCATCCCGGTCGTCACGCTCGTCACCGACGTCCGAGACTGTGCGCGCATCGCCTACGTGGGTCTCGACAACGTCGCGGCCGGCGCGACCGCCGCCGCACTCGTCCACGGCCATCTCCGTGACATGCCCGGTGCCGTCCTCGTGACCCTGTCCCGCTCGACGTTCTACGGGGAGCGGGAGCGACGGACCGGCTTCGAGACCGAGCTGGCCCGGCTCGACCCGGGGCGCGAGGTCGTCGTCCTCGACGACGCGGACGGGCTCGACGCGGGGATGTCGCCCCGACTGGAGGCGCTGCTTCGCGCCCGACGCGACCTCGCCGCCGTCTACTCGATCGGCGGCGGCAACCGCGCCATCGCGGCCGCGCTCGCGGCTGCCGGCATCCGCTCCGCCGTCCACGTCGGCCACGACCTCGACTCCGACAACCTCGACCTCCTGGGTTCCGGCGTCCTCGACCTCGTCCTGCACCACAACCTCCGGGCCGACCTCCGCTGGGCCTGTCGGCAGCTCCTCCGCGCGCACCACCTGCTCCCCGGCGCTCCGACGTCGATGGCTTCGCCCGTTGAGGTCGTGACCCGCCACAACATCCCCTGGCGCCTCCGCTGACCCCGCCCGGGTGTCGAGAGGTCACGACCCGCCGGGCGCCGCCCGGCGGGTCGTGACCTCTCGTTTCGGGGGGTGCGGCGGGTCGTGACCTCTCGTTTCGGGGGGTGCGTCGGGTCCTGACCTCTCGTTGGGTCCTCAGCGGACGATGAGCGCCACCGCGGCGACTGCGGAGGCGAGCAGGACCGCCCGGTCGAACCGTGCCTGGCTGATCAGGCCGACGACGTGCCAGCCGACCCATCCGCCGACGACGACGAGGGGGGCGAGGAGCACCGCGCGCCGGACATCGGCCCCGCCGATGAGGCCGAGGCTGACCGACAAGGGCACCTTGGCGAGGTTGACGATGAGGAAGAACCAGGCATTCGTCCCGACGAACCGACGCTTGTCGATCCCCGCGGCCGACAGGTAGAGCGCCATGACCGCGCCCGCGGCATTCGCCGTCATCGTGGCGAACCCGGCGACCGTGCCGGCGCCGATCGCGGCGAGAGGCCGCTCGTGCGCCGTCACCGAGACGTCGTCGCGTGAACGGACCCAGAGCTGGAGGGCGACGAGGACGAGGAGGACCGCGCCGATCGTCCGGCGCAGGACCGTGTCGTCGACGACGCGCAGGAAGGCCCAGCCGAGGAGGAGGCCCGGGAGGACCGCCGGGAGCAGCCGTCCGATGAGCCGCCAGTCCGCGTGGCGGCGGTAGGCGGCGCACGCCACGACATCCCCCACGATGAGGATGACGAGGATCGCGCCGGTCGACTGGCGGGCCGGGAGGACGGTCGCGAAGATCGCAACGCTGATGACGGCGAGCCCCCCGAGGGCGGTCTTGGAGAAGCCGACGATGAGCGCCGCGAGCGACATCGCGCCGAATGCCCTCACGCCACACCTTCCTTTGTCCTGACATTTGATCGTACGCTGGACGGCATGTTCCCCAGGAGCCTGCCCATACCCCGGACTCCCGACCCCCGGGATGCGCCACGCCTCCGGTGGGGAGTCCTCGGGACCGGCTGGATCGCCGCGCAGTTCGTCGCAGCGCTCAGGGAGAGCACCGACCAGGTCATCCACGCCGTGGGATCGCGGACTGCGGAGTCGGCCGGCCGCGCGGCGGGCGCCTTCGGAGCCGAGCGGGCGCATTCGTCGTACGAGGCGCTCGTCGCGGATCCGTCGGTCGACATCGTCTACGTGGCGACGCCGCACAACTTCCATCTCCCGCACGCGCTCCTCGCCATCGGAGCAGGCAAGCACGTTCTCATCGAGAAGCCGGTCGGACTGGACGCCGGGGAGGCGCACCGAATCCACGAGGCCTCGCAGGCAGCCGGGGTGTTCTGCATGGAGGCCATGTGGTCGCTCTTCCTCCCGAAGTTCGACGTCGTCGCCCAACTCCTCTCCGATGGTGTCCTCGGCACGGTGCACACGGTCCTCGCGGACATGGGTGAGACCTTCGACCGCGGGCACCGGATCCTTCGCGCGGATCTCGCCGGGGGGCCGCTCCTCGACCTCGGGACCTACCCGGCGACGCTCGCGACCTGGGTCCTCGGGACGCCCGAGACGGTCCAGGCATCGGGCTCGCCGGCGGCGACGGGCGTCAACGGTCAGCTCGGCGCGCTCCTGAGCGGTGCGGACGGCATGGCGGCGATCCACTGCTCCCTCCTCGGTGAGACGCCGACGACCGCGACGATCTCCGGGAGCGAGGCGGTCGTCGAGATCGACCGGGCCTGGTATCGGCCGGGTGGCTT
Source organism: uncultured Actinomycetota bacterium (assembly GCA_963752365.1). GTDB lineage: Bacteria > Actinomycetota > Actinomycetes > Actinomycetales > Dermatophilaceae > CAVVXY01. The sequence continues at coordinate 117,029 of CAVVXY010000003.1, forward strand.
CACCCTGCGCACGGCACGCGGCGATCGGCTCCACTGGCGGGAGGCCGAGGTCGCCCACCGGGCGCTCTTCCACGAGGCGGTCGAAGCCGCGCGCCGGATCGGCGCCGGGGAGACCAGCTCGCCGATCCGCCCGTTCGAGGACACGATCTCGACGCTGGCCGTCATGGACCGGATCCGCGCCGCGGTCGGTCTCGACTTCGCCGAGGCGCTCGCCGCGCGGAAGTCCTCCGAGGGGTGAACCCGTGGGGGCGTGAGTGGTGAGGTCGGCGTGCCGCGACCCCTGCCTGTCGCGGCACGCCGCCCCCTGCTGCCGCCCCTGACGGCAAGCCCCACCCGTGGCCACGACCGAACGACCGGCCGTGACCCTGCGCAGTACCTCGCCCCTCCTCGAGGATCCGCGCGCGAGCGTTGGGTGTAGGGTGCCGCCGCGCTCGGACCACATGCGCGGATGTTGCGCGGCCCGGTATACGGCGCAACATGGCGCGCCCGCCCATCCCGGGCGAGGATGGGGTCATGCGACCCGCGCCTCCCGCCGAGCAGTGCGCCTGGGTGCTCCGGGCAGCCCGCGCGGGGGCTCCTGACCCGAGGCACCGGACCGCCGCAGGTCTCGCGGCGGCGATCGGCGTCCACCGCGCCCAGGCGATCCGGTGGGAGCGGGGCGACGTCCGCCTGACGACCTGGCACGCCGAGTCCTACGAGTCGGTCTGCGGCCTCGAGCCCGGGACGATCGCCTCGGCCTTCGAGAACATCCACCGCGACCACGAGCCGTGGGGAGCCGGCTCGATCATCGTCGACCGTGACCCGGCGCCGACCCCCGGCTACGCGGTCGGCGAGCTCGTCGAGCAGCTGCTCGCCCCCGAGCCGACGACCGGCGCGCAGTGGTGGCGCCTCGCCGGTGCCTTGACCGCGGACACGGCCGACGTCCTGCGCCGACGGGACTGGGAGGCGCTCTTCGACCGGCTGCTCACCGAGAACGAGTTCGCCTTCGGCGTGCCCTACACCCTGCGCAAGGCGACCCTGGCCCGGCTCGTCGCCCATCGCCGGCCGGGGGAGGTCTTCGTCGACCTCGCCGGAGAGGCACTCCGCGGCAGCGACCGGCACGTCTACTCCGACCTCGCGAGCGGCCTCTACTTCACGCCGACCCCGGAGGCAGGCCGGGTCCTCGTCGACCTCATCACCCACCCGGCGGGTGAGCCGGCCCTGTGGGCCGCCCTCTTCGCGATGGTGGGCCGGGTCCGCGCCAAGGTCGGCGACGTGCTCCCGGACGAGCTGCGCGAGGCCGCCGTCCGTCTCGTCCTCGACCCGGACCAGACCTACCGGGTGCGCCGCTCGGCCGCGGCGCTCGTCCGCAACCTCGACCCGGTCGGCGCCCAGCGCCTCGCCGGCCGCGCCGTCCTCGCTCCGGGCCACCGGGGCGGCATCGCCGAGGTGCTCCGCTTCGGGCACGTCCTCGGCGCCCGCGACGCCCGCGACTACGTCGGCCGGCTCACCGCCGAGGTGCGCCGGGCGGGCGCCCCGGTCGACGAGACGCTCCACGAGGTCCTGACCCGCGCGGCCACCGAGGCCGACGTCATCCTCCGCGACAGCGCCCGCCTCATCCTCCACTCCGTCGAGACGCTTCGGCGCCCGGTCGCCTCGGTCACCGTCGACCTGCTCGCCGAGAGCGCGGCCGCGCGCAGCGCGATGGCGCACGAATGCATCGCCATCCTCTTCTGGGTGTCCGGTCCGGAGACGCTCGAGCGCATCCTCCGGGTCGGGCTCGACGGTCGCCTCGGCGTCGACCTGCGAGCCCGCGCGATCCAGTCGGCCGCACCAGGGCTCACCCCCGGAGACCCGACCGTCGAACGAGTCGCCCGGACCGCCGTCGACCGGATCTACGCTCGGGAGCGGGAGGTCGGGCGGCTCGCCGAGGCGGCCGTCTACCTGCTCGGGTCGCGGGGGCTCATGCATTCGCTCCGTGACCTGCGGGAGGCGGCCGTGCGCGACGGTGCGACGCACTGGGTGGACGCCTGCGACTCGTGGCTCTCGATCCCACGCTGGCACTTCCCCGCGGACGGGTTTCCACGGACGGCCGGAGGGGAGCGGCCCTGACCGCTCCCCTCCGGCGACGTCGTGGCGAATGCGGTCAGCCGCGGTGCACCTGGACGATCGCCGGGCGCGGCCCCTTCCACTCGCCGGCGGTGGCGGTGCCGGTCACGTAGTCAGGGAAGAACGAGCGCTGCGCGGCCCACGTCCCCTCCTCGCCCGGGTGCTGGACGGCGACGAAGACGATGCCCTCCCGGTCGTGGACCACGGGTCCACACGTCTCCGCGTCCTGCGGGACGGCGAGGAACTGCTCGACGTGGCCACGCTCGGGACCGGCGAGCGGCATGCGGAAGAGGCCGTCGGCGAGGCCGATCGCACTCGGCATCCCGTCGGTCGCGATCCACAGGTTGTCCGTGCTGTCGAAGGCGATGTTGTCCGGGCACGAGATCGGCGACACCTTGTCCTTCGGGAAGCCGGCGAAGTAGGTGTCCGGCGCGGCCGGGTCGCCGGCGACGAGAACGAGGCTCCACGCGAAGCGGGTCGACGTCTGGCCGCCGCGCTCGGTGATCTCGACGATGTGGCCGTGCTTGTTGGCATTCCTCGGGTTGGGCTCGGTCGGGCCCTCCTTGCCGACCTTGCCGCGGTCGGTGTTGTTGGTGCAGACGACGTAGACCTTGCCCGTCGCCAGAGAGGGCTGGACGTCCTCGCAGCGGTCCATCTTCGTCGCGCCCACGGCGTCCGCGGCGAGCCGGGTGTGGACGAGGACCTCCTCGATGCTCATCCCGGTCACCTGCGACGCGCCGTCCTTCGTCAGTGGGACCCACTCGCCCGAGCCGTCGAACAGCCCGTCGGTCGGGAGCGTCCCGGTGCCGTCGATCTCCGCGGCCGGCGAGTCGCCGCTGAACCTGGCGACGTAGAGGTCGCCCTCGGAGAGCAGGCCGAGGTTGTGGCGGCGGTCCTTCGCCGAGCTCCCGGGCCGGTGGGTCCGCTTCGAGACGAACTTGTAGAGGTAGTCGAAGCGCTCGTCGTCGCCCATGTACGCGACGACGTGCCCGGACTCGGCGACGATGACGTTGGCGCCCTCGTGCTTGAGCCGCCCCATCGCCGTGTGCTTGACCGGCGTCGAATGCGGGTCCATGGGGTCGACCTCGACGACCCAGCCGAAGCGGTTGGGCTCGTTCTCGAAGCCGGTCCCGCCGCGGGCGTCGAAGCGCGGGTCGACCTCCTCGAAGCCGTAGCTCGAGGCGGCGTTGCGCAGGCCGTAGCGCAGGTCCGCGGCGCTCGTCCCGGCGGTGCGGAAGTAGCCGTTGAAGTTCTCCTCGCCGGACAGGACCGTGCCCCACGGCGTCGTCCCACCCGAGCAGTTGCCCAAGGTGCCGTGGACCGCGCGACCGGTCGGGTCCGCATTCGTCCGGAGCATCGGGGTGCCGGCGGCGGGGCCGTCGATCGCGAAGACGGTCTGGCCGGTGATCCGCCGGTTGAGCCGGGCCCGGTCGACGTCCTTGACCCGCCACGGGCGCCCGTCGCGGCCCCGCTCGAGCTCCAGGACGGTCAGCCCGTGCGCCATGAGCGAGACGCGCTTCGCCTCGGCCGGGTCCATCGTCGGCGGGTACATGATCGCGGGGTTGACGTACTCGTGGTTGCAGACGAGAACCCCGTGGCGGCCGTCGCGGGAGGTCTCGATGACGTCGGTGTAGTCGTTGTTGTAGCCGAACTGGAGCGCCTGAGCGGCCGCGCTCTGGTGCTCGGCGTCGAATGCGGGGGCCCCCGCGACGACGGCGTCGCCCCAGCGGATCAGCGGCTCCCACGTCCAGCCGTCCGGCACGGTGAGCGCGTCGAGGGTCCTGGCGACCGGGGCGATCGCGTCGAAGGCGAGCGGCGAGCGTCGGAAGGCGCTGGTGGCCGTCGTCGCCGCGGCTGCCCGGTCGGCCCCGGCCACGCCGGCTGCCACGGTCACGGCGCTGACGCCCGCGAGCCCGAAGAGGGCGCGCCGCGAGAGCGCCGCCCCCGCGATCTCGCGGAAGGTCGCGTTGTCCGAGGTGTTCGGGACGGGGTGGAAGCACGCATTCGCGCACTTGAGGTGACAGGTGACGGGACTGCGCTTGCCGGTCGTGTGGCCGGCCATCGGCAGGAGGCGGGGTGTGGTCATGCCCGCGAACCTAGGGATGCGGGTGCGCCGCCGGGTGACGTCCGCCTGTCGCCCGGGTGAACACTTCTCGATGTGGTGCAGTGACCTCAGTGGTCGCCGGCCATGAGCCGGCCGATCTCCGTCCGGTCGGCGTCCGCGCCCGCGATCTCGGCGACGACCTTGCCGCCGTGGATGACGGCGATCCGGTCGGCGAGGGAGAGGACCTCGTCGAGCTCGGCCGAGACGAGCAGCACCGCGGCACCCTCGTCGCGCGCCGCGACGATCCGCCGGTGGATGAACTCGATCGACCCGACGTCGACGCCACGGGTCGGCTGGCTCGCCATGAGCAGCCGCGGCTTCGCCGACATCTCCCGAGCCACGACGACCTTCTGCTTGTTGCCCCCGGAGAGCGAGCCCGCGGTCGAGTCGATGCTCGCCGAGCGGATGTCGAACTCCTCCCGCAGCGTCGTCGCGTGCTCCCGGATGGCCGCGAAGTTGCGGATCCCCTTCTTGGAGAACGGCTCGTCCTCGTAGCAGTTGAGGACGAGGTTGTCCGCGATCGAGTAGCCGCCGACGAGTCCGTGGCGCTCGCGGTCCTCGGGGATGTGCCCGACGCCCGCGGCATTCGTGTCGAACGCGTTGGAGCGGGTGATGTCCGCGTCGGCGAGGCGGATCGTCCCCGAGACCGGGGGACGCATACCGGCGATCGCCTCGACGAGCTCGCGCTGGCCGTTGCCCTCGACGCCGGCCACACCGACGATCTCGCCCGCGTGGACGGTGAGCGAGAAGCCGTCCACGGCGGTCAGCTTGCGGTCGTCGAGGACGACGAGGTCGTCGATCGAGAGGATGGCCGCGCCGGGCTTGGCCTCCTCCTTGTCGACCCGGAGGACGACGTCGCGGCCGACCATGAGCGAGGCGAGGTCCCTGGAGTCGGTCCGGGAGAGGTCGTCGACCTCGCCGACGACCTTGCCCTGGCGCAGGACGTAGACGCGGTCCGCCGCGGCGAGCACCTCGCGGAGCTTGTGGGTGATGAAGACGATGGAGGTGCCGGCGTCGGCGAGCTCGCGCATGACGCCGAGGAGCTCGTCGGTCTCCTGCGGCGTGAGGACGGCGGTCGGCTCGTCGAGGATGAGCAGCTCGACGCTCCGCGACAGGGCCTTGAGGATCTCGACCCGCTGCTGGGTGCCGACGGGCAGGTCCTCGACCTCGGTGTCCGGGTCGACGGCCAGGCCGTGCTTCTGCGCCAGCTCGCGGACCATGGTCCGGGCCGACTCGAGGTCGAGCCGGCCACCGTTGACGGGCTCGTGGCCGAGGATGATGTTCTCGGCGACGGTCATGACGGGGACGAGCTGGAAGTGCTGGTGGACCATGCCGATCCCGCGCCGGATCGCGTCCTTGGGGTCCTTGATCGGCGACGGGTCGCCCTTGATCGTGATCGTGCCCGAGTCCTGCGACTGGAGGCCGAAGATCTGCTTGACGAGCGTCGACTTACCGGCGCCGTTCTCCCCGAGCAGGGCGACGATCTCCCCGCGCTCGACGTGCATCGTGATGTCGCGGTTGGCGTGGACCGTGCCGAACGACTTGGACAGGCCCTCGATGTCGAGGAGCCGCTCGCCGGTCTTGTCGCGCTTGGCGCGGCCCTTGTCCCCGTGGTGGTCGTGGAGGCCGCCGAGCTTGCCCTCCGGCGGGCCTGCCGCGGGCGTGTGCTGGTCGCTCATGATCCGGATCCCTTGACGAACGGCTGGCCGACGGCACCCGGCGCCCGGACGCGGCCGGCGAACACCGCGAGGACCACGAGGGTGAGGATGTACGGCAGGATGGTGATGAACTGCTGCGGGATGCTGATTGCACCGACGCCCTGGAGCTGCGATGCGACGGCGCTCATGAAGCCGAAGAAGATCGCCGCGGCAGAAGGCGCGCAGAGGGCGCCACCCTCCGAAGATGAGGATCGCAAGCGCGAGGAAGCCGCGGCCCGGCCGTGATGTTGAGCTGGAACGAGCTCGTCGCCTCGAGCGAGATGAAGGCGCCGGCGAGGCCGGACGAGCGCGCCGGCGATGGTCACGTTGACGAGGCGCTTGCCGATGACGTCGATGCCTGCGGTATCGGCCGCCGTCGGGTACTCGCCGATGGCGCGGGTCCGCAGGCCCCACCGGGTGTGGAAGAGGGCGAAGTGGATGACCGGCACGAGGACGAGGGTGAGAGCGCGATCGGCCCCGTGCTTGAAGAAGACATCGGCCGATGAGCGGGATCTTCGACAGGAGCGGGACTTCGTACTGCGGCATCGTCTCGCCGCTCGCGAGCTGGCCCGGGTTGTAGAAGAAGGAGGTGATGCCGGTCGCGACGATGTTGATGACGACGCCCGCGATGATCTGGTCCATGCGCGCGCGGACCGTCGTCGAGCGCGAGGAAGGCACCCACGAGCAGCCCGACACCGGCACCGGCGAGGACACCGAGCGAAGAGCGACTTCGTCGCCGCGGCGGCGAGGAACGCGGCGAAGGCGCGCGAGCGAGCATCTGGCCCTCGATGCCGATGTTGACCACGCCGGACCGCTCCCCGATGACGCCGGTCAGAGGGCGCCGAGGACGAGCGGGAACGGCGAAGAACCACGCGTAGCGGAACATCGACGTCGCGACGGTCCGGTTGAGGAAGAAGAAGATGTAGCGGCGACAGGACGATGGCGAGCGCGCCGACGCCGAGGGTGATCCGGTTCGTTGAGCCCAGTTGGCCATGTCAGGCCCCCCAGCTCGTCGCGAGGCCGGTGTCCTTGGCCGCGTGGCGGCGGAAGAGGAGCTTGGCGAGCATGGGGAGGGAGACGGCGAGGAGGATGAGGGCGAGCAGCATGTCGACGATCTCGGCGGCCGGAGCCGGTGGCGAACTGCAGCTCGTTGCGCCGGCCCGCAGGCCGCCGACGAGCAGCGCGGCCGGGATCGTGCGAGCGGGTTGGCGCGGGCGAGCAGGGCGATCGTGATGCCGTCGAAGCCGACGGTTGCCCGGCGATAGCCGCCCTGGTAGCGGTAGGGGAAGACCTCGAGAAGCTCGATCCTCCGATCGAGGCCGGCCAGCCCGGCCAGACCGGCGGCCATGGCGATGGCGAGCGGATCGTCCGGCTGGTGCTGATGCCGGCGTAGCCGGCGGCGAAGCGGTTCTTGCCGACCGTCTCGAACTCGAAGCCGAGGGTCGTGCGTCGGAGCATCCACGCCGTCGACGACGGCGAGGACGAGCGCGATCGGGAAGGCCGAGCGGGCATGACGCCGAGCGGGGTCAGCTGGGCCGCGTCGGGAGCGGGGTGGGAGGAGGGGTAGGGCAGCTCGGGACCTTGAGAGGGACCGTTGAGCAGCCAGTCGATGATGCCGGCGGCGATCGAGTTGAGCATGATCGTCGAGATGACCTCGTGGACGCCGCGGCTCGTCTTGAGCAGGGCGGCGATCGAGGCCCACATGGCACCGCCGAGGATCGGCGACGGTGCAACGCGATGATGACGATGATGAACGCCGGGCAGCGTCGCGGAGCGGCGTGGCCGCCGCAGGCCGCGGCGATCGCGCCGGCCATGAACTGGCCCTGGCCGCCGATGTTGAACAGGCCGACACGGAGCGGGATCGACGACGGCAAGCCCGGCAGAGGATGAGGGGGACCATCTTGTGGAAGGTCAGCGTCAGCCCGACTCGCGTCGTGAGGCGAGTAGCCGAACAGGCTCTTGTAGGCGAAGGTCGGGTTGACGCCCTGGCTCCGGATGAGCAGGGCGCCGATGGCGAGGGCGAAGAGCGACCGCGACGAGCGGCACGACGACCGACTGCTGCCGGATGAGCAGCCCGAGCGACACCGCCGGGGGCGGTGGTGCGCCCGCGCTCGGCCACCACGGGGACGGCGTTCGGTTGGTCCGTCGGCGGACGAGCGGCGGGCCGCCGCGCCGTCGTCCGGGTCGCCGGCTTGTCGGGTTCAGTCATCGTCGACCTTGCTCTTGGCGGTGAAGCGGCGGGCGGGCGCCTCCCCGTGAGGGAAGACGCCCGCCCGTGCGATGCATGAGCGGGACTGTAGTGGACCCGCTCCGGGTGCGGTCAGCAGCTTGCCGTCAGAGGGTGACGCCCGTCTTGAGCGAGCCGTCGGTCAGCTTGGCGACGATGTCCTCGACCTTGGTCTTGACGTCGGCCGGAACCTTGGTCGTCGAGGTCGTGGAAGTCGGAGATGCCGGTCGTCCCGACGCGTTGCCGCCCTTGATGCGAGCCGTCCTTGGCCTCGCTCGAGAGCTTGGCGACGCTCTCGGTGATCTTCTTCTCGGCGGAGGTGACGAGGCACGGGTTCGCCGCGGCGAGGGTGTTGTACTGGTCGAGGTCGACACCGATGCAGAAGCTTGTCGGTGCCCGCGCCCTGTGGTCTTGGCGACCTCGCCGAGGGCGCCGTTGCCGGTGCCGCCGCCGATGCCGAAGATGATGTCGACGCCCTGGGCGAGCTGCTTCTTGGCCTCGCCCGCACCCCAGACCGGGTCGCCGAACGCGGTCTTGCCGGCCGGGTGGTAGACGCCGGTGACGGTGACCTTGGGGTTGGCGGCCTTGGCGCCGGCCTCGTAGCCCTTGAAGTACTTCTGGACCGGGGGGATCTCCTGGCCGTTGACGGCGCCGAGCTTGTTGGTCTTGGTGAGCAGGCCGGCGAGGTAGCCGACGGCGTAGCCGGCCTTGTCCTCGGGGAAGTCGAGACCGGTGATGTTCGTGGCGGTGTCCTTCGTCGTGTCGAGAACTGGTCGACGCCGATGAACTTCGTGTCCGGGTTGGCCTTGGCCGCGGCGACCGTCGCGTTGGCCATGAGGAAGCCGACCGTGACGATGACGTCGTACTTGCCGTCGGTGAACTGCTTGATGTTCGAGGCGTAGTCCTTGGAGTCGATCGTCTCGATGTACTTCGTCTGGGCGTCCGGTCGCTTTCGGCCTTCTCGACGCCCGCCCAGGCGGCCTGGTTGAACGACTTGTCGTCGACCTTGCCGGTGTCGGTCACGAGACCGACGCAGAACACGTCCTTGGACGAGCAGTCGCCCGAGGCGGCCGTGGTCTGCGAGCCGCTGGCGGAGCCGGTGCTCCCCGTGCCGGTCGACCCGCCACAGCCCGCGAGCGCGATGGCTGCGACCGGAGCGAGCGCGAGGATGCGCATTGACTTCATTGTGTGGAACTCCTCAATCGCCCCGAGCTGATGGCCGGTGGCGCCGAACAGGATGGATGCCGCCAAGCACGACATACGCCTGCGACGGGGGAACTGTACCGGCTCCGGAGGTGTGCTAATGCATGTCCGGGGAGGTGTTGCCGGGTCGTTACTCGTCAGTTGGTGTGGCGGCCGCCGCGCGCGTGAGCGCCTCGATCTCCCGCTCCCACTCCGGATGGCCCCGTTGGAGAGCCTCCCGGTCACCGAGCATGAAGCCCTCCCACGTGAAGGCCGGGGAGCGCCAGCAGGTGAGCAGCGTCCACGCCCCGAGGGTTGCCGCCCCCTGCCACGTCCCGGCGGGGACGAGCACCTGCCCGGTCCGACGCTCGAGCGGGTCGAGCCGCCCGCCACCGCCCGGGCCGAGCCGGAGAATGCGCGCCGGCGACCCGTCGAGCCACTGCCAGCCCTCGTCGAAGGTCAGGCGGTGGAGCGCGGAGAAGCCGTCGGCCGCCATGGTGAGCAGGACCGTGATCGCGGACAGGTTGCGGGTCCTCGGGCCGGGTGCCCACCACGAGCCTTCCTGGTCGAGCGGCCGCAGGCCGAGACGGGCGATCATCTCCTCGGCGGTGCGCACGTGGGTTCCTTCCGTCGCTCAGCCGCGGGCGGCCGCAGCGTGGGCGGCCGCGACGGCCCGCTCCCTGCACTGCGCGACGAGTGCTGCCTCATCGACCTGTGTCGACCGACGGTCGGACACGACGCGCACCCCGTCGACCCACACGTCGGTCACGTCCCCTCGCCCGGCGGCGAAGACGAGGAGCGCCTCGACGTCGTGGACCGGGTTCAGGTGCGGCTGGTCGAGGTCGAGGAGGACGAGGTCGGCCCGCTTGCCGACCTCGAGGCTGCCGACGACGTCGCCGAGGCCGAGGGCAGTCGCACCATCGACGGTCGCGGCCCGGAGGACGTCCCGGGCCCGACCGGCGTCGGGGCGACCCGCGGTCAGGCGCGCGAGGAGCGCCGCCTGCCGCAGGACATTCCACGGGTCGAGGTCGTTGCTCGAGGAGCAGCCGTCCGTGCCGATCCCGAGGCGAATGCCCTCGGCCCGGTAGGTCTCCCACGGCAGCACCCCGCTCGCGAGCTTGAGGTTGGAGCCCGGGCAGTGGGCGACCGTCACGCCCGCCGCGGCGACGGTCGCGCGGTCGGTCTCGTCGAGGTGGACGCCGTGGCCGAAGGTGACATGCAGTTCGCCGTCCAGGAAGCCGGCGCCGGTGAGGACCTCGGTCGGTGAGGCGCCGTGACGGGCGCGGACGTCGGCATTCTCCGCCGCCGTCTCGCTCACGTGGGCCGTGAACGCCGTGTAGCCGGCCGCCGCGGCGCGCAGCTCGCGGAGGTGGGCGGGGGAGTTGGTGTACGTCGCGTGCGGCGCGACGACGAGCGGAATGCGGGCACCCCCGCCCGCCTGTTCGGCCGCGACCGCGGCGCGCCAGTCCCCGAGCCCGGCCAGACGGTCCTCCCACGCGAGCCCGTCGGGGCCGGGGCCGTCGAAGAACACCGGGCCGATCGCGTGGCGGAGACCGAGCCGGCGCGCCCCGGCGTGCGCGGCCGCGTGGTGGAAGTACATGTCGAGGGCCGTCGTCACCCCGCTGCGGAGGGACTCCAACGCGCCGAGGGCGGCACCGAGCTCGACGGTGTCGGGGTCCATGACCGCGCCCTCGGCGGCCCAGACGCGGGTCAGGAAGCCGTGGAGGTCGATGTCCTCGGCGAGCCCCCGCAGGAGGGTCATCGGCAGGTGGGTGTGGAGGTTGACGAGGCCGGGGAGGGCGAGGCGGTGGCTCGCCGTGACGACTTCGGCGCGGACCTCCTCGGCCCGCCGGCGCAGGTTCGCCAAGGGCCCGATCGCCGTGATCGTGCCGTCCTCGACGAGCAGGCTCGTGTCGCGGAGGATCCGGTCCTCGGCGTCGACGGTGACGACGATCGCCACGTCCGCGATGAGCGTCGCCTTCACAGCGCCGCCCTGTGCTTTATCGGGTCACCCGATGTAGCGGAGGGATACAGAGTTGGGAAGTCCGTATCCCTTGCCTTTATCGGGTGACCCGATAAAGCAGGGGCAGGGCCGGCCGTCGCCCTCACAGCGCCGCCACGAATGCGTCGAGCACGGCGAGCACGTCCTCGCGCCCGGTCGCGAGGACGGCCGCGATGGCCTCCTCCGAGATCGGCCCGTCGCCGAGCCCGGCGGCCGGGTTGACGACGAGGGAGAGCCCGGCGTAGCGCATTCCGGCCTCCGCGGCGAGGGTGACCTCCGGGACGCCGGTCATGCCGACGACGTGCGCGCCGAGGAGGCGGGCCATCCGGATCTCCGCCGGCGACTCGAAGCGCGGCCCCTCGAAGCAGGCGTAGACGCCGCCGTCGTGGACCGCCCGGGCTGCCCGCCGGCCCGCCTCGACGAGCGCGGCCCGCAGCTCGGGGTCGTAGGCGGCACTGACGTCGGTGTGGACGACGCCCTCGTTGGTCGTCCCGTCGAAGAGGGTGTGCTCGCGGGCCCGGGTGAAGTCGAGGAAGTCCGACAGCGCGACGAGGCTGCCCGGCACGAGGTCCTCGCGGATGCCGCCGGTCACCGACACGGCGACGACGTCGGCGCACCCGGCCCGGCGCAGCGCGGTGACATTGGCCCGGTAGTTGATCCGGTGCGGCGGCAGGTCGTGGCCGGCGCCGTGCCGCGGGAGGAAGACGACGGCCCGGTCGTGCCACGTCCCGCGGGTCACCGTCGCGGTCCCGAAGTCGGTACCGATGTGGTCGGTCACCGCCCCCTCGAGCCCCGCGAACCGTGAGAAGCCGGTGCCCGCGATGATGCCGAGCGGCGCTGTCTGCATTCACCCAGCGTAGGGACGCGGCACAATCATCGACATGCCCCAGGTCGCGCTCGCCGCCACCGGTCCCGTCGCCCGCGCGGCCGGCCTGTCCGTCGCCCGGGCCGGAGGCAACGCCGTCGACGCCTGCGTCGCCGCCGCGATCGCCGCCATGGCCTGCGAGCCCGGGATCGTCTCCCTCCTCTCCGGCGCCTACGTCAACGTGTGGGCGCCGGACGGCTCGCCGGAGCTCATCGACGGGAATGTCGAGATGCCGGGCCGCGGGCAGCCGCGCAAGGCGTTCGGCCGGGGCGTCCGCGAGGTGACCTTCGCCTACGGAGCGGGTGTGACGATGTTCGGGGGGCACGGCTCGGTCGCGACTCCCGGTGCGGTCCCGACGATGGAGCTCGCGATCTCGCGGCACGGGCGAATGCCGTGGGCCGACGTCGTCGCGCCCGCCGCCGCAGCCTGCCGGGACGGCTACCCGCTGGGGGCCGCGGCGACCCGCTACCTCGCCTTCACCGCGGAGCCGCTCTTCGGACCGGACGACGAGGCGCGCGCGATCGTCACCCGGCCCGACGGGACGCCGCTCCGCGCCGGCGACACGGGGGCCAACCGTCACCTCGCCGACGTCCTCGAGGCCCTCGGGCGCGAGGGGGCCGCACTGTTCACGACCGGCGACGTGGGGCGGGCGATCGCGGCCGACATGGCCCGGCAGGGCGGGCTCATCACCGAGGCCGACCTCGCCGCCCACGCGCCCGTCGTCCGGGAGCCGGTCCGGCGCCGGGTCGGCGACTGGGACCTTGCGATCAACCCGCCCCCGTCGGTCGGTGGCCCGATGCTCGCCGTCATGCTCGCCGAGCTCGCCGGACGCTTCCCGGTCACCTACCGCAACGTCCTCGACGTCGAGAAGGCCGTCCTCGCCTACCGGCACGCGATCCACGACTTCTCGACGGACCTGCGCGCCGACGGTCACGCGCTGCTGCTCACCGTCGAGCGACACGGGCTCGAGGGGCTGCCGACGTCGTCGTCCACCGCGCACGTGTCGGCCGTCGACGCCGACGGGCTCGCCTGCGCGGTGACGATGAGCAGCGGCTACCTGTCGGGCACGGCGACCCCGGGGACGGGCCTGCTCCACAACAACGCGCTCGGCGAGCCCGAGCTCAACCGGCTCGGCCTGCACACCCTCGCCCCCGGGACGCGGCTCGCGTCCAACATGGCGCCGACGACCGGCCGGGCCGACGACGGCCGAGCCCTTGCGATCGGCTCCCCGGGCGCCGACCGGATCACGACCGCCCTGCTCCAGGTCCTCGGTCGGCACTGTCTCCACGACACCCCTCTGCGCGAGGCGATCCTCGCCCCCCGCCTCCACGTCTCGCACCTCGAGGACGGCGGTGCGGTCGTCGACATCGAGCCGAATGCGGACATCGCGGCGGCCGTCGCCGACCGCGGCCTCCGCGCGCGCACGCATGGCGAGCTCGACATGTTCTTCGGCGGGGTCGGGGCGGCTGCACGGCTCGCGGACGGCTCCCTCGTCGCCGAGGGGGACCCCCGCCGCGAGGCTGCCGTCGGCCTCTCCTGAGGGCGGGCGGCGCGAGAGCTTTCCCGCCCTGAGCGGGAAACCTCGGGTTGGGCCGGAACCCTTCGCGACCATCCAGAGGCTTCCGGCCCATCGTCGGCTGCGGGGACCCGGGGTTCAGGCGCCGACGACCATCCACCGGTCGGTGCGGATGCGCAACCACATGAGCGTCGCCCGCACGGCCATGAAGCCGGTGAACGCGAGCCAGAGCCAGGTGATCGCATTCTCCTGTCCGACGAGGGCGTTCGGCGAGGAGAGCAGCCAGTCACCGGCCCAGTGGACCCCGAGGACGAGGGGCAGGTACGCCACGAGGACGACGAGCATCGCGCGGGCGAGCCACCGGCCGTCCCCGGCCCCGATGAGGACACCGTCGGTGACGAAGACGTAGCCGGAGAGCGGCTGGTGGAGCGCGACGACGAGCAGCGCCGTCGCGAGCACGTCCCGGACCGCCGGGTCGGACGTGAACAGCCCGGGCAGGACCGTCCGGAGCCCAAGGACGAGGAGACCGAGGAGGAGTCCCGCGAGGAGCCCCCACCGGATCATGAGCCTCGTCGTACTCCGCGCCCGGGCCATGTTCCCGGCGCCGAGATGCCGCCCGGTCAGGGCCTGCGCGGCGATCGCGATCGCGTCGAGGGCGAAGGCGAGGAAGCTCCAGATCGTCAGCGCCACCTGGTGCGCCGCGAGCGGCACGTCGCCGAGGCCGGCCGCCACCCACGTCGTGAGGACGAGGATGGCGCGCAGGGCAAGCGTCCGCACGAGGAGCGGAATGCCGCCCTGCGCCGCGACGAGGATCCGTCGCGGATGGGCCCGCAGCGGGGTCCGCTCGCGTCGCGCCATCCGGATGAGGACGGCGACGAGCGCGACCGCCATCCCGGTCTGGGCGAGCACCGTGCCCAGCGCGGAACCCCTGATCCCCCAGCCGAACCCGTAGACGAGAAGCACGTTGAGTGCGATGTTCGCGCTGAAGCCGAGGACCGAGGCGAGCAGCGGCGTGCGAGTGTCCTGCAGGCCGCGCAGGACCCCGGTCGTCGCGAGGATGACGAGCATCCCGGGAATGCCGAGGGCCGCGACCCGCAGGTACGCGACGGCCTGCTCGACGGCCCCCTCGGACGCGCCGAACACCCGGCAGATCGGACCGGCCGCGACGCCGACGAGGAGGGCGGTCATGACGCCGAGGCCGACGGCGAGCCACGTGCCGTCGACACCGGCGGCGATCGCGCCGGGACGGTTGTCGGCGCCGAGCTGGCGGGCGACGACGGCGGTCGTCCCGTACGCGAGGAAGACGAAGACGTTGGCCGCGGTGAGCAGCGCGGCGCTCGCGACGCCGAGGCCGGCGAGCTGGGCGGTCCCGAGGTGCCCGACGATCGCCGAGTCGGTGAGGAGGAAGAGCGGCTCCGCGACGAGGGCGAGGAATGCGGGGACGGCGAGCCGGAGGACCTCGCGCTGCTCGCTCCTCCGGCTCTGACCCCTCACGTGAGGTGAGGCTACCGATGCGACCCTCGATAACGGTTGGGCGCAAATACCCGAGACGCCACGTCGCTCGCTCGGGTGGGGACTACCTTGCAAGGTGCGGCGCCCATCCTGAGGCGCACGACCCCGAAAGGATGCCGAAGATGGCACGTCGTACCACCCGAGTCACCCTGGCCGCAGCCGGTGTGGCATCCCTCCTCCTCTCCGCGTGCGCCACCGGCGACGCGGGCGGAGGCTCCAGCACCTCCTCGTCCTCCGGCGGTGGCTCGACCTCGACCGCCGGCGGAGGCGCCACCTACACCGCGAAGGCCGGCGGCGCGGGCGGCGACGTCGGCGTCTTCACGTGGTGGGCGGCCGGGTCGGAGAAGGCCGGACTCGACGCACTGACCAAGCTCTTCACCGACAAGTACGCCAACGACAAGTTCGTCAACCTCGCCGTGGCTGGCGGCGCCGGGTCGAACGCCAAGGCGAAGCTCGCCTCCGACCTCGCCAACAAGCAGCCGCCCGGGTCCTTCCAGGGCCACGCCGGTGCAGAGCTGAGCGACTACATCGCCGCCGGCCAGATCGAGCCCGTCGACGACGTCATCAACGCCCTCGGCGGTTCGAGCGTCTTCCCGCAGAACCTGCTCGACCTCCTCACGGTCAAGGGCAAGATCTACTCGGTGCCCTCGAACATCCACCGGGCCAACGTCGTCTGGGCCAACCCCAAGGTGCTGACCGCCGCCGGCATCACCGAGACGCCCAAGGACATCAAGGCCTGGATCGCCGACATGGAGAAGGTCAAGACGTCCGGCGTCTCGACCCCGATCACGGTCGGCGGCACGTGGACCCAGGTCCAGCTGCTCGAGAACGTCCTGATCTCCGATCTGGGCGCCGAGGCCTACACGGGACTCTTCGACGGCACGACGAAGTGGGACAGTGACGGCGTCAAGGCGGCCGTGGCCGACTACAAGACGATTCTCACCTACGCCAACAACGCCTCGGACGGCGACGACTGGCCTGCGGCGACCGACGCGGTCATCGACGGCAAGGCGGCCTATAACCTCATGGGCGACTGGGCGGTCGCGGAGTTCGCCGCGAAGAAGTCCGCTCCCAACACCGGCTGGACGTGGTTCCCGACGCCGGGCCAGGAGAAGGTCTTCGACTTCCTCGCCGACTCCTTCACCTTGCCGACCGGGACGAAGAACCCGGACGGCACCAAGGACTGGCTCCTCCTCGTCGGTGGCGCCGACGGCCAGAAGGCGTTCAACCTTGCGAAGGGCTCGATCCCGGCTCGCACCGACGTTCCGGCCTCGGACTTCCCCGAGTACCAGCAGAAGGCGATGGAGGCCTTCAAGTCCGACACGATCGTCTCCTCGATCGCCCACGGTGCCGCCGTCTCGCTCGCCTGGAACACCGACATCTCCACCGCGGTCTCCAAGTTCCACGCGAGTCGCGACGCCGACACCCTCGTCACCGACCTCGTCGCGGCCGCGTCGAAGAACATGGCGAAGTGACCACGGTCCACTGACCACGCTGCGGGCGGGGCGCGACATCGCCCCGCCCGCACCTCGTCCCCACGACCCCCGGCGCGGGGGAAAGGACCTCGTATGCGCGCGCGCAGCACGAAGAAGTGGCTGCCCGGACTGCTCCTCGTCTCGCCCTCGATCGTGCTCGTCGCGGTCTTCGTCTACGGGCTCATCGGGCAGAACATCTGGACCTCGCTCAACGTCACCCGCAACTTCGTGACCGACCGGATCGTCAACCCCGGCGGCTACCAGAACTACACCCAGCTCCTCGCCTCACCCGACTACAAGCACGCCCTGTTCAACCTGCTCGTCCTGTCCGTCGTCTTCATGGGCGGAACCATGCTCATGGGACTCGCCCTGTCGATCCTGCTCGAGAAGGGGGTCGGCGCCGAGGGCTTCTTCCGGTCGACGTACCTCTTCCCCATGGCCGTCTCCTTCATCGCCGCCGGCATCGTCTGGCGGCTGCTGCTCAGCCCGGCACAGGGCGAGGGCGCGGTCGGCCTGAACCAGCTCCTCCAGAAGGTCGGGCTCGACTCGCTCCAGAGCTCCTGGTGGTCGGCCAACTCGAAGTTCTCCATGGCCGCCATGGCCCTGCCGGCGGTATGGCAGATGAGCGGGTACGTCATGGCTCTCTTCCTTGCCGGGTTCCGGGGCATCTCGGTCGACCAGCGCGAGGCCGCACGGATCGACGGGGCGAGCGAATGGCGGATCTACCGCCACGTCCTCTTCCCGCAGCTCTCCCCGATCGCCCTCTCCGCGCTCATCATCCTCGGGCACATGTCGATGAAGATGTTCGACCTCATCTACTCGATCGCGGGCGCCAACAGCTACAAGGCGATGGTCCCGGCGACGCTCATGTGGACCCAGATGTTCGCGAGCAGCGACCGCGTCGCGGCGGCCGTCAACGCGACCATCCTGCTTGTCATCGTCGCCGTCGTCGTCATCCCCTACCTCGTCTACACCAACCGCGCAGAGGAGGACAGCCGATGACCGCCACGGCCGAGAAGCTCCAGGCACCGCCTCAGCTGACGGGGAAGGCGCCCGGCACAGGCGGGACGCCGGTGAGCCGGAGCATTCGCTATGGCCTGCTCATCCTCTTCGCGGCGCTCATCCTCATGCCGCTCTACGTCCTGCTCGTGACGAGCCTCAAGCGCTCGGGCGACGTGACGAGCGACGGTGCGTGGGCCCTTCCGACGCACCTGTCGTTCGAGGGTTGGCGATCGGCGTTCGACACTCTCGCTCCGGCGCTGGTCCGCTCCCTCATCCTCGCCGTGAGCGTCGCGGTCATCTCGGCGGTCCTCGGCGCGATGAACGGCTTCGTCTTCGCCAAGTGGCGCTTCCCCGGCGCCAACCTCGTCTTCACGCTCTTCCTCTTCGGGATGTTCATCCCCTACCAGGCGGTCATGATCCCGCTCCAGGGCATGCTCCTGTCGGTGCAGGACTCGCTGCCGTGGTTCGACGGCGTCTTCAAGCTCATCGTCGTCCACGTCATCTTCGGCATCCCGATCTGCGCGCTGATCTTCCGCAACTACTACGCGACCGCGGTGCCCAACGAGCTGCTCGAGGCCGCCGAGGTCGACGGCGCGGGAATGCTGCGCGTCTTCCGCTCGATCATCCTGCCGGTGTCCGCGCCGGCCTTCGTCGTCACGATGATCTGGCAGTTCACCTCGGCGTGGAACGACTTCCTCTTCGCCCTCTTCCTCACGACCCGCAACAACGGACCGGTGACCTACGCGCTGAACGACCTGGCGGGAGGCCAGAACCCCGACTACCCCTCGATCATGGCCGGCGTCCTCATCGCCTCTCTCCCGACACTCGCCGTCTACATCCTCCTCGGGCGGTACTTCATCGGCGGTCTCATGAGCGGCTCGGTGAAGTAGCCGAGCCCTTCTCAGCCCAGGTGCTTGAGGGCCTCGCGTCGGGACAGGCCCGAGAGCCGGTCGCCGAGTCGGTCGACGGTCGCGCGGACCCAGTCGGGGTCGGTGCGGGCGTGCTGGCGCAGCGCCCAGCCGATGGCCTTGCGGATCCAGAAGGTGCTCCCGAAGGCCGAGCCCTCGGCATTCGCCTCGATGCAGTGGACGAGGAGCCCGGTGTCGGTGCGCTCGCCGTGCTTGAGCTGGCTGATGACCGCCGTGCGGCGTAGCCACAGGTCGTCGTCGACCGCCCAGTCCTCGATCGTCGGCGTCACCTCCTCGCGCTGCTCGAGGAGGATCGGGCCGACCCGGTCGCTCGCGACGGGGTCGACGAGGTCCCACCAGTGGCCGGTGTGGACCAGGTGCTCGTAGAGGTCGAGCGCGTCCGGATCCTGCCAATGCCCATACGCGCGAATGCCGGTCAGCTCGATGGCCGCGTACCTCTCCTCCCGGTGGGTCGCGTCGTCCCAGAGCGCACGAACCGTGGCCTCCCACTCGGCGCGGTCGTCCATCGTGTGGGCGGGGTCGCGGAGGATCGGCAGGACCGCCCGGCGCAGATCCGGGCCGGCGAGTCCGCGATAGGGCATCGTCGACTTCATGTAGGCCTGCTGCTGGGCGGCGCGCACGGGGTCGGCGCCGGCGGCGATCGCCTCGCGGACGGCGTCGAGGAGATCCGCGCGAGGGGCGGTCATCGAGTCAGGCGTAGCGCGCCCGGGACCGCGCGCGGGCCTTGTCCGCCTCGATCTCGCGGTTCTTGGGCGGGGCACTCGTGCTCAGGTGCTCCAGGAGATGTCGGGTCGCGTGCGCGACCTCGGCGACGGCCTCGTCGAAGGCCGCCTGGTTGGCCAGGCTCGGCTTCGTCGTGCCCGCGACCTTGCGGACGTACTGGAGCGCGGCGGCCCGGACCTCGTCGGTCGTCGCGGGCGGCTCGAAGTTGTGGAGCTGGCGGATGTTGCGGCACATGGTGATGACTGTAGGCGCGCTCAGTGACGCACGCGGTAGACGAGCTTGGTGATCCCGTTGCCGTACGTCTCCGCCTCGTCGACGGTGAACTTCTGCTGTGCTGCGTCGTCGGCGAAGAGCCGCTTGCCCGCACCGAGGACGAGCGGGAAGACCAGCAGGTGGTAGCGGTCCACGAGCCCTGCGGCCGCGAGGCCCTGCGCGAGCGTCGCGCTGCCGTGGATGATGATCGGCCCGCCGTGGCCGTCCTTGAGCGCGCGCACCGCGTCGAGGTCGCGGAGGATCTCCACCTGTTGGTCGCCCCACGGCGCCTCGGTCAATGTCGTCGAGACGACGTACTTGGGCATCGCGTTGTAGCCGGCGAACTCCTCCGTCATCGTCGGCCAGATCGGCGCGAACTCGACGTAGGAGACGCGGCCCATGAGCATCGCCCCGGCCTCCTGCTGCTCCCGGCCCTTGATCTCGTAGGCGGCGAGGTCGAACTCGACGTCCTTGAACGTCCAGCCGGCGGACGGGTGGTCGCCGCCGCCCGGTGAGTCGATGACACCGTCGGCAGTGATGAACTCGGTGACGATGATCTCGCGCACGTCAGTTCCTTTTATTTGCAAGGGTTTTCGAGAGGAGAGCTCGGCGAGTGCGATCAGCCCGGCAGGACGGTCGGCAGCCCGGCGAGGCGGAACAGGTGCGGCTCGAACCAGCCGACGACGTCGTCGATCCGGCCGCCGGCATTCACGTGGAGGACCTGGAACTGGAAGGCCTCGTGGTCGCGGCCCTTGCGGAGGTACATGCCGACGGCGGGCTGGCCGTTGGCCCGGGTCGGGAGGAGGCGCAGGTCGCCCGCCTCCCGGGCCGGGCAGTGCGTCCACGAGAGGACGGCGGCGACCTGCGAGCCGAGGTACCAGCGGTCGAAGGGCGGCATCTGCCAGGTCGCGTCCTCGGCGAGCGAGGCGACGACGGCGTCGAAGTCGTGGCGCTCGAAGGCGTCGACGAATGCCCGGACGGCTGCGTCCTCGAGCTCCTCCGACGCGCGCTGGGACGGCGCCGAGGACGCGGCGGCACCCTCGTCGTCGAAGCCCTCGCCGACCGTTGCCCGGCATCGCTGGAGGGCCGAGTTGACCGACGCCACAGTGGTTCCCAGCGTCTCGGCGGTCTCCTCGGCGGTGAACCGGAGCACCTCGCGGAGGAGGAGGACGGCCCGCTGGTTGGGCGGCAGGTTCTGCAGGGCCGTCGTCCACGCGATCGTGACGTTCTCGCGGGCGAGGAGCTGCTCCTCGGGCGTCGGCGCGGCATTCCCCCAGAGCATCGCGTCGGGGAGTGGCTCGAGCCAGCGCTCGTCGGACCGCTCGTTGAGCGTGGCACGCGGGTCTCCGGCCGGCTGCCCGAGGCCCTGCGGGAGGATCCGGCGGGAGGCGGACCCGAGGTTGGTCAGGCACTGGTTCGTCGCGATGCGGTACATCCAGGTGCGGACCGAGGACCGGCCGTCGAAGTCGTGGAAGGCGCGCCACGCCCGCAGGTAGGTCTCCTGGACGGCGTCCTCGGCCTCGACCGAGGACCCGAGCATCCGGTAGCAGTGGGCGAGCAGCTCGGCCCGCAGCGGTGAGGCCTCGGTCTCGAAGTCGCCGACCGGCCTGGTGTCCGTCGTCATCGTCGTGTCCCCTCGCGTTCGTCCGGCTCAGCCGAAGGCGCCGGCCCGCTCGGCGGCCGCGACGTCCATCCACATGATCTCCCAGATGTGGCCGTCGAGGTCGGCGTAGGAGCGGCCATACATGAAGTCGCTGCCGCCGTAGTCCTCGGTGCGGACCGGGCGGCCGCCGGCGGCGACGGCCGCGTCGACGAGGGCGTCGACGTGTGCGCGACTGTCGGCGGACAGGCAGGTGAGGACCTCGGTCTGTCCCGCCCCGGCGACCTCCGAGTCGTGGAACTGGCCGAAGAGCTCGCGCTGGAGGAGCATCGCGTAGATGTTGGGGCCGAGCTCGACGGCGAGGGCGGCGGCGTTGCACATCCGCTCGTCGAATGCGTAGCCGACGCGGGTGAAGAAGGCCCGGGAGCGCTCGACGTCCGCGACGGGGAGGTTGACGAAGACCATCGCGTGACGCGGGCGTTCGTCTGCTCACGCGTCTGGGTCGTGGTCGTGGTCGTGGCGGTCATCTCGGTGCTCCTGGGTCCCGGGCGGCGCCCCTGCGGCGGCGCACACGAGGACAGACCCGCGGGGCGCGCGAAACTCATCGGTCGTGGTCGTGGTCGTGGTCGTGGTCGGGGTGCCAGTCGCGGGTCCGGCGGGAGGGGTGCCTAGCGCGGCTCTTCCGAGGACCCGCGTCGGACACACCGACGACCATTGGTGGCCGCGCCGGCCGCTGCTGAGCACGGCCTCGGCGATGTCGGCCGACCAATGGTCGTCCGTCGGTCCCGACGTCCGTCGGCGCGAGGCAGGCGTGCGCGATGCCTGCGCATTCGGCCGGAGGCTGCCGATCGGCGACCATGAGAGGGAGGCGTCGGCCCTGTCGAGCGTGAGCTCGAGGGTGTGGCCCGCTCGTGGTCGCCGATCGGTACCGAAACGCGTCGGTCAGTTGGGCAGCAGACGTGCGCGGGACCGGAGGACCGTGATGGTGGCGGGCGGTTGGTCGACGGTGACGGTGTCGTCGATGTCGAGCCAGGCACCGCCGTCGATGCGGAAGTCGGCGCTCCAGGTGACGGCGATGTGGGCCTGGTAAGTGCCGGTCTTGGTGTACGTGTGCGTGATGTCGCCGTGGGAGCGGTAGTTGCCGCCGGTGCTCGTGGTGCGTCCGGAGGTCTGGCCGTCGCCGTAGTGGTAGACGAAGGTGACCAGCTTGGGGCGGATCTCGACGCGATGGCCGAACATCAGGGCGGGGTCGATGGTGTCGATGTCGCCGGGGGCGAACCCCGTGCTCGACCAGTTGGCTTGGTAGTAGTTGGTGAGGTTGACCAAGGTGCGGTTCTTCGCGGGCTGGAAGCCGAGGGACGCCTTCGCCCAGGGGGTCTGGTGGAAGGCCTCTTGGACCATGGCCAGCGACGGCAACCGCTCCGCGCCGGGAACCTCGTCGCCAGCGCATGTGCGAGCCAGGAATTGCCAGCCCTGGCTCCCGTTGAGCGGGTATCGACCCAGGTGTTCGGCGTCTGGGTTGGGGTCCAGCTTGCCGTCGGCGGTCATCCAGTGACGGAAGACTTCGACGAGGGGACCTTCGCCGGCTGGACACATCCAGACTCTTAGCTCACCAGAGTTGCAGCCGCCCGTGCTGTAGAGATAACCCTCTGAGCCACAAGCTGCAATGGTTTGGTACTTCCAGTAAGGCTGCTTGGTTTTGAGGGCGGCCATCTGCTCCTGCGCCAAGCGTCGAACATCGCTACGCCCGTAAAACGGCACGCCGTCGGTTGTCAGAGGGCAGGAAACGTCAAATGGATCATTTTGGTCGCACGCATACGCAGGGGTCGCCCAGACCAGGAGACCGACAACCATCAGAAGGGCGGTAGAACCGGCGCGTAGCCTCATGATTGGCCGCGCAGACCTTGAATGCGCCACCGCCCATTCAGCCAAATGACAGTGCACTCTGATTGCAACTGCTTGGCTTTCACGGTCTGCACGACCGCGCCGCTTGCGTTCACGATTCGCGCTCGATCTGCGTGCGCTCGTAGGTCAAAGACGTGCGTTTCGGCGGCACCCTGTATCCAAGTGAGCGAGTCGACGGTCATAGGGGGGTCCTGAAAACGCTGCTTGCGAGCCAGGAGGGTATCCGCGCCACGCTTGTAGGCATCGCAGGCCTGGGATTGAGGTGCACACATGTTGGCCAACGCCGAGGGGTCCGGTGTCATCCATGAACGATTCACTTCGGAGAAGAAGTAGGTCAGGAATGCCTCGGCCCCCTCCTTGGTCTTCTGCTTGGCGGCGTCAGGAATCCCCGTCGAGGCGGTCGTGGTCGTTGGGGGCGCCGTCGTGGTGGCCGACGTCGTCCTTGTCGACGTCGACGAACTGGCCGTGGTGGACACCGAGGTGTTGGTCGGCGGGTCGTCCCCGCCGCCGTTGCAGCCGGCCAGCGAGAGCCCGGCGACGACGGCCGTGACCGCGACGAGCCCCCTCCGAGCGGGTGTGGTCATGAGCGCATTCCTCCCCGTTGCGCACCTTGCGCCGACCTCCACTCAAGCAAATGTGGACGGTCGACGCCGAAAGTTGTCCACAAGGGTCGCACGCAGCACCCTGTGGCGCACATCGAGCGGACTGCCGAGACCGCCCCGGGCAGCGCAACCAGGGCGCCCGGCCCGGTGTCCTCATGGGTGAAGGATGGACACGACGAAGGGACCCCCCAAGTGGACAACGACGCCGACGCGCGCAGATCAAGGACGTTGTCCTGGTGCCGACCTGCCGCTATCGACCGACCATCTTGATGTCCCGCGTAGCGCGCGCAGGAACGCAAGACCGAATTTGTGTAGCCGAACGATCCGCCCGGAAACCAGAACGTCTACCGTTGCCCTCGGCGGTGGCGTGCTCGGTGATGTCGGTCAGCCACAGCCGGTTCGGGCCGGCAGCGGTGAAGTCCCGCCGGACGAGGTCGTCGTGCGCGGGCGGTCCGGGCTTCTTCCCGTTCCTGCCGCGCTTCTTCCCGAACGCGCTCCACCAGCCGTGCTCGGAGCACAACCGCCACGCGGTCCGGTCGCACATCGCCGCGTCGGCGCCGCGGGCCTCGTCGGCCAGTAGCCGGTACCCGAACTCAGGGTCGTCGACGTGCGCGTCGAAGAGGGCGTTCGCGCGGTGCGCCGTCGTCCACTCGGCGTCGGTGACCGGCGCCGCGAGCCACCGGTAGTACGGCGCCCGCGTGAACTTCAGGACCCCGCACGTCACCGTCACGGGAATCCCGTCGACGGCCAGCTCACGAACGAGCGGGTACATCATTTTGGGGCGATGTTCGCCTGCGACAGGTACGCCGCGGCGCGGCGCAGCACCTCGTTCTCCTGCTCCAACAGACGGATGAACGCCTCGCGCACGACCTCGACGGCGGCTTCGGCGACTTGTCGGCGCGTTCGGCGGCCCGGTCCGCGTCACCGCGCTGCGCCTCACTGGGCACGCCCAGGACGCCGAGGACTTGGCGGCCGAGTGCCTGCTCCGGGCGTTCCGAGGCATGGTCAGTCGGACGCCGGAATGGTTCAGCGACGTCGACCTGCGGCCCTGGTTGCTGACGATCCTGCTCAACACCTGGCGCAACGAGCTCCGCACCCGCAGCCGCCGACCGCGGACGACCGGCGCCGACGGGCTCGTCGACCACCTCGACGACCGGACCCATCCCACCGCACCGCCGGCCACCTCTCCTGAGGCCCACGCCGAGTCCGCCTCCACCCGCACCGACCTGGCTGCACGCCTCGCTCACCTCACGCCGAGGCAGCGGGAGGCCGTCGTCCTGCGCCACGTCCTCGACCTCCCGACCGCCGAAGTGGCGCGGATCCTCGACACCCCGGAGGGGACCGCGAAGTCCCATGTCTCGCGCGGACTCTCGGCACTGCGCGCCTCCTACCTGGATTCGCCCGACATTGAAGGAGCCCGATGATGGACGCGACCACCGACACCGACCTCGAGACCGCCCTCCGCGCGCCTCGGCGCCACCCCGGCAACCCCCACCGACGACCTCTCCCATAAGAACACCGACGCCCTCGCCGACCGGCTCTTCCTCCGCCACACCCGCCTGTACTCCCCGATCGGCGACGTCTACGTGGCACACGGGACCACCGGCATTCGAATGCTGCGCCGCGGCGACGAACCGACCTTCCTCGCCGAGCTCCACACCCGCCTCGGACGCCCGAGCGAGCCGGCGCCGGTCGCGCCGGCCGGCACCCAGGACGCCCGGGACTCGCTCGACGGCTCCGGGCTCACCTACGACCTGTCCGAGCTCGGGGCATTCGAGCAGGACGTCCTCCTGGCGGCGGCGACGATCCCGCGCGGGGAGGCGCGGCCGTACGGCTGGATCGCCATAGGAGATCGGGCGGCCCAAGGCGGTCCGCGCCGTGGGTTCGGCGCTCGGCCGCAACCCCGTCCCGCTCCTCATCCCGTGCCATCGCGTCGTCCGCGCCGACTGGACGATCGGCGACTACATCTTCGGCCACGCGACCAAGGTCGAGCTGCTCGCCCGGGAGGGTTTCGAGGCGCCGCGAAGGGCTCCGTGAGGGATCGCGCGAGGGGCTGTCCAGCATTCGGCTTGTGGACGCAACACGCCCGCAACTTTCTGTTAACCACACCTGTGCACGGACGTCGTCGCAGGTCAGAGGCCCGTAGCCCTTGTTGACTCACCAGTATCCACATGGTTCTCCACGGGCTGTGCACACTGGCCCCGGGAGTGTTCCCCACGTTGCCCACAGTGGCGTCCACAGCGCAGGTTGGTCGCTGGCGCCGTGGACCCTAACGTGAGGCCGGTCACCGGAGCCGACTGCCATGGGCGGGGCATTGTCAGTGCCGTCCGGTGTGATGAGTCGTGCGTCCGGGGCACCCTTCGGGCGATGTGGAATGCCGGAGCGCGGAGGAGGTCGGTCGCGGGTGACGATCGCCGAGCTGGACCAGGCCTACGGGTCCTCTCCCTCCGCCGAGGACCGGCTCCCGCCGCAGGACCTCTTCGCCGAGCAGTCGGTGCTCGGGGCGATGATGCTCAGCAAGGACGCGATCGCCGACGTCGTCGAGTCGATCAGGTCCAACGACTTCTACCGGCCCAACCACGAGACGATCTTCGACGCGATCCTCGACCTCTACGCCAAGGGCGAGCCGAGCGACTCGATCACCGTCTCCGACGAGCTGACCAAGCGCGGCGACCTCCAGCGGATCGGCGGCCAGGCCTACCTCCACCAGCTCATCCAGGCGGTGCCGACGGCGGCGAATGCCGGCTACTACGCCGAGATCATCCGGGAGCGGGCTGTCCTGCGGCGGCTCGTCGAGGCCGGCACCCGGATCGTCCAGATGGGCTACAGCCAGGGCGAGGGCGAGCCCGACGACGTCATCAACCGCGCCCAGGCCCTCATCTACGACGTGACCCAGCGCCGCGGCGGCGAGGACTACCACCCGCTCGGCGAGCTGCTCGAGCCGACGCTCAACGAGATCGAGGTCGCGTCCGGGCGCTCGGACGAGATGATCGGCGTGCCCACCGGGTTCATCGAGCTCGACGAGCTGACGCACGGGCTGCACCCGGGACAGATGATCGTCGTGGCAGCTCGGCCAGCCGTGGGAAAATCGACGCTGGGGATCGACATCGCCCGTTCGGCGGCCATCAAGCACGGCCTCGCGACGGCAGTGTTCTCGCTCGAGATGAGCCGCACCGAGATCACGATGCGCATCCTCTCGGCGGAGGCGCAGATCCAGCTCCAGGACCTCCGCAAGGGCACCCTCGGCGACATCGGCTGGCAGAAGCTCGCGCGCCTCTCCGGTGAGATCTCCGAGGCGCCGCTGTTCATCGACGACTCGCCCAACATGTCGCTCACCGAGATCCGCGCCAAGTGCCGCCGGCTCAAGCAGCTGCACAACCTGCGCCTCGTCGTCATCGACTACCTCCAGCTCATGTCCTCGGGCAAGAAGGTCGAGTCGCGCCAGCAGGAGGTGTCCGAGTTCTCGCGTGCCCTCAAGCTGCTCGCCAAGGAGCTCGAGGTCCCCGTCATCGCGATCAGCCAGCTGAACCGTGGACCGGAGCAGCGGACGGACAAACGGCCGCAGATGAGCGACCTTCGCGAGTCGGGCTGCGTCCCGGCCGACACCCGCATCCTGCGCGCCGACACCGGCGCCGAGACGACGATCGGCGAGCTCGTCGCATCGGGCGAGCGGGACATCACGGTCTGGTCGCTCGACGACGGCCTGCGCTACACGAAGCGGACGATGACGCACGCGTTCTCGACGGGGACCGCGCCGGTCTTCCGGCTGACGCTCGCCTCGGGCAAGACGGTGCGCGCGACCGAGAACCACCCGTTCCTCACCTACGCCGGCTGGTCGGCGCTTTCGACCCTGACCGTGGGGGAGCGGGTCGCCGTTCCCCGGCACGTGCCGTCACCCCTCCTCGAGGCCCACTGGGTCGACGACGAGGTCATCATGCTCGGCCACCTCATCGGGGACGGGTCCTTCGTCCGCCGCCAGCCGATCCGGTACGCCTCGATCGACGAGCAGAACCTCGAGGCCGTCGCCAAGGCCGCCGTGCACTTCGGCATTCTCGCCGTCCGCGACGACCACGCCGCCGCTCGCGTCACGTCCTTGCGCCTGCCGGCGCCGTTCAAGCTCGCTCGGGGTCGTCGCAACCCGATCGCCGAGTGGCTGGACGGGATGGGGCTCTTCGGGTTGCGGTCGCACGAGAAGTTCGTGCCCGCCGAGGTGTTCTGCCTGCCGAAGCGGCAGATCACCCTCTTCCTCCACCACCTGTGGGCGACCGACGGGTCGGTCACGGTCGACAAGAGCGGGCGAGGTGGCAGCGTCTACTACGCCTCGACCTCGCGCCGCCTCGCCGACGACGTGTCCCGGCTGCTGCTGCGGTTCGGCATCCAGACGCGGATCCGGACGACTCGCAAGGCCGGCTGCCGCGACGGCTACACGGTCGACATCAGCGGAGTCGACAGCCAGCGGCGCTTCCTCCAGGAGATCGGTGTGCACGGTGCACGCGGCGGGTCGGCCGCCCGGCTCCTCGACATCGTCCGTGGGCTCAAGGGCAACACCGACGTCGACACGATCCCCGAGGACGTGTGGGGCGAGGTGCGGACGGCGATCTCCGAGTCCACGATGTCGAACCGCGAGTTCCAGGCGGCGCTCGGCACCCAGTACTGCGGCTCGGCCCTCTACGCGAGCGCGCCGTCCCGCGACCGCCTGTCGCGCGTCGCGCAGGTCCTCGGCAGCGCCGAGCTCGAGCTCATGGCCGTCAACGACGTCTTCTGGGACACCGTGGTCTCCGTCGAGCTCGAAGGCGTCGAGGAGGTCTTCGACGCGACGGTGCTCGACTGCCACAACTTCGTCGCCGACGGCATCGCCGTCCACAACTCCATCGAGCAGGATGCTGACCTGGTGATCCTGCTCCACCGCGACAAGTCCGAGCCCGAGCGCGAGGGCGAGGCAGACGTCATCGTCGCCAAGCACCGCAACGGGCCGACCAAGGACATCGTGCTGGCATTCCAAGGGCACTACTCGCGGTTCGCGAACATGGCGAAGGACTTCTAGTCCGCGCCACAACACGAACCTCGCGAGGCTTCACCCCTGCAGGTCTCGTCTTGGCGACTCGGGGCTAGCGTCTTTTCGGCCCACTAAGCTAAGACGCTGGTCGTGTTGGGCTGCGCCGCGAGCCGGGAGCGTCGGGTCGACTGGCGGGCCATGGAGGGCTCGAGAGCCCCACGTCGTATCGCGACGAGAGCTTGGATGACCAGACGTGTAGCGGCGAGAGCTGTGGGACAGCGATCAGGCCGGGCTCGCCGTCATCCGGGCCACGATGAGCCGCACGACGGCGGGAGCCATACTTCGATCACTATCGCCACGGACGGCGTGGCTGCGCAAGGCACGTGGCGGGCCAGGCAGATCCGTCGACCGACTCGAGCCCGCTCCTCACGCGTCGCGGATCTGCATCGAGATGGCGTCGACCATTCAGGCGTCACGTCGACGCCATGCACCTCCTTGGCATGCTGCCCGGCGAGGTCGAGGACCTCGTCGGTGCTTTCCTGGGCCGAGTCCGTCGCTCGACTGGTGTGCGCGCACCCTCGTCGTTCAGGACAGCTCGGCGAGTCTGGCCAACCCTGGGCCCAGGTGCGCCGCGAGACGCTCGCGGGCGTCGTCCAACGCAGCCGAGCCCGGATAGTCCGGCGCGACCCGTGCAGGGTTGAGCGCCACTCTGCTCGACCACTCCTTGATGTCGGGCTCGCTCATGAAGGACATCACTGCCTTGGTGCCGTTCACGTTCATCCGGGCCCAGGTCGCCAGCGAGTCGGGGAAGGTCGTCGGTGGGCAGAGCCGGTTCTTTTCGTCGTCGTCCTGGCGGGTCGCCTCGACGTACCCGGTCACTGCCGCACCGAAGCATGGGAACCCTGCCCTGATCGCCTGCAGCGTAATTCCTTCCCGCCGCCAGACCGGAACGGGCGGCGGGTACTTGAGTCCGTCCGCCGCGCAGTGCACGACCAGAGCGTCCTCGGCGACGGACACCGATCCGTCGGCGAAGGTGAGCTTGCCGCGGCCGCAGGCTTCGATGTGCCCTTGGCGTACGACGTTCTCCAGGCTGCGCAGCTTCTCCAGCTCCCAGGTAGCGAGGGTCGGCGCCTTGGCCATCGTCGGCATCACGGTGCGGTCGATGCGCAGCATGATGCCGGCGTCCTCGAGCCGGAGGAACAGCTCCTCCAGTGACGCGGACTCCGCTGCTGCCTGCATCGTGTCGGCGGACATGCCGGTGAAGACTGCAGGATCCGGCTGGACCACGGCCCGGTTCATCATCCAGGGATCGCGCGGCCGCACCCAGCAGATCGCATCGGGATCGACCCCGCGTGCGAGCAGCCAGATGCAGGCGTCGGTCGCGGTCTTGCCCGACCCGACGACGACATACTGGCTCGGCGCCTCCTCGAGCCGCACCACGTGGTTGACCGGGATGACCCGCGCGTCGGCCGAGACCTCGAATGGCGGCGGCTTCTCGGCCGGGATGCTGGGCGCCAGGTAGTGCGCATCGACGATCCGGCACCGCTCGGGCACCTCGAAACGCTCACCCGAGATGTGGGAGACCACGGTGCGGTCGCCGACGTACTCGCTGGTAGGGAAGAACTCGACCTTGCCGGACTCGATCATCCGGTCGAGGATCCGCGCGTAGTAGGTGCAGATCTCCGATTGCGTGGCTCGCTCCTGCAGCCCCTCCTCGGGTCCGCGGTGCTGTAGTTGGCCGTCGCCGAGCAGAGTTGAAGGGACGCCGTAGAAGGCGGAGGCCTGGTGCAGTCGGACGAACGGGTAAGCCTCGAGCCAGTGCCCGCTGGCGCCGTGCCGGCGATCGATCATCGCGACGCGTACGTCGGAATGGTCTATCAGCGCGTCAGTGAACGCCATCCCCATGGCGCCAGCTCCCACCACGAGGTAGTCCGCGTCTACGGCCCGGGTCACAGGGCCAGATTGGCACTGCCGTCGTATCGCGTCCATAGCTCAGTGGTGCATCGGTCGCGCGGGCTCTGTCCGTCGAGGTTGGGCACGGGGTCGGCCTCTGCCCCACAGGTTTCCGGGACTGCCACGATCCACGCGGTGCGTCAATCCGCCGCGTGTCGGGGCAGGCGTTAGGGACAGAGGGCGGCGTTGGTGATGTTGTCGGCGAAGGATTGGGCCTGCCCGTCGTCCACGAGGACGACCGCCCGACGGTTGGTGCCTTTGAGTGTCCATGCCTTGGTGGTGTACCCATAAAGCGCACCGCTGTGGCCGAGCCCCTCCCCGCACGGCAAGGACCAGATCCACAGCCCCAGCCCATAGCCGCCCGGGCCGAGCGGCACGGTGCCGCTCGGATCTTCCATGGCCGTTACGAGAGCAGGAGGAATGAGGTCACCTGCGAAGAGGTGCTCGTAGAAGCGGTCCACGTCCGCAGCCGTCGACGTCACCCCACCCGCAGCGAGGGCGACACCGTCCCAGCCTTCATCCTCGACCAGGATCCCCCCGGAACGGGGAACCACCGTGGGCTGACCGCCCAAGGAGGTCGATCGCATTCCCGCCGGGCCGAACACCGAGTCCTGGAGGACCTTCGGTAGCGATCGTCCGGACAGCTTCTCGAGCAGGAGTCCCAGAACGACGTACCCGGCGTTGGAGTAGGCGCCGTCCTTGCCCGGTTCGAAGTCCAAGGGCTTCTTGACGGTTGCCGCGACCAGGTCGCGGTCCGAGCTGATCTTGGCGGCGGTGTACTCCTGCTCGGTCAGCTCGTGCAACCCCGAGCGATGGCTGAGCAGGTGCCGAACGGTGATCTCATGGTTGGGCAGCAGCCCGGGAAGCCACTTGTCAACGGCATCGTCGAGGCGGATCCGTCCGGACGCGACCTGCCGCAACACCGCGGTGGCGACCATCGACTTGGTGATGCTCGCGATGCGGAAGCGTGCCTCCGCGGTCACGGCGGTGCGTTTGTCTCCATCGGCGAAACCTGCCGTGATGACTCGCGTCTGGGCGCCCTCCCGGATCAGGAGGACCATCGCGGCATCGCCTCGTCCCGCGTAGCTGACCAACCCGGTCTGCACGCTGGCTTCCGCCCGGTCCAGGAAGGCCCCTGTCAGGGTCGGCGACACGGACGGGCTTGCCGAGCTGCTCACGCCGGCCGGAGACTGCGACTGGGGGTTGGCCGTGCAGCCGCCGACACCGACCGCCACCGCCAGCAACCCTGCCGGGAGCAGCATGATCGGAGACCGCTTCGACATCGGGGTCATCGATTCCTGCCCGGACGCCACGTCAAAGCCCGACCCGAATCCCGACACGTTGCCGCGCCAGCCGTCATCTGCGTGCGACCGGCCGGCCGCGTCGCCCGGCCGGGCGTCCCCACGTCCGGACCGGCGCCGGTCCACCCACCAACGTCACAGAGCGAGCAGGCCGGCAACGATGACGACGACCAAAACCTCACGAGCAACCTCCTCGCAACCATGATCCATGCATCTGCTGGCTTCACACGTCGAATGGCTCATGTCGAGCCCTTCACGGCATTCGACGTGACGGTCGCCAAGCGACCCGTAGGGCTGCACCGGCATGATCCGGAAGCGTGTCCTTCCGCGAATGAGGCAGCCACCACGCATGGACCGGCGTGGGCGACCGTCCCTGGTCCTACTCTGACGGAATGCTCGACCTGGACGCTATCGACGTGGACGGGATCGCCGCCGCGTTGGCAGATCAGACCAACGAAGAGCATCGGTGGTTGATCGATCCGACGACGGGCGAGCTTGCTTTCTGGACAAGCGACACGGGTATCGATGGCGAGAACCCGGTGGATCTCGATGACTTGGATCTCATCCTGATCGAGCCGGTCCCGTCCCACATCTGGTACCAGGACATGGCGGACTTCGCGGACGGGATCAGCGATCGCCCTGCCGGCGGCCCTCTGAGCCGCTCGTTGGAGGGCAGGGGCGGGTTCCGTCGCTTCAAGAATGCGCTTTACCAGCGACACCCAGAGCTGATCGCGGCCTGGCATGCATTCCGTGATGCCAGGGCAGGGGTCCGGAGTGTCCAGTGGCTGGCGAACGAAGGGCTCATCGACCCTGACGCCGTCCTCAGGTTCGGGCGGGACCACCCCGAGCCCGTCCTTCCCTGAGCTGAGCGGCGCTGCGGGATCGGCCAGGCGCAGAATCCCCGCGTAGGGTCCGACATGGCCGACGGACAGGACCGCGAGAACAGTTGGAGGCAAGCCCGTGAATCTTCTTCTCACCTCGGGCGGCGTGACGAACCCGAGCATTCGCGACGCCTTGGTCGACCTGCTGGGCAAGCCGGTCGCCGAGTCGAATGCCCTGTGCATTCCGACCGCTATGTACGGACACCCCTCGGTCGGCCCCGGTGTCGGGGCGTGGAAGTTCATCAGCGGCAACTCCGAGAACCCCATGGTCGACCTCGGCTGGAAGTCGGTCGGCGTCCTCGAGCTGACCGCGCTGCCAAGCCTCGACGAGGAGCGCTGGGTGCCCACCGTGCGGGAGGCGGACGTACTGCTCGCGGCGGGCGGCGACGTCCTCTACCTGTGTCACTGGATGCGGGAGTCCGGGCTGGCGGAGCTCGTTTCGTCGCTGAGCGAGACGGTGTGGGTGGGACTGAGTGCCGGGAGCATGGTGATGGCTCCCGAGGTCGGGGAGGAGTTCATCCAGTGGCGGCCGCCGACCGGGGACGAGCGCACCCTGGGCATCGTCGACTTCTCGATCTTCCCCCACCTGGCTCCCGACGGCATGCCGGGCAACTCCATGGCTGAGGCTGAGCAGTGGGTCGAAGGCATCTCGGGACCGGCGTACGCGATGGACGACCAGAGCGCCATCACGGTGGTCGACGGCGCGGTCCAGGTGGTTTCGGAGGGCCTCTGGAGGCACTTCGCCAGTGACCGATGAGGCGGTTGGGACGGGGGTGCATCACATCGCGTTAGCCCTCCCCGGGTGGGCACTGGGGAGCCTCGAGCCAAGGCAACCACAGAGCGGAGGGCCCCTCAAGGGTCGGTCCAATCTTCCGTGGGACACCGCCTGCCAGGCCGAGGGAGCACGCCCCGGACCGCGGATGACAGCGTCGGCCCGCCGCGCGCGAGCGGTGCGTCTGTGCCAGTCTCTCCTCTGGTCCCGACCACCTGCCCGGCCGGCGCCGGCCGACGACGACGAGGGAGTCCCGTGAGCACGACGACAGCCACGACGGAGAGCACCGCACCGAAGTCCGGGGGCCTGCGGATCCCCGGGTTCGCCCAGCTCCAGCGGCTCGGCAAGAGCCTGATGCTGCCGATCGCCCTGCTGCCGGCGGCCGGCATCCTGCTCCGGCTCGGCCAGCCCGACCTCCTCGGCAAGATCGACGCCCCCGTCATCGGCGCCTTCTTCCAGGCCATGAGCGCGGCGGGAGGCGCGGTCTTCGCGCACCTGCCGATCCTGTTCGCCGTCGGTGTCGCGATCGGCTTCGCGCGCAAGGCCGACGGGTCGACCGCCCTCGCGGCCGTCGCCGGCTACCTCGTCATCGAGGCCGTGTTCGAGACGATGTCGCCGTTCGTCCTCGAGGGCGAGAAGACCGCGAGCGGCGCGCAGCAGATGATCAACTACTCGGTCTTCGGCGGCATCCTCGTCGGGCTCATCACGGCCTACCTCTTCGACCGCTTCCACACGATCGCGCTGCCGTCCTACCTCGGCTTCTTCGGCGGCCGGCGCTTCGTCCCGATCGTCGTCTCCCTCGCGTGCCTCTTCCTCGGGTTCGTCCTCAGCTACTTCTACCCGGTCTTCGACGCCGGCCTCACCTCGGTCGGCAAGTTCATCGGCGGCGCGGGCGCGCTCGGCGCCTTCCTCTACGGCTTCGTCAACCGGATGCTCATCCCGCTCGGCCTGCACCACATCGTCAACACGTACGTCTGGTTCATCTACGGGAGCTACACCCCGCCGTCGGGCGCGGGCGTCACCGGCGAGCTGAGCCGGTTCGCGGCCGGCGACCGGAGCGCCGGCCGGCTCACCTCCGGCTTCTACCCGATCCTCATGTTCGGCCTGCCGGGCGCGGCGCTCGCGATGATCCGCGAGGCCACCGCCTCGCAGAAGAAGATCGCGGTCGGCATCCTCTCGGCCGCCGGCCTCACCGCATTCATCACCGGGATCACCGAGCCGCTCGAGTTCGCGTTCATGTTCGTCGCCTTCCCGCTCTACGTCATCCACGCGCTGCTCACCGGGCTCTCCCTCGCGATCGCCTACGTGCTCGACATCCACCTCGGCTTCTCGTTCTCCGCGGGCCTCATCGACCTGCTCCTCTACGGCACGGCGCCCGCCGCCAAGAACATCCCGCTGCTCATCGGCCTGGGCGTCCTCTTCTTCGTCCTCTACTACGTGCTGTTCCGCTTCGCGATCCGCAGGTGGAACCTGCGCACCCCGGGCCGTGAGCCCGAGGGCGAGTTCGACGACGAGCAGTCGGCCAACCTCACCGACTCCACGGGGGCCGCCGGCAAGGGCTCCGCTGCTGCCGGCGGCAGGGCCGAGCAGCTGATCAGCGCCTTCGGTGGCCGCGACAACCTCAAGGACGTCGACGCCTGCATCACGCGGCTGCGGATCGAGGTCGCCGACAAGGGCAGGGTCGACAAGGCCGCCCTCCGCGCGCTCGGCGCCGCCGGCGTCATCGAGGTCGGCAACAACGTCCAGGCGATCTTCGGCACCCAGGCCGACGCCCTCAAGACCGACATCAACGACGCCCTGGCCGGAATGCCGCCCGCCGCCGTCGCGGTCGCGGTCGCCGAGCGGCCGGTCGCCGACGCCACGTCCGCGACCACGAAGACGGCGCGCCGCGACGACCAAGGACTTCGACGTCCTCGCCCCGGTCCCGGGCGCCGTCGTCGCCCTCGCCGACGTGCCGGACGCGACCTTCGCCCAGGGCCTCGTCGGCCACGGCGTCGCGATCGACCCGCCTCGAGAGGTCGGTCGTCGCCGTCGCGCCGGTCTCGGGGAGGATCCTCAAGCTGTGGCCGCACGCCTTCGTCGTCGTCACCGATGCCGGCAAGGGCGTCCTCACCCACCTCGGCCTGGACACCGTCCAGCTCAAGGGGGAGGGCTTCGAGGTCCGGGTCGCCGAGGGCGACCGGGTCGAGGCCGGCCAGCCGATGATCGCCTACGACGTCCCCGCCGTCGAGGCGGCCGGTCGCAACCCGATCGTCCCCGTCGTCGTCATGGAGACCAAGGCCGACCGCATCGACCTCCTCGCGGAGGCCGACGCCCACGTGGCGGCGCTCGACGCGCTCCTCTCCGTCCGCGGCTGACGGCATTCGCATGGAGGTCGTCATCCTCAGGAACGCCGCGGAGATCGGGGCGCTCGGCGCCGACACGATCGCGGCCCTGCTCACCCGGGCGCCGAATGCCGTCCTCGGCCTCGCCACCGGCAGCTCGCCCCTCTCGATCTACGACGCCCTCGCGGAGCGGTGTGCCGCGGGGCAGGTGTCGTTCGCGCGGGCCCGCGGGTTCACCCTCGACGAGTACGTCGGGCTCGCGGCGGACCACCCCGAGCGGTACCTCAACGTCATCGGTCGCGAGCTCGTGTCGCGGGTCGACTTCGCCCCGGGCGCGGTGCAGGGTCCGAACGGGCTCGCCGCCGACATCCCCTCGGCCTGCGCGGCGTACGAGGCGGCGATCGCCGAGGCGGGCGGAGTCGACCTCCAGCTGCTCGGGATCGGGACCGACGGGCACATCGCGTTCAACGAGCCGGGGTCCTCGCTCGCTTCGCGGACCCGGATCAAGACGCTCACCGAGCAGACGCGGATCGACAACGCGCGCTTCTTCGACGGCGACCTCGATGCCGTGCCGACGCACTGCCTGACCCAGGGGCTCGGGACGATCATGGCGGCGCGGCACCTCGTCCTCGTCGCGACCGGTCGCGGGAAGGCCGAGGCGGTGCACCACCTCGCCGAGGGCGCGGTCAGCGCGATGTGGCCGGCGACGGTACTCCAGCACCACCCGCACGTGACGGTGCTCCTCGACGAGGCGGCCGCGAGCCGGCTCCGGCTCGGCGACTACTACCGGCAGACCTACGCCGGCAAGCCGGGGTGGCAGGGGATCTGAGCGCCCCCGCGCCTCACTGACCCCGGCCAGCGGGCTTCCCCAGGCTCGCCCGGCTCGTCTTCCAGCCGTGTCCTCGTCCTGCTGGCCCTCCACGGCGGCGACTGGCTGCGCCGACGGCGCCCCGACTCGGCGGAGCCGGAGCTCTAGTCCGCCGGACGCTCGTGCGGGGAGTCGTCCTCGACGCGCTGGGTCGTGCCCGCCGACCCGTCGCTGCGGGTCCACGTCGCGACGAGCTCGTCCTTGGTGCCGAACCGGACGAGGTGACGGCCGAGGACGTCCTCCCACCGGTCGAGCTGCTCAGGGGCGGCGAGGATCGTGAGGACGAGGGCGCCGGGCTCGGCGCCCAGGTCGGCACGGTCGCCCGCGTCGCCGAGGGTCAGCTCCCCGGTCGAGCCGTCCCACGAGCCGGTGAGCCGGCGGGTCAGGTGGGAGACGAGCTGCTTGCCGTAGCGCTCCGGGCGGTCGGTGGCGACCCGCGCCACGGAGGTGATCTGGTCGGGCATCCCCCCAACCTAATGGCGGCGCGTCCTCCCATCCGCGGGCGTAGCGTCCCGGCATGGGCGATTTCACGAATGCAGCGCCGCCGGACAGCCGGCCGATCTGGTCCCACGTCGAGCAGCACGTCGAGACCATGGCCCTGCCCGGTCTGGCGGTCTGCGTCGTCCGCGACGGTCAGGTCGAGGCGCGCGGGTTCGGCACCCGGGACGAGCGGACCGACGACCCGGTCACCCGCGACACCGTCTTCCACGTCGCCTCCGTCGGCAAGACCGCCGTCGCCACGGCGGTCCTCCAGCTCGTCGAGTCGGGCGCTCTCGCGCTCGACGAGCCGGTGCGGACCTACCTGCCCCAGCTGCCGTGGGCCGACCCGCGATCGGCGCGAATGACGTTGCGGCACCTGCTCTCCCACACATCGGGCCTCGGCGACGTCCCCGACTACGGCTGGCACGCGCCGGAGCTCGACGACGGGGCCCTCGACCGCCTCGCGCACGAGGTCGCCGGGTGGACGCTCGAGCGGGATCCGGGCACGTCCTACGCCTACTCCAATGCCGCATTCGACCTCCTCGGCCACCTCGTGGCGCGGACGACCGGCCGGACCTTCGAGGCGCACCTGCGCGAGGCGGTGCTCGGGCCCGCAGGGATGACGACCGGCACCTACCTGCGGTCCGAGGTCCCGCCGGCCCTCGAGGCGATGCCGCACCTCGGCCTCCCGCCGCGGGTCGTCGACGGTGCATATCCCTACACCCGCCGCCACGCGCCGAGCTCGACGCTGCACGCGAGCGCCGAGGACCTCGGGCGGTGGATGCACGCGCACCTGAGCGGCGGGTCCGAGCTCATGACTCCGGCGATGCACGACGTCATGTGGGAGCCGCAGGCGATCGTGGACGGCGAGGGTCTGCGCGCAGAGATGGCCCTCGGGTGGTTCGCCGGCACCCATCGCGGTCACCGGTCCGCCGGCCACTCCGGCAACGACCCGGGCTTCCAGTGCAACATCGCACTGCTGCCCGAGCTCGGCCTCGGTGTCGCCGTCCTCTCGAACTCCAACACCCCGGTGTTCGGGCTGACCACGGCCGTGCTCGACCACCTCCTCGGGGAGGAGGTCTCGCCGCCACCGCCACCGCTCCCGCCGGTCACGGTCGCGCTCGCCCCGGTCCTGCAGGAGTCGGGGGTGCCTGCTGCCGCTGATCTCTGGCGACGGCTCACGGCGGCCGACCCTCCCGCATTCGACATCGACGACGGATGGTTCGAGCAGGCGGCCTGGGGTGCGATCGAGCTGCACCGCACCGACGTCGTGCGACCCCTCCTCGAGCTGTGGCGCGAGGTCGCGCCGGACTCGGCGCTCCGGTGGTCGACGACCGGCTGGGCGCACGCCGTCGACGGGGACCGCGAGGCGGCCGTCGGCCACCTGCGGCGCGCCGTCGAGCTCGACCCGGACGACGACGAGGCCGCAGCGATGCTGGGGCGCCTCTCCGCCGACGGCTGAGCCGCTCCGAGAGGCAGCTGGGAGGGACATGGACGAGGTGACGATCGTCGGGGCCGGACCGACCGGTCTCATGCTCGCGGGGGAGCTCGCGCTCGCGCGGGTGGCGGTGTCCGTCCTCGAGCGGCGCGCGACGCCCGAGCTGGTGGGGACCCGGGCGCGCGGCTTCCACGCGCGGACGCTGGAGATCTTCGACCAGCGGGGGATCGCGGACCGGTTCCTCGCCGAGGGGGAGGCGGTCCCGGCGATGAGCTTCGCCGGCACACCGCTCGAGGTGGCAGACCTCCCGACCCGGCACCCCTACACGCTCGGGATCTCGCAGGCGCAGGTCGAGCGGCTCCTCCGCGGCTGGGTGGAGGAGCTCGGGGTCGTCGTCGAGTGGTCCGTCGAGGTCTCCGGCTTCGCGCAGGACGACGACGGGGTCGACGTCCACCTGGCCGGCGGCGGGTCGCGGCGGGCCGCCTGGCTCGTCGGCGCAGACGGCGGCCGCAGCGTCGTCCGCACGTCGGCCGGCATCGACGTCGTGGGGCCGGCGGCCACGCGGAGCCACCTCATCGCCGAGGCGGCCGTGCGTGAGGAGCCGCCGAGCGGCATTCGGCACGACGAGCGCGGGATCCATGCGATCAACCCGACCGGTGACGGGCGGACCGTCGGCATCGTCGTCACCGAGCGAGAGGTCGGACCGGCGAGCGAGCCGACGCTGGCCGAGCTGAGCGCCGCGCTGCACGACGCCTACGGCACCGACTTCGGCGTCCACGACCCGTCGTGGGTCTCGCGGTTCACCGACGCGACGCGGCAGGCCGTCGACTACCGGCAGCGCCGGGTGCTCCTCGCGGGCGACGCGGTGCACACCCATCCGCCGACCGGAGGGCAGGGGATCGGCCTCGGCGTCGAGGACGCCGTGAACCTCGGCTGGAAGCTCGCGCAGGTCGCACGCGGTCAGTCGCCCGAGGCGTTGCTCGACACCTACCGGGCCGAGCGGCACCCCGCGACCGCCCGCATCCTCGACAACGTCATGACCCAGGCGTGGCTCCAACGGGCCGACGCGCGGACGCTCGGCGTCCGCGCGACCTTCGGCGAGGTGCTCGGCTCGCGGGAGGCTCGCCTCCGGCTCGCCGCCCTGCTCGCTGGGCTCGACGTCGTCCTCGACCTCGGCGAGGCTCACCCGCTGCTCGGGCGGGTGGTCCCCGACCTCGATGTGACGACCGGCGACGGGGCGACCCGCGTCCATGCTCTCCTCCGCGAGGCCCGGCCCGTGCTCCTCGACCTCGACGAGGCCGCCCACCTGGACCTCGGGCCGTGGGCGGGACGGGTCCGGCACGTCCGCGCGACGTGCGCCGGGCCATGGGTCCTCCCCGTCGTCGGAGCCGTGCCTGCGCCGGCCGCCGCCCTCGTCCGGCCCGACGGCCACGTCGCGTGGGTCGGCGACGGCACGGACGCCGCCCTCATGGACGCGCTCGCGAGATGGTTCGGGCCGGCGGGTGCCGCCGTCTCCTGAGGCTGGCCTGCGCCGGGGCTCAGGAGGAGACTGGCGACGCAGACCTGCGACGAGAGGACGGGCCGATGGGCGAGGGCGACGCGGCGCCGCGCGCATCGGGCATCGACGTCCGGCTCCTCGCCTCGGTCGACCTCGGCCCGGAGATCGAGGGCCTCGCCGGTCGCCGGCTCCGGCTCCGACTCGTGACGATGGACCCCGGGGCCGTCTACGGCCCGGTCCACGACCACGCCGACCGGCCGGGGGTCGTCTACGTCCTGAGCGGGACGATCACCGACCACCGGGACGGCGTCGCGACCGACTACGGACCCGGGCTCGGCTGGCCCGAGGACCGCGCGACCCTGCACTGGCTCGAGAACCGGGGACCCGAGCGGGCCGTCGAGGTCTCCGCCGACATCCTCCGGGAGCCGTAGGGATGCGCGAGCCGGGCGACCCGGTGCCGAGGGTCGCGACCGTCGCCCCGTCGGCCGGGCGCGCGTACCGCTGGTTCGTCGACGGCGAACGGGGTCGGGCCCTTCAGTCGATCCGCTCCGCGAGGGCGACGGTGATCCCCTCCGGCCCGCGGACATAGGCCATCCGCCAGACACCTTCGTACTCGCCGATCCCGCCGACCAGTCCGTAGCCGTCCTCCGCGAGCCGGTCGACGACTCCGGGAAGGTCGTCGACCTCGAAGGCGATGCTGCGAAGCCCGAGCTCGTTGGCCATCGCCTCCGGCGACCCGGGCGAGTGGTCGGGTCGGACGAAGCTCGACAGCTCGACGCTCGTGCCGCCCCCGGGAGCCCCGAGCATGACGATCTCGCTCTTGGAGTCGGGGATCCCGGTCACCGTGTCGATGAACTTCCCCTCGACGACGGTGCGACCCTGGAGCTCCAGGCCGAGGCCGAGGAAGAAGTCCACTGCTGGTTCGAGATCGGCGACGGTGATGCCGACGTGGTCGAAGCTCTTGACGTCACCCATGGCGACCATCCTCGCCTACCTTCAGGTCACCGCCCGCTTCCGAGCGGCTGCCAGGCGGGGACTGCCTGCCGCAGACCGGGAGTCGGTCGGACCACGCGCCGGTCCGAGCCGTCCGTGTGGATCGTCTGGACGTAGCGCTCGCCGGCGGGGACCGGTCCGCCGGTTCCCGTGAACGCGATCTGCCTGCCGTCGGGGGAGAAGGTGGCTCCGAACTCGACGTCGGCGCTGTGGGTCAGGTTGACCTGGTCGCTGCCGTCGGCGTCCATGAGCCAGATGTCGTCGTCTGCGGTGTAGGCGATCCGGGTCCCGTCGGGGCTCCAGTCGGGAGTCTGGTCCTTGAACGTCGCGTCAGACGTCAGGCGAGTTTCCACGCCCGACGCGACGTCCATCGTCCACAGCTGCGATCCCGAGAAGTCACCGGCGATCCGGGTGAAGAGGATCCTGCGGCCGTCGGGCGACCACGCGGCATTCTCCTCGAGCGTGTCCGGGGTGTGGGTGACTCGCGTCGGTGCGCCCCCAGCCGCCGGCACGAGCCAGAGGTCGCTGTCGGCACCAGCCGCGGGCGGCGCCGAGAAGGCGAGCAGCCGACCGTCGGGGGAGAAGTCCGGGAAGGTCGCCGAGGTTCCGAGCCGGGTGACCTGGCGCTCGTGGCCGCCGTTGGCGTCCATGACCCAGATCTCGAATGCGCCCGTGCGGTCGCTGCAGAAGGCGATCCTCCGGCCATCCGCGGAGTAGGCCGGGCAGATGTCTCGACCCGGCGCGTCGGTGAGCTGGTGAAGGTCGTCCTCCCCCGGGCGGACCGACCAGATGTCGGCCTGACGGCGGTCCGTCGCGCTGGTCGCCCCGAAGGCGATCCTGCCGGGGTTGCCGTCATAGGTCGCAGCGGCGGGCGAAGCCGCGGCGAGCGCGAGGACGGAGGTGCCGGCGACCACGCCGGCGGCGAGCTGCGGTGAGGTGAAGCGGTGCATGACGTTCCTCTCTGTCGGCCGAGGTTCGGCCACACCGCCAGAGTGCGCGTCCACGGCCGGAGGGACATCGCCGAAAACAGTGATTGTCGACGGCGCTGCGGTCAGGCCCGCCCGCGCCCTTCTGGGCGCCGACCCCGGGTCAGGTAGGTCACGACGGCTTGCACCCGGCGGTTGTCCCTGGCGCCTCCGGGCAGGTCCAGCTTGCCGAAGATGTGCTGGACGTGCGTCGCGACCGTGTGGGTGCTCACGGTGAGTCGGTCGGCGATTCCCTTGTCGGACAGACCTTCTGCCATGAGCCGAAGCACCTCCAGCTCCCGGGCGGTCAGGCCGAGGCGGGTGGCCGAGGCCCGGACCAGCGTCTCGGCGACGGCCGGGTCGACGACGGTCCCGCCTCGGGTGATGCGCGTCATCGCGTCCTCGAGGACCTCCGAGCGCAGGATGCTCTCCTTGAGCAGGTAGCCGACCCGGACCGGGGAGCGTTCGAGCAGTCCGGCAGCGTAGGCGCCGACGACGAACTGGGACAGCACGAGGATGCCGACCTCCGGATGTGCGCTCCGAAGGCTTGTCGCGAGCCGCAGTCCCTCGTCGGTGAAGCTCGGTGGCATGCGGATGTCGACGATGACGACGTCGGGCCGGTGCTGGCGCACCAGGGCTGCCACACGCTCGGGTCCGTCCACTGCGGCGACCACGTCGTGGCCGGCGGCCCTGAGCAGGGTCGCGAGGCCTTCCCTGACCAACAAGTTGTCGTCGGCGAGGACGAGCTTCACGACACGCCTCCCCCGGTGCCGTCTGCGGGTAGCACCATCGTGAGGCGGGTCCCGGTGCCGGCGCCGCTCTCGACGGTCAGGTCGCCGCCGACCGAGGCGAGCCGGTCGCGAATGCCCAGCAGGCCGCGCCCGTGGGGGTCCGCGCCGCCGACGCCGTCGTCCTCGACGGCGACGACGAGCCGGTCGGCCCCACCCTGGACGAGGACCGTCACCCGGGTGGCGCTGGAGTGCTTGACGGCATTGGTGACGGCCTCTGCCGTCGCGAAGTAGGCCGCGGCCTCGACGGCAGCCGGCTGCCGGCCCGGGTCTCCCACCGGCGCCTCCACCGTCACCAGGCCACCGATGCGCTGGGCCAGGCCGTCGAGGGCGGCGAGGAGACCGAGGTCCGTGAGGACCGCCGGGTGGATACCGGCTGCCAGCGCTCGCAGCTCGGCGAGCGCGCCGGTCACCTCCTCCTTGGCGTTCATGAGGATCTCCCGGTCGCCGGGCCGGCTCTCCAGCAGGTTGAGGGCGAGACCGATGGCGAGCAGCCGCTGCTGCGCCCCGTCGTGGAGGTCACGCTCGAGCCGGACCCGCGCGTCGTTGGCGGCCTCGACGATCCGGCT
Source organism: uncultured Actinomycetota bacterium (assembly GCA_963752365.1). Lineage (GTDB taxonomy): Bacteria > Actinomycetota > Actinomycetes > Actinomycetales > Dermatophilaceae > CAVVXY01. The sequence continues at coordinate 160,536 of CAVVXY010000003.1, forward strand.
CCGGGACTGCTCGACCTCCAGGATCTGCGCGCGCACCTCGGCCTGGAGGCGGGCGTTCTCCAGGAGCAGCCGGGCGGCCGACCCGGCGGCGGTGAGCAGGGCCGGCTCGTCAGCGAGCGACCGGTCATGCGTGACGACGGCCAGCGGCGAGTCCTCCGCCCCGACGGTCGTGACCTCGGTCGTCGCTCCGCGGACGGGTGTCGGCACCGGCCGGCCGCGTTGGTCGACGAACCCGCCGTCCAGTGGAAAGGCGATGCGCAGCCCGGGGTCGCCCACGGCGCCCGCCATGGCCCTCTCGAGGTCCATCTGCGACGCCGTCGCCGAGGCGGCGATGAAGTCGCCGACTCGCTTGTAGGACAGCCGTTCCCGCAGCAGACCGATGAGGAAGCTCAAGGGCACACCGAGCAGCGCGACGACCTGCATGGCGATGAGGACCGCACCGCCCAGTCCCCACGGCGACCGGTTGCGGAGAGCGCCGACGACGAGCAGCACGGAGTACATCGCGATCGCCACGAGGATGGCCGCGTAGGGGTAGAGCTGTAGGCGTTGCTGACGCACGCCCGCCGCGCGGTACTGCCGAACGAGCTGCAGGAGGAAGAGCGCCGTCAGCGCGAACCACACGACTGTGATCGCCGCCTCCAGCGTCCTGGCGAGGCCCGGGGGCAGGCCTACGTGGGTGTAGGCCGTCGCGCAGCCCGGACAGCGTGGCTTGTCGTGGGCGACGGCCCACAGCGCCGCCTCCGTCACGCCGAGCCCGTAGGCGGCCCGCACGAGTCTCAGTGCATGCGGACCCTCGAGCCGACCCGACGGATAGGCGAGGAGGAGGTGACCGGCGGCCGGTGTCTGGAGCGGGACGAGGATGACGGTGGCGGTCTCGATGAGCCTGGCGTGGGGCGCCTGGCTGAGCAGGCCGAAGGAGCCTGCGAAGTTGGCGGACAGGATGAGGGCGAGGGTGAGCATCCGGGTCGCGATGCGGGCTCGGCCGAGCCAGATCGCCACGGCCCCGACCGCGATCCAGCTGAGGGCGAATGCGGACTCGCGCACCACCACGCTCACCGGGGCCAGGTGTGGTGTGACGAGGGTGGCCCACATGCTCAGCACGAGACAGGCGAGGGAGCCTCCGAGCAGGAAGAGCGGCATTCGACGCTCGCCGGCGACCCTCATCGGGTGAGGTCCAGGAGCTGCCGCACGCCGAGCTCGTCCTTCTGGAGGAAGCCGCGGACCCGGGCGCCCGCGAGCATCGGGGCGAGCTCCGCGCGGAGCCGGCTGGAGATGAGGACGACATCGGGTGGCCGCTCGAGGTCGGCGATCTGCTCGGCCACAGCGACCCCGTTGCCATCCGGGAGCACGACGTCGAGCAGGACCAGGTCGGGGGCGAGGCGGGTGACGGCGGCCAGCGCCTCGGCCGCCGTGCCGGCCTCGCCGACCACCTCGAGGCCACCGTCCTCGAGCAGCCGGCGGGCCATCCGGCGGAAGCCCGGATGGTCGTCGACCAGCAGGACTCGGCGAACCATGTCTGATGGTGGCACCGGGGCGCGCGCCGGACCATGGATCAGGTCGAAGATCAGCATTATCGACGACGCCGGCCGGCCCGATGGGGACGACCGTTGTGGGGTCCCCACCCGCGCCCGTCCGGAAGGTCGTCGCCATGTTGCACCCACCACTCCCGCGTCTCGCAGCGATCGCCGCAGCGTTCGTCGCCCTCGGATCGGGCCTCGCGGCCCCGGCACACGCCGTGCCCGGGACGGTCGTCGTCACGACGACGATCCAGGCCGCCGTCGACGCGGCCGGACCGGGCGGCACCGTCGTCGTGCCCGCCGGCACCTACCGCGAGAGCGTCAGTGTCACGGCGCCGGGGATGACGATCACCGGACCCACGGACGCCGTCCTCGACGGCACGGGCACCGGCGCGCGCAACGGCATCCGGGTCCGGTCGACGGACGGCTCCCGAATCGCCGGCTTCACCTTGCGGGGTCTCACCATCCGTGGGTACGACTTCTCCGGAGTGCAGCTCAGCGGCGTCGACGGCTTCCGGCTCACCGGGACGACGTATGTCGACAACCCGCTCTACGGGCCGTTCCCGGTCCGCTGCTCGCAGGGGCGCGTCGACCACAACGTCGTCAGCGGGTCGGTCGACTCCGGAATCTACGTCGGGCAGTGCACGGACGTCCTGATCGACCACAACGTGGCGCATGAGAACACCGTCGGCATCGAGGTGGAGCTGTCGCGCCGGGTGCTCGTCGAGGACAACGTGGCCACCGGCAACTCGGTCGGGTTCTTCGTCCAGGTCTCGCCCGGTCGTCCGGTCAAGGTCACCGACGACGTGACCCTGCGGCGCAACGTCGCCTCGGGCAACAACCTGCCCAACCTCGCCGACGGCCTGATCGGACTGCTGCCCAGCGGGCTCGGCATCCTCAACGCGGCCGGCGACGACGTCCGCATCGAGGGCAACGTCGCCTCCGGCAACGCCAGCGCCGGGATCGGTGTCATCTCCCTGCCGGATGTGGTCGCCGCCCTCGACCCGGCCCTCGACCCGACGCCGACCGGCGGTGTCGTCCGCGGCAACGTGACCCACGGCAACGGCTGGTCACCCGGCCCGGAGCTGGCTCCGCTTCCCGGTGCCGACGTCCTGTGGGACGGGACGGGGACGACGTGCTTCGTCCTCGGCCGCGCGGTTCGCACCTTCCCGTCCGTGCTGCCGGCGTGCGGGTGAGCTGAGGCAATCCCGGGCCGTGCGAGCATGGGCGAATGCCCTACCTGGTCCGTCAGCGCGACCGTGCCACCCGCATCACCGACCCCGTCCCGGCCGACCCCTCCCTGCCCCGTGCGTGCGTCATCGGCGCCGGGGCGTCGGGGATCGCGGCCGCCAAGGCCCTTGCGGCACAAGGCATTCCGTTCGACTGGTTCGAGAAGGGCTCGGTCGTCGGCGGCAACTGGGTGTTCCGCAACCCGAACGGCCAGTCGGCCTGCTACGAGACGCTCGAGATCAACACCTCGTGCCCGCGGATGGCCTGGTCGGACTTCCCGATGCCCGCGGACTACCCCGACTACGCCCGGCACGACCAGGTGAGGGACTACTTCGAGGCCTACGTCGACCACTTCGCGCTGCGGGACCGGGTCACGTTCGAGACGACCGTCGACCGGGTCGAGCCGGCGCCCGGCGGCGGGTGGGACGTCACGGCGACCGGCCCCGAGGGCGACCGGACCGCCCACTACGACGCGGTCCTCGTCGCCAACGGCCATCACTGGGACCCGCGCTGGCCGGAGCCGGCCTACCCGGGCAGCTTCTCGGGTGAGCAGATCCACGCGCACGACTATCGCAGCGGGCAACAGCTCCGGGGGCGTGACGTCGTGGTCGTCGGGTCGGGCAACTCGGCGCTCGACATCTCCGTCGAGGCCGGGCGGGTCGCGAGGTCGGCGGTGCTGTCCCAGCGGCGGGGCGAGTGGGTCCTGCGCAAGTACACCCTCGGCCGCGCGTCGGACCAGGTGGTCTTCCCCGGGTGGCTGCCGTGGCGCATCCATCACCTCCGCCTGCGGATCGGCGCGCTCACCGCGGGCAGTGTCGCCCGCTATGGCCTGCCGAAGCCGATGCACAAGCCCGGCCAGTCGCACCCGGTCCAGTCCGAGGGCATCCGCGCCGCGCTGCGCTCCGGCCGGGTCATCGGCAAGCCCGGGATCGAGCGCTTCGACGGCGACGTCGTGCACTTCGTCGACGGGTCGAGCGCCCGCGCCGACCTCGTCGTCTGGGCGACCGGCTACAAGGTCACCTTCCCGTTCCTCGACCCCGACCTCGTCGACGCCCGCGGCAACGACCTCCCGCTCTGGAAGCGCACGGTCCACCCCGACCTGCCGGGGCTCTACTTCATCGGGCTGCTCCAGCCGATCGGCGCGGTCATGCCGCTCGCCGAGGCGCAGTCGACATGGGTGGCCGAGACCCTGTCCGGCCGGTATGCGCCGCCGCCGCCCACGGAGGTCCGCAGGCAGATGATGGTCGACCACGAGCGCAACCGGCGGCAGTTCTACCGCTCCCCGCGGCACACGATGGAGGTCGACTTCGACCACTACCTCTGGGACCTCGGTCGGGAGCGTCGGCGCGGGCAGGCGCGAGCCGCCCGCAGGAATGCGGCGTGAGCGCGAATGCGGTGGACCGGGGCGGTGCGGTCGTCACCGGAGCGGGGCGAGGGCTCGGCGCCGAGATCGCGAAGCGGCTGGCGACCATGGGCTTCGACGTCACCGTGACCGACGTCGACCGTGCGACCGCGGAGTCCGTGGCGGACGGCATTCGCACCGACGGGGGTTCGGCGACCGCCGTGGTGCTCGACGTCACCGACCCGGCTGCCTGCCGCTCGGTCGCTGCCGGGACGACCGGCCGCGCCGGCTCGCTCGCGCTCTGGGTCAACAACGCCGGTGTCCTCGCGACCGGCCCCGTCTGGGCGCACGACGACGCCACCCGACGGCTCCTGTTCGAGGTCAACGCTCTCGGGACGATGCACGGGACGGTCGCGGCACTCGAGGTCATGCGGCCGGTCGGCCGTGGGCACGTCGTCAACATCGCCTCGCTCGCGGGGCTCACGCCCGTCCCCGGCGAGGGTGTCTACGCCGCGACGAAGCACGCCGTCATGGGGCTCTCCCTCTCGGCGCTCGCCGACCTCCGCGCGGCCGGGGAGCGCGGCATCCACATCAGCTGCGTCTGCCCGGACGGCATGTGGACCCCGATGCTCCACGACCGGCTCGACGACCCCGGGGCGGCCTTGTCCTTCTCGGGCACGCTGCTCAGACCGGAGCGGGTCGCCGAGGTCGTCGCCCGGGTCGTCGACCGACCGAGGGCGGTCACTGCGGTCCCGGGTTGGCGGGGCGTCCAGGTGCGTGTCCTCGGTGCTGTGCCGAGGGTTTCGCTTGCGCTCGCGCCGCACGTCGTCCGTACGAGCCGGATGCTGCAGCGGCGGACCTCCCGTCGCCTGCGGCGACGGCCGCAGGGACCAGCCTGAGGGTCAGGCGCTGCCTGCGATCAGATCTCGCGCGACGACGAGGTCATGGACGAGCTGCGCCCGGTCGGCGTCCCGCTGCCGGGAGCGGAGGACCGACGAGGGTGGGCGGTCGCGAGGGCCACGGGCGCACACGAGGAAGGCGTCCTTGACGAGCGTGCCGAGGAGGTGGTCGACGTAGACGACGAAGGTCGCCGGGCCGGCTGCCGGCTCGGCGAGGTCGAGCATGACGTTCTCGGCGTCGCCGACCGCATCGGACATGAGTACTGCCCGGTTGACGCGCACCTCGGCGAAGCGGCGGAGGAGCTCTGGCACCGGATGCGTCCGCCCGGCGAGCTCACGGTGGATGCGCCGGCGCTGGAGGTCGTCATCGGCCATCGCCGCGACGACGTGGAGGGGGGCGGTCGTCTCGGCGAGCGGCGTGCCGATCAGGGACTCCACGAACTCGGCCAGCTGGGCCCTGTCCTCGTCGGGGACGGCGAGCAGCGAGGAGACCGTCGCCGGGAACTCCCAGGCCTCCTTGGCCCGCAGCAGCTCGCGAAGCGAGCGGATGAGCGGCTGCCGGTCGGCGGAGACGCCGGCCCGTGCCCGCGCGAGCTCGCCTGCCTCCGCGTCGCGCTGCGGTGGGGCGTGCGTCGCGCCCCTCGATGCGATCCTCGCTTCGCCATGGGCGCATCCGACCACATCGCCGACGGGTCTGGGAGCGGCCCTTCGCGGCCCGTGGACGGGCAGGCGGGGGGCGTTCGGCGGGAGCCTGCTCGAGCGTTCCCAGCGGAACGAGGTCAGCCGGCTGACGGCATTCCGCGCCGGCGACGCTGGACCAGCCCGCGCACGTACTCCGCCTGGCCGAGGTGCTTGGCCGCGTCGTCGAGGACGGAGACGAGGCGGACGGCGACGGTGACGGGCGGGTCCCAGTGACGGTCGACGACCTCCCGGAGCCGATCGACGGTGAGGTCGCCGACCAGGGCGAGCGTCAGGTCGTGGACGGCCTGGTGGTAGGCCGGGAGCCGGCTGGGGTCCGGGAGGGCGAATGCCGCGACGTCCTCGCTCGACATGCCATAACCGTGGGCGCGGGCCGGGTACGGCAGGGAGAACCGGTCGGCCCACCCTCCCTCGGTCCAGGCCGACGTCCGCCCCGCGAGATGCGCGACCTGCTCGTCCTGCTGCCGGGACAGGTGCCAGACGAGCCAGGCGATGTGGTTGGCGTCCGGGTCGGGGCGCCAGAGCAGCTCGTCGGTCGAGAGGCCCTCGACCACGGCCGGCACGCCCTCGTGGATCCGCTCGAAGCCGTCCTCGAGCACAGCCCGGACCGCGTCGATCTCGCTCATGGGCGTCATTGTGGCTCAGGGTCACGGCGACGGGGTGCTCCGGAGGTTGGAGTCGAGCACGGTGACGGAGGCAGCCACGTTCACATCCATCGCGAAAGCGCCAACCCCGTTGGCGCGCCGACGAAGGCCCCTCTGCCGTCGCCGTAGGCGCCAGAGTGACCGTCACCGACGGGGTCGGGAAGGACGACCAGTCCGCTCAGGGCCTGTGGCGCGGACGCGCCGGGTCGAGGTGACTACGAGCCCGGGTGGTCCTCCCTGACGGGCGCGGTCAGGTGACGGTGAAGGACTTGGTGTCGGTCGCGGGGCCGTTGCCCTCCGCGCCGCCGGACGGGTCGTCGGTGCTGACCTGGACGACGTAGGAGCCGGCGCGGAGCTGGGCCGTGAAGGTGAACTCCCCGAACCCGCCCGTGCCGTCGCCGCCCATCGCCGAACCTCGAGCGACGACCGCGCCCGCGGCATTCGTGACCACCCAGGCGAAGGTCGCCTCGAACGACGTGCCGAACCCGGTGAAGGCGACCCGACCGGCCGGTACCCGGTCGCCGTGCTGGGGCGAGGTGACCCACGCGTGCGCCTGCACGTCGACCATCGCTGCCCGGGTGGTGGGCTGCCCGAGGCGGACCGCCCCCCACGCATCCGCCGGCGCGCCGTCGACGGTGATCGTGACGGTCGTGGCCGGGGTGCCGGCCGTCGACGCCGCCGCGGTGGCCGTGTAGACGAGCTGCTGGACGGCGCGTTCGGCGAGCTCGCTGCCCACCTGGGTGTTCGCGATCGCATCGGCGGACAGGTCCACGGTGATGGCGGGACCGGCCTGGGTGACGGTGATCCGGCTGGCGGGCTTCCAGGGGGTCGAGTAGTCCGGGTCGAGGGCCGTCATCCGCATCATGGCCGCGACGGCCGAGGCGACGATCCCGCCGGTGTCGGGGACCCTGCGGAACTCGCGGTAGAGCCTGAACGATCGCTGCGACTCGCCGACCCAGTAGACGGGGACGCCGGTGAGGGTGCCCGTGGCGGTGGCTGTCGGAGGGGTGGTGGTGGTCGTCGTGGTCGGCGTCGGCGACGTGGTCGACGTCGTCGCGCCGGGCACGGTGGGGCCCTTGGTCGGCTCGGCGCAGCCGGTGAGGGCGAGCACGGCCGAGGCGGCGAATGCCGCGAGCGCGGCCGCCGGGCGGTGCAGTGAGGTGCTGTGTGGGGCCCGGTGCGTCCTGGTCATGGTGGCTCCTCGGTGCGGTGCAGCACCCTCGCCGGGGTGGTGTCATCAGCATGACGCTTCAGACCGCTACGGCGTTGACGTGGGACGGAAGCGGGGCCGTCCGTACCTTCGCTTCCCTGTGTCCGCCCCATCCGGGGCACCGTCCCGGAAACCCCTTGGTCCCACCTCGACGTGTGGCACATTGCATGGACGGTCCCGACAGACAAGAGGTGAAGTGATGCCCAGGTACAGCGGAGTGACTTTCGCGGTGCAACCCGTCGAGGTCGCCGGCGCGATCTCCGGCTATGTCGTTTCGGGGTTCCTCAACAAGAAGCAGTTGGAGGCCCTGCGCGAGGTCGTGGACTCGGACGACTACGAGAAGTCGAGCCGCTGGCGCGGGCAATACCTGGAGATGGCACGCGCGATGGTCGGCGCCATCGACGGAGCACTGCCGAGCAAGGCGTAGCTCGGTCGGTCGTCAATCGTCCTCTGACCAGGCATTCTCATGTCCCCTCGCTGCATTCCCGCGTCACCCACCTGGCGCACCGACTCCGAGCGAGCGGTCTGGGAGACCCTGCGCTCGCAGGCAGGCGACAACTGGACGATCGTCGCCAACCAGGTGCTCGCCGACGGGGAGCGGGAGTACGAGATCGACCTCCTCGTCCTCATTCCGGACCAGGGGATCGTCGCGCTCGAGGTCAAGGGTGGAGAGGTCTGGGTCGACGCCAAGTCCGGCCGCTGGCAGCAGAAGTCGCACGGTGAGACCAAGAGGATCGATCCCGTCGGGCAGGTGCTGAAGGCCAAGTTCGCGGCTCGGGACTACGTCGAGGCCGACCCGCGCTGGAGCCGCGGTCGCCTGCGCTGGGGCCACGGGATCGTCCTGCCGCACTCGAAGGTGGCGGAGGAGCTTCGCGCTGCCCGGCTGTCCGCGGAGCCAGGTCCACGGCCGCGACGACCTCGGCGAGCTCGCCGGGCGGGTCTGGCAGTCGCTCCGGTCGTTCGACCGCGGGCTCCCCGCGCCGACGGAGGAGGACTGCGACCGGATCGTCGAGATCCTCCGCGGCCGCAACCTCCCGCTCCGCGACGTCGTCGCCGCGGCGAGGGAGCGCGAGGACCAGATGGCGCGGCTCACGCAGGAGCAGGCGATGATCCTGCGCGTCACCCGGCTGCTCAACCGGGTCGAGGTGCGCGGCGGCGCCGGCAGCGGCAAGACCGTGCTCGCGATGGAGCAGGCGAAGTCGCTCGCGGCCGGCGGCGAGGGGCGGCCGAGCCAGCGGGTCGCGCTGCTCTGCTACTCGATCGGGCTCGCGTCGTACTTCAAGCGCTCGCTCGCCGCGCTGAAGTACAACCGGCGCCCGGCATTCGTCGGGACCTACGAGGAGTTCGCGCGCCTGCTCGGCGTCACCGAGTTCGGGTCGCGCGAGGACCGCGACTTCTGGGAGGTCGAGCTGCCGGCGCAGATGCGCGAGCTCGTCGCGTCGCTGCCCGAGGGGAAGCGCTTCGACGCATTCGTCGTCGACGAGGCGCAGGACTTCGCCGACGACTGGTGGCGGCCGCTGCTCGGTGCGCTGCGCGACGAGGAGGCCGGCGGCCTCTACGTCTACTCCGACGAGAACCAGCGCGTCTTCCCCCGGTTCGGGCAGCCGCCGGTCCAGCTCGTGCCGCTCGTCCTCGACCACAACCTGCGCAACACCCGGCAGATCGCCGACGTCTTCGCCCCGCTCACACCCATGCGAATGCAGGCGCGCGGCGGCGACGGTCCGTCCGTCACCTTCCTCCCCGCGACGGCTGCGAATGCCGTCGAGGTGGCCGACGACCAGGTGGACGCGCTGCTCGACGAGGGCTGGGCCCCGGCGGACGTCGCGCTCATCACGACGGGCCGTCGGCACGACGAGCAGGTCGCCCGGCAGGAGTCCGAGGGGCAGGCCGGCTACTGGGAGACGTTCTGGGACGCCGACCAGGTGTTCTACGGCCACGTCCTCGGCTTCAAGGGGCTCGAGCGGCGGGTCGTCATCCTCTGCGTCAACGAGGACTCGGCGCGCGACCGGGCTCGGGAGAGGCTGTACGTCGGGCTGTCGCGCGCGACGGACCGGCTGATCGTCGTCGGCGATCCGGAGGTCGTGCGGCAGATGGGTGGGGAGGACGTGGCGCGGCGGTTGGGGATCTGAGGTCAGTCGCACAGCGCACAGACACCGGTGGCCGACAGCTCCATATGGTGCGTCGGGCATAGCCGGATCGGGCGCTCGGGATCGGACCTGCGATAGGTGCCGTGGCGACTCGGAGTACCGGCGGCGCCGGCCAGGACCTGGATCGTCTCGTACCTCGAGAACCGCAGTTCGTAGCCGAACTCCTCACCTTCGGGAGTCAACGCTCGGCCCGTCGAGGTTCGGACGTCCCAGAGCCATGGGAGCACGAATCGTGTCGAGTCATCGGTGGGGAGGGCATCGATCTCCGCGCGTGCCGCGTCCCGGAGGCCCTCGAGGTCACTCGGGCTGTCGGCTCCCACGCCACGCTGCTGTCCGTCAGCAGCGGTCGCCCGAGCCAGGTCGACGAGAGTGGGGTCGGCGGCATTCGGCCCCGGCTCCTCAAGGACCACTGGTGCCGGCGATGGCGGTGACGCCTCGACGAGCTCGCCGACCAGAGCTGCCCGCTGCTGCGCCGGATGCAGGAGGGAGAGGTTGTCGACGACGGTGCGCACCGCCGAGACGTAGGCGGTCACCTCGTCACGGCTGTCCGCGCCCCAGGTCGACTCGATGAGCGGGAGCACCTGCTTCCACTCCACGTGGCTGTACCTCTGGCCGGGGAGCACAGCCGGGGCCGGCTTCTCGAGCGGTCCGGTGATGTAGGTGAGGTCCACAGTGCTCCTGGGGTGCGCTGCTGTCGCGAGCCGCAGGTAGTAGGGCAGCTGGTCGTCTCGGTGACTCCCGGGTTCCGTCTTGAGCTCGATGACCCAAACCCGGTGCGCCCAGAGCACGGCCCAGTCGGGCCAGCCGTTCTGTGCGGACTCATCGAGCTTGGGAAGGAGGTACTCGTCGACGAATGCGTCAGGCGGGGGTGTCCCGACCTTTGCAGACTCGCCTCGGTGGGCCAGCCCGTCCAGCTCTTGGAGGAACTGGACGCCCTGCGGGCTCGGCATGCGCGGCTCGTTCCAAGGCGGCGGGTCGCCGCCCACGACCAAGGTCGTGATGAGCCGCTGGAGGAACTCCTCACGCCCCAGCCTGAGTCGCCGCCACAAGTCCTCCGGACGTTCCCACATGCGCTGGATCGTAGGGGCCAGGTCCGACTAGGACTCCGCGCTCAGGTGCTCCCATGCATTCGACAGGTGGGAGCGCCAACCGCCCACCGAGGGTCTCCGGTTCGTCGATGCAGCTGAGTCACGACGATGGCCGCATCGACGAATCGGAGCGGGGTCGCCGACGGCTGGGTCATTGCGCAACGCCGCCGGTTGCGTCGGCCCGTGTCGTCTGAAGCCAGACGCACCGGCCGTTGTGCTTGGCGAGAAGGTCCCGGTTTGGACCTACACGATCGCCCCGACTCCGAAGGAGGCGGCCTTCCAGATCCTGGTACAAGGGATCGTCCACGACCGGGGCAACGGCAACGGTCAGGTCTGTGGCACGGATCGTCAACAGGTCAAGGTCGAAGAGCGTGTGGATGTCCGAGCGCAGCAGGAGCCCGTTGTCCGGCCGATCCGTGTGATCCCCCTTGTAGGGAGAGATGTGCGCCGCCTCGAGGAGCTCGACGACGGAGCAGCCAGTGACGGCGCAGCGACGGTCGAATGCCGCGAGCAGCGCGTCGCGGAACCGGCGCTGTCCGCGGCGGATGACCACCGACGCAGGGATCCGCTCCCGTCGGTCGTCGGTCATGACCTCGACGTCCATCCGCTCCCAGTAGGTGTCGGACGCGAGCGCCTCGACCGCCGCCTCGAACGGATCCGCGGTCGCGACTCCCATCCGCCACTCGAACCACGTCCTGCCGCGATCCGGTATCGCAGTGACCGGATTGAGGCGCCCGCCGGCACCGGTCGCGGCTCGGACCTCGCCCCACCTGATCGTCTCGTCGAGATCGATGAAGTCGTCGAGGCCGATGCGGTGCGTGTACTCACCTCGGCGGGGGTCTGTCGGATCCCAGGCGTGGGGCTCGGTCCCGTGGAGTTCGCGTATCGGCGTCGTGACGGTCGCCCGTCCGATGACACGACCGGGCGTTCCGGTCACCCAGAAGAACACGTCATCGCCCGGATGCAAGAGCGTGGACTCGAACTGAAGGTCCCAGAAGCCGTTGGACTTCGCGTAGTCCCAGTGCTGCGGGTAGTTCTTGTCGATCGTGATGACTCGGACGGACATGCTGGCCTCTCGATGAGGCGGGGAGGCATGTCCTTCCTTCGGAAGCCCGTCGATCCGCGGGGATTGGGGTGGATCAGGTCAGGGACGCGAGATGTCGTTGCGTCTCGGGGTCGGTCGAGTAGATGCCGACGCCCTGCATTCCGCGCGTGAGGAGCACCTTGTAGACGTTGCGGACGAGGCGGTCGAAGTCCGTGTCGCTCACCTGCGTGCGACTGCGGAGGGCCGGGTCCTTGCTCCCCTCGCGCTGGGTGACCCATCGACTCTCGCGCCACACAAGGTCCGGCCCGAGGATGACGCCGGCGTAGTCGTACTCGAACCCCTGTGCGGTGTAGACGCAGCCCACCTGCCCGAAGCCGGCCGGGTCGGTCGCCCAGAGCGGGGACGGCGGCGCCCCACCGACCGCGCGGTCGCTCTTGAGGTTCCACGGGCGAGCCCACTCGCCGATGCGGACATCCGGCACGAGGCTCCCATCCGCGCGTGGGTCGCTCCACGGCCAGCAGTAGCCTGCGGCCATGCGCGCGCCAAAACCCTTGTCCTGCTTGGCGCGCAGCCACGCCTCGAGCTCCTCGGGGCTGTCCATGAGCTCGACCTCGAACCGGTCGTCACCCGTCCACGGGTGCTCCGCCTCACCACCCAGCCCGAGGAGGCCCTGCACCCAGCGCACGTACTCGATCGAGCCACCGCAACGGAACTGGTCGTCGAGGTCTATCTGCAGGACGTCGATGCCGCGAGCCGCCGCGGCTGCGCGGATGTCGCTCACCGTCCCGAGCTCGCCGGGACGGACGACCTGGTGCTGGTCGAGCAGGAACACCGGCGTTCGCGACACGGACAGGAGCTCGTCGACCTGCGGCCGACCTGTCCGATCGACTGCTCGGGTGTACCGGTTGGCGGACGTCTCGCGGATGCGGTGGGCCTCGTCGAGGATCACGCAGTCGAATGCATTCGCCTCGGTCGTCATGAACGAGTTGAAGTACTGGAAGGCCTTGCGCACCCGCGGGTTTCCCCTCGCTGCGACCTTGCGCAGCGTCTGGGTGAAGGACTGGGAGCCGGTCGCGTGGATGACCGTCCGCCCTTGTCGGGCGAGCTCGCCCATGAGCGAGAGGGCGATGACGGACTTGCCGCTTCCCGGGCCGCCGGTGACGACGACCGCTGTCTTCGTGTTCTCCCGGTCGGCGCGCCGCACCGCGTGGAGCACGTACTCGAAGGCATCGCGCTGGTCGTCGAGGAGCGTGAACATCTCGCGACGCTGGACCTCCTCAGCGGCGACCGCCATGAGCTGACGCGAGGGACGGATCGCGCTGCCCAGCAGCGCGTCCGCGGCGCCCGCGCCACTGTCGGGAGCGAAGACGTCCGTCAGGTACGCCTGCAGCTCGGCTCGCCGCTGCCCGGTGAAGAGCCGACCGGCGCTGGTCTCTTGGCGGCCGAGGATGTCCGATACGCCGTGGTCGGTGGCGTTGTGCAGGTAGGAGATGCCGCGGACGGCACCCGGGTCAGCGGACACCGACGCGGTGAAGTCGCTCAGGTAGTCGACGTATCCGCTGACCTGGAGGTTGGGATGGCTGACCGGTCGCTTGCCGTACCCGTCGACCAGCACGAGGTCGTCGCTGTCCTCGAACCGTTCGGCGCTGGACCACTGCTTCAGCTCGACGACGACGTACGCATTCGCACCAGTGCGCCGGTCCACGCCGGCGAGGACGACGTCCGCCCGCTTGCTCGTGAGCGGCAGCTGGTACTCGATGAGCAGCTCGACGCCGTCGAGCCCGGCGTCGCGCAGGTCCGCCACGAGGACGGGCAGGCTGCGGGACCACGACCGCCGCTCGCTCGGAGAAGGGCTACGACCGGTCGCGTGGCGCATCTGCTCGGCCAGGCGCTCCTCGAGTGCGAGCTCGAGGGCGGAGAAGCCCGCAGCCGAGCACCGCAGCAGCGACGACGACACAGTGGGCTCCCGGGCAGCACGACGAAGGCGTGCGGGGGGAGCATGTCCGGGACGGAAGCTCGTCGATCCGCGTGATGGGTCGACCTTATCCACGCCGCGGCGCCGGCTGCGGGTCCGACAGACTGTCCCGCATGACGGACGCTGACTCGCTCGCAGCCTTCCAAGCCGAGGTCCGCGCCTTCGCGGAGGAGCGCGACTGGCTGCAGTTCCACGACCCGAAGTCGCTGATCCTGGCGCTGGTCGGCGAGGTGGGGGAGCTCGCCGAGCTGTTCCAGTGGGCGCCTTCCGATCAGGCGGTGGAGAGGTTCTCGGTCGATCCGCAGCGAGCGAGGGCCGGCGAGGAGATGTCCGACGTCCTCATCTACCTTCTGGCGTTGTCGAACGCGCTCGGGATCGATCTGCTGTCCGTCGCGCGCGCCAAGCTGGACGACTCCCGTATGCGCTTCCCGGCCGAGGACCATCACGGTGCGGCCCCGCACAAGGCCTGACGATCCCGCGCCTCAGCGCAGGAACCGCGAGTCCATGTGCCAGGAGATGGCCTCCGCACTCGGCCGATCGGCACGACGGTCGGGAGTGTCGATTGTCGAACCAGCTCGCGCGTAGAACTCGTCGCCGTTGCCGAAGTCATCCCGCAACCGATGGCTGACGTGCAGTCTGTAGTGCTCGTCGATCCCCAGGTAGCCCCGGTCGAAGAGGATGTGGACGTCCGAACGGAGGAGTAGGCCGTTGTCGACCCGGTGCTGCCCTTCGTCAGCCACTGGGCGGATGTGCGCCGCCTGAAGGACGGGTTCGACCCTGTTGCCCGTCACCGCGCAGCGCCGGTGATAGGAGGTGAGGACGAGGGACTTGAATGCCTGCTGTCCGACCCGCGGCACGGCCAGGGTCGGCAGCCCTCGCGTCGCGCCCGGGACGATCGACGGAGCGCCGAGCTCGTCGCTGATCCTGAGGTCGGATCGGTCCAGCAGCGTCTCCAGCTGGAGCTCGAGCGCGCTGGACGTGCCGAGGTCATAGCCCTTGAAGCGGACGATGTTCTTCGCGAAGTCGGCAGGAGCCGCGAGGCCCTCGCTCTCCGGTGTGAAGAACAGGTCGCGTAGGAGGACGCATCCGATCCGCATTCGAGGATCGGGCGGCGACTTGCGGTAGTGGGCAATCCGCGTGGTCATCGCCGAGAGGCTGGCGACGCCGTTGCCCTCCCCGTGCAGCTCCCAAGCCTCCTGGATGGTGAGCTCGGCGAACCCGCTGAAGAAGCCACCCCCCACCAGTTGGTTGTCCGGCCAGTGGGTCTTGAACAGGAAGGGCTCCCCGACGGAGAGCGCGCGGAACGGGCTGTTGGGGGAGGGCAGCCAGAAGTTGGCCTCGGTGAGGTGGGGACGCGCGCGCAGGAAGCCGGCCCACTCGTTGTCGGTCACCCCGACGACCGCCCGCATGGGCGCGAACGTAGCACCGGACCCCTCTCCCTGCACCTGGTCGCGCCGCAGCACTACGCATTCGCCGTGAGCGAGGCGGAGTTGGACGTGGCCTACCTCCGGATCGTCGAGCAGGGCCTGGCGCACTGGGCGGACCCGTTCTTCAAGGAGCCGCAGCAGGTCAACCACGACGACGGCGGCCGCGAGACCTCCCTCGGGCTCGTCACGGTCCGCTACGGCGGCCGGACGAGGACCGTCGGACCCGTCGAGGCGGCGTGAGCCTGCGGACGCGCACCCCTCAGCGTCCCGCCGGCTTGCGGGCGACGAGCACGACGAACCCGTCCTCGCTCGTCGCCGGTCGTCCGTCGTGGTCCCCCTCGAGGACGACGTCGGCGAACCCGGCCCGCTCCAGCATCCCCACGACCTCGTGCGGGAAGTAGACGGTGAGGTCGAGGACGGCGTCCTCCTCGGCCTCGCGCACGCCGTCGCGCCACCGCTCGGCGTGGATCCCGTAGGTCAGGCGCTGGGTCAGCGGGTCGGCCGCGAGGATCCGCGTGCCGAGGGCGTACTCGGAGCCGTCCGAGGCGAGGCGCCGCTCGCCGACCGGCTGCTGCGCCTCGGGGAAGGCCCCGCGCGCCTGCGGCGACCACGCCCACCAGGTGCGCTCGTCGTTGTACGGCATCTCGAGGTCGAGCAGGAGCGTCCCGCCGGGCTCGAGCAGGTCGTGCATCCGACCCAGCGCCTGCTGGTCCAGGGCGCGTGTGCTGCCGAGCCCGAAGCCGCCGCAGACGAAGATCGTCCGGTAGCGCCGCGGGGCCTCGAGCGCGTGCATCGGCTGGACGGACAGGTGCGTCGCCAGGCCCTCGCGGGCGGCCTTGGCCCGGCAGTGCTCGATCATGTCGGCCGACACGTCGCACCCGTCCACGTCGAGCCCGGCGCGCAGGCACGGGACGAGCACCCGGCCGGCGCCGCACGCGACGTCGAGCGCGGGGCCGCCACCGGCCCGCACGCGCTCGACGAAGTACGCCACCTCGTGCGGCCGGAAGTCGTCGTTGAACTCGGCCCACCACGTCGCCACGAGCCCGCGGTGCCAGGACTCCGGCTCGCGGTGACCGGCCGCTCGGACGTCCGCCACGGAATGCAGCCTAGATCCGAGGCTGCGTCCGCGCTCATCGCCCATGCTGCATTGACGTGGTCCGACCTCTCGGCGCGACCCACACGATCGCTTGCGAGACGCAGATCCCTCGTCGGATGCTGTCCCGTCCGGCCCGCCGACGAGTGGGGCGGCACCGCGGCGGAGTGTCGGGCGAGGTTCGACGCCGACTCCCGCGGGACATCACCGCCGGCGCCCGAGCAGTCCTCGAGGCTGAGGTCGCCGGGGACGGGCGGACGAATGCCGCGCTCGTCGCCGCCAACACCTCAGCGATGAGCGCTGCCCCCGCCGTGACCGGCCCCCTGGACGTCGGGCGCATCCTCGCGATGCACCGGGCACTCCTGTCCCGATCCCGTCCTGAGCTGGCCGGGCCTGGACACCGTGGCCGCGCACGGCATTCTCATTGCGCGGCACGACCACCGGACGCCCAACATGACCTGGCGCGCGCAGGACGTCCTCGACGTCCTCGACGACTACGCCGAGCGCATCGGACGTCGCCGGCGCTGATCGTCGGTGTCAGTGCAGGGTCGGCTGGTAGACGAGCTCGGTCGTGCGCCCGTCGAGCGTCCGGCTCTCGAGCAGCTGGAGGTCGAAGTCCTCGGCCCCTGCCCAGATCGGCTCGGTCCCGGTCCTGGCCGTGATGACGGGGAAGACGGTGACCTGGATCCGGTCGACGAGACCGGCTGCCAGGAGCGACCAGTTGAGCCTGAGGCTGCCGTGCGAGCGGAGGGGGACGTCGGACTCCTCCTTGAGCCGGCGGACGACGTCGACGGCGTCACCGCTGGCGACGGTCGCGTCCGGCCAGTCGAGCGGCTCGGCGAGCGTCGAGGAGACGACGGTCAGCGGCAGCTCGTGCATGCGGGTGACCCAAGGGTCGCGGATGGTCGGGTCCGACCCGGCGTCGCCCAACATCCGCGCGAAGAGGCGGTAGGTGTTGGCACCGAGCACCATCCGCTGCTCCTCTGCGAAGGAGTCGAGGCGGTGCTGGAGCAGCTCGGGACCCTGCTTGCCCCAGTAGCCGCCCCAGTCCGCGCCTTCAGCGACGGATCCGTAGCCGTCGAGGCTGGAGAAGATGTCCAGGGTGTACATGGCGGTCATCGGTGCGTTCCTCTCGCGTCGTGTTGTCACGGTACTGACCGGATGCAGCGGCGCGACTCATCGCTCGCTCCGGACCGACCTGGGCTGTCAGTGCCGACACCTAGTGTGGAATCACGGACGCGATGGTGTGTCCGGGCCACCGGAGGGGGCGAGATGACGATCAGCGCGAGCGACGAATGCCGTTCTCCTGTGCGCACTCTCGTGACTCGCCTGCTCGAGGGCGACGGTGAGCTGTGGCGGCTGTCCGGGGACGATCTCGCCACGCACCTGACCGAGCTGGAAGACCTGCGGCGGGTGTGCGAGGGCCGTCAGGTGGCGGTCGTCCAAGAGGCATTGGAGCGCGGGGAGACCGGTCCGTCGACGCCGGCGTCGATGGCGATCGCGGGGGCGAAGGCGTGGGTGACGCACCGGTTCGAGGTGTGCGAGGTCGGCGGCCCCGTCGACCCGGGCCAGGTGTCGTCATTGGCGACCGTGGCCGCCGAGCTGGTCCGCGAGGACGACGGTCGCAAGGTGCTGAGCGAGGCCGTGCGGCGGGGTGAGGTGCAGGTGCGAGCCGCACGGTTGTGCCTGGGTGAGGTCGCCCGGATCGCCGACCTGCTCCAGGCCGGGGCGACCCCGGCCGTGTGGGGCGCGTACACGACCCTCGCCGCACACGAGCCGTACCGAGTGGTGGCGCTGCTCCGCGAGGCGATGCTCGCCCGCTACGGCCACGACGAGCGGATCGAGCGCGACCACGACACCGCTCGCCGGCACAGCGCGCTGTCCGCGGCTCGGCGCGACGGTGCCCTGCGCAAGTACCAGCTGATCCTGGACGCCGAGCGAGCGGCCCTGTTGGAGGCCGCAGTCGGCGCCTTGTCGGCGCCGCAGCCGATAGAGGACGGGTCGCCCGATCTCCGGTCGGTCGAGCAGCGCCGGGCCGACGCGCTCATGGCGGTCGTCGGTCGCGGCGGGGCCGCCGCCTCCGGCATGCCCGGACCGACCAAGGCTGCGCTGTTCCTCACGATCGACTGGGACGCGCTGCTCGCCCGCCACGGAGCGGGTGCGGTTGTCGGGTCCGTCGAGGACGGGACGATCCTGCCCGCGACGACGATCGCCCGGCTCGCCTGCGACGCCTGGCTGATCCCGGCCACGGTCCGACCCGACGGCACGACGACCCCCGGCGCCGCCGGGTACAGCCGTGACCCAGGTCCCCCGCACGCGCCGGGCGAGTCCGGCTCGATCCTGGACGTCGGCGACGCCGCCCGCCTGTTCACCCTCCCGCAGAAGCGGGCGTTGATCCTCCGCGACCGGCACTGCACGTTTCCCGGGTGCACGACCCCGGCGACGTGGTGCGATGCCCACCACCTGCGGCACTGGCTCGACGGCGGGCCGACCGACCTGGCCAACGCCGCCCTCCTCTGCGGGCGGCACCACACCCTCGTCCACCGGCTCCGGCTCGCCGGACGCCTCGAGCCGCACACCCGGCGGGTCGAGTGGGACCTGACACCCGACAGCTATGGCCGGCTCCTCGCCGGGGCGCCGTGGCCAGGACTCGATGAGCCCCCGATCGACTCGGGCGACCGACCATGACCTCGCCCCGTACCCGGCCCGGGCGAGCCGGGTCACGGGTGTGCCGTGGCTCGGGGGAGCAGGTCGGTCGGGCTCCGACTGCCGGTAGTGGCGGTACTCGTGTGCAGAAGTACGGCGCGTAGCTCCGGCGCGTCTATACGGACCATCGTCGACATCCACCTTGGTGGCAGCGTCGCTTTCCGCGACGCCTGCCGGTGGGGCAGGGCCCGGGCGCTGCTCGCGGACAGGGATTGCTGGGCATGAACTGGGGCCGCGGGGGCGATCGGTCAGTTCCGGAGAAGCGCGGAGCGTGGCCCGGTCCCTAGGCTCGCACCGAGGCACACGGAGCGAGGAGCACCCATGATCAGCAGGCTCAACGTCACGACCATCTACGTCCTCGACAAGGACGAGGCGCTCGACTTCTACGTCGACAAGCTTGGCCTGGAGAAGGGCAACGACGTCACGCAGGGCGACTACCGCTGGCTGACGGTCCGCACGCCGGGGGATGCGCCGACCGAGATCTCGTTCGAGGTGCCGGGGGCCCCGCTGCACGACGACGCGACCGCCGCCCAGCTCCGTGAGCTGCTCGCCAAGGGTGCGCTCGGCGGGCTCGTCTTCATCACCGACGACGCCCGCGGGCTCTACGACTCGTTGCGCGACAAGGGGTTCGACGACTTCACCCAGGAGCCGACGGAGAACTTCTACGGCACCGACATGGGCCTGCGCGACCCGTTCGGCAACCACATCCGCGTGCTCCAGCAGGGCTAGCCGGTCGCCGAGCGACCTCGCGGGGGCCCGGCTGCGCAGGGCGTCAGCTGGTGGCGGAGCCGTCGGTCCCGAGCGCGAGGCCCTCGGGGCGCGCCGACGGAGCGAGGCCGTCCCACGCCTCACGGTCGACGAGGACCACGGTCTTGCCGACCGACTGCCCGGACCCGACGCGGTCGATCGCCCGGGCCGCCTCGGCGAACCGCACGACGAGCCCGACGAGCGGGCGCACTCCGGACTCCTCGACCACGCGGTCGAGCTCGGCGAGGTCGGAGCCGAGCTCCTTGGACATGTGCATCACGAGCCGCTGGCGGACGAAGGGACTGAGCAGCGCAGAGGCGACGGAGTGGTGGAGGCCGCTCGTCAGACCGCCCGCCTCGGTACCGACGCAGACGAGGGTCCCCCGCTCGGTGAGGACTGAGCGCAGCTCGCGACGCCGGCGGTTGCTCGAGATGTCGAGGATGGCGTCGTAGCGCACGCCCTCCGCGTCCAAGGGCTGCTTGGTGCGGTCGATGACGAATGCGGCCCCGAGCCGCCGGACGAGGTCGACGGACTCGGTGCGACACACGGCGGTCACGACCGCGCCGGCGGAGGCGGCGAGCTGGACGGCCAGGTGCCCCACGCCGCCGGACGCGCCGATGACGAGGACCCGCGTCCCCGCCGTGACCTCGGCGGCGCGCAACGCCTGGAATGCGGTCAGCCCCGAGATCGGCAGCGCTGCGGCCTCCTCCAGCGTGAGCCCGGGCGCGGGACGCGCGATCCGGTCGACCGAGGTGACGACGAGCTCGGCGAGCGAGCCGTTGGCCGTCCCGTGCACGCGGTCGCCGACCGTCCATCCCTCCACGCCCGGACCGACGGCGTCGATGACCCCGGCGAGGTCGCGGCCGGGTGTGCGGAACCCGGCGCGAGGACCGCGGAAGCCGAGGCCGGGCCGCGCGACGACCGGCGTGCCCGTCAGGACGTGCCAGGTCCCCCGGTCGACGCCGGCGGCTCCGACCCGGATCCGGACCTCGCCGGCGCCCGGCTCGGGGACGGGCGCGTCCTCGACACGGAGCTGCTCGGTGCCACCGAAGCGGTCATGGACGTAGCGACGCATTCGCTCTGCTCCTTACGGTGTAAGTCTGGTCTTGATGGCGCTCACGGTAGCCTTACGCCGTAAGTTCAGTCAACCCCACCGTCCGATCGAGGAGCTCGATGCCCAAGCCCCGCCCGGCCCTCACCGTGGACCAGGTCGTCGACGGAGCCGTGGCGCTCGCCGACGACGCCGGCCTCGCGGCCCTCTCCATGCGAGCCCTCGCAACCCGGCTCGGCGTCGAGGCGATGTCGCTCTACCACCATGTCCAGGGCAAGGAGCGCCTCCTCGACGCGATGGTCGACCACGTCTTCGCGGAGATGTACTCGCCGCGTCCGCGGGTCCGTTGGCGCCCCGAGCTCCACCGCCGCGCGGTCTCGGGGCGGTCGGCGCTCCTGCGCCACCCGTGGGCGATCGGGCTCATGGACTCGCGCCGGACGCCCGGCCCCGCGTCGATCGCGCACCACGACGCGGTCCTCGGCTGCCTGTTCGCCGGCGGCTTCGACCTGGCGTCGGCTGGGACGGCATTCGCGCTGCTCGACGCCCAGCTCTACGGCTTCGTCCTCCAGGAGGTCGCTCTGCCCTTCGAGACGGGGGAGGAGCTGGCGGCGATCAGCGAGGCGATCCTCGTGCCGGAGGTTCGGGCGGCCTACCCGCACTTCACAGCATTCGCGGAGGGCCATGCGCTGCAGCCGGGATATGCATTCGGCGACGAGTTCGAGCGCACCCTCGACCTTGCTCTCGGCGCCGTCGAGCGGCTGCGGCGCTAGCCTGAGTCCCACACACCGAGGAGATCGTCATGGCAGGGAAGTTCAGCGGCTCGGCCGAGGTCGGGCGGCCGGTCGACGAGGTCTTCGACTACCTCGCGGAGGGCACCCACGACCCCGAGTTCAGCCCGCGCGTGCAGTCGATCCGGCGGGAGCCGGACGAGCCGACTCGGGTGGGCACCCGCTTCGTGAGCACGGTCAAGGATGCCGGGATGAAGACCGACCGCGTCTTCGAGATCACGCGGCTCGACCGGCCGACCGCGATCCGCTGGACCGAGCGCTCCAAGAACGCCGTGAGCGTGCCCGAGGGGGGCTACGACCTCGTCGACCTCGGTGACGGCCGGACTCGGGTCACGATCTTCAACACGTTGCAGGGCAACGGGGTCGGCCGGCTCTTCGCCGGCTTCGCGCTCAAGGCGGCACGGAAGGATGCCGACGCCCTCGCTGGCCGGATCAAGGCAGCCCTCGAGGCCCGCTGAGCCGCCCGGAGCTGGAATGCGTCGGTCGACCGCGATCTCCCTGGCCGCGACGACGGCCACGGCTGTCGCCGGCAACACGATCGTCGGGCGCGACGACATGGCGTGGTTCCTGGCCCTCCGCCGACCGCGCGGACAGCTGCCCATGCCGGCATTCATCGCCGTCGGCGCCGCGTACTACGTCGCTCTGGGCTACGTCCTCGCGCGGGCCGTCGAGCGCGGCGACCGGGCCGCCGTCGGGCGGACCGCCGTCGTGCTCGCGTACAACGAGCTGTGGAACCTCGTCCTGTTCCGCCGCAGGAGCACCGCGGGCGCGCTCGTCGGGGTGACCGCATTCGTGCTCCCCGTCGAGACGCTCCGCCGCGCCCTCGCCGACGACGTGGCGGCGCGGCGGCTCGTCGTGGCCTACGAGGCCTACGTGCTCGCATACGACATCCCGTGGGCCTACGCCCTCTGGCGGCTCAACCCTCGTCCCGCAGCCGCGCCTTGATGTCCGTCTTGAGCACCTTGCCGACCTTGGACCGCGGCAGGTCCTCCCACACCTCGATCTGCTTGGGCGCCTTGACCGAGCCGATCTGCTCCTTGACGAATGCGGTCAGCTCGGCGGGGTCGAGCGAGGCGCCACTCGCGGCCTGGACGACCGCGACGACCCGCTCGCCCCACTTCTCGTCCGGGAGGCCGACGACCGCCGCCTCCTGGACGGACGGATGGCGCAGGATCGCCTGCTCGACCTCCGTCGAGTAGACGTTGAAGCCGCCGCTGATGATCATGTCCTTGGCCCGGTCGACGATGTAGAGGAAGCCGTCGTCGTCGAGGTAGCCGATGTCGCCGGTGTGGTGCCAGCCGTGGAGGGAGGCCTCGGCCGTCGCCGCGGCATTCTCGTAGTAGCCCGGCATGACGAGCGAGCCCCGGACGACGATCTCGCCGCGCTCGCCCCGTGGGACCAGCCGGCCGTCGAGGTCCATGATGCCGACGGTGCACAGGGGTGTGGGCCGGCCGGCGGACGAGAGGCGTTGCCGCGCAACGCTTCCGTCAGCGTTGAAGTGGTCGGCGGGTGCCATCGTCGACACCATCATCGGCGCCTCGGTCTGGCCGAAGAGCTGCGCCATGACCGGCCCGATCCGGGTCAACGCCTCCTCGAGCCGGGCGACGGACATCGGTGCCGCGCCGTACCAGAAGCACTGGAGCGAGGACAGGTCCGCGCCGTCGAGCGAGGGGTGGGTGAGGACCATGTAGATGAGCGTCGGGGGCAGGAAGGTGTGGGTGACCCGGTGCCGCTCGACGTGCTCGATGAAGCCGCCGACGTCGGGTGCCCGCATGATGACGATCTCGCCGCCGCGCGCGAGGACGGGGAAGCAGAGGACGCCGGCCGCGTGGGTCAGGGGGGCGAGCGCGAGGTAGACCGGGCGCCCGCCCGCCTCCGGCCACGGGTAGGACATGAGCGTGAGCGCGGTCATCGTCTCGAGGTTGGACCCGGTGAGCATGACCCCCTTCGGCCGCCCGGTCGTGCCGCCCGTCCCGACGATCATCGCCAGGTCGTCGACGGGCCCCTCGTCCGGTGGCGGTTCCTCGCCCCGCCCGAGGAACTCCTCCCACGCGAGGGCGCCGTCGGCATTCGCGTCGAGGCAGACCCACGTGTGCACCTTGGGGAGCTCGTCGCGGATCCGGCCGACGAGCTCGGCGTAGGAGGACCGGAACAGGACGACCGAGCAGTCGAACAGGTCGAGCAGCTCACGGTTCTCCGCCGCCTCGTTGCGCGGGTTGACCGGGCACCAGACCGCGCCGGCCCGGCTGATCCCGAACACGCAGGTGAACGCGTCGGGGTCGTTGCCCGAGACGATCGCGACCTTGTCGCCCGGCATGACCCCGGACCCGCGGAGGGCCGCGGCGACGGCATTCGACAGGGCCTGGACCTCGGCGTACGTCCTCGTCTCCCCGTCCGTCGTCAGGCACGGGGCGTCCGGGCCGAGGGACGCGCCCTTGTCGAGGTAGTCGGCGAGCCGCATGGCCATGGAGCGCTCCGCTACATCCCCATCCCGCCGTCGACCGGCAGGCCGGCCCCGGTGACGAAGCGGGAAGCGTCCGAGGCGAGGAAGACGACCGCGTCGGCCATGTCCTCGACCGTGCCCATCCGCCCGGCGGGCGTCAGCTCGACGACGGCACCGACGGCGGCCTCGGCCGAGGCGAAGAGGCCGATGTCCGCGACGTCCTGCGCGAGTCCCGCACCCATCGCGGTCGCGACGAGTCCCGGGTATATGCAGTTGACGCGCACGCCGTAGCCGAGCTTGCCGGCCTCCATCGCCGCCACCCGGGTCAGCCGGTCGACGGCCGACTTCGTCGCGGAGTAGACGGAGATGCCGGGGAAGGCGATCGTCGCGGCGACCGAGGCGATGTTGATGATCGAGCCGCCCTTGCCGGCGGGGCCGTCCGGGCGCATCGCGCGCAGCCCGTGCTTGAGGCCGAGGGCCGTGCCGAGGACGTTGACCTCGAGCATCTTGCGGACCTTGTCGGCGTCGAGCTCGGTGACGAGCGAGGTGATCTCGATGCCGGCGTTGTTGACGAGGATGTCGAGGCCGCCGAGCTGGTCGACGGTCGCCTGCACGGTCGCCTCCCAGGACGCGTCGTCGGTCACGTCGTGCCTGACGAATGCGTGTCCGTCGCCGAGCGCGGCCGCGGTGTCCGCGCCGGAGTCCTGGAGGTCGGCGATCATCACCTTGGCGCCGGCCGCGGCGAGCGCCTTGGCCATGCCTTCGCCGAGGCCTTGCGCGGCACCGGTCACGAGGGCGACGCGGCCGCTCAGGTCGTAGGACGTCATGATGCTTCTACCTCCGGCATGATCTCGTGGACGAGGGTCTTCATGTCGTCCAGCGTCTTGGAGACGGGGACGTCGGCGAACGGCGGCCACAGCATCGGCATCGTCAGCCCGGCCTCCTTGTAGCGCTTGAGCATGTCGGTCACCTGGCGCTTGGACCCGACGAGCAGGTTGCTCGCCTTGCCGGCGTCGGTCTGGTCGACGTCCACGTCGGTGATGACGAACCAGATCATGCTGCTGATCTCGAGGTCGTCCATGGACTTCTGGGTGTCGAGCTTGTCGAGCTCGGCCTGGATGGCGCCTCGCCACTCCTGCAGCTCGGTCGGGGTGTCCTGGATGCCGATCCAGCCGGAAAGGTTGTACTTGGCGATCCGGTTGGCCGACCGCTTGGGGTCGCGCAGGCCGCTGAAGTAGATCGGCGGGTGTGGCTTCTGGACCGGCTTGACGCCGAAGCCGCACGGGTCGAAGTCGGCGAACTCGCCGTGGTACTCGAAGGTCTCGTTGGTCCAGATGCCCTGCATGATCTCGAGCGTCTCGCGGACGTGGGTGTGGCGTCGCGGGAAGATGTGCGACGCGCTCGAGGCGGCGAACTCCTCTGGCATCCAGCCGGAGCCGATACCGACGTTGAGCCGACCGTCGCACAGGTGGTCGACCGTGGCGAGCTCGGTCGCGAGGACGCCGGGCGCGCGGAACGGCGTGTCAGTGATACTCATGCCGATGCGGACCTTGGAGGTCTTGGCGGCGAGCCACGGGATGAGCGGCCAGCCCTGGAGCCACTGTCCGCGTGAGCTGACCGGCAGCTGCTTGGGGAACTCCTTCATCATCCCGAACGAGTACTGCATCTCGTTGCGGTCGGACACCTCGGGCACGACGATCCGGTCGAGCGTCCACACCGAGTCGAAGTCGAGCTCCTCGGCGAGCGCTGTCAGGTCCTCGAGCTCCTGGACGGTCACCTTCTCGCGGAAGTTGGGGAGGTAGAGGGCGAGCTTCATGGGCAGGGCCTTCCTGACGTCGTTGTCGAGGTGACGAGGCTCAACGTCGCACACGCCGCCGAATGCGCACAAGGGTCGTGCGCCGGACGGTCCCGGCCTCCTGACGGACCCTGTCTGTCGCAGAGTGCTGGCACTGTGCGACATGAAGACGCTGTACCTGCGCAACGTTCCGGACGACGTCGCGGCGGCCCTCGAGGCCCTCGCCCGCCAGGAGTGCCTGTCCGTCGGTGCGCTCGCCGTGCGCGAGCTCGGCGCGGCCGTTGCCTTCCGTCGCAACACGGACCTGCTCCGTCGCTGCCGTCACTCGATGTCGAGGTCGCCCACGCACTGCGCGGCCTGTGGTGGGCGGCCGCGGCGGCGGAGGCCCACGATGTCCCCCTTCTCACGGCGGATCGGAGGCTCGCGGCCGCACCGGGACCGAGGTGCCCGATCCAGGTGGTCCCGACGGGCTGACCGCATTCGGCGACCGCGCTCAGGGCAGGGTCACGAGCCGCCCCAGCGCGAGCCGCGCGATCGGCGCGTAGCCGACGACGACGGGTGCGGGGCCGTCGATCGTCAGCCCGGCCCGGGTGCCGCCACCGACGAGGGTCACGAGGTCGTGGGAGAGGTGGAGGCGCACGACGCCGGTCCGGACCCGCCAGGACCAGGTCAGGCCGCCCGGGTCGACCTCCGTGACGACGAAGCGCACGCCGACGCCGAGGGGACCGCTCACCCGGCCCGTCAGCCCCGTCCGGAGCCGCGGTCCGTCGGCATCCACCGTCGCGATGTGCCCGGCCCACTCGGGCCACGCCGCGAGCGAGGCGTAGCGCTCCCACGCCGTGGCCGGCGCCACGGGCCCGCTCGCCGTCACCCGGAGCCGCATTCGCTCAGCCTGCCACGGGGACCGGCTGGCAGACCGGGCACCAGAAGATCCGTTGCAGGCCGAGCCGCTGCGCCTCGACGCGGGCGCCGCAGACGAGGCACGCCCGTCCGGCGCGGCCGTAGACGAAGTAGCGCTTGGTCCACCGCGGGACCCGTTCGCCGCGCTCGACGTAGGCCGCGGCCTCCTCGATCTGGTCGGGGTGGGTGATGATCCAGCCCGCGTCGGCGCCGAGGGAGAGCAGCCGGGCCGCGTCGTCCCAGAGCCGCTCGAGCACACCGTCGGCGAGGTCGCGCCCGATCGTCAACGGGCTGAGCCGCTCCCGGAAGAGGAGCTCGCTGCGATAGACGTTGCCGATCCCGGCGATCGTCCGCTGGTCGGTGAGCAGGACGCCGATCGCCCTGCGGGACGCGCGGATCCGGCGGAATGCCGTCGCCGGGTCGCTGTCCGCTCGGAGCGGGTCCGGACCGAGCCGGGCGAGGAGCGCCTCGACCCCGTCGTCGTCGAGGACCTCGCAGATGGTCGGCGCGGAGAGGTCCGCGAGGAGCGTCGGCGTCAGCATTCGCCACGCCGTCCTCGCGCGGACGGGCGGTTCGGTGCGCGGCCACCCGTCCGGGCCGAGCGCCCGGCGGATCAGCCGGACCGAGAAGAGCCCCGACATGCCGAGGTGGACGTGGACGGTGGCGGTGCTGCCCTCGGGCCGCTCCAGGCGGACGAGGAGGTTCTTGCCGAATGCCTCCGCGCCGAGCACCCGTGCGCCGTCGAGACCCGCGGCCTCGGGGAAGGCGCCGGTCGGGCTCGAGGACCGGACCTGCGCCCCGACGAGCCGGCGGACGCGGCGCGCGAGTGCATGGATCGTGTGCCCCTCCGCCACGCGAGCTCCCTCGTCCGTCGTTGATCCGTACACATGATCACTCACCGTCGCCTGTCCGTGTCACCCCCGGACGGCAGAGTGGGGGCATGACGACGCGCTGGCTGTTCGGCGACCAGCTCGGTCCGCACTTCACCGACGACCATGACGGCCCGCTCCTTCTCGTCGAGTCGAAGGCGGTCTTTGCGCGGCGGCGCTTCCACCGGGCCAAGGCACACCTCGTGCTCTCGGCCATGCGGCACCGCGCCGCGGAGCTGGGCGACCGGCTCCAGTACGTGAGGGCCGACACCTACGCCGAGGTCGTCGGCGACGTCGACGAGCTCGAGGTCGTCCACCCGACGTCGCGGGCCGCGCTCGGGCTCGTCGAGCGAATGGGCGCCACCGTCCTCCCGCCGCGCGGGTTCGCGACGCCGCGCGAGGACTTCGACCGCTGGGCCGACGGGCGAGGCAGCGGCAGGCTCCTCATGGAGGACTTCTACCGGCGCGCGCGGCGGGCGCACGGCATTCTCATGGACGGCGGCGAACCCGCCGGCGGGCAGTGGAACTTCGACCACGACAACCGCAAGCCGCCCCCCAGGGGCGCGGCGACGCTCGGGGTCGCCGAGCCGTGGTGGCCGACGGAGGACGACATCGACGCCGAGGTCCGCGAGGACCTCGACCGCTGGGAGCGCGCCGGCGACGTGACCTTCCTCGGCCGCGACGGCGACCGGCGCTTCGCCGCGACCCGCCGGGAGGCGCTCGCCGCGCTCGAGCAGTTCGTCACCGAGCGGCTGCCGGACTTCGGGGCGCACGAGGACGCGATCCTCCAGGGCGACCCGTGGATGGCGCACAGCCTGCTCAGCGTCCCCCTCAACCTCGGGCTGCTCGACCCGATCGGGGTCGTCGAGCGCGCCGAGGCCGCCTACCGGGCCGGAGACGCGCCGATCGCGAGCGTCGAGGGCTTCGTCCGGCAGGTCATCGGCTGGCGCGACTACGTCTGGCACCTCTACTGGTACCAGGGGGAGGGCTACCGGCGGGCCAACGAGCTGCGCGCGACGGAGCGAATGCCGCGGTGGTTCGCCGAGCTCGACGGCGCCGCGACCGACGCCCGCTGCCTGTCGCACACCCTCGACCAGGTCGCGGAGCACGGCTGGGTCCACCACATCCCGCGGCTCATGGTGCTGGGCTCGTATGCGCTGCAACGAGGCTGGGCGCCGACCCAGGTGACCGACTGGTTCCACCGGACCTTCGTCGACGGCTACGACTGGGTCATGGTGCCCAACGTCGTCGGGATGTCTCAGCACGCCGACGGGGGCGTCATGGCGACCAAGCCGTACACCTCCGGGGGTGCATACATCTCCCGGATGAGCGACCACTGCGGGTCGTGCCGCTTCGACCCCAAGGTGCGGGTCGGCGAGGACGCCTGCCCCTTCACGGCCGGCTACTGGTGGTTCCTCGACCGGCACCGCGAGCGCTTCGAGGGCAACCAGCGGATGTCGCGGGCCGTCCACGGGCTCGACCGGCTCGCCGACCTCCCGGACCTGCTCGCCCAGGAGGAGCGGCGCGGCAACCGCGCACCTTGAGCGACGTCATTCAGCGCTGTCGTCCTCCACGCCGAGCCGCTCGCGGAGCTCGCGCTTGAGGACCTTGCCGTAGCTGTTCGTCGGGAGGGAGTCGACGAAGCGGTAGTCCTTGGGCCGCTTGTAGCGGGCGATCCGGTCCAGGCACGTCCGGTCGAGGTCCTCGACGCTCGGCGCCGCACCCTCGTCGCTGGCGACGACGAAGGCGACGACCGACTCGCCCCACTGCGCGTCCGGGCGACCGACGACGGCGACGGCCCGGACGCCCGGGTGCCGGAGGACGGCCTCCTCGACCTCGCGGGGGTAGATGTTCATCCCGCCGGAGATGATGAGGTCCTTGCTGCGGTCCTGGAGGGTCAGGTAGCCCTCGTCGTCGAGGGTGCCGACGTCACCGGTGTGCAGCCAGCCCCCGCGCAGCGCCTCGGCGCTCGCCGCCGCGTCGTCCCAGTAGCCGGCCATGACGACGTCGCCGCGGACGACGATCTCGCCCGACTCGCCGATGGGGACGGCCCGGTCCTCCTCGTCGACGACGCGGACCTCTACGTCGGTGCGCGCCGTCCCGACGCTCGCGAGGTGCTCCCGCCACCGGGGGTGGTCGCGGTCGGCGTGGTCGGCCTTGGACAGGGCGGTGATCGTCATCGGCGTCTCGCCCTGCCCGTAGATCTGGGCGAGACGGGGGCCGAAAACCCCGAGCGCGTCCTCGAGGTCGGCGAGGTACATGGGCGCGCCCCCGTAGACGATCGTCCGCAGGTGGGACAGGTCGGCTCCCGCGATCGCGGGGTCGCCCGCGAGTCGCTTGACCATCGTCGGGGCGGCGAAGAAGGACAGCCCCGGCCAGCGGGCGAGGAGCGCCGAGACCTCCGCCCCCTCGACGCCGCCGGACTCCGGGACGACATTGACCGCCCCCCGGGCGACGTGCGGCAGGCCGTAGAGACCCGACCCGTGCGAGAGCGGAGCGGCGTGGAGGATCGCGTCCTGCGGCCCGACCCGGTCGATGTCGGCGTAGTAGCTGAGCGACATCAGGAGCAGGTTGCGGTTCGTCAGCGTCGCGCCCTTGGGTCGCCCCGTCGTCCCGCTCGTGTAGAACAGCCAGGCCGGGTCCTCCGGACCTCGGTCGCGCAACACCGATGGGGCGAATGCCGTCAGCCGGCGCCAGTCCGGGCCCGGGGCCACGACGGCGGCGCGGAGCGAGTCGACCACTCCGACCAGGGATCCCACGTTTTCGGCGTGCTCCTCGTCCGTGATGACCAGGGGGGCGCCCGAGTGCCCGAGGATCCACGCGACCTCCTCCCGGTGGAGGCGGGCGTTGACGGGGACGGCGACGCAGCCGGCATGCCACACGGCATTCATCGCCTCGAGGTACTCGGGCCGGTTGCGCATGACGACCGCGACCCGGTCGCCCGGCCGCAGCCCGTGCGCCTCCGCGAGGCCCGCTGCCGCACCAGCCGTGCGCGCCGCGAGCTCGCGCCACGTCGCGTGGACCCGCTCACCCTCGGCGAGGGCCGGCGCGTCCGGCCTCGAGCGCGCGTGCCGCTCGACCCAACCGGCGAGGTTCATCGGCGTCCTGGGCGTCCATGCCTGAGCACGCGCCCCATCGTAGGTCCGGCAACTACGCTCGGGTGGAGGATGAGGCTCACCGAGGAGGATGCGCGGGCCCGGCTGGTCGCGGCCGACCACGGGGTCCTCTCGACCGTGCACGCCGACCGCGGCGTCGACGCCGTCCCCGCCGTCTACGCGGTCGACGGCGAGTGGCTCGGCATCCCCGTCGACCGGGTCAAGGCCAAGTCCTCGACCCGCCTCCAACGGGCACGCAACCTCGAGACGGACCCGCGGGCCGTCCTCCTCGTCGAACAGTGGGACCGCGAGGACTGGTCGCGGCTCTGGTGGGTGCGAGCGCAGCTGCGCTGGGCCCCGGACGCCGGTGTGGGCGAGCGGCTCGGCGACCTCCTCGCGGAGCGCTTCACCCAGTACCGCGAACGG
This sequence comes from uncultured Actinomycetota bacterium, assembly GCA_963752365.1. Classification (GTDB taxonomy): domain Bacteria; phylum Actinomycetota; class Actinomycetes; order Actinomycetales; family Dermatophilaceae; genus CAVVXY01. The sequence continues at coordinate 191,672 of CAVVXY010000003.1, forward strand.
CCGTTCAGCGACGTCCTCGTCCTCCGCGTCGTCGACGTGACCGGCTGGCAGGCCTGATCCCACGCGCGACCGATGAGTTCCGGGCGGCTCGCTGGTCCATTGTGGTGTGAACGACCTCCACACCGAAGGTGCCGACATGGCGACGACCGCCCGCGCGACCGACACGTCGTCGTCCCCGACCGCAGCGCGCCGCCGACTGACCGTCGCGGCCCTCGCCCTCCCCGTCCTCCTCATCGCGATCGACATCTCCGTCATGGGGGTGTCGCTCCCGCGGATCGCCGAGGCGCTGCGGCCGAGCTCCGCCGAGCTCCTGTGGATCACGGACAGCTACAACTACCTCGTCGCCGCGACGATGCTGACGATGGGCGCGGTCGCCGACCGGTTCGGCCGGCGCCGGGTCATCGTCCTGTGCGCGTGGGTCTTCGCGGTCGCGTCGGTCGTCGGTGCCTTCGCGCCGAATGCCCTGTGGCTCATCGTCGCCCGCGCCGTCATGGGCGTCGCGGGCTCCGCGATCTTCCCCGCATCGATGGCCGTCATCGGCGAGCTGCACACCGAGCAGGCGGCGCGGCTACGGGCGTTCGGCGCCTTCATGACCGTCTTCCTCGGCGGCATGACGATCGCGCCCTTCGTCGGCGGGCTGCTCCTCAACTCGTTCTGGTGGGGCTCGGTCCTGCTCATCGGCGCGCCGATCATGGTCGTCGCGGCCGTCGTCGTCCCCCGGCTCACCCCCGAGTCACGGTCGCAGACCCCGCCCCGCATCGACCTGCTCAGCACCGTGCAGAGCGTCGCGGCGATCCTCCTCCTCGTCTACGCCGTCAAGGCGTTCGCGACGGTGGGTGGCTCCCCGGGGGCCTGGGTCGCGCTCGTCGTCGGGCTCGCGATCGGCGGCGCCTTCGTCCGCCGCCAGCTGACGGCGGAGCACCCGCTCGTCGACCTGTCCGCTGTCGGCCGCGCGACGACCGTCGAGGTCCTCGCCGTCCTCTTCCTCACGGCGATGCTCATGGGCGGCAGCTCGCTCTTCGCCAACCTCTACCTCCAGGAGGTCCAGGGCCTGAGCCCCCTCCAGGCCGCCGCCTACATGGTCCCGGGCATGGCGGCGATGATCGTCGCGGTCAACCTCGGGCCGCGGCTCGCCGAACGCCTCGGCCGGCGCCGCATGCTCATGGGAATGCTGACGATCATGACCCTCGGGTTCCTCGCCTACGCGTTCCTCCCCGTCGGTGGCCAGGGGGCCGCCCTGGTGGCAGCCGGCGGGGCGTTCGCAACCTTCGGGATAGGGGCCTGCTTCCCGCTCCTGCTGGACTTGGCGATGGGCACGGTCGAGCCCGAACGGGCAGGCGCCGCAGCGGCATTCGCCCAGGTGGGCAACGAGCTCGGCATCGCCGTCGGCATCACCGTGCTCGGCGCGGTCGGCACGTTGCTCTACCGCGCCGGACTCGGCGCCCCCGGCAGCCCGGCGGAGGCGAGCATCGTCGCGGGTGTCGCGCAAGGGCGCACCGACCGCGAGCTGCTCGAACGGGCCCGGCAGGCGTTCACCGACAGCTACCACGTCATCGGCGTCATCGGCGTCGTCACCATGCTCGGCGTCCTCGCGATCGTGTGGCGCCTCACCCGACCCACCCACGAAGGAGCCACGGCATGAGCACCCTCGACCACACCTTCACCGGCACCCTCTCCGACGCGGGAGGGGACGGGACGTGGACCTGCCTCGTCACCGACTGGTCCGCCGACTTCTTCGGCACCCGCGGCCTGGTCAAGGTCGCCGGCACCGTCGACGGGGAGCCGTTCACGAGCTCGTTCATGGCCCTGGGCGACGGGACCCACAAGCTTCCGGTCGCCAAGGCGCTCCGCCGCCGGATCGGCAAGGCCGCCGGCGACGAGGTCACCGTCCACCTGACCGAACGGCGCGAGTAGGTCGTCGAGCTCGCGCCGAGCGGAGTGTCAGATCGTGCTGAACCGGGCCTTACCCGCGCAGGACCTTGGCCATCGCCTTGCCGCGCGCGAGCTCGTCGACGAGCAGGTCGAGGTAGCGGATCCGCTGCATGAGCGGGTCCTCGACCTCCTGGACCCGGACGCCGCAGACCGTCCCGCTGATGAGGGTGGCGCTGGGGTTGAGGGTGGCGGCGGCGAAGAACTCCTCGAAGGTCGTGCCCTCGGAGAGGTGTCGCTCCAGCGCGGCGTCGTCGAAGCCGGTCAGCCACTCGATGACCTCGTCGAGCTCGGCCTTGTCCCGCCCCTTGCGCTCCAGCTTGGCGAGGTAGAGGGGGTAGACCGAGGCGACCGCGGTCGTGAAAATCCGGTGGCTCATGAGTGCGAGGGTAGCCCCCGATCGTGGGACCCGCGGCCGGTCATCGTGGAGGCGAGGACGGTGAATGCGGCGACCTGGGTCGCGACGGTGACGGCGACCAGCGCGGGCAGTGAGCGGTCGTAGAGCCAGCCCGCGAGACCCCCTCCGACGATGGCGAAGACCCCCTGCACGGCGGCGAAGACCCCGTAGGCCGTCGCCCGGCGCGGGGCCTCGACGAGCTCGGCGACGACGGCCTTGATCGTCGAGTCCTGCACCCCGGTCGCCACGCCCCAGACGGCGACCCCGACGAGGACGGCCGCAAGACCGGAGCGCAGGGCGAGCGCGGGGACGACGGCGACGAGGACGGGCACCGCGAGCAGGACCCGGCCGCCGAGCCGGTCGTACGCCACGCCGACGACCAAGGCGGCGACGGCCTCGACGAGCATCGCACCGGCGTAGACGACCGGGACCGCCGCCGTCGGGACGAGTCCCGCGCGGACGAGGTGGAAGCCGATGATCCCGAAGGTCACGAGCCCCCCGGTCGTCAGGCTCGACGCGACGGCGTAGCGCCAGAACTCGCCCGGCAGGCCGCTGCCGACCGCGTCGGCGAGCCAGCCGCGCAGGTCCGGAGCGCGCATTCGCAGAGGGGGTCGTCGCGGGGATCGTGGGCACGTGTCGGCGCAGGACGGCGAGGAGGAGCAGGGCCACCGCGCCAGGGATGGCGAGCACCGCCATGCCCGCCCAGATCGAGGCGGCGGCGACGACGGCCGCGACGACGAGCGGCCCGGCGAACGCACCGACCTGGTCGAGAGCCTTGTGGATGCCGAAGCCGCGACCGCGGCCGACCCGGGTCGCGGCCTCGGCGAGAAGCGCCGACTTGCTCGGGCTGCGGACGGCCTTGCCGGTGCGCTCGAGGAGGATGAGGACCGCCGCGAACGCGAGCCCGGCACCACCCAGGCGGGGGCTCACGGCGAGGAGGGGGACGCAGACCGCGGTCAGCGCGTAGCCGGCGACGGCGAGGGGCCAGTGGGCCGCGTGCCGGTCGGCGAGCGGACCGAAGACGAGCCGGAGGACGAGCGCCATCGCCTCCCCGGCGCCGGTCACGAGGCCGACGACTGTCGCCGAGGCGCCGAGCGCCGCGAGGAGCGGACCGTACATCGACCGGGCACCCTCGTAGACCATGTCCGCGGCGAGCGAGACGACGCCGAACCAGACGACGACCCGCCAGGAGGTCCACGGGGCCGCTGACACCCGACGAACCTAGCGGCGCCCGGGTGATTGCCCCGGCCCACTCGCCACCGAACCAGCCCCGAAGGTCGTAGCGTCGAGAGACACCCGACCCACGGAGGACCGAATGCCCGACCAGGCACGCGGCGCGCACGCCGCCCTCACCCAGCTGACCGACGTGGCCGACCGCGTCACGGCCGACGACCTCGACAAGCAGACGCCCTGCGAGGACTGGACGGTCGCCGACCTGCTCGACCATCTCATCGTGTCCACGGACAACTTCAAGCGGACCGCGGAGGGCGGCGAGGCCGACTGGAAGGCCGCCGCTCCGGACGTCGAGGACCGCGCCGCCGAGCTGCGCTCGCGGGCCGAGGCACTGCATTCGGCGTGGGACGCGAACGACGAGGCGGCGAAGTCGGCGTCCTTCGCCGCACCCGAGTTCGCCGTCCACGGCTGGGACCTCGCGACCGCGATCGGCGCGGCGGACGACCTCGACGAGTCCGTCGCGGAGGACGCCCTCGAGGTCATGCGGCAGGGCCTGACCGACGACAACCGCGCTCCGTCGTTCAAGCCCGAGCAGGACCCGCCGGAGTCGGCGAATGCCTACGGCCGGCTCGCCGCGTTCGCGGGGCGTTCCGTCGACGGCTGAGCCGCCATAGGCTCTGGCCATGGGTTGGAACGACGGCATCATCCAGGAGTTCCGCGAGAACCGCGGCCACGTCGAGACGATGGGCTTCGGCGACGCGCTCGTCATCGTCCACAGCACCGGCGCCAGGTCGGGACGGCCCCACGAGTTCCCCGTGGCCGGCCTGCCCGACGACGGCGGTGCACGCCTCATCGCGGCATCGAAGGCCGGCGCCCCGGACAACCCGGCGTGGTTCCACAACCTCCTCGTCCATCCCGATGTCGACGTCGAGGTGCCGGATCCGAGCGCCGACAACGGTATTCGCACGATCGCGATGCGCGCCGAGCGACTCGAGGGCTCCGAGCGGGACGACGCGTGGGAGCGGTTCAAGGCCGCGTCGCCGGGCTTCGCGAGCTACGAGGACAAGGCCGCGCCGCGCATCATCCCGGTGTTCCGGCTCCGCCCGGTCTGACCGGGCGTCGACCCGGCCGCCCATGGCCGCGCCGCGCGCCCACCACTAGGGTCGGGTGATGGTCAACGCCGCCTTCGTCGCGCCGTTCCTCGCGGACACGACGAACAGCTTCGTCCTCGCTGCGGCCCGGGTGCCCGGAGTCCGCCTCGGCCTCATCACGTCCGCGTCGCTCGACGAGCTGCCCGGCGACATCCGGCACGCGATCGGCGCGCACTACCAGGTCGCCGACGGCCTCGACGCCCAGCAGGTCGCCGACGCGGTCCGCGGCATCTCCTCCCAGATCGGCCCGGTCGAGCGGCTCGTCGCGATCCTCGAGCAGCTCCAGGTGCCGCTCGGGCAGGTGCGCGACGCGCTCGGCATCCCCGGCATGGGCGAGGCCGCGGCCCTCAACGTCCGCGAGAAGTCGCGGATGAAGGACGTCCTCCGCGCCGCCGGGCTCCCGTGCGCGCGGCACCAGCTCGTCCACCGGGTCGAGGAGGCGCTCGCCTTCCGCGACCACGTCGGCTTCCCGATCGTCGCCAAGCCTCCGGACGGCGCCGGCGCCAAGGCGACCTTCCGGCTCGACACGCCTGCCGACTTCGACGGCTGGCTCGCGATGGCGCGCGCCAACCCCTCGGAGGTGTGGCTGCTCGAGGAGTTCCTCACCGGTCGGGAGCACAGCTTCGACGCGGCGACCCTCCACGGGGAGACCCTGTGGGCGTCGGTCAGCGACTACGTCCCGCCGCCGCTCGAGGTCGTCCGCAACCCGTGGATGCAGTGGACCGTCGTGCTCCCGCAGGACATCAGCGGCCCGGAGTACGCCGAGATCCACCGCATCGGGCCGCGCGCGATCGACGTCCTCGGGGTGACCGACGCGTTCAGCCACATGGAGTGGTTCGCCCGGCCCGACGGCTCGGTCGCCGTCTCCGAGATCGGGGCTCGACCGCCGGGCGCGCAGATCGGGTCGATGATCGGCTTCGCCCATGACGTCGACTTCTACGACCTGTGGGCCCGGCTCGTCGTCCTGGACGAGTTCCGGCGCCCGGACCGGGTCCAGGCCGTCGGCACCGCCTACCTCCGGGGCGTCGGCCGGGGCCGGGTCCGCACCGTCCACGGCATCGAGCAGCTCCAGCAGGAGCTCGGGCACCTCGTCGTCCGCGCCCAGCTGCCCCAGCCGGGGCAGCCGGCCGCGACGTCCTACGAGGGCGAGGGCTTCATCACCGTCCGCCACCGCGACACGGCCGTCGTCCGCGAGGCACTGCAGCGCATCATCCAGGTCGCCAAGGTCGAGTTCGTCGAGTCCGACTGATCGGAGGAATGCATGAACATCGTCATGATCTCCCCGGGCTTCCCGCTCGAGCAGGCTTACTTCACCAGGGCTCTGGCGCAGACCGGCGCCCAGGTGATCGGGGTCGGCGACCAGCCGGTGCACGCCCTCCCGCCTGAGGCGCGGGACAACCTCGCCCACTACGAGCACGTCTCACTCGCCGACGAGAATGCCGTCCTCGCGGCCCTCGAGGGCCTGTCCCGCAACGCTCGCATCGACCAGGTCGAATGCCTGTGGGAGCCCTACGTCGTCCTCGCCGCCCGCATTCGCGAGCACCTCGGCCTGCCCGGGATGACCGTCGAGCAGGCGAACTGGTTCCGGGACAAGGAGCAGATGAAGCAGGTGCTCGACGCGGCGGGGATCCGGACGCCGCGGCACGCGTCGGCGAGCACGGCGGCGGAGATCTGGGCGGCCGCCGAGCAGATCGGCTACCCGCTCATCGTCAAGCCGATCGCCGGCGCCGGCTCCGCGGACACCTACCGCGTCGACTCGGCGGAGGAGCTGGCCGAGGTCCAGTCGATGATCGCGCACGTCCCGCTCGTGAGCGTCGAGGAGTTCGTCGAGGCGGACGAGTTCACCTACGACACCGTGTGCGGCAACGGCCAGATCCTCTTCGAGAACGTCAGCTGGTACCTCCCGCGCCCGCTCCAGCAGCGCAGCCACGAGTGGATCAGCCCGGTCACCCTCGCGCTCGCCGACAAGGACGACCCGCGGCTCGCCGGCGGCATCGCGATGGGCCGGGCCGTCATCGAGGCGCTCGGCTTCACCCACGGCTTCACGCACATGGAGTGGTACCGCAAGGCTGATGGCGAGGTCGTCTTCGGCGAGATCGGCGCCCGCCCGCCCGGCGCCCGCACCGTCGACATCATGAACTTCGCCACGGACGGAGACCTCTTCGCGACGTGGGCGCAGGCCGTGACGACGGGCTGGGCGCCGCCGCTCACGCACCGGTTCAACGCCGCGAGCATGTTCAAGCGGGCCGAGGGCGCTGGTCGGATCACCCGCGTCGAGGGGCTCGAGCGGCTCCTGCGGGAGGAGGGTGAGCACGTCTGCGTCGTCGACCTGCTCCCGATCGGCGCGCACCGACGGGACTGGCGGGCCACCCTGCTCTCCGACGGCATGATCATCTACCGGCACATGGACCTCGGCGAGACGCTCCGGATCAGCGACCGCTTCGCGAACGAGCTGCGGCTCTACGCCGAGTGACGCGGCGGCCGGAGCGCGCGCTCGCCGTGGGCTCCTGACGGGCTCAGGCGCGCGCCGACAGCCTCGGGCTCATCCGGCTCTCCGGGTCCAGGTGGGTGAGCACGGCGGCGGTGATCTCGTCGAGCTGGGTCACCTGCTCCGGCGTCAGCGCGTCGAAGACGACGTGGCGGACGTGCTCGACATGGCTCGGCGCCGAGGCCACGATCTTGTCCCAGCCTGCGTCGGTGAGCAGCGCGTTGGTCGCCCGGCCGTCGCCCGGGCAGGCCCGGCGCTCGACGAAGCCTCGGTCCTCGAGCCGGCGCACGACGTGGGAGAGGCGCGGGAGCGTCGCATTCGTCCGCTGTGCGAGCGCGGACATCTGGAGCGTCCGGGCGGGGGCCTCACTGAGCATCGCCAGGACGAGGTACTCGAAGTGGGAGAGCTCGGAGTCGCGCCGCAGCTGGGTGTCGAGCGCGCCCGGGAGCAGCTCGGTCAAGGCGACGAGACGCACCCAGGTCGCGACCTCCTCATCGCTGAGCCAACGGGTACCCATGGATTTCACCCTATCTTCGAATGCTTGTGTGCCAACGGAATTCGTGCCGCGTGGCGAGTGCTGCTCATCGGGTGACCCCGAGCGCCTCGGCGCGGACGACGAGATGGGCCGCCTCGTCGGCGCGGCCCTGCCGCTCGAGCGAGCGGGCCAGGAGGAGGACTCCGTAGCCGTCGCTCGGGTGGGTCTCGACGTAGTCCCGGGACGCCTGCTCGGCCTTGGTCAGCTGGGCCGAGTGGTAGTAGGCGCGGGCGAGGAGCAGCTCGGCCTCGTCGAGGCCGTGGAGGACGTCGGTGCCGCGGCAGGCGTCGAGGACACCCTCGAGCTCCTTGGCGGCGGAGGCGTAGTGCCGCCCGTCGAAGAGACGCTGGGCGTAGCGGAAGCGGTCGAGCTCGTCGATCATGGGGTCCTCCTCGTCGGGTGTGATGGTCAGTGGCCGAGCCGCGCGAGCAGCTCGGCGAACGGGGTCACGGTCGCGTGGGTCCCTGCATTCTCCGCCCGGGCGCCGGGGATCCCGGTCAGGACGCGGAGCTCGGCGACGGCGCGGTCGATGCGTGCGGTGAGCGTCGCCGTACCCTCGCCGCCGAAGTCCTGGGTCGCCGCGTAGATCCCGGTCGGGACCGTCGTCATCCCGAGGTAGGACGCGAGCGGCCGGAGGGCGTGCTCGACGACGAGCGAATGCCGCTCCGTGCCACCGGTCGCCGCGAGGACGACCGGGGTGCCGCGGACGTCGTCCGGGTCGACGAGGTCGACGAAGGACTTGAAGAGCCCGGAGTACGACGCCTGGAAGGTGGGCGTCACGAGGACGAGCGCGTCGGCCTCCGCGACGTCGCCCAGCGCGCCGGCGAGGTCGCCGGTCGGGAAGCCGGTGAGCAGCGCGTCGGCGATCGCGTGCGCGTGCCGGCGCACCTCGACGTGGCGGACCTCGACCGGACCGTCGCCACCGAGCTCGCGCTCGGCGGCGACGGCGATCCGGTCGGCGAGGAGCCGGGTCGAGCTCGGGTCGCGCAGGCCCGCGCTGACGACGGTGAGGATCATCGGAGTCTCCTTGGCTGCATTCGCAGTGACTGCATTCGGACGGATCAGAGGGTGACGGTCTCGCGCGCCGCCGCGAGGGAGGCGTGCGTGGGTGCGTCGGGGACGTGGGCCGGACGGTCCTTGGCGAACTCGGCCCGGAGCGTCGGCAGGATCTCGCCGAGCAGGTCGAGCTGCTCGAGGACGGTGCTGAGCGGGAGGCCGGCGTGGTCGACGAGGAACAGCTGGCGCTGGTAGTCCCCGACGTAGTCGCGGAAGCCGAGCGTCCTCTCGATGACCTGCTGCGGGCTGCCGACGGTGAGCGGCGTCTCCCGCATGAACGTCTCGAGCGACGGCCCGCCACCGTAGACCGGCGCGTGGTCGAAGTACGGCCGGAACTCGCGGACGGCGTCCTGGCTGTTGCGGCTCATGAAGACCTGCCCGCCGAGCCCGACGATCGCCTGGTCCGCGGTGCCGTGGCCGTAGTGCTCGAAGCGCTCGCGGTAGATCCGCACCATCTGCTCGGTGTGCTGCTGGGGCCAGAAGATGTGGTTGGAGAAGAACCCGTCGCCGTAGTAGGCGGCCTGCTCGGCGATCTCGGGGCTGCGGATCGACCCGTGCCAGACGACCGGCGGAATGCCGTCGAGCGGTCGGGGCGTGCTCGTGAAGCCGAGCAGCGGGCTGCGGTGCTTGCCCTCGAAGCTCACGTTGTCCTCGCGCCACAGCTGGTGGAGGAGGGCGTAGTTCTCGATCGCGAGGTCGATGCCGTCGCGGATGTCCTTGCCGAACCACGGGTAGACCGGGCCGGTGTTGCCGCGACCGAGCATGAGGTCGACGCGGCCGTCGGCGAGATGCTGCGCGTAGGCGTAGTCCTCGGCGATCCGCACGGGGTCGTTGGTCGTGATGAGGGTCGTCGCGGTCGAGAGGATGATCCGCTCGGTCCTCGCGGCGACGTGGGCCATGAGGACGGCCGGGTTGGCGGGCGCGGCGAAGGGCGGGTTGTGGTGCTCGCCGGTCGCGAAGACGTCGAGCCCGACCTCCTCGGCCTTCTGCGCGATCGCCACCGTGGCCTTGATCCGCTCGTGCTCGGTCGGGGTGCGGCCCGTGACCGGGTCGGTCGTCAGGTCGCCGACGGTGAAGATGCCGAACTGCATGGGGTGCTCCTGCGGGTGGCGCGAGTAGATAGTTGTCAGTTTAACCAAATGTCGGGCGAATGCATTCCCCGCCTCTCCCGTTGCTGTCCTGCTCCGGGGTAGATGTCTACCTCGTGCTGAGGGTAGACTTCTACCCATGGGGCTGAACATCAAGAACCAGAGGGTCCACGACCTCGCCAGGCGCGCGGCCGAGGTGACCGGCAAGACGCAGACGGGCGCGATCGAGGAGGCGCTCGAGCAACTGCTGCGGAGCTATGACGCCGATCCGAAAGAGGAGGAGCTGGAGCGCAGGCTCGCTCGCATTCGAGCGATCGTCGACCGGATCACGGCCGAGCCCGTGGATCCGAACCGCGAGATCAAGACCGTGGAAGACCTGTACGACGACGAGTACGGGCTGCCCAGGTGATCGTCGACTCCTCCGCGCTCGTTGCCATTGCTCTCCGTGAGGCCGGCTCAGAGCGCGTCGCGCGTTCTCTTGCCTCCGCTGTCCATCCGTCGATGTCCGCCGCGACGTGGCTCGAGTCGGGCATCGTCCTCGACTCGCGAACGATGGATTCTGGACGCGAACTCGACCTGCTCTTAGCCGAGTTCGCGATAACAGTCGTCCCGGTGACCTTCGCCTTGGCTCAAACTGCCCGAGCGGCACACCGCCGGTACGGGCGCGGCTCGGGGTCCCGGGCTCGCCTGAACCTCGGCGACTGCTTCTCGTACGCGCTCGCCGTCACGACGGGGGACCCGCTGCTCTTCGTCGGTGAGGACTTCACCCACACCGACGTGCGCTCGGCGCTCTAGCCCCGCACCTCGCGGCGGTCGTCGGGGAGCCGACGGGTCAGGTGGTGTGCATCGAGGTGCTCGAGGAGCGGGATCGCGACCCGCCTGGAGACACCGAGCGCCGCACGTGCCTCGCTCACGGTGAACGGCTGGGGCTGGTCCGCGAGGAGCCGCAGTGCGTGCGCCGGTCCGGTCGGCAGGAGGACGACGCCACCGCCGAGGCGGAGAATGCGTCCGGCGCGTTCAGCGGCCGCGAGCTCCTTGGGGCCCAGGGCGAATGCGGCCAGCTCGTCCGCGTCGGGGGCGGCGAGCGGCGATTCGGTGAGCCGCGCCTCGAGGGCGGCCACTCCGGGCTCGGCGGGTCCGAGGTGGGTCGAGTGGCCAGCGCGGCGGACGTGACCGCCCCACACCTCCAGACCAGCGGCGCGGGCCACGGTGTGGAGCAGGTCGTCGTCGGCGATCCCGAGGAGGTCGCGGGCCTGGGCGCGCGGCATCCCGGCGGCGAGGGGGGTCGCGGCGTGGAGTTCGTCGACGGCGGCTTCGAGGTCGCGCGCCCACCCGGCGAGGGCGTCGTCGTCGACCCACCAGTCGCCAACCCCCGTGACCCCTCCGGGCAGCGCTTCGGTCGGGAGGTGGAGCCGGCGCAGGGCATCGACGCGGACCGCCCTGCGTCGGGCGACCGCGCCGCGGACGTCGCCTTCGGCACTCAGCGGCGTCAGGGTCGAGGCGCGGCGTGCGCCGTCGCCGCGCCGGGTCAGCGGGGGCGGGTCGGCGTCGAGGACGAGGAGCCCGCCGAGGATCCGGTGGCCGCCGCTCTCGCGGAGGACGAGCCGGTCGCCGTGGACGAGCGGGAGGTCGGCGGGGAGGGTGAGCCGGGCATGGTCGGCGTCCAGAGGACGCAGGTGGCCCCCGACGGAGGAGGTGCCGACGTGGATGGTGGCGTGGGCAGGCCACTCGGCCCGCGGCCCGGACGACCCGCGGCCGCGCGCCGACTCGCGCGCGATCCGGCGGACGTCGACGACCGCCGTCCGATGCCACGCGTCCTTGGTGAGCAACACGTCCCCTCGGCCGACCTCGTCGACGGCAACGCCGCGGAGGTTGACGGCGACCCGGCTCACCGGTCCCACGGACTCCTCGGCGACCCCCACCCGCTGAAGGCCGCGGACCGACACGGTCCTCGATCGCCCGCCGGCGAGGAGCTCGAGCTCGTCGCCCACCTTGAGCTGACCGGCGGCCAGAGTGCCTGTGACGACGGTGCCGGCGCCCCGGATCGTGAACGACCGGTCGACCCAGAGCCGGACCGGGGCGTTCTCGTCGGGCGCCGGCTCGCCGGCGAGGAGGTCGTCGAGCGCGGCCCGCAGGTCGTCGAGTCCCTCGCCCGTCACGCCGGACACGGCGACGGCCGGGGCGTCCGCGAGCCCGGTGCCGGCGAGCCCGGACCGGGCTTCGGCGATCGTCGAGTCGACCCGGTCCGGCGCCAGGTCCGAACGGGTCACGATGATCAGCCCGCGCGAGATGCCAAGTGCGGCAACGGCATTCGCATGGTCCGTGGACTGAGCCTGCCAGCCGGCATCGGCCGCGACGACGAAGCAGACGACCGGGGACGGGCCGAGCCCGGCGAGCATGTTGCCGAGGAAGCGTTCGTGTCCGGGCACGTCGACGAAGGCGACCGCGCGCCCCGACGGCAGGGTCGTCCACGCGAAGCCGAGGTCGATCGTCAGGCCGCGCCGGCGCTCCTCGGCCCAGCGGTCCGGCTCGATGCCGGTCAGCGCCCGGACGAGGGTGCTCTTGCCGTGGTCGACGTGCCCGGCCGTGGCGACGACATGGTGCATGGTCAGCGCGAGCTGGCGAGGGCTCGCTGCACGGCCTCGGCGACCTCGCCGTCGCGCTCCGGCGGAACGCAGCGGAGGTCGACGAGACACGCGCCGCCGTGGACGCGGGGCAGGATCGCCGGGTCGCCGGCGCGGAGCAGCGGGGCAGCGTCCTCGGGCAGCGACACCGCCCAGCCGGGCAGCGGCACACCCGCCCCGCCGCCACCGCCGACGCGACCCTCGTGGGCGACGACCTCGCCGCCGACCGCTTCGGCGAGCCGTTCGGCCCGGCGGCGGAGGTCGTCCAGGTCGGCGTGGAGGTGCGTCGTGACCGGCGCCGGGCCGCCGCGCACGGTCGCCTCGAGGGCGGCGAGCGCGAGCTTGTCGGCGCGGACCGCGCGGGCGAGCGGGTGGCGAGGCGAGGCGGGCGACGGCATTCGCCCGACCGAGCGACGAGCCCGGCCTGCGGGCCGCCGAGGAGCTTGTCGCCGCTCGCCGTGACGACGTCGGCGCCGGCGCGCAGCACGTCACCGGCGGCCGGCTCGTCGGGAAGGAGGGGGTCGGGGTCGAGCAGCCCGGAGCCGATGTCGACGACGAGCGGGAGCCCGTGCTCGCCCGCCAGGGCCGACAGCTCGGAGACCGCCACGCTGCTCGTGAAGCCCTCGACGCGGAAGTTGCTCGGGTGGACCTTGAGCAGGCACCCGGTGTCGGGGCCGATCGCGTCGGCGTAGTCGCGCAGGTGCGTGCGGTTCGTCGTGCCGACCTCGCGGAGCCGCGCGCCGGTCGAGGCGATGAGGTCCGGCAGCCGGAAGCCGGCGCCGATCTCGACGAGCTCGCCGCGGCTGACGACGACCTCCCGCCCGGCGGCGAGAGCGGTCGTCGCGAGGACGAGGGCTGCCGCGCCGTTGTTGACGACGAGGGCCGCCTCCGCGGCCGGGCACGCGGCGAGCAGGGCCGCCCGGGCACCGGCACCCCGGGAGGAGCGCTCACCGGTCGCGAGGTCGAGCTCGACGTCGACATAGCCCGACGCGGCGACGAGCGCCTCGACGGCGGCCGGCGAGAGCGGCGCGCGGCCGAGGTTGGTGTGGACGACGACACCGGTGGCGTTGAGCACCGGTCGCAGGCTCGTCGACGAATGCAGCGCGAGCACCTCCTCGAGGGCGGTCGGCACCTGCTCCGGCGGGATCTCGCCGGTGCGCGCCCGGTCCTGCGCCGCGTGGACGGCCGCGCGGACGAGGGCCTCGCCGAGACGCGCTCGGGCCGCCTCGACGGCGGGCCGGGCGAGGAGGAGGTCGGTCCGGGGGATGGCGCGGCGCGGGTCGGTCACCGGCTCCTCCTCGGACGCGTCGCGGGCGGTTGGCGGAGGCGGACGGGAATCGAACCCGCCGGACCGAGATGCTCGGTCCCACCGGTTTTGAAGACCGGGGAGCCCACCAGGTGCCCGGACGCCTCCGGCTCGACCCTATCCGGCGGACCCGTGCGCGACGGCCCGTGGAGCCTGCGCCCGCCGATCCTGAGAGGTCGGCACTCCGGACCGACGGACGACCAATGGTCGCGCCGGTCACCGGGTGCCGTGCTCAGCCGGCGTCGGGGGTAGGGACCAATGGTCGTCGGTCGGTACCGGCGGGCGGGTCCTCAGCCGGCGGTCGTGATCGAGTCGCCCGTCACGCCGGCCGCGCGTCGGGCCTCGAGCCGGCGGCGCTGGGGCTCGACGGTGTAGCGCGGGTCCCTCGCCGACTCCATCCCCGCCTCGAAGATGCCGAAGCGGGTGAGCGCCGACGCGGTCGCGAGGGCAAGCCCCGAGGCGACCGCACCCACACGAGTCCGCCCGACGAGGAGGGTCCCGAGGCCACCCGCGACCGCGAGCCGCTCGGCCCACTTCAGCCGGGCGCCGGCGACTCCGGAGTGGAGCGGCTCGGCGGCCGTCGGGTCCATCCGTGACTCCATGAGGCGCATGGCGGCGACGTCCCCGACGACCCCGAGCATCGCCTGGCGGCGCGCCGGGCCGGCCTCGGCGACTGGCGTCAGGACCATCGCGACGCCACCGGCCGCGAGGCTCGCCGAGCTGACGAAGACGAACGGGAGGTCACGGTGCGCGGCATTCCACGTCGGGTTGGCCGTGTCGGAGAGGAGGACGGCCGTGTAGGCCGCGAGCGGTGGGGCGAATGCCGCCGCGACGACCCCCGCCGGCCCCTCGACCGTCGCGAGCGCGCGCCGGAGCGGCCCGATCGGGAGCCGGTCGCCGGTCAGCCGGTCGACCTCGGCGGCGGCCGCGACGCCCATCGCCCCGCTGAACGCGGTGAGGATCCACGAGCCGACGCTCATCGGGGAGGTCAGCTTGATCGTGCGGAGCATGTTGTAGAAGCGGTCCGGCCGACCGAGGTCGTTGACGAGCGCCGCCCCTCCGAGCGCGACGGCGGCGAGGGAGGTGAGCCGGGCGTTGCGCCGCAGAATCGCGCGCCCGGTCAGCTGGGCGCCGAGCGCGAGGAGACCGGAGCCGCCGGCGAGGCCGCCGAGGAAGAGGTAGGCCGGGACCTCGTCGCCCCACGGCGGCGGCTTGACGATCGGCCGCCCGTAGTAGGAGGTGAACTCGACGTCCGGGACCATCGACATCTCGGCCGACCCGTCGGTCGGGCCCTCCCGGCGACGGCGCGTCCGGTCCTGGACCCGGCCGAACCGTCGACGCGCGCGCCCCTCCGGCTCGGGCGGGCGGAACTGGTCGAAGGTGGACGTCGTCACGAGCGTCCACCCGCGAAGGCGACGGCGGCGGCGGCGATCATCCCGGCCGCGGCGACCCCGGCCCGCCGGAACATGACCTTGAGGTCCGCCGTCGGGACGCGCGGGTCCGGCGGCAGCCCGTAGACCTCCGGCTCGTCGAGGAGGAGGAACATCGCGCCGGTGCCGCCGACACCGTCGAGCTCGTTGGCCCCGTAGAGCCGGGCCTCGGTCAACCCTCGGGCGTGGAGCTCGGCCACCCGTTCCCGAGCGATGGCCACCATCCCGTCGTGGTCCCCGAACTTGATCGACGTCGTCGGGCAGGTCTGGGCGCACGCCGGCGTCTCGTCGTGCTTGAGCCGGTCGTAGCAGAGCGTGCACTTCTGGGCGATGCCGCGCTTGGGGACGTCGGGCTGCTCGCCCTTGCGCTCGCCTCGGCCGGTCGTCGGGGCCGCCGTCCCGTCGCTGCGTCGCTCGACGACGCCGAACGGGCAGCCCGCGACGCACGTGCCGCAGCCGTTGCACACGTCGTCCTGGACGACGACCGTGCCGAACTCGGTCCGCATGAGCGCGCCGGTCGGGCAGACGTCGAGACAGCCGGCGTGGGTGCAGTGCTTGCAGACGTCTGAGGCCATCAGCCAGCGGAACTCCGGTGTGTCCGGGACGAATGCAGCGCTCTCCGCCTCCACCGATGCCGTCGCCGGACCGTCCGCCACAGCACCTCGCACCGTCGGCATCCCGAGCTGGACGAGCCGCCGCCCCGACTCCCGCGCCGCGTAGATCCGCTCACCCGATCTGCTCGACGAACGCCACGTGCCGCCACGTGCTCGCGCCGAGCGAGACCGTGTTGTCGTAGGACATGCCGGTCAGGGCGAGGTCGCCGTCGCGGGGGTTGCCGTTCCACTCCTTGCACGCGACCTCGCACGCCTTGCAGCCGATGCAGATCGAGGTGTCGGTGAAGAATCCCTTGCGCGGCAACGCATTCGGCCAGTGGGCGTCACGCGCCGGGTCCGTCGGCCCGGCCAGCTGGTGGCTCATCGAGCGCCTCCCACGGTGTCGGGCCGGGTGACCCGCTCGTTGTCGGTCGCGACGCTCAGGCCGGCGCGGGCCAGGTAGTCGGCGAGCAGGGTGAGCTCGGCGCCGTCCCGCGGTCGGCGTCCGGCGATGACGTCGCACGAGCCGACCTTGGACTCCTGGATGTGGACGTTGGGGTCGAGGGTGATGCCGACGAGGTCGTTGACCGCGTCACCGGTGACGAGCGCGTCGGCGCCGACACCCCAGTGGTAGGGGAGGCCGACCTGGTGCACGGTCCGGCCGCCGATCCGCAGCGGCGTCATCCGCTCGGTGACGAGGACCCGTGCCTCGATGACGCCGCGCGGGGTGATGATCGTCGCCCAGCCGCGCTCCTCCAGGCCCCGCTCGCGGGCGAGGGCGGGCGAGACCTCGCAGAACATCTCGGGCTGGAGCTCGGACAGGTAGGGCAGCCAGCGGCTCATCCCGCCCGCCGTGTGGTGCTCGGTCAGCCGGTACGTCGTGAAGACGTACGGGAAGACGTCGACGCCCGGCGCGCCGAAGCTCGGGGCCGACAGGTTGTCCGCCCGGGGAAAGACCATGCGCGCGGGGCTCTGCTGCTGCGGGTAGAGGGCGTTGTCGACCGGGGACTCCTGGGGCTCGTAGTGGGTCGGCAGCGGCCCGTCGACGAGACCCTTGGGTGCGAAGAGCCAGCCCTTGCCGTCGGCCTGCATGATGAATGCGTCGTCGCCGGCGAGCGCCTCCGGCCCGCCCACGTCGGGGTCGGGACTGCTGTGGGGGGCCCGGTCGAGGGGGAAGTCGGGCACGTCGCCGCCGACCCAGCGCCCGGCCTCCTCGTCCCACCAGACGTAGCGCTTGCGCTCGCTCCACGGCCTGCCGTCGGGGTCGGCGGAGGCGCGGTTGTAGAGGAGGCGCCGGTCGGCGGGCCATGCCCAGCCCCACTCGTTCTGCGCGACCGAGTCGCCCCCGTGCGGCGTGCGCCGGGCCGCCTGGTTGACGTCGTCGGCGTAGACGCCGGAGTAGATCCAGCACCCGCAGGCCGTGCTCCCGTCGGCTCGCAGCTCGGTGTAGCCCGAGAGCGCGCGACCGGCGTCCGGGCCGGTCAGCTGGACGCCGCTGATCTCCCGCAGGACCGACTCGGGCTCGGGGTCACCGTGCTCGTCGACGGGGTAGTCCCACGCGAGGTCGAGCAGCGGGCGGTCCCGGTCGTCCGTCGGAGCCGGCGAGCAGCTCGCGGATCCGGACGCCGAGCCGGTGGAAGAAGTCGAGCTCGCTCTGGCAGTCGCCGGGCGCGTCGACCGCCTTGTGGCGCCACTGGAGCATCCGCTGGGTCTGGGTGAAGCTGCCGGCCTTCTCGACGTGGGTCGCCGCGGGCATGAAGAAGACCTCGGTCTCGATGTCCTCGGTCCGCAGCTCGCCGGACGCGATCTCGGGGGAGTCCTTCCACCAGGTCGCCGACTCGATGAGCTGGAGGTCGCGGACGACGAGCCACTTCAGGCGCGCCATGGCGCGGCGCTGCATTCGCCCGTTCGCCGAGCCGACCGCGGGGTTCTGGCCGAGGAGGAAGTACCCCTCGACCTCGCCGTCGAGCATGCTCATGGTCGTCTGGTAGGTCCCGTGGGCGCCGGTCAGCCGGGGCAGGTGGTCGAATGCCCAGTCGTTGTCCGCGCGGGCCGCGTCGCCGAAGTAGGCCTTGAGGAGGCTGACGACATAGGCGTCGGCGTGCGTCCAGAAGCCCTTCTGCTGCTTGGAGGCGATCGACCCGATGTACTCGGAGAGGCTGTCGTGCTCGCCGGCTATGGGCATCGGCAGATAGCCCGGCAGCAGGTTGAAGAGCGTCGGGATGTCCGTGGACCCCTGGATGCTCGCGTGCCCTCGGAGCGCCATGATCCCGCCGCCCGGGCGGCCGATGTTGCCCAGGAGGAGCTGGAGGATCGCCGCAGCGCGGATGAACTGCGCGCCGAGGGTGTGCTGGGTCCAGCCCGTGGCGTAGCCGAAGCACGTCGTCCGGTCGCGGCCGGAGTTCTCCGTGACGGCGCGGGCGAGGTAGTCGAAGTCCTCGCGGCTCACCCCGGCCAGCTCCTCGACGAGCTCGGGGGTGTAGCGCGAGTAGTGGCGCTTGAGCAGCTGGAAGACGGTGCGCGGGTCCTGGAGCGTCTCGTCCCGCAGGACGCGCGCGTGCTCCAGGGGCGGGCCGCCCGAACCGTGGGCGTGGCCGGGGGCTGACTTCGCCCCGTCGGCGGAGGTGTGGGACGCGGACGTGGACTCGACCTTGCCGTTGCCGTCCTCGCCGGGCGGTGCTGCGTAGGACCAGCTCGTCGTGTCGTACGTCCCCGTCTGCGGGTCGTAGCCGGAGAAGAGGCCGTCGAGGTCCTCGGTGTCGCGGAAGTCCTCATTCACGAGGGTCGCGGCGTTGGTGTACGCGAGGACGTACTCGCGGAACCACAGGTCGTGGGTCAGCACGTGGTTGATGAGGCCGCCGAGGAGCACGACGTCCGAGCCGGCCCGGAGCGGGATGTGCCGGTCCGCATTCGCCGACGTCCTCGTGAATCGGGGGTCGACGTGGATGACCTTCGCGCCCCGCGCGCGGGCCTCCATGACCCACTGGAAGCCGACGGGGTGCGCCTCGGCCATGTTGCCGCCCTGGAGGACGATGCAGTCGGCGTTGGCCATGTCCTGGAGCGGTTGGGTGGCGCCGCCGCGCCCGAACGAGGCCCCCAGACCGGGGACCGTGGCGGAGTGTCAAATGCGCGCCTGGTTCTCGATCTGGATCGCGCCCGCGGCGGTGAACAGCTTCTTGATGAGGTAGTTCTCCTCGTTGTCGAGGGTCGCACCCCCGAGGCTCGCGATCGCCATCGTGCGGCGCAGCGGCCGGCCGTGCTCGTCGCGGTCCTGCCAGCCGTTGCGACGACTGTCGACGAAGCGCCGCGCGATCATGTCGATCGCCGTGTCGCGGTCGAGCGGCTCCCAGTCCTGCGCGCGGGGGGCGCGGTAGAGGACCTGCGTCTGGCGGAGGGGTGAGTTGACGAGCTGCTCGCTCGCAGATCCCTTGGGGCACAGGCGCCCTCGCGAGATCGGCGAGTCCGGGTCGCCCTCGATCCCGATGACCCGCTCGTCCTTGACGAACACCTTCTGCCCGCAGCCGACGGCGCAGTAGGGGCAGATGCTCTGGACGACCCGGTCGGCTGTCGCGTTGCGCGACGTCGTCACGCGGGTCGTCGGGGAGGCGACGGCCGGGCCGCGGCCGAGGAGGTCGCCGGTGCGCAGCTGCCGCAGGACGGGCCACTCGCTCGCGCGGGGGAGCCTCGGCAACGCCATGCTTCCGACGCTACCCCTTGCGTCCGCGTGAAACGCCCCTACGACGGCGTTTCACGCGGACGCAAGCCGCGCCGGCAGCGCCTCATACCCACGGAGAATGCGGGTCGGCCGCCGCCGCGCCCCGGGCAGCAGCTCGACGTCCGGGAACCGCTCGAAGAACCGCCGCAGCCCGACCTCGCCCTCCATCCGCGCCAGTGACGCGCCGAGGCAGTGGTGCCGGCCGTGCCCGAAGGAGAGGTGGTCGCGGGCATTCGCCCGGGTGACGTCGAAGCGGTCGGGGTCGGCAAAGACGGACGGGTCACGGTTGGCCCCCGCGATCACCGTCAGGACGAACGTCTCCGCCGGCAGCGCCTCCGAGCCGATCGTCGTCGCGTGGGTCGAGAACCGCCCGGTGAGCAGGACCGGCGGGTCGTATCGGAGGACCTCGTCGACGGCATTCGCCCAGATCTCGGGACGCTCGCGCAGCAGCGTCAGCTGCTCGGGGTGCTCGACGAGGAGCGCGATGCCGTTGCCGAGGAGGTTGACGGTCGTCTCGAAGCCGGCCGCGAGGACGAGCCCGGCGGTCGCCCGCAGCTCCTGCTCGGTCAGCCCGACGCCGTCCTCCTGCACGTGGACGAGCTGGCTGAGCAGGTCGTCACCGGGCGTGCGCCGCAGCCGCGCGAGGTGCTCGCCGAGCCAGTCGTCGAACTCGGCGAGCGACCGCTCGACCTGCCCGAACTGTCGCCAGCCGAGTCCGAGGTCGAGGCTCGGGGCTGCCCCGGCGCCGAAGGCACGCACCCGGTCGCGCTCCTCCTCGGGCACCCCGAGGATCGCGGAGATGACGGTGACCGGCAGCTGCGCGCAGTACGACTGCGCGAGGTCGACCGGCTCGCCGGTCGGGAGACGGTCGAGGAGCTCGTCGGCGATCTGCTCGACCTGGCCGCGGAGCGCCTCGATGGCACGGTGCGTGAAGACACGGGTGACGAGCTTGCGGTAGCGGGTGTGCTGGGGCGGCTCGATGACGAGCAGGGACGGCGGGGAGAGCGGGTTCACCTTCCCCGAGCGCGACCACTCGAGCAGCCGTCGCGCCCGGCCGTCGAGAGGCGGCGGGCCGGACATGAAGTCGGGGCTCGCGAGCACCTCCTTGGTGATCGAGTGGTCGACGGTCACCCGGCCCATCCGGCTCGTCACGAGCCGGCCGTCGGCGCGGATCCTCTCGAGCGCCGGGTCGACCTCGGCTCCGCTCCGCGTCGTCGTGAAGAGGAATGCCTGCGGGTCGCCCTGACGCCCCGCGACGGCGAACATCGCGCGCGGCAGTCCGTGGCCGAGGGTCCACCGGACGGAGCGCTTGGCCGTGCCGGTGGCGCGGTCCCGGACGACGGCGGGCGACAGCATCGGCGTCCTCAGCCGCCGATCGCCGTGGCGACGAGGGCGCGGACGGTCTGCTCGTCGGCCTTCGTCAGCTGGGTCACGGCGTACTCGCTCGGCCACAGGTTGCCGTCGTCGAGCGCGGCGATGTCCTGGAAGCCGAGGGTGCTGTAGCGCATTCCGAACTTCCCGCTCGGCTTGAAGAAGCAGAGGACCTTGCCGTCGAGGGCGTAGGCCGGCATGCCGTACCAGGTGCGGGCGGTCAGCTGGGGTGCGACGTCGAGGACGATCGCGTGAATGCGTTCGGCGACCGCGCGGTCGCCGTCGGCCATGTCGGCGATCTTGTCGAGGCAGTCCTGCTCCTCCGCGACCCTCTTGTCGGCTCCGCGTGCTGTGGAGTTGCGCAGCTCCTCGGCACGCGCCTTCATCGCCCCGCGCTCGGCCGCCGTGAAGCCGTCTTTCTTCCCCGTCGTCGCCATCCCCCCACGCTAGCCGCCGGGTCCGCGCCACGCCCTAGCCTTGCGCCCATGGCCGAGACCGTCTTCGAGCGCGATGCGCCGCCTGACGCGCTCGTCACCGCGGCGCTCGCCGGCTCGCGGCTCGCGTGCTTCTGGAGCGAGGACGTCGGTCCGCTCTCGCCGGCGGAGCCCCTGACCGGCGACCGGGACACCGACCTCGCGATCGTGGGCGGCGGCTACACCGGGCTCTGGACCGCGGTCCGCGCCAAGGAGCGCGACCCCTCCCGTCGGGTGATCCTGTTGGAGGCCGCGCGGGTCGGCTGGGCGGCGTCGGGCCGCAACGGCGGCTTCTGCGCGGCGTCGCTCACCCACGGCGCGGAGAACGGCCGGAGCCGGTGGCCGTTCGAGATGGACCTCCTCGACCGCCTCGGCCGGGAGAACCTCGACGGCATCGAGGCGACCGTTGCCAAGCATGGGCTGAATGCGGAGTTCGAGCGGACCGGCGCGTTCACCGTCGCGGTCGAGCCGCACCACGTGGAGTGGCTCCGGTCGGCGGCGGCGGAGGGAGACGGACGGTTCCTCTCGTCCGCCGAGATGCGAGGCGAGGTCGACAGTCCGACGTACCTTGCCGGGCTCGCCGAGGACGGCGACGCGATGCTCCACCCGGCCCGCCTGGCGCACGAGCTCGCCCGTCTCGCAGGGGAGCTCGGCGTCGAGATCCACGAGGGGAGGCCAGTCCGCGGGCTGTCCGCCGAGGGGTCCGGGCCGGTACGCCTGGTCACCGACGGCGGGACGGTCACCGCCCGCCGCGTCGCACTCGGGACGAATGCCTTCCCCTCCCTTCTCCGCCGCCACCGCCTCCTCACGGTCCCGGTCTACGACTACGTCATCGCGACCGAGCCCCTCTCGGCGGAGCAGAAAGCGGCGATCGGGTGGTCGAGCCGCCGCGGGATCGGCGACTCGGCCAACCAGTTCCACTACTACCGGCTGACCCGCGACGACCGGATCGTCTTCGGCGGCTACGACGCGATCTACCACGCGGGGCGACGCGTCGACCCGGCGTACGAGGACCGGGACGCCTCATATCGTCGGCTGACCGCGCACCTGCTCACGACGTTCCCGCAGCTCGAGGGCATTCGCATCACGCACCGCTGGGCCGGCGCGATCGACACCTCCACCCGCTTCTGCGCCTTCCACGCGCTGACCCACGGAGGCCGCGTCGCGCACTCGGCGGGCTTCACCGGGCTCGGCGTCGCGGCCACGAGGTTCGCGGCCGACGTCATGCTCGATCAGCTCTCCGGCGAGGCGACCGAGCGGACGGAGCTGGAGCTGGTGCGGCGCCTTCCGACGCCCTTCCCGCCCGAGCCGCTCGCTGCATTCGGCATCAACGTGACCCGCTGGTCGCTCGACCGCGCCGACCACCGGCAGGGGCACCGAAACCTATGGCTGCGGAGCCTCGACCGGCTCGGGCTCGGCTTCGACTCCTAGCCGACGCCGCGCATCGCGTCCTGGGTTCGCGGGGAGATGAGCATGGAGCTGAGAAGTTCCATTCGCTGCGACAGACGTTCTTTCGTGAGGCGGACCACATCGTCGGTTCTAGGAAAGAATGTTCCAGCCATTGTCTTGCTGCGTCCGCTAGCGCTGAGCGACCGTGCAGGGCTCGAAGTCCACCCGCACATCCGGGTCGCCGGCCTGCGTCCCGACGATCGGCGCCTCACGCGCGGTCCGCGTCGCCAGGTCGGGCCACCACTTCTTTGTCGCCGTCGCCGTCGCGCCGACGGACACGACCCCCGCATTCGACGTCGGCTCGCTCGGCTCGCCGGGGCGCAGGACGCGCACCGGCATTCCGGCGCATCCCGCCTCGGCGATGACCCGCTCGACCGGCTCGGTCCAGGCGTGCGGCGCGAGGCTGAAGAGCGCCCAGTGCACCGGCACCATGACCTCGGCCCGCACCCGCCGCGCCGCCTCGACGGCGAGCTCCGGCCCGTAGTGCACGTCCGGCCAGTGCTCGTTGTACTGCCCGCTCTCGACGAGCGCGACGTCGAACGGCCCGATCCGCCGCCCGATCTCGTCGAGCCCGTCGTGGAACCCGCTGTCGCCCGAGTACCAGACCCGATGCTGCGGGGTGGTGATCGCCCAGCCCGCCCAGAGGGTCTGGCTCGCGCTCGGGTTGAGCCGCCCGGACTGGTGCCGAGCGGGCGTCGCGTGCAGCTCGACCCCGGCGACGGTGGTCGTGCCCCACCAGTCGAGCTCGGTGATTCGGTCACTCTGGATGCCCCACCGCTCGAGGTGCGCGCCGATGCCGAGGGGCACGACGAACCTCGCCTCGGTCCGGCCGAGCGCCCGGACGGTGCTCATGTCGAGGTGGTCCCAGTGGTCGTGGCTGATGACGACCGCGTCGATCGGAGGCAGGTCGGCCAGCGCGATGGTCGGCTCGTAGAAGCGACTCGGACCGACGAACGACACCGGCCCCGACCGCTCGCTCCAGATCGGGTCCGTGAGGATCCGCGCCCTGTCCACCTCGACCAGGACCGACGAATGCCCGAACCACGTGACCCTCACCCCGCTCGCCGGCGCGGTGGCGAATGCATTCGGGTCGGTGCGCACGACGTCGACCTGTTCGCTCGGGGTCGTGTCGCCGGACGCATTGGTCACCGACTCCTTGAGCGCGCCGAAGAGGTCGGTCCACATCTCCTGCGGGTTGTGGAATGCCCCGTCCCGCCAGTGCGGCGACGCCTCCACTCGCTTCTTGCGCTCGCCCTCCGGGTCCGCGCCGAACGGGGCACTCCGCGTGAACGCGAACCCGCCGACTGCCACGACCGCGATGACGCCTGCGGTGACCTTGAAGGTCCGACGCAGCCATCGCGGCCGACGTCGCGGTCGCGGTGGGTTCGTCATCGCACCATTGTGCGGTGCATGCCTGCCGAGCGTGGAAGCCGCCGGACCGACGCGGACCTGCCGGTGCCGCTGACGGTTCTCTACTCGCCGTACCGCGAGATCACCGACCCCCTCCTCGCCTACATCGCCAGGTTGAGGCGCGACGGGCCGCGGGACCTGGTCGCCGTCTACATTCCCGAGTACGTCGTCGGGCACTGGTGGGAGTCGCTGCTGCACAACCAGTCCGCGCTACGGCTCAAGCTGCGACTCCGTCTGCTGGCCGGGGTCATGGTGATCAGCGTGCCATGGCAGGTGACGGGTGCCGATGACGCGGTGGCCAGCGAGTTGGCTGCCGAAGCCGCGGCCACCAACAGAGCCGCGGTCCTGGCACACGACACCTGAGGTCGCGCCAGGGGGCCGGACGGTGGCTCCCATGCAGCGTCATGTCCGCCACCACGGACAGCGCCAGCCGTCCCCGCAGGATCCCGGACAGGATACAAGGAGGGCGGCCGATGCCCCGGCGTGGTGCAGGGCCGTGATCGGCAGTCGCGTCCTGAATCAGATGCGCCTCGCCAGCCCCGCGGCGCCCAACGCCATCGCCGCCGTCTCGACGACCCGGCATCCACGTGGACTGAGCAAACCTCCGGCGCTACCCCAGACGGTGTACTGGCTCGGGCGTTGCACACTGGGGGCCGTGACCAGTGACTCGAGCGAGGGTGTCCGGACCCGGTTGTGGCGTTCGGGTCGGCTCGAGCGGGAAGGCTTCGACCTGGGAGAGGTCTCCGACCACCTGCAGGAGGAGGACGCCCTGGTGTGGGTCGACCTGTGCGAACCGGGGCACGGCCGGCTCCAGCAGCTGGCCGAGGAGCTCTCCCTGGATCGGCACGCCGTGGAGGACGCGGTCAGCAGCGGGGAGCGGCCCAAGGCCACCCGCCACGCGACGCACACCTTCGTCACCGCATACGCCGCCCGGCTGCTGAGCGAGAGTCCTTCTGGCGATGGGCTCGAGTCCCGGCTCGAGCTGAGCCGGGTGTCCGCATTCGTCCTCCCCCGCGGAATGGTCACCGTCCGCTCGGACACGCGGTTCGACATGGACCAGGTGGTGCAGCGGTGGGACGACGAGGCCGACCTGGCGGGGCTCGGCTCGGGAGCCCTGCTGCACGGCCTGCTCGATGTCATCGTGGATGGGCACTTCGAGACGGTCCAGCTCATGGACGATGCGATCGAGGCCCTCGAGGACGACCTCTTCGACGACAGGGCCCTCACCCGGCAGGTCCAGCAGCGGACCTACCGTGTCCGCAAGGAGCTCGTGGAGCTGCGGCGGGTCGTGCTGCCGATGCGGGAGGTCGTCAACACGATCCAGCGCGAACATCGGGACGGCGAGCAGGGCCACAGCGACCTGGACGGGTGGTGGGCCGACCTCTATGACCACGTCCTGCGGGCGACGGAGTGGACCGAGTCGCTGCGTGACATGGTGACCACCGTCTTCGAGACCAACTTGTCGCTGCAGGACGCCCGTCTCAACACGGTGATGAAGAAGCTGACGGCGTGGGCAGCGATCATCGCGGTGCCGACCGCGGTGACCGGCTGGTTCGGCCAGAACGTCGCCTACCCCGGGTTCGGGCACACCTCCGGGCTGGTTGCCAGCACTGTCGTGATCACCACCCTCGCCGCGACCCTCTACCTAACGTTCCGCCGCCGCGGCTGGCTCTGAGGGGAGCACTCGCACCAAGCGTGGCCATACTCGCCTTGAGGCTGCGGTCCCCCCGGATCGTGGAGGCATCTACTTAGGGCCGATGCCTCCACGATCCGGTAGAAAACTCACCGGTCCCTCGTTCGGACGCAACGAGAAGGTGCCCCACTTCGGCCGCCAGACGGGATTGTTCGCGGGGCCGGCGCAACTGTCGCGACGCTCGAGTGGTCCGAAGAGGAGGCTCGGAGGGAGGCCGCTGGTGGCGCTGGATGCGCTTACCGCTCGACGACCAACCCAGAGATGCCGTCAAGTACGACACTGAGCCCGGAGTCGAACTCGTTGCCGTAGTCGTATCCCGGCTGCAGGACGTGGTCGACGGTCATCTCGAAGAGATGGGGAAACTCCGAGGCGGGGAACGTCTCCATGATCGCGCCGGTCATGGCCGCGAGTTCTGACTCGTCCCGGAAGGGCAGGTTGACCTCTTGGAGCACGAAGCCGTGGACGAAGCTGTCGATCACCGAGATTGCGTGAGCGGCCTGAAGGACGGAGAACCCGCCCTCGCGGAAGCACCGGATCCCCGATTCCAGCAGCCCTAGGGTGGCCGGCCCCGGGCTCGTCCTGGACGCCATCAGGCTCACCGCCCACGGGTGGGCCCGCAGGACGGCGCGGGTGTTCAGAGCCCTCTGAGTGATCGCTGTTCGCCAGTCGGTGGATGAGTTCGGGGGCTCGATCTGAGCGGCCACCGCCTCGACCAGCCCGTCGAGGATCTGGTTCTTGCCGCTGATGTGGTGGTACAGCGAGGCCGCCTCGACGCTCAGCTCGCGTGCGAGCCGGCGCATCGTCACCGCCTCCAGGCCATCGTCGTCGGCGATGACGAGCGCGGCCTGCAGAGTCCGCTCCAGGCTCAACGGCGCCTGACTGGCGATCTCGGTCGTCCTGCGGCCCATCGGGTCCCGCCTCTCTGGTGGTCCTTCGCGAAGTTGCCGGCGCACGACCCTCGACAATCTAACGCCGTTAGAGTACCGTGCAGAATGCAATCTAACACCGTTAGGAGCGCGCATCCGAGCCGCTCCCAGCGCAACCGAAAGGGCACGCCATGACCGCCATGAGCACCACCACAGCCCCCAAGCGCATCACCAGCGGCCCGCTCTCCCGGCGGAAGGTCGCGACGGCCGTCGGGGTGCTGTTCATCGTCCAGATGGTCACGGCGATGTTCGGCACGTCCCTGATCCAGGCGTTCGTCGACGGCAACACCGACCGGACACGGATGACGCTCGGCGTCGCACTGATGGCGTGTTCCGGTCTGGCTGTGGTCGGCATCGGCCTGCTGACGTACCCGGTGCTCAAGCAGGTCAACGCAACCCTCGCCATCTGGTACCCCACCCTCAGGGTCGTCGAGTGCCTGGTCTCCGCGGCCTGCGGTGTCTACCTCCTGACTCTCTCGCAGGTCGTCCCGAACCACCTGCTGTGGGTCTACGTCCCGACCGGCCTCGGCGGAATCGTGCTGTGCTACCTGCTCCTCATCGGCCGACTCGTCCCCCGAGCCATCGCCCTGCTGGGCCTGGTCGGCTACGCCTCACTCACGATCGGCGTCCCCCTCGACCTCCTCGGGCTCCTGGACATGAGCGCAGGAGCCGGAATGGCGCTCGTGGTTCCCGGCGGGCTGTTCGAGCTGGTGTGCCTTCCCATCTGGCTGCTCGCAAAGGGCTTCAAGCCGCTGGCTGTCAACGTCGGCCTCTACTCTCCGGCCCCGGTCCCCGCCCCCTGACCACTCGGGAACCGCGGACGGGACGTCCGAGGTTGCCGTCGGTGAGGAGCAGCGAAGGACACCCTCGGCCGAGGTGCTGCCGGACTTCCTCCGGCAGCACCTCGGTGTGGCCTCCCTCGCTGCTCATCCGAACCTGCCTCGCAGCCATGCGTCACTTCGCCAGACGGGGCGCCGTTCGCTGGCTGTGTGGTGGGTGACCGGGGCGCAACGCGAGGACTGGGACGGTTACCCGTGTCCGGGATTGACGTCGCGGTTGGAGTTCAGTCCGGGCACCTTCGGGAACGGCCCGCTCGTCCGAGCCCGTGACAGCGAGGCGGACGGGGAGGATCGTTGGCGCTATGAACGCGAAGGAACTTCTGTGCATGCTCAACGGCCACAAGTGGAAGAAGACGCAGGTTCGGGCGGACATGGTGACGGAGATGGTCTGTCGCCGGTGCGGAGAGATCCGTAGCGCGACGGACGAACGGGGCCCGCTGGATCGGACCGGCTACGTCGGCGGACCGGGGGATGGCGGGTTCGCCGGAGGATTCGGGGATGGCGTCGGAGGACCGAGCTGAGCATCCCCGTCGCCCTCACCAGCGAACCAGCCCTGCAACGAGCCCGGCGCGGGATGCCGGGTACATGGGCTGCGGAAGAGCGGAGACACGCCCATCCGGGGCCGGACGTCCTCGTCTTGCTGCTCGCCCCACGGTTGCACGTGCCCGACTCCGCCGACTGGGGACGCGGCCCGTCGGGCGCGACGTAGAAGCGTCGCTGCGGGGGTGCGTGGCCGCGTTGGCGGCGGAGGGGTCTGGGCCGTTCGGCAGGTCGCTGCGTGAGCTGGGTGAGGGGCAGCACGAGATCCGCGTGGGGGTGGCTGGTCAGGTCTTCCGCCTGCCGGCGCGAGGGTCTAGTTCCAGAGGCCGAAGATGGTGGCCATCGCCAGGTAGATGACGAGCTTGTGACCGGCGTGGATCGCGAAGCGTCGGGGTGCCTTCTCCAGCGCCAGTGCCGGCAGCTCGATGGCCACGACGAAGCAGGCCCACACCAGTGCGCCGACCATGAGTGCCCTTGGCACGTCGACGATGTCGGCGGACGCGGTGAGGACACCAAGGCCGAATGCGGCACCCAGGGCGGCCGGGACGGCGAGAATCGCCCCGATGGCCCGGCTCGGCTCATCGGTCACGCGAAGCTCCCGCAGCCATTCTTTCCCGAAGAGAAGGGGGGAGAACCACAGGCCGCCGATCACGAAGCAGGCGAGTGCGGCGACCAGCACCGCCGGGAAGGGTTCGAACCTGATCATGGCCGGCTCTCATTCCGGTACAAGGACGTCGCACCTTACATACAGGCTAGAGGGGGTGGGACTGCCTCACTCATCTTCGGCACGCGTGCGGGTTCGTGCCTCAGGGTTCTGCGTCGCCTTGTGAGGTCATCGCCGACGACTTCGGGTAGCTGAAGGCAAGAGCCGACCCACGAGTGAGCGTTCGTCGCGGCCACGCGTCTGCGGGCGGGTGATCCCTGAGGCGCCGTCTGCCGTTTGGGTGGACACTTGTCGGGTGAGTCTGGAGCAGCGGCAGGCAGGCGCAGGCCGCCCCGTCCTCGCCGCCGCGAGAGCGGTTGGGTCATCGGGGCCCGGCGTGTCCACGGCGTGGGGAAACCGTGGGATTGGTCTTCCTGACAAGCCGCAACGAGCACGTCGTGGTCGACCCCCGCAGGATCAAGGTCGCAATGGCCTCCGTGACCCCGCACCAGCGCTGGTCTCCGGCCGATGACCGTCAACGCCGGCAGGAGGTTGGCGGTGTGCGTGGCGCACCCGGACGACGAGAGCTACGCCACCTACGGCACCGTCGCCATGCACCGGGACGACCCGCGGTTTCGTCTGGTGGTGCTGCACGCCACCGACGGAGGCGGCGGTGAGGTGGCGGCCGGGGTGTCCGTGTCCCACGACGGGCTCGGCCCTCAACGCCGGCGGGAGGACGACGCAGCGTGGGCGGCGGTGGGGCGGGTTCCGGATCGGCACGACTGGCTGGGCTATGCCGACGGCCACGTGGCGAGCGTCGCGCACGAGCGGCTCGTGATCCAGATCTCTGAGTTCCTCGAGCAGGAACGGCCCGATGTCGTGGTGACCTTCGGGCCCGACGGCATCACCGGGCACCCCGACCACATCGCCGTCGGCGCCGCCACCGACGCCGCCTTCCACCGCGTCCGAGCCTCCCCCGGCCCGGGACTGCGCCGCCTCCTGCACTGCGCCATCCGTGAGTCGCTGTTCGAGCGGCACCAGCAGTGGCGGACCCGGAACGGTCGGGAACGCTGGGACCCCACCGCGCTGTACCACCTGCGGGGGACACCGGACGAGCTCATCGACATCGATGTCGACACCCAGTCCGTCGCCAACCTCATCGTCGCCGGGCTGAAGGAGCACGTCACCCAGCGTGACGTGATCTTCGACCCCCGCGGTTCGGACGCCGAGTGGTCCCGCTATGCCAAGCGGGAGTTCCACGTGCAAGCGTGGCCACCGCGGGCCGACGGGAGCGCCGTGCTCGCGGACGTCTTCGACGCCCTGGACGACGGGCAGTGGTGACCGCAGGCGCTCGGCACGTCGCTCACTTCGTTGAGCACGTTTGAACGGAAGTGTCGAGGACGTACTGAGGCGCCCCATTTTCGCCGCCAGTCGTCCTGCCTCCTGGCTGTGCGATTGCACTGTCGGTCATGACTGAGCGCCACTATTGTTGTAAAGCCGCTAGAGCACCTGCCTCCCAGGAGACGGAGTCGTCGATGGACACCGCGCAGACCCACCGGGTGATGGCTGAGTACTTCGCGGCGCTCGGCTCGGGCCAGTTCACCGCGTTCTTCACCGATGACGTCACGTGGACCACAGTCGAGTCGGGTGAGGTGGTGCAAGGAGCTGGCGACGTACAGGAGGCGATCGTCGGCCTTCACGCTCGGATGTCGGATATGCAGACACGCCGGCTGACCATTTCGCAGGATGCGGCATACATCGAGGGGACGTGCGCGAGTTTGCTCGGATCGCCCAGCCGAGTGGACTACTGCGTTGCATACGACCTCCGTGAAGATCGGATCGCATCGATGCGCGCGTACGGGGCCTTGGCCGCCTTCATGGCCTCCGAGGAGACCCGGTAGCACTTCGGTCAAGAGCGTTCGGCGATCAGGCTGGACGTCCCCGGCGTCATCGCTCGAGGTGAGCGATTCCCCTGCCGCCCATCTGCCGTTGAAGTTGAAGGCGATGTCGCTCGCGCAGGCGGCCGCCGCTGAGTCCCAACGTGCCCCAACTCGCCGCGAATGATCGGGGTCCGGTCAGCCGGCGAGGTGCTTGCCGACCTCGTCCTTGACGATCCGCGCGAACGAGTCGATGTCGTCCTCGGTCGTGTCGAACGAGCACATCCAACGCACCTCGCGACGGGCGGCGTCCCAGTCGTAGAAGGCGTACTGGCGCCGGACCGGGTCCGCCACCCCCGCCGGCAACGTCACGAAGACGCCGTTCGCCTGGGTCGCCTGGGTGAACTCCACCCCGGACACACCATCCAGCGACGACCTCAGCCGGGCCGCCATCGCGTTGGCGTGCGCGGCATTCCGGTGCCAGAGGTCGCCTTCGTAGAGCGCGACGAGCTGTGCGGAGACGAAGCGCATCTTGCTCGCGAGCTGCATGTTGAACTTCCGCGAGTAGATGAGCCCCTGCGCGGCGTCCGGGTTGAGGACGACGACGGCCTCGGCGCCGAGCGCCCCGTTCTTCGTCCCGCCGAGCGACAGGATGTCGATCCCGGCGTGGGTCGTGAACTCCCCGAACGGCACCCCCAGGGCGGCCGCGGCGTTCGAGAGGCGCGAGCCGTCCATGTGCACGTGCATCCCGAGCGAGTGCGCGTGGTCGGTCAGCGCGCGGATCTCCCCGACGGTGTAGAGCGTCCCGAGCTCGGTCGACTGCGTGATCGACAGGGCGAGCGGCTGGGCGCGGTGCTCGTCGCCGAAGCCCCACGCCTCCTGGTCGACGTGCTCCGGTGTCAGCTTGCCGTTGTCCGTGGGCACCACGTAGAGCTTGAGGCCGGCGACGCGCTCCGGCGCACCGCCCTCGTCGACGTTGATGTGCGCGGTCTTCGCGCAGACGACGGCACCCCAGCGGGGCAGGATCGCCTGCAGCGCAGTGACATTGGCGCCCGTGCCGTTGAAGACGGGGAAGGCCTCGGCCTGCTCGCCGAAGTGCCCGCGGACGACTTCCTGGAGCCGCTCGGTGTAGCGGTCGGCGCCGTAGGAGGACTGGTGCCCGCCGTTCGCGGCGACGATCGCGTCGAGGACCTCGGGGTGGACCCCGGAGTAGTTGTCGCTCGCGAAGCCGCGGGCCTGGGCGTCGTGGAGTGCGGTCACGGTCGGCATTCTCCCAAGGGCTGGGCGGCGGTCAGGAGGCAGGGGCGAAGCGGTCGGCGATGTCGGCCGCGAGCTCGTCGGTGTGGGTGTGCCGCGACCAGTCCTTGTCCGGGTCCTTCTCACGGTCCGCGTCGGTGAACAGCGCCATGATCCGAATGACGTCGCCCACGCCTCCCGTCTTGGCCAGCTCCGCGCCCAGCGCCTTGGTCCATGCCTCCGCGGCAGCCTTGGCGGCGAGGTAGTTGGCATTGCCGGCGGTCGGCTTGTCGAGCCCGACCGTGCTCACGATGAGCAGCCGCCCCCCGGCGGCGGCGAGCGCGGGGAAGAGCGCGCGCGAGGTGAGCCGCAGGGTGTCGATGAGCAGGAGGGACAGGAATGCCCAGTCCTCGTCGGTCTGCCCGGCGACCCCGCCACCCCCGCGCCAGCCGCCGACGACGTGGACGAGCCCGTCGACCGCACCGCCCGCGGCGACCGAGTCGGCCCAGGAGGTAACCGCATTCACATCGGACAGGTCGACGTCGTCCTTGTCGACCCCGACGACCTCGTGACCCGCAGCTCCCAAGGCGCGGACGGTGGACCTGCCGAGCGCCCCGAGGGACCCGGCGACGACGATGCGTGCCATCAGGCGATCGTAGAGGCGCCGGTGATGCCGCGGGTCGAGGCGATGACGTCGCCCATCTTCTTGGCGAACGCCTCGTAGAACATCGACAGCGGGAACTCGTCGTCCATGACCTGCTCGGTCAGCTCCTTGGGCGCCCCGGCGAGCGGGAGGTCGCCCCGCTTCCACGCCGACGCCGGGTGCGGCTCGACGACGGAGGACACGAGGTCGTAGGCGCGCAGCCAGTGCACGGTCTTGGGCCGGTCGATCGACTCCCAGTAGAGGAGGTCGATCGCGTCGCCGAGCTCGGAGACCCGCGCCGGCACGTCGGCCCAGTCGAAGGCGAGCGAGGTGTCGGTCCAGTGCAGGACGTGCCCGCGGTGCAGCCACGCGAAGAGGAGCTGCCCGCCGAGGCCGTCATAGTTGCGGACCCGCGTGCCGGTGACCGCGAAGCGGAAGATCCGGTCGAAGAGGATCGCGAACTGCACGAGCCGCGCCCGGTCGAGGAGGAGCTGGTCCTCGGGCGACGGCTCGGCCAGAGCCGCGGTCCGCTGCTCGATGGCGACGGCCGCGCGGTAGGCGGTCAGGTCGCAGCGCATCTCCTCGAGCGAGTAGAGGAAGAACGGCATCCGCTGCTTGATCATGAACGGGTCGAACGGCAGGTCGCCGCGCATGTGCGTCCGGTCGTGGATGAGGTCCCACATGACGAAGACCTCCTCGGCGAGCCGCTGGTCCGCGAGCATCCGGCGGACGCCCTCGGGCAGGTCGAGATTCGTCACCCGAGCGGCCGCGTCGACGACGCGCCGGAAGCGCGCGGCCTCGCGGTCGGCGAAGATCCCGCCCCACGTGAACGTCGGGACCTCGCGCATCGCGACCGACTCGGGGAAGAGGACCGCCGAGTCCGTGTCGTAGCCCGGGGTGAAGTCGAGGAAGCGGATCGGGACGAAGAGCTTGTTGGAGTAGTCGGACGCCTCAAGGCGGGCCACGAAGTCGGGCCAGATGACCTCGAGCAGCACGGCCTCGACGTAGCGGTTCGTCGAGCCGTTCTGGGTGTACATCGGGAAGACGACGAGGTGCCGCAGACCGTCGACGCGGTGCCGCTCCGGGTGGAACTCCATGAGGCTGTCGAAGAAGTCCGGGACGCCGAATGCATTCGCCACCCACCGCTCGAGGTCGACGACGAGCGCACGGAGGTAGTCCGCGTCGTGCGGGAATGCCGGCGCGAGCGCCTCGATCCCCTCGGTGAGCGCGAGCACGTGCCCGGTCGCGGCGGCGTGGTCGCCGGGCTCGGGCACCGAGCCGTCCTTGACCTGGAGCCCCTGGAGGGCGGTCGCGGCGGCCTTGAGTGAGGTCCAGGCGGCGGAGAACTCGGGGTCGCCGAGGTCCGGGGCCATAGATCCTGCGGTCACAACGGTCGTCATGCGCAATATTGTCGCATACAGAGCCTGGTCGCCACACTTCCCACGGCTGCGGGCGCGACTAGCCTTCGGTCATGCAGCAGTACAACGTCCTCGGTGGCGCCCTCGAGGAGTGCGGGACCGACCCGATGACCGGCTACACCCGGACCGGCTGTTGCGAGGCGGTCTTCGAGGAGGACTACCTCCACACGATCTGCACCGTCGTCACGGCGGACTTCCTCGAGCACCAGAGGGAGACCGGCAACGACCTCGTCACCGCGCGGCCGGAGTTCGGGTTCCCCGGGCTCGTCGCGGGGGACCGCTGGTGCGTCGTCGCACCGCGATGGATGACGTCCCACCTCGTCGGCCGCGCCGCGCCGGTCGTCCTCGCCGCGACGCACCGGATGGCGCTGTCCTACGTCCCGCTCGACGTGCTCCGGTCCTACGCCGTCGACGTCCCGGACGACCCCGGATCGCTCGGCGCCGGCTGATCCCGACTCAACGACGAGTCTTGACACATTCAAGAAAAGACGCTTGGGTGGGGGACGTGGTCGTCAACGTCGAGCAGCTCCTCCGAGGGGCCGGGCTGCGCGTCACGAAGCCACGGATCGCCGTGCTCGAGACGCTCGCAGCGCATCCGCACACCGACACCGCCGAGGTCCTCGCGGACGTGCGGACCCGCCTCGACTCCGTCTCCCACCAAGCTGTCTACGACTGCCTCGCGACGCTGAGCGGGGCCGGTCTCGTCCGCCGGATCCAGCCGGCCGGCGCCATCGCGCACTACGAGCTCCAGTCCGGCGACAACCACCACCACCTCGTCTGCCGGTCCTGCGCCGCCGTCGTCGACGTGCCCTGCGCGACCGGTTCGGCGCCCTGCCTCGACGCCGCCGACCACCACGGCTACGTCATCGACGAGGCCGAGGTCATCTACTGGGGCACCTGCCCCGCGTGCGCGGCTGCCCGCCTTCCCGCCTGAGTTTCGCAACCCCACCCCTACGAAAGGCTGATCGTGCCCGAGGACAAGAACGCCGAAGTCGGCGAGATGAGCAAGAGCGAGGCGACCACCGCCGAGGCCGGCGCCGGCAACGAGCAGCCGAATGCCGAGGTCGGCGAGATGAACACCGACGCGGCTCCCGCGGGCAAGTGCCCGGTCATGCACGAGCTCGTCCGCCCGGAGCAGGGCGACGCCAACCAGCAGTGGTGGCCCAAGCGCCTCAACCTCAAGATCCTCGCGAAGAACAGCCCGGAGAAGAACCCGTTCGGCGCGGACTTCGACTACGCCGAGGCATTCGGCGCCCTCGACCTGCCCGCCGTCAAGGCGGACATCGAAGCCGTCCTGACCGACAGCCAGGACTGGTGGCCCGCGGACTTCGGGCACTACGGCCCGCTCATGATCCGGATGGCGTGGCACTCGGCCGGCACCTACCGCGTGCAGGACGGTCGCGGCGGCGGTGGCACCGGGCAGCAGCGCTTCGCCCCTCTCAACTCCTGGCCGGACAACGGCAACCTCGACAAGGCGCGCCGCCTGCTCTGGCCGGTCAAGAAGAAGTACGGCAAGTCGCTGTCGTGGGCCGACCTCATGATCCTCACCGGCAACGTCGCGCTCGAGTCGATGGGCTTCGAGACCTTCGGCTTCGCCGGCGGTCGCATCGACGCGTGGGAGCCGGACGACGACGTCTACTGGGGCCCGGAGACCGAGTGGCTCGGTGGCGAGGAGGGCGGCTCGCAGCGCTACCGCGGCGACCGTGAGCTCGACAACCCGCTCGCCGCCGTGCAGATGGGCCTCATCTACGTCAACCCCGAGGGACCGGAGGGCAACCCCGACCCGGCGCTCGCGGCGCACGACATCCGCGACACCTTCGGCCGGATGGCGATGAACGACGAGGAGACCGTCGCGCTCATCGCGGGCGGCCACACCTTCGGCAAGACGCACGGCGCGGCCGACCCCGAGGCGAATGTCGGGGTCGAGCCCGAGGGCGCCGGCATCGAGCTCCAGGGGCTCGGCTGGAAGAACGCCTACGCGAGCGGCAAGGGTGCGGACGCGATCACGAGCGGGCTGGAGGTCACCTGGACCGACGTGCCGACACAGTGGAGCAACCGCTTCTTCGAGATCCTCTTCGGCCACGAGTGGGAGCTCTCCAAGTCCCCGGCGGGGGCTGCCCAGTGGGTCGCCAAGGATGCCGAGGCCATCATCCCGGCGCCCGAGGAGGGTGGCGCCAAGCGCCTCCCGACGATGCTGACGACCGACCTCGCGCTCCGGGTCGACCCGGCGTACGAGGCGATCTCACGACGGTTCCTCGAGAACCCGGACCAGTTCGCCGACGCATTCGCCCGCGCGTGGTTCAAGCTGACCCACCGCGACATGGGCCCGGTCTCCCGCTACGTCGGCGCCGAGGTGCCGACCGAGGAGCTGCTCTGGCAGGACCCGATCCCCGCCAATGACCAGGGCACGAGCGCCGAGGACGTCGCGGCGGCCACGTCGGCGATCGCCGACTCCGGGCTCACCGTCCAGCAGCTCGTCAGCACGGCGTGGGCCTCGGCGGCGAGCTTCCGCAGCAGCGACAAGCGCGGCGGCGCCAACGGCGGCCGCATCCGCCTCGAGCCGCAGCGGTCCTGGACGGTCAACGACCCGGCCGAGCTCGCGCCCGTCCTGTCGGCTCTCGAGGGGATCGCGGGCAGCACCAACGTCTCCTTCGCCGACCTCGTCGTCCTCGCCGGCAACGTCGGCGTCGAGCAGGCGGCGGCCGCGGCCGGTGTCACGGTCCGGGTGCCGTTCAGCCCGGGCCGCGGTGACGCCACGCAGGAGCAGACCGACGGCGAGTCCTTCGCGTGGCTCGAGCCGGTGGCCGACGGCTTCCGCAACTACGCCTCGGCCGACGCCAAGCTCCCGGGCGAGTACCACCTCCTCGACCGGGCCAACCTCCTCGGCGTCACCGCGCCCGAGCTGACCGTCCTCGTCGGCGGGCTCCGGGTGCTCGGTGCGAATGCGGGCGGCTCGACCGCCGGCGTCCTCACCGACCGCGTCGGGCAGCTGACGAACGACTACTTCGTCAACCTCCTCGACCCCGGCACGACGTGGTCCGACGACGGCTCGGGTGACTCGTTCACCGGGGCCGGGTCCGGCGGGGCGTCGTGGACGGGGACGCGCGCCGACCTCGTCTTCGGCTCGAACTCCGAGCTCCGGGCGATCGCCGAGGTCTACGCCTCGGACGACGCGCAGGAGAAGTTCGTCCACGACTTCGTCGCCGCGTGGGCCAAGGTCATGGACGCGGACCGCTTCGACCTGCACCGCTGAGGTCAGCGATCGCTCTATCGGGTCACCCTGGGTCCCGTGCCGGGCGCGGGAGAAGTCGACGGGATACAGGGAAGTCTTCTCTGTATCCCGTCGACTTGTCGGTAGTCGCGGCCGGTCCGAGCCCTCAGCCGGGCGCGGGGGCGTCCGCGTAGGCCCGGGACAGCGTCCGGTAGGGCCGGGAGGCGAAGGCGATGAGCACGGCGATGAGCGTGACCAGGCCGGCGAGGACGAAGACGAGCGCGATCCCGCGAGCCTCGCCGTCTCCGAGGAGCCAGCCGAGCCGGTCCTGCCCGGCCTCGCTCTTCATGTAGGGGATGAGCGCGTACTGCGCGATCGGGCCGATGAGGAATGCGGTGATCGGGCTCGCCGCTGCCTCGACGCTCTGCGCGAAGCCGAAGACGCGCCCCTGCTTCTCGAACGGCACGACCCGCTGGAGGATCGTCTGCTCGGCGGCCTCGGCGACCGGGATGATGCACATGAAGACGAGGATCCCGACGGCGTAGAGCAGCCAGGACTCGCGGATGGTGAACACCATCCCGAGGACCGACACCCCGACATTCGCCAGGAGCAGCGTCCGCAGCGGCGCCGAGCCGAGGCCGAACCTGGCGACGAGGCCGCCGCCGATGATGAAGCCGATGCTCGTGACGCCGAGGACGATGCCCCACGTCTCGACGCTGAAGAGGGTCAGTCCGTAGGGGTCCATGAGCGCCATGTAGACGCCGCCGACGAGGTTGTTGAAGGTCGCGAAGATGATGAGCGCGAGGAGGCCGGGGACGCCGCGGATCGTGGTCCAGGCGGTCGCGATGTCGAAGGTCCTGCGCGGCTCGCCGTCGTCCTCCGGCGCGACCTCGGGGATGCGCACGGTGAGGATGTGCGCAAGAGCCAGGCCGGTCAGGCCGATCGCGATCGCGACGGTCCAGCCCATGCCGAGCAGTCCGACGGACAGGCCGCTGAAGACGCTCGTGATCATGAAGGCGACGCCCTGGACGGTCCCGACGGCGCCGTTGGCCTTGTCCCGCTGGTCGGCGGGCACGAGCAGGGTGACGGTCGTCGACAGCGCGATGTTGCGCATGCCCTCGACGACGCTGCCGATGAGGATGATGATCGCGAACACCCAGAAGACCGGGCCGTTCCAGTCGACGAGGGTGCTCGTCGGGTAGGCGAGGAACAGCGCGCCGGCGACGAGGTAGGTCGTGAACGTCACGACCGACGACATGACCATGACGCGCTTCTTCTTGTTGCGGTCGACGATCGTGCCGAACATCGTCCCGAAGACGGCGATGAGCAGCATGAACGAGCCGCCGATGATCGCCGTCGCCATGACCGAGCGCGTCTCGAGGTAGGCCCAGAAGGTCAGCGCGAACCACAGGTAGCTGCTCGTCACGTTGGCGACGAGGGTGTTGGCGAGGACCATCCGGAATGCCTTGAGCGTCTCCGGCCCGCGGGTCACCCCCGGCGGCAGGTGCGCCTCGTGCACGACGCCGGGCGGCTGCTCGGTCGCGGCGACGGCCGACTCGTCCATGGGGTCGAGGGTAGGCATCTCGTCCGACAGCTGCTGGGTCATTTTCGCTCCTCAGGTCGAATGCATCCGGATGCGAATGCGTTCAGCAGGGCAGACCAGCGGGCGGCGCCGAACTCATCGGTCGTCTTCAGGACCCGAGTCGAGACTGGGCGGGGATGAGGTCGGCCACCTGAAACGAAAGGGTCACAACCCGCCGCGCAACGCGCGGCGGGTTGTGACCTCTCGACGGGTGCGGGTCGCGGGGGCGGGGAGTGGGTCGACGGCTCGGCTCAGGAGCCGGAGTCGGCGAGGTGCCACCCGGACGAGCCGTTGACGACCACCCGGTCGGCGCGGGCGGCGGTCGCAGCCACGAGCTGCGCATTCGCCTCGTCGCTCGTCAGCACCCACTCGGCCGCGGCCTCGGGGGCCTTGCCGAACTCCACGTGCCGGGCGATGAGCCGCTCGAGCCGGGTGTCCTGGTCGCTCGCCACGAACCACACCTCCGCGAGCTGCTCCCGCGCGAGGGTCCACGGCGGCGACGGCAGCAGGAGGTAGTTGCCCTCCGTCACGACCAGCCGCGCGGACGGCGGGACGACGAGGGCGGCTGCGATCGGCTGCTCGAGCGTGCGCTCGAAGCCGGGGACGTAGATCCACTCCTCCGGCCGGGCGGCGACGCGCTCGAGGGTGTGCGCGTAGCCGGCCCCGTCGAAGGTGTGCTCGGCCCCCTTGCGGTCCAGCGTCCCGAGCCGGCGCA
Source organism: uncultured Actinomycetota bacterium (assembly GCA_963752365.1). Taxonomy (GTDB): domain Bacteria; phylum Actinomycetota; class Actinomycetes; order Actinomycetales; family Dermatophilaceae; genus CAVVXY01. Next base: position 231,183 of record CAVVXY010000003.1, read on the forward strand.
GCTGGTCGTCCGCGAGGTGGAAGCCGTCCATCGGCAGGTGGGCGACCCACTCCTCCCCGCACCGCTCGGCCAGAGCAGAGAGGAGCGCCTCGACCAAGGTCGTCTTGCCCGCCCCCGGCGCTCCGGTGATCCCGAGGACCGCTCGGCGACGCTCGCCGACGAGCCCGACGGCGAGGTCGACGAGGGCGTCGAGCCCGTCGCCCGCCGCAGCCCCGGTCATGACACCCGGGACGCGGCGAGTCCCTCGGCGAGGTAGCGCCGCGCCTGCACGGCGAGGTCGAAGCCGTCGTCCCAGAGGTTGCGCCAGATCGCCAGGTCGTTGGACAGGCCGGGCGCGAGGACCGCCGAGGAGAAGGACTCGAACGTCAGCGCACCCCGGTAGTCGATCTCGGCGAGGGCGTCGAAGAACGAGCCGAAGTCGAGGTGGCCGGACCCGAGGTAGCCCCGGTCGTTCTCCCCGATGTGGACGTAGCCGAGCCGGTCGCCGAGCTCGCGGACCGGCGTCGCGAAGTCCTTCTCCTCGATGTTCATGTGGTACGTGTCGAGGTGGACCATGACGTTGTCGGACCCGATGTCGTCGGCGAGCCGCAGCGCGTCGCGAGCGGTGTTGACGACATTCGTCTCGTAGCGGTTGCACACCTCCAGGCCGAGGGTGACGCCGACCTGCTCGGCCTCCTTGGCCAGGTCGCGGAGGACGCGGACGATGTTGTCCCGCCCGACCCGGGTCAGCGGTCCGGCGGCCTTGCCGAAGGCGCTGTACAGAGCGCCGGTCAGGATCGTGCCCCCGATGCCGGCGGTCAGGGCGAGCGAGTCGTGGAGCAGCTGCTCGCCGCGGGCGACGACGGCCGGGTCCTCGCTCGAGACGTCCGCGTCGCGGGCCAGGCCGCGGGAGCAGGCGGCGCGAATCCCCTTGGCCTCCAACAGCTGGCGGGTGTGCGCGACGTCGAGGTTGATCGAGTCGTGGAGGGAGAACTCGAGGATGTCGTAGCCGGCCTCGGCCGTGCGGTCGACGGCGGTCGCGACCTCCTCGGGCGTCGTCCCGCCGACCCAGACGAGGGCATGGACGCCGAGCGGGTTGGGGGAGTGGATGACGTCAGTGGTGGACATGTCGATGGGTTCCTGTCGGTGGGAATGCGGTCAGTCGAGCGCGTCGGGGCTGTCGCCGGCGCGGGCGCCGGTGATGAGGGCGACGATCTCGTCGCCGTTCGTGTCGGCGGTGCGACGTCCGGCGACGCACCGTCCGGCGCGCATGACCCAGACGGCGTCGCTCAGCTTGAGGACCTGGGCGAAGTTGTGGCTGATGAGGATGATCGCGTGACCCTCGCTCTTGAGCCGGAGGATGAGCTCCTCGACGCGGGCGGTCTCCTGGACGCCGAGGGCGGCCGTCGGCTCGTCCATGATGATGAGCTTGGACGTGAAGCCGGCGGCGCGGCAGATCGAGACCGCCTGTCGCTGGCCACCGGAGAGCCGGCGGACGCGCGCGCCGACGGCGGGCACGTTGACCGCGAGCGTGGAGACCATCTCCTGGGCCTGCTTGCGCATCGCCCGGCGGTCCAGCAGCCCGACCGGCCCGAACCGGCGGACGATCTCGCGGTTGAGGAAGAGGTTCTGCCAGACCGTGAGGTCCTCGACGAGCGCGAGGTTCTGGTGGACCGTCTCGATGCCGGCCTCGCGGGCCTGCTCCGGGTTGCGGAACGAGACCTCCTCACCATCGAAGGTGATCGAGCCGGCGTCGGGGCGGTGGATGCCGGAGACGCACCGGATGAGGGTGGACTTGCCGGCGCCGTTGTCGCCGACGACCGCGGTGACCTCGCCCCGACGGGCGTGCATGGACACGCCCTTGAGGGCTCGGACCTGCCCGAAGGAGAGGCTGGCGCCGTCGACGCGGAGGAGAGCGTCGGCCGGGACGTCGTGGACGAGCGGGGTGCGGGCGATGGCTTCGGTCGTCATTTCTGGAACCTCGTGAGCAGGGCTGCCAGCACGACGACGACGCCGACGGACAGCGGTTGGTAGAACTGGGAGACCCCGAGGAGGGTCAGGCCGTTGACCAGGGCGGTCAGGAGCAGGGCGCCGATGATCGGGCCGAGGATCGTCGCGCGACCACCGAAGAGGCTGACGCCGCCGAGGACGACCGAGGCGACCGAGTTGAGCAGGAATGCCGTGTTGGCGGCGGGCTCGGCCGCGCCGACCCGGGCGACGAGCAGGATCGAGGCGATCCCCGCGAGGGCTCCGGCGATGACGTAGACGGCGGTCTTGATCCGCGCCGTGCTCACGCCGACCGCATTCGCCGCCTCGGGGTTGCCGCCCGTCGCGAGCACGTGCGTGCCGAAGCGGGTGTGGAAGAGCACGACGTGCGCGATGACGGCCAGGGCGATCGCGATGAGGAAGGAGTAGCCGAACACCCCGATCGTGCCGGTCGACAGCTTGAGCAGCGTCGGGCTGATGATCGTGCGGGGCTTGCCGTCGGCGACGATGAGCGCGAGGCCGGAGGCGGCCGAGAGCGTCCCGAGCGTGACGATGAAGTCCGTGATCTTGCCGCGCGAGACGAGCAGCCCGTTGACCGTGCCGACGAGCCCGCCGGCGACGATCGCGGTGAGGATGCAGAGCGGCAGGGCCCATCCGGCGGCGAATGCCGTCCCGAACGCGACCGCCGCGAGCGTCATCGTCGAGGCGACCGACAGGTCGATGCCGGCCGTCGCGATGACGAAGGTCTGCCCGATCGCCAGGACGATGAGGATCGCCGCCGCGACGAGCATCGCCTGGATGTTGCCGCTGCTGAGGAACGTGCCGTTCAGCGACTGGAAGACGATCACGAGGACGACGAGGCCGATGAGGGCGGCCCACTCGGCGAGGTTGCCAGGGTCGAGGAGGCGCTTGGCCAGGGAGGGCCCGGCGGGCGGCGCGATCGCCGTCCGGGGCGTGGTGGTGGTCTGGGTCATCGGAGTGGTCCTTACTTGAGCAGCGCCGCGAACGGGTCGTCGAACGCCTCGCCCGGCTTGGGGGCCGCGGCGAGCGCCTTGTCGACGTTGTCCTTGGTCACGACCTGGACGGGAGCCTTGACGTTGGCGGGGAGCGTCTTGCCGGCCATCGCCGCCTGGCACGCCTCGAGGCCGAGCTGGCCGATGACGTAGGGGAACTGGGCGACGACGGCGTCGATGCCACCGGCCTTGATCGCCTCGAAGGCGTCCTTGTTGCCGTCGACGCTGATGACCTTGATCTGGCCGGTCTTGCTCTTGTTGGCGATGGCCTGGGCGACGCCGAGGCCCATGTCGTCGTTGGCGACGAAGAAGCCCTTGAGGTCGGGGTGGGCCGTCATGAGGTCGGTCGCCTTGGTCAGGGCCGTCTGGCGGTCCCAGTCGGCGGCGACGGTCTGGACGATGGTGATGTTCGCGGGCTTGCCGGCGGTGAAGCCGTCGAGGCGGGCGCCGCTCGTGACGTCGCCGGAGATTCCGCCGACGAGCGCGACCTCGCCACCGTCGGGGAGCAGGGTGCCCATCTCCTTGCCGCCCTGGGAGCCGGCGTCCTTGTTGTCGGTCCCGATGTAGGTCGCGATCTTCGCGTTCGCGGCCTTCGCCGCGGCGTCCTCGATCGGGCTGTCGATGTTGACGATCGGCACGTTCTTGGCGGACAGCTGGGCGACGCCCTGGATGAGGTTGGTCCCCGTGATCGGGTTGACGATGAAGCACTTGAAGTCCTGGCCGGCGAGCCCGGAGAGCTTGTCGGCCTGGCCCGAGGTGTCGGTGATCGACGTGGCCGCCTGGATGGTGACCTCGGCCTTGCCGGCCGTCGCGGCCTCCTTGACCCCCGACTCCATCGTCTGGAAGAAGGGGTTGTCGAGGCCCTTGAGGATGGCTCCGACCTTGCCGGTGGCCGCGGCGGACCCGCCCGAGGCGGAGGTGGTCGAGCCGGTGTCGGAGCCGGAACCACAGGCGGTCAGGGCGCCCGTCAGGGCGACGAGGCCCAGGGCGGCGATCGAGCGGGGGGCGCGTCGTGTGGTGAACGACATGGGGACATCTCCTGCGTCTTGGGGTGACCGGCCCGTCGCCGATCGACTTATGCCTAGTGTTAGGCATAATAAAGACCGAAGTCAAGCAAAAATCTGAGAAACCTGATACAAATATCTCCTGACCGCCCCCGCAGAGGAGTACCGATGTCGTCCACGCCCGCTCGGTCCGCCACGAGCCCGCGCCCGCCCCTGCGCCTCCCCGACCTCCGGGCGGCCGACCCGGGCTCCGCCGGCCACGTCCTCGACCTCATCCGCCGCAGCGGGGGCCTGACGCGGGCCGAGATCCTCGAGGTGACCGGGCTGGCCCGCTCGACGGTCACCGGCCGGCTGGCCACCCTGGAGTCCGCGGGCCACATCACGACCCGCGTCGTCGAGGCCGCCGGCCGCGGCCGCCCGGCGAGCCGCTCCATCTTCCGCCACGAGAGCGGCGCCCTGCTCCTCGCCGACGCCGGTGCCACCGGCGTCCGCACGGCCCTGACCGACCTCGCGGGCACGGTCCTCGGCGAGTCGACGGTCGCCCTCGACATCACGATCGGCCCGGAGGCCTGGCTGACCCGCCTCGCCGAGCTCTTCGCCGGGCTGCTCGCCGACGCGGGGTGCGACTCCGCATTCGTCCGCGGCGTCGGACTGTCCCTCCCCGGCCCGGTCGACTTCGCCTCCGGCACCGTCGTCCAGCCGCCGATCATGACCGGCTGGGACGGCTACCCGATCCGGCAGTGGTTCGCCCGGCTCTTCGAGTGCCCGGTCGTCGTCGACAAGGACGCCAATGTCCTCGCCACGGGGGAGTACGCCACGGCCCACCCGGACGCCTCGAGCATGCTCATGCTCAAGATCGCGACCGGGATCGGCTCGGGGATCATCGCCAACGGCAGCCTCTACCGCGGGGAGGACGGTGCCGCCGGCGACATCGGCCACATCCAGCTCGGGTCACGCGACGGGCGGGCGCCGCTGCCCTGTCGCTGCGGCAACGAGGGCTGCGTCGAGGCGTATGCCTCGGGCTGGGCCCTCGTGCGCGACCTCCGCGCGGCCGGGCACGACGTCGACGGCGTCCGGGACCTCGTCCGGCTCGTGCAGGCCGGCGACCCGACCGTGACGGCCATGACCCGCGAGGCCGGGCGGACGATCGGCATCGCCATCGCCGACGCGGTCAGCCTGCTCAACCCCGCCGTCGTCGTCGTCGGCGGAGACCTCGGTGACGCCGCCGCCAACCTCGTCGCCGGCATTCGCGAGACGGTCTATGCGCGCTGCCTGCCGCTCGCGACCCGACGGCTCGAGATCACCTCGACGACCCTCGGGCGGTCGGCGGGGCTCATCGGGCTCGCGAAGACCGTGACCGACCACCTCTACGCGCCCGCGCGGATCGACGAGCAGCTCGGCCGGGAGTCCGTCAACGGCTGAGCCGCCGCGGCCACCACACCCGGTCGCCGATGTCGATCGTGAGCGCCGGGACGAGCAGCGACCGGACGACGAGGGTGTCGAGCAGGACGCCGAAGGCGACGATGAACGAGATCTGCGCGAGGAAGACGAGCGGGATGACGGAGAGCGCCCCGAACGTCGCGGCGAGGACGATCCCCGCACTCGTGATGACGCCGCCGGTCACCGCGAGGGCGACGAGGACGCCGCGCCGGGTGCCGTGCTCATCGGACTCCTCCCGGGCCCTCGTCATGAGGAAGATCGAGTAGTCGACGCCGAGCGCGACGAGGAAGACGAAGCCGTAGAGCACCGTCGTCGGGTCGCCGCCCGGGAACTGGAAGATGTGGTTGAAGACGAGCGCCGAGATGCCCATCGTCGCGCCGAAGGACAGCACGTTGGCCCCGACGAGGAGCAGTGGCGCCACGATCGAGCGGAGGAGCAGGGCGAGGACGATGAAGACGATGCCGATGATCGTCGGCATGACGACCCAGAGGTCGCGGTCGGCGGTCTGCCGGACGTCGAGGTTCTGAGCGGTCTGGCCGCCGACGAGGACGTCGCCGCCGACCTCACGGTGCAGCTGGGTGCGGAGCGTGTCGACGGCGTCGAGTGCCTCGGGCGCCTCGGCGGGCATCTTCGTCGTCGCCTGGATGACCAACCGCCCGTCGACGACCTTGGGCGCGGCGCCGGGGACGAGCCCGGCGGCGGGGTTGGTGAAGTCGCTGTCGGCCTGGAGGACGGCGAGCACCTCGTCCACCGAACCCTCCGGAGCGATGATCTGCACGGGGCTGCCCGACCCCGCGTCGAAGTGCCGCTCGAGGACGGCCTGACCGGTCACCGAGTCGACCTTGGTGCGGAAGATGTCGGTCGTCGCGATCCCGTCGGCCTTGAGCGTCGGCAGGAATGCGGCCGCCACGAGGAGCGCGGCGCCGGTCGCCACCCACACCCGGCGCGGGTGGTCGCCGACGAAGCGGGCGATCCGGCCCCAGCCGCGTCCACCCTCGATCGCGTCGCTGCGGTGGACGTGGTCGACGCGGGGCCTCGACGGCCAGAAGATCCAGCGCCGCCCGAGGACGAGGACGCCCGGGAGGAAGGTGAGCGCGGAGACGAGGGCGCCGGCAATGCCGATCGCGCCGACCGGGCCGAGGCCCGAGGTGCCCTTGAGGTCGGCGAGGGTGAGGGCGAGGAGGCCGAGGGCGACCGTCGCTGCGCTCGCGAGGATCGGCTCGACGGTCGCGCGCCACGCCGTCCGCAGCGCCTGCCACGACGACTCCTCGTCGTGCAGCTCCTCCTTGTAGCGGGCGACGAGGAGCAGCGCGTAGTCGGTCGCGGCGCCGACGACGAGGATCGAGAGGATGCCCTGGCTCTGGCCGCTCACCGTGATCCAGCCGGCCTTGGCGACCTGGTAGACGACGAAGCCGGCCGCGGACAGTCCGAAGACCGCGGTGAGGAGGACGGCGAAGGGCAGGACGGGGGAGCGGTAGACGATGAGGAGGATGACGAGGACGACGCCGAGGGCGACGAGCAGGAGGATGCCGTCGATGCCGGCGAATGCCGTGACGAGGTCGGCGATGTAGCCCGCCGGGCCGGTCACGTGGGCCGTGAGCCCGCTGGCTCGGAGCGTCGTGTCGAGCTCGTCCTGCAGTGCCGTCGCGATCGCCTGGAGAGGGCTGCTGTCCTCGATCGTCTCCGAGGCCTTGTCGAGGTCGAGCGGGACGACGACGAGGAATGCCTTGCCGTCCTGCGAGGGGACGACGGCGAGCCTGGGGGCGGTCAGGTACTCGCTGACGGTGTGGCCGCCGGGGAGGTCGGTGAGGCGGAGGGCGGGGATCCCATCGGCCAGCTCCTTGCCGGCCGCGAGGTCGGCCGGCTGGACGCCCGCGGACCGCTCGGCGACGACGATGAGCGGGAGGGACTGCGCGTCCTGGAACTTCCGCAGCTCCGCGGCGACCTGCGTCGACTCGGCGTCCGCGGGGAGGAAGGAGGAGTTGTCGTTCTTCTGCAGGCCGGACAGCTTGCCGATCGACTGGCCCCCGATCCCGCCGACGGCGAGCCAGGCGAAGAGGACGAGCACGGCGCCGACGATGACCCGTGCGCCGGTCCCTCGGCGGGTCGAGCCGTCTCGGGTTGGGCGGTCGGCGGTCTGCTGGGCGCTCGCGTCGCTCACGGCGGTTCCTCGCTCTAGGATGGGTCGACAGGTAAGTCACTCGATTGCTAAGTTGGTGAATGAAAATTAGCACAGCCAGGACGCAGGGCGCACCTCCGGCGGGTGCGGCTGCTGGTGTGGCTGCCGATGTGAGCGCGGGTGCGGCCGGACGGCTGCCGGACGGGTGGACCCCGACGCGGACCCTCGACGCGCTCCAGGAGCTCATCGACGTCGCGAGCCAGACCCCGGGCGCCGTCGCGCGCCGGGCCGGCCTGTCGACGTCCGAGCTCCACGCCCTGCGCCATCTGTCGCTCGAGCCGCTCGGCCCCGCCGATCTCGCCCGCAAGCTCGGGGTCACCTCGGCCGCCGCCTCCGGTGTCGTCGACCGGCTCGTCGCCCACGGCCACGTCAGGCGCTCGCCGCACCCCGAGGACGGCCGCCGCACGGTCGTCGCGGTCACGGATGCCGGTCGGGCCGAGGCCTTCACCCGTCTGGCTTCGATGTTCCGCGGGCTGTCCGAGCTCGACGCGTCCCTCACCCCCCAGGAGCGCGCGGCGGTCGAGCGCTACCTCGACGGCGCGATCGCCGCGATCCGCACCCTCCTCTGACTCTTGCGTCCGCGTGAAACGCCCCTACAGCGGCGTTTCACGCGGACGCAAAGGCGGCGGGAGGCGGCGCCGACGTCCAACTCATCCACAGATTCGCGGGAGCCCTGTCGGGGGCGGCTGCGACCCGGCACTGTCGATGCCATGGGTCGACGACATGCACAGGTGACGGCGGAGCTTCTCGCCCTTGCGTCCGCGCAGGGCGGATTCGTCGCATTCGCCGACCTTCGTCGCCTCGGAGTCGGTGACAAGGAGTGCCGTGCCCACGTGGCCGCCGGCAGATGGCTCTCCGTGTCGCGCCGGGGGGTCGTCGTGTTGCAGATCGTGGACTCGCATCGTCTGGAGATCTGGCAAGGGCTGATCTCGATCGGTCCCGGAGCGCGCTTGGGCGGAGTGTCGGCACTCGTCGAGGACGGGCTGACCGGCTTCGAGGAGCCTCGGCTGCACGTCTGGGTGCCGAAGAGCAGTCACAAGGACGTGACCCGGACGGAGGGTCACGTCCGGCTGCACGAGACGCGCCGTTGGGGGCTGGGCGACTGCGCGAAGTCCGGAGTTCCGCGATCCGCACCTGCTGTCGCAGTGGTCCAAGGGGCACTGTGGGCGCGTTCGTTGCAGCAGGGCGCTCTGGTGATGACCATGACGATCCAGCAGAGGATCGTGACGCCGGACGACGTGCTCGAGGGGTTCGACCGGGTTCGACGCCACGAGCGACGGCGGGCTCTGCTGGAGGTGCTCGACGACATTCGCGGCGGGGTGCAGTCGATGCCGGAGCTCGACTTCGCGAGGCTGTGTCGGGCCTACGGCCTGCCCGAGCCCACTCGCCAGGTTCGTCGCCGGTCCAGCCGGGGTGCCGCATTCGTCGACGCGGCGTTCGAGGAGTTCGGTGTCCTCGTCGAGATCCAGGGTGCTGGGCACGCCGTCCTCGACCGGATGATGCTCGACGAGGTCCGCCTCCTGGACCTCGCGCTGCGGGGAGAGGTGACGGTTCCGGTCTCGAGCGCCACTCTGCGCCTGGACCCGCAGCCGTTCATGGCCGGACTCGCACGCCTGCTCCGTGCCCGCGGTTGGCGAGGCTGGCCCGACGCTACGTCCGCGTGAAACGCCCCAGTAGCGGCGTTTCACGCGGACGCAAGGGCTACTCGGCGAGGTGGACGATCGCATCGCCGCGGTTGACGAGCGGCGACTCGGTGCGGCCGATGACGACGCCGGTGCGGTTGGCGTAGACCGCCCGCAGGGTCCGGCCGAAGGAGTCGTAGAGGCTGCCGAGGCGCTCGCCGTCGGTCACCTCCTGCCCGAGCCTGGCCTCGAGCCGGAGAATGCCGGTCCGCCGCGCCCGCACCCAGCCCGACGTCCGCGCGAGGCGCGACCCGGCCTCCGGCCCCGCCGGATGCGAGTCCGTCATCCCGAGCTCGGCGAGGACCCGTTGCACCCCGACGACCCCGGCCGCGATCGCGTAGTCGTCGAAGCGCTTGTTCTCCCCGCCCTCGTAGAGCAGGACCGTCGCCCCGGCCTCGCGCGCCGCGTGCCGGAGCGAGCCGTCGCGGATCTTGGCGTGGAGCATGAGCGGGGCGCCGAATGCCGTTGCGAGACGTAAGGTCTCGGGGTCGTCGAGGTCGGCCCGGATCTGCGGGAGGTTGGAGCGCTGGTCCGCGCCGGTGTGCAGGTCGATCCCGACCGAGCACTTGCTCACGACCTCGGCCATGAACAGGTGCGCGAGGCGCCCGGCGAGCGATCCACGCGCCGACCCCGGGAACGACCGGTTGAGGTCGCGCCGGTCGGGCAGGTAGCGGTCGCCGGACATGAAGCCGAGGACGTTGAGGATCGGGACGGCGATGATCGTGCCTCGCAGGGTCCGAGCGGAGACGCCGCCGAGGACCTCGCGGATGACCTCGACGCCGACGACCTCGTCGCCGTGGGTCGCCGCATTCATCCAGACGACGGGCCCGTCCTCGCGGCCGTGGACGATCCGGACGGGCAGCGTGACGTCGCCGCCCGTCACGAGCCGGGTGATCGGCAGCCCGACGTCGCGGGAGAAGCCCGCCCGGACCCGGACCGGCCCGATCGGGAAGGACTCGCGCGGCACTCAGCGGCCCCAGTTGCGGAGGCGGGTCGCGCGCTTGGGGCGGCCGCCGGCGTAGGACGTCCCGGAGTCGACGAGGTAGCCCTGGGCGAGCGCCTCCCGGCCGACGAGCATCCGGAAGCCCATCTCGTCGCGGTCGGTCAGGGTCACCTCGGCCGTGATCTCGCGGCCGGCGAGGACGACCCGCATCGGCACGGCGATCCGCTCCTCCTCGTGGCCGGACGAGGACCGGACGACCCGCCGGTCGAGCAGCGGGAGCTCCATCGTCGACGCGTCCTCCTCGGAGCGCTGCCACGGGCGGACGGAGAAGCGGACGAAGGCATTCCCATCCCGCTCGACCTCGGCCACGTCGAAGGCGTGGATCGCCGAGGTGCGCGCCCCGGTGTCGAGCTTGGCCTTGACCCACGGCACCTCGGCGTCGGGCAGGGACACCCACTCGCGCCACCCCACCACGGTGCTTGAATGGGTGGGCTCGCTCACCCCGTCATCCTTGCAGGAACCCTCCCCATGAAGATCGCGATCCTCTCGCGCGCCCTCAGGTCGTACTCGACGCAGCGGCTCCGCACCGCCGCCCTCGACCGCGGCCACGACGCCAAGGTCCTCAACACGCTGCGCTTCGCGATCGACCTGTCCGGCGACGAGCCGGACCTCCAGTTCCGCGGCCGCCCGATCTCGAGCTACGACGCGGTCCTGCCGCGGATCGGCAACTCGATCACCTACTTCGGGACCGCCGTCGTCCGGCAGTTCGAGCAGATGGACGTCTACACGCCCAACACCGCCAACGGGATCGCCAACTCGCGGGACAAGCTCCGTGCGACGCAGATCCTGTCGCGGCACAACATCGGAATGCCGCCGACGCAGTTCGTCCGCAACCGCGCCGACGTGATCCCCGCCATCGAGCGGGTCGGCGGCGCCCCCGTCGTCATCAAGCTGCTCGAGGGCACGCAGGGCATCGGCGTCATCCTCGCGCCCGAGCTCAAGGTCGCCGAGGCGATCATCGAGACCCTCCAGAGCCGTCAGCAGAACGTCCTCATCCAGAGCTTCGTCAAGGAGAGCAAGGGCCGCGACATCCGCGCCCTCGTCGTCGGCGACCGGGTCGTCGCGGCGATGCGGCGCACCGCCAGGGGCGACGAGTTCCGGTCCAACGTCCACCGCGGCGGCTCGGTGGAGGGCGTGACCCTCGACCCCGCATTCGAGGAGACAGCCGTGCGCGCGGCCCAGATCATGGGTCTGCGTGTCGCCGGGGTCGACATGCTCGAGGGCTCGGACGGCCCGCTCGTCATGGAGGTCAACTCCTCCCCGGGGCTGGAGGGCATCGAGGCGGCGACCCGGCTCGACGTCGCCGGCGCGATCATCGACCACATCGACAACCAGGTCGCCTTCCCCGAGGTCGACGTCCGCCAGCGGCTGTCCGTCTCGACCGGCTACGGCGTCGCCGAGATCTTCGTCCACGCCGGGTCCGAGCTCGTCGGCAAGCCGATCTCCGAGTCCGGGCTCGCGGAGCGGGACGTCACCGTCCTCACCCTCCACCGGGGGACGGCCGTGGTCCCCAACCCGGGACGCCGCATCCTCGAGGACGGCGACCGGCTGCTCTGCTTCGGCCGGCTCGAGGAGATGCGCTCGATGATCCCGGCCCGCCGCCGGAGGGCGCGCAAGGTCCGCCGCCTGCCCAAGGACGTCATCCACGAGGGCTGAGCCGGGGCCTTCGCCGAATGCCGTGCGGCTGGGTGTGCGTGCGTGGCACGCTGGCCGCATGCCGGCGAGCGGCTCGGGCCTCCTCCGCTTCGACACCCCGGCGCGGGTTCGTGACCTGCCGCAGGGCTCGGCGTTCTACGACGAGTGGCACCGGACGGTCGACCGGCTGATCGCGGCGAGCACTCGGGTCTCCGGGTCGGGGCGCTACGTCGACCCGAGCACCCGGGCGGTCGCCGTCGCCGCCCGACGGACGTACGCGTGGACCGGCTTCCCGCGTCCGCTGCTCATGGAGCACCGCGACGACCGCCGGGCGGCCTTTGCCGCGGGGGAGCGGCGCGAGGTGCAGATCGAGTACCTCGAGTGGCACGTCGAGCGGGAGGGCGACCGGATCGTCCGGGTCACCTTCTCGACCGAGACGCCGGAGTACTGGACCCTCCTCGCGCGACACGACCCCGACCGCCTCCTCGCGCTCTACCGCCGGCTCGTCGGACCCCAGGTGCAGCGCGCCGACCTGTTCCCCGACGGCCGCACCTACGACCCGCTCAACCGGTGGACGGCCACGGACGGGATCGTCCACTACGTCATGCCGATCAACTCGATGGGCGACCTGCTCGGTGTCTCGCAGGAGTCCGAACCGACCGCCGGCGCCCGCGACGGCTACGACGCGCTGCCCTACAAGCGGGCGACCGGGGCGGACGCCCGGATCAACGAGGACGTGTGGACGCTGACGCGCGCGGGGAATGCGGTCGCGACCGATGACACTCCCGGGCTCTACATCCTCGGCTGGGACGACACCGGGTGGACCGCGCCGGACGGGACGGCGGCCGGTGACTTCTGGCGCGTCGTCCGCGGGCGGCGCGGGCGGGCCCTGCGGGTCGTCTACGAGGTGCCTCGGTCGGCGGGATACGCCGTCGGGGACCTCCGGATCGGCGGGCGGCGGGTCGAGTTCGGCGGGCAGCTCGCCGAGCACGTGACGGTGAGCGCGCACGGGATCGTCGGGACGGTCACGCCGTGACGTCGGGGCTCGAGCCGGGCACCGCGGACGTCCTGGCCTCCTTGGCGAATGCGGGCGCGCAGCTCCTCGGCGGCGTGGAGGTGTCGCCCCGGGACGGTTCCGCAGACGAACGACGTCGTTCGTCTGCGGAACCGTCGACGAAAGACCTACCCACTGTCCGGCGGGTGCCGACACCATCCCGCCACGCCGAGCCCGCACCCGAGGCGACGACCGCGCTCGGCGAGCCGGTCTACGGCCCGGCGGAGGGCGGCGAGGTCCAGGGCTTCGTGGTCCCGGGGTTCAACAAGGACCACCAGTGGCTGGTCTTCCTCCGGTTCGGGGATCGGCGTCGGGCGCAGGCCTTCCTCCGCTGGATCGCGCCGCGGATCGCGACGATGGACGAGGTCCTCGACTTCCGACGGGACTTCCGATCAGCCCGGCTGCGGCTCGGTGTGGCCGACCCGGGGTTGCGGTCCGACGGCACCCGCGACCCCGCACTGACGGCGACATGGACGTCCATCGCCTTTTCCCACAACGGGATTGCCGCGCTGTTGGGCGAGCAGGAGGCGGACCGCCTCGGCGACGAGAGCTGGCGCCAGGGGCTGGCCGAGCGGTCGACCTACCTCGGCGACCCGAGCGACCCGGACCAGCCGGGGCACCGCGACCACTGGGTCGTCGGCGGCCCCGACTCCGAGGCCGATGCCCTCGTGACGATCGCCGCGGACGTCCCCGCCGACCTCACCTCCGCGGCCGACGCCGTCCTCGCCCGCGCAGCTCGGCACGGCTTGGTGGTGCTGCACGACGAACGCGGCGACAACCTCCCAGGAGCGCTCGCCGGGCACGAGCACTTCGGCTTCAAGGACGGGATCTCGCAGCCCGGCGTCCGGGGCGCGAGGTCGGCGACCCCCGGCGACGAGATCACCCCGCGCCTCCTGGCCGACGACGACCCGCGGGCGGGCGTCTTCGCCAAGCCCGGGCAGCCGCTCCTCTGGCCCGGGCAGTTCCTCCTCGGGGAGCCTCGCCAGGACCCCCAGGACCCCCGTCGGGGCGCGGCCGCGTCGACCGCCTTCCCGCCGTGGTCCCGCCGAGGGTCCTACGTCGTCGTCCGCCGGCTCGCCCAGGATGTCGTCGGCTTCTGGGAGTGGGCCGGACGGTCGGCCGCCCAGGTGGGTGTCGACCCGGTCCGGCTCGCCTCCGCCTTCGTCGGGCGATGGCCGAGCGGGGCGCCCTTCCCGCGCACCCCGGGGGCCGACGACCCTGCCCTCGCCGGGGACGACTTCGCCAACAACCACTTCCTCTACCAGGACGACACCCGGCCGTCCTCGCTCCGATGGATCGACGGCTACCCGGGCGACACGCATTCGCCGGCCCGGGGGGACGCGCTCGCCCGCGTCTGCCCCCACGCCGCCCACATCCGCAAGGTCAACCCGCGCGACAGCGCGACCGACTTCGGCGCCGCCGCCGACACGCTGCTCCGGCTCATGCTCCGACGGGGCATCCCGTACGGACCGCCGATCGCCGGGGTCACGAACCCCTCACCCGAGCTCGTCGCGGCCGAGCGCGGGCTGTGGTTCGTCGCGGTCATGGCCTCGATCGAGGACCAGTTCGAGTTCGTGCAGCGCCGCTGGGCCAACGGGACCGACCAGCCGAATGCCGGTGGTCCCGACCCGCTCATCGGCCAGGCCGACCGCCGGGGCGACCGGACCCGCACCGTCACCTGGCCACGGGGAAAGCGCGACGTCACCCTCGACGTGGAGCGTGACGTGGTCATCCCGACCGGTGGCGGCTACTTCTTCGCGCCGCCCGTCTCGGCCGTCGGAGGCATCCTCGCCGGACGTCCCTGAGGGGCCGTCGCGCCCGCGGCCTGCGCGAAGGTTCGAGACGTGCGCGTGATCGGGCGGGGCGAGCGGACATCTCCCGGCATGAGTCCACCACCCGACGACCGGCGGCCACGACGCGGTGCGGCTGGAGTACCGCGGGATCCACGTCAACGCGCTCTACTTCGACAGGGCGAGCGCCGCGTACCTCGGCGAGACGACCCCCGGGACGTGGATCGCCGTACGGAGCAGCGAGGTCGTCGGCGCGGTCCCCGCGGACGTCCGCGACAACGCGCACGTCGAGCCGCCGAGCCCCGACAGCCAGGCGTCGGTCAACGGGACGACGTAGCCCGACAGCCAGACCTCGGAGCCCGCCGGGACCGCGTCACGCGGTCGCGGCGGGCTCCGCGCCGGTCCGGACCGCGGCCTGCGCCGCGTCCAGGGGATGGCCGAGCACCATGAGGAAGTCGACGAGGATCGACCGGACCTGGGCGCGGATGACCTCGGCCGACAGGTCAGCGGCCGGGTCGTGGACCATCGCCTCGCGAGCCACCTGCGCGATCGTCGACCGCAGCTCGGCCGGGGCCGTGCCGGTGCCGACCGCCTCGGCGAGGAGGTCGGTGACCTCGGCGAGCTCCCAGACGAGGGCGAGGTGGGTCAGGGGCACGTGCTCGCTCGTCTGGGTCGCGGTGACTGCCCGGCGGACGAGGACGCGGCTGTTGCGGACCGACCGGTCGAGCGGGACGAGGAGCGCCGCGAGCCGCCGCACCTCCTCGCGGCGACCGCGGTGGAACGGTGAGATCCGGGTGATCTCCAGCGAGTCCGCCGTCGCGCCACGGAGCTCGACGAGCGTCTGCTCGGTCTTGCGCGCGTCGGCGAGGACGCGTTCGAGCGTCGCGGTGTCGCCCTGCTCGACGCCGCGAGCCGTCGAGATGAGCAGGGCGGAGAGCTGGTCGAGGACGGCGCTGGCCGTCCGTCGCGGCCGCCGCAGCGGCCCGAGCGGCGTCAGGGTCGCGATGACCAGCGCCGTGAGCGAGCCGATGAGGGCCTCGAACCAGCGGCCGAATGCCGTCGTCGGCTGCGCCGCGAGCAGCGCGACGATGAGCCCCTGCACCCCGGCCTGGGTCACCATGAGGACCCCGGCGCCGAGCAGCGTGGCGATGGACATGCCGACGGCGACGATCGCGACGACCTGCCAGGTCCCGATGCCGAAGAGGTGGACGAAGGTCTCCCCGATGAACGCACCGACGGCGACGCCCACGGTCACCTCGAGCGCCCGGCGCAGCCGCTGGCCGTGGCTCATGCCGAGGCAGAGCATGGCCGCGACCGGGGCGAACAGCGGAACGCCGACGTCGAAGACGTAGCGGGCGAGGGCGTAGGCGACGCCGGCGGCGACCGCGCACTGGGCGATGAACACCGCGCGCGACCGCCAGCGGCGGCCCCGCTCCACCGCCGAGCGGCGGGACAGCTCGGCGGAGGCGTCGAGCCAGCGGCTCCCGATCCGCACGGTGCGGCGCAGGGCGCGGCGCGGGTCGGGAGTCTGCACGCCCTCATTCTCCCCGCGCGCGGACGCCCGCCGCCTCCTGCGGCGACGGGCGTCGGCATTCCGACCGATCGGTCAGGGGGTCAGGCTCGTCAGGTAGGCGTGCTGGAAGCGGAACTGGCGCAGCGTCCCGTCCTTGTACTGGTCCGACCCTGACTCGAAGTTGACGTAGACCCAGTCGCTGGCCGGCCCGCTCGCTCCTCGCGGCACGTTGACGATGCCCTCGCTCATCGGCGGCAGCCAGATCGACCGGCCGTAGCTGCCCGTGCTCGCCCGCTTGAACTTCAGCTGGCTGTAGCAGTGCCGACCGTAGGACGTGCTGAACACGTAGTAGCCGTCGGCGACGAGCGCGCCCTGGACCCGGGTCGGCGTGCTGATCGCGACGGGCGTCCCGGTCGGGGCCTTGGCCGAGGTGAGGGCGTAGCGCCACATCGTCGAGCTGCCGGTCAGCCGGTCGTCGAAGGTGCCGACGTAGAGGTAGCTGCCGGAGACGGTGTTGTAGGAGCTCGCCTTGACCGAGTACGAGCCGTTGGCCCGGAGCGAGCCGCCGGAGGCGACGGACGCGATCGACGCGAGCGAGTAGCGGAACAGGTTGCGGCCGCCCGAGGAGGTGGAGACGAGGACGCTGCCGCCGGCGACGGACACCCCGCCCATGTGGCCCCCGAGCGCGTTGCCGCTCGCGTCCTTGAGGACGACCTTCTTGACGAAGGTGCCCGTCGCGCGGACCTTGACCGCGAGGATGTTGGGCCCCGGGAACCACGTGTCGTCGCTGAGCGAGGTGATCAGCCAGTCGCGGGACCGGTCGTAGCCGAGCCCCTGGGACACGTAGTCGGTGTTGGTGTACGGGATCGTCGTCCCCGCGTCGAAGCCGCTGTTGAACCACGACAGGTTGGCACCACTCGGGCAGGTGACGGCCTGTGCGGTCGGTGACGCGACGACGACGCTCGCCGCCACCAGCCCCACGGTCGCGGCCAGTCGGACGGCAGACTTTCGCATTCCCATTCGGGTTCCCCTCCCGGTGTCGGGACGCTCCCTGCGCCCCCGCCCGACATCCAAGCACGTCCTCCGGCCGGGCGGCCGGTCAACGCCGGGGGTCGACGACGCGAATGCCGCCGAACGCCTCCGTCCCCATCCGAGGCAGGAGGTCCGCGGCGTCGACCAGCCCGCCGGCCGGGCCGGGCGAGACGAGGGCGCCGAGCTCGAGCCGGCCGCTCGTCACGTCGTCGAGCAGGGCCGCGTAGTCCGCGGCCGCGAGCCCGTGGGTCCCGAGGATCTCGAGCTCGCGTCCGATGACCAGACCCATCGGGAGGTCGACCGGCCCGAGGGCGGGTGGGAGGAGGCCGACCTGCACGTGGCGCCCGAGCGGCCGGAGCATCCGGACCGCCGCGGCGCAGACCTGCGGGTCCCCGACGCAGTCGAAGGTCACCTGCGCCCCGCCGGTCTCCGCCCGGATCGTCGCCACGAGCGCGTCCGAGCCGTCCTCGGGCCCCCAGCGCAGGTTGCGGTCGCTCCCGAGCCGGGCCGCCGCGGACAGCGCCTCCGGAGCCCGGTCGACGGCGACGACCCGGGCGCCGCGTGCGGCGGCGAGGGCGACGACGGCGAGGCCGACCCCGCCGCAGCCGAGGACGACGACGGTCTGTCCGTGCTCCACCCGCGCCCGCGCGACGACGGCCCGGTGCGCCGTCGCGACCCGGCAGCCGAGGCCCGCGGCCAGCCGCGGCTCGAGTCCGACCGGGAGGGCGACGAGGTTCGTCGCCGCGCTCGTGACGGTGACGTACTCCGCGAACGACCCCTGGAGGGTGAAACCGGGCTGCCGCTGACGCGGGCAGACCTGCCCCGCGCCCTGCCTGCATTCGGCACAGGAGCCGCAGGCGTAGACGAAGGGCGCGGTGACCGCGCGACCGACCCAGCCGGGGTCCACGCCGTCGCCGACCTCGGAGACGATGCCCGCGAACTCGTGGCCCGGGACGTGCGGCAGCCGGGCGACGTCGCTGTCGTGGCCCATCCACGCGTGCCAGTCGCTCCGGCAGACGCCCGTCGCGTGCACCTCGACGACCGCCCCGCCGGGGGGCGCGGCAGGGACGGGGAGGTCGCGGACCGTCAGGGGTCCGCCGAATGCGTCGAAGGCGAGGGCGCGCACGACCCCAGCATTCCAGCGATGCGCAGGGCCCCATCGGGAGGTCGGGTTCACTAGCCTGAGCAGGTGGGCGTGTGGGCCGACAAGGTTCTGCCGGGCGTGATCGACCGCCAGCTGTCGCGGCCGGAGTTCGACGACGCCCGGAAGCGGGTCTGCCAGGGCCTGACCGGTGAGGTCGTCGAGCTCGGCTTCGGCAGCGGACTCAACGTCCGGCACTACCCGCGCGCGGTCACGCTCGTCATCGCCGTCGAGCCGTCGACCCGGGCCTGGCACCTCGCCGCGCGCCGGGTCGGTGCGGCGCGAATGCCGATCCTCCGCGGCAGTCTCGACGGACAGGAGCTCGACCTGCCGGACGAGAGCGCGGACGCCGTCCTGTCGACGTTCACCCTCTGCACGGTCCCGGACGCCGACCGCGCGCTCGCCGAGTGCCGGCGGGTCCTGCGACCCGGCGGCGCGATCCACTTCCTCGAGCACGGCGCCTCACCGGACAGCGGCGTCGCGCGGTGGCAGCGGCTCCTCGACCCCATGCAGCGTCTCGTCGCGGGCGGCTGCCACCTGACGCGGCCCATCGACCGGATGGTCACCGGCGCCGGCTTCGACATGGAGGAGCTCGACAAGGCCTACCTGCCCGGCCCGCAGCTCAACCGGCCGTATGCATTCACCTACCTCGGGGTCGCGCGCAAGGCCGCGTGACGGTCGACGCGGGCCCACGCCCTCGTGTCAGCCGCCGCCGACCTCCGTCACCTCGAGCTCACCGTCGGCGTAGCGCCGGCGCAGGACCTTCTTGTCGAACTTGCCGACGCTCGTCTTGGGGACCTCGTCGATGAAGGCCCAGCGCTCGGGCAGCTGCCAGCGGGCGATCTTGTCGGCGAGGAACTCCCGCAGCTCGTCCGGCGTCGCGGCCTGGCCCTCCCGGAGGACGACGCTCGCGAGCGGCCGCTCCCCCCACTTCTCGTCGGGGACGCCGACGACCGAGGCCTCGGCGACGGCGGGGTGGCCCATGATCGCGTTCTCGAGGTCGACCGAGCTGATCCACTCGCCGCCGGACTTGATGACGTCCTTGGAGCGGTCGGTCAGGCGGAGGAAGCCGTCGCGGGTCAGGGACCCGACGTCGCCGGTCCGCAGCCAGCCGTCGTCGGCGAACTTCGCCTCCATCTCGGCCTTGTCCTTGTCCGACTCCTGGCCGTTGAGGTAGTAGGAGCCGGTCACCCACGGCCCGCGGACCTCGAGCTCGCCGACGCTCTGTCCGTCCCACGGCGCCTCCTTGCCGTCGGGGTCGACGAGTCGCCCCTCGACGCCCATGAGCAGCCGGCCCTGCGCGGTCCGGTAGCGCCAGTAGTCCTCGCCCTCGAGCTCGGGGCCGAGCGGGGCGATCGCGAGCGACCCGACCGGCGACATCTCGGTCATGCCCCAGCCCTGGATGATCTCGATGCCATGCCTCGCCTGGAAGTTCTTCATGAGCGCCGGCGGCACCGCGGACCCGCCGACCATGAGCATCGTGCAGCTCGACACGTCGGGCGCGCCCGGCTTGTCGAGGAACTGGAGCAGGTCGTTCCAGATCGTCGGGACACCGGCGCCCTTGTTGATCTTCTCCGCCTCGATGAACGTCGCGAGCGGCTCGGCCTGGAGGAAGCGGTCGGGCATCATCAGGTCGCAGCCGGTCGCCAGCGCGAGGTAGGGGAAGCCCCACGCATTCGCGTGGAAGAGCGGGACGACGGCGAGGACCCGGTCGCCCTGCCGGATCCCGAGCGTCATCGCGACGGTGATCGAGTGCAGGTAGTTGGAGCGGTGCGAGTAGGCGACGCCCTTGGGGTTGCCCGTCGTGCCGGAGGTGTAGCACATCGAGGACGCAGAGTCCTCGTCGATGTCGTCCGGCCAGTCGAATGCGTCGTCCTGCTCCCCGAGGAGCGTCGCCCAGTCGTGGACGCCCTGCACGTGGTCGATCGCCTCGAGGGCCGCGCGGGTGTCGTCGTCGATCGGGCCGCTGACGATGACGTGCTCGATGGACCTGACGTGGGTGACGAGGCCGGTCACGGGGCCGGCGAGGGTGTTGTCGACGATGATCGCCTTGGCGCCGGAGTGGCCGCCGATGTAGACCATCTGCTCGGGGAAGAGCCGCAGGTTGTAGGCGTGCAGGACGGCGCCCATCGACGGGACCGCGCAGTAGGCGATGAAGTGCTCGGCGTTGTTCCACATGAAGGTCGCGACGCGGTCGTCGCCCTCGACGCCGAGGCCGCGCAGGGCATTCGCGAGCCGGGCCGCCTGCTTGCCGCACTCCCCGTAGGTCGTCCGGCGGGCGCCGTCGCCCGTCCACGTGACGACCGCCGACTCCGCGTGGACCGTCGTCCCGTAGCGGAGGATCTGGCTGATGAGCAGGGGCGGCGACTGCATGGTCGAGTCCATGACGGGAGCCTGCCATCCGCCGGGACCGGACGGAAGCAGTACCCGCAGATCAGGGAGTGATCGACTCGAGCTCCCAGCCGACCCCGGGCTGCGCGCGGCGGGCCTGGCAGGTGAGCAGGACCGGCTCGCTCTCGCGCCGGCGCACGGTGACGGTGTGCGCGGCGCCGTCGGCCTCGAGCTCGACGACCCGCAGGTCGCCCTCGGCGCGACGACCCATGAGCCGGATCCCGCCGAGCCGGGTGTGCCCGAGGGCGCGGCGGAGCTCGACCTCGGCCGCCTGGACCGGCATCGGCCAGCAGGACCGCCCTCGGAGGTGGTCGAGGTCGAGGTGCCCGGACGCGTGGGCGAGGACGACGCGGGCGGCGGAGTCCGGGCCGAGGCCGCCGTAGTAGAGCCCGTCGCCGAGGACCAGTAGGTTGCCGGCGAAGCGGTCGCCGCCGATGTGCGAGACGCCCCAGGCCTGCGCCGGGGCGAGGGCGGCGACCGAGGCGAGGACGGGACGGCCGCGCTCGGCGCAGCACGCGTCGTGCCGGCCGTGGGTGCAGACGGCGTAGAGCGGTTCGGCCGCTTGGGACAGCCCGGCGTCGGCGCCCCCGACGAAGGCGGCGAGGTCGATGTCGAGGATCTCGCGCGGGTCGGCCAGGGATGCTGTGAGCAGGCGGTGGCGCTCGGGTCCGTCGGCGTGCGCGAGGAAGAGGCGACGGCCGCGCGGGCGACGTCGGTGGTGCGCGCGAATGAGGAGGGGCCGGATCGTCAGCGGGGCGCAACGCCGGACGACCTCCGCTCCGAGTCCCTCGGGCAGCCGGGCGTCCCGCCACGCGTCCTCGCCCCACGGTCCGGGCTCCTCGAGGAGCAGGAAGCTGCGGAAGGTCGAGGCGCTCCCCGCGACCGGCTCGGCGCGGTCACGCGACGCGGTCGCGCACCGGAAGTCGCTCACCGCTCGACCCGGAGCAGGCCCTCGCGGACGAGCCGGCGGACCAGGACGAGCCGGCTCTGCGGGTCGAGGTGGTCGGCGAGGTCGGCGGGGGTCAGCCGCTGCCGGTCCCGGACGACGTCCAAAGCCGGGCGCAGCCGGGCGGGGACGACGAGGACCCGGTCGCCGAGGAGGACGTCCAGCGTCCCGGGGGTGCGGCCCTCGACGACCTCGCAGGGATGGCCGGGCCGTCGTGACAGCGCCGTCGCGTCGTCGAGCGCCTCGAGGGTGAGGCGATCGAGGAGGCCGCCGCCGACGCGCGGCGGGCGCTCGGTGAGGTGCCGGCGGGCCTCGTGCCGCACCGCGGCATTCGCGTCGATCGAGCGGAGCCGGTCGGCGAGGGCGGCGAGCTCGTCGCCGAGGGCGGCGGCGACCGGACCCGGGTCGTCGGGCCATCCCGCGGGCAGGTGGGTGTCGGGGACCTCGGCGAGCGCGTCGGCGACGCTGCGCCGGACGAGCCCGCGGAGGGTCAGCTGGTTGACGCCGATCGTCACGTGGAGCGAGGCGCGCTCCTGGGCGCGTGCGGCGTGCCGGGTCCCGGTCGGGAGGTAGGCGACGAGCCCGGGCTCGAAGAGCACGTCCTGCACGCCGTCCGCGTCGTGGATCTCCCACTGCTTCGTGCCGGCGGTCTGGAAGACGAACACGTCGTGGGTGTCGGCGTGGACCGCGAAGCCCTGCGCGCCGGGCGGGGTCAGGTAGGCATTCGCCTGGCACGGGTGGCCGAGCTCGAGCTCGAGCCGGCTCACGAGGTCGGTGAGCGGCGGCCAGTAGCGGTGCAGGCCCTGCAGGACGATCGTCGCGCCCTCGTCGTAGAGGCGGAGCGCCTTCGCGGCGTCGACGAGGCCGGTGACCGGCTGTCCCGACATCGTCGCCTGCCGGGTGAAGTCCCCCTGTGGGAGGACCGATCCGTCGCGGGCGACCCGGATCGCGGGGGCGCGGATCCCGGACTCGGTGAGCAGGTGGTCGACGTCCGGGAGCGAGAGGAACGCCGTGAGCTCGTCGGGGTCGGCGCGGTGGAGCAGCACGGTGGACGCCCAGGCCTTCTCGCGGAAGGTCTGGGCGTCCCCGGTGAGCAGGTCGAGCGCGCTGCCCGGCCGTGGCTCCGGAGGGCGGGGTGCGCTCAGAGGGCGCTGCCGTCGGTGCCGTCGGTGTCCGCCGCCGACCCCTCCGTGCCGCCGGCGTCGGTGCTGTCGCCGTCGGCGCCGTCACCGTCGACCGCGCCGCCGTCCGCCCCGTCCGAGTCGCCCGTGGCGCCGTCGGTGCCGTCGGTGTCCTGCGACCCGCCGTCGGTCCCGTCGGCGTCGCCGACGCCGGCGTCCAGCGGCGTCGAGCCGGGCTCGGTGCTCATCTCGTCGTCGCCCAGGGGGGCGTCGGGAGTGATCGTCATGCGCATTCTCCTCGTCGTTCGAGCGGTACGGGACGGTCCGACTCGGCCGCCCCCGTCCGCAGTCTGCTCCTCGCCGCGGGCTCGGAGGGGGTTGGGAACACAGGGTTCTCGCGGTCCACCGGTGGGAATGCCTCAGTCGTCACCCCGAAGGGTGGAGGCCGACCGCATCCCGGTCGGGCTTCCGGCGGGAGTGGACCGGGCGTAGGTTGCAGACGGACGCACAGGACGCGGCCGTGGTTCCACCTCAGGAGGAAGCATGAGCGAGCAGGGTTCGGCCGCCCACGACGCGGGGCTGGACGAGGTGGGGTCCGAGGACGACGTGGTCGTCGACGCGGGCTCGGAGGCCCCGCCGCACACCATGCTCGAGGACGTGCCGACCGACGAGTGGGCGACCCTGGAGAGGGACGACGTCGCGTGGACGGACGGGTAGGGCGCGGCATTCGCCGTCCCTGATCCCGGAGTCGAGAGGGCTCAGGCGGCCTCGCCGGTCGCCTTGTCGGCCGCGTGTCTCTCGGAGGCGTCGGTCGACAGGAACGTCCCCAGCCAGCGCAGCCTCGGCGTGGAGTCGATGATGACCGCCTTGACGAAGAGCGTCAGTGGGATCGCGAGGACCGCCCCGAGCCCGCCGATGATGCCCGCCCAGAAGACGAGGGACACGAAGGTCGTCGTCGTGTTGAGGCCGACCGCGTCGCCCATGAACTTCGGGAGGAACAGGGTCTGGACGACGAAGCTGATGAGGACGTAGGCGAGGACGACGAAGAGCGCCGTCCGCGGGCTGTCGGTGAGCAGGGCGAGCAGGGCCGGCGGGATGACGGCGACGACGAAACCGATGTTGGGGATGAAGTTGCAGATGAAGGCGACGACGGCCCAGGTCAGGGGGAACGGGATGCCGAGGAGGAGCAGCGCCACGTAGTCGGCGACGGCGAGGATGACGCCGAAGATCGCCGAGAAGAGCCAGTAGCGCCGCACCCGCCAGGCGAAGTCCTCGAGGGCGGCGACGAGGTGCGGGCGCGCGGCTCGGAGGCTGCCGGCGCGCGCCGACAGGTCGGCGGTGTCGAGGACGAGGAAGGCGAGGGAGAGCAGGACGAACAGGACCGAGGTCGTCACCGACTGGAGCTGGCCGACGAGGGTCTGCACGACGCCGAGGATCGAGTCGAAGTTGAACTGGTCCTGGAGGTTGGACAGCGCGTCCTGGCTCACCCCGAGTCGCGCCAGCTGGTCCAGGATCTGCTGGTAGAGCTCGCCGAACCGGGCGGAGTACTCCGGCAGCGTCGTCGCGAGCTGCGCGATCGAGGCGCCGAGCACGAAGACCATGCCGATCAGGACGGCGTAGAGCAGGACGAGGACGGCGACCGTGCCGACCCAGCCGGGCGCGCCGCGCTCGGCGAGCCAGTGCGTGATCGGGCGGACCGTGATCGCGAGGGTCAGCGCGAGGAAGACCGGCCCGATGATGTTGCCGACCTGCTGCAGGCCCACCATGACCAGGACGAAAGCCGCGCCGACGATCAGGATCATCGGCCCGGTCCCGGGACCCAGGGGCTTGGTGGACTGCCGCATTCGCGTCATTATCGTGGCTCGGACCCGCGCGCGGCCTCCCGTCCACGCCGTGGCGCTGTTGAATGGCTCCATGGCCCAAGCGGACGACGCCGCCCTCGCCGCCGCCGCGGCCAGGCTCTACGCGGCGACGCCGGAGGAGTTCATGGCGGTGCGCAAGGGTCTCGTCGACGAGGCGAAGGCCGCCGGCGACAAGCCGCTCGCGGCGACGGTCGGCAAGCTCCGCAAGCCGAGCGTGTCCGCCTGGGCGCTCAACCTCCTCGCCCACGAGGGCGACGAGGTCCTCGACGACCTCGATGACCTCGGGGAGCGAATGCGGTCCGCCACCTCCCGCCTCGACGTCGCCGAGCTCGCGTCGCTCCGGTCGGACCGGGACCGCGTCCTCGCGGCGCTCGTCGACGGTGCGGCCGCCGCCGTCGGCGACGCCGGCCGGAGCCTGAGCGCGAGCGGCCGCGACGAGGTCCGCGACACGGGGATCGCCGCCCTCGCCGACGCCGCGGCCCACGCCGCCCTCGCGTCAGGCACGCTCGTCCGGCCGCTGTCCTACAGCGGCTTCGGGGAGGTCGACGTCGCCGACGCCGTCGCGGTCACCTCGACCGGCCGCGTCCTCGGGGTCATCCAGGGCGGGCGGGGCGCGTCCGCGGACGAGCCGGACGAGCCGGACGAGCCGGACGAGCCGGACGACCTGGACGACGACGGGCCGGCGGGCGGCAAGGGCGCCGCCGAGTCACGACGGTCCGACGCGGAGGCGGCCCTCGACGCCGCGGAGGCGGCGGTCAAGGCCGCGAATGCCGCCGTCGACGACGCCGAGGAGCTCGCCGACGCGGCCCGGGAGCGCCGCGAGGCCGCCCAGCGCCAGCTCGACAAGGCGACCGAGGCCGAGGCTGCGACCAAGGAGCGGGTCGCGACGGCCCGCCGGGCCCGCCGCGAGGCCGAGCAGGCGCGGCATTCGGCCGAGGACGCCCTCGACTCCCTCGGGTGACGGGGCGCCACGCCCGGCCCTAGGTTGTGACCATGAGCATCGTCGACGCGACCACGACCGGCGCCTGGGCGGACCTGACCCGCCTCCACGACGGCCTGACCCCCGACCTCCGGGGCGCCTTCGCCGCCGATCCCGAGCGGGCCGGCCGCTACAGCCGGACCTGCGGCGACCTGTTCGTCGACCTGAGCAAGAACCTCCTCGACGACGACGTCCTCGCGGCCCTGGTCAAGCTCGCCGACGAGGTCGACCTCGCCGGACGCCGGGACGCGATGCTGCGCGGCGACCGGATCAACGTGACCGAGGACCGGTCCGTCCTGCACACCGCGCTGCGCCGCCCCAAGGGCGACTCCCTGGAGGTCGGCGGCGAGGACGTCGTCGCGCAGGTCCACGAGACCCTCGACAAGGTCTACGCCTTCGCCGACCGCGTCCGCTCCGGCGAGTGGAAGGGGGTGACCGGTCAGCCGATCCGCACCGTCGTCAACATCGGCATCGGCGGCTCGGACCTCGGTCCGGTCATGGTCTACGAGGCGCTCAAGCCCTATGTGCAGCAAGGCATCCAGTGCCGGTTCGTCTCCAACATCGACCCCGCGGACGTCTGGGAGCAGACCCACGACCTCGACCCGACGACGACGCTGTTCATCGTCGCCTCCAAGACGTTCACGACCCTCGAGACCCTGACGAACGCCCGGATGGCGCGGGACTGGCTGTGGACGGCGCTCGCGGCGAGCGGCGCGATCGAGGACACCGACGAGGCCCGGACGGCCGCCGTGGCCAAGCACTTCGTCGCCGTGTCGACGGCGCTGGACAAGGTGGCGGCATTCGGCATCGACCCGGCGAACGCCTTCGGCTTCTGGGACTGGGTCGGCGGCCGCTACTCGGTCGACTCGGCGATCGGGACGAGCGTCGCGGTCGCGATCGGCCCGGAGAGCTTCACGGCATTCCTCGCGGGCTTCCACGAGGTCGACGAGCACTTCGCGAACGAGCCGTGGGAGAGCAACGTCCCGGCGCTCATGGGCCTGCTCAACGTCTGGTACGTCAACTTCTTCGGCGCCCAGAGCCACGCCGTCCTGCCCTACGCGCAGTACCTCCACCGGTTCGCCGCCTACCTCCAGCAGCTGACGATGGAGAGCAACGGCAAGGGTGTCCGGGCCGACGGGACCCCCGTGACGAGCGACACCGGAGAGGTGTTCTGGGGCGAGCCCGGCACCAACGGGCAGCACGCGTTCTACCAGCTCATCCACCAGGGGACCCGGCTCATCCCGTGCGACTTCATCGCCGTCGCCAACCCGGCGCACGCGATCGCGGACGGCGACCAGGACGTCCACGAGCTCTTCCTCGCGAACTTCTTCGCCCAGAGCAAGGCGCTCGCCTTCGGCAAGAACGCCGAGGAGGTGCGCGCCGAGGGGACCAAGGAGGAGATCGTCCCGGCGCGGGTCTTCACCGGCAACCGGCCGTCGACCTCGATCATGGCGCCCTCGCTGACCCCGGGCGTCGTCGGCCAGCTCATCGCGCTCTACGAGCACATCACCTTCACCCAGGGGGTCGTCTGGGGCATCGACTCCTTCGACCAGTGGGGCGTCGAGCTCGGCAAGCAGCTCGCCCTCCAGGTCGCCCCGGCGATCCGGGCGGACGACGACGCCCTCGCCGCCCAGGACTCGAGCACCCGGGGCCTCATCGAGTACTACCGCAGCCAGCGGGGCGCTACGTCCGCGTGAAACGCCGCTACAGGGGCGTTTCACGCGGACGCAGGAGCGGAACCTCCCCCTCGGTGCCGACGTTGGCCCGACGTGCCCGACCGGTGGATCCACGCCCACCTGTCCGCCGAGTACGCCCGGCACCTCGGCCACGCCGACATCCTGCGCGAGCAGCTCCTCGCCGGCCCCGACCTCTTCGTCGGCTGACGCTCGCGGCCTGACGGCCACGTGACAGATGAACCTCTCTTGTCAACCAACGGCATGCTGGTCACCGTCGGTCAACACCGCGAGGCGACCGCCCGCGCACCGACGGCTTGGGGTCGGTCGCGTCGGGCGTCGATGAGTTCGTCTCGTCCTCGTCGGACGTCGTCAGCCTCGGCGACGGGTGTCGGGACGGATGCGACGTCGGCTGCGACTTCTAGCGTGACGAGGGCCGGGGGTTGGCGCGTTCCTCGGCCTGCGCTGGCGCGCCCCGCTCGAGGACCTTGCCTGATCAGTCCTCCGAGGCCCGCGACTGCCACGTGCAGAGGCAGGCCTTGTTGCCCTCGGGGTCTGCAAGCACCCAGAAGCTCGGGGCGTACTCGTCGGTGACGAGCGTGCCGCCGGCGGCGACCGCGGCGTCGATCCGCGGCTGGACCTGCTCGGGGGCGACCCAGACGTCGGGGTGCCAGCGCTGCCGCGGCTCCTCGCTCCCCGACTCCTGGAGCCACAGGAGGGGGAGGACGTCGTCCTTGTCGACGACGTCGACCCCCTTGACCTCGCCGGCCCAGATGGCCGCCCAGAAGGGCGAGATCGCCGAGCCGTCCGGGCTGTCGAGCGCGAGCTCGAGCCGCACGACGTCGCCGCTCTGCTCGACGCCGGCAGCACTGGCGAGCTCGCTGATCCGGCGGGCGAGCTCGAGGTCGCGCTCGGTGACCCCGCCGGCGTCGTGGCTCGTGAGCCGGACGTCGAGGTGCGGGTAGCGCAGGTCGAGGTCGGGATGGTGGTTCATCGCCTCGGCGGCCTCGCCGACCGAGGCGAGCAGCTGCATTCCCGTCCTGAAGCCGCCGGTGAGCAGGCGGGTCTGGAGTCCGCCCGCCATCGGGGTCCAGCCGGTGAGTCCGGCGTCGGCGATCTGGGCTCCGGTCAATGTCGTGGCCATGCCCCCATCGTCGCGCGCGCCACCGACAGTCGCACCCGGACGGCGCCGCCGACCTGAGAGGGTGGGCCGGTGCCGATCCGCCGACTCGCCGTCTTCTGCGCCTCGACACCGGGCGCGGACCCCGGGCTGTCGACGGCGGCGAATGCCGTGGGCCGCGAGCTCGCGGACCGCGGGATCGGGCTCGTCTACGGCGGTGGAGGCGGCGGGCTCATGGGTGCGGTGTCCCAGGGCGCCCTCGACGCCGGGGGCGAGGTCATCGGCGTCATCCCCGCATTCATGATCGACCGCGAGTGGGGGCGCTCGGACCTCACGGCGCTGCACGTCGTGGAGTCGATGCACGAGCGCAAGGCGATGATGGCCGACCTCGCCGACGCCTTCCTCGCCCTGCCCGGCGGACTCGGCACGCTCGAGGAGCTCTTCGAGGTGTGGACCTGGCGACAGATCGGCCTGCACCGCAAGCCCCTCGGCCTGCTCGACGTCGGGGGCTTCTGGCAGCCGATGGTGCGGGCGCTCGACTCGCTCGTCGCGGCCGGGTTCGTCCGGGAGTCGAGCCTCGCCGAGCTCGTCGTCACGGCCGACCTCGACGTGGCGCTCGCGGACCTGGATGCGCTCCTCGACGCGAACCCGGATGCCGACGGGCGGCTGCGCGAACGCTCCTGACCCGATCCGCCTGCGGGAACGCCGTATCCCTGTCACGCTCGGGGGGTGCCCGAGGAGCTGACGCCCGGCGTCCACGTGGGGGTCCTGCGCTCAGCGCGGGACGAGGTCGGCGCTCGCTCACGCACCATCGAGGGCGTCGGCACGAGCACCTTCGGGGTGGTGGGGGAGACCGAGCTGGGCCCGGTCGCGCATCCGGCCATCGACACCGGGAGGGCCACCGCACCCGTCCTGGTCACCGGCATGTCCGAGTACGTGCGGGTCTTCGGCGGGTTCAGGACTGGGGGAGGACCGTGCCCGGTCGCGCACGCGGCGAGGCTCTTCTTCGAGAATGGCGGGCGGCGGCTGTACGTCCAGCGCGCCTTCAGCGCGACCGACCAAGGCGTCGGCGACGGGCCGGACGGTGACCTCGCGGGCGTCGACCTGCCGGTCGGCGGTCCGACGGTGGCGCGCTGGCGGGCGAGGTGGCCGGGTGCGGCGGGCGCCCGCATTCGCATCGTGACGAACGAAAGGCCCGGCGACCCCTCCGCGGTCGACGTCGAGATCCACCTGGACGGGCGGGTCGAGACCTACGCCGACCTGGCGGTCACCGCCGGGCACGAGCGGTTCGTCGCGACGGTCCTGCGACCCGATGACCCTCCCGACGCGCACGGCCTGGTGTGGCTCGAGATCGTCGACCACGCACCGGAGCCGGACGCCCTCCTCGCCGCGCTGCGGTCGCCGGGAGCGCCCGGGATCCAGCTCGTCGGCGGCTCGGACGGGCGAGGTCCGACGCCGGACGCGCTGGCCGCCGGTCTCGCCGCCCTCGGCGACGTCGAGGACGTCTCGCTCGTCGCACTGCCCGACGCCGGAACGCTCGACGTCGACGCGAGCGCGGAGGTGGCCGCCCTGCTCGTCGCACACTGCGAGCAGCACCAGTACCGCCTCGCCCTCGTCGACCCGCCGCGAGGGCTCGGCGTCGACGAGGTACTCGAGTTCCGCCACCGGTTCGACAGCTCGCGTGCCGCGATCTACTACCCATGGCTGCTCGTCGACGAGCCGCTGGCCCCGTCCGGACGACCGGGGCGCCCACCCGGGAGACCCCGCCGCCCGCTCGCCGTCGCACCCTCGGGCGCCGTGGCGGGGATCTGCGCGCGTGTCGACCTCGCGAGAGGGGTGCAGGCGCCGCCGGCCAACGAGCGCGTCCTCGGCATCACCGGTCTCGCCGCCCAGGTGTCGACGGCCGAGCAGGAACGCCTCAACCCCGCCGGGATCAATGCCATCCGCTCGTTCCCCGACCGCGGCACCGTCGTCTGGGGCGCCCGGACGATGACGTCGGACCCCGAGTGGAAGTACGTGAACGTCCGACGCCTGTTCGCCTTCCTCGAGCACTCGATCGACCGGGGCACGCAGTGGGCGGTCTTCGAACCGAACGGCGAGCGACTGTGGGCGTCGATCCGGCGGGCGGTCGAGGACTTCCTCCACGTCCAGTGGCAGACCGGCGCGCTCCTGGGCCGGACGCCCGACGAGGCGTTCTTCGTGCGCTGCGACCGGACGACGATGACGCAGAACGACCTCGACAACGGTCGTCTCGTCGTCCTCATCGGCGTGTCCGCGGTCCGGCCGGCGGAGTTCGTCGTCCTCCGGATCGGCCAGTGGACGGCGGACGCGTCGAGCTGACGGTCAGGCGTGGAGCCGGTGCAGGTGCAGGTGCCGGCGGAGCCAGGGCTGGTGCGCGCCGGCTGCGGTCGACGCGACGGTGGGGGTCGGGAGGGCCAGGAGCTCGGCGGAGACGCGCTCGAGGTCGCGGTCGGCCGGGAGGTCGGCATAACGGCTGTAGGAGGTGCTGCGGCTGTAGGAGCTGCTGGGGCTGTAGGAGGAGGTGCTGTGGCTGCGGGCGGTGAGGTTCATGCATTCAGGATGCGCTCGTTGATCCATCAGGACAAGCGAATGTTTCTTCACGACCATTCAGTTTGAGCGTATGATCGGGACATGCTCGACGTCACCCGTCTCCGTGTCTTCCGCGCCGTCGTCCACGCGGGCACGGTGCAGGCCGCCGCGACCAACCTCGGCTACAGCCCGAGCGCGGTGAGCCAGCACATCACCGCCCTCCAGCGGGAGACCGGGCTCACCCTCTTCGAGAAGTCCGGACGTGGCATCGCGCCGACGCCGGCCGGTCTCGCGCTCGCCGAGGGCAGTGAGGACGTCATGGACTCGCTCGGTCGGCTCGGCGGGCTCGTCGACGACCTGCGCGAGGGTCGGACGGGGACCCTGTCGATCGGCACCTTCCCCTCCGCCGGCCAGTACTGGGTCCCGCAGATCGCGCGCACCCTCTCCGTCGAGTTCCCTGCTCTCCTGCTCAATCTCGACCTCTTCGACGACCGGGACACCAACCGCTCGGCCTACGACATCGACCTCCGAGCCGAGGACCCGACCCTGCCCGCCACGCGCGTCGCCGGGCACCGACGGGTGCACCTCGTCGACGAGCCCTACGTCCTGGTCCTCCCCGCCGGTCACCCGCTGACCGAGCAGGGCGAGGTCTCCCTCGCCGACCTGTCCGGCGAGCGTCTCATCGCGGAGGGAATGCAGGACACGACGTGCGCGCGCATCCTCCGGCGCGCCTTCGCCGCGGTCGGTGCGACGCCCCGCTATGTCGCCCGGTCGAGCGACCACCACGCCGCCCTCGGGCTCGTCGAGGCGGGCGTCGGCCTGACCCTCCTGCCGCGCCTCGCGATGGGGCATCTCGGCCCGGGGCTCGTGGAGCGCGCCGTCGCCGGCGAAGCAGCGCCGTCTCGTCGCATCGTCGCCTTCGTCAGCGAGGCGGCCGCCCCGCGCAAGGCCGTCGTCCGCGCCATCGAGCTGCTGCACGACGTGGCACGTCGGCGCGAGGCCGCTGCCGCCTGAGCCGGTCTCCTCGCCTCAGTCGCGCTCCGGGAGCAGTAGCGCGCTGTCGCCGAACTCGTGCCACAGGTAGCCCTCGCGGATGGCCGCGTCGTAGGCGGACTGGGTGAGCCCGACCCCGGCGACCGCCTCGACGAGCAGCAGGTGCGAGGCCTGCGGGTCGTGCCAGCCGGTGATGAGCCCGTCGACGACCCGCGGCGGGTCCGCCGGCGTCACGATGCGTTCGGTCCACCCGCACGCGGCCTGCAGCATGCCGTCATCGCCCACTGCCGACTCGAGGGCGCGGGTCGCGGTCGTGCCGACCGCGACGATCCGACGGCCGGCCCGCCGAGCGGCGTTGACGGTCCCGGCGGTCGCCGATGGCACCGCGAAGCGCTCGGGCTGCGGGCCCTCCCCGGCCTCCTGCGACGAGACGCCCGTATGCAGCGTGATCGGCGCGATGACGATGCCACGGGAGACCAGCCGCGACACGAGGCGATCAGTGAACGGCCGCGCGGCAGAGGCCATCTCGGCGCTGCCGGGGCGGGTGGCGAACACGGTCTGGTAGTCCAGGAGCGGGTAGCGCCGGTCGAGGTAGCCGTAGGCGATCGGGCGTCCGTGGCTCCGCGCGCGACCGGCCAGGTCGCCCCGGACGTCGGCCCGCCAGAGCCGGTTGCCCGAGCCGGTCGGCGACGAGCGGTGCGGGTAGGGAGCGACGAGGTGGAGCTCGACGGAGCCGACCTCGACCCGGTCGCCGATCTCCGCCTCGAGGACCGCGCGGGCGGCGTCGGGTGCGGTCCGCAGCTCGACGACCCACTGGTCGTCGCCGAGCGGCGCAGCGAGGTGGACGACGACCGGATGTCCGCCGTGCCGTCCGTCGAGCTGCGCGGCGACGGTCGCGGAGTCGTTGACGACGAGGACGTCCCCGGCGTCGAGCAGCTCCGGCAGATCATGGAAGCGGTGGTGCCGGATCCTGGTCCCGGAGGCGAGGAGCAGGCGGACGCCGTCGCGGTCCAGGCCACGGTGCTCGGCCGGAGCGGGCGCGAAGGCGCCCGGCGCCGGCGTGAACAGCGTGTGCGGGTGCTCGGTCAGGACGGTCATGCGCCGATCTCCTGCGCTTCGGGCACGTCGGCGGCGCGGTAGCGACCGGACGGGGGCCTCCGGTCGATGAGGGCGAGCAGGTGCGGGACGACGGTGGCGGGCAGTGGCCGGTCGCTGATGTCCTCCCCGGGGAATGCCGCCTGGTGCATCTCGGTGCGCATGTCACCCGGGTCGACGGCATAGGCCGTGACGTCGGGCGACTCCGCGCCGAAGGTGAGGGTGAGGTGGTCGAGCCCGGCCTTGGACGCCCCGTAGAGGCCCCATCCCTCGTAGTGCTCGACGGCGGCGTCGGAGGAGATCGACAGGAGGATCCCGCGGGAGGCCCGGAGGCGGGGGATGAGGGCGGCCGTGAGGACGAGCGGCGCGCCGACATTCGTCCGCCAGACCCCTTGGAGGTCGTCGATCGACACCTCCACGAGAGGCCGGAGGGGCGTCGGCCCGAGGGTGCTCGCGTTGTGGACGAGGAGGTCGAGGCCGCCCCGGCGGTCGACGGCGTCGACGAGGGCGGCGCGGTGGTCGGCGTCGGTGATGTCGCCCGCAACGGCTGTCACGCCGGGGTGGTCGAGGGCGGCGAGCCGCTCGGGGCGGCGCGCGTCGGTGACGACCTGCCACCCGCGCTCGGCCAGGGCGATGACGAGCTCGCGTCCGAGCCCCGCGGATCCGCCGGTGACGAGTGCTGTGGACATGGTGTGCTCCTTGACTGATCGATGTTGTTCCCTCAGTCTTGAAGTTCAAGTGAACTTGAAGTCAAGAGGTGACCACCATCGATACCCGCGACGTCCTCTCGATCAGCCAGGTCTCCGAGCGGAGCGGCTTCGCCGCGTCGGCGCTGCGCTACTACGAGGAGCAGGGCCTGATCTCGGCGAGTCGCAGCGCGGGAGGCGTGCGACGCTTCGAGCGCTCGGTGCTCCGCCGGCTCGCCTTCATCCGCGCGGCCAGCAACATCGGCCTCACCCTCGAAGAGGTCCGGACCGAGCTCGACAGCCTCCCAAGTGGGCGCACGCCCACCAAGGCCGACTGGCAACGGATCTCACGCCACTGGCGGGTCCGCCTCAACGAACGCATCGAGGCGCTCGAGCGCCTCCGCGACGGTCTCGACTCCTGCATCGGCTGCGGCTGCCTGTCGCTCCAGCGCTGCCGGATGTCCAACCCCGGCGACGTCGCGGCGCTGAGCGGCACCCCGGGCGCCGCCTACCTGCCCGGGGTCCTGCGGCGCCCCACCGAGCGCGAGGCTCCAGGTGGAGCGGGCCGGCGGGGATCGCTCAGGTCGCCCCGCGTGACGTGAGGTAGGCGAGGACGACGAGGACCCGACGGTGGTCGTCGACCTCGCGATGGGCCAGGTCCAGCTTGGCCATGATGCTCGTGACGTGGGTCTCCACCGTCGAACAGATCGCGTTCTCGCCGGCGACGCTGGCGGCGCGAGTCACCGCACTGGGCGGCTGACGTCGCGCTCAGCCGGCAGCCGATCGCCGACCGGGCGCACGCCTCTCAGGCAAGGAGGGAGTACGCCCGGTCGAGCAGCGCGTCGAGGTCGCCGTCAAGCCCCTCGACGACGTGCTGGCGGAATGCCGCACGCCCGGCTCCCAGCGCGGCGTAGACCTCGACCGCCACGGCGAGCTCGTCGACCTTGCGACGACCCGCGAGCCGGTGGGCGCGCTCGATGATCGAGTCGACGATGACCTTGTCGACGCGGACCCACGAGCCGAGCATCCGCGCGGCGAGCACCGGCTCGACGAGGGTGATCTCGCGGCGGAGGCGCCACAGGTCGGGGTCCTCGCGCAGCGCCTTCACCTGCGTGTCGAAGAGCCGGCGGACGACCTGGAGCACGGGCTCGTGGTCGGGCGCGGCCTCGACCATGGACCGGGCCCGCTCCTCCATCGTCGGGTCGTTGCCGAGGAGGGCGTCGTCCTTGGTCGCGAAGTAGTTGAAGAAGGTGCGCGTCGAGACGCCGGCACGGGCCGCGATCGTGTCGACGGTCGTCGCGTCGACCCCGAGCTCCTGCGCGAGCTCGAGCGCGGCGCGGTGCAGGTCGCGACGGGTCAGCTGCTTCTTGCGCTCGCGCAGTCCGCAGGTCTCGTCGGCGATCGCGGTGGCGGTGGTCATGGCACCACTATACCTGCATTCGCTGCAAAGTTGCACGCACTGCAAGATTTGTCTACGATGGACGACGTGACCACGACCCAGACCTCCCCGGTGGAGGAGTTCCACCTCGACGCGACGGGACGCCGCGTCTTCATCGGCCTCATGCTCGGCATGCTCGTCGCCTCGATCAGCCAGACGATCGTCGGGCCGGCGATGCCCAAGATCGTCGCCGAGCTCGGCGGCATGGACCACTACTCGTGGGTCGCGACGGCCGCGATGCTCGTGTCGGCCGTCGCCGTCCCGATCGTCGGCAAGTTCTCCGACCTCTACGGCCGCCGCGGCTTCTTCCTCGCGGGCCTCGGCGTCTTCATGCTCGGCTCGCTCGTCGCCGGCCTCGCCCCGAACTTCTGGACCCTCGTCGCCGGTCGCGCGATCCAGGGCCTCGGCATGGGCACCGTCATGCCGCTGGCCCAGACGATCATCGGCGACATCATCCCGCCGCGGCACCGCGGCAAGTACCAGGGCCTCATGGGCGCCGTCTTCGGCGTGACCATGGTGGCCGGGCCGCTCGCGGGCGGCTTCATCACGGACAACTTCGGCTGGCGCTGGCTGTTCTGGTCGACCATCCCGATCGGGATCGCCGCCACGGCCGTCGTCGCGCGCTTCCTGCACCTCTCGCACGAGCGACGCGACGCCAAGATCGACGTCGCCGGCATCCTCACCCTGACGCCCGCCCTCGTGACGATCCTCCTCGCGACGAGCTGGGGCGGCACGACCTACGCCTGGGGCTCGGGCGTCATCATCGGCCTCTTCGCCGTCGGTGCGGTCCTGCTCACCGCATTCGTCCTCATCGAGCGGCGCGCGGCCGAGCCGATCATCCCGCTGCGGCTCTTCGGCAACTCGATCCTCACGCTGTCCAACATCGCCGCATTCGGCATCGCGATGGTCATGTTCGGCGCGATCATCTACATCCCCGTCTTCGCCCAGGGCGTCATCGGCGTCAACGCGACGAACTCCGGCCTCATCCTCCTGCCGCTCATGCTCGGCTTCATCGTCGTCGGCATCGTCACCGGCCAGCTCATCACCCGGACCGGCCGCTACAAGGGGTTCATCCTCGCCGGCGTCGCGATCATGGGAGCGGGCATCTGGCTGCTCACCCGGCTCGACCACACGGCGACGCAGGGCGAGCTGACGATCGCGATGAGCGTCCTCGGCGTCGGCCTCGGGTTCGCGATGCAGCAGTACACGCTCATCGTGCAGAATGCCGCGGACCGCGCGGACCTCGGTGTCGTCACCTCGACGATGCAGTTCTTCCGCAACGTCGGCTCGACCGTCGGCATCGCGATCTTCGGCACGGTCATGACGAGCGGGCTCGCCACGGCGATCTCGGCGCACCTGCCGGCGTCGGTCCGTGCGTCGATGCCCGCCGGCAGCGCGGACGTCGGGTCCGTCCTCGACCCGAATGCCCTCAAGAAGCTCCCGCCGATCGTCGCCGACGCGGTCCGCCAGGGTCTCGCCGAGCGGTTGCACGACGTCTTCCTCATCGGCCTCCCGATCCTGCTCGTCGTCTTCGTCGCGACGCTCTTCATCCGGGAGATCCCGCTGCGCGGAACGACCCACGCCGAGCCGGGCGCGGGCTCGACGGAGACCATGGCCGAGGACGCGGGCGTCGAGCTGCTGGACTCGGTCTCGCAGGCCGGCCAGGACTGCCACGACTGCGCCGAGGTCGACGAGCGCGAGCGCACCCGCCAGCCGGCGGGCGTCGCACGCTGACCGAGCGGACCCCGCTCACACCGGTCGAGACCGACCGGCCCCCGCTCGCCCGAACGAGAGGTCACGACCCGCCGCGCGAGTCGCGGCGGTTGTGACTTCTCCATCTGGACTCTCGTCATGACGCCGATACCCCTCGGTCGACCTTGCAAGAACCGCCGCGGCCATTCGATGGGCGCGGCGGTTCTTGCAAGTTCGACCGGCGAGATGGAGGGGGTCAGGCGCGAGCGTCCGACAGGAGTGCCGTCGACCACGGCGCCCGTGTCCACCCTGCCCGTCGCGAGGTGAGAGGGCCGCTCAGGCCTCCGCGGCATTCGCTCCGTGGTCCTCGGCGAGCGCGACATAGGCCGCCGCGTTGACCCGGACGTGCTCGAGCTCCTCCGGCCTGAGGGTCCGCTTGACCTGAGCGGGGACGCCCGCGACGAGCGAGCCCGGCGGCACCCGCATCCCCTGCGAGACAACGGCCCCCGCCGCGACGAGCGACCCGGCGCCGACGACGGCGCCGTTGAGGACGATCGCGCCCATCCCGATGAGGCAGTCGTCCTCGACGGTGCAGCCGTGGACGACGGCGTTGTGGCCGATCGTCACGCCCGAGCCGACGCTCACCGGGAAGCCCGGGTCTGCGTGGAGCGTCGCGTTGTCCTGGACGTTGCTGCCCTCGCCGACCGCGATGACGCCGATGTCGCCGCGGACACTTGCGCCGTACCAGACGCTCGCGCGGGGTCCGAGGCTCACCTGCCCGATGACGTTCGCGGTCGGAGCGACCCACGCGCTCTCGTCGACGGACGGGGCGAGATCTCCGAGGCGCACCAGCATTCGGCCATCGTGTCAGGCGGTTGGAGACCCATCTCCACGGGATCTGCACACCGATCACCGCGGACCTGCACCCGCACGCTCCTACGCTCGGAGCCATGACCGAGGGGACTGCGACGCTGCTCGTCGTCGAGGACGACGCGACGATCAACCAGGCGCTCACCGACCGGCTCGAGGCCGAGGGCTTCCGGGTCGTCCGCGCGTGGGACGGACCGGGCGCCGTGGCGGCCTTCGAGGAGCACGCGCCCGATGCGGTCCTCCTCGACGTCATGCTCCCGGGCTTCGACGGGCTCGAGGTCTGCCGCCGGATCCAGGCGCAGCGCCCGGTCCCGGTCCTCATGGTCACGGCGCGCGACGACGAGACGGACGTCCTCATCGGCCTGGGGATCGGCGCCGACGACTACCTGACCAAGCCGTTCCGGATGCGCGAGGTCGTCGCGCGGGTCCGCGCCCTCCTCCGCCGCGTCGAGCGGGCGAATGCCCTTGCCGCGCCTGCGAATGCGGGCTCCGCACCCGCCGTCGTCGCCTTCGGCGGCCTCTCGCTCGACCCGGCCGCGCGCCGCGTCACCGTCGGCGGCGACGCCGTGCACCTGACGCCGACCGAGTTCGACCTCCTCGCGACGCTTCTCACCCAGCCCGGGACGGTTCGTCGCCGCGAGGACATCCAGTCCGAGCTCTGGGGCTGGGCCGACGCGTCCGGGAGCCGCACCCTGGACTCCCACGTCAAGGCGCTCCGGGCGAAGATCGGGGCCGACCGCATCCGCACCGTCCACGGCGTCGGCTTCGCCGTCGAGGACCAGCCGTGAGGCCGGTCGACCTCGCCGAGCCGCTCGGGCAGGTCGGCTCGATCCGCGTCAAGCTCGCCCTCCTCGTCGGCCTCTCGATCCTCGCGTCGGCGTGGACCGTCCTGCTCGGCCGGGTCGCGGGCGTGCCGATCTGGATCAGCCTTCCCGTCACCTCGGCGGTCGCGCTCGTGGTCACCCAGTGGCTCGCACGCGGTCTCATCGCGCCGCTCACCCAGATGACCCAGGCGGCCCGGCGCATGGCGACCGGCGACTACTCGGTCCGGGTCCGGTCGACGAGCGCGGACGAGGTCGGCCTCCTCGCGCGCTCGTTCGACGCGATGGCCGGGGAGCTCGCCCAGACCGACCAGCGCCGGCGCGAGCTCGTCGCGACCGTCTCCCACGAGCTGCGCACACCGCTCGCCGCCCAGCGGGCCGTCCTGGAGAACCTCGTCGACGGCGTCACCGCCCCCGACCCGGCCGTGCTCGAGGGCGCCCTCGCCCAGTCCGAACGGCTCTCCGCCCTCGTCGAGGACCTCCTCGACCTCTCGCGGGTCGACGGCGGAGCCGTACCCCTGCGCCTGCAGGAGGTCCGGGTCGCCGACCTCCTCGACGCCGCCGTCGCCGAGGCCCGCGTCCACGGGCGGCCCGTCGAGATCGCGACGAGCGTCGAGCCCGCCGACCTGACGGTGAGCGTCGACCGCGGCCGCCTCGCGCAGGTCCTGACCAACCTCCTCGACAACGCCATCCGGCACAGCCCGGCCGACGCCGTCGTCCGGCTCGTCGCGACGACGGACCCCGCGACGCACACCTGGACCCTCGAATGCAGGGACGCCGGTCCCGGCATCCCCCCGGACCGGCGCGCGGACGTCTTCCGGCGGTTCGGGGCCGGCCCGACGGCCGGCGGCGGCTCGGGGCTCGGCCTGTCGATCGCCGCGTGGGTCGCCGAGCTCCACGGCGGCACGATCCGCGCCCTCGAGCCCGCCCCAGGCGAGTCCGGTGCCCGGCTCGCCGTCCGGCTCCCGCTCGCCCCCGCCGACTCCCGCCCCCCCGCACCTGCACCCGCGCACCCAGACCCGCTCCCGGAGGACCCGATGTCTGCCACCACCACCCCCACGACCACGGCAACTGCCCCACCCGCCCCGCCCGCGTGGACCAACCTCTGGCCCGAGCGCGAACGCGACCCGCAGGTCGCCCTCCTGACCGGTGCATTGGTCGTCGGGGTCGTGGGCGCGGTCATCCTGCCCTACCGCAACATCGGGATCGGCACGCTGCTCGTCCTCCTCTCCGCCGGAGGGCTCATGCTCTGGGCGTCCGGCCGCCGCGACCCGTGGACGATCGGCTGCTCCGCCCTCGCCGTCGGGCTCGGCATCCTCGTCGTCCTCCGCGCGAACTCCGGCGTCGCCGTCCTGTCCGTCGCGTCCGCCGGCGCGCTCGCGGCCGTGACCGTGACCGGCGCCCGCCGATTCCTCGGAATGGTGGCGAGCGGGGCCGCGTGGGTGCTGTCCGGCATTCGCGGACTGCCGCTGCTCGGGCGCACGCTCTCCTCGGTCTCGCGCCACGGCTCGCTCTGGCCGGTCGTCCGCACGGTCGTCCTGTCGCTTCTCGCGCTCGTCATCTTCGGCGGTCTCTTCGCCTCCGCGGACGCGCTGCTCGGGAGCGTCGCGGAGCGCATCATCCCCGACCTCGGCTGGGACACGCTGACCTTCCGCGCGTTCACCTTCGTCTTCGTCGGCGGGATCACGCTCGCCGGCTGCTACCTCGCGCTCAACCCGCCGCACCTCGACGAGTCGCTGCCCGCACCGAAGCGCCGCGCGCGGCTCTGGGAGTGGGCCGCGCCGCTCGGCGTCGTCCTCGCGAGCTTCGCCGCGTTCCTCGTCGCGCAGGGCGTCGCGCTCTTCGGCGGCCACGACTACGTCCAGCGGACGACCGGGCTGACGTATGCGGAGTACGTGCACCAGGGCTTCGGGCAGCTGACCTTCGCGACCGTCCTCATGCTCATCGTCGTCGCGCTCGTCCGTCGCAAGGCCGCGCAGGAGGACGCGCGCGACCGCCGCATTCTCACCCTCATGCTCGTCGCGCTCTGCGTCATGACGCTCTGCGTCGTCGCGTCGGCGCTGCGCCGGATGGGGCTCTACCAGGAGGCCTACGGCTACACGGTGCTGCGGCTCTGGGTCGACGGGTTCGAGCTGTGGCTCGGCATCATCGTCGTCGGGGTCCTCGTGACCGTCCTGCGCCCGACGCTCGCCCGGCAGCTGCCGCGCCTCGCCCTCATCTCCGGCGCTGTGCTCACCCTCGGCTACGGCCTGCTCAACCCCGACGCCTTCGTCGCGAGCCAGAACCTCACCCGCTACGAGGCGACCGGCAAGCTCGACGGCTACTACCTCCGCAGCCTCGGCGCCGACGCCGTCCCGACCATCGCGACGAGCGGACTGCCCAAGGAGCTGCGCGACTGCATTCTGGCCGGAATGCCGACGACGGCAGCGCCGGAGGACGCGGACTTCGGCTGGAACTGGGGTCGGCACCGGGCGCTCGCCTTCCACGTCGACGGCCCGACCGCGTCGGCCGAGCGTCTCGACAGCTGCACGATCCCGGACAGCTGACGGTCGGGCGACTAGCGTTGCGCCCATGGCCCTGGGTGACGAGAAGTACGTGTCCTTGACGACCTTCAAGCGGGACGGCACGCCGGTGTCGAGCGCTGTCTGGATCGTCGCGCACGGTCCGGGGCGCGTGGGCTTCTACACGACGGACGGGTCGGGGAAGACGAAGCGGCTGCGGCACACGAAGCGGGTCACCCTGCAGCCGTGCACCATGCGCGGCGAGCTGCTCCCGGGGAGCAAGCCGGTGTCGGGGACGGCGGAGATGGTCAAGTCCGGGCCGGACTTCGACGGCGTCAAGCGCAGCGTGCGCGACAAGTACGGGCTCCAGGGAAGGCTTTTCGCGTTTGCCGGCGGCCAGGCGATGAAGCGCAAGGGCCTGTCGTATGCGGACACGGTCGTGCTCATCTCGCTCGCGGACGACGCGGCCTGACCCGTCCAACCCTTTCGGCGCATTCGCCGGAGTGCCTACGATCGGTCCATGGCGAAGGACCGGGGCGCGGACGGCTCGATCAGCAACAAGACCTTCGAGGCGGAGATCCTGCGGCTGCAGGCCGAGCTGGTCAAGCTGCAGGAGTGGGTCAAGCAGGAGAAGAAGCGGGTCGTCGTCGTCTTCGAGGGGCGTGACGCCGCCGGCAAGGGCGGGACGATCAAGCGGATCACCGAGTACCTGAGTCCTCGGAACGCGCGGATCGCGGCGCTCCCGATGGCGACGGAGCGGGAGAAGTCCCAGTGGTACTTCCAGCGCTACGTCGAGCAGCTGCCGGCCGCCGGCGAGATCGTGCTCTTCGACCGGTCCTGGTACAACCGGGCCGGGGTCGAGCGGGTCATGGGCTTCTGCACGCCCGCCGAGCACCGCCGGTTCCTCCACCAGTGCCCGATCTTCGAGCGGCTGCTCGTCGAGGACGGCATTCTCCTGCGGAAGTACTGGTTCTCGGTCAGCGACTCCGAGCAGCAGCGGCGCTTCAAGTCGCGGCTCGGGGACCCGATGCGGCAGTGGAAGCTGTCGCCGATGGACCTGGAGTCGATCGCCCGCTGGGAGGACTACTCACGCGCCAAGGACGAGATGATGGTGCACACCGACATCCCCGAGGCGCCGTGGTACGTCGTGGAGTCGGACTCCAAGAAGCTCGCCCGGGTCAACATGATCGCGCACCTGCTCGACTCGATCCCCTACGTCGAGGTCCCGCGGCCGACGCTGACGCTGCCCGACCGGCCTGCTCCGAAGGGCTACGAGCGGCCGCCGCGAGAGCAGACGACCTACGTGCCGGACCGGAGGGCGTCGCTGCGCTGATCTTGTCGTGGCCCGGCCCCAACCCCGACCCGTCCTCGGACGTCTCAGAGGGTGACGGACAACCGCCCGCCGCAGCCGACAAGGGGGTCACTCCCAATGAGCAGGACATCGATCGTCACCATGGCGTGCGCCGCAGGACTCGCGCTCACCACTCTCGGGGCAGCACCGGCGCAGGCCGCCGTCCCGCACTGCACCAACGCGGCCCTCGCCGCGAGCCTCGTCAACGTCCAGGGCACTGCCGGCAGCCGCTACGGCGACGTCCGCCTGACCAACGTCTCCCGCGGCTCCTGCTGGACCCGCGGCTACCCGGGCGTCTCCTACGTCGGGCTCGGCAACGGCACCCAGGTCGGCCGGGCCGCGGCGCGCGTCGCCGCCCCGATCACGACCATCACCCTCGCGCCCCGGCAGCACGCGGACGCGCTCATCCGCATGGTCAACGTGCAGAACTACCCCGCCTCCGTCTGTCGCCCGACGGTCGTCGACGGGCTGCGGATCTACGTGCCGGACTCCACCCTCGCGAAGTTCATCCCCTACCGGACGCTGGGCTGCCGCTCGACCAGCGTCACGACGATCTGGGTCAAGCCGCTCGTCCGCTGAATGCAGGGGGTCGTCCGCCGCGCGGCGTCACCAGCGCCCCCGGTGGACGACCTCGTCGAACGGCCGCCGCTTGAGCTTCTCGATGACGGCCAACGGCTTGTCCGACGGGTAGCCGAGCGACAGGACGGCGGCGAGGAAGCGCCCGTCCGGGAAGCCGAGGACGGTTCGCGCCTGCTCCTGGTCGGCGGCGGCGGCGTGCCCGGACCCGACGCCGAGGTCGGCAGCGGCGACGGTCATCGCGTACGTCGCCTGGCCGAGGTCGTACTGGAGGAATGCCGCCTGCCGGTCGTCCTCCGGCTCCGGCGCCACGATCGCGATCGCGGCTGCGGCGCCGGCCACGTGCCCGGCCCCGGCCCAGACCTTGGCCAGCTCGACGAGCTGCGCCCGGTCGGTGACGAGGACGAAGTCCCACGGCTGCCAGTTGTTCGCCGACGGGGCACGTCGCCCCGCCTCGAGAATGCGGTCGAGTGCGTCGTCGGGGACCGCCGCCTCGGTGAACTGTCGTACGTTGCGTCGCGCCCGGAGCGCGTCCCAGGTCTCCACGGAATTCATCCTGCTCCTTCGTCGGTGGCGGCGGTAGGGGGGCCCGGGCGCTCGCCGAGCACGGCATCGCGTCGGCGACGATCGAGCTGCCGGGGAGCGGCGAACGGCCTCTGGTCGAGGTGACCGAGGAGGCCCGCGTGGAGCTGGCGCGCTCGGTTGGCGGCCGGTGAGGCGCGTCCGGCTCGCGGTCGTCGAGCCGCGACCGGCAGATGGCTCTCGACCTCTTCGACGCCTTCGGGTCCCCGGAGAAGACCCTGCTCGCGAACATGGGCGGCCACACCGGCATCCCTCGATCTGCTGGGAGGAGGCGACGGCCTTCTTCGTGCGACACCTGCTCTGAGACCAGCACCGTCCTGGCCCACCCGCCTCGCCGGATGTCGCGTTGTGGAGCGAGTGCCGCGTGTCCGCTCTACGGTGTGCAGATGGCGGGTGGGAACGACGAGAAGCGAATGCGTCTGCGCTACGCCGGTGCATGCCGAATCTGCGGGGTCACGTTGCCGGCGTCGGTCATCAGGCGGCGGCTAGACGCACCTTCCGGAGTGCGGTATGTGAGTGCGTATTGCCGACCAATCCCTTGGTGCCTTGCTCCCCCCCTTGGGAGGTGTCGCGTCGCCGGGCGCAGTGCACAGGATGCGCACACACTTTCAGCCGTGCCCGGCCAGGTTTGGGCCCAGTACGGCTGCGGCAGGGGCCCGTGGCGCGGAACCGGCAGAATGGAGAGCGTGCCGCTTCCAGCCCACGGTGCAGCGGAGAGCGAGAGATCATGACCACCGACCCGAACGCCAACACCCCTGTTCCGCCGGACTGGGCTCTTGGTCAGGCCATGAATGACCTGGATGATGAGGACACAGAAGGCCGCGACGAACGGGCTTGGGACCTCGTACATGACGTGGATGAGGAGCGGCACGACGCAGATGACGACCCGGACCAGGGTGGCGAGGCATAGCGGACAC
Organism: uncultured Actinomycetota bacterium; assembly: GCA_963752365.1. Classification (GTDB taxonomy): domain Bacteria; phylum Actinomycetota; class Actinomycetes; order Actinomycetales; family Dermatophilaceae; genus CAVVXY01. The sequence goes on from CAVVXY010000003.1 coordinate 275,798, forward strand.
CAACTGAAACCGGACTGCGGTTGCAGGAGCCAATCGAGGTCAGGTCGACCTCGCGGACGTTGACGTCGCCGGCTGGCAGCACCCCGGTCGGTGGGTTGCTTTCTCAGCGTGTGAGGCGCCGGTAGGTGTCGGCGTAGTACGGGGCGACCCGTTCGGCGGTGAAGCGCTCGGCGTACGCGCGTCCCGATGCCGGGTCGGGCATCCCGTGACCATGCAGGAGCGCGTCGATGGCATGGGCGAGCTCGTCGGGGTCCTCGGGCGCGACGAGCACGCCGCGGCCCTGACCTAGTGTCGCGGGCAACCCTTCCACGGCGGTGCCGACGACGGGCACCCGCAGACCCAGGGCCAGGACGGCGCTCTGTGACCAGGCTTCCTCCCGGGACGGGACGACGTGCACGCTGGCTCCGGCGATGTAGGAGCCGGGTGAGCGCACCCATCCCGGCAGCAGGACCCGATCGGCCAGGCCGAGGACGCGCGAGCGGGTGGTGAGGGAGGCCCGCAACGGGCCGTCGCCGAGCAGCAGCGCCGCCGGCGGATCTTTGAGCAGGGCCAGTGCCTCGAGCAGGACGTCGGGGCCCTTCTCGGGGTGCAGGCGCCCGGCGAAGGTCACCCTGGGGTGGGGCAGCCCGGGGCGTGGCCGCGCCTCGAATCCTTCGACGATCGAGCGTCCCTCGAACAGGCTTCCGGCCGGGACGCCGAGCGAGCCGGCGAAGGTCCGCGCCGCGGGGCCGTGTGCGAAGAAGGCCGCGATGCGCCCGGCGGCGGCGCGGGCCTGGGCGAGGTGGTCGCCGTGCGGCCACGTCACGGCGTTGTGCTCGGACGCGACGAGCGGTATCCCGTCGGGGATGGCTGCCGCGGCCGCCCACCAGGCCCCGAACATGTGGGCGTGCACGAGGTCGGCCCCGGCCAGCCGTGGACGCAGCCAGTGCGCGAAATCGGTCGACGGCACCCATTGCAGGTGAGCCTGCCGGGCGAAGGTCTCGACGGGCACTCCGAAGGCTGCCGCCAGCTCGATCCCTTCGGCGGTGGCGTCCCCGGCGTACAGGCGGGTGGCGATACCGTCGGATCGCAGGGCTGCGGACAGCCGCAGCGCGGACAGCTGGGCCCCGCCGCGCTCGAGCACCCCGATGACCCGGACGATGGTCAGCGGCCGGGTGCCCGTCGAGGGCCGGTCAGTCATGACCCCCGCCGCGACGGGCGCCGTTACCGCCGCCGGGACTGCCGGTGGGGTCCTCGGCGGGTGTTCGGGCGACCGCCACACCCCCGCGCTCCGGGCTGGAGTCGAAGCGCAGCCCGGTCAACGACTCCCACCGGCGCAGGACCTCCTGCTCACCGGGGCGCTCGGCATCGTCCAGGACGACGCTGGCGCCCGGGGCCAAACGCTGTGCCAGGACCGGCAGCGCCGGGTAGCGGGCCAGCCCCTGGCCGTCGGCGTAGGCGGGTGGCCCGTCCACCAGGAGCAGGTCGATCGGATCGTCGCCCAGCGCTGCGGGTAGTGCCTGAGCCAGAGCCGCCTGGTCGTACCAGGACAGGCCGGCCTCGGCGCCCGGATGCGGCAGGAGAGGCGCCCAGATGATCGTCACGTCGGTCCCGACGCGCTCGCGGTCGAGCTGCTCCCGGACCCAGCCCGCCCAACGGGCGTCGTGCTCAACCGTCACGATCCGGAAGCCGCCGGGCGGTGACCTCTGGGTCAGCAGGCGGGCCAGCAGCACAGTGCTGATGCCGCTGCCGAGCTCGACGATGCGGCGGCGCCCGTTCAAGACGATGTCATTGCAGACGGAGACGAGTCCGGCCGGTCGCATCGCGCCCGACCCCCAAGGCAGGTAGGGCCCAGACAGCTCAGCCAGCGCATGCATGGCGACCTCGTCGGAGAATCCCCGCCCCGTCGGCGTCGCGGAACTGGTCCCGGTCACGCACCTGACCGTAGCCTCCGGCGAACCCGGCCCGGGGCCATACGTCATCAATCCGCTGCCCCCCGCGGCGACGGTCGCCCCGCGACCCCGGCGTCCGCTTCCCGCCCACCTCGCCGCAGCAGGCGGGAGCGCCCAACAGCGGAGTGGGTCACTTGCGGGACACGAGCGAGCGGCGCCGCCCCTGGCCCGGCATTCAGGACTCGACGTGCCGGATCCCGTCAAGGCCCCGGCGAGGCGAGCCTCGCCGGTACCGCCAGGCGATGACCACCGCGCCGACCATCACCCCGGTGCTGACGACCGCTGCCACCGTCCCGCTCCCGGCGGCGGTGGCCACGGTCAGGTTGTACGTGCCGTGCCATACCGCCACGATGAGCACGCTGCTGAATGCGGACTCGTACAACCAGGCGAGCACGACCGAGCCGCAGGCCAGGCCGACGAGGAAACCGGGGACGCCGACAGGACCAAGGTCGCGGTAGCTCTGCAGGAGGAAGAACAGTGGCAGATGCCAGCCTGCCCAGATCGGGACCAGCAGAAGGCTGGCCGTCAACATCCCGTGGCGGCGACGGAGCTGCGGCAGCGCGTAGCCACGCCAGCCACTCTCCTCGCCCAAGCCGTTGACCACGACGAAGGCGAGCCAGACGAACAGCACTCCCCACTCCGGGAGGCCCGCCATCCGCCCGAAGTCCCGCAGGTCCGGCAGCCCGGGACCGATCGCCATGACGACCAGAGCGACCGCCACCAGCGCCAGCGGGCTACCGACGGCGACCAGCCACCAGCGCCATGGCACGCGCCAGCGCACCACCCGTCGAGCCAGGTCGCGAACGCCTTGTCGACCGTCGACGACCGCCGTGACGCTGAATGCCGCGATGACCGGACCGAGCAGGCCAGGAAACTGAGTGATCGTCGAGCCCCGCCGCACGACCTGCCCGGTCAGCACCAGCGGCAACCAGTAGCCCCAGGAGAGCGCGTACGCCAACAACGCGAAAGCGGACAGCGGGTGGGCGCGAGTCCAGGTCGTCAGCCGTCCCCCGGTCCGTGAGGGACCGGCCGGAGGCGGCGTCGCGGACTGCGTTTCCTGCCCTGCGGCAGGACCGGACCTCCTGCTACCTGAAGCCACCATCACGGCCTACTCCAGGGCGGTGGGCAGCAGGGTGACCATCCTTGCTGCTGCGCCATGGCTCATTGGAGGCGCGTGAGGTGTCCCATCGGCGACTTCGGCGTGGACCATCGGTCAGGACGCTCCGTTGGTGACGGCGTCGGCTCCGTTCAGGGCTGCCCCGGGCGACATCTCACCCGCCCCCGAAGCGCGTGCCTGAGGTGTGGCCGCCGGGATGGCCCGGGCGGCGGCATCCTTCTCGCGGGCGAGGAATGTCCCCAGCTCGGAGATGGTCGACATGAGCGGGGCCGGGAACACGACGGTGGTGTTCTTGTCGACGCCGATCTCGACCATGCTCTGCAGGTTGCGCAGCTGCAGCGCGAGCGGGTGCTCCATCATGATGTCGGATGCCTGCCCGAGGGCGGCAGCGGCCAGGGACTCGCCCTCGGCGTTGATGATCTTGGCTCGCTTCTCCCGCTCGGCCTCGGCCTGGCGGGCCATGGCCCGCTTCATGCTGTCGGGCAGCTGGATGTCCTTCAGCTCCACGAGCGTCACCTCGATCCCCCAGTCCAGGTGCTGACGTCGAGAATCTCGCGGATGTCCAGGTTGATCCGGTCTGTCTCGGAGAGTGTCTCGTCGAGAGTGTGCTGGCCGACGACCTTGCGCAGCGTGGTCTGGGCGATCTGGTCGATGGCGGCGCGGACGTTCTCGATCGCCACCACGGACTTCACCGCGTCCACGATGCGGTAGTAGGCGACCGCCGACACGTCGACGCTGACGTTGTCGCGGGTGATGATGCCCTGCGACTGGATCGGCATGGTCACGATCCGCAGGGACACCCGGTGCAGGACGTCGACGAAGGGGACGATCACCCGCAGTCCGGGCTCGCGGGTGGCGCGCACCCTCCCGAGCCGGAACAGCACGCCCTGCTCGTACTGCTTGACGATCTTGACGGCCATCACCGCCACGAGGAGGACGACGACCAGCACGGCCACGGCGACAACAACGGTGGTGTTCATGGTGATCACCGCAGCCCGGGCGAGCGTCGACGCACCAGCCGGCGAGACGCCCCGGTCAGCCCGGGGGCGGTGCATGCGTCTGGCCGGTCTGTGCGGTCAGGAACGCGTGGGAGAGTGGATGCGGCCATCACGGCACGTCCTTTGTCGTCGAACGCCCAGCGAGGCGGCTGCGCCGGGTGACACCGGCGCCGCTCGGTCAGCGGGATGCCGTTGTCATGCGGCCAGGCGGTCGGTGACCGCCGAGCCTCTCGCGTCGTTCTCTCTCGAACCTACATCGGTTGCCAAGATCTTGACCCGCCACGTCTAGGCACAGTTGTGCATCGATCACCACACCCGGCGTCCGTCGAGCGCGACGCCGCTCTGCTGCGTTGCCGTCTACGGTCAGGGAGGCTTGGAGAAGCCGGGTCAGATCGAGCCGCCCCTGTCCTTGGGTGCGGGCGCTCGGACCGGCGACCTCTTCGTCCCTTGGTGCGCGCGCTCGGCTGTCTCGTGGCCGAGACCTGAGGACAGGTCGCGGTAAGCATCCAGCGCCAGGAGCGGGTGGGCTTTGGACTCGAAGGTCCACGGCGTCGGAGCGTCGGGACTTGGCCGCCTGCATGGCGACGATTCACTGACGCGTGAATCTGGTCGCTGTGTCGCACCACAAGGCTGCCCATCTGGCGGTCGTTTGACGCAACGTCGTCCTCCAAGACCGGGAGTGCAGGTCGGCCGGTTGGCTTCGGCCACCCTGGCCACCGAAGGCCGTCGTGGGGCTGTACCGGGTGCGACGATGGACCATGACGTTGCCGAGCGGCAGCCGGGGCCACGCGGTCACCCTTCCCACGGCGCTCGGCGTCGCGGCCGTATTGGCTCTTTCCGTTGTGGCTGTGCAGCGGGAGCTGGTGCTGCCAAGCGGCCCGGGTCAGGTGTGGCTGGTGCCCGCGGTGGCAGTGGCATTCATCGTCGCGGCAATGGCTGTCCCGCGTTCGAGGCTCCAACGCGCGCTGTTGGCACTGGTCGCGGTCACCTGGCTGGCCGGTTCGGTGTCGGCGCGCCTGTTGGTGACGCACCAGGGCGTGCTCCTTTTGAGCCTGATGGCCGTCGCACTCGGTGGCATCCGCGGCGTGGGTTGGGCGGGCGTGGCCGCCAGCGCACCCTTGGCGCTTGGCGTCCTTGCCCAGCCGACCGTGGCGCTGATCTTCTCGGCGGTCGCCGCTATGGCCGTGATGGCCGGACATGACCGATCGAGTCGCCGCTCCACCGTCATCGGCCCTTTGGTCGTGGCAGCCGGCGTCGTCGCCGCCTGGGTGGGTTCACGGCCCGGCGACTCTCTGTGGGACCCGCACGTGGGGCTCGTGCTCTACGAGGGAGCCTTGGTCGTGGCGGCGGGCGCCACGTGCTGGGCCTTGCTGCCCGGTCCGTATGCCGCGATCGCTGATCTTGCGGTCGCCGACCATCGAGCAGTAGGACTACCCGGTCTGGGGATCGTGCTCGGGGAGGCGCTCAACGACCCATTCCTGCGGGTCGTTGCCGCATACCCGGTCGAGCCGGAGCCCGTGCCAGTCAGCCCTGTCGCGACCGGGCAGACACCGGTGTGGCAGGACGGTCGAGTCGTCGCGATGGTTCACCACACTCCTGGACGGCTCGACGACCGTCGGACGAGACAAGGCGTGAAGCGGGCTGTGCGTCTGGTCGTGGACGGGACTAGAGCGACATCAGGCTCTCTCGGAGAGCCTCGCCCTCCTCCTTGCAGCCCGGCGACGGGTCGACTCGGCAGTAGACAGACGACGAACTGAGAACGCCCAGGTCCTCCGTGGCGATGTCGTCGTCCCACTCGAGGCTGCGGTCCGCACGCTGCGCTTGCTGGCCGTCGAGCTCGAGGGACACGAGGCGCACGAGGACGTCGTACTGGCCGCTGACCAGGTCGCGCTCGCGGTGACCGATGTCGACGGACTCGTCTCCGGTGTCGCCACGGTGCGACTCGGACATGGCCGCCTCCGCGGAGCCCTGATCGACCTCTCCGCGCGCTCCACGGTCCCGGTGACCATGAGCCTCGAGGAGGGCGCGGCATACGGAACAGGCACGGAGACCGCTCTGTTCTATGTCTGCTCCGAGGCCCTGGTCAACGCACAGAAGCACGGGCGAGCCACGTCCGTGACGATCGACCTGGCTGTGCGCGGTGAGGACGTGGTGCTGACGGTGTCCGACGACGGCCAGGGCGGGGCGGACCCGACGGGCTCGGGCTTCATCGGGCTGGCCGATCGTCTGAGCGCCGCAGGTGGCCGGCTCCGCGTCGACTCCCCTTCAGGTAGGGGCACGAGGGTGGTCGCCTGTGTTCCGCTGTCAGCCGATCTTGACCCAGGGGCGGATGTCCAGGTGGCTGGTGGCGGCGGCCCCAGCCCGTCCGAACCACAGCCCGTTGTCGACGACCCTCCACGAGGACGAGTAGATGGGTAGTGCCCCCGGGCAGGTGCCTGCGCCTGCCGTCGTGGGCGGGTGGCATCCCGTGAGCCGCGCGGCAGCCGCCGGGTCGCTGACGAATGAGACGTCGTGGCCGGCGCCGACCAACCGACCTCCCTCCAGGGCGGCGTCGCTCTGCGCCGCGCCGCAGTCGCGTCCGGGCTTGTCAAGCGGCTTGCAGTACAAGGCGTAGTCGGCGTGCGTGACCCTCAGTGTCCAGACCCCACTCCATCCTGGCGAGTTGTTCAGGCCCGCAGCCGCCACGGCTGAGATGGGAATCTCCGTGCGGTACACCCCATCCGGCAACGTGCTCGGAGGCTTGCCGCGAAGCTCGGACAAGGCAGACTGGGCGATCGCAGCGCAGTTCTCGGCCACCGGTGGATCCTCGGGGTCGGGATGGCGCGCAGCGGCGACGTCCACCGCATGCATGAGGGCAGCAGTGTGCTGGTCACTGCGCAGGTTGCGTACGACCCCTTCGACGGCGTCGCGCAGCTCAGCCAGCTGCGGGGCCGTAGCGGACTGGAACACCATGCCCCTTCGACACTGCGCAGCGACGATCTCGGTGTCGTCCCAGGGTCCGCCGAGGGAAGCGGTCCGGGCGCGGTCCGCAGCCTGGCGGATCCATGTCTGCTGCTCCGCGGACAACGCCAGGAAGCGCCGCTCGTTGGCGACGAAGGTGGATACCTTGGGCCAGAGAACGATGTTGAGCGCCATGTGCAGGTCGGGAATGTTCGGGCTCAGCGAGTCTGGCGCCTCAAGGCCGATCTCTGCACCATCCAGGTCGCCGCGGGCCATCATCGCTTCCCAGCCCTGGGTGGCGTCGACCGGCCTGGCCCCCAGAGCCGTGACTGCGGCGGCCTGAGTGGGCGAGTTGTAGACGCGGAAGCGGACACCCTGCCACGCCGCTGTCGTGACAAGCGCGCCCTTCACGGACATGGGCCGCCGCAGTCCACCGTCACCCAGCGCGAGACCGACGAGACCCTTGCCTTTCAGGGCGGCGAGGGCCAAGCGCCCACCGTCGCCCGTCACGGCTTCAGCAACCGCCTGGTGGTTGGCCAGCACGAACGGCGCGTCGAACGGCTCGAGGCCACGTATGCCGGCGGCGGCATACGCGCGGGTGGCGGGATACCCGAGATCGAGCTCACCGGCGACAAGGTCCTTGACCAGCTGGGTCTCGGCGTCGGCGGCGCCGTTTCCCACGTCCGTGACGACCAGGACCTTGAGCCGTCCTCCGGAGACGCTCTCGATCGCCTTGACGAAGGACACAGGTCCGTACGACCTGTCGGACACCTGCACCAGACCGTCGCTGGTGCCGAGCGTGAGCACCAGGGTCTCGCTGCCCGCCCGATCTACGACCTGCCCGGTGCAACCGCTCGTCGTCGCAAGGGCGAGCACCACTGCCGCGGAGACCCACGACCCTGTCCTGCTCATGGCTACACGACCCTCCTGCCGCTTGGAGAATAGTGAAGGCCGTCTGAGGACCACAGCGGGTTGGCACGGGCGGGCCTTGCGGAAAACCGCGGCCAGCACCACCTCGCAGTCGCTAATCTCGCGTGATGCGGGCACCGGAGCATGAGGTGCACTCTCCGCGCGGTGTAGAGGCCGCGTGGCCCACCGTCCTCGCCACGACTGCCGTCACCGTGGTCGCGCTCACAGCCGGCGCGATCCTGTTCTTCCTGAACCCGCCCGGAGCGACGCTCTCGGAGGCCTGGGCGGGTCTGACAGCCGTGACCGTCTGGGGTGCGGCCGTGGCCCTGGCCGGATCCTTGGCGGTCCTGTGGCTGGATCGGGGCGAGCACCCACAGCGCTTGCTGGGCTACTCGGTGGCAGTCATCGCCGTCCTCTGGTCGACCTGGGCCGGCTGGAGAGGTCTGCCGGCCCCGCTACGAGCAGCGTTCGACGGCCCGATGCCACTGGTGGCCCCCGCTCTGGCAAGCACCGTGACGACCCGGTGCGCACCGTTGACTCTGCGCATGGCTTGGATCTGCGCCCTGGGTGCAACCACCCTGCACGTGTTGACCTACGACCCAGCGCGCGACGTGATCTGTCAGCGGGTGTGCGGCGAGGTAGGCACTGCCGCGCAGGCTCTGCTGCGGCAGGACACGACGTTCGTCGGCCTTGCCGTCTCGCTGGCGTTGTCGCTCGTTGGGGCGCTGCTGGCCGGGGCCTCCATCGCCGACCGTGCCCACGGGTGGTCCCTGGCCGCCGGCGCTGCCGCTGCCGTCGTCTTCTCAGCCTCCCTCGGCGACCTTGCACACCTGACCCGGCTGGGAGACACCGGTTCGCACGCGCCGAGTCGCTGGTGGGTCCTCACTGGGATCGTCGCTCTTGGACCGCTCCTGTCAGCCGGTCACCTGCGAACCCGCCTGATCCGCCGAAGAGTCGACGACCTGCTGCGTGAGATGGAGGTGCCGACGGGGTCTGCGGTGGCCGCCCAGGTCGTCTTCGCCGTGCCAGGGGAGGACCGCTGGGTGGACGGGCTCGGCCGCGACGCCCGTCACGTCGCGCAGCCCACAGTCCTCGATCCGCTTCTCGGTGTCGCCGTGGTCGGCTCGACGGCTGGGGCCGACCTGACCGCGGGGCTGACACCTGCCCGCCGCTTCGCCTTGGGGAACGCCCGGCTGACCGCGCTGGCGAGAGCGCGCTTGGGTGACGTGCGTGCCGCACAGCGACGCAGCGTCAAGCGGTCCGACGACGAGCAGAGACGGATCGAGCGGGACCTGCACGACGGCGCCCAACAGAACCTGGTCGGGGCCACATTCCGCCTCAGCGCGGCGACGCGGCGTTCGACCGGTGGCCCCGCGGACGTGATCGACGCGGTGCGCCGTGACATCGAGGACGTGCTGGGAACCCTTCGGCGGATCACTCACGGAGCGGTGCCATCGGTGCTTCACGAGGAAGGCATCGAGGCCGCACTCGAGGAGCTCCGCCTCGGAAGTGACGTCCCCATTCAGAACAGCCTCGCAGGTGCAGGAACCTTGCCCCCGGACGTTGCGGTGGCGTTGTACCTCGCCGTCGTGCACATGGTTCCGCTGGCCTCGGATGCAGGTCTGCACGTCGCTCTCCACGTCGCTGCGGAGGCCCGTCTCCGGGTGGCTATACCCACGCCAGCCTCGACCCCGCCGGGTCTGCCTGCGGACATCACCGACCGGATCGAGGCGCTCGGGGGCAGATGCACCTGGTCGTCGGGGCCGGACGAAATCGCGCTGGAGGCGGTCGTGCCGTGCGAGTAGTGATCGCAGACGACGTCATGCTGCTGAGGTCGGGGCTCGCCCGCCTTCTGGGCGATGTCGGGGTCCAGGTCGTCGCCGAGTGCGCAGACGCCGACGAGCTGCGAAGGGCGGTGGCGCGCGACCGCCCCGACGTTGCCATCGTGGACATCAGGATGCCACCGACCCACCGTGACGAGGGCCTGGTGGCCGCCAAGGAGATCCGACAGAGCTACCCACAGACCGCGGTACTCGTTCTCAGCCAGTACCTCGAGCCGCGCTACGCGCACCGGCTTCTCGCCGACCAACCCGGCGGAGTGGGCTACCTCCTGAAGTCACGGGTCGCGGACGTCGCCGTGCTCGTCGACGCGTTGCGCCGGGTGCACGAGGGTGAGTGCGTGATCGACCCGACCATCGTGTCGAGAATGCTGTCGCCACGACGTCCTGGGTCACCCTTGGAGAGCCTGACCGACCGAGAGCACGAAGTGCTGTCGCTCATGGCCGAGGGCCGGTCGAACGCCGGGATCGCCCAACGCCTCGGCGTGTCCGAGCGCACGGTTGAGGCCTCGTGCGCCAGCGTGTTCCGCAAGCTCGGCCTCGAGCCGTCACCCAGCGTCAACCGACGCGTCACTGCCGTCCTCGCACTGTTGAGGCGCTGACCGCGCCCACGGCCCACCGACCGTCCAGACCCGGCGAACGTGGGCAACGGCTGCGGTTTCCCGCAATGGCGACCTGAGGCAGCACGGCTGTCCCCGAACGAACGGCCTCCTAGCGTCGCAGCATGGGCGTCGGGAACATCCCGGCAGCCACACCACATCGATCCGGCAACCTTCGAGGCAGCTCATGATCAAGGCGAACGCGAGATGGCAGGCAGCAGGGAGCGCCCTGTGCGCTGTCGTACTCATGGCATGTGGCGCTCAGGCATCGGCTGTCTCACACGCGGCAGTCACGAGCCCGAGCACGCCAGCGTCGGGTGCTGAGGATCTTCCTCGGATTGCCCTCCCGGTCGGTAAGGGCGCGTCCGTCGAAGGCCTCGTCGATGTGCACGGACACGACATCTATGCCCGGTGCAGCGGCACCCTTCTTCCCACCGTCGTCTACTTCACGGGCTGGGCCCCGGATCTGAGCAAACGCGGCGTTGAGATTGCCAAGGGCATCGAGGCCGTCGACCGGGCGAAGCACAGGATCTGCTCCTATGAGCGCCGCAACACCGGGCGCAGCGAAGCGGTGGCCGGGACGCAGTCGCCCGAGGACATCGTTGGCGACGTGGACGGTCTGCTCACCGCCCTGGGTGAGAGGGGGCCGTTCGTCCTGCTCGGGGCGTCCTTCGGTGGGCTCGTCAGCGGCGCGTATGCGGTCGCCCGTCCCGACCGCGTCGCGGGGGTCCTGCTGCTGGACTCGTCCATTCCCGATGACTACATCATCGACCAGATCCACGGCTTCCAGGGCGTGTGCCTCCCGGCGAACCGCGAAGCCGACGCGTGGCAGTCCTTGGAGAGGATCGACAACTGTCGGCTTGCGAAATGGGCCTACGACCGCCGCAACCAACAACCACACGTGCCACTCATCTACCTTGCGGCGAAGGATCCGTCCGATCGCGGGGACGTCGCCGACGACCCGTTCCGAAAGGCGTACGTCCGAAGCTGGTCGCCTGGCATCTGGACGCCGGTGACGGCTCCGCACTGGATGGATGATGCCGACCCGAAGCTCGTCCTCCAGGCCCTCGGGCGGGTCATCGCCTTGGCGAACCACGACTCCCCCCACCGGTAAGGAGCCGTTAACGCGCGCGTCGTCGCGAAGGCGACGGCCCAGGTGGACGACGTCGGGAAGATCGGGGCCCGGCTTGACGCGGTGCAGGTGAGTTCCACCCAGCAAATCCGCGAGGCCAGGAGAGCAGCGGGATCACCGCCGGTTGATTGGAACGCACAGGCTGGACTGCAAACGCTGCAACAGGCCGGCTCCGAGCGTGGTGGGCTTTGAGGTCATCTCGATGCCGACCGGTCAAGCCCTCGGTGAGAGGCGACAGGGTCATTGTCGTTGGTCTGGTCGATCTTGGCCATGGATTCTTCGGAGAGGTAGCGGCGTTCGTCGGTGGCCCACTCGTCGTGGGTGTCGGCCAGGACGGCGCCGACGAGGCGGATGACGGCGGCCTCGTTGGGGAAGATGCCCACGACGCGGGAGCGGCGCTTGATCTCCTTGTTGAGCCGTTCCAGCGGGTTGGTGGACCAGATCTTGCGCCAGTGCTCCCGCGGGAACGCCGCGAACGCCAACACTTCGGCCTTCGCCTGGTCCATCAGGACCCCGATCTTGGGGTAGCGGGCGGACAGCTCGGCGGCGACCTTGTCCCACTGCTTGCCCATCGAGGCCAGGTCGGGTTGGGCGAAGATGGTGCGGAACACCGCGGCGACCATCTCGGTCTCGCCCTTGGCGACGTGCGCCAGGACGTTGCGGATGAAGTGCACCCGGCACCGCTGATGGGACGTTCCCTGCAGGGCACGGCCGATGGCGGCGACCAGGCCGGCGTGCTGGTCGGAGATGACCAGGCGCACCCCGGACAGGCCACGCCTCTTCAGGGAGGTGAGGAAGCCCCGCCAGAACACCTCATCCTCGCTGTCGCCGACGTCGAGGCCCGAGGATCTCCCGGCGCCCCTCGCTGGTGACGCCGGTCGCGACGACGACGGCCTTGGAGACGACCATCCCGTGCTCGGACCGGACGTGCAGGTAGGTCGCGTCCAGGTAGATGTACGGGAACGCGACGTGGTCCAGCCGGCGGGTCCGGAACGCCCCCACCACCTCGTCCAGCCCGGCGCAGATCCGGGACACCTCGCACTTGGAGATCCCGGTCCCGCCGAGCGCGACGACGAGGTCGTCGACGGAGCGGGTGGAGACGCCGTGGACGTAGGCCTCCATGACGACCGCGTACAGGGCCTGGTCGATCCGCCGCCGCGGCGACAGGATGCTCGGGAAGAACGACCCGGCCCGCAGCTTCGGCACGCCCAGGCTGGATGTCGCCGGCGTGGGTGGTCAGCAACCGCGGCCGGGACCCGTTGCGTTCGGTCACCCTGGTCTCGGTCCGCTCGTACCGGCCGGCGCCGATCGCCGCCGCGGCTTCGGCGTCGATCAGCTCCTGCATCGCGACCCGGACACACTCCCGGATGAAGTCGGTGCCCTCACCGGTGCGGAACACCTCGAGCAGCTCGGACAGGGCAGAATCAGGCAAGGCCATCGGTGAGATCTCCTTCGATGAGTGCTTGGCGGTACACATCGAAGAATCTCGCCGGTGGCCCCCTTCACAGGTCCCGTTGGTGCACGATGGCCGATGCTCCAAACCGACGATTTTATGACCCATTCGCGGCTGCGGAGTGACTCATCCTTTGGGGGGCGTTGACGAGCCTTCGTGGCATCGTTGTGATCGTTGGAGCCGTCACTGCGATGACCGGGAGTATGCGTGAACCGAGACCTGTCCGGCATTCCGCACCATGACGGTTCTGCCAGGTACGTCTCGGACCTGAGCCCCGACGTGGGCGACATCGTCTCGGTGTTCCTCCGCGTGCCGAGGTCGAGCGGGGTCACGCGGGCGCTCTTGCGCACGTATGTGGACGGTGAGCAGGCGTTGACCGAGACCACTGTCGACCGGGAGACCGAGCACGAGGTGTGGCTGAGGGGCGAGATCCGTGTGGAGAACCCGGTGGTCAACTACCGCTGGCTGCTCGATGGGGTTCCCGACGGCTACCAGTGGCTGAACGGCGAGGGCGCCTACGCCTACGACGTGACCGACGCCTCGGACTTCCGGATCACCACGTATCCTCCGCCGCCTTCGTGGGCAGCCGATGCCGTCCTGTACCAGGTCTTCCCTGACCGCTTCGCGAAGTCCGTGGAACGCCCCGTCCCCGACTGGGCGATTCCGCGGGCATGGGACGACCCCGTGGTCGGCGCCGGTCCCGAGACCCCGTTGCAGTTCTACGGAGGGGACCTGGACGGCATCACTGCGCACCTGGACCACATCGCGTCGACGGGCGCGAACACGGTGTACCTCACGCCGATCTTCCCGGCGCGCTCCAACCACCGCTACGACGCGGCGACGTTCGACCACGTGGACCCGCTCTTGGGCGGTGACCAGGCCCTGGCCCGGCTCTCGGAGGCCGCGCACGCTCGGGGGATGCGGTTGATGGGTGACCTGACGACGAACCACTGCGGCGCGGCCCACGAGTGGTTCCAGCGCGCCCTCGCCGACGCGTCGTGCCCAGAGGCCGAGTACTTCACCTTCACCCGACACCCGGAGGAGTACGTGTGCTGGTTCGGGCACCGGTCGCTCCCCAAGTTCGACCATCGGAACGACGGTCTGCGGCGGGCCTTGTACGAGGGCCCTGACTCGACGGTGGCCAGGTGGCTCGGTCCCGAGGGCCTGGACGGATGGCGCATCGACGTGGCCAACATGACCGGCAGGCTGGGGACGATCGACCTCAACCACATGGTGGCGACGACGATGCGCGCCACGATGGCTGAGGTGAACCCGGAGGCGCTGCTGCTCGCGGAGCACTCCCACGACGCGTCGGAGGACCTCCTGGGCGACGGGTGGCACGGCGTCATGAACTACGCCGGCTTCGCCAGACCCTTGTGGCAGTGGCTCAAGCATCCGGAGCCGGTCAGCTTCGATCCCGGCCCCTTCACCCCCTTCCCACGCTTCCCGGGCACCTCGATGGTTCGGGCGATGAGGGCCTTCGCGGCCGCGCAACCGTGGCGCGCGACCGCCCACGCCCTCAACCTCGTGGGCTCGCACGACGTGCCCCGGATCGCCACGTTCCTGGAGGACGACGGCCTGGTCACCGTCGCATTCGGGCTCTTGGCCTCCCTGCCCGGGATTCCCATGCTCTGGGCCGGTGACGAGATCGGGCAGCGGGGAGTCAACGGGGAGGACGGGCGCCGGCCCTTCCCGTGGCACGACATCGGGCAGTGGGACACCCGGCGACTCGCGACGAACCGCGCCCTGTTCGCCGCGCGCGCCCTGAGCCCGGCGCTGCGCCACGGCGGGTTGCGCTGGCTCAGCGTGGGCCCAGAGGCCATCACGTTCCTCCGAGAGGCGCCCGAGGAGGCGGTGCTCGTCCACGCCGCCCGAGCCGGGCACACCCCGATCCGCCTCCCGGTCGGGGTGGTCGGAACCGAGCTCGACGGGATCTGTGGGACCCCGAGCATCCATGCCGATGGTGACGGCATGGTCACCCTGCCCGGTGACGGACCGGCCTTCTCGATGTGGCGCCTCGGCCACGACTGATCGGAATGCCCCGGCGCGGGCCTCGCCCTCGTGGTCGCGCGTGCGTCAGGTCTACGCTTCGCTGCGTGGGCAGCGATGCCGCACTCGATGGCGTGGAGCGCGTGTTCTTCGGCACGGGCAGCCGCAAGGACATCGACGACTGGGTGACCGGTGTAGTCCGCGACCGCCTCGGCAGCGAGGTGTGCCGGATCCTGCTCCGTTCGGGTCGACTCGACGCGGTCTACGGTCTGGACCTTGCCGACGGACGAACGGTGCTGCTCAAGGTGCATCGTCCACCGGTCGACCTGAACACCCGAAAGGCGACCAACACGGCGCTGCGGCACCTGCACGCCCACGGGTTCCCCTGCCCGCAACCGCTTCACGGGCCGGTGGCGGTCGACGGCCGCACCATCACCATCCAGTCCCTGCTGACCCAGGGCACCACCGGTGACGGTCACCGGCCACAGATCCGGCAAGCCATCGCCGGCGCCCTTGCCGAGCACATCGAACTCCTCGCTGGAATGCCCGGCGGGGTTGCGTCCCTGTCAGCCCAGCTCGGCCCGGGACCGTCATGGACGAGGTACGCGGCCGGCCCGTGGCCAGAGCCCCACGACCCGATCTACGACTTCCGCGTGACACCGGCCGGCTGGGAGTGGCTCGACCGGTATGCGCGGAAGGCGACCGTCGACCTGGTCGGTCTCCACGACCCGGACCGGCTGGCACTCGGCCACGGCGACTGGTCGGCCGGCAACTTGCGCTTCGCCCATGGCCGGGTGGTCGCCGCCTTCGACTGGGACGTGGTCGCGGAGGACGAAGCCGTCCTCGTGGGCCTGTCCGCCGGGGCGTTCCTCCTGGACTCAAACAGGAGCGGCATCAAAGCTGGGGCGCTTCACAGTCACCTCACGTCGGCTCGTGGTGCGTACACGTCAGGGCGCAGCCCGGGCCCTGTTCCGCGTCGGCGAGCCTGGTGGGTCGCCATCATCGCCACGGTAGCCTCAACGCTGGCCGTCTCGACGGCCCCGCTCGCGCTGGCGGGGACGACCCCGCCGTTCACCATCGGCCCCCTCAACGCTGCTGTCGTCCCCGGCTCGGATGCGACCCAGACGCTGGATGACCCCGAGGGCAGCGTCAAGGAGCTGGGCCCGCTCAACGCCTCCACGACCAAGATCGCCGTGATCCACAACGACGCGGTGCCGACTCTGGGTCTGACCAACCCGAACGGGCAGGTCGACCTTCGGCAGGCGTTCCTGGGGGCCAAGAAGGACGCGGATGGAGACGACTGGATCTACTTCGCCTGGGAGCGGGACGCCAACACCGGCAGCGGCTTCATCTCCTTCGAGTTCATGCAGTCTCCGCCGCCCGCCGCCTGTGGTGACTACTCGGCTGCGCAGGACACGCTCATCACGAACTGCAACCCGTGGGCCAACCGCCAAGCCGGCGACTTCATGATCTTCTGGGACCAGCAGGGCGGGAGCAAGGACCTGTACCTGCGGACCTGGTCCGGGACCAAGCCCAACCTGGTCCTCAGTGCCCCGCAGCTGTTGAACTCCAGCGTCTCGGCGGCCGACTACAGCGCGAACGGCTTCTTCGGTGAGGGCGCGCTCAACCTGACCGACGCGGTGTTCGGCGGCGTCCACTCCTGCACGTCGTTCGCCAACGTCATCCCGAGCACCGTCACCGGCAACTCCGACTCGGCCGACTACAAGGACACCGTCCTCCAGCCCGTCGTACCCATCGGGAGCTGCACCTCCACCACCGTCACCACCCCAAAGCTGGCCGACGGCACCACGAACGTGCCCGCTGGAGGCGCCTCGATCACCACCGCCGGTGTCGTTCAGGTCAAGGACTCGGCGGTCGTCGACATCCAAGGCGGCACGGCTGCGCCGACCGGCTCGGTCGCATTCTCCCTGTGCAAGGTCGACTCGCCCGGCATCTGCAACACCGGCGGAACCAGCATCGGCAGCACCAACGTGACCGGAACTGCGTACCCGGTCACGGTCGTCTCACCCAGCGCATGGGTGACCGCCGCTGGACGGTACTGCTGGCGCGCGGTGTTCACCGGGGACCCGGCGAACAACATCACGGGGTCCAGTGACTCCCGAGCCACGGAGTGCTTCACCGTAAACCCGGTCACGCCCGCCCTGACGACCACGGCCGGGAATGACGTGGTGCTGGGCAACCCGGTCACCGACACCGCCGCGCTCACCGGCACCGCCCCGAAGCCGACGACCAACATCATCGAGACCTCGGCCCCCAACCCGGTCTCCCGGACCTTGGCGGGTGGAACGATCACGTTCACCCTCTTCGGGCCGGCCTCGGGCAGCTGCGGGTCACTGGTCGCCACCCGGACGGCCACCGTCAGCGGGGACAACACCTACGGTCCCGTCTCGGCCACCCCGACGACCGCCGGCGACTACCACTGGAAGGCGTCCTACGACGGCGACTCACCGAACACCCTCGGCAGGACGCACAACGACAACTGCACCGAGACCGGTGAGGACGTCACGGTCGGGCCGGCGTCGACGACGACGGTGACGACCCCACGAGTCGGGACCACCCCGATCACGAACCCGGTCCCGGTCGGCACCAGCGTGACCGACCACTCGGTCGTGACCGGAACAACGGCCGGTGGCTCACCGACCGGGACCGTCAACTTCTTCGTGTGCAACCCCACAGAGGTCGTCACCAACGGCGGCACCTGCAGCACCGGAGGAATCGCCGCCGGCAGCAACAAGCCGTTGACGGCGGGCGCGAACAACACCTCGACCGCCGACTCGGACGCCGTGCTGGCCAACGCCGTCGGCACATGGTGCTTCCGAGCTGTCTACGTCCCCAACACCGTGAACTACACCGGCTCCAGCGACGCCAGCACCGGTGAGTGCTTCACCGTGAAGGACTCGACAGCAGGGACGTCCGCGCAAACGTGGCTCCCGAACGACTCCGCCACGTTCACCTCGACCGGCGGGACCGCACTGAAGGGCACGCTGTCGTTCACGCTGTACGACAGCGCCGACTGCACCGGCACCGTCCTTCGCCCGGCCCAAACGTTCCCCATCGACCAGGCCTCACCGGTGACCAGGTCGACGACCAACAACGACGTACTCGTCAGCACGTCGAAGACCGTGTCGTGGAACGTCGTATTCACGAGTGACAACCCGCTCGTGGATGGCAGCACCCACTGCGAGAAGACCCAGCTGGTCATCACCAACTAAGGTCTCTCGGCACGCTGTACGCGGTGACCCGGCCGGCTTCCGGCCGGGTCACCGACCTTCACCCATCCACCCGGCTCGGAACTTCGCGTTCGCCCCGCGGAGTGTTCGAGTCGAAGATGCAGTCATCGACGCGCGTCACCGCCGAATCGACCGCAACCGCCTGCACTCGTGCTCCGGCACTGACGCCCCGCTCATCAATGTGCGGGCTCTCATGACCATGCCCCAACTGGGCGGTGTGCAGCAACTCGTAAGTGCCAGAGCGCCAGCCGCTTGCCGCCGCGGTCCCGGGCCGGCACCGAGGACCCACGTAGGTTGACCCCATGCCAACCACACCCGACGACCCGCGCGAGGCCGAGCTCCAGGCATTCTGGGAAGTCGCCCGAGTGCGGGGAAACCTCAACCGGCTGGGCGTCTACACGGGCCCGACACCGCTCGACTCGCTCCGGCCGCCGGACTGGTCGTTCGGGGGGACGGCCGAGCAGGCGGACGAGCTGCTCGCGCTCGTCCTCGACGGCACGAAGACCGCGACTGCGTCGGCGCTGTGGGACTACGAGGCCGAGGAGGAGGAGCTCCCGCAGGCCGGGGATCTCGCGATCATCACCGACGGCGGCGGGCACCCGCGGGCGCTCATCGCGGTGACCGATGTGCAGGTCGTGCCGTTCGACCAGGTGACCGCCGAGCACGCCTACGCCGAGGGGGAGGGGGACCGTTCGCTCGAGTTCTGGCGGGAGGTCCACGAGCGCGCCCTCACCGAGTACCGGAGCCACGACCGGCCGTTCGCCCAGGACCAGCCGGTCGTCTGCGAGACCTTCCGGGTGCTCCACCCGTAGCTCAGGCGAGCGGCCGGAACCCCCGCAGCCGCAGGCTGTTCGTCACGACGAAGACGGAGCTGAGTGCCATCGCCGCGCCCGCGATGAGCGGGTTGAGCAGGCCGAGCGCGGCGAGGGGGAGCGCGGCGA
Source organism: uncultured Actinomycetota bacterium (assembly GCA_963752365.1). Lineage (GTDB taxonomy): Bacteria > Actinomycetota > Actinomycetes > Actinomycetales > Dermatophilaceae > CAVVXY01. Next base: position 294,896 of record CAVVXY010000003.1, read on the forward strand.
CGTTGTAGGCGAAAGCCCAGAAGAGGTTGCCCTTGATCGTCCGCAGCGTCGCGCGGGCGAGCCGGATCGCGTCGACCGCGCCGTCCAGGTCGTCGCGGACGAGTGTGAGGTCGGCCGCCTCGATCGCGACGTCCGAGCCGGCGCCCATGGCGATCCCGAGGTCGGCCTGGGCGAGCGCGGCGGCGTCGTTGACGCCGTCGCCGACCATCGCGACCGTGCGCCCCTCGGCCTGGAGCCGCGCGACCGTCGCGACCTTGTCCGCCGGCAGTACCTCCGCGACGACGTCCTCGGGTCGAATGCCGACCGCCGCCGCGACCGTGTGCGCCGCCCGGGCGTTGTCCCCGGTCAGGAGGACGGGGCGGAGCCCGAGGGTGCGAAGGCGATCGACGGCTCGGGCGGATGTCGGGCGGACCGTGTCGCCGACGACGACGATGCCACGGACGGCCCCGTCCCACGCGACCCAGACGGGCGTCCGGCCGGCGTCCTCGGCGACCTCTGCCGAGGCGACGAGGTCGGGCGGGAGGTCGAGCGACCACTCGTCGCGGAGCCACGTCGCACGACCGACGAGCATGGCGTGCCCGGCGACGACACCGGAGACTCCTCGGCCCGCGTGGTTGTCGAACCCGTCGACGGCACTGAGGGTTTCCCCCTCGGAGAGGAGCTGCGACGCGCGCGTCGCGACGGCGCGGGCGATCGGGTGCTCAGAGGCATTCTCCAGAGCGCCTGCGAGGGCGAGCACCTCGTCCGCGTCCGGACCGGACGCCGGGATGACGTCGTGGACGGTCATCGCGCCGGTCGTCACGGTCCCCGTCTTGTCGAGGACGATCGTGTCGACCCGCCGCGTCGACTCGAGGACCTGCGGGCCGCGCAGGAGGATCCCGAGCTGCGCGCCGCGCCCGGTCCCGACCATGAGCGCGGTCGGCGTCGCGAGGCCGAGGGCGCACGGGCAGGCGATGATGAGGACGGCGACCGCCGCGGTGAACGCGAACGACGCGGACTCCCCGAGCAGCAGCCAGGTCGCCAGGGTGCCGAGGGCGATGACGAGGACGACGGGGACGAAGATCCCGCTCACCCGGTCGGCGAGCCGCTGGACCTCGGCCTTGCCGGCCTGCGCGTCCTCGACGAGCCGCGCCATCTGGGCGAGCTGGGTGTCGGCGCCGACGCGGGTCGCGCGGACGACGAGCCGCCCGCCGCTGCCGACGGTCGCGCCGACGACCTGGTCGCCGGGCCCGACCTCGACGGGCACCGACTCGCCGGTCAGGAGGGACGCGTCGATCGCCGAGCGGCCGGAGACGACGACGCCGTCGGTGGCGACCTTCTCACCCGGCCGCACGACGAACTCGTCGCCGACGGCGAGCTCCGATGTGGGGATGCGGACCTCGCGGCCGTCGCGCAGGACGGCGACATCCTTGGCGCCGAGGTCGAGGAGCGCCCGGAGCGCGGCGCCGGAGCTCCGCTTGGCCCGCGCCTCGGCGTAGCGTCCGGCGAGGATGAAGGTCGTGACCGCCGTCGCGACCTCGAGGTAGATGTGGTCCGCCGCGCCGTCGCGCGACGGGAAGAGGTCCCAGGCCATCCGCATTCCGGGCATGCCGGCGTCGCCGACGAACAGCGCCCAGAGCGACCAGAGGAACGCCGCGAGCACCCCGATCGAGATGAGGGTGTCCATGGTCGCGGCGCCGTGCTTGGCATTCGCCCAGGCCGCGCGGTGGAAGGGGAGGGCCCCCCAGACGACGACCGGCGCCGCGAGGGTGAGCGTCAGCCACTGCCAGTTCGTGAACTGCGCGGCCGGGACCATCGACAGGACGAGGACGGGCAGCGAGAGCACGGCGGAGACGAGCAGTCGCCCGCGGAGTCCGTCGGTGTCGTCGTCGTGGACGTGCCCGGAGTGGTCGTCGGCGGCGGGCGGCGGGGCCGGCAGGGCGGCCGTGTAGCCGGTCGCCTCGACGGTCGCGACGAGGTCGGCCGGGGTCGTGCCGGTCGGGTAGCTGACCCGTGCCTTCTCCGTCGCGTAGTTGACCGTCGCGACGACGCCGTCGAGCCTGTTGAGCTTCTTCTCGACCCGCGCCGCGCACGACGCACACGTCATCCCGCCGATGGCGAGCTCGATGCTCTGCTCGACGGCGAGCGTCGGTTCGGTGCGGGTGCTCACGATGGTCCTTCGGTGGTGATGGGCGAATGCGGTGCGCTCAGGCGCGTGTGTAGGCGCCGGCCTCGTCGAGGGCCGCGTCGACCTGCTCGGGGGTCAGGTCGTGCGCGCTCGTCACGGTGACGGTCGACGTACCGCCGGGGACGAGGTCGACGGCCACGTCGCTCACGCCCTCAAGGGCCTTGAGCTCGGAGGTGACCGAGCCGGCGCAGTGGCCGCACGTCATCCCGTCGACCTGCCAGGTGGTGGTGCTGCTCATGGGATCTCCTTCGGAGGAAAGGGGGTTGGGGGAGCGGTCAGGACTTGACGAGGCGCGCGATGGCGGCGGAGGCCTCGGCGATCTTGGCGTCCGCCTCGGCGCCGCCGGCCTCGATGGCGTGGGCGACGCAGTGCTTGAGGTGCTCGTCGAGCAGGCTCAGGGCGACGGCCTCGAGGGCCTTGGTCGCGGCGGAGACCTGGGTGAGGACGTCGATGCAGTACGTGTCCTCCTCGACCATCCGGGCGATGCCCCGGACCTGCCCCTCGACGCGCCGCAGCCGCTTGAGCTGGGCGTCCTTGGTGTCGGCGTATCCGGGGGGCGTGTGCGTCATGCTCATACCAACACGATACCCCCCTAGGGTATTCCTGTCACATCCCTCGATCGCAGCCCCTTCCGCGGAGCCGGATGCCGACCTACCGTGTCCTCATGGGCACCTGGGAGGTCGAGGTCCGGTCACCCGACGGAGCGCTGTCCGCGCACCGGCGGGTGCAGTGCCGCGTCGCGGGGGACGTCGAGACGCTCGCCGGGATCCGCGAGCCGAGCGAGGGCTGCGTCTACGTCTACCGGGTGCGGCGGGCGCGGGGGCGGCAGCTGCATTCGGTCCGCATCGTCGGCGGCGACAGTGACGGGACCGCGGGCGTCCGCGAGCCGCGCCGGCCACTCCCCGGCCCGGGGCACCTGAGCGTCGAGCGCGACGCCTGACTCGCGCAGCCGGCTGCCCGCCTCAGAACTTGTCGTGCGCCGTCGCGTGCCGCGCCTGGTAGACGAGGATCGCGTCCGCGCCGGGCACCTGGACCTCGGAGCCGATGCCCCAGCCCATGTCGGTCGGGTCGGACAGCTGGCCGCCGCGCGCCCGGATCTCGGCGACCGTCACCTCGATGTCGTCGGTCAGGAGGCTGATCTGGTGGTGCTTCGGCGCGATGAACGACTCCCCGCCGTGCTCGCCCTGCGTCGGGTGCACCCCGACCTCGCTCGGCCCGGTCGCGAAGATGAGCCACTGGCTCGGGTCGTCGCCACCGACGCCGGTCTCGCCGTCCCCGACGAACGGCAGCCCGAGGACGTCCTTGAGGAAGGCGCGCGTGGCCGCCGGGTCGTCGCTGTAGATGAGGTTGTGGACCGCAGTGATCATGGCGCCGACCCTAGCCCCGCCGAGTACGGTGCCGGGATGGCGCGCCAGCCGTCCGAACACCCCGGGCCGACCCTTCGAGCGGCGACCCCGGTCGACGGGCCGGCCATCGCGGCCCTCTACACCGACGCTCGTCTCGCCGCGGTCCCGCAGATGCCGCCCGCCATCCACACGGCGGAGGAGGACGTGGCCCACTTCACCGGCCGGCTCACCGAGCCCGACGTCCGGGCGTGGGTCGTCGAGTCCAGCGGCGAGGTCGTCGGCTTCGCCCTCTGCTCGGGGCATTCGCTCGACGGGCTGTATGTCCGCCCCGACCACACCGGACGCGGCATCGGCTCGCTCCTCCTCGACGCCGTCGAGCGAGCGCTGCCGGACGGCTACGAGCTGTGGGTGTTCGAGACCAACCGGGGCGCCCGCCGGCTCTACGAGGCGCGCGGGCTCGTGGTCGTCGAGCGCACCGACGGGTCGGGCAACGAGGAGGGCGCCCCGGACCTGCGGATGGCCTGGCCGGGGGTCACACCCGGGTCAGCAGCTCCGGCGTGAGGTCTGCGATCGACGGCACCCCGACGAGACCCATCGTGAGGTCGAGCTCGGCGATGACGTTCTCGACGACGGCCGCGACGCCGGCGGCCCCGTCGAGCGCGAGGCCGTAGATGTGCGGGCGGCCGAGGAGCACGGCATTCGCCCCGAGAGCGAGGGCGACGAGGACGTCGGCGCCGGTGCGAATGCCGCTGTCGAGCAACACGACCGGGTCGGGGCCGACCGCGGCGCGAATGCCGACGAGCGCGTCCAGCGACGCGACCGCCCGGTCGACCTGCCGCCCGCCGTGGTTGGAGACGACGATCCCGTCGAGGCCGAGCTCGAACGCCCGCCGCGCGTCGTCCGGGTGGAGGATCCCCTTGACGAGGATCGGGAGGGTGGTCCGCGACCGGAGCGTCGCGAGGTGGTCCCACGAGAGCGACGGGTTGGAGTAGAGGTCGAGGAAGGTCTCGACCGCGGCCCGCGGCTCGGGGGAGGTGAGGTTGCCGCGGAGGTCGCCCGGGTGCGACCTGGACATCTGGACGAGGCTGCGCACCGCACCGACCGTCGGACGCACCTTGTCGCGCGCCGCACCGGCGGCCCCGGCGACCCGGGCGCGGACGAGCTCGAGGAACCGCGGGTCCGACGTGTACTGCGCGATCCCCTGCCCGCGGGCGAAGGGCAGCGACCCGAGGTTGAGGTCCTGGGGACGCCAGCCGAGCGTCGTCGTGTCGACGGTGACGACGATCGCGCGGGCCCCGGCGCGCTCGGCCCGCCCGACGAGCGAGTCGACGAGCCCCTCGTCGGTCGACCAGTAGAGCTGGAACCACCACGGCGTCGTCCCCATCGCCGTCGCCGTCTCCTCGAGCGGGTTGCAGCCCTGGTTGGAAAAGACGTAGGGCACGCCCGCCCGGGCGGCGCCCTGCGCGATCTTGACGTCACTGTTCTCGCGCACGAGACAGCCGGCGCCGACCGGCGCGAGGAGGAGTGGCGCGCGCAGGTCGAGCCCGAGGACGCGGGTCGTGAGGTCGCGGGTCGCGTGGCCGTGCAGCATTCGCGGCGTCACTCGCCAACGGTCGAACGCCTCGCGGTTGGCGCGCATCGTCGCGCCCTCTCCCGCGCCGCCGGCGACGTAGGCCCACGCCGTCGTGCTCATCGCCTTGTGCGCGCGGGCCTCCAGCTCGGCCGCGTCGGCCGGGACGACCGGGCGGCGACCGAAGACGCCCTCCCGGTAGATGCTCGACTGGCGTGCGCGACCCGGGCCCGTCCTGTCCTCCTCGACCATGGGCTCACCCTGCCACGGTCGCCCGCCAGCGGCGGACGGCCGTGTCCAGGTCGGCGCTCGCGAGGTGCAGCTCGGACAGCTCCTCGGAGACGGCGGGAGGCGTGTCGACGACCGCGGCCTTCTCGAGGCGTCGGGCCGCCGTCCCGAGGCGGGTCGCACCGAGCATGACGGCCGCACCGGACAGGGCGTGCGCGTGCCGGGCAGCCGCTTCCCCGTCGCCGCTCGCGACGGCCGCGTCGACCTCCGCGACCCGGGCCGGCAGGCCCTCGAGGAGCCGGCCGAGCATGTCGCCGTAGAAGACCGTCTGGCCGCCGAGGCGGGACAGCCCGGCTTCGTGGTCGAGGTCGGGGACCGTGGCCGTCGGCTCGGGGGTCCTCGTCCTGGCGGTCGACGCCCCGGACGATCGCCGCTCCCGGGCTCCGTCGACCCAGTGGCGAATGCACTCGACGAGCTCGTCGAGGTCGAAGGGCTTGCCGACGAAGTCGTCCATCCCCGCGGCGAGGCAGGCGTTGCGGTCGCCGCTCAGCGCATTCGCCGTGATCGCGATGATCGGCAGGTCGTCGTGGCCCGCCCCGCGGATCTCCCGCGTCGCGACGAGGCCGTCGAGGACCGGCATGTGCTGGTCCATGAGGACGACGTCGATCGCGTCCCGTCCCGCGAGGACGGCGTCGACGGCGACCCGGCCGTTCTCCGCCGGGAGCACGTCGGCACCCTCGAGCTGGAGCATCTCCGTCGCGACCGCGCGGGTCACGTCGTTGTCCTCGACGAGGAGGACGCGCACCCCGGCGAGGCGGTGGTCCGCGCCCGCCGCGGGCGTGGCCGGGGTCGCGGTGGCCGAGGGCCGGGTGGCGGCGGCGCGCAGGCCGGCCGGTGTGAACGGCTTGACGACGGAGGCGTCGAGGACCGCTGCCTCCTCCGCGTCGAGGGCGGCGACGGCGGTGAGCGTCCCGAGACCCACGACGCGCGGTCGGTCCGCACCCGGCTGCGAGCGGCGAATGCGGTCGGCCACCTGCCGCAGGGCATTCGGCTCGTCGGGGGTCGTCGTGAGGTCGACGAGGACGACGTCGGGCTGCTCGTCGGTGGGCGTCCCGTCCGCGGCGAGCGGCACGAGGGACCAGCCGAGGGCGGCACACGCGGAGGCGACGACCTCGCGAAGCGCGTCGCTGCCGCCGACGAGAGCCGCCCGGCGCCCGGGCTCCGGCGCGGCCGGCGGCGTCGATGCGGCGACGGGCAGCGTCAGCCGGAAGCCGAACGTCGAGCCCACGCCGGGGGTGCTCGTCACCTCGAGCTCGGAGCCCATGAGCTCGAGCAGGCGGGTCGAGATCGACAGGCCGAGGCCGGTGCCGCCGTAGGTCCGGGCCGTGTCCGGCGTCGCCTGGGTGAAGCTCTCGGTGACCCGGGTGCGGGCCTCCTCGCTCATCCCGATGCCGGTGTCCTCGACCTCGAGCAGGAGGGTGCGCTCGCCGTCCGCCGACGCCCCGCCGCCGTCCACCGGGGCCACCCGGAGCCGGACGTGCCCGGCGGCGGTGAACTTCAGCGCGTTGCCGCAGAGGTTGAGGAGCACCTGCCGCAGCCGGAGCTCGTCGCCGATCAGCAGGTCCGGCACCCCGGGCGCCACGTCGAAGAGGAGCTCGACGGGCCGGTCGCCCGCATTGGCCGCGAGGACCGTCCCGAGCTGGCCGAGGAGCGCGTCGAGGGAGAGCTCGGCCGGGTGCAGCTCGAGGGCACCGGCCTCGATCTTGGAGAAGTCGAGGATGTCGTTGAGGATCTCCAGGAGGGAGCGCGCCGACGCCTGCGCCCGCTCGGCGTGGTCCCGCTGCCGGGCGTCGAGGCCGGAGTCGAGGAGCAGCCGGTGCAGGCCGAGGACGGCGGTCAGGGGCGTCCGGATCTCGTGGCTCATGTTCGCGAGGAAGGCCGACTTGGCCTCGGCGGCGACCTCGGCATCCGACCGCGCCCGGCGCAGGGCCCGCTCGGTGCGCACCTGGTCGTCGACGACGCGAATGCTCGAGACCGCCCCACCGAGCCGTCCCTCGCCGTCAAGCGGGGCGGCGGCACCCTCGACCCACGAGTAGTCGCCGTCCGCGCGACGCAGCCGGAAGCGCGCCCGGGCCGGCGTCCCGCCCTCGACGGAGGCGAGGGCCGCGAGCACGAGGTCGCGCTCGTCGGGGTGCGTCAGGCTGCCGATGTCATGGCCCACGATCGCCCCGGGCTGCCAGCCGAGGGCTCCCTCCATCGACGGCGAGACGAACTGGAGGACACCCGAGCGGGTCATCGCCACGACGTCGGCGGCGTGCGCGGCGAGCAGCCGGTAGCGGCGCTCCGAGTCGGCGAGCCGCTCGCCGCGGAGGCGCTCGTCGGTGACGTCCCGCCACGTCACGCTGACCCGTCCCACCGGGACCCGGACGGCGCGGACGTCGTGGATCCGCTCCGGCTGACCCGGGCCGGGGGACCAGAGGTGCGCATCGAGGAAGAGCGGCTCACCGGTCGCGACGACCTCGCCGAGCGGCCCGGCGAGTGCGTCGATGGCGAGCCCCGTCCCCTCGTCGAGGCGACGGCCGACGAGGCCGGCGCGGGTCGTGCCGGCCGCCGCCACCGCGGCCGAGTTGGCGTCCGCGATGGTGAGGCGGGGCTCGGCATTCGCATCGCCCGAGGAGTCGAGGAGCACCTGGGGGTCGAGCAGGGCGTCCGCGCTCGTCCGGAGCAGCACTCGCTCGGCCTCGGCCTCGTCGCGCAGCGCGACCTGCCCGTAGAGGTCGTGCTGCTGCCGGCTGCTCAGCGCGTAGACGCCGACGGCGACCGCGACGGTCGCGACGAGGACGCCGATGACCCACGAGTCCCGCTCGCTCGTGACGTAGGCGGCGGCGAGCGTCCGGACGAACCAGACGGCGACCGGGAGGCCGAGGAGGAGCAGGACGAGCCGGCCGACGGTCACCCGGTCCGGCCGGTCGAGGAGCATCGAGGCGACCGGCAGGTCCGGGCGGGCGAGCAGCGCTCCGGCGGCGAGGGCGAGCGTCGCCGAGGCGCCGAAGACGGACATCCCGTTGGGCACCGAGGACGAGAGCAGCTGGAAGGCGGTGAAGCCGTAGCCGGCGAGGGCGAGGAGGGGCAGGGAGACCGCGATGGCCTGGGCGACCCCCCAGACGACCCGGAGCCGGCTCCCGCGCTCGGCGACCGGGACGAGCAGGACGAGGACGGCGAGGGCCAGGGTCGCGAATGCCGTCGGCAGGGCCGGCCGGCCCGGGTGCGACGTCGGCAGCCCGCGCATCGCGTCGGTGACCCACCACGAGTCGAGGCGGTCGAGGATGACGCCCGAGCGCGTGAACTGGACGACGGTGAGCACCGCGCCGAGGATGACGAAGGCGCAGATGACGCGGGCGAGGCGCTCGCGTCCCCGGAGCTGGGCGAGGAGGGCGACCCCGAGACCGACGAGCCAGACGGCTCCCCGCGGATAGATCGGTGGCCAGCCGGGGCGGAGCTGGGTCAGGTCGACGGCCCCGAACGCCCAGGCGAGCAGGGCGAGGATCCCGACGCCGACACCGAAGATCGCGCAGGCCCGCACCGCCCGCGTCTCCCGCAGCTTGGTGGCGCCGTTGTCCCCCATGGCCCAATTCCACCAGAAAGCAACGGATCCGGCCTGCCGGCGTGCCCGGCGGATACCGAGAGCGAAACGAGAGTTTGACCAGAGAGTCCCGCAAGCCCCGCTGCCTAACGTTCATCTCAGTCGGACATCGACCCCACAGACACAGCGAAGGAAGACCATGAACACGCGCAAGCTCCTCGTCCCGCTCGCCACCCTCCTCGTCGCCGGTGGCATCGCCGTCGGCTCGGGTGCGACCTTCGACTCGACGACCGCGAGCACCCTCGCCGTCACCTCGGGCAGCCTCACGCAGACGAACACCAAGGCCGGCGCCGCGGTCATCGACATCACGAACATCAAGCCGGGCGACACGATCGTCGGCGGCCTGACCCTGAAGAACACCGGCTCGCTCAAGCAGGTCTTCACCCTCGCCGAGAGCGGTGCGACGAACACCTTCACCGCCAACGTGTCCGGCGTCAACTACCTCGGTCTGTCGATCGTCGACACGACCGCCGCCAAGACGGTCTACAGCGGCACCGTCGGTGGCGTCCCGGCCGCCGGCGTCGCGCTCGGCACCTTCGCCGCGGGCGAGTCGCACACCTACAGCTTCACCGTCACCCTCGACGCCTCCGCCCCGAACACCCAGCAGGGCAAGGCTGCAGGGGCCACGTACAACTGGAATGGTGTCCAGGAGCCGGGCGTCACCACGACCCAGAGCTGACACCGCGCGGGTGGCGGGTCGGGACACCGGCCCGCCACACCGCATTCCCCCCACCAGCCCCAGACGAGGAGACGCCCGTGAGCACCACCCCGAAGCGCACGACGACCATCGGCCGGCTCGGCGCGGCCGCGGTCAACCTCCTCCTCGTCGTCGCGGCCCTCTTCGGCCTCGGGCTCGTCGTCCCGCACCTGCTCGGCTACGAGCGCTACGTCATCACCGGCGGCTCGATGACGGGGACGATCGCCAAGGGCTCGGTCGTCTTCGACGAGGTCGTCCCCGCCGGCGAGCTCAAGGTCGGCGACGTCATCACCTACCGGCCCCCGGCGGCGACCGGCGTCGTCGGGCTCGTCACCCACCGGATCATCGCGATCGACCGCACGCCCGGCAAGGCTCCCGTCCTGCGGACCAAGGGCGACGCGAATGCGGACGCCGACCCCTGGCGCTTCCAGCTCACCGGCACGACGCAGCCCGTCGTCGCGCACGCCGTCCCCTACGTCGGCGAGGTCTTCATCGCGCTCGCCGACCGAAGGATGCGGATGCTGCTCATCGGCATTCCGGCCGCCGTCATCGCCCTCCTCGCCCTCGGCGAGATCGTCCGCGGGCTGCGCGGCGAGCGCACCCCGGACGCAGCCGCGCCCCAGCCCGCCGCCTCCTGAGCCGTCCACGAACCCGAGAGCAGCCCCCGTGTCCCGCAGCCGCACCCGCCTCGTCGCAGTGCTCGCCGTCCTCGGCGCCCTGCTCGTGGCTGCGGGTGTGTCGACGTTCTCCTCCGCGACCTTCGTCTCGACCTCCGGCGCGACCGCGCGGGTCAGCGCCGCGGCCGACTGGACGCCCCCGACGGTGACGATGACCAACCCGGGCAGCCCGCTCAAGGGCACCATGACCCTCTCGGCGACCGCCGCCGACGCCGACTCCGGCCTCGCCTCGGTCACCCTCCAGGTGCAGGCGGCGGGCGCCTCGTCGTGGACGACGGTCTGCACCCTCGCCGCGGCCCCCTGGTCGTGCGCGTGGACGACGAGCGCCGTCGCCGACGGCCAGTACGACCTCCGCGCGACGGCCCGCGACAACGCCGGCTACGTCACGGTCACCGACAGTGTCCGGACGACCGTCGCCAACAGCGTCCTCGTCGTCCTCGGTGACCCGGGCGACGTCGTCCGCGGCTCGGCCCCGCTCTCGGTCGCCCTCTACAACGCGGGCGCGACCACCTACAAGGTGAATGTCGAGTACGCGCCGTCCGGGACGACGACGTGGAAGTCCGTGTCCGGCTGCACGAACCTCTCCTCGCCCTACGCCTGCGCGTGGACGACGACGGCCTTCGCGAACGACAGCTTCGACCTGCGTGCCGTCGCGACCGCGGGCACGACGACGACGACCTCGGCGACGATCGCCGACGTGCTCGTCGACAACCTCGCCCCGTCGGTCACGATGACCGACCCGGGCACGCCGCTCTCCGGCACGCGGACCCTCGCCGCCGACGCCGCGGACGCCGGCGCCGGCGTCGCCCAGGTCGTCCTCTCCGCGCAACGCTCCGGCACCTCGACGTGGACGACCCTGTGCACCGTCACCACCCCCCCGTGGTCGTGCCGCTACGACACGACGACCCTCGTCGACGGCACCTACGCGCTCCGAGCCGTGGCGACGGACGTCGCCGGCAACGCCACGACGTCGGCTCTGGTGACCGGCCGGGTCGTCGACAACACGGTCTCCTCGGTCTCCCTCGGCGACCCCGGCTCCTTCGTGAGCGGGACGGTCACCCTGGCCGCCGCGGCGAACTCGACCGCCGGCGTGACCTCGGTGCGCATCGACGTCGCCCCGAGCGGGACGACGACCTGGACGCCGGTCTGCACGGCGACCAAGAGCCCGTGGAGCTGCGCCTGGACGACGAATGCCCTCGCCGACGGCCAGTACGACCTCCGGGCCGTCCTCACCGACGGCACCGGCAGGCAGACGACCTCCGCGACCGTGACGACCCGCGTCGACAACAGCCCGCTCCGCGGCTACGACGTCCAGAGCGCCAACGGCACCGGCACCGCCGGGCGCCTCGACGCCGGCGACACGGTGACGCTGACGTACAGCGAGGCCGTCAACCTCACGACCGTGACCCCCGGCTGGACCGGCTCCTCCCTCGCCGTGTCGGTGCGACTCCGGGACGGCCTCCTCGTCGGGCTCACGAGCAAGGGCGACACGATCGACGTCCTCCGCAACGGGGTCGCGGTCAACCTCGGCTCGGTCAACCTCAAGGAGGACTTCGTCAAGAACAACAAGACGGTGACCTTCAACGCGACCATGGTCGCGAGCACGGCCTACGTCAACGGCGTCGCCGCGACGCGGGTCACCCTGACCCTCGGCACCGTCGGCTCGGGAACCAGCCTGAAGACCACGAGCCTCGCCAGCGCCATGGTCTGGACCCCCTCGACGGCCGCGACCGACCTCGCCGGCACGGGCTGCTCGGCCACCCCGACGACCGAGCTCGGGGCCTCCGACCGCGAGCTCTGACGCGCGCTCCACCGCTGACCGCCCATAGAGTGAACCCTCGTGGGAGGCGACACGGACGCGGAGGCCGAGGTCCAGGCATTCATCGCGCAGCGCCGCGGAGCGGTCCTCGGACGGGCCGTCGACCAGCTCGAGGCGACCGACGAGAGCGGGCTCGACGCCCTCGCCCACCGGCTCGACGGGACGCTGGGCTCCTACGGTCTGGACGAGGCCCGGGCCGTCGTCGCGGAGCTGCGCCGGGGAGAGCTCGACCGGGCCGTGGCCCTCGCGAGGCTCCGGGGGCTCGCGGAGCCGATGACGGGCGTCGCGGGCCCGGGCACGGCCGTCCCGGGACGGGTCGACGGGCGATGACCTCGACGATCCTCGTCGTCGACGACGACCCGGACCTGCGGGACCTCGTCAACGTGACGCTCCGCTCGGCCTCCTACCGGGTCGTCGAGGCCGGCGACGGCCCGAGCGGCATCGCCGCCTACCACGCGCACCAGCCCGACCTCGTCGTCCTCGACGTCGGCCTCGGCGCGATGGACGGCCTCGAGGTCTGCCGGGCGATCCGGACCCACGGCTCGACGCCGATCGTCTTCCTCACCGCCCGCAACGACGAGGTCGACGAGCTCGTCGGCTTCGCCGTCGGGGCCGACGACTACGTGACCAAGCCGTTCGCACCGCGACTCCTCCTCGCCCGGGTCGGCTCGGTCCTGCGGCGGCTGCGCGCCGAGCCGGCCGAGCGGACCGTCTTCGAGGTCGGCCCGCTCCGCGTCGACCTCGAGTCGCGCACGGCGACGGCCGGCGGGACGGCGCTCCAGCTGACCCGCACCGAGTTCGACCTCCTCGCGGCCCTCATCGAGAACCCGCAGCGGGTCATCGCCCGCGAGCAGCTCCTCGACCGCGTCTGGGGCGACTGGTACGGCGGCGACCACGTCGTCGAGGTCCACCTGTCCCGCCTCCGGAGCAAGGTGAGGAAGGCGGCCGACGTCACCGTCGGCGTCGCGGTCCGGGGAGTCGGCTACCGGCTCGGACTCTGACCGCACGCTGCGTCCTGGAGGTTTCGCGGGGCGTCGGCGCGGCGTCCGCGGGGCCGGGCGGCCCGATCGAGAGCGTCCCGCAAGGTTGCCCGCCTACCGTTGACGCATGACCGAGGACCGTGGCAGCCGCGACCGCCTGGCGGCGCTGCTCCGCGTCGAGGAGGCGGTCCGGGTCGACCCCGAGCACGCCCTCGACGTGCTCCTCGACGAGGTCCGCGGGCTGACCGGCGCGGACTGCGCGATGGTCGCGGTCCTCGAGGACGTCGACGGGCACCTCCACCAGTCCGTGGTCGCCTCGTCCACCGGCGAGCCGCCCGGGATCGCGCTCCGACCCGGAGAGCACTGGCCCTGGGACGAGAGCGGGTGCCTCGTGCTTCGCGACGAGGGCCGTGACCATGCCCGGGACCTGCGCGCCCTCAGACCCGACCACGAGCGGAGCGCCGACCTCGGGCTGCGCGGGTTCGTCAGCCTGCCCGTCGCCTCCGCCGACGGGCGCCGCGTCGTCGCCTCCATGTGCGTCCTCGACACCGAACCGCTCGACCTCGCCGAGGAGGACCTCGGCGTGCTCCGGGTGCTGACCCGCGTGGCGACCGGCCCGCTTCGCGAGCGGCTCGCCCGCACCGAGGCCGAGCAGGTCGCCCAGCGCGCGCACACGGCGACCCGCGAGGTGCTCGCAGGTGTCCGCCGGGCCCAGGACGAGCTCGGCAACGGGCTCGGGGTCGCCCTCGGCCGGCTCCGGCTCGCCGCCGACCCCGAGGCCCACGGCGTCGCCGAGCACGTCGCCGCCGCCGTCTCCCGGCTCGAGTCCCTCTCCGCCGCCGGCTCCCCGGCGCTGCGCGACCTGCGGTCCGCTGCGCTCGACGGTGCCGTGCGCGCTCCGGTCGACCTCGCCGCGGCCGTTCGCCGAGTGACCCCGCTGGCCCGTCCGCTCGACGCCGCCGGCGCGAGACAGGTCGAGACCTGGGTGCTCGCGGACCCCCAGCGCCTCGACGCCGTGCTCGCCGTCGTCGGCCCGCACCTCGGGGGAGACGCGCTCCCCGCCGACGGCTTCGCCGTCGTGCCGCTCCACGACCGGGCGCCGCTCACGACCGCGGTGCTCCTCGACCTCGACGCGAGCGGCGGCCGCGTCGTCGACGCGTCCGGCCGGCACGCCCTCGCGTGGCCGTCGACGGCCCCGGTGGTCGCGTCGTGAGCCGCCAGGTCCTCGTCGTCGACGACGACCCGGACGTCCGCGAGATCGTCGCCTTCCAGGTGCGGCTCCTCGGCCACGAGGTGAGCGTCGCAGCGACCCTCGGGGCCGCGCTCGCCTTCCTCGACGCGCAGCCGCGGGACATCGAGCTCGTCCTGACCGACCTCGACCTCGCCGGGGACGACGGGCGGGAGGTCGTCGCGGCCTGCGTGGACCACGGCCTCCCCGTCGTCGCGATGTCCGCGACCGAGCCAGACCCGCCGCTCGGCGTCCCGACGCTCGCCAAGCCGGTCGAGCTCGCGGCGCTCTCCGCGGCCCTCGAGACCGCATTCGGACCCGGGGCGACCGCGGACTGAGCTCAGCGCGCGGCGTCCTCCGCGCGGACCCGGATGCCGTCGAGGAGCAGGTCGAGGCCGAAGGTGAACTGGGTGTACTCGTCGTGCGTCCGGAACTGCTCGATGACCGAATGCGTGAACGGCAGGTCGTCGGGGAGCGTCGCGAACCAGCGCTGCACCTCCGCGTCGAGGATGCGCCGCCGCTCGTCGTCGGAGAGCGTGAGCTCGTCCCGGCCGCCGGCGATGCGGTCGGCGCCCATCGCGCTGCTCACCCCCGTGACGTAGTTGACGAGCGCGGACGCGGCGTAGAACTGGCCGGCCGCCGGGAGCCCGGCCCGCTGGAGGCTCTGGCCGATCTCGTCCCAGATGCGCATCGAGTTGGGCCGGACCTCGACGTCGCCGATGATCCGTGGGGCGACCCACGGGTGCCGCTCGATCTGGTGGTACATCGACAGGCAGATCCGGCGGGCCTCGGTCAGTGCCTCCTCGACGGCCGGGCTGGAGGAGGCGACGACCCCCTCGGCCCGACGCTCCGCCGGGTCGAGGCGGCCCTCGCGCATCGCGACGACATCGCCCAGGGCGTGGCCGACGACCGCGTCGCTCGCGCGGTCGATGAGCTCGTCCTTGCCCTGCACGTAGCCGTAGACGCTGCCGAGCCCGCTCCCGAGGAAGCCGGCGAGGCCGCGCAGGGTCAGACCGTTCGGGCCGCCCCGGTCGAGCTGCGCGATCGCCGCCTCGAGGATCTCGCCGAGGGAGAGGGTGGCCGGGCGACCGCGTCGGCGCGGGTCACGGCGGACCTGCGAGGCCCGGAGGTCGGGCCGGGGGCGTCGTTCACGGGGTGGCACGCGGCCACTCTAACGACTCGCTTGCGCTTTTACGAACGCCGTTCTAGAGTTTGCGAACAGTGTTCGACCGAACACCGTTCGCAAATCTTCGAAGGAGGCTCGCGATGACCACCGTCACCACGACCCCGTCCGCCGGGCCCCGCGCGAAGCCGCAGTCGCTGCGCGCCGCCGCGCCCGCCCTCCTCGCCCTCTGCCTGACCATGCTCGTCGAGATGATCGACAACTCGGTCCTCAACGTCGCCCTGCCGACGATCGGCCGCGACCTCGGCGCCGGCCCCACCGGCCTCCAGTGGATCGTCGCCGGCTACTCCCTGACCTTCGGCGGCCTGCTCCTCGTGGGCGGCACCCTCGGCGACCGCCTCGGGAGGCGGCGAATGCTGCTCTGGGGCCTCGCCGGCTTCGGCCTGACCGGCCTGGCCGCGACCCTCGTCGAGTCGACCGGGCAGCTCATCGCCCTCCGGGCCCTGGCCGGCGCATTCGCCGCCCTCATCGCGCCCGGGACGATGTCGCTGCTCTTCCGCCTCTTCGACGACGAGGCCCTGCGCCGCAAGGCGATCGGCGTCATCATCGGCGTCGCGATGACCGGCTTCGCGATCGGCCCGGTCCTCGCCGGCCTCGCCGTCACCCACCTGCCCTGGCAGGCCCTGCTCGTCGTCAACGGGCCGGTCGCCCTCATCGCGTGGCTCGGCGTCCGCCGCGGCATCGACGCGGACGACCCGGCCACGCTGCGGACGGGCCGCGTCGACCTCCCGGGTGCCCTCGCCTCGGTCACGACCCTCGGCCTCGCCCTCTATGCCGCGACCCTCGGCGTCGAGCGCGGTTGGACCGCCGGCTGGACGCTGCTCTGCGCGGTCGGCGCGGTGTTGGCCCTCATCGCATTCGTCGTCCGCGAGCGCACCGCCGCCGAGCCGATGATCGACCTGCGCCTGCTCACCCAGCGGACCGTCCGTGGCAGCGCGCTGCTCCAGACCTCGGTCATGGTCGCGATGGTCGGCGTCGGCTTCGCGAGCACGCAGGTCTTCCAGTTCGCCTGGGGCTGGTCGCCGCTCCACGCCGGCTTCGGCACCCTGCCGATGGTCGCCGGCATGTTCGCCGCCCAGCCGATCGTCGACCTGCTCGTCGAGCGCTGGGGACACCGCCGCGCCGCCGCCGCCGGGTCGGTCCTGCTCGTCAGCGCCCTCGTCCTCCTCGTCGTGACGATGGGCCACGGCTACCTGCCGTTCGGGATCGGTATGTTCGCCATCGCGATCGCGATGCGGGTCATCATGACGACCTGCGCGGTCGAGCTCATCGACGCGCTGCCGGACGACCACACCTCGATCGGATCCGCGCTCAACGACACCGCCCAGGAGGTCGGCAACTCGATCGGCGTCGCCGTCGTCGGCACCGTCCTCGCAGCCGCCCTCGGCACGGCCCTCCCCGCCGGGATCTGGCCGGCGAACGTCACGGCCGACTTCTTCGGCGCGCTGCACACCGCCTTCCTCGTCCTCGCCGGCATCGTCGCCGTCATGGGCGTCATCGGGGTCCGCACCCTGTCGGACTCGCGGTCCACCGAGGAGCACTGAGTAGGTTGCCGCCCATGAGCAGCGACCACGGTCCCGACCACTGGGACGAGCGCTACGCCGGGCGGGCCGCGGGCGACGCGCACCACCACGGCCGCCACGACGCGCACCACGGGCCCAGCCCCGAGCTCGCCGGCCTCGTCGCCGGGGTCGAGCCGGGGCTGGCCCTCGACCTCGGGACGGGCCGCGGGCGGCACGCGATCTGGCTCGCCGAGCAGGGCTGGCGCGTCGTCGCCGTCGACTTCTCCGCCGTCGGCATCGAGCAGGCGCGAGTGCGGTCCGCCGAGGCCGGCGTCGACGTCGACTGGGTCGTCGGGGACGCGCGCACCTGGACTCCGGGCGAGGAATCTCTTGGGGGGTCCACGGGGGGCGGAGCCCCCCGTGCGTTCGACCTCGTCGTCATCGCCTACATGCACCTGGAGGCCGAGGCGATGCAGCGCGCAGCCGCCTGGCTGCGCCCCGGAGGGCGGCTGCTCGTCCTCGGCCATGCCGTGCGCAACCTGACGGACGGGCATGACGGACCCACGGACGCGCGCTACCTGCACACTCCGGCGTCGTTGCGGGACCAGGCGACCGGGCTCGAGGTCGAGCGCTGCGAGGAGGTCGTGCGGCACACGCCGGAGGGTGACTCCTACGACGTCGTCCTCAGCGCGCGGCGACCGGGGTGACCCCCAGGCGATATCGGGTGACCCGAGAACGTCGAGTTCCACGGACTTGGGAACTCGATGGGACTTGTCCTTGTCGGGTGACCCGATCAACACGGGCCGGGATACAGCTCCTCAGTGCCCGGCGCGCGCCGTGAAGTGGAGGATCACGTCGTGCACGTGCTTGGCCTTGTCGTGGCCGCGGAGCTCGACCTCGTAGTCGTGCCCGCTGATCGTGATCGCGACCGTCGCCGCCTCGACGAAGCCGCCGAGGAAGGACTTGTTCGACACGAGGGACACGGCATGGACGTGCTTGTAGGGGATCGAGGTGAGCGCGACCTTGCCCCCGACGTAGGACTCGTCCTGGAGGACGACGCGTAGGTTCGTCAGGCCGATGAACCCGGTGCCGGTGCCCTTGCCGTCGTAGACCGCGAAGACCTCCTCGCCGTCCAGGAGCCCCTGCTGCACGGTCTCGAGCTGGTCCTTGACGTCGTACTGGATGTCCGCCATGGGCACAGCGTGCCACGGGAGGGCCCGGGCCCGGGACCGGTATCAGCGCATCTCCGCAGGGCCTCCTCGATGAGTGGACTGCGGCCGCGACGCATCCGGCGCCGGGGCGCACGAACCTGGGAGGTCTCCATGTCCGCTGTCATCAACACCAAGCAGGGGCTGCTCCGAATGCTGCTCGTCCTCGCCGTCGCCTTCGCGGGCGCCGTCGGGCTGACGACGGTCAACGCCGCGCCCGCGCAGGCGCTCTGCTCCTCCTCGCCGATGGTCGGCAACTGGCACAACATCAACGCCAGCACCCGGGCCATGAGCCGCGTCAGCGTCGGCTTCCACTGCGGCGACGTCATCCTCTGCGACACGAACGGCCACTGCACCGGCGGTCAGTCGTACTTCACGATCCGGGCGTTCGGCAAGTGCACCCCGACCGACTGCGACTGGGGCACCCGCCGCGCGACGACGATGGCCGGCGGCTGGCAGCGCGCCATCTGGTCGTACTCGTGGTCGACGAAGTACGTCTGGGTCAAGACCTACGTCTACTACGGCCGTACCTACCTGCGCGTGTGGACCCACACGGACTTCACCGCCGCGGACGGGCGCACCGACTACACCACGGACGAGTGGATGCTCAAGTAGCCGGCGACGTCAGCGCGACGAGCTCCGGGCCCAGAGGTTGATGCCGCCGTCGACGGCGTGCTTCTCGATCTTCCGGAGCTCGTCGTCGCTGAAGTCGAGGTTCTTGACCGCGTCGAGGCTGTCGTCGAGCTGCTGGACCGAGGAGGCGCCCACGAGCGCCGAGGTGACCCGCTCGTCGCGGAGCACCCAGGCGATCGCCATCTGGGCGAGCGACTGGCCGCGGGCCCTGGCGATCCGGTCGAGGGCGCGGATGTGGCTGAGCGCCTCGTCGGTGATGAGCGACTGGTCGAGGCTCTTGTCCTGAGCCGCCCGCGACCCGGCCGGGATGCCTTTGAGGTACTTGTTCGTCAGCATTCCCTGCGCCAGCGGGCTGAAGGCGATGCAGCCGACGCCCGTGTCGCCGAGGGCGTCGAGGAGGCTGCCGCCGCCCTCCGGCGGCGCCTGCTCGACCCAACGGTTGAGCATCGAGTAGGACGGCTGGTGGATGAGGAGCGGGGTGCCCATCTCGCGAAGGATCTCGACGGCCTCACGGGTCCGCTCGCCGGAGTAGGACGAGATGCCGACGTAGAGCGCCTTGCCCTGCCGGACGAGGGAGTCGAGCGCGCCCATCGTCTCCTCGAGCGGCGTCGTGTCGTCGAACCGGTGGCTGTAGAAGATGTCGACGTAGTCCAGGCCCATCCGCCGCAGCGACTGCTCGGCGCTCGCCATGACGTACTTGCGCGAGCCGCCGCCCTGCCCGTAGGGGCCGGGCCACATGTCGTAGCCGGCCTTGCTGCTGATGACCAGCTCGTCACGGTAGGGCCGGAGGTCGCGCGCGAAGATCGTGCCGAAGTTGCGCTCGGCGCTGCCGTAGGGCGGGCCGTAGTTGTTGGCCAGGTCGAAGTGCGTGACGCCCCGGTCGAAGGCCCGGCGCAGCGTCGCCTGCTGCCGCTCGATCGGCACGTCGTCGCCGAAGTTGTGCCACATCCCGAGGCTGATGACGGGCAGGTCGAGCCCGGAGCGTCCGGTGCGGCGGTAGCGCATCCCGGCGCGGTAGCGGCCCGCGGCGGCCTTGTACTCATCGGCGTGGAAGGTCATGTCCCCCACTCTTCCATCCCCGGCCGGCTGCTCAGCCCGCGAGGGCAGCGCCGCTGCGGGCGAGGGTGTAGGTCGCGACGAGGACGAGCAGGATCGCGAACGCCCGGGTGAGGGTGCGGTCCGGCAGGCGCGTGGAGAATGCCGCACCGACCAGACCGCCGAGGACCGCACCGGCCGTGAACAGCCAGACGACCGACCAGTCGAGCGCGACCCCGTGCCCGAGGCGGCTCGCGAGGGCCGTCGCCGAGTTGAGGGTGACGACGAGGAGAGAGGTCGCGACGGCGCCGGCCATCGGCAGCCGGAGCAGCAGGACGAGCACCGGGACGACGACGAACCCGCCGCCGACGCCGAAGAACCCGGTGAGCAAGCCGACCCCGGTGGCCGCCGCGACGAGGACCGAGGGCTGTCGAAAGTGCACGAACCGCCGCGGGTCGGCGATCGCTCGCTGCGTGTCGTGCACTGTCGACCGAGGGGCGTCCGGACCCGGGGTCGCGGTGGACCGGAGCATGAGCACCGCGACGGTGAGGAGGAGGAGCCCGAACGCGACGAGGAGGCGCTGGGCGTCGACGAGCCGCGCGGCATTCGCCCCCGCCCACGTGCCGAGGACCCCGAGCACGCCGAAGATCGCGCCGGCCCGCCAGCGCACGACGCCGTGGCGGGCGTGGCTCGCGAGCGAGACGAGCGACGCGATCCCGACGATGACGAGCGAACCGGTCGTCGCGGCGACCGGCTCGAGCCCGACGAGGTAGACGAGCACGGGGACGGTGATGACGCCGCCGCCCCCGCCGAGCGACCCGATGACGAGGCCCACGAGGAGTCCGAGGGCCACGTCGATCACGAGGCCCAAGGTTGCCGCACCGCTCCGCCCGGAACAGAATCGGAACCCGACCTGTTCATCGGAGCAGACCCCCGAACGCCCCCGACGAGGAGCACACCCGCATGGCCACGCGCGAGCTGACCGCCAACGACTTCGAGCAGACCGTCCTGGACAACGACATCGTCCTCGTCGACTTCTGGGCCGAATGGTGCGGACCGTGCCGACAGTTCGGGCCCGTCTTCGAGAAGGCGTCCGACACGCACGAGGACGTCATCTTCGGCAAGGTCGACACCGAGGCCGAGCAGGCGCTCGCCGCCGCCGCCAACATCACGTCCATACCCATGCTCATGGCGTTCCGCGAGGGCGTCCTCGTGTACGCCCAGCCCGGCGCCCTCCCCGCGCAGGGCCTCGAGCAGGTCATCGCCGGCATCCGGGGTCTCGACATGGACGAGGTCAAGGCGCAGGTCGCCGAGCAGTCGAGCAGCGCCCGGCACGCGGGGCCGTCCGCCTGAGCGGACGGTAGGCTGGTCGGCATGTGTCGACGCGTCTCCTGCAGCACCTGCGGCAAGCCCACCTGGGCCGGCTGCGGCGATCACGTCGAGGAGGCGCTCGCCGGCGTGCCCACGACCGACCGCTGCCCCGGCCACGCCGACGACCCCCGCCCCGAGGGCTTCCTCTCGCGCCTGCGCCAGCGCTGATGGAGCCCGTCGACGCAACCGCGCAGTCGACGGAATCCCCTCTCCTGCAACGCATTCGGGAGTCCGTCATCGGCGATGACCATGTCATGGTCACGCCCTACGGTCCGCGCCGCGTCACCTACGCCGACTACACGGCGAGCGGTCGCGCGCTGTCCTTCATCGAGGACTTCATCCGCGACGAGGTCCTCCCGGCCTATGCCAACACGCACACCGAGAGCAGCGGTACCGGGCTCCAGACGACGCGGCTCCGCGAGGACGCCCGCCGGATCATCCGCGACGCGGTCGGCGGCGATGACGACACCGTCGTGCTCTTCGCCGGGTCGGGCTGCACCGGCGCGATCGCCAAGCTCATCGGCATTCTCGGCCTCCGCATTCCGAGCGCGCTCGACGACGCCCACCGGCTGAGCGAGCGGATCCCGGCCGGGGAGCGCCCGGTCGTCTTCATCGGCCCCTACGAGCACCACAGCAACGAGATCCCGTGGCGCGAGTCGATCGCCGACGTCGTCCCGATCCGCGAGGACGCGGACGGCCGGATCGACCTCGAGCACCTCCGCGACCGGCTGAATGCCTTCGCCGACCGTCCGCTCAAGATCGGGTCCTTCTCCGCCGCCTCCAACGTGACCGGCATCGTCTCGGACACCGTCGGCATCACGACGCTGCTCCACGACCACGGGGCGCTGTCCTTCTGGGACTTCGCCGCCGCGGCGCCCTACGTCGCGATCGAGCTCCAGCCGACCGACGACCCGCGCTCGCGCAAGGACGCGATCTTCCTCAGCCCGCACAAGTTCATCGGCGGCCCGCAGACGCCCGGCGTCCTCGTCGCGAGCCGGGCGCTCTTCACCAACCGGGTCCCCGACGTGCCCGGCGGCGGCACCGTCGCCTACGTCAACACCGAGGACCACGCCTACCTCGCCGACCCCGAGCACCGTGAGGAGGGCGGCACCCCGGCCATCGTCGAGTCGATCCGTGCCGGGCTCGTCTTCGGGCTCAAGGAGGCGGTCGGGACCGAGCTCATCCGCGAGCGCGAGGAGCGCTTCCTCCGCCGCGCCGTCACGGCGTGGCGCGAGGAGCCGGCGATCGAGATCCTCGGCAACCTCGACGCCGAGCGCCTCTCCATCGTCTCCTTCGTCGTGCGTGCCCCGAGCGGCCGGCACCTGCACCACAACTTCGTCGTCGCCCTCCTCAACGACCTCTTCGGCGTCCAGAGCCGTGGTGGCTGCTCCTGCGCGGGCCCCTACGGCCACCGGCTGCTCGGCATCGACCTCGAGCGGAGCCACGATTTCGAGCGCGAGATCACCGGCGGCTGCGAGGGCATCAAGCCGGGCTGGGTCCGGGTCAACTTCAACTACTTCCTCTCCGACACCGTCGCCGACTACGTCGTCGAGTCGGTGCGGATGGTCGCCCGCGACGGCTGGCGACTGCTCGGCGACTACTCCTTCGACGCGGCGACCGGCCTCTGGCGGCACCGGGACGGCCTCGTCGAGCCGCTCCTGCGGCTCGGCGACGTCGGCTACGGACCGGACGGCCGGCTCGTCACCCCCGCCGAGCGGCTGCGCGGCGGTGAGGAGCTGCTCGCCGAGCACCTCCGGGACGCCGCGGCGGTCCTCGCGGCGGCGGGCGAGCCCGACCTCGGGGGCGAGCTCACGGCATTCCCCGGGGGCGTCGACCTCGAGCACCTGCGATGGTTCGACCTGCCCGGCGACGCACGTGCCGGAGGCGCTGTTAGCGTTCAGGTGTGACCGCAACCCGCACCGTACGCGGCCATGTCGAGCTCAACGTCTCGGCGACGGCCGACCTCGTCCTCTCCCTCGCCGCCTCCGCGGACCACGCGGCGGAGTCCGAGGTCGTCAAGGCGACCCTCAACGGCGCGCCGCTCGAGTGGTCCGAGATCGAGGCGCCGGGCCGGACGCGCCTGCACCGGGTCGCCGGCGTCGGGGCCGGGCTCTTCGTCTTCGACTACGAGGCGCGCGTCACCAAGGCTGACCTGCCGCGCGGGGTCACCGAGTTCGACGTCGTCGAGTTCACCCGACCGAGCCGCTACTGCGACAGCGACCGGCTCGCCGTCCTCGCCGCCAACCACTTCGCGGGGCTCACCGGCTGGGACCTCGTCCAGGCGGTCCGCACGTGGGTGCTCCAGAACATCACCTACGCCCCCGGGAGCAGCGCCGTCGTCGACGGCGCCCTCGAGGCATACCTGTCCCGCCGCGGCGTGTGCCGCGACTCCGCCCAGCTCGTCATCACCTTCCTCCGGGCGATGGGCGTCCCCGCGCGGCTCGTCTCGGTCTATGCGCCGGGCCTGTTCCCCATGGACTTCCACGCCGTCGCCGAGGTCGCCGTCGATGGTCGGTGGTGGGTCGTCGACGGCACCGGTCTGGCCCCGCGAGGCAGCATGGTGCGGATCGCGACCGGCCGCGACGCGGCCGACACGGCCTTCCTCACCGTCCTCGCCGGTCGCGCGGATCTCCTGGCGGTGCGGGCGAATGCCACGGCCAGCCCGATCCCGGGGGACGACGGCACGACCCCGACCCAGCTGACCTGACTCGTCAGTCGAGCCGGGTGACGTCGACCCCGACGTCGAGCTCGGACTCCTTGGCCTCGGTGTAGATGACGCCCTTGAGCGGAGACACGTCGCGGAAGTCGCGACCCCACGCGGTGACGACGTAGCGGCTGTCGACGAACTGCCGGTTCGTCGGGTCGGTGTCGACCCACGTGCCGTCCGGCGTCAGCACCCCGACCCAGGCGTGCGAGGCGTCGGAGCCCTCGAGCTTGGCGCGGCCGGGCGGCGGGATCGTCTCGATGTAGCCGCTCACGTAGCGCGCCGGGAGCCCGAGCGCGCGGTAGCAGCCGAGCGCGAGGTGGGTGAAGTCCTGGCAGACCCCGGCCCTCAGCTCGAGCAGCTCGGGCAATGTGGTCCGGACCGAGGTCACGCCCTTGCGGAACGTGAAGTCGGTGTTGATGCCGACGCTGATCGCCTCGATCGCCCGGCCGAGCGGCAGGTCCGGAGACACCTTGGACCACGCGTAGTCCGCGACGGCCGGGTCGTCGCCGACGAGGTCGCTCGGGAGGAGGTAGAGGCTCCGGGTCACGCCGTCCGCCGGTCCGTCCGTGGCCGTCGCGGCGAGCAGCGCCGCGGCCTCCGCGAGGGTCCAGCGGTCGAGGTGCCCGACGTCGGGACGCGGCCGGTCGACGACGACGACGGAGTCCTTGACGACCTCGAGCAGGCGGTGCGGCGTGCGGACCTCGACGTAGTGGCTCTCGTTGCCGAAGAAGTCCCGGTGCGTCGTGTGCAGGTCCGGTTCGGGCACGACCCGCAGCTCGTGCGACTCGACCCGCTGGTAGGGCGTCTCGCGCGGCGAGAGCATTCCCCGCTCGTAGCAGGCGGCGACGTCGGCGTCCTCGTAGGTGTAGGCCGTCCGGTGCCGGACGCGGTAGCGGCGCCGGGTGAAGTCCTCATCGGTCTGCGGCACGACCGACCACCTCCCGCGGCAGTCCGGGGAGCGGCACCGAGCCGTCCGGCGTCCAGTCGGTGAGGAGCACCTGCTGGGGCGCCATCCTGCTGAAGTGCCGGCGGGCGAGGTCGTCGCTCAGGGACCGCAGGGAGTCGCGAATGCCGTCGAGCAGCTCGGCGAGGCCGGACCGGTCTCCCGACGTCAGCTCGTGCAGGTCGAGCTCGTGGATCCGGGTCGCGAGGTCGTCGGCGGCGAGGGCCATCGGCGCATCCCCGACGACCCGGAGGTCCTCGGCGAGCCGGGCCGCCTGGAAGGCGACCGAGCGGGGGTTCGTCGGGTCCATGAGGAGCAGCGAGATCGCCGAGTGGACCGGCCACGCGGGGCCGTCGCCGGAGGCGCTGCGCCGGCGGTGGGTGATGATGCTCTCGCCGACCTCGAGGACGGCCTCGGCGACCTGGCCGTCGGTCGTCGGCGGGCGCTCGTGGACGAGCGTGGCGGCGAGGAGCGCGACGACGTGCTGAGCCCGCTCCATCCGCGTGCCCGCGTCGATGAAGCCCCACGACTCGTCCCGGACCATGCTCTCGACGAAGACCCCCGCGATCGCGAGCGTCGACTCCAGGACGTCGTGGAGGACCGGCTCGAGCTGCTCCTCCGGTGCCGGGTCGTCGTGCAGGGTGCGCTCGAGCCGGGCGAGGACGTGCCAGATGTCATGGGACAGCTGGTCGCGCAGCTCCTGGGCGGCCATGTCGAGGCGGCCCGTCGCGTAGCGGAGCGTCCCCTGGGTCTCGCGCTCGAGGACGCAGCGGCGCAGGGTGGCGACCGGCTCGGCGCCGGGCGCCCACTCGACCCCGGTCAGCCGGCCGACGGCGTCGAGGAGCGAGGTCATCGCCGCGTGACCCGGTGTGCCCGGCCGTTGCTGGTGGTCCTCGACGAGGTCGTCGGCGACCCGGAGGAGGCGGGCCGTGCCCTCGACCCGCTCCGCGTAGCGACCGACCCAGTAGAGGTTCTCCGCGACGCGGGGCGCGAGGACGGCGTGCCGCACCCGGAGCCCGGCGAGCATCGTGTCCTGCCGCGGACCGAGGTCGACGGCGGTCGGTGTCGCGGCGTCCGGCGCGAGGACCCACACGTCCTTGGCGAGGGCGCCGGTCATGTTGGACACGGCGAAGGCGTCGGCCGAGTGTGCGACGCGGCCCAGGCCGCCGGGGAGGAAGTGGTAGGTGCCCTTGCGGGCGACGGCGAAGGTCCGCAGGATGAATCGGCGCGGCTCGAGGCCGGTCCGGGTCACGACGGGCGCGGTCGACACCGTGATGTCCGCCTGTGCGGCGAAGGCCCACGGCCGCGCCTCGACGCGACGGCGCAGCTCGTCCCGGTCGGCATTCGACAGCTGGCCGCCGAAGCG
Organism: uncultured Actinomycetota bacterium; assembly: GCA_963752365.1. Taxonomy (GTDB): domain Bacteria; phylum Actinomycetota; class Actinomycetes; order Actinomycetales; family Dermatophilaceae; genus CAVVXY01. The sequence continues at coordinate 321,199 of CAVVXY010000003.1, forward strand.
CGACACGACCCCGGCGTCCCGCGCGATGGGCCGGATGACCCAGGAGCCGAGGTCGCCGAGGACCCGGCGGCGGGCGGCGTCGTCGCCGAGCCACAGCGTCTCGGCGCTCGGCAGGAGCAGGTCCTCGCCGAGGACCGCGCGGGCGACGGCGGGGAGGAAGGCGAGGAGCGCGGCATTCTCCAGGACGCCGGCGCCGAGGGGGTTGACGACGGACACGGTGCGCCGGCGGCTCGCCTCGATGAGGCCGGGAATGCCGAGCCGGCTGTCGCTGCGCAGGTCGAGCGGGTCGGCGAAGGCGGCGTCGACCCGGCGGAGGATGACGTCGACGGGGTCCATCCGGTCGCCGGCCGTCACCCAGACCCGGCCGTCGCGCATCGTCACGTCGTCGGACTCGACCGTCGGGAAGCCGAGGAGGGTCGAGAGGAAGCCGTGCTCGTAGGCGGTCTCGCTCGTCGTGCCGGGGGAGAGGAGCACGCCCTTGGGGGAGTGCGCGTCGGTCGGCGCCGCCTCCTGGAGGGCGGCGCGCATCGTGTGGAAGAAGCCGCGGAGCCGGGCGAGGTGGCTCGTACGGTGCGGCCCGGCGAGGACCCGGGAGACGATGCGGCGGTTGGCCATGGCATAGCCCGCGCCGGAGGGGGCGGCGGTGCGGTCGGAGAGGACGAGCCACTCCCCGTCGGCCCCGCGCGCGAGGTCCGCCGCCGTGAGGAGGAGCTGGCGCTCGCCGGGCAGCGTCACCCCGTCCACCTGGGGGAGGAAGCCGGCATGACCGAGGACGACGGCGGGCGGGATGACGCCCCGCTCGAGGAGCCGCCGCGGCCCGTAGAGGTCGGTGAGGACCGCGTCGAGGACCTGGGTGCGCTGGTCGAGCCCGTCGGAGAGCCGCGCCCACTCGGTCGCCCCGATGACGACGGGGATCGGGTCGATGACCCAGTTGCGGGCCTGACCACCGCCCGTGGCGGCCCCGTAGCGGATGCCGTCGTCGGCGACGAGGCGCGCGGCCTCCGCGCTCGCCGCTCTCAGGTGCGCGTGACCGAGACCGTCGAGGGCATCGACGAGGAGCGCCTGGTCGGACGTCCGGCGCGGGTCGAGGAGCTCGTCGACCGAGGTCCCCGCGCGCGAGCGGTAGGCGTCGACGACGCCTGGCCCGGACTCGGGGCTGACCGCACTCACCCGGCGAGCCTAACGAGCGCGGGGTGCTGCATTCGGCTCATCCGGTGTCAGGTCGTCGGGTCGGGTCCCCCGCGGCGGCCCGGGTCGAAGCGCCGCAGGTCCAGGGTGCACGGGTACTCCGAGCGCGGGTCGGTCGTCGCGGCGTCGAGGCGCGGCCAGGCGTCGGGGTCGATCGGGCCGGGCGTGTGCCCCATCGTCCGGAAGCGGCTCGCACGCCTCGCCTCGGCCTCGACGGCGTTGACCGGATAGCTGTCGTAGGAGCGACCGCCGGGGTGGACGACGTGGTGGGTGAAGCCGCCGAGGCTGCGGCCGTTCCACCGGTCGACGAGGTCGACGACGAGTGGGCCGTGGACGCCGATCGTCGGGTGGAGCGCCGACCACGGAGCCCACGCCCGGTAGCGGACGCCCGCGACGAACGACCCGGGCGCGCCCTGGCGGGCCATCGGGAGCGGAATGCCGTTGCACGTGACGACGTGGCGGCCCTCGACGAGCCCGGTCGCCCGCACCTGGACCCGCTCGAGGCTCGAGTCGACGAAGCGCGACGTCCCCGACTGCGAGACCTCCTCGCCGAGGACGTGCCACGGCTCGATCGCCGACCGCAGCTCGAGGTGGACGCCGGCGACGGTCACCTCGCCGAGCCGCGGGAAGCGGAACTCGAGGAACGGGTCGAACCACGCCGGGTCGAACATGGGCGTCCGCGGCCCGGCCCGGTCGAGCCAGGCGTTGAGGTCGGTGACGACGTCGTGCAGGTCGGCCATCGCGTAGCCCGGCAGGAGGAAGCGGTCGTGGAGCCGCGACCCCCACCGGACGAGCGGCGCGGCATACGGCTCGTCCCAGAAGCGGGCGACGAGGGAGCGGACGAGGAGGGCCTGCGCGAGCGCCATCCGCGGGTGCGGCGGCATCTCGAAGCCGCGCATCTCGAGCAGCCCGAGCCGGCCGCGCTCGGTGCCCGGCGCATGGAGCTTGTCGATGCAGAACTCGCTGCGGTGGGTGTTGCCGGTCAGGTCGGTCAGCAGGTGCCGCAGGGCCCGGTCGGTGACCCAGGCCGGCGAGTCGCGCCCCTCCTCCACCGCGCGCTCCATCTCGGCGAAGGCGATCTCGAGCTCGTAGAGCGTCTCGTGGCGCCCCTCGTCGACCCTCGGGGCCTGGCTCGTCGGGCCGATGAACCGCCCGGCGAAGACGTAGGAGAGCGACGGGTGGTGCTGCCAGTAGGTGATGAGGCTGCGGAGGAGGTCGGGTCGCCGGAGGAGCGGGGAGTCGGCGGGGGTCGCTCCGCCGAGGGTGAAGTGGTTGCCGCCGCCGGTGCCGGTGTGGGTGCCGTCGAGGTCGAACTTCTCGCTCGTCAGGTGGGTCTGGCGGGCATCCTCGTAGAGCGTCTCGGTCAGCTCGACGAGCTCGGGCCAGGTCGACGTCGGCTGCACGTTGACCTCGATGACGCCCGGGTCGGGAGTGACCGAGAGGGTGCGAATGCGCGGGTCGCCCGGGAGGGAGTAGCCCTCGAGGACGACGGGGAGGCCGGTCTCGGCGGCCGCGTCCTCGACGATCGCGACGAGCTCGGTGGCGAGCTCGAGGTGCTCGACCGGTGGGAGGAAGACGAAGAGGTGGCCGTCCCGCTCCTCGACGACGAGGGCATGGCGGGGGGCGTCCTCGATGGGGCGGAGGGTGGCGGTCGTCGTGGCGGGGGCGGCGCTGTCGTGGGGGCCCGGGTCGGGGAGATCCGGGCGGGGCTCGAAGGCGGACCGCTCCATGACGTCCGGCGGGGGCGTCCACGCGATCGAGCCGAGCGGGAGCCGGTAGCCGGCCGGTGAGGTGCCGGGCGTCAGCGTGAGCCGCGGACGGCGGGTCCGCCACGTCGTCGTCCCCCAGCGCACGTCGTCCGGGTCCTCGAAGAGCGGGAGGACGAATGCCCTCGCCCGGCTCCTGGACGTCTCGTCGAGGACGCGGGGGTCGGCGACGTCCTCGTCGGCTCCGGGTGGTGGGCCGTCGGGCAGGCGGAGGTCGTCCCACGCGTCGGCGAAGGCGTCGTCGAAGGCCGGGAGCACGGCATTCGGCGCGAGGGCGAAGCGGCGGGCGACGGCCTCGGCGAGCGATCGAGCGGCCTGCGTCGCCGCCTCGCTGCCCGGCTCGACGTCGGGCTCGGACCATGGGTTCGCGAGGAGGTCGGGCCGCTGCCAGAGCGGCCGGCCGTCGGGGCGCCAGAGGAGCTGGATCTGCCAGCGGGGGAGCGGCTCGCCGGGGTACCACTTGCCCTGCCCGTGGTGGACGAGCCCACCGGCAGCCCACCGCTCCCGGAGCCGGGCAGCGAGCTCCTGCGCGCGGACGCGCTTGTCGGGGCCGTCGGCGTCGGTCTCCCACTCGGGCGCGGACGTGTCGCCGACGGCGACGAAGGTGGGTTCGCCCCCCATCGTCAGGCGCACGTCGCCGGCGGCGAGCAGCTCGTCGACGTGCGCGCCGAGCCGGCCGACGGACGCCCACTGGGTGTCGGAGTAGGGCGCGGTGACCCGGGGGTCCTCGTGGATGCGGGTCACCGAGTTGCTGAACGCGAAGTCGACGGCGACCGGGTCGGTCGAGCCGGTGATCGGCGCGGCGGCCGACGGGTGCGGCGCCGCGCAGAGCGGGATGTGGCCCTCGCCGGTCAGGAGCCCGGAGGTCGGGTCGAGCCCGACCCACCCGGCGCCCGGCACGTAGGCCTCGGTCCAGGCGTGCAGGTCGGTGAAGTCGGACGCGGGCCCGCTCGGCCCGTCGACCGCCTCGACGTCGGAGGCGAGCTGGACGAGGTAGCCGGAGACGAAGCGAGACGCGAGACCGAGCTGGCGGAGGGCGGCGACGAGCAGCCAGGCGCTGTCCCGGCAGGAGCCGAGAGCGGCATTCAGCGTCTCGGTCGGTGTCTGGACGCCGACCTCGAGCCGGGTCGTGTACGCGATCGCCGACTGGGCGGCCCGGTTGAGCCGGACGAGGAAGTCGATCGTCCGCTCGCCCGCCGGCCCCTGCCCGGGACGGAGGTCGTGGGCGTCGATCCACGCCGCGAGCGCGCCCTCGGGGTCGGCGACCGGCTCGAGGTAGGGGCCGAGGTCGCGTCCGAGCTGCTCCGGGTAGGCGAACGGGTACTGCGCCGCCGACTCCTCGACGAAGAAGTCGAACGGGTTGATGACGGTCATGTCCGCGACGAGGTCGACGGTGATGTCGAGCTCGGTCACCAAGCCCTGGAAGACGAGCCGCGCGACCCAGTTGCCGAGCGGGTCCTGCTGCCAGTTGAGGAAGTGGTCGGCCGGCTCGATCCGCAGGCTGTAGGCCTCGATCGGGGTCCGCGAATGCGGGGCCGGCCGCAGCCGGATCTCGTGCGGGTGCACGGTGACCGGGTGCGCGAACCGGTACGTCGTGCGGTGCTCGATAGCCACTCGGATCGTCACCCGAGCCAACCTAGCCGGGTCCAGATGGCGCCCGGGTGACGGATCCGCGCCTCAACCCGCCCGGAGCCGAGCGAGCTCGGCGCGCAGCTCCTGCATCCGCCGCCAGTAGTCCTCCCGCGACTCCGGCTCATCCGGGGGCGTCGCGGTCGTCCCCGCGCGCACGACCGTCAGCCGCCGCTCCGTCCGTGTCGTCCTCATGAGCGGGACGATAGGCACCTCCACCGACAGCCCTCGGGACAGCGACCCGACCGCCCACTCGACGAGCCCAGGCCCGGACGACGTGGGCGTCCCGTGGACGACGACGTCCGCGCGCGCCCACGGCCGCTCCGCCGCGAGGAACGGCTCCTCCTGCGCCGACCCCTCGACGACGAGGACGTCCGCCGTCGCCGGGACCTCGACCGCTCCGGCGCGGCTTCTTGCCTCCCACGCGGGCGGCCGGTAGCTGACCTGCCGCCCCGCCCGCCACGGCTCGACGACACCACGGACGAGCAGGTGGTCCACGCCGTCACGACCCTCCCAGGCGATGTCGTCGGTGTGGACGACCGCGGCCGGGGAGCATCGGCGAGGAGCGTCGCGAGCGTCTCTTGCCGCTGCCGGCTCCTGCGGGTGGAGGTCGGTCACACGGCGGCGATGGCGAGCGCGATGAGCCCGAGCGCGGGGAAGGTGCCCTGCATGAGCGCCGACCGCGCCTTGGTCCGGTCGCTGACGATGAGGACGAGCGCGGCTCCGACCATGCAGCCGGTCGCGAGGACGGCCCACGGCACGCCCCAGCCGGTCTTCGCCAGACCGGCGGCGGCACCGACGATCGCGCCGAGCCCGAGGAAGAGGTTGTAGTAGCCCTGGTTGAGCGCCCACGGCTTCACGACGGGGACGTCCGAGGCGGGCACCCCGAACACCTTGTGTCCGGACTGCTCGAAGGCCACTGCCTCGATCCACCAGATGTAGACGTGGAGCAGCCCGGCGAGGGCGGCGAGGACGAGGCCGACGTTCTGCATGGATCGACGCTAGCGCGCGCTGCGGTCCGCGACGGCGTGCTTCGCTGCGACGCGCCCGCGCCCTCGCCGACGTCCGCGCAGCCGTCGGCTCAGAGGAGTCGCCGCTCGTGCGCGATCGCGGCCGCCTCGGTCCGGCTCGACGCGCCGAGCTTGGCGAGGACGTTGGAGACGTGGACGCTCACCGTCTTGGTGCTGATGAACAGCTGCCGGCCGACCTGCCCGTTGGACAGCCCGCGGGCGACGAGGGCGAGCACCTCGCGCTCGCGTGGGGTCAGGTGGCTTCCGGAGTCGTCCGACGGGGCCGTGGCCAGGGCGTCGAGCTCGCGCACGAGGGGGCGTGCGCCCAGGACCGCCGCCGACTCCCGTGCCGCCGCGACCGCCTCCCGCGACTCCGGCACCCGGCCGGCGGCGACGAGCGCGCGCGCCAACCCGGCGCGCGACCGGGCCGTCTCGTAGACGTGCCCGAGCTCGGCGAATGCAGTCACGCTCGCCGCCCACGCCGTCACGACCGCGCTCGGCTCGGGTCGGTCGTGGTCGCCGACGGCGACTCGCAGCCGGAGCGACTCCGCCTCGGTCCGCAGCGCCCAGGCCCACGTCTCGCGGTTGGAGGCGCGGATCGCCGCGAGCGCCCGGGCGCCCTCGGGCTCGGGTGCCGCGCCGTCGTCCAGGGCCTCCGCAGACGCTCGCTCGGCATCCGGCAGCCGTTCGAACACCTTGTGGACCGTCCGCCGAGCCCGCTCGACGAGCGCATCGGACGCGCCGACGAGCCGGCTCGCCTCGGTGTCCGAGGCCGTCCCGGTCTCGACGAGCCGGGCGGCCTGACCCGCGAGCAGCGCCGCGAACCGGACGATCGCCTGGTAGCCGCCCCACGTCCGGTCGAGGACGGCCGTCCCCTCACGGACGAGGTCGAGGAGCCCGTCGACGTCCCCCGCGTTGCCGTGGAGGTCGATGCCGCCGGCGACGGTGAAGACCGCGCTCAGCCCGTCGACCGGCCACTGCTCGCGCAGTCCTCGGAGGACGGCGGCGTCGACGCGCTCACCGCGACCCGCGGGCACGACGAGCCCGGCGGCACGGAAGAGCGCCCGGGTCAGCGCCCCGACGTCGGACCCGCCGATGTCGAGCCGCCGCGCGGCGTCGTCCCACCGCCCGAGCTCGTAGGCGGTCAGGCCGCCGATGAGGCGGCATTCCATCGCGAAGGGCGCCCACGGCCGCCCGACGGTCTGCGCGGCGGCGACCCCTTCGTCATAGCGCGCGAGGGCGGCCTCGAGGTCGCCGCGGCGGTGGGCAAGGGTCGCGAGGTAGTGGAGGAGCCGGACGCGCATCGGGTCGAGCGGGTCGGTGACCTCGCCGAGGCTGGCGACGAGCTGCTCCTCGGCGGCTGCGATGTCCTGCTGGTGCTCGGTGACGCGAGACAGGATCGTCCGCACCTCGACGACCGGCTGCCGCAGGCCGAGCTCCTCGGCGATCGCGACGGCCTCCGACGCGACGGCCTCGATGTCACCCCACTGCTGGCTGTCGACGAGGTACTGGAGGCGCACGGTGAGGACGGACACCCGCCGGGCGTCGCGAATGCCGGGGAGCAGCGCGACCGCCTCGCGCGTCGGTCCGTCGAGGTCGTCGGCGAGGTCGAGCAGCCGCGCCCGGGCGGCATAGGTCGACAGGAGGTCGGCCCGTGCCTCGCGGGCCTGCTGACGTCCCGGGTGGTCGAGGCGGTCGCGGAGCAGCTCGACGGAGCGGGGCGTGTCCCCGCTGACGAGGGCGGCGTCGGCGGCGCGAAGGGTCAGCTCGTCGCGGACCGGGTCGTCCTCGTCGATCCACTGGAGGGCGCGTTCGAGGTGGGCGAGGGCCTCGGTCGCGCCGCCGACGGCCAGCGCGTCGTCGGCCGCGGTGCGGCTCGCGGAGACGGCGGTCGCCAGGTCGCCCGACGCCGCGGCGTGTCGGGCGAGCTCCTGCGCCGGGCCGAGATCCGGCCGGTCGCCGAGCGCCTGCGCGTAGGCGCGGTGGAGGCGCAGCCGCTGCCCGGGGAGGAGCGCGGACTCGACGGTCTCGCCGAGCAGCGCGTGCCGGAACCCGTAGCCGCCGTCCCGCGACACGTCGATGACGTGCCGCTCGACGGCCTCGGCGACGGCCAGGTCGAGCTCGTCCTCGGACAGCGCGACGACGGACGCGAGGAGCTCGTGCGGGACGAACCTCGCTCCCTTGAGGCTCACCGCCCGGACGACCTGCTGGCTCGTCGGGCCGAGCCGGTCGATCCGCGACTGGAGGACGCGCTGGAGGCCGCCGGCCGGGGGGAGACCGTCGGCGGCGGCATTCGCCAGCTCCTCGGCGTAGAACGGGTTGCCGCCACTGCGCTGGGCGATGTCTGCGGCGGCGTCGGCGCGGCCGAGGTCGCTCACGAGCTCGACGGTCGCGCTGTCGGGGAGCGGTCGCAGGGCGATCCGCTCGACGTAGGGGATCCGCGACCAGAGCGCGAGCGTCTCGTGCAGGGGGTGCGCGCGGTGCAGGTCGTCGGCGCGGTAGCTGACGACGAAGCCGACGGGCTCGGTGAACCCACGGGTCAGCAGGAGGGTGATGAGGTCGCGCGAGGACTGGTCGGCCCAGTGGACGTCCTCGAGCGCGACGAGCGTCGGCCGGTCCGCCCCCAGGGCGGTGAGCAGCGCGTGGACCGCCTCGGCGATGTCCCCGTGGCTCGTCGTCCTGGACCGGGCGAATGCCGTCGCCTCACTGTCCGCAACCGGCTCGACGTCCGCCGTCCGCACCGAGCCCCCGGCGAGCAGCGCCTCGAGGTGCGGGTGGGTCGCGGAGACGTCGGCGAGGACGGTCGGGGATTCCGCGCGGAGCGTCCCGAGGAGCTCGACGAACGGCAGGTAGGGCAGGTCCGCGCCGCCCTGCCCGACGCAGTGCCCGACCGCGGTCCGCCAGCCGGCGTCGACCGCGTCGGCGACGAGCTCGGTGAGCAGCCGGGTCTTGCCGATCCCCGCGTCCCCGGAGAGCACGACGAGACCGCCGCTGCGGTCGGTCAGACCCACAGCGGCGGTCAGCCGGGCCAGGTCGGCGTCGCGGCCGACGAGGCGGTGGAGGGACATGTCGCCGATTATCGGCGACCGCGGTGACATGGACGAGCCGCTCAGGCGGCGCGGCGCCCGCGGTCGCTGGCCCGCTCCCGTCGCAGCGCGAGGAGCGCGATCGCGACGGAGGAGGCGGCGCGCGCCATGCCGACGCGGGCGACGGGGTGACGGGACTCGTTCTCGGCCCGGACGGCTTCGGTGGTGTAGAAGGTCTGCATCGTCGTTCCTTCGATCGGTGGTTCCTGCGGACATCCACCAATCTCGGCCGCTGAGGTAGGCGCCCACATCGGGCTCCCTCCCTAACCTGTGCCGCGTCTGCTACCTCAGACGGGCTCGCCGGCTACCTCAGACGCGGCCGCCTCGTCGGCCGGCGGCCCCCAGGTCGGGGGGACCGCCGACCTGGGCACGATCTCGATCGCGCCGGCCTCGAGACGGGTCGGAGCCGACCCACCGAGGTGGGCGGGGTACCACGGCGAGCGGTCGGCGGGCGGCGGGACGTGGTGCGGCTGCGTCTGGAGGCCTTCGAGGAGGTCGGTCAGCCGGTGCCCGAGGGCCGTCGTCACCTCCCGCGGGTCCTCGTCAGGTCCGACGTCGAATGCCTCGCCGAACGCGATGTCGACCCGCCGCCCGCGTGTCCTCAGGTCGGGTCGCGGCTCGCGGCCGCGCTCGTCGGGAGGACCGACGCTCCAGATCCGTTGCGCCCCCCAGATGGCGAGCGGCACGACCGGCGCGCCCGTCTCGCGCGCGAGGGCGGCGACCCCGCGCATGAGCGAGCGCACGGTGTAGGAGTAGGAGATCCCCGCCTCGGGGAAGACGCCGACGGCCTCCCCGTCACCGAGCAGCCCACGAGCCCGGACGTAGGCCCCCGCCGGGGCCTGCCGGTCCACGGGGATGTGTCGCATGCCGGTCATCGCGGCCGCGACGACCCGTTGGCTCCACACGTCGTGGCGGGTCATGAACCGCACGTAGCGTCCCCTCGTCAGGGCCGCGCGTTGGATGAAGACGAAGTCCGGATAGCTCCCGTGGGTCGAGGCGAGGATGACCGGGCCGGTCCGCGGCACGTGCTCGGCGCCGGTCCACCGGACGTCGACGGCCAGGGCTCGCAGCGCGGCCCGGCCGAGCACGTTGGCCGACCGGTACCACCCCTCGCTCATGGCCGGTCTTCGGAGCGCGACGCTCCTTGGATGAGCTCGCGGATCGGTTCGACGATCGCCGGGTCGCACGCGTGGTGGGTGGTGAGCCAGGCGAGCGTCGCCGCTGCGCTGTCCGCATTCGCCGCGTAGCCCCGGACCATCCCGGCGAGAGGCAGGGGCGTGGCCGAGCGGTCCTGCTCGACCCGGCGGGTCGCTTCGAAGGCGTCGGGCAGGACCCGGTCGGTCGCCGGGCTCATCCGTTCGAGCGCGAGCAGGTGGTCGACCGCGAACACCTGGATGAACCGCATCGCCGTCAGTCGTTCGCCGCGCAGCTCGCGGTGCAGGCCGACGAAGAGGTTGCTCAGGGCCTCGTCGACGTGGAATGCCGCGGAGTCGAGCGCCGGTCGACCCGGCGGCCGGTCCGTCGGCGGCTCGAACCCGTCCCGGCTCCAGGCGACCCGCGCGCCGACGAGCGGAATGCCGCCGAGCTCCTCCGCAGTGAAGACCGCGTACTCGAGGAAGAGCCCGTCGGCGAGCAGCGCCTTGCGCCCGTCGACGCTGTTGACGAAGCTCCAGGCGACCTCGCCGCCGAAGCCGCGGAGCCAGCCGACGTCGTCGAGGTGGCGCTGCTTGGCCTCGCCGGAGTCGACGACGACGAAGAAGTCGATGTCCGAGTGGTCGTCGAAGCGCTCGGTCTCGACGCCGGCCGACCCGAGCCCGAGGACGGCGAGGACGTGCGGGTCAGTCGGCCAGGCCGCGCCGCGAGGTCGTCGAGGCGGCGCAGGGTGGGGTGCATTCGGTGCCTTCGGTCAGGGGGATCGCTCGGCACAGCGAACCATGCAGGTCGCCCGACCCGCGCGGGTGTGGTGCGACGGGGCGCGGTGAGGAGGCCCTAGTCAGCGGGGCTGGATCTCGACCGCCGCGTAGTTCCACTGGTGGTTGGTCGGCGCCGTGTCCGCGACGGTCACGAGCCCCATCCGCGACTCAGGGGCCTGCATCATCTGCACCCAGAAGGTGTTGCCGGCCGGGTCGAGCCACGAGGAGGCGATGAGCTGGCCGGTCCTCGGTGTGCGCGCGACCGCCCCGTCCCAGTCGTTGCCGACGGCGAAGACCCGCGCGCCCTGGGCCACACCCGGGAGGTAGATCGAGGGCGCGCCGCTCGGCGCTCCGGTGGCACCGGCGACGCCCGTCCCCTTGGCGTTGGCGAAGGCGACGACGGTCAGCATGCCGTGGTAGCCGGGTTGGACCGGCGTGGCGCTGATGACGGCCCGGCTGAGCAGGCGGGGAGCGGTCGCCGTCCAGATCTCGGAGTCGCCGCCCTGGGTGTTGGACCGCTTGACGAGGCTCCAGGTCAGGCCGCCGCCGGTGACCCGCGCGGACTGGGTCCGTGCCCCGGAGCCGTCGAGGGAGACGAGGGCGACGAGGACGTCGTTCGAGCGTGACGTCGTGAGCGGCGGCGCATTGAGCGTGCCGGTCCCCCGGACGGTCACGCTGCGCTCGACGGCGACCGGGACGAGGGGCGGGGCCGCGACGACGGTCACGGCGATCGCCGAGGAGGTCCTGGAGTTGCCCGCCGCGTCGGTCGCGACGGCGGCGATGCGGTGCGTGCCGGCGGCGACGGTGGCGCTGTTCCACGAGACCATGAAGGGCGGTGAGGTGTCCCGCCCGACGACCCGCCCGTCGACGGTGAAGGCCACGGAGGCGACCCTCACGTTGTCGGACGCGTTGGCGCCGAGAGCGACGACCCGGCTCACGCGGGCGCCGGCCTCCGGGTCGGTCACGCTGACCGTCGGCGGGGTCGTGTCCGGGGGCGGCGGCGTGTAGGCCGCGGCGAGGACCTCGAACGAGACGAGGTTCCACGTGCCGGTCGCCGGTGTCGTCGTCGACCGGACGACGGTCCCGGCGGCGGGCACCTGGCTCGTCGTGCGCTGCGTCCAGAAGGTGTCGCCGGCGGTTGTGTCGACCCACTGGTGGTCGACGACCTGTCCGCTCCCGGCGGTGCGTGCGGCCGCTCGTGACCAGTCGTTGCCCACGGAGACGACGTGTGAACCGCGGGTGGACGTCCGCAGCGAGGTCGCCGGGGTGCCCGTGGCGGCGCTGGCGGCGATGGCCCCGCCGACCCCGGCTGATCCGCGGAATGCATACAGGCCGAGTGCCTGGTCGGCCCCGCCGGCGAGCAGGGCGGAGGTCACGGTCGCGGTCGTCGCGGTGCTCGGGAGGATCGCCTTCCACACCTCGCTCGTGCCGGGCTGGTCGTTGCTGCGGAGGACGAGCTGCCAGGTGAGTCCGCTGCCGGTCACGGTGGCCCGCTGCTGGCCGGTGCCTCCCGGCCCGTCGGCGGAGACCGTCGCGACGAGGAGGTCGCCCCCGTGCAGGCGGGACAGGGTCGCAGAACGCGTGCCGGCGCCGTCCGAGCTGACGTGTCCTTCGAGGGACAGGGCGGTGCCCGGCGGTGGCGGCGGCGGTGAGACGTTGTTGACGACTGCCTGGTGGACCGCGCCGGTGTTGACGCGGCCGAGGCTGTCGGTGACCCGGGCGGTGAACCAGTGCGGACCGTCGACGACCCGGGTGGAGGCCCAGCCGACGGCGTACGGGCTCGTCGTGTCGGTGCCGACGACATGGCCGTCGACGAGGAACTCGACCTTGGCGACGCCGGCGGTGGACGAGGTCGCCGTGAGCGCGATGGTGCCCTTGACGACCGCCCCCTCCGCGGGGGCGTAGAAGTTGGCCGACGGCGGCGTCGTCGCCGGGTGGGTGACCGTCCCGGCGGTGACCCGGGCTCCGGCGACCGTGACCTTGACGTCGGTCTCGTTGTTGGCCTCGTTGGTCTCGACGAAGTCGTTGTTGGGGTCGGTGATCGCGCGGAACCAGTAGGTGCCGTCGGGCACCCCGTCGAAGGGGATCGCCTGACCGGGGTCGCGGTAGTCGTACTCGTCCGCGCCGCCGACGGAGATGCCGCGCAGTCCGCTCGGGTCGGTGCACGAGGAGCGCCCGCCGATGAAGACCCCGCTGTGCTCGAGCGACGGGTTCTGGATGTAGGAGTCGTCGATGCAGAAGCCGTTCTTGGGGGAGATCGCGATCGGCGTCCCGACCCCGCCCCCCGCGGCGACGCGGTAGAGCCCGAAGGCCGCGAGCGGGAAGTGGAAGTGTCCGTGCTCGGCGTGGTAGACGAAGGTGTCCGGCACGCGCACCTGCCGGGTCATGGACCAGGCGCCGGCCGCGTCGTGCGTGTACAGCTGCTGCATCCCGCGGTAGCCGCCCGAGGCCTGGTCGTAGCTCGGCTGGACCTCCAGCGGCCCCGGCCCGTCGTTGTAGACCAGGTGGGTGTAGCGGAACTCCTTGCCGGTCGGCGTCGTCACGACCGAGAAGGAGTCGGTGGGGACGAGCGTCTGGAGGTCCGGTCGATGCTCGGTGCCGGCGGGCGCCGCAGCAGCCGGAGAGGTGGGGACGACGGACAGCTGGCTCAGTCCGAGCAGGACCGCTCCGGCGATGGACGATGCGAGCGCGCGACGCTTCATGGCCGACCTCCCTAAGGCTCGCGCCAACGGTAGACCCGCGACGTGATGAGTGCCCACTCCAACGGGCGACGGCCCGCCGGGTGACCGACGGACGGACCGATCCCCCGGATCCTGAAGGATCGCGGGGGATCGGCGGTGCCGTGGCGGGCTCAGCCCAGGCGCGCCTCGAGCGAGATCGGGACGGCCGAGAGCGCCTGGCTCACAGGGCAGTTCGCCTTGGCGTCCTGCGCTGCGGCCTCGAAGTCCTCGGCGGAGATGCCCGGGACCTCGCCGACGACGGACAGCTTGATCTCCGTGATCCCGGTCCCCGGGACGAAGGTCACGTCGGCGGTCGTGTCGAGCGTCGTCGGCGGCGTCCCCGCCTTGGCGAGGCCGTTGGAGAACGCCATGGAGAAGCACGACGAATGCGCGGCCGCGATGAGCTCCTCGGGGCTCGTCCTGCCGTTCGACTGCTCGGCGCGGGAGGGCCAGTTGACGTCGAACGTGCCGACCCCCGAGCTCTCGAGGCTGACCTGGCCGGAGCCCTCGAAGAGCGAGCCCTCCCAGTGCGTGGTGGCGGTGCGCGTGGTTCCCATCGTTCTCCTTGGCAGTGGTGCGGCGACGTCCGGGGCGGCCGTACGGCCGGCGGCGTCCGTGCGTTCCCCAGCCTTGTCGAATGCAGGGCGGCGGGGCAAGCCCCCGGGCCGTGATGTGGGAGTCGGAGAGCGTCGAGAGGTGCGGGCGCCCGGCTCTCCTTCGGGCGCTCGGCTGGGCATGTCAGTGGCGACTACGGGCTCGGACGCCGCCGACCTGAGCGACCGGGACCGGATCCGGGTCGTCGCCGCGTTGGAGGAGCTGGCCGGCTCCGTCGCGGGGCGCAGGCGCGCATGACGGCGGCGTACGCGGCCTCGCAGCGGTCGCTGGGCTGTTCCACGCACGGGGTCGCGGTCGAGGTCGGGCTGGCTCGCCGGGTGGGCCTGTCGCGGGCGGCCCGGCTCGTCGCGGCGGCGCGGACGCTGGCGATGGGCGTCAGGACAGGTCGGGGAGCGTCGGCCAGCGCTCACTCGCCCACGCGAACCACGACGCGTGCGGAGACGGAGGCGGCGGGACACGTCCGCCCGCCAGTTCGGCAGCGCTCGGCGGAATGCAAAGGCTCGCGAAGCGGTCGTGGTCCGCCTCGCTCATCTCGAAGGTCGTGTGGGGCGCCTCCGCCCAGCGCCGCGCGGCCCGCTCCCGACGGACCGGCTCCTCGACCCGGAGGTACTCCATCGCGAACCTCCCTCCCGCACCCTCTGCGATCGCCCGGATCGCCCACCGCTCCTCCGGCGACCAGCAGCCGAAGTCGAGCACGACGGAGGCGCCGCTGCGCAGGACCTCGTGCGCGACCCAGATCATCCGACCCTCGAGGATGTCGCGCCGGCCACCCGCGTCGCTCTCGCCGAAGAGCGGGGCCATCCACTCGTCGGGCGTCAGTCGGAGAATGCCCTGCGCCTCGGCGATCTCTCGCGCGCGGCTCGTCTTGCCCGCCCCGGGGAGTCCGACCGTCAGGAACAGGGTGGGCCGGGTCACCGGCCCCACCCTTGCCAATACCGCTCAGCCTCGCAAGCCCCACCGGGCGCCATTCTGCGTGCCCTCCTCGCGGCCCGCGGTGGGCTTTCGCCGGGACCCCCTCCACCCGCACGGGTGAGCCGCGAGATGCGCCGGTCGACGACGGCTCTTGCGGGGACATTCGGACGGCTACCCTTGACGGTCGTGAGCATCTGCGGTCCTTGGTGAAGCGCTTCCACGACGACTACGTCCTCGGCGATCGCTACAGACTCGACTCATTCCTCGCCTCTGGTGGCATGGGCGACGTCTGGAGGGCTACGGACGAGGTGCTCGACCGAGCCGTCGCGGTGAAGATCATGCGGCCCGAGGCCTCGACCGACCCGGTCTTCCAGCAGCGGTTTCGCGAGGAGGCGCTGCTGACCGCGGGGCTCTCCCACCACAACATCGCCACGCTCTTCGACTACGGCGAGCACGAGGAGATCTCCTACCTCGTCATGGAGCTCGTCGAAGGCATGTCGCTGGCCCAGGCGGTCAAGGAGTCCGGTGCCTTCGAGGTGGACCGCGTCCGCTCGGTCGTCGGGCAGATGGCGCTCGCACTGCACGCTGCGCACGAGGCGGGGGTCATCCACCGCGACGTCAAGCCGGCCAACGTCCTCCTCGGCGACGGTGGGGTCGTCAAGCTGACCGACTTCGGGATCGCCAGAGCGGCCAACGCGAGCCAGCTGACCCGGACCGGTGAGACCCTCGGCACGCCCAACTACATGAGCCCGGAGCAGGCCAAGGGCGGCTCGGCCACGCCGATGAGCGACCTCTACTCCCTCGGCGTCATCGCCCACGAGCTGCTGTCGGGCCGACGACCCTTCGACCGCGGCACCCCGGTCGCCACGGCGCTCGCCCACATCAGCGACCCGGTGCCGACGCTGCCCACGTCCGTCCCGGCCGACCTCCTCGAGGTCATCGGGCGGTGCCTCGCCAAGGACCCCGACGAGCGGCCGGCGTCGGCTCAGCACGTCGCCGTCTTGCTGGGCGTCCCGACGGCAGAGGTCCAGCTGCCCTCGGCCTCGACCGAGCTGGCGCGTGAGGTCGGCCGCGCGGCGCGGCTGTTCGACCTGATGCTGCCCCTCTCGGCGAGAGCTCTCGTCGTCGATGCGGGTGCCGGACGCGTCGCCCGCGACCTGGCCACGCTGGGCCACCGCGTCGTCGCCACGCGCACCAAGCCGGTCGAGACGGTCCTGACCGTCGAGGACGAGACGACCGTCCGCTGGGTCGACCTCGAGCCCGCGGCCATCACCCTCGAGGCGCTCGGCGAGCACGTACCGTTCGAGCTCGTCGGCTGGATCGGGGACGGCCCGCTCGGGTGCCCGCCGGCCGATCGCGGCGAGGCGCTCCGCCGGCTGGCACGTGCGCTCGTCCCGCGCGGTCGGCTCGTCATCGAGCACCGCGAGGACCCGGAGTACCCGTTCTCCCTCCTCCGCGACGACTTCCTCCGGGCCGGGCTCGTCCCCGACCACGTCTACGCCGGCTGGGACCTCCGCCCCCAGGGCGTCGACGACGAGCTGTCCGTCGTCGTCCTCTCCCGGCGCCAGTAGTCCCGACCCCGGGCGGGCGCACGCGGGAACAACCCCGCCACCCTCAGAGTTGAGCCGAGTGAACGCAAGTTTGCCCGCGACGACTTGCACCGCATTCGTCCGCGGCATAACTTGAGTGCAGACCACTCAACTCACAAGGAGCAACTCACATGGCACGTGCCGTCGGCATCGACCTCGGTACCACCAACTCCGCCGTCGCCGTCCTCGAGGGCGGCGAGCCCACGATCATCGCGAATGCCGAGGGCGGGCGCACGACCCCGTCCGTCGTCGCCTTCTCCAAGGGCGGCGAGGTGCTCGTCGGCGAGATCGCCAAGCGCCAGGCCGTCACGAACGTCGACCGCACGATCCGCTCGGTCAAGCGCCACATGGGCACCGACTGGAAGTCCGCCGACATCGACGGCAAGGGCTACACCGCGCAGGAGATCAGCGCCCGCATCCTCCAGAAGCTCAAGCGCGACGCCGAGGCCTACCTCGGCGAGGACGTGACCGACGCCGTCATCACCGTCCCCGCGTACTTCGACGACCACGAGCGCCAGGCGACGAAGGAGGCCGGCGAGATCGCGGGCCTCAACGTCCTGCGGATCATCAACGAGCCGACCGCGGCGGCGCTCGCCTACGGCCTCGACAAGGGCAAGGAGGACGAGCTCATCCTCGTCTTCGACCTCGGTGGCGGCACCTTCGACGTGTCCCTCCTCGAGGTCGGCAAGGACCCGGAGGACGGCTTCTCGACGATCCAGGTCAAGGCGACGAGCGGTGACAACCAGCTCGGTGGCGACGACTGGGACCAGGCGGTCATCGACCACCTCCTGACGACGGTCAAGAACACGACCGGCGTCGACCTCGCCAAGGACAAGATCGCCCTCCAGCGCCTCCGCGACGCGGCCGAGCAGGCCAAGAAGGAGCTGTCGAGCTCGACGAGCACGAACATCTCCCTCCAGTACCTCTCGATGGGCGAGAACGGCCCGATCCACCTCGACGAGACGCTGACCCGCGCCCAGTTCGAGCAGATGACCAAGAGCCTGCTCGAGCGGGCCAAGGCGCCGTTCCAGACGGTCATCAAGGACGCCGGCATCGCGCTGTCCGACATCGACCACGTCGTCCTCGTCGGCGGCTCGACCCGCATGCCCGCCGTGAGCAGCCTCGTCAAGGAGCTGACCGGCGGCAAGGAGCCCAACAAGGGCGTCAACCCGGACGAGGTCGTCGCCGTCGGCGCCGCCCTGCAGGCCGGTGTCCTCAAGGGCGAGCGCAAGGACGTCCTCCTCATCGACGTCACGCCGCTCTCGCTCGGCATCGAGACCAAGGGTGGGCTCTTCACCAAGCTCATCGAGCGCAACACGGCGATCCCGACCAAGCGGTCCGAGGTCTTCTCGACCGCCGAGGACAACCAGCCCTCGGTCCTCATCCAGGTCTTCCAGGGTGAGCGCGAGATCGCCCAGCAGAACAAGGCGCTCGGCACCTTCGACCTGTCCGGCATCGCGCCGGCGCCCCGCGGCGTCCCGCAGATCGAGGTCACCTTCGACATCGACGCCAACGGCATCGTCAACGTGTCCGCCAAGGACCGCGGCACCGGCAAGGAGCAGAAGATCACCATCTCCGGCGGCAGCGCGCTGTCCAAGGAGGAGATCGAGCGGATGGTCAAGGACGCCGAGGCCCACGCCGAGGAGGACAAGGCCCGCCGCGAGACGACCGAGGCGCGCAACAACGCAGAGAACCTCGTCTACTCGACGGAGAAGTTCCTCGCCGACTCCGGCGACAAGGTGACCGACGAGCTCCGCAAGCCCGTCGACGAGGCGCTCGTCGACCTCAAGGACGCGCTCAAGCCCGAGTCGGACGCCTCCGCCGCGGACCTGTCGACCAAGGTCGACAAGCTCAACGAGGAGTCCCAGAAGATGGGCGCCGCGCTCTACGCCGCGGCGGCCGAGCAGGGCGAGTCCGGTGACGTGCCCGGTGGCGAGAACAGCGACCGCGCCGAGCAGGGCGAGTCCGACGACGACGTCGTCGACGCCGAGGTCGTCGAGGACGACGACGAGAGCGACAAGAAGTGACCCAAGGTCCCTTCGACGACCAGACCGGGGCAGGGGCGCCGGATCGTTCCGACGCCCCCGCCCCGGCGGGCTCGTCGAATGCCGACAGCTCGGCCCCCGAGGTCGACGAGACCACCGCGACGGCCGAGTCGGGCGTGAGTCCGACGCTGTCCGAGGATGACGCCGACGAGGGTGCCGAGCCGGGCAACACCGAGTCCGTCAACGATCCGTTCGAGCCAGGTGAGGCCGACCGCATCGCGGCCGAGCACGCCTCTGCCGCAACGCATTCGACCTCTGGCGAGCACCCGGATACGGCCCTCGCGGCCGAGCGCCTCGGCGACCTCCAGCGCCTCCAGGCCGAGTACGTCAACTACAAGCGGAGGGTCGACCGCGACCGCGCGGTCGACCAGGAGCGGGCCATCCAGACCGTCCTCGACTCGCTGCTGCCCGTCCTCGACGACCTCCACGCGGCGCGCGAGCACGGCGACCTCGAGGACGGGCCGTTCGCGAGCATCGCCGACAAGCTCGAGTCGACCCTCGGCAAGTTCGGGCTGACCCGCTTCGGCGAGGTCGGCGCCGAGTTCGACCCGATGGTCCACGAGGCGCTCATGCACACGGCCTGGGACGCGACCAACGAGGCGCTCCCGGCCGACGCGACCGCGACGACCGTCGTCACGGTGCTCCAGCCCGGCTACCGTCAGGGTGAGCGTGTCATCCGCCCGGCGCGTGTCGCCGTCGCGGATCCGGAGTAGCCCATGGCCAGCCAGGACTGGTTCGAGAAGGACTTCTACGCCATCCTCGGCGTCCCACAGGACGCCGACGCGGCGGCGATCAAGAAGGCCTACCGCAAGCTCGCGCGCACGCACCACCCCGACAAGAACCCGGGTGACGCGGTGGCCGAGCAGCGCTTCAAGGAGATCGGCGAGGCGCACTCCGTCCTCGCCGACCCCGAGCAGCGCAAGGAGTACGACGCGATCCGCCAGATGAGCCGGGGCGGTGCCCGCTTCACCGCGGGCGGCCCGGGTGGCGGCAACGGCGGCTTCGAGGACATCTTCAGCGCCTTCGGCGGTGGAGGCGGAGGCGGTGGCAACGTCCGCTTCTCGACGGCCGGCGGCGGAGCCGGGCCGGACCTCAACGACATCCTCGGCCAGATGTTCGGTAGCGGAATGCCCGCCGGTGCCCCCGGCGGCTACCAGCAGGACCCGTTCGGTGGCTACGGCGCGGCACGGGGCCCTCAGCGAGGGCGCGACGTCTCGGCCCGGACGAGCCTGTCCTTCCGTGACGCGGTCGAGGGGTCGACGGTCTCCCTCCAGACCGCCGAGGGCCGGACGATCCGGACCAGGCTGCCCGCGGGCGTCCGTGACGGGCAGAAGATCCGGCTCCGTGGCAAGGGCGCTCCCGGCGACCGCGGCGCCGCCGCGGGCGACCTCATCCTCGAGGTCGCCGTGACGGCGGACCCGGTCTTCGGGCGGGAGGGCGACCACCTGACGGTCGACCTGCCGGTGTCCTTCGCCGAGGCCGCTCTCGGGGCGACGGTCCAGGTGCCGACCTTCCACGACCGCGGCCGGGTCAAGGTCCGCGTCGCGCCGGGCACCCCGAGCGGCCGCATTCTCCGCATCAAGGGCCACGGCATCGCCCGCAAGGACGGCACCCACGGGGACCTGCTCGCCAAGGTCCAGGTCGTCGTGCCGACCGAGCTGAGCGAGCAGGCCCGGACCGCCGTCGAGACCCTCCGCGACGAGGACGGCCACGACCCGCGCGCCGAGCTCTTCGCCAAGGTCGGGGACTGAGATGTCGAGCCGCCGGCCCGCCCTCGGAGTCGACGAGCACACACCCGTGTTCGTCATCTCCGTGGCGGCCGAGCTCGCCGGCATGCACGCGCAGACGCTCCGGCAGTACGACCGCCTCGGCCTCGTCAGCCCGTCCCGGACCCGTGGCGGGGGGCGTCGCTACTCCGCCCACGACGTCGAGGTGCTCCGCGAGGTCCAGCGGCTCTCCCAGGAGGAGGGCGTCAGCCTCGCCGGCGTCGCCCGCATCCTCGACCTCGAGAATGCCGTCGACGCCCTCCGCGCCCGGGTCGCCGAGCTGACCCTGGCCCTCGAGGAGGCCGAGGTCGCCGCCGGGCGCCGGCAGACGAGCCGCTTCTTCGCCGTCTCCCCGTCCGGCGAGTCCGTGGCGATGCGCGTCGCCGCCGCCCGGCACTCGACCTCCAGCGGGGCGCTCGTCGTCTGGCGCCCCGGCCGCTGACCTCTCCTGTCGAGTTATCGGGTCACCCGGTAACTCGACCGAATACAGTGAAGTCTTCTCTGTATTCGGTCGGCATGTCTGTCGTCGCGCGGCTATCCCGCCCGCCGAGGCGCGGCGCGCTTCATCCCCCCGGCAGGGCGGATCGGGTCCGGCCACTTCGGCGTCGCCGCGTCGCTCGCGCGCCGCCGGGTCACCCGTCGCCGGATCAGGGGCACGACCTCGTCCCGGACGAATGCCGTCTCCTCCCGGGCCGCAGTCGGCAGCGTCCGCCGCCGCCACGGTTCGGCTCGCGGGGCGGCATTCGCCTGGCTCGGGCCCGAATGCCGTCGGTCCGAGCGCGTGACGTGAGCATCACTCCGCGCGCTCTGCCTGCGCCGCGGGCCACCGAGGAGTAGATGTGGAGTCGTGTCGACGACGACCAGGCCCCTGACCGACCTCGAGATCGCCCGCGCGGCGACCCTCCTCCCGATCGTCGAGGTGGCCGCCGCCGCGGGCCTGGACCCCGATCACCTCGAGCACTACGGCCGGCACGTCGCGAAGATCGACCTCGCCGCCGCCGACGCCCTCGCCGACCGGCCCCGCGCGAAGTACGTCGTCGTCACGGCGATCACCCCGACCCCGCTCGGGGAGGGCAAGACGACGACGAGCGTCGGCCTCGCTCAAGGGCTGCGGCGCATCGGCCACAACGCGATCCTCGCGCTGCGCCAGCCGTCGATGGGCCCGACCTTCGGCATCAAGGGCGGTGCAGCGGGAGCGGGCCACTCGCAGGTCCTGCCGATGGAGACGCTCAACCTCCACCTGACCGGCGACTTCCACGCGGTGACCGCGGCGCACAACCTCCTCGCGGCGATGGTCGACAACCACCTCCACCACGGCAACAAGCTCGACCTCGACCCGCACGACATCTCCTGGCGACGGGTCCTCGACGTCAACGACCGCGCCCTGCGCAATGTCGTCGTGGGGCTCGGCGCGCAGATCGACGGCGTCCCGCGGCAGACCGGCTTCGACATCACGGCCGCCTCGGAGGTCATGGTCATCCTCGGCCTCGCGACGAGCCTCGGTGACCTGCGGGCCCGGCTCGGCCGGATCGTCGTCGGCTACGCGCGGGGCGGCGCCCCCGTCACCGCCGAGGACCTCGGCGCGGCCGGCGCCATGGCTGTCATCGTCAAGGACGCGCTCAAGCCGAACCTCATGCAGACGACCGAGAACGGCCCGGTCCTCATCCACACGGGGCCGTTCGGCAACATCGCGACGGGCAACTCCTCGGTCATCGCCGACCGGATCGCCATCCACGCCGGCGACTACCTCCTCACCGAGGCGGGGTTCGGCGCGGACATGGGTGCCGAACGGTTCTTCAACCTCAAGTGCCGGGTCGCCCGCCTCGTCCCCGATGCGGCGGTCCTCGTCGTCACCGTGCGGGCGCTCAAGGCGCACTCGGGTCGGCACAGGGTCGTCGCCGGCAAGCCGCTCCCCGAGGAGATGATCGCGGAGAACCCAGAGGACGTCCGCGCCGGCCTGCCCAACCTGCTCAAGCACCTGGACATCGTCCGCGGGTTCGGTGTCGCCCCCGTCGTCGCGATCAACGCCTTCCCGACCGACCATCCCAGCGAGCACGAGGTGATCCGGGAGGCCGCCGTCGCGGCCGGAGCGCGGGTCGCCGTCTCGACCCACGTCGCCGACGGCGGGTCGGGCGCCGAGGAGCTGGCCCGCGTCCTCGTCCAGGCGTGCGGGGACCCGCACGAGTTCACGCCGACCTACGAGCTCGACGCGACCCTCGTCGACAAGATCACCGCCGTCGCGACGAAGGTCTACGGTGCCGACGGCGTCGATCTCTCCCCATCGGCGGCCAAGGCCCTCGCCCGCTTCGAGGTCCTCGGCTACGGCGCCTTCCCCGTCGTCATCGCCAAGACCCACCTCTCGGTCAGCTCCGACCCGACCCTCAAGGGGGCCCCGACCGGCTGGCGGCTGCCGGTCCGCGAGGTCCGGGTCGCTGCCGGCGCGGGATACGTCTACGCCATCGCCGGCGACATGCGGACGATGCCCGGCCTTCCGTCGGCTCCGGCTGCAGTGGGGATCGACCTCGACGACGACGGGCAGGTCGTCGGGCTCTTCTGAGCCGGCGCTGGGCATACTCGTCGCATGACCGAGCACCTCATCGTCCTTCCCGAGCGCGACACGGCGCAGGAGATTGCCGACGACCTCCGTGACGAGGGCTTCACCGAGGTCCGGGTCGTCCGGATGGAGCTCGCTGGGGAGGACGACGCGGACGCGGCCGAATGGGGCGTCCACGTCGTCGAGGACAACGTCGAGGACGAGTCGGGGGCGGTCGCCCAAGGGCTCCGCGAGCGGTTCGAGGCGCTGGCCCAGGAGCATCGCGGCTGGTACGACGACGACCCGGTCCTCTGACGATCCCTGGCGGGTCCTGGGCCCTCACAGGGTGCGTTCACCGGGTCCGGTCATAATGCCGAGGTGAATGCCGAGCACCCAGCGCCGCGGACCGTCCAGGCCGCCCGTCGGCGCGCCGGCATTCGCCGCTTCTACCGCAACACGATCGGCTCGACCGTCGTCCCGGGTCTCGGCCTCATCCCGACCCGGCTGCGGACCCTCGGCTGGCTGCTGACCGGCGGCTTCGTCCTGTCGCTGCTCGCGCTCGTCGTGCTCATCCTCACGTCGGGCGCGCTCCAGACCGCCCTGTCCATCGGGCTGTCCCGGGGCCGGCTGCTCGCCGTCTTCTTCGCGATGGTCGTCGCCGCCGGGCTCTGGTGCGCGGGAATCATCCTCACGGCGTGGGCGTCGCGGCCGCGCACCTTCACGGTCCTCGACCGCTGGCTCATGCCCGCCTTCGCGACGGCGTGCTGCCTGCTCGTCGTCGTCCCGTCGGTCATGGTCGGGCGGGTCCTCACCGAGCAGCGCTCCATCGTCTCGGTCGTCTTCGGCAGCGGCGGCAGCTCGTCCTCCAACCCCGACACCGCCAAGCCGGACCCGTGGGCGGACGTGCCGCGGGTCAACATGCTCCTGCTCGGCTCGGACGCGGGAGTCGGCCGCGAGGGCATTCGCACCGACTCGATGCTCGTCGCGAGCATCGACACCCACACGGGCAACACCGTGCTCTTCGGCATCCCGCGCAACCTGGAGAACGTCCCCTTCCCGACGACCAGCCCGCTCCACAAGCTCTATCCCGAGGGCTACAACTGCGGCGACGAATGCCTCATGAACGGCGTGTGGACCCTCGCCGAGGACCACAAGGACCTCTTCCCAGCGAGCGAGAAGTCGCCGGGGCTCACGGCGACGAAGGACGCGATCGGTGAGGTCCTCGGGCTCGACATCGGCGACTCGACGGTCATCGACCTCGAGGGCTTCGAGCAGCTCGTCGACGCGATGGGCGGCATCGACGTCAACGTCCAGCACCGGGTCTGCGTCAACTGCAAGTCGGTGGGCGGGCAGGTCGTGTGGACCACGGGCAAGGAGGAGTACATCGAGCCCGGGCAGCGGCACCTCGACGGACGCCTCGCCCTCTGGTACGCCCGGTCGCGCGCCGAGAGCGACGACTTCGACCGGATGCGGCGACAGCGGTGCGTGACCGGCGCGATCCTCGACCAGGCCAACCCGCTGCGCCTCCTCGCGAACTACGGCCAGCTCGCCAAGGCGCTCAAGGACAACGTGTCGGTCTCGATCCCGCAGGAGGACCTCCCCGCGTGGGCGGACCTCGTGACCCGGGTCCAGAAGGGCACGATCCACTCGCTGCCGCTGACCAACAAGGTCATCGACGTCGGCCGCCCGGACTTCGCCAAGATCCACGCCCTGGTCAGGCGGCCCTCGCGCCGCAGCCGACGAAGACCCCGACGACGCCGAGCGGCACGACGACGAGCACGCCGAGCACACCCTCGAAGACCACGACGCCGACGACCCCGGCGACCTCCCCGACGACCGACGTCCTGACCGAGCTCTCCGCCGCCTGCTGACCCGCCGAACTGAGAGTTGAGCGGAATGCGCTCAACTCTGGGATCGTTGTAGGGAGGGAATGCGCCAGCCGGCCAGCCGTCGGCGCGCCCCGACCCGATCCCCGACCCAGGAGGCCACCGAAGATGGAGCTCAAGCCGACCGCCAAGGTCGCCGAGGTCCTCGCCGTCGCCCAGCGCGCGGCCGCGTCGAACGGCAACGCCGAGATCACCCCCGACCACGTGACGAGCGCGATCATCACCCTCGACACCCCGCTCGCCGACGCGCTCCTCCGCCCGGCCGGGACCGGAGCCCAGCACGTCCTCGCCCAGGCCGACGCCCGCATTCGCTCCCTCCCGAGCGTGCGCGGGACGAATGCCCAGCCGACCTTCGGGCGCGAGGCGCTCGCCGTCCTCCAGGCCGCCGACACGCTCATGCGGGCCAAGGGTGACTCCTTCCTCGCGACCGACCTGCTCCTCCTCGCCCTCGCCGAGCACGGCGACCTCGCCGCGGTCCAGAAGCGCGGCGCCAAGGACATGGAGGCGGCGATCGACGCCCAGCGCGGCGGCCGCAAGGTGAGCAGCGAGACCGAGGTCGAGGGCGGCGAGGCCCTCGCCAAGTACGGCACCGACCTGACCGCGGCCGCCCGCGACGGCCGGCTCGACCCGGTCATCGGCCGCGACGCCGAGATCCGTCGCGTCGTGCAGGTCCTGTCCCGACGGACGAAGAACAACCCCGTCCTCATCGGGGAGCCCGGCGTCGGCAAGACCGCCGTCGTCGAGGGACTCGCCCAGCGGATCGTCGACGGCGACGTCCCCGAGAGCCTCCGCGACAAGAGGCTCATCAGCCTCGACCTCGGCGCGATGGTCGCCGGCGCGAAGTACCGGGGCGAGTTCGAGGAGCGGCTCAAGGCCGTCCTGTCGGAGATCAAGGAGAGCGACGGGGAGGTCGTGACCTTCATCGACGAGATCCACACGGTCGTCGGCGCCGGCGCGGCCGGCGACTCGGCGATGGACGCCGGCAACATGCTCAAGCCGATGCTCGCCCGCGGCGAGCTGCGCCTCGTCGGGGCGACGACGCTCGACGAGTACCGGGAGAACATCGAGAAGGACGCCGCCCTCGAGCGCCGCTTCCAGCAGGTCTTCGTCGGCGAGCCGTCCGTCGAGGACACCATCGCGATCCTCCGGGGCCTCAAGGAGCGCTACGAGGCGCACCACAAGGTCGAGATCGAGGACTCCGCGCTCGTCGCGGCGGCCTCCCTCTCCGACCGCTACATCACCGGCCGGCAGCTGCCCGACAAGGCGATCGACCTCGTCGACGAGGCCGCCTCCCGGCTCCGGATGGAGATCGACTCCTCGCCCGTGGAGATCGACGAGCTCCGCCGCGCCGTCGACCGGCTCAAGATGGAGGAGCTCCACCTCGCCCGCGAGACCGACGACGCGTCGGTCGAGCGGCTCGAGCGGCTCCGCGCCGACCTCGCCGACCGCTCCGAGCAGCTCGCCTCGCTCACCGCTCGCTGGGAGGCCGAGAAGTCCGGCCTCAACAAGGTCGGCGACCTCCGCGCGCGCGTCGACGACCTGCGGACGCAGGCAGAGCGGATGCAGCGCGAGGGCGACTACGAGGGCGCCTCCCGCGTCCTCTACGGCGAGATCCCGGCCGTCGAGGCCGAGCTCGCCGCGGCCAACGAGGCCGAGGCGGCCCGAGGCGACTCCGACCTCATGGTCAAGGAGCGGGTCGGCGCCGACGACATCGCCGAGGTCATCTCGGCGTGGACCGGCATCCCCGCCGGTCGTCTCCTCCAGGGCGAGACCGAGAAGCTGCTCTCGATGGAGTCGATCATCGGCGCCCGCCTCATCGGCCAGACCGAGGCGGTCCGGGCCGTGTCCGACGCGGTGCGGCGCTCGCGGGCGGGCCTGTCCGACCCCAACCGGCCGACCGGCTCCTTCCTCTTCCTCGGGCCGACCGGCGTCGGCAAGACCGAGCTCGCGAAGTCGCTCGCGGACTTCCTGTTCGACGACGAGCGGGCCATGGTCCGGATCGACATGAGCGAGTACTCCGAGCGCCATGCGGTCGCCCGGCTCATCGGCAGCCCGCCCGGCTACGTCGGCTACGAGGAGGGCGGGCAGCTGACCGAGGCGGTCCGCCGCCGGCCCTACTCCGTCGTCCTGTTCGACGAGGTCGAGAAGGCGCATCCGGAGACCTTCGACATCCTGCTCCAGGTGCTCGACGACGGCCGGCTGACCGACGGCCAGGGGCGGACGGTCGACTTCCGCAACGTCATCCTCGTCATGACCTCCAACCTCGGCTCGCAGTTCCTCGTCGACCCGACCCTCGGGGACGACCAGAAGCGGGAGGCGGTCATGGCGACCGTGCGGACGGCATTCAAGCCCGAGTTCCTCAACCGGCTCGACGAGGTCGTCCTCTTCGACGCCCTGACGACCGACGAGCTCGCGCACATCGTCGAGCTGCAGGTCCACGAGATCGGCTCACGGCTCGCCGACCGGCGGATCTCGCTGGAGGTGACGCCGGCGGCTCGCGAGTGGCTCGCGGCCAAGGGCTACGACCCCGCCTACGGCGCCCGCCCGCTCAAGCGGCTCGTCCAGCGCGAGATCGGCGACCGGCTCGCCCGCTCGATCCTCTCCGGGGAGGTCCGCGACGGGGACACGGTGGCCGTCGACCGCGACGCGACCGCCGACGCCCTCACCGTCGCACCGCGGCGCCTGCGGGCTGAGGCTGTCGGCGCTCGGTGGCAGGCTGGGCGCATGGCGCTCGCCGACCGACCCTTCGTGCCCGAGGAGTGGGTCGACCGCATCGAGGCCGTGCTCGGGGTGCTGCCCCGCTGCCTTCAGGAGAATGCGTGGACCGGCACCCGCTGGCGGGTCGGCTCCGCGACCGTCGCGCACGTCTTCGGTGGGGAGGACGGGGTGTTCCGGATCACCTTCCGGGGCGAGCCGGACGAGGCGGGTGCCTTCCGCCACCTCGGCGCGCCCTACTTCCACCAGTACGGCAACGCGATCGGCATGACCCTCGACGAGGACACCGACTGGGCCGAGCTCGCCGAGCTGCTCACCGACTCCTACTGCGTCCAGGCGCCGGCGCACCTGAGCGGCCAGGTCGTCCGGCCGCAGACCCGCTGAGCGGGCCGACGATTGCGGGAGGCGGGTGCGGATCGACTAGCCTCCGCCCGGGCGCCACGAGGGGGCCCGTAGCACCGGGAGGTCCACACATGTCCATGATCCGTCGATTCCGTTCGGCCTTCGTCACCGCCGGAGCGGGCGCCCTGGTGCTCGCCGCGACCGTGACGACCGCGCCGGCGAATGCCGCGAACGTCGCCCCGCGCGCGTCCACGAGCGCGACCCTGCAGCAGGCCCCGGCCGGCTCGACCCCGAGCGGCGTCGTCCCGACCTCGTGCGGGGTCTCGATGACCCGCATCGATGGCGGCGTGCTCAGCCGGATCACCGTCGTCGGGGAGTCCTTCACCCAGCAGACGCTCGGGACCTTCAAGCTCGCCGGGACCCCGCAGCAGCCGGTCGCCCTCGCCTACACCGGGCAGTCGCCGACGAACCCCAAGGTCCACTACTTCCACGCCGCGACGAGCAACGGCACCCTGTGGCGGCTGACCCAGACCGACGGGTCCTCGACCATCGGCTTCGCCGGGGTCCGCGACACCGGGTTCGCCGGGGTCAAGTCGATGGTCATGGGTGGCTCCGGGCAGCTCTACGTCGTCTACAAGACGGGCACCTTCGCCCGCTACCGCCTCGACTCGGCCGGCCGGATCGTCGGCTCGGCGCTCGTCGGCGCGGCCCCGTCGTGGAAGTTCGCCCGCTCGCTCGGCTGGATGCCCGGCGGCACCTTCCAGGGCGCCCCGGCCGACTCCATCGTCGTCGTCACCGAGAGTGGCAACCTCAACCAGTACATCGTCAACCTCTCGACCGGCAAGGTCAGCGGCTTCCCCCTCAAGACCGGCTGGAACGCCTACGCGCACGTGACGTCCGGCGGCTGCGACAGCGGCACCGCGGCACCGATCTACGGCGTGACGACGAGCGGCAACGGCTACCTCTGGTACGACCGCAACAACTTCAACCTGACCGGCGCCGACCTGGGTCCGGTCGGGCTCCGCGGCACCGGCCTGAGCGGCCTGCTCGTCGACTGACGGGCGACCGCACCCGGACGGGGTGCGCACCGCGTGGGGCGACCCGCGCTCGTGCGCACCCCTCCTGCATTCCGCAAGTAGGGTGTGCGCCATGCGCCGACGCACCGCTCTGGCCGTGGCCGCCACCGTCGCCCTGGGCGCCTGCGGCAGCGGCGGCGGGGGCTCGGAGGCCAACCCCGCCGACGCCCTCAAGAAGGCGCAGGCGACGTTCGCGGCGGCGAAGTCCGTCGCGCTGACCCTGAGCAGCACCGACGTGCCGCCGAAGCGGGACGGGGTCTCCGCGGCCGACGGGGTCGGCGTCATCGACGCGACCACGCCCAAGTTCCAGGGCAAGGTCACGGCGACTGTGAGCGGGCTCACCGGCGGCGTCGACCTCATCACGATCGGCGACGACACGTGGCTCAAGCTCTTCACGCCGACCTTCGAGAAGCGCGACCTCGCCACGCTCGGCGCGCCGAACCCGAGTGACCTCTTCGACCCCGTGACAGGTCTGGCGAGCCTCCTCGCGCAGACCAAGGACCCGGTCGCCGGGGGCACGGCCCGGGAGGGCAAGGACATCCTCGACACCTACTCCGGGACCGTGCCGTCCTCGGAGGTCACGCGGCTCCTCCTCCTCGGCAAGGGCGCCCCTGACTTCAAGGTCACCTACGGCATCACCGACTCGGGGGAGCTGCGCACCGCGTCCCTCAACGGGCAGTTCTACTCCGGCGCGACGTCGACCTACCGGCTGGTCCTCAAGGACTACGGTGCCCCTGTCACCATCACCGCTCCCTGAGCTCCGGGCCGAGGCTGCGCATTCGCCCCGCGCCCTCCTCGCGACAGCGGCCGTCGCCGTCGCCCTCGCGGCCGCCGACACCTACGTCGTCGTCCTCGCCCTGACCGACATGATGTCGGGCGTCGGCCTCGGGGTCGACAGCCTCCAGAGGGCGACGCCGATCATCTCGGGCTTCCTCCTCGGCTACATCGCGATCCTTCCGCTCATCGGCCGGCTCTCCGACCTCGTCGCCCGGCAGCGGGTCCTCCTCGCCTGCCTCGCGATCTTCGTCGTCGGCTCGGCGGTCACGGCGCTCGCGGTCGAGCTGCCCGTCCTCGTCGGCGGCCGCGTCATCCAGGGGATCGGTGGCGGCGGGCTCGTCCCGGCGACCCTCGCCCTCGTCGCCGACCTCTGGCCCGCGGACCGTCGCGGCACCCCCCTCGGGGTCGTCGGCGCCGTCCAGGAGCTCGGCTCGGTCGTCGGCCCGGTCCTCGGTGCGCTCGTCCTCGCCGTCGCCGACTGGCGCGCGATCTTCTGGCTGAATGCAGTGCTCGGGACCGTCCTCGCGCTCGCGATCCACCGGCTCTCCCCATCCCGACCAACGGAACGGCACCAAGTAGGCGGAGGGGTGTGGCTCGCGAGAGTCGTCGCCGGGCTCGCGCTCGTCGTCACCGGGCTCGCCCTGGCCGCACCCGACGCCCTGACGACGTCGGTCGCCCTCGGCGGCCCGTTCGTCCCGTTCGGGGAGTCGACGTCGCGCGTCCTCACCCCGATCGGCGTCGTCGCCGTCCTCCTCTGGGTCGGGCTCGCGGCCCTGACCGCGCCGCGCTGGCTCGGCCTGCTCCGCCGGGCCGACGCCCTCGGTGCCCTCCTGCTCGGCGCCACCCTCGGGTGCGTCGTCCTGACCTTCGCCTCGTCCAACCCCGAGTCCGAGGTCGTCGGCCCGCTCGGCTACGCGCTCCTGCCCGTCGGGGCGCTCGCCCTCGGCCTCTACCTCTGGCGGCACCACACGGCCGCCGAGCCGCTCGTGGCCCGCGGCGTCGTCCGCGGCCGAGCCGGCTGGGCGCTCGTCGTGTCGGCCCTCGTCGGCGTCGCGCTCGTCTCCGTCGTCGTCGACGTCCCGCTCCTCGCCCGGCTCACCGTGACCGAGTCGCAGACGACCGCGGCCTTCATCCTCGTGCGCTTCCTCCTCGCCGTCCCCGTCGGCGCCCTCCTCGGCGGCTGGGCGCTGCGCTGGGTCGGGGACGGTGTGGCGGCCGGGGTCGGGCTGGTCCTCACCGCGATCGGGCTCGTCCTCATGACCGCGTGGGGTACGACGGCGCTCGAGGGCGGTTCGGCGACCGTGGTCCTCGTGCTCACCGGCCTCGGGATCGGGCTCGCGCTCGCTCCGGTCAACAACGCCGCCCTCGCGTCGGCGCCGCACGGGTCCCACGGCACCGTGTCGGCGCTCGTCGTCGTCGCCCGGATGGTCGGCATGGTCGTCGGGCTCGCGCTGCT
Source organism: uncultured Actinomycetota bacterium (assembly GCA_963752365.1). GTDB lineage: Bacteria > Actinomycetota > Actinomycetes > Actinomycetales > Dermatophilaceae > CAVVXY01. The sequence goes on from CAVVXY010000003.1 coordinate 352,223, forward strand.
CACGGCGATCGGCCTCCACCAGTACTACGACGCCGTCGCCGCCCTCCCCGACCGGACCGACACCACGGCCCTCAAGGCGGCGGCGGTCCTCCAGGTCCACTGGGTGTTCCGCGGCGCGGCGATCGCGGCGGCGCTCGGAGCCCTCGCGTGCCTCGGCCTCGGGCTGGGGCGCCGGACGGTCGACGACGGCGAACCACACGTGCGCACCTTCGGGCTGTAGCCGGGGGGCGCGGTGCCCGAGGGTCCGGCCCCGGGGGACTTCGGGTCCCCGACCCGGCCTACGCTGCCAACGATGCCCGACGACGACCGCCTGCTGATCCCGGATGACGCGCACGGCCCAGGACCCCGACCCGACGCGGTCGGCGTCGAGGAGCCGGAGCCGGAGAGCGAGCGCATCCCGCGCGAGATCTGGGTCCTCATCGCCGCGGCCTTCGTCATCGCGATCGGGTTCGGGCTCATCACCCCCGTCCTGCCGTCGTTCGCGCAGAGCTTCGACGTCGGCGCGACGGCGAGCTCGATCGTCGTCAGCGCGTTCGCGTTCTTCCGGCTCCTCTTCGCCCCCGCCGGCGGGCGTCTCGTCGGACGCCTCGGCGAGCGGCCGGTCTACCTCGCCGGGCTGCTCATCGTCGCGCTGTCGACCGGGGCGACGGCATTCGCCCAGAGCTACGGGCAGCTGCTCCTCTTCCGCGGCCTCGGCGGGATCGGCTCGGTCATGTTCACCGTGTCCGCGGTCGCGCTCCTCGTCCGGCTCGCGCCGCCGCGGATGCGGGGACGGATCTCGTCGGCCTATGCGTCCTCCTTCCTCCTCGGCGGCGTCCTCGGGCCCGTCGTCGGCGGCACCCTGGGCAACCTCGGGCTGCGCGTCCCCTTCCTCGTCTACGCCGCCGCGCTCGTCGTCGCCGCGGCGATCGTCGCGACCTTCCTGCGGAATGCGTCGCTGCGGCCCCCGCCCGGCGCGCCCGTCCTCGAGCCGCTCGCCGTCCGTGAGGCGTGGACCGACCCGGCCTACAAGGCGGCCCTCGGCTCGGCCTTCGCGAACGGCTGGGCCAACTTCGGGGTCCGCAACGCGATCCTCCCGCTCTTCGCCGCGTCGGTCATCGGCAAGCAGCCGTGGGTCGCCGGGATGGCGCTCGCGGTCTTCGCGGCGGGGAATGCCGTGGGTCTCACCGTCTCGGGGCGGATCGCCGACCTGCGCGGGCGCCGGCCGCTCATCGTCGCCGGCCTCCTCGTGAGTGGTGCCGCGACGCTCGTCACCGGGCTCGCGACGAACCTCCCTCTCCTCGTGGCGGTCTCGGTCATCGCCGGCATCGGCGCGGGCACCCTCAACCCTGCCCAGCAGGCCTCGCTCGCCGACATCGTCGGGCGGGACCGCAACGGCGGGCCGGCGCTCGCGGCCTTCCAGATGGCGTCGGACTGCGGGGCGATCGTCGGGCCGGTCGTCGCGGGCGTCCTCGTCGACCACGGGTCGTTCGGCCTGGCATTCGGCGTCACCGGGGCACTCACGCTCCTCGCCGCCCTGCCCTGGCTGCGAGCGCGGGAGACGCTGGGGACCGCCCCGGTCCGGACCTGACCCTGCCGACCCGGCCCGGGGTGCCTACAGTGGCGAGATGAGGTGGCCACTGCGGGACGACTACGCGCGGCGCCTCCCGGGCCTCGTCCTCGACTGGGCGCCGCAGGAGGTGCCGGCGCCACGTCTCGTCGCGCTCGACGAGACGCTCGCGGCCGAGCTCGGTCTCGACCCCGCCGGGCTCCGGGAGCCCGAGCAGGTCGCCGTCCTTGCCGGGGCGGCCCTCCCCGAGGGCGCCCGCCCGGTCGCGCAGGCGTACGCGGGCCACCAGTTCGGGCAGTTCTCCGGACTGCTCGGCGACGGGCGGGCCGTCCTGCTCGGTGAGCTGACCGACGCCTCCGGGGCCGTGCGCGACCTGGCCCTCAAGGGGTCGGGGCGGACCGCATTCAGCCGGGGCGGGGACGGTCGCGCGGTCCTCGGCCCGGTCCTTCGCGAGCTCGTCGTCAGCGCCGGGATGCACGCTCTCGGCATCCCGACGACGCGCGCGCTCGCGGCCGTGGAGACGGGGGAGCAGGTGTGGCGGCAGGGGATGGAGCGCGGGGCCGTCCTCGCGCGGGTCGCCTCGAGCCACCTGCGGGTCGGGACCTTCGAGCTCGCGGCCCGTCAGGGCGACCAGGACCAGCTGCGGGCGCTCGCCGACCTCGCGATCGAGCGCCACCACCCGGGCGCACGGGACGCCGAGCGCCCGTACCTCGCGCTCCTCGCTGCCGTCGTCGCGGCGCAGGCGAGGCTCATCGCCGACTGGATGGCCGTCGGCTTCATCCACGGCGTCATGAACACCGACAACATGACGATCTCCGGCGAGACGATCGACTACGGCCCGTGTGCGTTCGTCGAGACCTTCGACGCGAATGCCGTCTTCTCCTCGATCGACACCGGCGGCCGCTACCGCTTCGGGCAGCAGCCGGGGGTCGCCGTCTGGAACCTCTCCAGGCTCGCGGAATGCCTCGTCCCGCTCATCTCCGACGTCGCCGACGACGCGGTGCGGGATGCGACGACGGCCGTCGAGGCATTCATCCCGACGTTCCGGGAGGAGCTCCTCGCCCGGCACCGGGACAAGCTCGGTCTCGCCGGCAAGGAGGACGGGGACCAGGCACTCGTCGACGACCTCCTCCGCGTGCTGCACGACGGACGGGTCGACCACACTCTCGGCTGGCGGGCCCTGTCTGCGTCCCTCACCGCCGATCCCCGCGCGGACGAGATCCTCGGTGGGGCAACGGGTTTCGCGCCGTGGCGCGAACGCTGGGCCGAGCGGCTCGCGGCCCACGACGCGGCCGAGGTGGCCGCGCGGATGGACGCCGTCAACCCCGTCCGCATCCCGCGCAACCACCTCGTCGAGGAGGTGGTCGCCGCAGCCGCGGCGGACGACCTCGGCCCCCTCGAGGCGCTGCTCGCCGCCGTCCGGTCGCCCTTCGGGCCGTGGGTCCCGGGCGACCGCTTCGCCGAGCCGGCGCCCGTCGACTTCACCCGCTCCTACGTCACCTACTGCGGCACCTGAGGTGACGGTGGCGTCCACCGGGGGTCGCGGCCGAGCCAGGCCATGAGCTGCTCGAGCTCGGTCGCGTCGTCCGGCTCGGGCTGCTGCTCACCGAACTGGCCCGTCGGCCGGAGGAACTCCTCGGCCGACCGCATTCCCCCGAGAGCGTCGTGGACGAGGTCGGCGTCGAGGGTGTCGTCGAGCCGGTTGGAGCGGGCGAGGTCCCAGGTGTGGAAGAAGACGTCGCCGGTCCAGATCCGGTCGATGAGGACCGGGACCGGGTTGTCGCCGGTGTTGGGGTGCGAATGCGGGAGGTCCATCGACGCGGGGTCGTCGAGGATCTCCTGCACCCGGGTCGAGAGCGCGGCCCACGAGCCGACAGGGTCGTCGTCGGGGGAGGGGCCTGGGTCGATCGCCACGGCGTCGCCGAGGACGTGGCGGATCCAGTGCAGGTGACCGACGACCTCGCGGGCCCGCCACTCCTTGACCGGGGTCGGGGCATCCCAGTCGGTGACGCCCGCGACCCGGTCGGTGAAGCCTTGGGCGATGACCCGGAACTTGTCCGGGATCGACAGGTCGGGGAGGCGGGTCACCGGCCGGCCTCCGCGTCGAGGATGCGGTCGAGCTTGGCGTAGCCGTCGTTGACCCCGACCTCCATGCCGGACTCGAGCCAGCCGTCGCGGCTCTCGAAGGACTCGACGAGGGACTGGGCGTGCAGGCGGGTCCAGCCGTCGCCGAGGTCCTCGAAGGTCAATGTCTCGAGCGAGACACCCTCGGGCTGGCCCTCCCAGGTGAAGGTCTGGACGATCCGCTCCGGGCCGACCTCGTGGAAGCTGCCGTGGAAGGCGTACTCCTCGTCGCCACGCCCACCCACGAACCGCCACGAGCCGCCCGTCCGTGCGTCCCAGTAGTCGACCCGGGTCGAGATCGAGTCCGGCCCGACCCAACGGGCGTAGAGCTCGGGGTCGGTGTGCGCGCGGTGGAGCTGCTCGGTCGTCGCGTGGAAGTCGCGGGTGATGCGGATGATCGGCAGGGCCGGGTCGGCCTCGATGCGGGCGGCGGTGATGTGGTCGGTGGCGTTCATGACGGGTCTCCTTCAGTGGTGGTGGCGCTGGTGACGGTGAGCTCGCGGAGCACGTGCTCCAGGCGGGAGTAGCGCCGCTCGGCGAGGCGATGGAAGTGGTCGATCCAGGTCGTCATCTCGGCGAGACGGTCGGCCTCGAGGTGGACCGGCCGCCGCTGCGCGTCCTTGCTCCGGCTGACGAGCCCGGCCTCCTCGAGCACCTTGAGATGCTTCGACACGGCCTGGAGGGTCATGTCGTAGGGGGCAGCGAGCTCGCTCACGCCGGCGTCCCCGATCGACAGCCGGGCGACGATGTCGCGGCGGGTCGGGTCGGCGAGGGCGGCGAATGCCCTGCTCAGCTGGTCGGTCACGGTCCTTCTCCTTGTTCAACCATTTGGTTGACAAAGATGACGCTACGCCTGCGTGAACGCGTTGTCAACCACTTGGTTGACTACACATCCGGATCCGGGCGCTGGATCGCGGCCCTGAGCAGGCGCTAGGTGCCGCCTCAGGTCAGTCGGCGAGCTGGACGAGGACGGGGGCGTGGTCGCTCGCGCCCTTGCCCTTGCGCTCCTCGCGGTCGATCGCCGCGCCCTCGACCCGTCCCGCGAAGGCCGGGTTGCCGAGGACGAAGTCGATCCGCATCCCGCGCCCCTTCTGGAAGCGCAGCTGCTGGTAGTCCCAGTACGTGTAGACCCGGGGCCCCGGAGCGTGCGGCCGCACGACGTCGACGAACCCCGCGTCGAGGACCCCCTGGAAGCCGGCCCGCTCTCGCGGCGACACGTGCGACTTGTCCTGGTAGAAGTCCATCGACCACACGTCGTCGTCCTGCGGTGCGATGTTCCAGTCGCCCATGACCGCGGTCGGGATGTCGGAGGCGGACCAGCCCGCGGCATTCGTCGCGAGCGCCTCGAGCCAGGCGACCTTGTAGTCCATGTGCGGGTCCTGCAGGTGCCGGCCGTTCGGCACGTAGAGCGACCAGACGCGAAGGCCGCCGCACGTCGCCCCGATCGCCCGGCACTCCGGCTCGGTCACCCCCTCGCCCCAGAGCGGCGCACCGGCGAACCCGCGCTCCACCTCCGAGATCCCGACGCGGGAGGCGATCGCCACGCCGTTCCACTGGTTGGTCCCCCAGTGCGCGACCTCGTAGCCGAGCGCCTCGAAGGCGAGGTAGGGGAACTGGTCCTCCCTCGCCTTCGTCTCCTGGATCGCGAGGACGTCGACGTCGGTCCGTTCGATCCAGGCGGTCACCCGGTCGATGCGCGACCGGATCGAGTTGACGTTCCACGTGGCGATGCGCACGCCTCCACCCTAGGCGTCCGGCGAACAGGCCCAGGAGGGCACCGACGACTGCGGCAACGAGCGCGATCGGCCACGTCGGGCGCGGTTCCGGTGCGGCGCTCGCCGCCGGCGACGCCGACTCGCCCGCGAGCACGCGAGCGAGGGCGTCTGCCCCTCGACGGCCGGGTCGATGGCCGGTCCTCTCGACAGGTGGGTGACGCTCGACACCGACGACTACACCGCATCGCGGGCCGGGGTTCCCGCACCACGAAGTAGCGTTCCTCCATGCCCACCGCCCTCATCACCGGCCCGACCGCGGGCATCGGCCGCGAGTTCGCCATCGCCTACGCCGAGCGCCGCCACGACCTCGTCCTCGTGGCCCGCGACGAGGCCCGCCTGGCGGCGCTCGCCGCCGAGCTCGAGGCGGCGCACGGCATTCGCGTCGAGGTCCTGCGCGCCGACCTCGTCGGTCCGCGCAGACCTCGACCGCGTCGCCGAGCGCGCGCACGACGTCGACGTCCTCGTCAACAACGCGGGTTTCGGGCTCAGGAGGTCGTTCACCGGCAGCACCCTCGCCGAGGAGGAGAACGCGTTCGACGTCCTCTGCCGCGCGGTCCTCGTCCTCTGCCACGCCGCCGGCCGCGGGATGCGTGAGCGCAGGTCGGGGACGATCGTCAACGTCTCCTCCGTCGCGAGCTACCTCGCGACCGGCTCGTACTCGGCGTGCAAGGCGTACGTCACGGTGCTGTCGGAGAGCCTGCACGAGCAGCTCAAGCCCTTCGGCGTCACGGTGACCGCGCTCTGCCCGGGCTTCACCCGGACCGAGTTCCACGACCGCGCCGGGCTCAGCATGAGCAAGCTGCCGAAGTTCGCGTGGCTCGACGCCAAGCGGCTCGTCGACGACTGCCTCGCCGACGTCGAGCGCGGCAAGCCGGTGTCCGTCCCCGGCCGGCAGTACAAGCTCGTCGTCAAGGCGCTCAAGTTCGCCCCGCGGGCGATCGCGCGGTCCGGCAGCCTGGCGTCGAGGCACCGCCCGGGCGCGCGGGAGTCGTAACACTTCGGCACACCCGTGCAACATCCGGCGCCGCTCCGCGCGTCGGTTGGGCATGGTGGTGGACGTGGCTCTCGATGCGGACGAGTGGGTGACGCAGCACGCTCCCGCGCTCCTGCGCTTCGCCCACCTCGTCACCGGCGACCGCGACGCCGCGCAGGACGCCGTGCAGGACGCCCTCGCCAACGCCCTGGCCCGCTGGGACCGGGTCGCGGCCACCGACGACCCGGGCGCCTACGTCCGCCGGATGGTCGTCAACGCGCACGTCTCCACGTGGCGGCGCTTCGGGCGGCGCGTCACGCCCGTCGCCGAGGTGCGTGGCGGCTCGGTGACGGACGTCGCGAATGCCGTCGCCCGGGACGACGCCGTCTGGCGCGTCTGCCGCGGGCTCCCGACCAAGCAGCGGGCCGCGGTCGTCCTGCGCTACTACGAGGACCTCGAGTTCGCCGAGATCGCCCGGATCCTCGACTGCTCCGAGGCGACGGTCCGCAGCCAGCTCCACCGCGCCCTGTCCTCCCTGCGGACCGAGCTGACCCGACAGGAGGCCGACGATGCCTGACGACTGGACCGACGAACGCCTCGAGCAGGCCTTCCGCGACGGGCTCCGGCGGCACGCCGCCGACGCGCCGACCGAGCTGCGCGACGGCATTCCGTCGAATGCGGGGCCCTCCCCGCGCCTTCCCGGTCGGCGCCGGACGATCTGGCTCGCGGCCGCGGCCGCCGCCGCGGTCGCCGTCGGTGTGCCGATCGCCCTCCAGCGGGGTGATGGCCTCGGGGTCGCGACGACGCCGAGCCCCACCTCCGCCGCCTCGACACCGCCGCCCACCTCGCGGGCCACACCCTCCGCCGGACCCGGCCCCGGCTGGCGGACCGAGTCCTACGCCGGCGTCGAGCTCTCGGTTCCCGACGACTGGGGCTGGGGCGGCACGCCGGTCAACCCCGGCGCCGGGGACCCGGGCGTCTGCGAGGTCCGCGGCGCCACGGTGTCCCCCGACGGAACCCGTGACCCGAACGCAAGGATGCGCCTGCCGTTCGTCGGCCGCCCGGTCCTCCAGTCCGACGCGTGCTCCGCGGTCGCGCCGGCGGACGCGCGTCCCGACGTCGACGCCGTGTGGTTCGGCTCGCCGCTGCCCGTCGGGCGCACCTCCGGCGCCCGGCCGTCCCGGACCATGTCGGTCGGGGGTCAGCGAGTCAGCGTCTTCACCGCGGACGCGGACCTCGCCGACCGAGTCCTCGGCTCGGCGCACGCCGTGAGCATCGATGCCAACGGCTGCCCGACGGGCGAACCGACCGACGGCGAGGTGGCCCAGACCGGGCCGTCGACGCTCGTCGTCTGCGCCTACCGGGGCGACCGCCTCATGTTCGGGGTCACGCGCGGGGCGGACGCGGCAGCGGCCTGGCTGGCGGCCCTCGGCGCCGGCCAGGACGCGACCCCGGTGCCGTGCCCGACGGAGCCCGTCGCCGAGCGGGTCTGGGTGCGGGTCGCCGGCGCGAAGGCGACGTTCTGGCAGCAGATCGACCTCGGCGCCTGCAACCGGGTCTTCCTCTCCGGCCGGGTCCTGGCCCTGACGCCGGCGCTCATCACGCCGTGGTCCGGACCCGAGTCCAAGGTCTACCTCGTCGGGCCCGACCCGGGCGCCGGCGAGCTGGACCCGCGGATGTACGAGTCGTTCCGGGGCGTCCTCGGGTGAGTTGCTGGTCGGCGGCTCACTAGGCTGGATGCCCGTGACCGCCGACATCGCCGCCGACCGCGCCCGCCTCCTCGAGATCGTCAAGGCCAAGGCGGTCGTCCACGGCCGGGTCACCCTCTCCTCGGGCAGGGAGGCGGACTTCTACGTCGACCTGCGCCGGATCACCCTCGACGGCGAGGCCGCTCCGCTCGTCGGGCGAGTCATGCGCGACCGGGTCGCCGACCTCGACTTCGACGCCGTCGGCGGGCTCACCCTCGGCGCCGACCCCGTCGCGACCTCGATGCTCCACGCGGCCGCCGCGGCGGGAGAGCGGCTCGATGCATTCGTCGTCCGCAAGGCCGGCAAGGCCCACGGCCTCCAGCAGCGGATCGAGGGCCCCTCGATCGCGGGCCGTCGCGTCCTCGTCGTCGAGGACACCTCGACGACCGGCAGCTCCCCGCTCGACGCCGTCGAGGCGTGCCGCGAGGCCGGCGCGACCGTCGTCGGCATCGCCACGGTGGCCGACCGCGCGACGGGCGCCGCCGAGCGCTTCGCCGAGGCGGGGCTGGACTACCGGTTCGTCTACGACGTCGCCGAGCTGGGCCTCGGCGTGACGCGGGGCGCTTCACCCGACAAGCTCGAGGATGACGGACCAGGAAAGTCTGTGATCCTCGGCTTCATCGGGTGACCCTGGGTCCTGCGCTCGGCGCGGGAGATGGCCCTGACTCCTCGTCGCCCCGAGCCGGGGGAACTTCAGGGGGCCCCCCGACGTCACTCACCGACGAGGGCTCGCGTCCACTGCGTAGGATCGATGCGACCGCGTGCGTCACCGACTCGAGGGGACTCGAACCCGCATGATCCCAACGCTCATCGTCATCGGCGTCATCCTGCTGCTGCTCATCGCGTGGGCCGTCATCACCTACAACGGCCTCGTCAGGCTCCGCAACAAGGTCGAGGAGTCGTGGCGGCAGATCGACGTCGAGCTCAAGCGGCGCCACGACCTCATCGGCAACCTCGTCGAGACGGTCAAGGGCTACGCCGCCCACGAGCGCGGCACCCTCGAGGACGTGATGAAGGCCCGCAGCGCGGCCATGTCCCCGGGCCAGAGTCCCGGTCAGCAGGCCGCGTCGGAGGGCCAGCTGACCCAGGCCCTCGGCCGCCTCATCGCCGTCGCCGAGGCCTACCCCGACCTCAAGGCCAACCAGAACTTCAGCGCCCTCCAGGACGAGCTGACGAGCACCGAGGACCGGATCGCGAGCGCCCGGCGCTACTACAACGCCAACGTCCGCGAGATGAACACCAAGGTCGAGTCCGTCCCGAGCAACATCATCGCCGGGATGTTCAGCTTCGCGCGGGCCGAGTACTTCGAGGTCGAGGGCGCCGAGCGCGAGCCGGTCAAGGTCGACTTCGGGCAGCGGGAGAGCACGATCCCGCCGCCGAGCTCCTACGCCGGCAGCGACACCCCCGCGGCGCGCGCGCCCGAGCAGGTCGCCCCCGCGCCGCAGGCCACCCAGCCCACCACCACCGAGACGAATGCAGAGACCCAGGACCGATGAGCAGCACCGATGACGGCGCGGCCGCCGTCGCCCCCGCCCCGTTGACCCCGCCGACCTCGGCGCTGACCCTCGAGGCCCCGGCCGCCCCCGCACCGGTCGTCGCGACCCAGGCACCGAGGATGGCGCCGCAGATCGCCGCCGAGGCGGTCCCCGGTCTCGACGCCAAGGTCGACTCGTTCATGACGGCCCTGACGACGGCGGCGCCCCGGAGCCCGGAGTTCACCAAGCAGGCCGACAACGTCCGGACGATGGGCGACGCCGACATCCGCAAGGCCGCCGAGACGAGCAACCGCCTGCTCTCCCAGCCGGTCAAGGCGCTCAAGGAGGGCGGCCTGTCCGAGGGCAGCCAGGTCGGCAAGACGCTCCTCGACCTGCGGCGCACCGTCGAGGACCTCGACCCGTCCGGGATGACCGGGACGCGCAAGATCCTCGGCATGATCCCCTTCGGGGACAAGGTCACCGACTACTTCCGCAAGTACCAGTCGGCGCAGAGCCAGCTCAACGGCATTCTGCACAGCCTGCGCAACGGCCAGGACGAGCTGACCAAGGACAACGTCGCGCTCAACCTCGAGAAGACGAACCTCTGGGCGGCGATGGGCCGGCTCAACCAGTACATCTACATCGCCGAGAAGCTCGACCAGAAGGTGACGGCGCACATCTCCGCGATCGAGCTGTCCGACCCCGAGGGCGCGACGGCGATGCGCCAGGACGTCCTCTTCTACGTCCGGCAGAAGCACCAGGACCTGCTGACCCAGCTCGCCGTGTCGATCCAGAGCTACCTCGCGATCGACATCATCATCAAGAACAACATCGAGCTCATCAAGGGTGTCGACCGCGCCTCGACGACGACGATGTCGGCGTTGCGGACGGCCGTCATCGTCGCCCAGGCGCTCGGCAACCAGAAGCTCGTCCTCGACCAGATCACCGCGCTCAACACGACGACGAGCGGCATGATCCAGCGGACCTCGGAGATGCTCCGCGACAACAGCGCCAAGATCCAGGAGCAGGCGGCGAGCAGCTCGATCGGGATCGAGCAGCTCCAGGCGGCGTTCCAGAACATCTACGCGACGATGGACAGCATCGACGAGTTCAAGCTCCGGGCGCTGGACAACATGGCGCAGACGATCGGGGTCCTCGAGCACGAGGTCGACAAGTCCAAGGAGTACCTCGCCCGGGTCAAGAGCCAGGACGAGCGCGGCACCCAGACGCTGGACCTCGATCGCCAGGGCTGAGGCATGGGGCTGTTCGACTGGTTGCGGGGGGCTCGCGAGGAGGCCCCCGCAGTCGTCGTGCCCGCGGCCCCGACCGAGGCCGACGTCCTCGCCTCGCTCGACGCCGTCAAGGAGCAGCTGACGGCGAATGCTGCGCCCGGCATCGTCCGCGCGCGTGTCGTCCGGGTCGACCGGTTCGTCCGCGAGTCGCTGCCGCGGCTGTCCGCGATGGGGCTCGGCTCGGCCGACGCCTACGCCGTCGTCGCGACGGCGACGTCCTACCTCCCGGAGGCGGTCGGCGGCTACCTGCGGCTGCCCCGCGACTGGGCCGACACCCGCCCGATCGACGGCGGCCGGACCGCGCTCATGGTCCTCGTCGACCAGCTCGAGCTGCTCGGGTCGACGATGGAGAAGGTCCTCGACGCGGCGATCCGGCAGGACGCGCAGGCGCTCGTCGCGCACGCGCGCTTCCTCGAGGCGAAGTTCGGGTCGACCTCGACCGGCGGCGGCCTGGACCTCGGGGCGAATGCCGTGGCGCCACCTCCCGATCCGTCCTCCGGGACCAGCCCGCTCCAGCCGCCGTCGCAGGTGCAACGCCCGCCGCGGGCGGCGCCGCCGGACACCACGGGACCCACCCGTCCGACCTCCTCGCTGGACCTGTGAAGGGCTTCCGCTGATGACGACACCGACCGGACTCGCCACGGCGATCGCGAGCCTCCTCGAGGTGGCTCGCGCCGCCGGGGTCGACGAGCCCACCGCCCGCGCCGAGGCCGAGTCGCTCGCAGCCGCCGTCGCCGAGGCGACGCCCGGGGCGTGGTCGGACTGGGTCGCGCAGACCGGCGGGGACCGGGACGCCGAGGACTTCGCGGCGGCGGCCGCGGGCGGCCGCCGCTGGCGCTCGACGCCCACCCCGACCCTCACCCGACTCGCCGGGGAGCACCACGACGAGGCAACGGCATTCGCCAAGGCCCTCGCGCTCGTCGCCACCTCGGCCGCCACCCTCGGCCGGACCAACCCGCAGGCCGTCGGCAACGCCTCCGCCGCCGCAGCGGCCCAGCTCGGCGCGTTCACCTCCGCCGACGCCCACCCGACGCAGAGCCACCCAGTCGACCGCCCGGCTTCGCCCGACCGCCTCGACGCGTTCAACCAGGGGGTCCGCGGCCTCTGGGACGACGTCATGGGCCAGCTCGGGACGCTCAAGGAGCGCACCGCCGAGCTCCGCAACCCCTCGGCGAGCAACCCGTTCGGCGACCGGCCCGCCTCCGGCTTCGACCTGCCCGCCGGCGCCGACCCGTGGGGCCCGGGCGCCTTCACCCTCGACCCCCCCGAGTCGAAGGGTCACAACCCGCCGGTCTCCGGAGACGACCAGCGGCGGGTCGTGACCTCTCGACCCGAGGATGCCGGGCCGGACCAGCCGCCGACCGCCACGGCGACCGGCCCCGAGCCGACGACGCCGGCCGAGCCCGAGGCGCCCAAGGAGCCCGAGAAGTCGCTCGACGAGCTCCTCGCCGAGCTCGACGCGCTCATCGGCCTGCGCGACGTCAAGTCCGAGATCCACCGCCAGGTCGCCGTCCTCCGCATCGAGGCCAAGCGCGCCGCCGCGGGACTCAAGACCCCCGATCTGACCCGGCACCTCGTCTTCGTCGGCAACCCCGGCACCGGCAAGACCACCGTCGCCCGGCTCGTCGGCGGCATCTACCGCGCCCTCGGCCTGCTGTCCAAGGGCCAGCTCGTCGAGGTCGACCGCTCCGAGCTCGTCGCGGGGTACCTCGGCCAGACGGCGATGAAGACCTCCGACGTCGTCAAGTCCGCGGTCGGCGGGGTCCTCTTCATCGACGAGGCCTACTCCCTCGCCGGCGACCAGTACGGCACCGAGGCGGTCGACACCCTCGTCAAGGAGATGGAGGACAAGCGCGACGACCTCGTCGTCATCGTCGCCGGCTATCCGGTGCCGATGGAGTTCTTCATCGCGCAGAACCCCGGTCTCGCGAGCCGCTTCCGGACGACGATCGACTTCGCCGACTACACCGACGACGAGCTCGTCGGCATCTTCGGGACGCTCGCCGACCAGGCCGACTACGACGTGTCGAATGCCGTCGAGGCGCGCTTCCGCGAGCTCCTCGCCCACGCGGAGCGCGGGCCGTCGTTCGGCAACGGGCGCTATGCGCGCAACACCTTCGAGGGGGCGATCGGGCACCAGGCCTGGCGGCTCCGCGAGGTCGACGAGCCCACGGTCGAGCAGCTCCGCGGGCTCGAGCCGGACGACCTCGGCGAGGTCAACCCGCTGACCGCGACCGAGCCGGTCCCGCCGGAGCCGGAGCCGGAGCGGAGCCGACCCGCAACCCGACCCCGGGTCGAGCGGCCACGACACGCGCGACGAGACCGCGGATCCCGCGCGCGTCGCGACCCCTCGACCCGAGACAGAGGAGGAGTCGTGAGCCAGACCGCGACGACCCCGGCCCCGCCGCCGCCCCGACCCGCCCCGAACACCCAGGTGGTGGGGACGGCTCAGCGAGCCCCGGGCATTCCCGCACCTCCCGCCGTGACGGCGACCGGCAACACGCCCGCCCTCCTCGCCCGGCTGCGGATCATCGCGATCGTCGTCGTCCTCGGCGTGACCGCGGGCCTGCTCGCCAACCTCGCCGCGACCTGGCAGGTCACCTCGCAGGCGCGCGCCGACTCCGCCCAGCTGCTCCGCGTCCAGGGGATCAAGGTCAACCTGCTCCGCGCGGACGCCCTCGCGACGAATGCCTTCCTCATCGGCGGCCTCGAGCCGGCCGCGCAGCGCGCCGCGTACGACGACGCCATCTCGGCCGTCAGCCGGGACATCGCCGACGCCGCCGACGCCCAGCCCGCCGACAAGGCGGTCCTCGAGCTCCTCAACGACCAGGTCGTCGACTTCGCCGAGGCGATGGAGCAGGCCCGCGCCAACAACCGCCAGGGCTACCCCGTCGGGTCGGCCTACCTCGCCCAGGCCGACTCCCGGCTGCGCGCCCAGGCCCTCCCGCTCGTCAAGAACCTCGTGGACGCCAACACGACGCGGTCCCAGGACTCGATCGGCGCCCCGCAGGCGTGGATCGCGATCCTCCTCGGGCTCGCCGGCGCCGGCGCCCTCCACCTGCTCAACCGCCGGATGGCTCGCGTCTTCCACCGCCGCTTCAACGTCGGGGTCGCGATCGCCGCGGCAGCCGTCGTCGCCCTCGCCGGCGGTGCGGCCGTCCTGCTCGCCCAGCAGAGCGGCGACAACTCCGACCTCCTCCAAGGGCCGTATGCGACGGCCGTCGCCGGGGCGGAGGCTCGGTCGGCGGGCAACGACGCCAAGGCCAACGAGAGCCTGCGGCTCATCCGGCGCGGCTCCGGCGCCACCAACGAGGAGGCCTGGGTCGCCGCCTCGGCCACGACGAAGGACCAGCTCACCCGCGGCGCCCTGTCGGGCAGCGAGTGGACGGCCTACGCCGACGCGCACGACGAGCTCGTCGCACTCGACGCCGGCGGCAACTGGGAAGCCGCCCGCAAGCTCGCCGTGTCGACGGCGGCCGATGCTCCGTCGACGCGCTTCACCGCATTCGACGCCGGCGTCGGCAGGTCGACCGCCGAGGCCGGGCAGCGGACGAGTGACTCGCTGTCCCGCCTGCTCACGTGGTACCCGATCCTCCTCGGACTGACGCTGCTCGGCGGCCTCGCCGCGGCCGGGTTCGCCTCGCGAGGGATCACCGAACGACTCAGGGAGTACGAATGAGGACCCGCATCGCCACATTCGCCGTCGCCGCGGTGGCGCTGCTCGCCGGTTGCGCCGGGGTGAGCGACACCCCGGTCCCGCCGAAGGTCAGCACGCCGCAGATCACGGTCAAGCCGCCCGCGGCCCAGACGTGCACCGACTTCCGGCAGTCCTACCGGCCGCAGGGCGCCCTGCCGGCCGCGGGGCAGATGCCGACCGGGACCAAGATGGCCGAGATCCAGGCCCGCGGCCGCCTCATCGCCGGCGTCTCCGCCGACAGCTACCTGCTCGGCTCGCGCAACCCGCTCAAGGACCAGATCGAGGGCTTCGACATCGACCTCGTCCACGAGATCGCCGACGCGATCCTCGGTCCGAATGCCAAGGTCGAGCTGCGCGTCATCACGGCAGCGGACCGGATCCCCGTTCTGCAGAAGAAGCAGGTCGACATCGTCGTCCGCAACATGACGGTCAACTGCGACCGGTGGAAGCAGGTCGCCTTCTCCGCCGTCTACTACGAGGCGGGGCAGAAGCTCCTCGTCCGTCGCGGCGTCGACATCACCGGCTTCGGCGACCTCGACGGCCGCAAGGTCTGCGCGCCGCTGAGCACGACGAGCATGGACAACCTCGTCCGCCTCGCGCCCAAGGCCGTCACGGTCGGGGCCGCCAACCACTCCGGCTGCCTCGTCGCGCTCCAGCAGGGCGACGCGGACGCGATCACCGGCGACGACACGGTCCTCGCCGGGCTCGCGGCCCAGGACCCCTATGCCGTCGTGCTCCAGGGCAAGGCGGTCACCCAGGAGCCCTACGGCGTCGCGATGAATGCGCAGGACACCGACCTCGCGCGCTTCGTCAACGGCGTGCTCGAGCAGTCCCGGACCGACGGAGCGTGGCTGAAGAGCTATGACACCTGGCTGCTGCCGACCCTCGGCCGCGCCTCGGGCGTCCAGCCCACACCGCAGTACGGCCGAGGGTGACGTGACCTCCGGCACCGCCCCCACCGCGCCCGGCCGCCTCGGCGAGCGGATCGAGCCCGCCCTCCTCCAGACCTACCTCGTCCAGCTCGAGACGTGGGTCCGGCTCCGGCGCGCCGAGCTCGACGAGATCGACACGGCCGCGCTCGCCTCCCCCCAGAAGGACGCGGTCGCGGGCGACGTCGTCCTCTCGATGGCCCTGTGGAAGTCGGTCGCCGACCGCTACTCCCAGATGTGGCGCACCTGGGACGGCGGCCGGGTCGGCCCGACCGAGCGGGAGAGGCTGTCGACGCTCATCTGGGGTCGGCTCGACGCGGCCGGCGCCGCCGCGTCCGTGCCGGAGGCATGCCGGCTGTCCGACGCGCTCACCTCCCAGCTCCGGGCGCGGCTCTCGCTGTCGCCCGCGGCCGCGGAGAACGCCCGTCGCGTCCAGGCCCTCCGCGCCGGCCTCGAGCGGCTCCGCGACCAGGTCGAGCTCGAGCCGGCCCCGTCGATCGGCCGGGCGCGGCAGACCCTCGCCGACCTCGTCAAGCGCACCGAGGACGTGACGGTCCGGCAGGAGCGCGGCGGCGACGTCGGCGGCTACCTCGGGCCACTCGAGCACGAGGCGGCGACCTTCGAGCGCGACCTCATCGTCGGCGGGGTCCGCCGGCGGGAGACCCGTGACCTCGTCGCCGAGGTCGAGCAGCTCCGCGCCGGCCTCGACACCCGCGCCGACACCGTCCGCGAGCTCGCCGGGCGCACCGTCGCCGCCGTCGTCCCCGCCCCGCGGAATGCCGTCCCCGACGTCGACCTCCTCGGCCCGGTGCCGACCGGCGACGCCGCGCTCGCCGACTACAAGCTGCGCCTCGGTCGTGTCGGGCAGGCGATCGACGTCGCCGAGCAGCGGTACGCCGACGCCCTCGCCCGCCGCGGCGAGCTCGCCGCCCGGCTTGTGGCCCTCCGCGACCAGGCCCGCGACCTGGGTGCCGCCGGGCACCCGGACCTCGCGACGGCGCTCACCCAGGCGCAGGGCGTCCTCGACCGGACGCCGACCCCGGTCGCCGTCGCCGAGCATCTCGTCTCGGCGGCCGAGGCGTGGCTCGAGATCGCGGCTCCCGTGGCCACGCGCCGCTGACGCTGCCCTCGCCCCGCGTCCATTCAGCCCCGCGGTCACCGCAGCCGGACCGGCTTCGACGCCGTCTGCGGCGGGCTGAAGTCGGGGAGGGTCATCTTGAGCGTGTACGGCGGCCTCCACGCGTCGACCCGGAAGGTCACCCACCCGTAGACCTGCTTCTTGAGGCCCAGGACGTTGATGAAGTCCGGGGCGCCGGCCGTGGAGTCGCCGACGACGGCATTCCCCCTCGCGTCGACGAGGTTGAGGTACTCGTCGTTGAGGCGGTAGCCGCCGTACTGGTCGACGAGACCGAGGCCGGCGACGCGGAGGTCGACGAGCGTGCCCGGCGGCTCGCCCACCGCGTAGGTCGGGCGGACGAGGGAGTCGACGACGGTCAGGCGGACGGCCTTGGTCGCGACGACCGTCCCGCGACCGAGGTGCGCGACCGGGCCGGCCGGCGTCGTGTACGCGCCCCCGAAGGGCACGCGGACCCGCGAGCCGTCGTTCGAACCGACGACGAGCGCGCCGGCGGCGAGGTCGCCCGGAGCCGTCGCGAGCGACCCACCCCACTGGAAGGAGGTCGTCGACCCGACGGGCACCTTCGGCACCGGATGGCTCAGCTCGACGAGCGCGCCGCCCACCTCGACCGCGACGGGGCTGCGGCCCAGGATCTCCCCGAGCGAACCGTCGAGCGGGCCGAGGTTGGTCAGGGTGCCGGACACCTCGAGGGATCGTGACGTGGCGTCCCACCGCACCTTGGCGACGGTCACCCGCACCGAGGAGACGAATGCCGTGCGGCGCGGCTCGATCTCGGCCTCTGAGCCCGAAGGTTCGCCCGTCGGCGTCGCGGTCGTCGTCGTCGTCTCGGCGGCGGTCGTGCTCGTGCCGCTCGTCGCCGTCTCCGGCGCGGACGTCGAGGACAGGGACGTCGTCGTCTCGCCGCCCGTCGTCGGGGTCGTCGCCGGCGTCCCGGAGCAGGCGGCGAGCGAGAGCGCGGCGGCGGAGATCGCCAGCCGGCGCAGGGCCGCCCTCCGGGTATGGGTGTGGAGGGTGGGGACCATGCCCTCGACGGTAGGAGCGGTCGGCGTCGCGGACATCGTGGCTAGCACGTATCCCGGCCGTCCCCGGAACCCCGCCGGAGCCGCCACCGTTGCAGGAACGGGGCCGCCATAGACTCCATCGCACGTGACCACAGGGTCGGGAGGTCCAGGATGCAGTGCCAGCAGCCGGGTTGCTCGGGGGAGATCGTCGACGGCTACTGCGACGTGTGCGGCACGCCCGGCGCGGGGGGAGCGACGACGTCGGTGCCCTCCGTCGGGCCGGCGGCCATCCCCGCGGGCAGACCGACCTCGACGGTTGCCGTCCCATCCGCCGCCAACGGCACCCCGTGCCGGCAGCCCGCGTGCAACGGGACGGTCGTCGACGGCTACTGCGACGTGTGCGGCACCCCGGCGAGCGGTGGCGACTACGTCGAGGCGGCCTCCAGGGCGTCCGCCGCGTCCGCCGGTGCGCCGGCCGGTGTCGACGGCGCGGGCTCGGTCGCGACCTCCTCGATGCGCCTCGACTCAGCGGCCCTCGGCTCGCGCCGCGCGACCGGCGTCACGCGCCAGATCCGCACCGGCTCGACGCGCACGCGCGCCGCCCGGCTCGGCGCCGGCCTGACGACGGTCCCGCCGGCCCCGGCCGTCGACCCCGCGGCCGTCGTCAAGACCAACCCGCAGGTCCCGGAGGACAAGCGCAGCTGCCCCAAGTGCGGCTCGCCGGTCGGCCGCTCCGTCGACGGCCGCCCGGGCCGCCCCGAGGGCTTCTGCGCCACGTGCGGCACGGCCTACAGCTACACGCCCAAGCTCAAGGCGGGCGACCTCGTCGCCGGGCAGTACCTCGTCGCCGGAGCCCTCGCCCACGGCGGCCTCGGCTGGATCTACCTCGCCCGCGACCGCAACGTCTCCGACCGTTGGGTCGTCCTCAAGGGCCTGCTCAACTCCGGCGACCCCGACGCCCTCGCCGCGGCGATCGCCGAGCAGCGCTTCCTCGCCCAGGTCGAGCACCCGCTCATCGTCGAGATCTACAACTTCGTCACCCACGACAACGCCGGCTACATCGTCATGGAGTACGTCGGCGGCACCTCGCTCAAGGACGTCCTCAAGGACCGGATGCGGGTCAAGGGCAGCTACGACCCGCTGCCCGTCGACCAGGCGCTGGCCTACGTCATCGAGGTCCTCCCCGCATTCCAGTACCTCCACGACCTCGGCCTCGTCTACTGCGACTTCAAGCCGGACAACCTCATCCAGGTCGGCGACGCGGTCAAGCTCATCGACCTCGGCGGCGTCCGCCGGATCGACGACGAGGACTCGGCGATCTACGGCACGGTCGGCTACCAGGCCCCCGAGGTCGCCCACGTCGGCCCGACCGTCGCGAGCGACATCTACACGATCGGCCGGACGCTGCTCGTGCTCTGCATGGAGTTCCGCGGCTACCAGTCGACCTACCTGCACTCGCTGCCCGACCCCGCGACCACCCCGCTCTTCCAGCAGTACGACTCGCTCTACTGGCTGCTCGCCAAGTGCTGCGCGACGGACCCGGCCGACCGCTTCGTCTCCGCCGACGAGCTCCGGAGCCAGGCGCTCGGCGTGCTCCGCGAGGTCGTCGCGCTCCGGACGCGCGGCACCTCGCTCACCTCGGCCGCGTCGGTCCACTTCGCGAGCCCGGCGGTCTCGACGGCCCGCGTCGAGTGGTCCCAGCTGCCGTCCCTCATCTCCGACCCGGGCGACCCGCAGCACTCCTGGCTCTCGAGCCTCGCGCCGGGCGAGCCGCACGAGCGGCTCGCCGCCCTCCAGAAGGCACCCGGCGAGTCGCCCGAGGTCTGGCTCGCGATCGGTCACGAGTCCCTCCTCGGCGGCAACACCAAGGACGCCGTCGACGCCTCCAACGTCATGCTCAAGGAGGACCCGTGGGAGTGGCGGGCGCTCTGGCTCGCCGGCCTCGCGTCCCTCGCCCAGGGCGACTGGAATGCCGCGCAGTCGGCCTTCAACGCCGTCTACCAGCAGGTGCCCGGCGAGCTCGCCCCCAAGCTCGCGCTCGCGATCGCCTGCGAGGGCGGCGGCCAGCTCGGGGTCGCCGAGTCGCTCTATGACGTGTGCGCCCAGACCGACGCCGCCTATGTCGCTCCCGCCGCCTTCGGCCTCGCCCGGTGCCGCGCCGCAGCCGGTGACGTCCAGGGGGCCGTCGCGGCGCTCGACTACGTCCCGACGACGAGCCGCGGCTACGGCGACTCGCGCCGGCTGCGCGCCCAGCTCCTCATGGACTCGGCCAAGGGCGACATCGGCAAGCTCGACCAGGCGATCCGCAGCGTCGACGGCATTCGCATGGACGTCGCGGAGCGGGAGGACTTCCGCTCCCAGGTCCTCGAGCGGGCCCTCGCCGTCATCACCAAGGGAGGAGCGCTCACCTCGCCCAAGGAGAGGATCGGCGACGTCCGCGCGACCGAGCACGACATCCGGGCCGCGCTCGAGCGGTCCTATCGCTCGCTCGCGCGGGAGACGCAGGACAAGGTCGCGCGCATCGAGCTCGTCGACAAGGCCAACGCGACCCGCCCCTGGTCGATGACATGACCTGCCCGACGTGCGGAGAGTCGCTCGCCGACGGCGCGAACTTCTGCGAGGCGTGCGGCTCGCAGGTGTCCGCCGGAGCCGCGGCGGCCGCAGCGGCCGCGCCCGGCCCGGTCGCGGGCACCGAGGACGTCGGCCCGATCAGCACCCCGACGCGTCGGGGTCTCGGCTCGGTGGCGGCGTCGGCGCCCGCCCCCGCCCCCCGTGTCTGCGCCGAATGCGGGGGAGCGGTCGACGCCGACGACTACTGCACGGTCTGCGGCGCCAAGGCGCCCTCCGCGCGGGACCACTTCGAGGAGACGCCGGCCGCCTGGGTCGCCGGTGTCTGCGACCGCGGCATCGTCCACTCCCGCAACGAGGACGCGATGGCGCTCTACGCCACCGAGGGCGAGGGCGCCCGCGCGGTGCTCGTCGTCTGCGACGGCGTCACCAACTCCGACGACTCGCACATCGCCTCCCTCGCCGCCGCCAGCGCGGCCCGCGACGTGCTCCGCCTGCCCGCCCCGCGGGGGCTCGGGACGGCGGAGAGCATCGAGGCCGCCGCGGTCAAGGTCCTCGTCCAGGCGGCGGCGTCCGCGCAGACGGCGGTCATCGCGCATTCGGACCCGTCCTCGGCGCACCCGTCCTCGTGCACGTTGGCCGTCGGCACCGTCGAGGGCCGGACCGTCCGCTGCGCCGTCATCGGCGACTCGCGGGTCTACTGGCTGCCCGACGCCGGGGAGGGCCGTCAGCTCCTGCCCGACGACTCGATGGCGCAGGCCCTCATCGAGGGCGGGATGCCGCGGGAGCAGGCCGAGCACGCGCCGCAGGCCCACGCGATCACGAAGTGGCTCGGCGCCGACGCGCCCGACGTCGTCCCGCGGACCGCGACGATGACCGTCGACGCCGACGGTTGGCTCCTCGTCTGCTCCGACGGGCTGTGGAACTACGCCTCCGAGCCGGGCGCGCTCCGGGCCGAGGTCGACAGGGCGGCGACGGCCGAGCCGCTCGCGCTCGCGACGCACCTCGTCGCCTTCGCGACCGCGGCCGGGGGACACGACAACATCACCGCCGCTCTGGCCCGGTTCGGTCCCGTGGGCGACAATGCCGGGACGCCGACCGCAGAGCTGCCCACCGATGACCAGCCCACCGACGACCAGCCCACCACAGGAGGGGATGTGCATGGCTGACTTCACCGCCGCCGTCTACCAGAACGAGTTCCTGCCCGACGGCGGGACCGACGTGACCGCGATCGTCTCGGTCGACTGCGCGAATGCGGGGTCCGCCGGCGGGGGCGGTGGCGGTGGCGGCGGAGGGGCCGTCGCCGGCGAGATCATCATCATCGACACCTCGGGGTCGATGGGCGACGTCGCGATGTCGGCCGCCCGGGAGGCCGCGGTCGCCGCGATCGAGGAGATCTCGGACGGGACGTACTTCGCCGTCATCAGCGGCAACGGCGCTGCATTCCTCGCCTACCCGCCGGTCCGGTCGGGGCCGGGGATGGTCCCGATGGACGCCCGGACGCGCCGGGACGCCTCGGTCGCCATCGGGCAGCTCAACTCCGCGGGCGGCACGGCGATCAGCACGTGGGTCGACCTCGCGGGGACGCTCTTCGCGTCGGTGCCGCAGGTGCGCCAGCGGCACGCCATCCTGCTGACCGACGGCGAGAACAACGAGCGCCCCGGCACCCTCGAGACGGCGATCGGTCGCGCGACCGGCTACTTCCAGTGCGACTGCCGCGGCGTCGGCGTCGAGTGGAAGGTCGAGGAGATCCGCAAGATCTCGACCGCCCTCCTCGGGACCGTCGACATCATCCCCGACCCGGCCGGGCTGCGGGAGGAGTTCCGCGCCCTCATGCGGACCTCGATGGCGCGCGGCGTCGCCGACGCACAGCTCCGGGTGTGGGCGCCGCAGGGGGCGCAGGTCGTCTTCGTCAAGCAGGTGTCACCGACGGTCGAGGACCTGACCGCGCGTCGCACCGCCGTCAACGAGCTGACCGGCGCCTACCCGACCGGCGCGTGGAGCGACGAGTCGCGCGACTACCAGGTGTCCATCCGGCTGCCGGCCAAGGCGCTCGGCCAGGAGCAGCTCGCCGCCCGCGTCCAGATCGTCATCGCCGACCAGGTCATGGCGCAGGGCCTCGTCAAGGCGAAGTGGTCGGCCGACGACACCCTGACGACCCGGATCGACGCGCAGGTCGCCCACTACACGGGGCAGACCGAGCTCGCGGCGGCGATCCAGGAGGGCCTCGCGGCCAAGGCCGTCGGCAACGAGGAGCTCGCGACGACCAAGCTCGGTCGGGCCGTCCAGCTCGCCTCCGAGACCGGCAACGACGAGGCGACCGCAAAGCTCCGCAAGGTCGTCGACGTCCAGGACGCCGACACCGGCACGGTCCGGCTCAAGAAGGCCGTCGCCAAGGCTGACGAGATGGCCCTGGACACCGCCTCGACCAAGACGACGCGGGTGCGCAAGCCGTGAGGTGCCCGGAGGGCCACGAGTCGACGGCGACCGACTACTGCGACGTCTGCGGCGCCGTCATGGGCCCGGCTCCGACGGACACCGGTGCGTCGAATGCAGCCCCGGAGTCCGCGACCGCCTCGCCGCCGCCGGACGTGGAGGACGTCACCGGCGACGCCGAGTCGGCCCGCGAGTGCCCTAGCTGCGGTGCGCCCGGTCTCGCCGACGCGCTCTTCTGCGAGGCGTGCGGCTACGACTACACGACGGGGACGATGCCCCGCGCGGTCAACGCCCTCGACCTCGACGCCCCCGATCCGGCCCCGGGGCCGGTCGACCCGGACTCGGGCGCGACGATGCTGCGCTCCGCCCTCCCGGAGGACGCGGCGGCTCAGGCCTCGGCCGACCCGCCCGCCCAGCCCGACACCTCGGCCCCCGCCCCTCCGGTCGACGCGGCCTACCCGGCGCCCGCGGCCCCGCATTCGGCCGAACCGGCGAACCCGGGCGCGGCGCTCAACGACCCGTGGGTGGCGGAGGTGTGGATCGACCCCGCGTGGTACCGCGACCAGGGCAGCCCCGACCCGATGCCGTCACCCGGGCCGCCCGACCTCGTCGTCCTGCGCCGGACCTCGCTCCTCGTCGGCCGCGCGTCGACGAGCCGGGGCATCTCCCCGGACATCGACTGCGGCGTCGACAACGGCGTGAGCCGCCGGCACGCCCAGCTGACGACCGACGGGTCGCGCTGGTGGGTCGAGGACCTCGACTCCGCCAACGGCGTCTGGGTCGCCGACACCGTCGGCGAGCTGCCCCGCGCGCCGATCCCGGCGCGGAGCAAGCGCGAGTTCGACACCGACGACCGGATCTACGTCGGCTCGTGGACCCGGATCGTCGTCCGCCAGGCGTCGCAGGACGAGGTCGACGCGCTCGCCTGAAACACTCGGCCCCGTGCCGGTCATGAGTCGGGTATGAGACACGAAGCGGCGGAGGGCCGCACCTCCGCCTTCGAGGCGCTGTTCGCGCGGACGTACGCCGACGTCCTGCGCTTCGTCGCCCGCCGAGCGCACCCGTCGCACGCCGAGGACGTCGCCGCCGAGGTCTTCCTCGTCGCGTGGCGCCGGTTCGGCGACGTCCCGGAGGGGGAGATGGCGCGCGCGTGGCTCTTCGGGGTCGCCCGCAACGTCCTTCTCACCGACCACCGCTCCACCTCCCGGCGCGCGGCGCTCGACGTCCGGCTCGCCGACGCCCGGCCGCACCTCACCGGGGACGACGCCGAGCTCGTCGCCTCCCGGGTCGACCTCGCCCGGGCCTGGCACCGGCTCACGCCCGACCAGCGCGAATGCCTCGCCCTGACCGTCCTCGACGGGTTGACCGGGCGCGAGGCGGCCGAGGTGCTCTCCGTCTCGGCCGTCGCGTACCGCATTCGTCTCTCCCGGGCCCGCGCCGCCCTGCGCGCCCACCTCGACTCTCCCGCCCCCTCAGGCGACGCCGCCGACGCCGCCGCCCAGACCGAAGGCAGCCAGCGATGAACACGACCGACTCCCGCTACCGCGACCTCGACCCCTCCCGCGACCTGACCCCCGAGCAGCTCGACCCCCGGGGCGAGCGGGCCCGCGCGATGCTCGCCGCGATCACCGCGACCGACCCGGCGGCGCGCACCGCCTCGACCCCCGTCCCGCGCGCGAGTCCGGCGGCGGCCCCGCCTCGTCCCGGCGGTCGGCATCGCCTCGGCGCTCGTCGTCGGGAGCGTCGTCGGACCTGCCGCCCTCGGGCTGGAGAGCGCGTCGGCCCAGTGGGTCGCGATGCCCACCGGCGTGTCCGCCGACGACGCGAATGCCGCTGCGCAGCCGTGCCGCGACCTCTTCGCCGACGGTGCCTTCGGGGGCGCGACCACGGGTGACCCCGCGTGGCCGACCCCCGAGCAGCTGCAGGCGATGCCCGCCGTCGTCGCGGAGGACCGCGGGAGCTGGCGCTTCGTCGTCATGTCCGACGGCCGCTGGTCGAGCTCGTGCCTCCAGCAGCGCTCGACGCTCGACCGGGTCGTCTCGGCGCTCGGCGGTGGCGACGGCTTTGCGGGCGGCGGCGGCCTCACCTCGCTCGAGGGCCTCCCCGAGCCCACCGCCCGGGAGGTCCGCACCGTCGATGTCATGGGGTCGAGCGTGTCCGGCACGCTGCGCGCCTCCTCGTCGGTCAGCTCGGTCACCGGACGGGTCGGGGCCGACGTCGCGGGCGTCGTCATCGAGCCGGTCGGCCATCCCAAGGTCATGGCGACGGTCGCCGACGGCTGGTTCGCCGGCTGGTGGCCCGAGGCAGACGCGGAGCTCGCCGTCGACTTCGGACTCACCGTCACCCTGCGGGACGGGACGACGGTCCACTACGCGGCCGGAAGCGACCAGGCGACGCCGCTCGCGGGCGGGAGCACGAAGAGCTGAGTCCGCGGCATTCGCCCGAGACTCTTGCGTCCGCGTGAAACGCCCCTACTGCGGCGTTTCACGCGGACGCAAGCGCGTCCGGTCCTCCGCTCTGTCGGTCGCGCAGCGTAGGCTGAATGCGTGTTCGACGGCGCTCTGCAGGACCTCATCGACGAGCTCGGGCAGCTCCCGGGCATCGGGCCCAAGAGTGCCCAGCGGATCGGCTTCCACATCCTGTCGGCGGAGCCGGCCGACGTGCAGCGGCTCGTCGACGCGCTCGGCCGGGTCAAGACCCAGGTCCACTTCTGCGAGATCTGCGGGCACGTGACCGAGCAGGACACCTGCCGGATCTGCCAGGACCCGCGCCGCGACCCGAGCCTCATCTGCGTCGTCGAGGAGTCCAAGGACGTCATCGCGATCGAGCGGACCCGCGAGTTCCGCGGCCGCTACCACGTGCTCGGCGGGGCGATCTCGCCGATCGACGGTATCGGGCCGGACGACCTCCGCTTCGCCGAGCTCATGCGGCGGCTCGCCGACGGCGTCGTCACCGAGGTGATCATCGCGACCGATCCCAACATGGAGGGTGAGGCGACCGCGACCTACCTGACCAAGTTCCTCGCCCACCTCGACGTCGGCGTCTCCCGCCTCGCCTCGGGCCTGCCCGTCGGCGGCGACCTCGAGTTCGCCGACGAGGTGACCCTCGGGCGGGCCTTCGAGGGCCGCCGCTCGGTGCGCGCGACGCCCGTCCCGGCTCCCGCACCCGCCGCGACCCCGCCCGCCGCGACCCCGCCGTCCGCGACCCCGCCGTCCGCCGGGGCCAGCCCGCTCGAGGAGAGGATGTCCCGTGTCTGAGACGCCCACCGAGCAGCTCGAGGTCGCCGGACCCGGCGACCTGCGCGACTTCGCCGTCGACTGCGCCCGCGACGCCCAGATGTACCTCACGACGATGACCGAGATGGCGGCCGGGTCGGCGCCCGAGGCCGCGATCCCGATGACGCTCCTGGCGCTCTCGCAGGTGCTCGGGATGGGGACCCGGCTCGGCGCGATGCAGGACATCGTGCCGCCCGACCAGTTCGAGGTGGATGCCGGACCCGAGCTCGAGGTCGGCCCGCTCCGCGACGGCATCGCCAACCTCTTCGAGGGGCTCGACGACTATGCCGATCTCGTCGACCCGGTGACCTCGCCCGAGGTGACGACGGGCCGGCTCTCGGACGACCTGACCGAGATCGCGTCGGGTCTGGCCCACGGCCTCAACCACTTCCGCGACGGCCGCGAGGTCGAGGCGCTGTGGTGGTGGCAGTTCTCCTACCTGAGCAGCTGGGGCGAGCGCGCCGCGATGAGCCTGCGCGTCCTGCATTCGATCCTCGCGCACCTGCGCCTCGACGCCGACGAGGAGCTCGTCTCCGAGGCCGAGTTCGACGCCCTTCATCCCTGATCCCGCCCGGGCCGTCGGCACCGGTGGCAGGATGCGCCGCATGAGCCACTTCGAGATGTCCCGCAGCACGCACGTCGAAGCCCCGCCGGAGCGGCTGCTGCCGTTGCTCGAGGACTTCCGCGAGTGGCAGAAGTGGTCGCCGTGGGAGGGTCTCGACCCGGCGCTGAAGCGCACGTTCACCGGGCCGGCGTCCGGCGTCGGCTCCCACTACGCCTGGTCGGGCAACCGGCAGGCCGGTTCGGGGACGATGCAGGTCCTTCGGTCCGGCCCCGAGGGCATCGAGGCGGACCTGCACTTCCTCAAGCCGTTCAAGGCGGACAACCTCATGCGCTTCGCGCTGACCCCCAAGGGCGCCGGCACCGACGTCGAGTGGTTCATGTCCGGGGAGCGGAACGCCGTCATGGGCGTCATGGGCAAGCTCTACTTCGACAAGGCGGTCGGCAAGGACTTCGACAAGGGGCTCGCAGCGCTCAAGCAGGTGGCCGAGCGCGGCTGACGCCGGCCCCGACGCCCGGTTCGATGTAATGGGCCACCACTTTCAGGAGGCCGAATACATCGAACCGCGGGTGCCACGCGCCTCGCAGAGGGAGTGGCCCGCGCACACCTGGTCGAGGAAGGCCTCGCGAAAGAGCCGCCAGCCGACGAGGTCTATACGCAGAACAACGTCCTCGCTCAGCGTCACGGCATTCGACCGGAGGTTGTCGTCCGCCACCGACAGACCCTGTCGATGCGCGGAGCCGTCGACCTCGACGACGAGCCCGTTGTCCCACCGGACGTCGAGATAGATCTTCCCTTTCGGGCCCCTGCGAACGACCTGGCGCTCCGGCTCGGGCAGTCCGCGGGCACGGCAGGCATCCGCGAGGTCCAGCTCGCCGAGGGACTCCGCCCCAAGCGCGATGTCGCGGACGATCCGGTCGATGAACCGGCGCCGCGTCCGGCCCTTGGTCCGGCGCCGGGCGCTCAGCAGCTGTCGTCCGGTGAGTAGTCGTTGCTGCACGCCCATACACAGGATGAGAGCTGCCTGTCGGTCCGATGTGGCCCAGTGCGCGGCATGGATCGCGGCGACCGCCGGCCGGACGCGGGGAATGCCGACGGGGACGACGTCAACGACCGGGCGGCGGATCAGCTTGTGGACGACGACGCCACCGACCTGCTCGGTGTTGTGGTGGTGCCGGGTCGACACGTGGACGCGATCGTCGACGTAGCCGGTCAGCCCGGCCGCCTGCAGCGCGGTCACCCCGTCGAGGGCGGCGATCCCGGAGCCAACCTCCCAGACGGCACGCCACCGCAGCGCCTCATCGGTCAGGTCGCCGGTGTGCAGTGCGATCGTCTGGCGTCCGTGAGCACGCCACCGCCCCGCCCGGATCTCGGTCCGGATCGCCCGGTCGTCGACGCCGAGCATGGCGAGCAGGTCGCGCGAAAGGACGCCGCCGTAGAGATCCGCCTCCTGCCGCTCTGCCTCGTGTCGGTCTCGTCCTCCCATGTCCGGCAGTCTCGACATTCCGGGCCGGCTTCGCCTGCCGAGCCCCCAGATCCTGTGGACAACCTGAGGGCCACCGTCTTGGACACCGCATTCGATGTATGACGCCCCCGGAAACTGGTGGCGGAATACATCGAATGCGGGGGCGGGGGCGGCGGGCCGCCGCTCAGGCGATGCGCGTCCCGTTGGGGAGCCGACGGACCGGGGTGCGGGTCCGCCGGACGGCGACGACGGTGCCCGCGCCCCCGACGAGGAGGAGTGCCCCGAGGCCGAGCGGCCAGACCGGCTGCCGTGCCGCCTGCGCGGCCGCCTCGAGGCCGCCGGGATCGGGGGCGTCGACGTTCATGACCCAGCACTCCTGTCGCTCGGCCCCGTCCGGGCCGACCCGGGTCGACCGCACCGCCTGGCTGATCTCGCGCATCGGGGTGATCCCGCCGGCGTACTCCGGCGAGCGCTCGTCAGCCGTCCCGCCCGGTCCGGCGTCGGCGACGACGACGAAGGGGTTGACCGCGAGGAGCCACCAGATCCGCTCGGTGTGCTGGACGTCGTCGACCCGGGTCAGGTGCCGGCAGTCGGCCGTCGTCGGCTCCTGCGGCGGCAGGTCGGGCTTGGTGGAGTCCTGCCCGGGCGGGTTCCAGTACTCCTCGGGCAGCCCGAAGTAGCGGACCTGCTCCCTCTGGGTGACGAGCGGGAAGGCGAGGAAGAAGGTGAGGACCGTCCCGATGGTCAGGAAGGCGACGGTCAGGTAGGTGAGCACCGCCGAGGCGACCGGTCGGGCGGTCAGCGTCGAGAACATGAGGCCGAGCGCGCAGACGACGGCGAGCACGAGGACGAGGACGAGGAGCGACCCGAGGATCGATCCGACCGACACCCCGCCGACCGCCCAGCCCCACGCGAGGAACGGCAGCGTCGCACCGAGGAAGGTCATCGCGACGACCCACGACGCGAGGAGCTTGCCGAGGATGATGTCGGCCGGCGTGAGGAGCGTCGTCTGGAGGGTCGCGAGGACCCCGGCCTCCCGGTCGCCGTTGACCGAGGTCGCCGTGAGCGCCGGCATGACGAGCATGGAGAGGCCGAGGACGAAGAAGGTCGTCAGGTCGTACATCGTCCGGCCCGAGTTCACCTGGGGGTCTCGGGTCGCGTAGTAGCTGAGCGTCGTCACGCTCCCAACGACGAGGACCCAGATCCCGAGCACGACCGGCCAGCGCGAGGTGCGCGCCCGCTGGGTCAGCTCGAGCCGGGCGACCGTCCAGATCCCGCGGCGGCTCACTGCCGGTCCTCCGTCGCTGCGAGGTAGGCGGCTTCGAGCGCGCCGTGGCTGGGTGCGTAGGTCGTGATCGGAATGCCGTCCCGCGCGAGCTCGGTGAGCAGCGCGGCGGCCGCCTGCTCACCGGCGACGCTCACCTCGGCCGCCCCGGGCACCGGCCGCCAGTCGACGCCGTGCTCGGTCAGCCAGCCGGTGAGCCGCTCGGGGGCGAGGGAGACGACCCGCCAGGCGGCGACGGCATTCGAGTCCTCGGCGTCGACGACCTGCGTGCCGACGGTCCGGCCGCGAGCGACGATGACGGCCCGGTCGGCCATCTCCTGGAGCTCGGTGAGGATGTGGCTCGACACGAGGATCGTGCGCCCCTCGGCGGCGAGACCGCGGAGGACGTCGCGGAGCTCGATCCGGCTCCGCGGGTCGAGCCCGGACGCCGGCTCGTCGAGGACGAGGACGGACGGGTCGTGGATGAGGGCGCGGGCCAGGCCGAGACGCTGCTTCTGGCCGCGGGAGAGGACGCGTGCGCGGCGGTCGGCGAGGTCGCCGAGGTGGAGGAGGCCGAGCAGCTCCTCGGTGCGCGCCGTGACCCGGTCGCGCGGCAGGAGGTAGGCCGCACCGATCGTGTGCAGGACCTCGCGGACGGTGAGCGCGTCCCACGTCCCGAAGCCGTCGGGCATCCAGCCGATCGCCCGCCGGACGGCGGCCGGCTCGGTCACCGGGTCGTGGCCGGCGACGCGGATCGTCCCGGCGTCGGGTGCGAGGAGGCTCGCGAGCATGAGCATGAGGGTCGTCTTGCCCGACCCGTTGGGCCCGACGAGCGCCGTCACCTCGCCCGGGCGCGCGACGAGCGAGATCTCCTCGACGGCGAGGACCGAGCCGAAGGCCCGGCGCACGCCGGTGACCTCGATGCCGGCCCCGGTGCCCCCGTCCATGCGCAGAGCGTACGTTGCCGAGCGCGCTGCGGCCGTGAGGTCAGCGGATGGCGAGGACCAGGCCGGGCCGCGAGCCCCGTGCGACGTGCGCTGTGCTGCGCGATGGGAGGTCTGTCGTCCAATAAGCCTGTCTCCCGGCGGCCGAGACCAAGGACACCCGTTGAACATCGCCCTCAAGGCATCCCATCCGCGCCCGGAGATCCTCGCCCTCACGGGCCTCCGGGTGGTCGCCGCCGTCGCCGTGGTCATCCACCACATCGAGCTGCCCGACCACGCCCCGCAGTGGCTGCGGCTCATCGCCCAGTGCGGGTTCATCGGCGTCCCGCTCTTCTTCATGCTCAGCGGCTTCGTGCTCGCCTACAACTATCCGCGCCTGCAGCCGACCGAGCCCCGCAAGGTCCTCCGCTTCTGGCTCGCGCGTGTCGCGCGTGTCATGCCGCTCTACTGGGCCGTCCTCATCTGGGCCGTGCTCATGCGGGAGATCCGCGGCATCCCGCAGGACCGCACCCTCTGGGCGCAGTTCCTCGCCGTGCAGACGTGGTCGGGTGACCAGCGCGTCGGCGCAGTCATCTACAACGGCCCCGGCTGGTCGATCTGCGTCGAGCTGTTCCTCTACTTCCTGTTCCCCTTCCTCGTCGTCGGGGTCGTCGCGATCGCCCGCCGCTGGGGCAACCGAGGACTCATCGCCCTGGCGCTCGCGGCATTCGCCGTGCAGTTCGCGCTCTGGCTGCTCTTCGTCATCAAGGGCTGGGCCGACCTGCCGGCCGTCGACCCGCAGTCGGCGCACCGCTGGCTCTACCGGACGCCGCTGACCCGGGTGCCCGAGTTCGTCGTCGGCATGGTCCTCGCCTTCCTCTTCGCCCGCGGCGCCCGCTTCTCGGCCCGGGTGTCCAGCACGATCCAGGTCGCCATCACCATCGCGGTCCCCGTCATCTGCGCCTTCCGTGACCCGACCAACGGGCCGGTCGGCGCCGCATTCTTCGGGACGCTCTGGACGGTGCCGTTCGCGCTCCTCATGTTCAGCCTCGCGACCGACCGCGGGCCGGTCGCGCGGGTCCTCGCGACCCGGACGATGGTGACCCTGGGCACGGCGTCCTACGCCCTCTACATCACCCACCGGGGGCTGCTCCCGGGGCTTGGCCAGGAGTACGTCCAGACGGCGTCCGGCCGGTGGGGCTACGTCATGGTCCTCGTCATCCTCGCGCTCTGCCTCCTCATCGCCGAGGGTGCCCACCGCTACGTCGAGCTGCCCTGCCGCCGGATCATCCTCAAGGTCGTCGACCGCTGGCTGCTGCCCCGGCGGGAACCGCGGCCGGAGTCCGCGCCGACGGCCCGTGCGGAGGCCGACCCGATCGCCCTCGACGGCGGGCTCGCCCCCGAGCCGAGCGCGCCCGCGACGACCGCCCGCTGAGGTCCGGTCCCGGCATCCGGCCGTGCGGACCGTCCTTCGGCCCCCCACGTAGACTCCTCCCGTCCGTCGTCCCCCGGTTTGAATGCGGAGCCAGTCGTGCCCATCGTCGTCCAGAAGTACGGCGGCTCGTCGCTCGCGGACGCGGCGAGCATCAAGCGCGTCGCCCAGCGGATCGTCGAGACCAAGAAGGCTGGCGCCGACGTCTGCGTCGTCGTCTCGGCCATGGGCGACACGACCGACGAGCTCCTCGACCTCGCCCAGGAGGTCAGCCCGCTGCCGCCCGCGCGCGAGATGGACATGCTCCTCACCTCGGGCGAGCGGATCTCGATGGCGCTCGTCGCGATGGCGATCGCCAACCTCGGGCAGAGCGTCCGGAGCTTCACCGGGAGCCAGGCAGGCGTCATCACGGACTCCGCGCACGGCAGGGCCAAGATCATCGACATCACGCCCGGCCGGGTGACCGGGGCCCTCGGGGACGGGCACGTCGTCATCGTCGCCGGCTTCCAGGGCGTCAGCCAGGACACCAAGGAGATCACGACCCTCGGCCGCGGCGGGTCGGACACGACCGCCGTCGCGCTCGCGGCGGCGCTCGAGGCCGAGGTGTGCGAGATCTACACCGACGTCGACGGGGTCTTCACCGCCGACCCGCGCGTCGTCCCCGCCGCCCGCAAGGTCCACCACATCACCAACGAGGAGATGCTCGAGCTCGCCGCCTCGGGCAGCAAGGTCCTCCACCTGCGCAGCGTCGAGTACGCCCGCCGCTTCGACATCCCGATCCACGTCCGCTCGTCCTTCGCCCACCACCCGGGGACGATCGTCAGCGACAAGCCAGCCCAAGGAGATCCCGTGGAAGCCCCGATCATCGCCGGCGTCGCCCACGACCGCAGCGAGGCCAAGATCACCGTCGTCGGCGTGCCCGACCAGGCCGGCAAGGCCGCGGCGATCTTCGAGACGATCGCCGCCGCGGAGATCAACATCGACATGATCGTCCAGAACATCTCGGCGACCGACACGGGCCTGACCGACATCTCCTTCACCCTCCCCAAGACCGAGGGTCAGACGGCGATGCAGGCGCTCCAGCGGATCCACGAGCCGGTCGGCTTCGCCTCGCTCCTCTACGACGACCAGATCGGCAAGCTCTCGCTCGTCGGCGCCGGGATGCGCTCCAACCCGGGCGTCTCGGCGACCTTCTTCCGTGCCCTCGCGCAGGCCGGCGTCAACATCGAGATGATCTCGACCTCGGAGATCCGCATCTCCGTCGTGACGCGCGAGGACCGGCTCGACGAGGCCGTGCGGGCCGTGCACACGGCATTCGGCCTCGACTCCGAGCAGGGCGAGGCCGTCGTCTACGGCGGCACCGGGCGCTGATCGAGTGCGGGTGGGGGGACGCAAGCCGACGCTCGCCGTCGCGGGCGCGACGGGAGCGGTGGGCCGGGTCGCGCTCGACGTGCTCGGCATCCGACCGGACGTCTGGGGCGAGATCCGGATCTGCGCGTCGCCGGACGACGCGGGCCAGCGGATCGACGTCCGCGGCGAGATGCTCGAGGTGCAGCGGCTGAGCGCCGCGTTCTTCGACGGCGCCGACGTCGCGATCTTCGACCTGCCGCCGGGGCTCGCGACGATGTGGGCGCCCAAGGCGACCGAGCGCGGCGCCGTCGTCATCGACAACAGCACGGACTTCCGGCTCGACACGCGCGTCCCGCTCGTCGTCCCGGAGGTCAACCCCGAGGACGTCCTGCGCCGCCCCATCGGGATCATCGCCAACCCGGGCGCGACCGCCCTGACCGTCATCGACGCGCTCGGCGTCCTCCATGAGCGCTGGGGGCTCGAGGAGCTCGTCCTCACGACGTTCCAGGCCGCCTCCGGGCGTGGGCGCCGTGGCATGGCGCGTCTGTACGACGAGCTGGCCCTCGTCGGCGGCAACCGGGAGATCGGTCTGCTTCCCGGTGATGTGCGCAGGCTCATCGAGCACGAGCTCGGCCCGTCGCCCTTTCCCGCGCCGCTCGCCCTCAACGTCATCCCGATGGTCGGGCCACCGGCGAGTGACGGATGGACGACCGAGGAGACCAAGGTCCGCGACGAGATCCGCAAGATCCTCCGCATCCCGGACCTGCGGATGTCGGCCACCTGCGTCCGGGTGCCCGTCGTGACCTCCCACTCGGTGTCGGTGCACGCGCGGTTCTCGCGCCCGGTCGCTGTCGGCCGTGCCCGCCGCGCCCTCCTCGAGGCGCCGACCATTGTCGTCCTGGACGACCTGGACCACGGCGAGTTCCCGACGCCCGCCGACGTCGTCGGCTCCGACCCGCGCTTCGTCGGCCGCATGCGGCAGCCGCACGGCATGCCCAAGGCGCTCGACTTCTTCATCACCGGTGACAACCTGCGCTCGGGGGCGGGGCTCAACCTCGTCCTCCTCGCCGAGATCGTCGCCGCCGGGCTGCCCACCAAGGAGTGAATGCGGATGCCGCACCATGACCTGCTCATCATCGGCACCGGGTCGGGCAACAGCCTCGTGACGCCCGAGCTCGAGGGTCTCGACATCGGGATCGTCGAGCAGGGCCGCTTCGGCGGGACCTGCCTCAACGTCGGCTGCATCCCGACGAAGATGTACGTCCTGCCCGCCGACCGGGTGCTCGAGGCACGGGAGGCCCGGCGACTGGGCGTCTCCTTCGCCGAGCCGACCGTCGACTGGCCGGCGATCCGCGACCGGATCTTCGGGCGGATCGACCCGATCGCCGAGGGCGGCCAGTCCTACCGCCGCAGCCAGGACTTCGTCACCGTCCACGCCGAGCACGCCCGCTTCGTCGGCGAGCGGACGATGCGGCTCGCCTCGGGTGTCGAGGTGTCGGCGGACAAGGTCGTCATCGCGGCGGGCAGCCGCGCCGTCGGGCTCTCCTCGGTGCCCGAGCTCGCCGAGCCGGACCCGGCGCGCGGGCTGCACACGTCGGACACGGTGATGCGGCTCGAGGAGCTGCCGCGTTCGATGGTCGTCATCGGCGGCGGCTTCGTCGGCTGCGAGTTCGCTCACGTGTTCTCCGCATTCGGCGTCGAGGTCACCCAGGTGCAGCGCTCCGGGCCTCTGCTCCGGCAGCACGACGCGGAGGTCGCCGCGCCTACACGCGCGCGGCCGCGGCCCGCTACGACCTCCGGACGGGGTCGAGCGTCGAGTCGGCGCACCACGACGGGACGGCGTGGACGCTAGCGATCCGCGGGCCGGAGCGGTGTCGAGGCAAGTCCGTGCCGAGGTGGTCCTCCTCGCGCTCGGGCGGGTCCCCAACGGCGACCGGCTCGACGTCGAGGCGGCGGGCGTCGAGCTCGACGACGGTCGGACGGGTCGTCGTCGACGAGGAGCAGCGGACGGCGCCGCCGACGTGTGGGCGCTCGGCGACGTCAGTCGTCGCATACCAGCTCAAGCACGTCGCGAATCAGGAGGCCAGCGTCGTCGCGCACAACCTCGCCATGGCCTTCGGCCGGGTCGCAGGGGCCGCCGCGGCGCAGCGACCACCGCTTCGTCCCCCACGGCGTCTTCGGCCACCCGCAGATCGCGGCCTTCGGGCCGACGCGGGCCGAGCTGGAGTCAGCGGTGCGGCATTCGTCGCCAAGACCCAGGCAGTACGGCGACATCGCCTACGGCTGGGCGCTGGAGGACGACGGAGCACTTCCTCACCGTCATGCCGACCCGACGACCCGCCGGCTGCTCGCCGCCCACTGCATCGGGCCGAGGCGACGACCGTCATCCAGCCGCTCCTCCAGGCGGCGTCCTTCGGTCAGCGCGCCGACGAGGTGGCCCGCGGCCAGTACTGGATTCACCCGGCGCTGGCCGAGCTCGTCGAGAACGCGCTGCTCGGGCTGGAGTTCCCCGGGCCTGAGCGGGGCGGGCGGCGGATCGAGACCGACTCGTGACCGTTTTCGGCTTGGTGGCGTCATGTGACGATGGTGAGATTGTGACGATTCACAGGAAGACTGTCGGGCGAGATCGTCCAGGATGGGAGGCGAAGTGTTCCGGGCCTATGACCGTTGGCGCCGTCGTCGTGCTGTGGCATACCTGTCGATGACCCCCGAGCAGCGCGTGCGACGGCACAAGGTCCGCCAGCTCGGCGCCCTCGTCGTGCTCCCGGGCGTCGTGCTCGGCTCGGCGAGCCTGGCCGCCGCCGTCGGGGGCGGGCTCTTCACCAAGACGCCGCCGCCCCCGCCGTGCCCGCCGGACGTCGTCACCGCCCCGGCCCGTGGCTCCTTCGACGTCCGCGTGCTCAACGCCACGGGCGAGGGCGGCCGCGCGACCCTGGTCGGCAAGGAGCTCGGCAAGCGCCGCTTCCACGTGGTCGAGATGTCGAGCGCGCCGGAGAACCTCTACGTCCGCTCCGCGGGGATCATCCACCACGGCCCGGCCGGGCTCGACCAGGCCCTGCTCGTGCAGAAGCAGTTCCCCGACGCCCGCATCTTCGACGACGGGCGCAAGGGGGCGGGGGTCACCGTGGTCATCGGCTCCGGCTTCTCCTCGCTCGCCCCCCGTCCGCCGGTCGACATGCCGCGGCCCGGCAATGTCAGGGTCAACGTCTACAACGCGACCTGGCGCCCGGGGCTGGCCAAGGACGTGCGCACCCAGCTCGCCGCGCGCGGCTTCAAGCCGGCCAAGATGGGCAACGACCCCGACGGGGCCTTCCTGCCGGTCGACTCCGCGTGGGTGCGCTACGGCAAGGACCAGTACCTCGAGGCCAAGCTGCTCGCCCAGCACGTCCCGGGCGCGGTCCTCAAGGAGGTCGCCCGGGAGAGCACCGACCTCGACGTCGTCCTGGGCAACCGGTTCACGGCCCTGACCCCGGTCGCCGAGGTCCCCACGCTCCCGCCGCTGCCCAAGAAGGGCGCCGAGACGGTGGCCCGCCCGGGCGTCTGCTCGACCACCGCCTCCTGACCGACAGGCGCCCGTTCCGTGGGCGACGGTGCGTCGGTCCCCACCCCTTGGGCACAATGTCGGTGCACCCGATCCGGTCCCGCCCGAGAGGCTCCCCGTGCCCGACCCCAAGCCCGTCCAGACCGTCGCCCTGCTCACCGCCGGTGGCCTCGCCCCGTGCCTGTCCTCCGCCGTCGGCGGGCTCATCGAGCGCTACACCGAGATCGCGCCCGAGGTCGAGATCATCGGCTACCTCGGCGGCTACGCCGGGCTGCTCCGCGGCGAGTCGTCCCGGTGACGCCCGGAGGTGCGCGAGCAGGCGCACCTGCTGCACCAGCTTCGGCGGCAGCCCGATCGGCAACAGCCGCGTCAAGCTGACCAACGTCGAGGACTGCGTCAAGCGCGGGCTGGTCGAGGAGGGCCAGGACCCGCTGCAGGTCGCCGCCGAGCAGCTGACGCGGACGGCGTCGACGTCCTGCACACCATCGGCGGCGACGACACCAACACCACGGCCGCCGACCTCGCCGCGTACCTGCACGACAACGACTACGAGCTGACCGTCGTCGGCCTGCCCAAGACGATCGACAACGACGTCGTCCCGATCCGGCAGACGCTCGGGCGCCTGGACCGCCGCCGAGCAGGGCGCGATCTACGCCCAGAACATCATCGGCGAGCACTCCTCCAACCCGCGGATGCTGATCGTCCACGAGGTCATGGGCCGCAACTGCGGCTGGCTGACCGCCGCGACCGCGCCGAGCTACCGCGCGTGGGTCGGGTGCAGCAGGACTTCGTCCGGGCTTCGGCAACGACCGCGCGCGGCTGGGACGTCCACGCCGTCTACGTGCCCGAGCTGAGCTTCGACATCGAGGCCGAGGCCGAGCGGCTCGAGGCGGTCATGGACGAGGTCGGGCTGCGTCAACATCTTCCTGTCCGAGGGCGCGGGCGTGGACGACGATCGTCGCGCGAGCTGAGGGCGGCGGGGCGAGGACGTGCCGGCGCGACGCCTTCGGCCACGTCAAGCTCGACACGGTCAACCCCGGGGCAGTGGTTCGCCAAGCAGTTCGCCGAGCTGGTCGGCGCCGAGAAGACGATGGTGCAGAAGTGCGGCTACTTCGCCCGCTCCGCCGCGGCGAACGCCGACGACCTGCGCGCTGATCAAGCGCTGCACCGACCTCGCCG
Source organism: uncultured Actinomycetota bacterium (assembly GCA_963752365.1). Classification (GTDB taxonomy): domain Bacteria; phylum Actinomycetota; class Actinomycetes; order Actinomycetales; family Dermatophilaceae; genus CAVVXY01. The sequence goes on from CAVVXY010000003.1 coordinate 389,919, forward strand.
TCGACTGCCGCGCTGCGCCGGGAGTCAGCGGCGTCGATCGGCGCACGACGAGGAGCAGGGCGACGAGCTGCGCGCCATCGAGTTCCCGCGGATCAGCGGGCGGCAAGGCGTTCGACACCGACGCAGGCCTGGTTCGACGAGCTCAAGCGCTCCCTCGGCCAGCCCTGACTCAGGCGGCGAGCCCGGCGAGCAGGTTGATCGTCGCCGCGACGACGACCGTCCCGAAGAGGTAGCTGAGCCACGACTGGCGCAGCGCGATGCGGCGGACCTCGGTCGTCCGCAGGTCCGTGTCGGACACGGCGAAGGACGAGCCGACCGCGAAGGCGAGGTAGAGGAAGTCGCTGTAGGCCGGGGGAGTGTCCATGTGGAAGTCGATGCAGTCGGACTCGGCGTTGAACCAGTGCCGGGCGTAGCGCAGGGCGAACATCGTGTGGATGAGCAGCCAGGCCGAGCCCACGGTGGCGACGGTGACGACGGCCTCGTAGGTCTTGGCGGGGCGAGCCGGCGACGGGTCGAGCAGCATGAGCCCCACGCCGGCGAGGGCGGCGACCGAGGCGACGAGCACGATGGCGTCGGTCAGTGACCGACCCGGGTCGAGGCCGTCCACATAGCTCCGCGTCTGCTCGTGGTCGGCGTGGAGGGTGCGCCACAGGAGGGGGACGGTGAAGACGAGGGCGGCGACGACGAATCCCACGAGGGCGCGGGCGACCCACGACCCGTCGGTGTTGGGCAGCACCGCGGCGGCGACGACCCCGACGGCGACGCCGATGCCGAGCCGGACCAGCTTGTGCCTGTCGTGGTGCTGGGTCGGGGTCGTCGCCACCAGCCGAGCATAGGCCGGGGGGTAGCGTGCGAGGGTGACCCTGCGCATCGGCTACAAGGCATCGGCGGAGCAGTTCGACCCGACCCGGCTGGCGGCATTCGCCGTCCGCGCCGAGGAGGTCGGCCTGGACTCCGTGACGATCAGCGACCACTTCCAGCCCTGGCGGCTCAACGGCGGCCACGCGCCCAACTCGCTGGCCTGGCTCGGCTGGGTGGCGGCGCGGACCGAGCGGGTCCTGCTCGGGACGAGCGTCATGACGCCGACCTTCCGCTACAACCCGCCCGTCGTCGCGCAGACCTTCGCGACGCTCGCCTGCCTGGCCCCCGGTCGGGTGATGCTCGGCGTCGGCACCGGCGAGGCGCTCAACGAGGTCGCCGTCGGCTCGGTGGCCGAGGGGGAGTGGCCGGAGTTCAAGGAGCGGTTCGGCCGGCTGCGGGAGGCCGTCCGGCTCATGCGAATGCTGTGGACCGAGGAGTCGGTGACCTTCGAGGGCGACTACTACCGGACCAAGGACGCGCGGATCTTCGACCGGCCGGACACGCCCGTGCCGGTCTACGTCGCGGCCGGCGGACAGATGGTCGCGCGGTACGCCGGCCGGGTCGGTGACGGCTTCATCTGCACCTCGGGCAAGGGGCGCGAGCTGTATGCCGACAAGCTGCGTCCCCGCGGTGGCCGAGGGCGCGGCCAAGGCCGACCGCGCCGCCGAGCCGATCGACCGGATGATCGAGATGAAGATCCTGGGACCCGGACCCGAAGCGGCGCTGGAGAACACCCGCTTCTGGGCGCCGCTGTCGCTGACCGCCGAGCAGAAGCACTCGATCCACTCACCCGCGAGATGGAGCAGGCCGCCGACGCGCTGCCCGATCGAGCAGGTCGCCAAGCGGTGGATCGTCGCGGCCGGCCCGAGGAGGTCGTCGAGGCGGTCCGCTTCTACACCGACCTCGGCTTCGACCACCTCGTCGTGCACGGGCCCGGCGAGGACCAGGAGCGCTTCCTCGACACCTTCGCCGAGCAGGTCGTCCCGGCGCTGCGCGAGCTCGAGCCGGCCGACATCGGCTGAACGGGCCGGTTCCGCGCCGGTCTCGGCGTGTCGCCCGACGCGCCGAGGCACCATGGCGGGGTGGGCTCGGGGGCAACCAGCCGGTGGCGGGTCGCGGCCGCGATCGCGGCGGCGACCGTCCTCGGCGTGCCCGCGGCGGCATTCGGGGGCGAGGGGTCGCGTGGCGCGGTCGCAGCGGTGGGCCCGACGCCCGTGGTGACGCCGACGGCGACCGGGACGCCGACGGCGACCGGGACGCCGACGGCGACCGGGACGCCGACGCCGACCGCTACCCGACCGCGACCGCCACGGCGACGGGGGAGGCGGAGGTCCCGCTGCCCACGCGCGAGGAGGTGGCCCGGGCGGCGGCCGACGCCGCTGCGGCGGCCCGGCTGGCGGCCGAGATCCGGGCGGAGGAGGAGCGCGCGACGGCCCGCCTCGTCGCCCTCCAGCACCAGGTCACCGAGGCGGTCCGGGCCGTGCGGGAGGCCGAGCTCGGGGTCCGGAGCGCCGCTGCCGCGACCGAGGTGGCCCGGTCGCGTGTCGCCGCCGCCGCGACGGCCCTCGCGGCGGCCGAGCAGGCCCGCGACGACCAGGCGGCGCTCGCCTACCAGCAGGGCGGCTCGCTCGGCTACCTGCCCGTCCTCGTCGACCCCAGCCGCTTCGACGCGCTTCCCGACCTCACCGTCCTCCTGGAGAGCGAGGCCGGCCGCCGCCGGCTCGTCGTCGACGCCGGCCGGCGAGCCCGGGATGCCGCCGTGGACGCCCAGCGCGAGCTCGGACTGGCCCAGGCGGCGAGCGAGCGCGCCGCCGCGCGTGCCCACCTCGCCCGCGCCGCTGCCGAGGCCTCCGTCGAGCGGGCGAGCGCGGAGGTCGCCCGCGTGGGCGCCCGGCTGGCCGAGGCGCGGACGCGGCTCGCCGAGCTCGTCGCGGCCGCCGACGGGCTCGGGGCCTTCCGCGCCACGACGCTGACCGCGGACATCCGGGCCAGGGCCCTGGCGGCCGGGCACGGCGACCTCGTCGACACCGGCACGACGACCTTCGGGTCGGACCCGGACCTGCTCCAGGCGCAGCTCGACCCCCAGACCGTGGCCGAGGAGCTCGTCGCGGAGCGTGGCTGGGCCGCAGGGGAGATGGGCTGCCTCCGCGACCTGTGGCAGCGGGAGAGCGCATGGAGCTGGAGCGCGACGAATGCGTCCTCCGGCGCCTACGGCATCCCGCAGGCACTCCCCGGCTGGAAGATGGCGACAGCGGGCCCGGGCTGGCTGCTCGACCCGCGTGTCCAGGTCACGTGGGGCCTGGACTACATCTCCGCCGTCTACGGCACCCCCTGCCACGCGTGGGCGCGCTGGCAGGCGAGGTCACCCCACTGGTACTGACCTGTCGGGTCGCCTCGCCGCTCAGCCCGGCTTGACCGCCTGGAGGGTGTAGCTGCAGGCGAGCCGCTCGGGGCGGTCGGTGAGCCGCCACTCGCCGTGCTCGTCCTCGGTCATCAGGCCCCACAGGGCGTTCCACGGCACCGAGTCGTGCTCGACGAAGCCGGTGACCCGCATCCCCCGGTCGAGCAGGGCCGTGATGATCTCGCCGATCCCGTGGTTCCACTCCTGCGTGGTGTTGGCGGTGAACTCGACGTCGGTCTCGACGTAGGTGCCGCCCTCGGTCCACGGTGCCCTCGACCGTCTCGAAGTAGGGCCAGCGGACCAGCCGGGTCGTGGCAGCTGGTCGTCCAGCTCCAGAGCATCGGGTGACCCTCGCGGATGAAGAGGCGGCCGCCGGGGCGGAGCAGCGCGTCGACGGTCTCCGCCCAGCGCGCGACGGAGGGCAGCCAGCACAGCGCGCCGATGCCGGTGTAGACGAGGTCGAAGCCTTGCCCTGCAGCGCATTCGGCGCCGCGTAGACGTCGGACTCGACGTAGTCGATCGGCGCGCCGCGCGCTCCGCGATCGAGCGGGCCTGCTCGATCGACCGGCGGAGAGGTCGACGCCGGTGACGGCCGCGGCGCCCAGCCGGTGCAGGGACAGGGTGTCGGTGCCGATGTGGCACTGGAGGTGGACGACGTCGAGGCCGGTGAGGTCGCCGAGCCGGGGCCGGTCGAAGGCGACGACCCCCGACAGCTCGCGCTCTCCGGAGACGAGCCGGTCGACGTCGTAGCCGGAGCTCGCCGCGTGGGCGGCCGCGCGGTCGTCCCAGTTGGCCTTGTTGATGGCGAGGTAGTCGTCGGGAGTCACCGCGTCATTGTCGCGCAGCGCGAGGACCCGCCCCGCACATCGGGTGCGCAGGACGGGTCGCTCGGGTCAGCGGACGACCATGACGGGGCAGGCCGAGTCGTGGATCAGGTCGTGCCCGACCGATCCGAGGAGGAGCCCGGCGAACCCGCCGCGTCCGCGGGTGCCGACGACCACCAGGCCCGCTGTCGCCGACCGCAGGGCGAGCACGTGGGCCGGTTGGCCGTCGGGCACCTCGACGGTCACCGCCAGCTCGGTGTGGTCGCGGGCGACGCGGTCGGCGGCGCGCGCGGCCTCGGCCTCGCCGTACTCGCGCAGGTCCTTGGCGGTCTGGGCGAAGTCGATCGCGCCGTAGGCGTAGCCGACCGTGTCGAGAGCGGGCATGCCGATGGCCCGGACGATCCGCAGTGGCGCTCCCGCTCCGGCGGCCAGGTCGGCGGCGGCGTCGAGGGCGTGCTGCGAGCTCTCGAGGTCGTCGATGCCGACGACGACCTCGTGCGTGGGCCCCGGCTGGGGCGGCAGCTGCCCGTCGCGGGTCGCTCGGACCACGACGACCGGGCAGTGGGCGTGGGCGGCGACGGCGTAGGCCGTCGAGCCGAGCAGTCCGCTCGCCAGGGCTCCACGGCCGCGGCTGCCGGTCACGACGAGCCGGGCGTCGGCGGAGTCCGCGATGAGCGCCGAGGCGGGGTTGCCGACCGAGTGGGTCCCGGCCACGCGCTCCGCCGGCAGCTGGGCGCGCGCCCGGACGACGCCGGGCAGCGTGTCGGCGTCCACCGGTTCCTCGTCCGGCAGGCCCGCCGACCAGCCGATCGGGGTCATCGGCGTGAACGTCGGCACCGGGTCCAGCGCGACGACGTGGTGGACCGTGAGCCGCTCACCGGTCCGCGCAGCCAGCGCTGCAGCCCAGTCCACGGCGAGGTCGGCGGTGGGTGTGCCGTCGTGACCGACGACGATCCCTTGCGGTTTGGTCGTCATGATGAGCCTCCTGCTGTGCGGGTCCGACCTTCCCTCCCTCGATTCTCCGCCGCTCCCGATGAGGCGGCGGCCGAAGGTGACCGACGAGACGACCGCGATCCGTGGCGCCGCGCCCACGCCGCGCCCTATCGTGATCGCGAGCCGCGAGAGACGAGACGAGGTCGGGCGATGGGTCTGTTCGACGACCTGGGCGATGCCGTGCGCCGTGGAGTCCGCCAGGTCTCCGGAGGGGTGACCCGCGTGAGGACCGTGCTCGACGGCATTCGGCGGCGGCCCGTCCTCGACGTGCCGTCGGACCAGCCCTCCTCGATCGCGGAGGTGGTCGCGGACCTGCGCGAGCTGGCGCGCGACCATGCCGGCCGAGGACGGCGTCGCGGACTTCCACCGCATGTACCTGCACGTCACCGAACTCGTCGGCGCAGCGGCGGCAGCACGCTCCTTCCAGGACGCGGCGTTCATGGAGCGCCTGGACTGCGTCTTCGCCGGCCTCTACCTCGACGCCTGCCGCGCGAACGAGCGAGGCCGCAGCAGCGCCTGGCAGCCGCTGTTCGAGCTGCGGGCGCAGCCGGGCACGGCGAGCCTGCAGTACGCCCTGGCCGGGATGAACGCCCACATCAACTTCGACCTCGGCCTGGCTCTGGTGCGCACCTGCCGCCAGCTCGGTCGGACGCTGGACTCACCGGGGGTGCGTGCCGACTTCCTCGCCATCAACGCGCTCCTCGCGGGCGCCGTTCAGGAGGTGCGCGAGTCCTATCTCGCCGGCGCTCGCGCTCCACGTCGACCGTGCGGCGTCGCCGGTGCTCAACGTCGTCGGCGGCTGGAGCATCGAGGCCGCGCGCGACGCCGCCTGGCTCAGCGCCACCGTCCAGTGGGCCCTGCAGGGCGAGCCGAACGCCTACGCCGCGTACCTCGACTCGCGCGCATCCATCGTCGGCCTGGTCACCCGGCAGCTGCTCACGCCGGTGGACGTGTCCTGAGCGCTCCGCGGCGGCTCTCGTCGCTCGCGGACGTCGGTTCGTGGCGCACCGCTAGGGCCGGACCGGCGGCAGCGTGCCGCCGTGGACCGCGAGCAGGACGTCCGAGAGTCGGCGGGCCGTCTGCCGCAGCGACCGCTCGCCGATGATCCGCGCCCATCCGGCCTCGAGGTCGACGTAGATGCGCTCGACGTCGGAGAGCAGGTGCCGGCCCCGTGGGGTGAGCGAGAGGACGCGGACGCGCGCGTCCTCGGGGTCGAGGTCGCGGTCGACGAGTCCGTTGGCCACCATCGCGTCGAGCAGCTTGGACGCCGCCTGCTTGGTCACGCCGAGCTCGTCGGCGAGGCCGTGGTGCCCAGGCTGCGGTCCCTGAGGGCGACGAGGACGAACCCGTAGGCGGGCCGGATCCCCTCCCACCCCTCCTCCCGGAGCCGGACGTGGAGGTCGTCGACCAGCGTCGCGTCCGGCCATGAGGAGCAGCCGGGCGAGCGGCACGTCGGGCGAAGCGGACCCGCTCACCGGGCCCACGGTGGCGTGGATGCCGTGCCGTCACGACTGCCTTCGCCGCCCACGGGAGGCAGCAGAGGAGCGTCAGGGCGAGCGCGGCATTCGCGATGCCGAAGTCGAGGCCCACGGGCACGACGATCGCATCGCCGGTCTCCGCGGTGGACGCCTCGCCGGCAATCGCGACTCGGGCCGTGCCGTCCACGACGACGAAGACCTCCTCACGGGTCAGGCGGTGGGGCGCGCCGGTGTCCCGGGTCGATCTCGACCTGCCAGACGCTCGTGTCTGCGCTGCCGCGGCTCGGGGTCGCGAGCGAGGTGAACCGGTTCCCTCGACGACGTGCGTCGGGCCGTCCGCCCGCTTGATGACTGCCATGATCCATCCTTGGTCAAAGTGGTTGACGACCTCATCGCTGACATTGCTCCGTTGATTAGTCAACCCAGTTGACAATGCACTGTCCGTGAGCTTGGCGTGTGTGGCCCGTCGGCGTCAACCAGCGCCCGTTTCGAGCAGCCCGCGCTCGCGGGCACGGCCACGGCGGCCCGGCGGCTGGTGACCCCGAGCTTGGTGAAGACGTGCTTGGTGTGCGTGCGCAGGGTGTTGTGCGAGATGAACAGCGCGCGGGCGTCGGGGCCGCCAGCTCGGTGCCGAGAAGCCGCAGCACCTCCAGCTCGCGCTCGCTGAGCGGCTCGACCGGCTGCCGGACGCGGGTTGCCCCGGTGGTCGAGGCGTGGCGGCTGCTGGTGGCCGCGTCGAGTACGCGGCGGCTCGGTCGCCGGGTCGGTCGTGCTGCCATCGGCGACGGCGTGCAACAGCGCGAGAGCCGGTCTTCCCTCATCGAGGTAGACCCGGGCCCAACCCTCCGGCTCAGGGGCCAGGGTCAGTGCGTCGGCCAGGGCGCCCAGCGCCGCTGCTCGCTGTCCCTTCGCGTCGTGGGCAAGGGCGGTGAGCACGCGGATCTCCACCAGGCTGCCCGCTCGTCCGGAGGCGGTGGCCGCCTCCCCAGGCGCTCCAGTAGGCCGAGCGCCCGATCGGCCGCATCGCGCTCCCGGTGCGCGCGCTGCTGCGCCAGGAGCAGGCGCACGAGCGTGAGGTGGTCGTACTCCCGCAGGAAGTCCGGCGGAACGGTGTCCGACACGTCGCGCTCGACGGCCCAGCGTTCGACGCCCGAGAGGTCGCCTACCGAGAGCTGGAGCGGGCGCGGAGTGCTGGTGATCGGCGTGCCGGGAAGAACCCCGGGCGGTGCAGCTCTTCGGCCTGCTCCAGGTGCCGCAGGGCGCCCGCCGGGTCGCCGGCCGCGGCCGACAGCGCGCCGGCGACGAAGAGCCGGAAGCGGCTCTCGGTGAAGGGCATCCGCTCCATGTGGCCCGACGCCGCCTCGAGGTGGGCGCGGGCCATGTCCGGTCGGCCCGCCTCGAGGTCGAGCTCGCCCAGCACGACGTGCAGCTCGGCCGCTGCTCGATACCGGCGCCCCGAGGTCCTGGCCTGGTGCATCGCACGGTCGCAGAGCGCGTGGGCGCGCACGGCCGTCCAGCCGCACGGCTGAGGTCGGCCAGCACGACGGTGCCGCCCAGCGCGTCGACGAGGTCGCCGCCGGCGCGCAGGCTCGCGACGGCCTCGGTGAAGGTCTCGAACGCCGCCAGCACGTCACCACCGGCCCAGGCCGACATGGCGAGGAACCCCTGCGCCCCGCCTCGGGCCAGGTGGTCCTCCGCCCCGGTGAGGGCCAGCGCGTGACGGGCATGCGCCTCGGTCTCCTCGATGTCACCGCGGGCTTGAGCGACGGAGGCCCGGTAGCATCGCGATCGTGGCGGGCAGAGCGCGCATCTCCTGGGTATCGGCCCAGGGGCGCTCCTCGTCGCTCGGGCCCGTGGCCAAGACCCGTTCGGTGTCGTCGAGCCGCCGGACGGTGGCGTCGAGGTCGCCCTCGGTCAGCAACAGGGCCGCCGCGAACATCGCGAGCACCGGGGTGCGCCGCGCCGTGTCCTCGGGCAGGGCGTCGAGCCAGCCACGCATCTTCACCTCCTGCCGTTGACGCCGGATCTCCGGCACCGCCAGCTCGACCAGGCTCACGGCCCGGTCGGTGTCACCGGCCGCCAGGGCGTGCTCGATGGCCTCGTCGCGCAGGTCGTGCCGCGCAGACCACTCGCTGGCGCGCCGGTGGAGCACCGGCACGAGGTCGGGCTTCTCGGCCAGCAGCCGGGCGCGGAGCACGTCGGCGAACAGCTGGTGGTATCGGACCACTGCCTCCGGTTGTCCAACGCCACCAGGAAGAGGTTCTCGCGCTCAAGGGTGCGCAGCATGGTCGCCGCGTCGACTCCGTCGACCACCGCGTCACACAGCGGGGCGCTCAGCCGGTCGAGCACCGATGAGCGGAGCAGGAACTCGCGCACCGGCGCCGGCTGCACGGCGAGCACCTCCTCGACGAGGTAGTCGACGACGTAGCGGTCGTCTCCGGTGAACCCGGCGATGAACGTCTCGACGTCGTCGCGCCTTGCAAGGAGATCGCGGCCAGCTGCAGTGCCGCTATCCAGCCCTCGGTGCGGTCCTCCAGGGCCTGCACCTGCTCGTCGCTGATCTGCCCGGAGCCGCCCCCTCGAGGTACGCGTTCGTCTCGGCCGAGGTGAACCGCAGGTCGGCGGCCCGTACCTCGACGAGTTCGCCGCGGGCCCGCCAGCCTGGCCAGCGGGAGGTCCGGGTCGGCCCGGGTGCTCAGCACGACGTGCACGTGGGAAGGCAGGCGGCCCAGCAGCCTGGTCACCCCGGGGTGATCGCCGGGCCCTCGGCCAGATGGTAGTCGTCGAGCACCAACCACAGCTCACCCGAGTCCCCCGCGAGCGCGTTGACCAGGGCCGTGACCACGGTCTCGATCTCGGCGGCCGCAGGGTCCAGGTCGGCCAGTGCCGCATCCACGGCGGGTGCGGCCCGGCGCACCGCCGTGGCGACGCGTCCAGAACGACGCCGGGTCGCGGTCGGAGGCGTCGAGCGACAGCCAGGCGACGCGGCGGTCCGCTTGCCGGGCGAGCCACGATGCGAGCAGGGTCGTCTTGCCGAACCCGGCGGGTGCCGACAGCAGGGTCAGCCGGGCCTGGGCACCGTCCGAGAGCCGGTACAGCAGGCGCGGGCGTTCGACCACACCTCGGGGCGGGCGCGGGACATGGAACTTGTCGCGACGCAGGAGCCGTCACGAGTCCTCATTCCAGCAGAAGCACCGCCGCGAGGTCGCGCCGCACCTCCACGGTACGCCCGCGGCGAGGCACGACGTGTGGCCGCGCCGGGAACCAGCCGGGCCTCCGCCTCCGCGCGGAGCGGTCATGACGCGGCTCTTGGTCAGGCCGGCGAGCGGCGAAGGAGCGTTGCCGGGGTCCGGGTGTTCGGTGGCCCGCTGCCGTGGTCGGCCGAGGCTGCCTCAACAGGGAGAGGAGCAGCAC
>CAVVXY010000004.1:0-83206 GCA_963752365.1 uncultured Actinomycetota bacterium
GTGAGTCCCTGGGAGTGGTGGGGTTTGGAGCGGAGTGGCTGTGACGTGAGGGGCCATCGGCGTGATCTTCGGTGTGTACGGCCAAGTACTCACCGAAGGAGATCCCACCGATGGCCCTGTCCCAGTCTGCCCTGTCCGAGCTGCTGGACGCGTTCCGTGCCGGTGACGGCGTCGATCTGATCCGCGAGTCGGTGCGGATGGTGCATGCAGGAGCTGATCGAGGCCGAGGCGACCGAGGTGATCGGCGCCGGCCGGTACGAGCGCACCGAGTCCCGGGTCACCGAGCGCAACGGCTCCCGGCCGCGGCTGCTGGCCACCAAGGCCGGCGATGTCGCAGCTGCGGATCCCGAAGCTGCGGCAAGGGTCGTTCTTCCCCGTCATCCTCGAGCCCCGCCGGCGGATCGACCAGGCGCTGTACGCGGTGGTGATGGAGGCCTACGTCCACGGGGTGTCGACCCGGGCGGTCGACGACCTGGTCGTCGCGATGGGCGTCGACTCCGGGATCTCCAAGTCCGAGGTCTCCCGGATCTGCGCCGGCCTGGACGAGGTCGGTCGACCGCGTTCCGGACCCGCGGCTGGACCACACCGAGTTCCCGTACGTCTACCTCGACGCGACCTACCTGCACGTCCGCAACGACCGCCCGCGCAGGTCGTCTCCATGGCGGTCGTGGTCGCCACCGGCATCACCGCCGACGGCGGCCGGGAGGTCCTCGGCCTGGACGTCGGCGACAGCGAGGACGAGGTGTTCTGGCGGGCGTTCCTGACCGAGCCTGAAGAAGCGCGGCCTGGGCGGGGTCCGGCTGGTGATCTCCGACCAGCACGCCGGCCTCGTCGCCGCGCTGAAGCGGTCCTTCCAGGGCGCCGCGCACCAACGCTGCCGGGTCCACTTCGCCCGCAACCTGCTCGCCCTGGTGCCCAAGGCCCACACCGACATGGTCGCCGCGGTGTTCCGCACCATCTTCGCCCAACCCGACGCCGACGCCGTGGCCGCGACCTGGGACGAGGTCCGCGACCAGCTCGCCGCCCGGTTCCCCAAGATCGGGCCGCTGATGGACGAGGCGAAGGCCGAGGTCCTGGCCTTCACCGCGTTCCCGCGGGCGCACTGGCGCAAGATCTGGTCGACCAACCCGCTCGAGCGGCTCAACAAGGAGATCAAGCGCCGCGCCCGCGTCGTCGGCATCTTCCCCAACGACGCCGCCGTCATCCGCCTCGTCGGCGCCGTCCTGGCCGACATCCACGACGAATGGCAATCGACGACCGCCGCTACCTCTCCGAAGGCTCCATGGCGCTGCTGTACCCCGACCGGCGATACTGGACACATCGCCGCGATCGACAGCGGCGAGTAGGCACCGAGGATCAACCTCAAAGCCCACCACTCCCGGGGCTCTATCGAATCCCTTCGGGCGCACACTGTGTTGAGACAGTTGGAAGTGGCCTGACCAGCGGAAACGCGGGTCGGGCCACTTCTGTGTCTGGTCCGTTGTGACGGTGCGTCGAGCACCGTGGGAGCCAGACAGGCAGCCGCATCCCGGGATCCAGACCGGGAGCCGGATGGCCCGCACAAAGCTTGAGGCATGGCCTCGGACGCCTAACGCCCGCGGCCCTCGACGAGATGGCCGGCGCTCCGGACCTGCCCGAACGCCCCCAGCGGCCACCGCGCAGCAGCGAGCCACGCACGCCGGTGCCGCACGGGTTTCCGGGTCGACGGTCCAGCGCTCGCAAGGGTCGGTCGAGCGTGCCTGCCCCTTCGAGGCTCCGTGACCGGGGAGTGCGACCCCTCGACGTGCGCCCGCATGCGTGACCCGAGTCGGGAAGGGGTAAGGCCCGGGCGTGACAACACACATCGGGACCTCGGGGTGGACCTATCGCCACTGGCTGGGGGAGCGCGACCGGCGGGAGGTCTTCGCCTACTTCAACAACGACGGTCACGGCCACGCCGTCCGCAACGCCTGGACACTGGAACAACAGCTCGCCACCCTCGACCAAAGGCAGGACCGATGAGCACCGACCGCGACCGACCTTCCCCCGACCACCGCCGTCCTCCCGGAGTGGACGACGCCACCGTCCAGGCACTGGGCACCCTGTCCGAGGCTCTCGAGGTCGTCGAGGAGGCCCGCGGCCTGCTCTATGCGTTCCACCGGCGCACCGGCCACGCAGACCTGACCCTGGGCAGGGCCGTGGACGAGCTCCGGGAGGCGGGACACACCGAGCTGGCCGACGAGCTGGACACCGTGCTCGTCGGCCGCAACGTCATCCAGGGCCGTTGGACCTTCCAGATCGTCGAGGACTACGACGACGGCTACTACGCGACGTTCCGCCGCCTGGAGGAGCAAGCGCGCACGGCGCTCGTCGGCGGACGGCGACACCTCTTCGAGGCGGAGATGAAGGAGGACCGCCGCACCCACGGGGCGGAACATCACGAGGCGGTGCCGCACGAGGGAGGCTGAGGACTGCAGGCCGTCCCGGCTGCCGTCAGGCGCAGGGGTGACCGGGCCCTGAGGCGGCCTCGGAAGGTGCGACCCGTCGCCACCGCCAGCGCTGTGCGGCAGGTAGGAATGGGGGATGACAGATTCCCGGCTCGTGGAGTTCGTCGGTCCGTGGACGGGCCAGCTCGTCGCGACGTCCATCCACGCGGGCCACGAACTGCGGCCGGAGATCGCGGGCGCGATGAAGCTGTCGGAGTCCGACCGCTTCCGGGAGGAGGACCCTTACACCGACGTGATCGCGTCCGCGGTCGAGTCGAGGATGGTCACCCACCGTTCGCGTTTCGAGGTGGACCTCAACCGCCCACGTCGTGAGGCGGTGTACCGGTTGCCGGAGGATGCCTGGGATCTCGACATCTGGCGCGACGGGGCTCTTCCGGACGAGGCGTGGCTCGGCAGCCTGGCCGAGTGGGACGACGTCTACGCCGCGCTCGGGGCCCGACTGGACCGGGTCGCCGAGCGCGGACCCTTCGTGCTCCTCGACGTCCACTCGTACAACCACCGGCGCGACGGTGCGGCCGCCGATCCGGAACCCCTCGCGGAGAACCCGGAGGTCAATATCGGGACGGGGTCGGTCGACCGCTCCCGGTTCAGCCCGCTCGTGGACCGGTTCGTCGAGGAGATGGCCGCCCCCGACGTGGGCTGCCGGGTGGACGCCCGGGAGAACGTCAAGTTCGAGGGCCGTCAGCTGGCGTGGTGGGTGCACGACCGGTACCCGCGGGTCGGCTGCGTGCTGGCGCTGGAGTTCAAGAAGGTCTTCATGGACGAGTGGACGGGGGAGCCGGACCGCCCCGCCATCGAGCGTGCCCGGGCGTACGTCGCCGCCACCGTCCCCGGCATCCTCGACGAGCTTCGGCGGCTCGAGTGACCACCCGAGCCCTGGATACCGTGCTCAGCACCGCCGACCTGGCGACCGATCACGAGCTGGCACAGCTCTCGGCCGGGTTGCGGTTCCTGCTCGAAGTGACCCCGCTCAATGCCGAGGAGGCTCAGGCCGACTACATGACCCGGTCGGTCGATCGGCCGGACTTCGCCTACCGCGAGCCGGACACCCAGCCCGACGTCCTGCGGCAACGGCTGGACCGGATCGAGATCGAGGGCATCGAGAATGCGACGCTCCGGCATCTGTTGCGGGCCAAGCATCGCGAGCTCCGGCTCCAGGTCGAGATGCTCACCGCCCGGGACAGCGAGGACTTCCTGGGGCTCTCGATGGAGCTGTACGGCGGGGTGTCGTCGGCCCTTCGTGAGCAGGCCGACGGGGTCCTGGAAGCGCTGCCCGTGTCTGAGTCACCCGGTCAGGTGCTGGGTGCGGACGACTTCCTCGCGCTGGCTCTGGAGGAGATCGAGCTCTATCGCGAGCAGGACGCGGACATCGAGATGCACGCCGAGATCCGTCCGGACGTGAGCGGCGTCCTCGTCTCCGGCGACACGCTTCTCGTCAGCCCGCGCGCCCGCATTCAGCAGCGTCGGGCCCATGCCCTGATCCACCACGAGGTGGGGACCCACCTGGTGACCCAGGTCAACGGTTCGGCTCAACCCGTCAAGGTGCTCGGCACCGGGCTCGCCGGGTACGACGAGACGCAGGAGGGCCTGGCCGTCCTCGCCGAGGTCGCGTGTGGCGGGCTCACCGCCTTCCGGCTGCGACAGCTCGCGGGCCGCGTGCTCACGGTGCACCGGCTCGTCGAGGGCGCGACCTTCCGCGAGGCGCAGGAGGCGCTGGTGGACCAGGGGTTCCCGGAGAGCAGCGCCTTCACGACCACGATGCGGGTCTACCGCGCCGGGGGCCTGACGAAGGACGCGATCTACCTGCGCGGACTCGTCGACCTCCTCGCCCACGTCCGCGACGGCGGGGACGTCGAGCTGCTGTTCCTCGGGAAGTTCTCGCTGCGGGACCTGCCTCTGGTCGCCGGCCTGGCGGCGGACGGCATTCTCCGTCCCGCCCGGCTCCGCCCACGACACCTCGCGGACCATTCCTCCCGCGAGCGCCTCGAACGCGCCGCGAACGGCCCCGCCCTGCACGCCATCCTGGAAGGACACCCATGAAGATCGGATTCGTCGTCAACGACGTCGCCACCGAGAAGGCGCAGTACACGACCAACCGCCTCGCCCTCGCCGCCAAGGAGCAGGGCCACGAGGCGTGGCTCATGGGCGTCGGGGACTTCAGCTACAAGCCGGACGGGTCGCTCGCCACGACGGCGGTCACGGCCTCCGGCAAGAGGTACCGCTCGCTGGACCGTCACCTGGCGGATTTGCAGAAGCCCGACATCGAGCAGCTCATCGACCTCGAGGAGTTCGACGTCGTCATGCTGCGCAACGACCCGGCCGAGGATGCGGAGAGTGCGCCGTGGGCCAACAACGCAGGCGTCGCCTTCGGTCAGCTCATCGCCTCGATGGGCGTCCTCGTCGTCAACGACCCGACCAGCCTGGCGAACGCTCTCTCCAAGGCGTACTTCCAGCACTTCCCCGAGGTCGTGCGGCCTCGGACCCTCATCTCCCGGGACGTGGAGCTGATCAAGGCCTTCGTCGACGACCTCGGTGGCCGGGCGGTCCTCAAGCCCCTGCAGGGCTCCGGCGGGAGCGGGGTGTTCCTCATCAACAGCGCCGAGTCGCCCAACCTCAGCCAGATCGTCGAGGCGATCTCACGGGACGGCTATGTGGTCGCCCAGGAGTACCTGCCCCAGGCCGAGGAGGGTGACGTCCGGCTCTTCGTCATGAACGGCCGACCGCTCGAGGTCGACGGCAAGTACGCGGCGTTCCGGCGAATGCCGAGCAGCACCGACATGCGGTCCAACATGTCCGTCGGCGGCAAGGCGGCGAAGGCCAGGGTGACCGAGGAGATGCTGCACATGGTCGATGTCGTCCGGCCCAAGCTCGTCGCCGACGGCATGTTCCTCTGCGGGCTCGACATCGTCGGCGACAAGCTCATGGAGATCAACGTCTTCAGCCCCGGGGGCCTGGGCAGCTGCCAGGCCCTCCAGCAGGTCGACTACGCCCCGGTGATCATCGAGGAGCTCGAGCGCAAGGTGCGCATCCGCAAGCACAACCCGGGGCTGGACAACAGGAGCCTGGCCACGAGCTGACGTCGGGACGGTCAGACGTGGACGACCCACTCGGCGTAGAACAGCCCGAGCCCGGCGGCCACGCAGATCCCGGCGATGATCCAGAACCGGATGACGATCGTGATCTCGGCCCAGCCGAGGAGCTCGAAGTGGTGGTGGAGCGGCGCCATCCGGAAGACGCGCTTCCCCCGGAGCCTGAAGCTCAGGATCTGGATGATGACCGACGCCGTGATGATGACGAAGAGGCCGCCGAGGACGACGAGCAGCAGCTCGGTCCGGGTGAGGACCGCGAAGCCGGCCAGGCCCGCGCCCAACGACAGCGAGCCGGTGTCGCCCATGATGATCCGCGCCGGCGAGGCGTTCCACCAGAGGAAGCCGAAGCAGGCGCCGGCCACCGAGCAGGCGACCGCGGCGAGGTCGAGGGCGTTGCTCACGTCGTAGCAGGTGGCGGTCGCGACGAGGTCGCAGCTCTGGTTGTGCTGCCAGACGCTGATGAGCGTGTAGGCCCCGAAGACCATGGTCGACGCACCCGCGGCGAGGCCGTCGAGGCCGTCGGTGATGTTGACGCCGTTCGAGGCGCCGGTGATGAGGAAGTTCGCCCAGACGATGAAGAGGAGGACGCCGCCGACCGACCCGGCCATGCCGAGGTCGAGGCCCGTGTCGCGGACGAAGGAGACCGCGGTCGAGGCCGGCGTGCGCCCCCGGTCGTCCTCGAGGAGCAGCGCGCCGAGCGCGAAGAGGACGGTGACGAATGCCTGACCGGCGAGCTTCTGCTTCGACGTCAGTCCCAGGCTCCGCTCCTTGGAGACCTTCGTGTAGTCGTCGAGGAAGCCGACGAGCCCGAGCCCGAGCATGAGGAAGAGCACGAGGGCCGCGCTCAGCGAGAAGGAGCCGGGTTCACGCTTGAGCAGCCCCGCGGCATTCAGCCCCATGAAGACGAGGTGGGAGCCGACGTAGCCGAGCACGGCCGCGGCGAGGATGACGACGCCGCCCATCGTCGGCTTGCCGCGCTTGTAGTGGTGGTGGGTCAGGTCGTCGTGGATGAACTGCCCGTAGCTGCGCCGGACGAGGAACCGCGCGAAGAGCGGCGTCGCGAGGAGGGCGACGAACATCGAGATGCCCCCGGCCAGCAGGATGTTGACCATCGGCGCTCCTCCTCGCTCGGCCCGCGCCGCAGGCATTCCGCGACCCCCCATCCTCCGCGCCGGGGACACGCACCCCGCGGGACCCGCCCCGGCGTGTCCCTCTCGTGATGAATGCAGCGCGGCGCGCAGCCGGTCAGCGTCGCATTCCTCGGTCAGGACAGGGCCTCGCGGAGGAGGGCACCCATCGCGCGAACGCCTGCGACGAGGCGGTCGTCGGGGACGCCGGAGAAGCTCATCCGGGCGTGGTGTCGCTCAGGCCGGTCGGCGAAGAAGGGCGCCCCCGGGACGACGATGACGCCCGAGCGCGGGATGAGCACGTCCCTCTGGAATGCCGCGACGTCGAGCCCCTCGGGGAACGTCGCCCACGTGAAGAGCCCGCCCCGCGCGCGGGTCCACGTGATCCCCTCGGGGAAGCATTCGGCCATCGTCGCGAGCATGAGGTCGCGCTTGCGGCGGTAGGTCGGGAGCATCCCGGCGATGTGCGCGTCGACGTCGAAGCCGGCGAGGTAACCGGCGGCGGCCCGCATGTTGAGGGTGCCGTTCTGGGTGTCGGCGGCGAGCTTGAGCAGAGCGAGCTTGTCGTGGACCTCGGGCTGCGCGACCGCCCAGCCGAGCCGGAGCCCGGGGGCGAGGATCTTGGAGAAGCTCCCGAGATGGACGACCCGGCCGTGCGGGTCGAGGCTGTGGATCGTCGGCACCCGCTCCCCCTCGTAGCGGAGCTCGCGGTAGGGCGTGTCCTCGAGGACGACGACGTCGTACTCCTCGGCGAGCTCGACGAGCCGGCGGCGACGCTCGAGGCTCATCGTCCGGCCGGTCGGGTTCTGGAAGTCAGGGACCGTGTAGACGATCTTGACCCGGTCGGTCGTCCGCAGGATCTCCTCGAGGGCGTCGGTGTCCATGCCGTCCTCGTCCATCGGCACCGACCTGTAGTCCGGCTCGCACGGGTTGAAGGCGATGATCGCGCCGAGGAAGGTCGGCCGCTCGGTGACGATGACGTCGCCCGGGTCGACGAACAGCTTGGCCGTGAGGTCGAGGCCCTGCTGGCCGCCCTGGATGATGAGGACGTCGTCGGCGGTGCACGGCATCCCGTCGGCGCCGAGCCGCGCAGCGACGAGGGCGCGCAGCTCCGGCAGCCCCTCCGAGGCCGTGTACTGGAGCGCGGAGGCATTGTCCGGGGAGAGCAGGTCGTCGTAGATCTTGTGCAGCTCGTCGATGGGGAACAGACCCGGGTCGGGGTAGCCACCGGCGAAGGAGGTGATCGAGGGGTCGCCGGCGAGCGCGAGGAACTCGCGGATGGCCGAGGGCTGGATCCGGTCGGCCCGTCGGGCGAATGCCGTCACGCCGGCCCTCAGCCGAAGGCCAGGCCGCCGGGGCGGCCCTCGCGCAGGGCGGTGAGGTGCTCGTCGTAGTTCAGGACGTCGAAGAGGGACGTGCCCTGGAGCATCCGGGCCTGAAGCCCCTTCTCGCGCGCCTCGATCGTCTCGGCTCCCTCGAGGGCGGCGAGGAGCTCCTCCTCGGTGCCGACGACGAGCCCGTCGTCGTCGCCGACGACGACCTCTCCCGGCGCGACCCGGACGCCGTCGAGCGACAGCGCGACGCCGGTCTCGGGGAGCGCGGTCGCGCCATAGGCGTCGGGCGCGAACCCGGTCGACCAGACCGGCATCGACAGCCGGGCGAGGGCGCGGGTGTCCCGGGTCCGGCCGAGGATGACGAGCCCGGCGAGCCCACGCCGCTGCGCCTCGGTGCCGAAGAGCTCACCGGCGACCGCCCGGTCGTCCCCGCCGGCGTCGACGACGAGGACGTCGCCCGGGCCGGACTCGCGCAGGGCGTGGATGACCGACATGAGGTCGCGGTTCGCGCGGGCGGTGACGACGCGGCCCACGAGGTGGCCGCCCGGGACGACGGGACGGAGGGGGTGCGGCAGGACCCGGAGCGTGCGCCCGGCGTCGACCAGGCTCGTCGTCGAGAGTCGCGCGAGGCGGGAGAGGATGTCTCCGGTCGTCATGGCCGCTTCTTCCGGCCTCCGACGGCGACGACGATCCCGAGCAGGGCGACGAACGGACCGATCACGGCCCAGAGCCGCACCCCGCTCATCGCGCTGCCACCGACGACGCCGAGCCCTTGGAGGGTCCAGAGCACACCGACGGCGACGAGCACGCCGGCGAGGACGAGGGTGAGGGTCCTGTTCATGGGCCCCAGCCTAGGGTCCTCAACTGGACCGCGCGGCAAGCGTTTACGCATTCTCCGAAGTGGGCGCGGGGGTGACCCCGAATGTGGCCTATCCCTCCTCTGATCTGGTCGGACGCCCTCCGGGGCGGTGGTGGAATGGAGGCGCCGGTCAGAGCAGACGGGTCAACAGGCGAATGCGGAATGGAGTTCCGACAATGGTCGATGTGGACAAGGTGCTGGACGAGGCTGGGTTGCACAACGCGGCCGTGCGGGACTACGTGCGGCACTGGGCCGAGCACCTGACCCCCGACCGCGTCGAGGTCGTGAGCGCGTCGGACGACGCCCGCCTCGTGCAGGAGGCGCTCGCCGCTGGGGAGATCCTGCCCGCCGGCGACGGCCTCTACTACTCGCGCTCCTACTCCAAGGACACGGCCCGCTCCGAGGAGCGGACCATCGTCGCGACGAGCCGCGAGGAGGACCGCGGGGTCTACAACAACTGGCGCCACACGGACGAGATCCGGCCGGTCGTCGAGGGCCACATGAGGGGCGCGATGGCCGGGAAGACGATGTACGTCATCCCCTACCTCATGGCCCCGCCCGGCTCCCCGCTCGTCAGGTACGCGGCCGGCGTCGAGATCACCGACAACCGGACCGTCTGCCTCCACATGATCCGGATGGCCCGCGTCGGGATCGACCTCATCGACGGCCTCGCCGAGCCGGACCACTTCGTCCGCGCCGTCCACGTGACCGGCGACCTGCCGAACCTCGGCCAGGGCACCCCCGACGACAAGCGCTACTTCGTCACCGTCGCCGACGAGCGGACGATCCTCCACTTCGGCAGCAGCTACGGCGGCAACGCCCTGCTCGGCAAGATCGCGCACGGCCTGCGGCAGGCGGCCTACGACGGCTGGCGGAGCGGAGAGTTCCTCTCCGAGCAGTTCATGCTCCTCGGCATTCTCGACAAGGAGACGGGCAAGACCTGGCACGTCTGCGGCGGCTTCCCGAGTGCATCCGGCAAGACGAACCTCGCGATGACCCTCGCGCCCGACGCCCTCGGCGACCGCTACCACGTGTCCTTCTACGGCGACGACATCGCCTGGCTGTGGGTCGACCCGGACAGCGGCGACCTGCTCGCGCTCAACCCGGAGAACGGCGTCTTCGGCGTCGCCAAGGACACCAACGAGAAGACGAACCCGACCGCGCTCCGGTCGATCGGGGCCGGCTCCACCGCACTGTTCACGAATGTCGCCTACAACGAGGGCAGCCACGAGGTCTGGTGGGAGGGCCGGACGCCCGAGCGTCCGAGCGACCTCACCGGGTGGATCGACTGGAAGGGCGAGCGGATCGCCGACCGCAACCCCGACGAGTCCGGAGACCCGTGGGCGCACCCGAACAGCCGCTTCACGACGAGCCTGGCCAACGTGCCCAACGTCGCCGCCGACTACGA
This sequence comes from uncultured Actinomycetota bacterium, assembly GCA_963752365.1. GTDB lineage: Bacteria > Actinomycetota > Actinomycetes > Actinomycetales > Dermatophilaceae > CAVVXY01. The sequence goes on from CAVVXY010000004.1 coordinate 10,304, forward strand.
CGACCCCCAGGGCGTCAAGATCGACGCGATCATCTTCGGCGGCCGCACACGCGACCGCGAGCCGCTCGTCCGGGCGATCACCGACCTCCCCGAGGGCGTCTACGACGGCCTGACGCTGGGCGCGGAGGCGACCTTCGCCGCCGAGGGCGTCGAGGGCAAGCTCCGCTACGACCCGATGTCGATGCGGCCGTTCATGTCCTACGGCGAGGGCGCCTACGCCCAGCACTGGCTCGACATCGTGGGCGCGGCCAGGGAGCAGCCGATCTTCGCCCACGTCAACTGGTTCCAGCGCGACGCCGAGGACGGCCACTTCCTCTGGCCGGGCTATCGCGAGAACCTCCGCGCCCTCCTCTGGCTCTGCCGGTACAGGGACGGCGAGGTGAAGGGCCAGGAGACCGCCGTCGGTGTCATCCCGACGCAGGAGGAGCTCGACCTCGCCGGGCTCGACCTCCCGCAGGCCGACCTCGACCGCGTCCTGACGATCGACCTCCCGCGCTGGCGTGAGGAGATGGGCTTCCGCGAGGAGCACCTGGCGCAGTTCCGCGACCTGCCCGAGGAGATCTGGGAGGCCCACCGCCGGGTGGCCAAGGCGCTCGACGAGAGCTGAGTCTCGGGTTGGAGTTATCGGGTCACCCGATAACTCTGCGGAATACAGGGAAGACTTCCCTGTATTCCGTCGGCTTGTCTGTAGCCGCGCCGTCCCAGAGGACGGTCGCCGGATAGGTTCACCGATGTGAATGCATCCGGCTCGGGGCCGCTCGCCGGCGTGCGGGTCGTCGAGATGGCCGGGATCGGCCCGGCGCCGTTCGCGGCGATGATCCTCGCCGAGCTCGGGGCCGACGTCGTTCGGGTCGAACGGCCCGGGGGCGTCTCGCCGATGGCCGCCGCCGACGGGCTCCAGCGCTCACGGCCCAATGTGGCGCTCGACCTCAAGCACCCGGACGGGGCGGCGGTCGTCCGGCGCCTCGCGGCGGGCGCGGACGTCCTCGTCGAGGGGATGCGGCCGGGCGCGATGGAGCGCCTGGGCCTCGGCCCCGACGAGCTCCTCGGGCTCAACCCGCGGCTCGTCTACGGGCGGATGACCGGCTGGGGGCAGGACGGGCCGTGGGCGCAGGCGGCCGGACACGACATCACGTACGCCGCGATCACCGGCGCCCTCCACGCGTGCGGCCCCGCGGGCAAGCCGACCCCGCCGCTCAACGTCCTCGCCGACTTCGCCGGCGGCTCGCTGCCGCTCGTCATCGGGGTCCTCGCCGCGCTCCAGTCCCGCGAGCGGACGGGGAAGGGGCAGGTCGTCGACGCCGCGATGGTCGATGGAGCGGTGTCGCTGCTCTCGATGGTCCACGGCCTCCTCGACGCGGGCCTGTGGCAGGACCGGCGCGGCGTCAACCTCCTCGACGGCGGCGTCCCGTTCTACGACACCTACGAGTGCGCGGACGGGCGCTGGGTCGCCGTCGGCGCGCTCGAGCCGCAGTTCTGGGGGGAGCTCAACCGCATTCTCGGACTGTCCTTCGAGCGGGCGCAGGAGGACCCGGCGGGCTTCGACGCCCAGCGCACTGCGTACGCCGCCGCCTTCCGGACCCGGACGCGCGACGAGTGGGCGACGGTCTTCGAGGGCTCCGACGCGTGCGTCGCGCCCGTCCTGTCGCTCGAGGAGGCGCCGGCGCACCCCCACCTCGCCGCGCGGAATGCCTTCGCCGACCTCCCGGGCGGCCGTGCCCCTCGTGTGGCGCCCCGCTTCTCGGCGACGCCGTCCCCGGCCCCGACCCCGGCCCAGCCGGTCGGGTCGGGGACCGTCGCCGTCCTCCTCGCCGACGGCTTCACCCAGGACGAGGTCGACGCCCTCCTCGCCTCCGGCGCGGCCGTCCAGGCCTGAGGCTCCCGATGCCGTCCCGACGCCGACCCAGCAAGCACGCACGCGACCACATCCCCTTGGACGCCGCCCGCTTCCGGGACGCGGGGACGCGGGAGGACACCTACCGCGGGGCCCGGTGGACGGTGCGGTCGGTGACCGGGGCGTCGGCGACCCGCGCCTACCTCTGCCCGGGCTGCCAGCAGGACATCGCCCGGGGCACGGCCCATGTGGTCGCCTGGCCGGCCGACGGCGTCGGCGGGCTCGAGGACCGGCGGCATTGGCACACCGGCTGCTGGCAGCGGCGCGACGCCCGCCCGCCCGGCAGCGCCTACCGCTGAGTGACTGGCCCTTTCGAGCCATTCCCCGCGTGGTCCCCCCCGCGTAGCGTCGGCCTCTGGGAGGTCCCCTGCCGAAAGGTCCACCCATGAGACTGCTCCACGTCGTCGCCACCCCCCGCGGCGACAGGTCCCACACGCTCCCGATCGCCAAGGCCTACCTCGACGCCGTCCTCGAGGCGGAGCCGTCGACCGAGATCGACGAGATCGACCTCTTCGCCCTCGACCTGCCCGCCATCGCCGGGACCAACATCCGGGCCAAGTACATGCTCATGGGCGGCCAGCCGCTCGACGACGACGCCGCCGCTTCGTGGGCCGACATCGAGCGGTTGAACCGGCGCTTCCTCGAGGCCGACAGCTACCTGCTCTCGGTGCCGATGTGGAACTTCACCGTCCCCTACGTCCTCAAGTACTACATCGACTGCATCATCCAGCCCGGCTACGCCTTCCGCGTCGAGCCGACGGGCATCGTCCCCCTCGTCCTCGGTCGGCGGATGGTCTGCATCACCTCGCGCGGATCCGACTACGGCCCCGGCTCGCCGTACGAGCCCTTCGACTTCCTCGAGAGCTACCTGCGCGCGATCTTCGGCTTCGTCGGCATCACCGACATGGACTTCGTCAACGCCCAGCCGATGGACTATGGCCCCGACCTCCGAACCGCAGCCGCGGCAGCGGCGGCGACGTCGGCCCGTGCGCTCGGTCTCGCGTCGCGACTGGAGGTCGCCTCCTGACGTCGGCGGGGAGACGCGACGCACCTTCCTACCGCCGGTAACCTTGCGGTACAGTCGGTACCTGACACAGCGAGTACCGGGTACATCGGTGCTCGGCGACCGATCCAGGAAGGTCCGGCCATGGCCGCCCACACTCCCTCCCTCGCGACGAAGGGGCAGCGCGCGGGACTGCGCCTCCTCCAGCGCGCGACGCACCTGCCCGGCATGGACAACCCCGCCGTCCGGCGGGGCGTTGAGCGGGTCCTCTACACGTCGAGCAAGCACGGCTTCCGTCTCGCCGACGAGGCGAGCCGTCGCGTCTTCGCCGCCCGCAGGGGCAGTGGGGACCCGACGCGCGTCACCCCGACGGCGCCCCGGGGCGTCTTCGACCTGACGCCGACCGAGGACCAGCAGATGCTGCGCGACGCCGCGGCCGAGCTCGCCGACGAGGTCATCCGTCCGGCCGCCGCGCAGGCCGACACCGAGCGGGCCGTGCCCGACAAGGTCGCCGTCGCCGCCGCCGAGATGGGGCTGACCCTCGTCGGTCTCCCGGGCGAGCTCGGCGGCATCGCCGAGGAGCGCTCCGCCGTCGCGAGCTGCCTCGTCCTCGAGCAGCTGGCCCGCGGCGACATGGGGATCGCGACCGCCCTCATGGCCCCGGCCGCCGTCGCCGGCGTCATCGCCGCCTACGGCAGCGCCGCCCAGCAGGCGACCTACCTCCCCGCATTCACCGGGGAGGAGGGTGAGGAGCCGCCGGCCCGCGCCGCCCTCGCCCTCCTCGAGCCGGGCGCGCTCGCCGACGTGACCCGTCCCCGCACCCTCGGCACGACCCGCGGTGCCGACCTCGTCCTGCGCGGCACCAAGGCGCTCGTCCCGGGGGCCGCCGATGCCGACCTCCTCGTCGTCTCGGCCCTCGTCGACGGCGCCCCCCGGCTCGTCCTCGTCGAGTCGAATGCCGCGGGGCTGCGCGTCGAGGACGACCCCGCCATGGGCCTGCGTGCGGCCCGGACCGGTCGCGTCGTCCTCGACGACGTCACCGTGCCCGTCGCCAACCTCCTCGGGACGACGCAGGACCACCTCGACACCGTGCGCCGCGCCCGCCTCGCCTGGTCCGCCGCGGCGGTCGGGACCGGCCAGGCCGTCCTCGACCACGTGAGCGGCTACGTGAAGGAGCGCAAGGCATTCGGCGAGCCCATCGCCCAGCGACAGGCCGTCGCGTTCATGGTCGCCGACATCGCGATCGAGCTCGACGCGATCCGCCTGGTCGTCCTCAAGGCCGCCGCGCGGCTCGACGCCGGCAAGGACGCGACGCAGGAGATCGCCCACGCCCGCACCCTCGTCGCGCGCCACGGCGCGGTCATCGGGTCCCATGCCGTTCAGCTCCTCGGCGGGCACGGCTTCGTCAAGGAGTTCGACAACGAGCGCTGGTACCGCGACCTGCGCGGCGCCGGCGTCATCGAAGGAGTGCTGTACGCATGATCAACCTCGACGTCCCCCACAAGTTCCGACCCCTCATCGAGTCCGCCCGCGGCTTCGCCGAGGAGGTCATGCGACCGGTGTCGCGGCACTACGACCGGGCCGAGCACGAGTACCCCAAGGAGCTCGACCTCGTCTCCGCCGTCATCGACGGCATGTCTGACTCGGGCACCGGCCAGGGCGCCGGTGCGGCCGGCTCCACGAAGGTCAAGGAGGCCGACGCCTCCTCCGGCGAGGGGCGGGTCGCCGGGGTCGGCGGCGGCCGGAAGGGCAAGGGCGGCAACGAGGTTCGCAACGGCGCCAACATGTCCTCCGTCCTGTCGATCATGGAGACCTGCCGCGGGGACGTCGGCCTCACCCTGTCGATCCCGCGCCAGGGCCTCGGCAACGCCGCGATCGCCGCCGTCGCCAACGACGAGCAGAAGGCCCGCTACGGCAACCGCTGGGCGGCGATGGCGATCACCGAGCCGGACACCGGGTCGGACTCGGGCAGCATTCGCACGACGGCCGTCCGGGACGGCGATGAGTACGTCCTCGACGGCGAGAAGATCTACGTCACCGCGGGCGAGCGGGCCGAGCTCGTCGTCGTCTGGGCGACCCTCGACCGGTCCCTCGGCAAGCAGGCGATCAAGTCCTTCGTCGTCGAGCGGAGCAACCCCGGGCTCCGGCTCGTCCGCCTCGAGCACAAGCTCGGAATCCGCGCGTCCGACACCGCGGCGTTCCATCTCGAGAAGTGCCGCGTCCCGGCCCGCGACCTGCTGGGCGACCCGGAGATCCGGATCGCCGGCGGGTTCGGCGGGGCCATGGAGACCTTCGACAACACCCGGCCGCTCGTCGCCGCGATGGCCGTCGGCCTGACCCGCGCCTGCCTCGACCGGACGACCGAGCTCCTGGCCGCGCAGGGCATCAGCGTCGACTGGGACCGCGCGCTCCTCACCCAGTCCGCGGCCGCGGCCCGGCTCGGGGCGCTCGAGGCGGAGTACGAGGCCGCCTACCTCCTCACCCTGCGAGCCGCGTGGATGGCCGACAACGGGCGCCCGAACTCGATGGAGGCGTCGATGGCCAAGGCCAAGGCGGGTCGCACGTGCGTCGACGTCGCCCTCGCCTGCGTCGAGCTCGCCGGCGCCGACGGCTACGCCGAGACCGAGCTCCTCGAGAAGTGGGCCCGCGACTCCAAGATCCTCGACATCTTCGAGGGCACCCAGCAGATCCAGCTCCTCGTCGTCGCGCGGCGCCTCCTCGGGCTCTCCTCGAGCCAGCTCAAGTAGGCCACTCCCGGGTGGCGAATGCCGCCCGACGCCCGCCTATCATCGGCGCGTGGTCGCGGCATTCACCCCGGGGGAGGCGAAGCAGTGGCACTCGGCCGTCCCCTCGGAGTGGTGGTGGGTGCCGGTGCTCGCCCTCGGAGCTGTCGCCGGTCTCCTCTCGGTGGGGTCGACGGACCGGACGCCGTTCGTCGTCGGCGTCCTCCTCGCGGCGGGCATGCTCCTCTGCCTGTGGCCGGCGCTCGGGGCCGCCGTCGCCGTCGGAGCCGCGGTGACGATGCCCCTCGTCGGCGCCCTGCCGCGCGTCCAGGTCGCCGTCGCGGCCTTCGCCGCGTCGTCGCTCCTCCTCCTCGGCCTCCGGGTCGCCGGTCAGCTACGCCAGCTCCGGATCGCAGAGACGGCCGCCCGGACACAGTCCGTCCCACACCGGCCACGCGTGCTCGGCCCGTGGCGCTGGCGGCGGGCGCTCGCGGCCATCGCCGGTCTCGTCGCCCTGGGCGTGGGGGTCTGGCTCACCATCGCCGCCACGGCCTCGGCGTCCGTCGCACCGTGGGCGGGCCTGCTCGTCCCGCCGGCCGCCGCGGTCGCCCTGCTCATGGGACGCCTCGTCACGGCGCCCTACCTGTGGCCGAACCGCTGGGCCGGCGTGGCGCTCGAGGCGCAGGTCTGGCCCGACGGCGTCGTCGCACTCCGCGCCGCCGGCGACCGCGTCGCGGTCGCGCGCTACCTCGCGAGCCTGCCCGAGAGCGTGTCCGCCTCCGCCGCTGCCTCTCTCGCGCCTGCGAATGCCCCGACCGCACCCGCCCAGCCCGCGGCGCCGCCGTCTCCCTACCCCCAGCCGTCCGCGTGGCAGACCGTGCGACGGCTCCCGCCCCAGCCCACGCCCCCGGTGACGACGTCGGCGGCGGCGGCGACCCCGCATTCGCCCCAGCCGGAGCCCGGGCCCCCGTGGCATGCCGTCGACGCGGTCGGCGACCTCCGCGACGGCGGCTGGGCGGCGGTCGTCCTCGACGGCGTGACCCTGCACCCGATCGCTCCCCTCCAGGGCATCGCCGAGCTCGGCGACGTCGTGCAACGCGTCGCGCAGGCAGGCGCCCGCACGGGGTTCGACCGGTTCAAGGTGACGACGGGGCTCCTCCTGGGCGGGTTCGTCCTCATGATGGCCGGCCTCTTCGGCGCCGCCGGGGAGTGGGAGGTGGCCACCGGCCACGGGACGCACGGACGGATCACGATCACCGAGCGGCACTGCTCGCAGGACGGCAGGAGCCGGACCTGCACGTCGTACGGGCGCTTCGTCAGCGACGACGGCGGGAGCCTCCGCGACGACGTGTCCTTCGACCGCGACTCGTCCGTCGGCACGACCCAACGCGCCGTGCTCACGAGCCGCGGTGACATCGAGACGCCGACGAGCAGCGACTTCGCGTTCTTCGCCGGGCTGAGCGGTGTCGGCATGACCCTGCTCCTCGTGTGGGGGCTGCGGGTCGTCGGCCGCCACCGCAAGCCCTGGTCGAGCCGCTGGCAGCCCGGGTCAGGCGGCCGGAAGGCGCCGTAGCCCGACGACCGACCAGACGAGCGCGGCGAGGAGGACGACGGCGACGCCGCCGAGACCGATGCCGGGCACGAGCGGCATCGCGATCCCGATGAAGCCGCCGAGGACCCACGCGAGCTGGAGCGCCGTCTCCGACCGGGCGAAGGCGCTCGTCCGTCCCCGGTCGGGCACCTCCTCCTGGATGAGCGCGTCGACGGCGAGCTTGGCGTAGCCCTGGGTCAGCCCCGCGACGAAGGCGAGGACGGCGGCGGTCACCGCGGTCAGGGCGAATGCCGCGATGGCCACGAGGAGGGCGGCGAGCAGCAGCGCGAGGATCGCGCCCCGCTCGGGCCGGACCGCGCGCGCGTTGCCGAGCGCGATGCCGACGAGGTTGCCCGCGCCCGCCGCGACGGCGACGATGCCGAGGAGCAGCGTCCCGCGGTCGGACCAGCCCTCGAGCGGGTGCTCGCGCAGGAGGAAGGCGAGGTAGAGGACGAGGAAGCCCGAGAGGAGCCGCAGCCCGGTGTTGGCGCGCAGGCCGACGACGACGCGCGAGGGGATCTGGCTGCGGAGCGACTCGACGATCGACAGGTGGCTGCCGGTCTCGCCCTCACCGCGCGCGGTGTCGACGGAGGCCGGCAGCAGGATCGCGAGGATCGTCCCGACGACGAAGACGACGAAGCCCGCGCGCAGCGACCACTCCGCACCGATCCGCGAGAGCCCGACGGCGACGGGCGCGCCGACGGCGGCACCGACGATGCCGGCGAGGCCGATCCGCGAGTTCGCCTTGACGAGGGTCAGCTGCCCGGGGAGGACCCGCGGGACCGCGGCGGCCTTGGTCACGGCATACGCACGTCCGGCGACGAGGCACCCGAGGGCGGCCGCGAAGACGAGCGGCGACTGCTCGGCGACCGCACCGGCGAGCACCCAGCAGAGGAATGCGCGCACCGCCATCGTCGCCCCGACCGCCCACCGGCGCCCGTGCGAGAAGCGGTCGAGGAAGGGCCCGATGACCGGGGCGACGACGACGAAGGGGAGCATCGTCAGGGCGAGGAAGAGGGCGACCTGGCCGCGTGCCTCACCGGTCGGGACCTGGAAGAAGAGGGTGCCCGCGAGGGACACCGCGACGAAGGTGTCGCCGGCCGCGCCGACGGCGTGCAGCTCGATGAGCCGGAAGAAGCCGCTCTGACCGGCTCCGTCGGCCTGGCTCGCCCGCCGGGCCTGACCGTAGGTGGCCCGGCCGGCCCTGGCCGTGACCCGGCCGGCGCTCGCCGTCGCCCGCCCGGCCGCGCGGACCCCGCGGGCCGTTGCGCCGGCGGCACGCCGGACCCGGCGCGGCCGCTCGCTGCGCTCCGGGACCCCGGGCTCGTCCGGCTCGGCCATCGGCTGACCCCTAGTGGGAGCGCTCACGTCGCGGTCGTGCGGGTGCGGGCGGGGGGCCGGCAGGACGGTCCGGTGTGTGAGGGACGGTGGGTGCGTCGGGAGTGGCGGTGGGGCCGTTGCGGTCGGCCACGGCCCGGGCGTCCGACGGCTGCCGCGTGTCGGTCGGAGCGATGCCGTGGACGACCCGTCGGCGCTCGCGGAGGACGAACACGGCGACGACGGCGATCGAGAGGGCGACGACGATCGCCCCGCAGAGGGCGCCGACGAAGAGCGAGAAGCCGATCTTGATGGCGAGCTCGGCGACGAGGTTGTCGTAGCCGAGGTCGGGCTCGTGCAGGCTCGCCCACATCGCGCCCGCCACGAAGCCGATCGCACCGAGCACGCCGACGAGCGTCATCCCCGCCGAGGTGAGGAGCAGCGCCCGCCCCGAGGGCACGGGGTCGGCATCGGCCGGCGCCTCGGCGAAGCCGTCGAGGAAGTCGCCCGTGGGGTCGGGGTCGTCGCGAAGGGCATCCATCGGGTCCGAGCCTGCCACGTCCCACCGACGCATCGCAGGCGCACCGCGCGGCCCGTGCGTGGCGCGAGGACTCCGAGGGCGCTCCTCGGTCGCGCGTAGCCTTCGGGTGTGCGCACCGGGCTGACCGCGGACGTGGCCGCCCGCTGGCGCGCGGCGGCGCCGCCGCGCTGGCCCCGAGCCGTCGCCGCGGCCGGATGGGTGGCCGCGCTCGTCGTCTCCGTGCTCGCCGACACGCGCTCGTGCTCCACGACGGACCCGACGGTGTGCGGACCGGACCTCGGGTTCGCCGTCGCAGCCGTCTTCCTCGTCGGGGCGATCGCGCTCCTGTTCTACCGCCCGGTGCTCGCCGCGACGTGCGCCGTCGTCTTCGCCGCGGCCGACCTGCGTTTCGACCCCCTGGTGGCGGCGAATGCCGCGTGGCTCGTGTCCGCATTCCTCACCGTCGGCGCGGCAGCGCTGCGGCATCGCGCGATCCGGACCCAGCGGCGGATCATCGACGAGGTCGCCGACGACGTCCGGCTGGAACCCGTCCCGCCCGGCCCGCGTCCCCGCGACACCATCGAGCGGGTGTTCGCCATCGGGGTCGTCCTCGCCCTCGCCGGAGTCGTCGGGTGCCTCGGGCTGTGGCGGACGGCGGAGGACGAGGAGGCGACCCACCGCGCGCGCAGCGTCGTCGTCGAGGGCACGGTGACGGCGGTGGCGGCCGAGGACGACGGGGACACGAGGTTGACGCTGCGCCTCGACCGTCTCGTCGGGGGCATCGGGGAGACCGTTCGCGTCGACAGCCTCGACGACCACGCCGTCGGCGACGTCCTGCCCGTCCGGGTCGACCCGACGGACGCGGACTGGACCCATCTCGTGGCCGAACCTCCGGACCAGACCTGGTGGGCCACCCTCGCCGGGCTCGCCCTGCTCGGCGGGCTCGTCTGCGGGGCGCGGGCCGCAGCCGGGCCTGTGCGCCGGCGCCTGCTCTCCGGGTCGCGCCAACGGGGGCCGCGGGTCCGCTGGTTCGTCGACGACGCGGACCTGCTCCACCTCGTGACCCTCGACGAGGACCAGGTCGTGGCGGAGTTCCCGGTGGAGGAGACCCTGCGACTCGCGACGGCGCTCGACCGGACGCCCGGTCCGCCACGCGACGGCCGGCTCGTCGGCGACGTCCGCGAGGGCGGGTGGGTGGCCGTCCTCACCGATGGCGCCCGCCTCCTGCCGGTCGGTCCACTGCTGTCCGGGGAGCTCCTCCTCTTCGACGCCGACGACCTCGAACGCGACCCGGAGGACGTCGCGGCGTGGACCGATGAGGTGCCGGCCGGGACCGTCCCGCACCCGTTGCCCTACACCCCGCCGACGCCCTGGTGGTCCCGCGGTCTCGGCCTCCTCGCCCTCGCCGGCTCGGTCGCGTGGGTCTGGGTGGCCGGCGCCGGCTCCACGAACCCCTGGCTCGCCGTCCTGCACGTCGCCGCCCCCGTGGGTCTTGCGTACGCCGGCTGGGAGCGGCTCGTGCACCGGGCGACGGTGACGGACGCGTCCGTCGAGCTCGTCGGTCCCCTCGTCACCCGGCGGGTCCCCCTCTCCGCGGTCCAGTCGGTCCGGATCTCGGCGGAGGGGTCGGTCGTCCTCCTCGTCGGCGGCGACGACGTCGTCGAGCTCCGGCCGCCGGATCCGGACCCGGTGGAGCTCGAGCATCTCGAGAGCGAGATCGAGAGCGAGAGCGAGATCGAGGGTGAGGACGACGACCGTGACTGGGAGGGGCTCGAGCGCCTCCGGGCGGACTCGGCCGCCCGCCTCGGGGCCGCCGTCGAGCAGGCCCGCGATGCCGTGCTCCGCTCTCAGCTCAGCGACCTCCCGACCGGCGCGACCTCGCGACAGCAGGTGCCGGGGCGGCGGGGCGCGGGCGCGGTCTCCGGGCCGTCACGCTGGTTGCCGGCCGTGGTCCTCACCTGGCTGGTGCTCGGCGTGGTCCTCCTCGCGCGCTGGTCCGGCTGACCACGGTCCGCGCGCGCACTGGCCCACCTGACGTCGCGAGGCGGAGCAGGAGGACGATCGCCGCAAGGGGCAGAACGAGGAGCGGAATGCCGTGCCACCACACCCACGGACGGGGCAACGCCTGTGCGATGAGCAGCGGCGGCACGAGCGCGGCCACGGCGAGGGGCCACGCGGCCTGGGTCCGGGGGGTCCGGACCCCGACGGCGACCGCGGGGACGACCCAGACCCAGTGGTGCGACCAGCTGACCGGCGAGGCGAGGAGTCCGCCGAGCCCGATGACCGCCGCGACGGCGAGGTGTGACCCGGTCAACGACCAGACCCGCCGAGCCGCGAGTACCGCGAGGACGAGCGCCATCGCCTGGAGGGGCAGGGTCAGCCACCCGGGCGGCGTGTCGTCCTGGAGGGCCCGGGCGACGACGCCGGTCAGCGACTGGTTGTCGGCGTAGCGGCCGCCCCCGGACCGGTTCGGGTCGAGGAGCAGGTGGAGCCAGTAGGTCCTCGCCGCGTCCGGGACGACGAGGGCGCTCACGAGCACGGTCGCGGCGCCGGCGACCGCGACCCGGGCGCACGCGGACCAGTCGCGGCTCACGACCCAGACCAGGACGAGGACCGCCGGCACGATCTTGATCCCGGCGGCGACCCCCGTGAGGATGCCACGCCACCGACGCGGTACGACGGTGACGTCGAGGACGACGAGGGCGAGCAGGACGAGGTTGACCTGCCCCTGCTGGACGGTCCGGACGACCGGCACGCAGGCGAGGGCGAATGCCACGAGCAGCACCCGCTCCCGGGACGTTGCCCCGAGCCGCCGGGCGAGGACCGCGAGGACGGCGGCGAGGGCACCGAGCGAGAGGAGGACCACGGTGGTCTGCGCCGCAGTGCGGGAGAGGGCCGCGAGGGGGAGGAACGCGAGCGCCGCGAACGGCGGATAGGTGAAGGGGAGCCGGGTGCCGTCGGTCGCGTAGGGGTCGTGGCCGGCGAGGACATCGCGCCCGGCCCGCCAGTAGACATCGGTGTCCTGGAAGTCCGACGTGCCGCTGAGGGCGCTGGTCCACTGCCAGAGGGCGACCGCGAGCAACCCGACGACCGCCACGGCTGTCCAGGCGCGATGGAGCGGGCGGGCAGCCCGAGCCGGCTCCGCGACGGTCACGACCCCCACGCCCAGCCGCCCCACGCCGCAAGCAGGCCGAGCACGAGGCTGAGGACGACATTCGCCACCGCCGCGCGGCGCTCCTCGTCGCCCCACGCCTCCCACACCTCGAGCGCGAAACTCGAGAAGGTCGTCAGCGCGCCGCAGAAGCCGGTCCCGACGAGGGCCAGCCACGACCCGCCGAGGCCCGCCGCGACGCTGAGCCCGAGGACGAACGACCCGAGGACGTTGACGAGGAGGGTGCCGGCCGCGGCCGTCGCCGGAGTCCGGCTGCGCAGGTGGTGACCGACGAGGTATCGGGCCGGGGCACCGACCGCGGCGCCGAGGACGACGAGCAGCGCGGTCACGCGGTGTCCTGCCGTCCGGCCCAGATCCGTTGTCCCGCAACGTGCCCAACGCCGACGCCGATGACGCCGAAGGCGACGGAGGCGGCGACGTAGGCGAGGGCGAGGAGCGGGCGCCCCGCATTCGCCAGCTCGAGGGTGTCGACCGAGAACGTGCTGAACGTCGTCCAGCCGCCGAGGACGCCGACCGCGAGGAACGGGCGGAAGAGGACGTGCGGCGCGGCGGCGAAGGCGAGCCGCGCGACGAGGACGCCCATGAGAACGCAGCCGGACAGGTTGACGAGCAGGGTCGACCACGGCCAGTGGCCGGAGGCGTGGGGCAGCGCGAGGCCGACGGCCCACCGGGCGAGGGAGCCGACCGCCCCGCCGACGGCGATCGCCCCGAGGTGCTCAGGCCCGGCGGGTCTCAAGGAAGTCCGCGATCCGGCCGATCGCCTCGGTGAGGACCTCGACGTCGGGGAGGGTGACGAGGCGGAAGTGGTCCGGCGCGAACCAGTTGAAGCCGGTCCCGTGCGTCACGAGGATCTTCTTGGCGCGGAGCAGGTCGATGACGAATGCCTCGTCGTCCTCGATCGCGTAGACCTCGGGGTCGAGGCGGGGGAAGCAGTAGAGGGCGCCCATGGGCTCGACGCAGCTGACGCCGGGGATCTTGTTGAGGAGCTGGGCGGCGAGCTTGGACTGCTCGTAGAAGCGGCCGCCGGGCACGACGAGCTCGGTGATCGACTGGTAGCCGCCGAGCGCGGTCTGGATGGCGTGCTGGGAGGGGACGTTGGCGCACATCCGCATGTTGGCGAGGAGGGTGAGCCCCTCGAGGAAGTCCTCGGCCATGTGCCGGGGGCCGCTCACCATGACCCACCCGGCGCGGTAGCCGCAGACGCGGTAGGCCTTGGACAGGCCGGAGAAGGTCAGGCAGAGGACGTCGTCGCCGGCGAACGTCGCCGCGTGGTGGTGGACCGCGTCGTCGAAGATGATCTTCTCGTAGATCTCGTCGGCCATGACGACGAGGTCGTGGCGGCGGGCGATGTCGACGAGCGCGCGGACCGTCTGCTCGCTGTAGACGGCGCCGGTCGGGTTGTTGGGGTTGATGATGACGATCGCGTGGGTGTTGTCGGTGATCTTGGCCTCGATGTCGGCGAGGTCAGGGTTCCAGCCGTTGTCCTCGTCGCAGCGGTAGTGGACCGGAGTGCCCCCGGACAGGGACACCGCGCCGGTCCACAGCGGGTAGTCGGGGGCCGGGACGAGGATCTCGTTGCCGTCGTCGACGAAGGCCTGGAGCACCATCGAGATGAGCTCGGACACGCCGTTGCCGATGTAGACGTCCTCGACCGAGGTGTCCCGGAGGCCGCGCGACTGGTAGTACTGCGCGACGGCGGTCCGGGCGCTGTAGATGCCCTTGCTGTCGGCGTAGCCCTGGGAGTCGGGCAGGGCCTGGACCATGTCGGCGACGATCGCCTCGGGCGCCTCGAAGCCGAACGGCGCGGTGTTGCCGATGTTGAGCTTGAGGATCTTGTGCCCCTCGGCCTCGAGCCGCTGGGCCTCGACGAGGATCGGGCCCCTCACGTCATAGCGGACGTGCTGCAGCTTCTTGCTCTGGACGATCGGGCGCATGCGGCCAGTGTCGCAGCGGCCCCGCGGCGACCGACGATAGGTTCTCGGTGAGTCTCACCACCCGGATGGGGCGGGCGACGAGAGGGATGCCATGAACCGCAGTGCGCGCCGAGCGGCATTCGCCGTCCTCCTCGGGGTCCCGCTCCTCGCCGGCTGCTCGATGAGCGCGGGCGACCCGGTGACCGTGGCGAGCAAGACCGTGTCGGTCGGGTCGACGCCGAGGATCAAGGCCGCCGACGTCGAGAAGGAGGCGGTCGCGAAGTTCGGCGACAAGGTGCCCGAGGGCGCGAAGCTCGCCTGCCCGGACCTCAAGGGGGTCAAGGGCGAGACGGCCCGGTGCACGTGGACGCTCGCGGACCGGTCGACGCTCGGGATGGCGGTGACGGTCACGTCGTTCACGGCCTCGACGGGCCGCTTCCGGCTGGCCTTCGAGAACGACGCGAAGGTCACGCCGGCACCCTGACCGCGACCCCGCGGACGGGCCGTCCAGCGGATCCCGGGGACGCGCGCGACCCGACCGGCGGCGGGCGCCAACTCCTTCCTCACCGACCGCGCCGGCCAGTTCACCCAGCCCGGCGGGGTGCCGGCCGTGCACGTCTTCGACGTCTGCGACAGCACGGTGCCGGGCGAGTACCTCATCGCCGGGACGCCCGCCGACGCGGGGGCGACGGTGTGTCAAGGGCCCCCACGGCCGGAACCCCAGGAAGGTCCCGGCACGCCGTCCTGCTCGGTGATCGTCGTGACCAGGGTCGTGACCGACGGCGTCCTCGGCGTCGAGCCGAAGCCGAAGGTGCAGGGCGGTGCGACCGGGGCCAGGCCGCCCAGGTCCGCACCGTCGAGCGAGCCCCGCATCGCGGTCACCCGGTGCAGGTCGGTCGCCGCGTAGAACTCGCGTCGACCGGCCCGCGCGGTCCCGCGGGTCCGGACCCCCTGCAGCAGGACCCTCGCCACCGGGTCGGTGAGCAGCGTGAACGCCGGCTCGGTCGCGAGGCGCCGGGGGACGGCCCGGAGCAGCCGGCCGAGCGGCATTCGGCCGCCGATGGTGACCTCGAGGGTCAGGGAGTCGCTCGACACCCACCACCCGCCGGACGTGTCCTCGACGACGAATGCCTCGACCCGCACCTCGTCGAACTCATAGGTGGTGCAGACGAACTCGGCGACCGCGGCATTCGGCGCGAGGAGGATGCGGTGACCGTCGGCGCGCTCGACCATCGCGTCGGCGAAGGCTCCGAGCGGGCCCTCCGCCCACCGACCGACGACGACCCGCACCCCGCTCGTCGACCCGATCCCGACGATCCGTCCCGTGAAGCCCTTCGCCCGCCGCATCCCGCCAGTCAACCAGCGCGGCGGTAGGTTGCCGCCATGGCGACGACGCTCGACCCCGCGACGCGCCGCGGCTACGGCCTCGGGTCGGTCGCGACCGGCGCGTTCGGCACCGTCCCCGGCCTGCTCCTCCTGCCCTACCTGACCGACCGGCTCGGGGTCGCCGCCGCCCTCGCCGGGCTCATCGTGCTCCTCCCCAAGGCGTGGGACGTCATCCTCAACCCGATCGCCGGCGGGATCAGCGACCGCTCGACCAACCCGTCGGGTCGCCGCCGGCCGTTCCTCCTCCGGGCCGGCCTCGCCCTCGCCGTCCTCTTCGTCCTGCTCTTCAACGGGCCGACGTCGCCGACCTTCGTCGCCGCCCTCTGGGTCGTCCTCGCCTTCCTCGCGTGCGCCACGGCCTACGCGTTCTTCCAGGTGCCCTACGTCGCGATGCCGGCGGAGATGACCGACGACTACGACGAGCGCACCCGGCTCATGACCTGGCGGGTCGCGATCCTCGCCTTCGCGATCCTCCTGTCCGGCGGCCTCTCGCCGGCGATCCGCGACGGGCTCGGAGCGGAGACCGGCTATCGGGCCGTCGGCCTCTTCGTCGGCATCCTCATCGCCGTCGGCGCGATCGGCGCGTGGTGGGGGACGCGCAACGCCCCCGAGCGCCGCGAGGTCGCCGGAGCCGCCTCGCTCCGCGAGCAGCTCCGGATCGTCGCCGCCGCCCGTGACTTCCGGGTCCTCCTCGCCACCTTCGTCATCCAGGCGCTGGCGACGGGCGCGATGCTCGCCGGGGTGGACTACATGGCCCGCGTCGTCATCGGGGACCGCGCGGCATCGACGATCCTCTTCGTCTGCTTCGTCGGGCCGGCGCTCGTCGTCACCCCGCTCTGGCAGCGGGTCGGGGAGCGGGTCGGCAAGAAGGTCGGCTACCTCGCGAGCTCCGTGCTCCTCCTCCTCGGCGCGCTCGGCGCCTACCTCCTCCGCGACGCACCCATGGCGCTCATCGCGGTCGCCGTCGCGCTCATCGGCGTCGGCTACGCGGGCGCGCAGATGTTCCCGATGGCGATGCTCCCGGACTGTGCGGCCGCCGACGCGGCGGCCACCGGGGAGAACAGGATCGGCGTCTACACCGGTGTCTGGACGGCGGGGGAGACCCTCGGGCTGGCGCTCGGCCCCGGGCTCTACGCCATCATCCTGGCCGTCGGCGGCTACGTCTCCTCGACGAGCGGCGACGTCGCCCAGTCCGACCGGGCCGGGCAGGCGATCGCCCTCGGCTTCGGCGTCGTCCCGGCGGTCCTCTTCCTCGTCTCCCTCGGGCCCCTGCTCGCCTACCGGCTCACCGACCGCTACGTCGCCGAGGCCGCCGCCGCGGCCGGGCTCCCCGAGGAGGAGGGGGAGTGAGCGACGCGTGGGCGGGGGACCGCATTCGCACCGAGCTCGGGCGAATGCAGGCAGGCGACCTCCCGACGCACGGCGGCCGCACGCTCGCCTACGTCTACGACTCGGGGCTCGCCGAGGCGGACGAGATCGGGCGCGAGGCGCTCGCGATGTTCGCCGGGTCCAACGGCCTCGACCCGACGGCCTTCCCCAGTCTGCGGCGGATGGAGAACGACCTCGTCGGGTGGGCGGGCCGGATCCTCGACGCGCCCACGGGATTCGCGGGATCGGTGACGTCCGGGGGGACCGAGTCGATCCTCCTCGCGGTGCTCGCCGCTCGGGACGCGCGTCCCGACGTCGCGGAGCCGACGATGGTGGTCCCGTCGACCGCGCACGCGGCGTTCCACAAGGCGGCCCACTACTTCGGCGTGCGGCTCGTCGTCGTGCCGGTCGACGAGGCGACGTTCCGCGCGGACGCCGACGGGATGCGCGCGGAGATCGACGACTCGACCGTCCTCGTCGTCGCGTCGGCACCGTCCTACGCGCACGGCGTCGTCGACCCGGTCGGGCCGATCGCCGCCGCTGCCGCGGACGCCGGAGTGCGCTGCCACGTCGACGCGTGCATCGGCGGCTGGGTCCTGCCCTGGCTCGACCGGCCGCGGGACTGGACCTTTGCCGTCCCGGGCGTCACCTCGATCTCCGTCGACCTGCACAAGTACGCCTACACGCCCAAGGGCGTGTCGGTGCTGCTCCACCGGTCCGCGGCCCTGCGGTCGACGCACCTCTTCGCCTCCGCCGAGTGGCCGGGCTACACGATGCTCAACAGCACGACCCAGTCGACGCGGTCCGGCGGCCCACTCGCCGCTGCCTGGGCTGTCGTCCACGCGATCGGAGACGACGGCTACGCGCGCCTCGCGGGAGTCGCCCGGGAGGCGACGCTGGCGTTGGCCGAGGCCGTCGACGGGATCGACGGGCTCCGGGTCCTCGCCGCTCCGGAGGCCACGCTCCTCGCCGTCGCTGCCGACGACGACGGGATCGACGTCTTCTCGCTCGCCGACGAGATGCTGGCGCGCGGGTGGTTCGTCCAGCCGCAGATGGCGTTCGGCTCCGCGCCCGCGAACCTCCACCTGACGCTCTCCGCCGCGACCGCGCCCTCGGTGCCGGACTTCGCCTCGGCCCTCGAGGCGTCCGTCGCCGCCGTCCGGGAGGCCGGACCGGTTCAGGTGCCTGCCGAGCTCGCGGCGGCGGCGGGCGCGATCGACCCCGCGACCCTCGACGAGGCCGCATTCGACGGGCTCCTCCAGGTCGCCGGGCTCGCCGGTGAGGGCGGCGAGCTCGCGCTGCCCGAGCGGCTGGCGCCGGTCAACGCCCTCCTCGACGTCGCGTCGCCGGCGCTTCGCGAAGCGCTGCTCCTCGCGGTCCTCGACCGGCTGTTACGGCCGACCCCGTGACCCGGGTCGATGCATTCGGCCTCGGGAACTCGATGGCCGAGGACATCGACCCGGGCGCCGTCCACACGCTCAGGCCGCCGCAGACACCCGGGCCGCCGGGCGCAGGTGCCGCAGCAGGTGGCGGGCATCGCGGTCGAGGCCCTGGATCGTCGCCGAGGCGAGCGCGAACTGGAAGTCGAGGCCGAGGAAGCTGAGCCCCGGGACCTCGGTGACGCCGCGGTCGTGCCGGAGCCGTCCGCCGGCGTCGTGGACCGGCAGGTCGAGGAAACGGTGGTCCGGGCCGGAGCCGGTGCACCACAGCACGGTCGCGATGTCCGGGCGAATGCCGTCCGCCGACACCGGCCGCCCGTCCACGACCTCGGTGATCCGGCCGGTCCGGACGACCCCTGAGGCATCGAGGTCGGCCAGCTTGTTGCGGACGAGGTTGACGCCGTGTCCCTCGGCCGCCGCCCTCGCCTTGCGCCCCATCGGGGTCCGCAGGGTCAGGACGTGGCGGAAGGCGAACATGATGAGCGGCGTCACGAACCTGCCGGCCGGTGCGTCGATGTCGATCGGAACCTGGCCCGGGTGACGGCCGGCGAGCCAGGTCGGGTGCCCGGCGGCGGCCGCCTCGAGCGCGAGGTCGGTCCCGGAGTTCGCGGCGCCGACGACGAGGATGCCGCCCGGGACGAGCTGGGACGCATTCCGGTAGTCGAGCGAGTGCACCTGGACGATGGACGGGTCGAGCTCGGCGGCGAGTGCGGGGGTGTGCGGGCGGACGTGGGCGCCGCTCGCGACGACGACGTTGGAGGCGACGATCGTGCCGGCCGTCGTCTCGACGACGAGGCGGTCGGAGCCGTCCGGAGCCCGTCCGACCCGCTCCACGCCGACGCCGGTGCGGACGGGCAGCTGCTCGTGCGAGACGTACGCCTCCAGGTAGTCGGCCATCTCGTCCCGCGTCGGGAAGGTCCGCGTCGGGATCCCCATTCCCGGCAGGCTCGCGTAGCGGGGGAGGCTGAAGAGGCGGAGCGAGTCGTAGCGCCGCCGCCACGAGTCCCCGACCCGCGCCGAGGCCTCGAGAACCACGAAGTCCCGCCGCGCCCGTCGCAGGTGGTGGCCCATGACGAGCCCCGCCTGTCCGCCGCCGATGACGACCGTGTCGACCTGCTCCGCCGGTCCGGTGATGACGCGTGTGCCCATGTCCGCCTCCTGTGCGTGGTTGCCTGCTCACGACGGTAGGGATGCGGTGGGGGCGCTCGCATCGACCGGATCACCCATTCCGCGGCGGGCGCGATGGGTCGAACGACCCATCGGCGGCGGGCTCAGACGAGGGCGTTCTCGAAGGCCCAGGCGGTCGCCGCGGCCCGGCTCGGGACGTCGAGCTTGCCGTAGATGTTGCTCAGGTGTCGCGCCACGGTCTTCTCCGAGAGGAAGAGCCGCTCGGCGATCGCCCGGTTGGAGGCTCCGGTCGCGAGGAGGCGGAGGACGTCGACCTCGCGCGGCGAGAGCGGGCCGGTCGAGCGGGGCGGGGCCGTGGCGTCGAGGAGAGCGAGGTCGGCCAGCGCCCCGAGGCGGGTCAGCTCGGCTCGTGCGGCACCCGACTCCATGCTCGCGGCCTCCGCGTCCCCCAGGGCGGCGCACGCGCGGGCGACGAGGCAGCGGGCTCGCGCGACCTCGTACGGCGCCCCCATCGACTGCCAGCCCGCGACGGCGGCGCGGAGCCGGGGGAGCGCGGCGGCCGGCTCGCCGTCGGCGAGCAGCAGCGCCCCGGTCCACTGGTCGCGGAGCGCGCGCAGGCACGCGGTGTCCCCGTCCCCGACGAGCCCGTCGAGCATCGCGTGGGCCGTGCGGGCGAGCTCGAGGTCGCCGGCGGCGAGGCCCACCTCGACCGCGGCGGCCGCGAGCACCGCGCGGGGCCGGCCGATGACGTCGTCCTCGCCGAGGGCGCGACGCACGCCGGCGACCGCGACCGCAGCCTTGCCCTGCGCGAGGCGGAGCAGTCCGAGGCCGGGCTGGGGGTCGTGCCCGAGCTCGCCGGCCCGGGCGAACGCATTCTCCGCGTCCGTGAGGTCGCCGCGCAGCCGGGCGAGCTCGCCGAGGACGTAGTGGGCGCCGCCGAGGGACGGCTCGTGGAATGCGGTGAGCCAGCGGCACGCGTCGTCGGCCTCGTTCGCGGCGGCGCCCCAGTCGCCGCGCCAGCGCAGGACCTCGGCACGGTGGACGAGGCAGGTGCCGCGGTAGGGCAGCATCCCCTCCTGGTCCTCGACCCAACGGCTCAGCGCGGCCGTCCACTCCTGGGCGCGCCGGAGGTCGAGTCGGCCGATGCAGATCGACACGACCCCGCAGTAGGCGAGCCCGGCCACCTCCGGGTGCACCCGGCCGGCGACGACGTGGACCATGAGCTCGTCCATCGCCGCGGCCGCCTCGTCCGGGCGCCCGGACTCGTTGAGGCAGCGGGCCCGGCCGAGCATCCCGAGGGTGAAGCCGTCCACGTCGCCGGCCCGGTCGGCCCGGGCGATGGCGTCGTCGAAGACGGGCAGCGCCGCGGCCGGATCGCCGCCGAACATGATCCGCACGGCCTCGACCTGGGCGAGGAGGCCGCCGCTCGGGCCGTCGATCGCCTCGGGCGTCGCGAGCCGCCCGATCCGCTGCAGCCAACCGCGGGCCTGGGCGTGGTCGCCCCGGTTCTGCAGGTGGAAGCCGCACCAGAAGCCGCAGCGGAGGGCGGCGTCCTGGTCGCCGCGGTCGAGGTAGCCACGGAGGGCCCGCTCGCGGAGCGGCACGACCTCGTCCTCCAGACCGAGCAGCCCGGCCGCGACGGCGAGGCGCTCGAGGTCCTCGGGCGGGAGGGTCCCGTCCCGGTCGGCGCCGCTCAGCTCGGAATACTCCACACGCCAGTCGGCCACCGGACCAGCGTACGACTGCGGCCCCGCACTAGGTTGCCGTCATGAGCAGTGCGGCTCTCGACGAGCTCGTGGCCGCGGTCGGCGCCGAGCAGGTCCTCACCCGCGCCGCGTCGATGGAGGCCTACCGGCACGACTGGACCCACGACGCGAGCGCCGGGATGCCGCTCGCCGTCGTCCGCCCGACGAATGCCGAGCAGGTGCAGGCGACCGTCCGCTGGGCGGCGGGGCACGGCATTCCCATCGTCCCGCGCGGAGCCGGGTCGGGGCTGTCCGGTGGGTCGCTCGCCGTCGACGGCGCGATCACGCTGAGCCTGGACCGGATGGCCGCGGTCGAGGTCGACCCGCTGACCCGGACCGCGACCGTCGAGCCCGGGGCGCTCAACGCGGCCGTCAAGCGGGCGGCTGCGGAGCACGGTCTCTGGTACCCGCCGGACCCGAGCAGCTACGAGATCTGCTCGATCGGGGGCAACGTCGCGACCAACGCCGGCGGGCTCTGCTGCGTCAAGTACGGCGTGACGACCGACTACGTCCTCGGGCTCGACGTCGTCCTCGTCGACGGCACCCTCGTGCGCCTCGGCGGACAGCGGCTCAAGGACGTCGCCGGCCTCTCGCTGACCAAGCTGTTCGTCGGGAGCGAGGGGACGCTCGGCATCGTGACCCGGGCGATCCTCCGGCTCGTCCCCACGCCGGACCGCCCGGCGACCCTCGTCGCGACCTTCCCCGACGTCGACTCCGCCGCCCGCGCCGTCGTCGCGATCGGCGGGCGGCTCCGGCCCTCGATGCTCGAGCTCATGGACAATGCGTCGGTCAACGCCGTCGAGGACCACCTCCGGATGGGCCTGGACCGCGAGGCCGGCGCGCTCCTCCTCGCCCAGTCCGATGCGCCCGGTGCCGCCCGGTCGGTCGAGGTCGGCGTCATGGACGAGCTCTGCCGCGCCGCCGGTGCGAGCGAATGCGTGTCCACCGACGACCCCGACGAGGGCGAGATGTTCGTCGCGGCCCGGCGGGCCGCATTCCCCGCGATCGAGAAGCTCGGCAGCCTGCTCCTCGAGGACGTCGGCGTCCCCGTGCCACGGCTGCCCGAGCTGCTCCGCGGCGTGGCCGAGATCGCGGCGCGCAACGACGTCCGGATCCCCGTCGTCGCCCACGCGGGCGACGGCAACACCCACCCGATCATCGTCACGCCCGCCGGCGACGAGGCGGCCGCTGGGCGGGCGCGGACGGCGTTCGGCGAGATCATGGCGCTCGCGATCGGGCTCGGCGGGACGATCACCGGCGAGCACGGCGTCGGCCGGCTCAAGCGGGCCGCGCTCCCGGACCAGCTCGGGGAGGATGTCATGGCCCTCACGCGTCGGATCAAGGACGCGCTCGACCCGGCCGGTCTGCTCAACCCGGGCGCCGTCCTCGAGCCACCTCGGACGGGCTGACAGAGTGGGCGAATGCCCACCGTCCCCGTCCCGCCGGCCTTCGCCGCGTCGATCTCGGGCCGGGACCCGGAGCCCTACGTCTCCGGTGACGACTGGCTGCGCACACTCCCCGGGCTCGTCGACGGGCACCTCGCCGAGTGGGGCCTTGGCGTCGACGGAGAGCCGTGGTTCGGCGAGTGCGCGCTCGTCGTCCCGGTCCGCCGAGGACGCGACGCGTTCGCCCTCAAGCTGACCTGGCCGCACGCGGAGGCCGAGCAGGAGCACCTCGCGCTCCGCGCATGGAACGGCCGCGGGGCTGCGCGGCTCGTCGCCGCCGACCCGGCCGCCTTCACGATGCTCCTGGAGCGGCTCGACGGCGACACGGATCTGACGTCCGTGTCCGTGCTCGAGGCGTGCGAGGTCATCGGCGGCCTCTTCCGCCGCCTGGACCAGCCGGCCCTCCCCCAGCTGCCGCGGCTCTCAGTCCAGGCCGGGCATTGGGCCGAGCAGCTCGCGAGCCCACCCGCGGCGCTCCCGCGCCGCCTCGCGACCCAGGCGCGCTCGCTCGTCGCCGACCTCGTCGGGGACGGTGACCGAGATACCCGGCTCGTGCATTCGGACCTCCACTATGCGAACGTCCTTGCGGGGCAACGGGAGCCGTGGCTGGCGATCGACCCCAAGCCGATGGCGGCCGAGTGGGCGTATGCCGTCGCGCCGGCCGTCTGGAACCGGGCCGACGAGGCGGCGCGGGCGCACAACCTCCGCCTCCACCTCCGGCTGCGCGCGGACGTCGTCGCCGAGGCGGCCGGGCTCGATGAGGACCGGGTCCGCGCGTGGACCTTCGTCCGGCTCGTCGTCAACGCCCTCTGGGCCAGCGCGCACCTGCCGGACTCGGCGGAGTTCCACGGCCGGATGATCGCGGGTGCGAAGGCATTCGCCGACTGAGGCAGCCCGTCCTGCGTCCGCGTGAAACGCCCCTATAGCGGCGTTTCACGCGGACGCAACGAGCCCTATCGTGGAGGCATGCACGAGCCTTGAGCCGCCACCGTCCGTGACCTGACGATCCGCGCCTCGATCGTCTCGGGACTGCGGGAGTCCGCACCGATCCTCGGGATCTACGCGCTCTACATGCGCGACGACGGACTGTCGCCCGGGCAGTTCGCGACGGCCCTGGTCGTCTGGTCGGTCGCCGGCTTCGTGCTCGAGGTCCCGTCCGGCGCGCTCGCCGACCGGGTCGACCGTCGCCGGCTGCTCCTGATCTCCGGCCTGCTCTACGTCGGCGTCTTCGTCACCTGGGCGGTCTGGCCCACGACGGGCGGCTTCGTCCTCGGCTTCGTCCTCTGGGGCGCCTCGTCGGCGCTCGAGTCCGGGACCTTCGAGGCCTTGCTCCACGACGAGCTGTCCGCTCGGGGCGCCGGCGACGGCTACGGGCGGGTCCGCTCCCGGAGCCGGGCGGTGGCGACCATCGCCCTCGCCCTGGGCATCGCGGCCGGAGGGCCGCTCCATGCCGCCGGGGGCTACCGGCTCGTGCTCGCCGTCAGCATCGTGGCCGCGGTCGGGTACACCCTGTCCGTGCTGGTCCTGCCGCGAGCCACCGCCGTCGACGACGTCCAGGACCCCGGCACCTACCTCGACACCCTCCGGGCCGGCGTGGGGGAGGCGCTCGGGCGACCGGTGCTGCGCCGGATCCTGCTCGCCTACATGGCGGTCATCGTGGTCGTCGGCGTCGACGAGTACGTCCCGAACCTGTTGTCCGACAACGGGATCGACACGACGTCTGTCGCCCTCCTCCTCGGCGTCATGGTCGTCGCCGAAGCCGTCGGGGCCCTGGTCGCCGATCACCTCGCCCATGCGGAGAATGCCGCGACCGCGGCAGCCGTCCCGGTCGCGGGGGCCGCCCTCATCGGTGGCGGCGCCCTCCTCGGACCGGTCGCGACCGCATTCGGCGTCATCGTCGGCTACGGACTCGTCGCCGCCCAGATGGTCGCCATGGACATCCGGCTCCAGGACTCGATCGAGGGCCGGTCGCGGGCGACGGTCACCTCGGTCATGGGGCTGGCCAACGAGACCGCGTCGATCACGAGCTTCGCGCTCTTCGGCGCGGCGGCGGCCGGCGGCGACTGGGGGCAGGGGATCGGCGTCGTCGCGTTGGCCGCGGCGGCACCCATCGGGCTCGCCGGGTGGCGAGCGGCTCGGACCCGCTGATCCGTCCGCCCTGAGCCTTGCCCGACGTGGCGCGGCGCGATGGGATGGGTCCATGTCACCGGAGACCATCGTGCAGCCGTCCCACACCGTCGGCGACACCGAGCCGCCGCTGCTCGAGGAGACGATCCCGGACAACCTCGACGCGACGATCGCGCGCTTCGGCGACCGCGACGCGCTCGTCGACGTGGCCCAGGGCATTCGGTGGACGTACGCGGAGTTCGGCGCGCAGGTCGACCGCGTCGCCCGGGCCTGCGTCGCGGCCGGTCTCGCCCCGGGCGACCGCGCGGGCATCTGGGCGCCGAACCTCGCCGAGTGGACGGTCGTCCAGTACGCGACCGCCAAGGTCGGCGTCGTCCTCGTCAACATCAACCCCGCCTACCGGACCCACGAGCTCAGGTACGTCCTCGACCAGGCCGGCGTCTCCGTCCTCTTCGCCGTCGAGCGGTTCCGGACGAGCGACTATGCGGCAATGGTCGAGGAGGTGCGCGACGAATGCCCGCAGCTGCGCGACGTCCTCTTCTTCGGCGCGGCCGGGTGGGAGGCATTCCTCGAGCGGGGCGACCGGGAGGCGACCGACGCGCAGGTCCGCGAGGTGCAGGCGGGGCTGTCACCGGACGACGCGATCAACATCCAGTACACGAGCGGCACGACGGGCTTCCCCAAGGGCGCGACTCTGTCGCACCGCAACATCCTCAACAACGGCTACCTCGTCGGGGAGATCTGCCACTACACCGAGGCCGACCGGGTCTGCATCCCCGTGCCGTTCTACCACTGCTTCGGGATGGTCATGGGCAACCTCGCGTGCACGACGCACGGCGCCTGCATGGTCATCCCGGCGCCGGGCTTCGACCCGGCGCTGACGCTGCAGGCGACGCAGGACGAGCGGGTCACCAGCCTCTACGGCGTCCCGACGATGTTCATCGCGGAGTGGGCGCTGCCGAACTTCGCGGACTTCGACCTCACCAGCGTGCGGACCGGCATCATGGCCGGATCTCCCTGTCCCGCAACGATGATGACCAGGCTCATCGAGGCGGGCATCGACGAGATGACGATCTGCTACGGCATGACGGAGACCTCACCGGTGTCGACGCAGACAAGGACCGACGACTCCTTCGAGCGCAAGGTCGGGACGGTCGGTCGCGTCTGCCCGCACCTGGAGATCAAGGTCGTCGACCCGGTGTCCGGTGAGACCATGCCCCGCGGTGAGGCGGGGGAGTTCTGCACCAAGGGGTACTCGGTCATGCTCGGCTACTGGGAGCAGCCGGACACGTCGGCGGAGGTCCTCGTCGACGGGTGGATGCACACCGGCGACCTCGCGGTCATGGACGAGACCGGCTACGTCCAGATCACCGGGCGGATCAAGGACATGGTCATCCGCGGCGGCGAGAACGTCTACCCGCGCGAGATCGAGGAGTTCCTCTACACGCACCCGGACATCCTCGATGCGCAGGTCATCGGCGTCCCGGACGAGAAGTACGGCGAGGAGCTGTGCGCCTGGATCCGGATGCGCGACGGCGCGGCGCCGCTCGACGCGGCGGCGGTCAAGGCGTTCGCCACCGGCAGGCTCGCGCACTACAAGATCCCGCGCTACGTCCGGATCGTCGAGGAGTTCCCGATGACGGTGACCGGCAAGGTCCGCAAGGTCGAGATGCGCGAGGAGACGACCCGGGAGCTCGGGCTCGGCGGCGGCTGAGCCGAGCGCATTCGGCGAATGCGGTCAGCGCGCGGGCTTGTCGCTCACGTAGATCGTGATCTTCCCCTCGACGACGACGGTGCCGTCGGTGCGCACGGCCTTGACCCGGACCGCGACGTCGCCGGTCTGCTCCCAGTCAGCCGGGTCGGTGTCGGCGACGCAGAGGAGATCCGTCGTCGACTTCGCGAGGTAGGAGACCTGCATTCCGCGGGGGATCCAGCGGCGGCCCGGCGGCGTCGTCGCCTCGGCGAGGAGCCCCATGGCCGCCTCGAGCCCGTTGCAGACCGCGATCGCATGGACGGTCCCGATGTGGTTGTGGACCGCGCGCCGCTTGCGGATCGTCAGCTCCGCGTGGTTCGGCCGGACCTCCCGGACCTGCGGGCGCACCGTGGCGAAGTAGGGCGCCGCCTGGCTGAAGGCGATCGAGAAGGCGCGCTTGCCGAGCGGGCGGGCGGCGAGTCGCTGGTAGAGCGCGTAGGTGTCCACGGGCTCATGTTACCCATGGGTAAGGCGTGTGGGGCGGGCCCTCTGGGCGCGGATGCGGGAGGTGATCCGGCCTGCCCGACCGGCCCGCCCCGCTAGGTTTGGGGCAACGCACACCCTCCGAGCTCCCAGGGAGTCACCCCGATGAAGTGGATCCTGATCGCCCTCGTCCTGCTCGCCCTCGCCTTCATCGTCTACGCGGCGGCCGGCCGGCGCGGCACGAATGCGGGGCGCGAGGCCGCCTCGGACCTGCGGGGGGACCTCGCACCCCCGAGTCGCACGGCGTCCGAGCCGACGCCGCCGGCCGTCGTCGCCTCGGGTGCGGACACCGACGTGGTCGACGATCGCGCGACGATCTTCGACGCCCCGGTCCGCGCGGACGAACCCGTCGCGGCCGATGAGCCCGATGCAGTACCGGCGACCGCCGAACCGGCGGCCGCGGAGTCGACCGAGCCTGAGGAGGGCGAGATGTTTGGTTGGGGCAAGGACAAGAAGGACGAGGCGCCGGAGCACGACGAGGCGCAGGACGTCGTCGTCGCGGACGAGGGTCGGCACGACGACTACGTGCCCCGCCGGGGCGCCGGGATCGACGACGCCGAGGGAGCCGCGGATGGCGGCGGGGACGCCGTGGAGGACGCTGACGGCGCCGTCGACCAGCCGTCGTGGACGACGTCGGCCCACGACCCCGACCACACGGTGCCGGAGGAGCGGACCGACGGCGAGCGGACGACCTTCGACGACGACGTGACGACGACCGCCGAGGAGGACCGGACCGCCGAGTCCCACGAGGGCGCCTTCGACGCCGACGGCGGTGACGACGTCGTGACGGACGCGCCCGCCGATGAGGCCGACGGCATCGCCGGTGACGAGGGCGAGGGCGCGGCGGACCTTCGCGAGGAGCACGCTGCCGACGACACCGAAACCTCGGCCAATGCCGACACCGACGACTCGCCTTCTGACGACTGGGCAGCCACCGACCAGGACGCGACCGCCGCCGACGCGAGTGAGGAGACGGCAGCGTCCGGCGAGGGCGGTGAGCCGTCGTCGGGCGACGAGGCAGCGAGCGGCGACCCCACGGTCGACTCCGACGACGTCGGGGTCGAGCCGGGGCAGGCGTCCGAGGAGGACGAGGCTGCCGCGGCGGAGCGTGGGTCCGACGAGGCCTACGAGGCAGGTCAGCAGTCGGCCGGCGGCGAGACCCGGGACGACGACGCCCTCGAGGGGGCCTCGGACGGCAGCGTCGGCTCGGGGGCCATGGCCCCCGCGCCGGCGGCTGGGTCCGACGACGGGTCCGCTGACGACACTGCTGCCGACGACGCGCCCGCCGACGACGCGCCCGCCGACGACGCGCCCGCCGCCGACGACGCCCCGGGCGAGGACGTCACGACCGACGCGAGCTCCGATGCCGACGCAGGCGCCGACCATGAGGCCGAAGGTGCAGGCTCCTCCGACGAGGGTCTGTCGACCGAGGAGGCCGACTCCAGCGAGTTCCGTCAGCGGGGCGACTGGGTCGCCGACGAGGACGGTCCGGAGATCCAGAGCGCCGATGGCACCGCCGACGGGTCGTCCGACGGTGGAGACGGCGCCGGGTGGACGCGCCGGACGAGCGAGCTCGACGAGGTCACCGACGGCGGCTACGGGGTCGGCTCCGCTGCGACCCTCGAGGACCGCGCCATGCCCCTCGGCCACCCGGTCAAGGCGTGGGAGGACACCAAGACCTTCGTCGACGAGTCCCACCCGGCCTACGAGGACGCCGAGCCGCACGTCTGGTTCAGCGACAACGACGCCGCCGAGAGCGCGGGCTTCCGCCGCGTCGACTGAGTCCCGAGGACCCTCCACTCCTCGATCGAGAGGTCACAACCCGCCGCCGGCGATCGTCGCGTCGCGGCGGGTTGTGACCTTTCGTCATGCGGTGGCTGGGGAATGAGCGATCGGGATCCGACGTTCCGACGTATAGTTAAAACGTCAACCAAGGAGTGTCGAATGCCCGCCGTCACCGTCCCCGACCTGACCGTCCTGCCGCGCGTCGACGCGCTCGAGCCGGGCGCCCGCATTCGCGGCGTCAAGCACCTCTCGACGGCCCCCCGAGGCTTCGAGGGCGAGGGCTTCCCCGTCAAGCGGGCCTTCATGGGCGCCGACCTCGCCGACATCGACCCGTTCGTCATGATGGACGAGATGGGCGAGGTCGACTACGCGCCGGGCGAGCCCAAGGGCACGAGCTGGCACCCGCACCGCGGCTTCGAGACCGTCACCTACATCATCGACGGGATCTTCGACCACCAGGACTCCTACGGCGGCGGCGGCACGATCACCAACGGCGCGACCCAGTGGATGACCGCCGGCGGCGGCATCCTGCACATCGAGCGCCCGCCGGAGAGCCTCGTCGTGAGCGGCGGCCTCTTCCACGGCCTCCAGCTGTGGGTCAACCTGCCGCGCAAGGACAAGGGCGCCCGTCCGCGCTACCAGGACCTCGACGCCGGCATGGTCACCCTCCTGACGAATGCCAACGGCGGCGCCCTCGTCCGCGTCATCGCCGGCGACGTCGCGGGCCACGAGGGTCCCGGTGCGACGTACTCGCCCATGACGATGATCCACGCGACCGTCCAGCCGGGTGAGCGGCTCGAGCTGCCGTGGCGCGCGGACTTCAACGCGCTCGTCTACGTCATGAGCGGGAGCGGCAGCGTCGGCCCCGAGGCCGTCCGCATCGGCGCCTCGCAGCTCGCCGTCCTCGGCGCGGGTGCCGGGATCCGGGTCGAGGCCGACGGGCAGCAGGGCTCGCTCGCCGCCGACGGCATGGAGGTCGTCATCCTCGGCGGCCTTCCGATCCGTGAGCCGATCGCGTGGGCCGGTCCCTTCGTCATGAACACCCGGGCCGAGCTCGTCCAGGCCTTCGAGGACTACCAGGCCGGACGGCTCGGGCAGCCCGACGTGCCACACCTCGGTGGCGGCGGCGGCACCCGCCCCTGAGGATCGGTCCGGCCACCCGCGAAGTCGAGACTACCCGGGTGGCGGGGTCAGCTCGTCGACCCGATCCCAGTCGGCCCCGCTGAGGGCGATCGCCGCAGCGGGGAAGAGCCCGTTGTCCTCCTTGTCGATGTGCGCGCGGAGTGCCCGCTCGAACGCGTCGAACTCGGCGTGCGCACCCGACCGCATCCGGACGAGGCCGGCGTCGAGGCCGGTGTGCTCGGCGCACAGGCCCTCGATGTGTTCGGTGAACTCATGGTCC
The DNA here is from genome assembly GCA_963752365.1 of uncultured Actinomycetota bacterium. Classification (GTDB taxonomy): domain Bacteria; phylum Actinomycetota; class Actinomycetes; order Actinomycetales; family Dermatophilaceae; genus CAVVXY01. Next base: position 40,498 of record CAVVXY010000004.1, read on the forward strand.
TGGCGCATCGTCGCGAAGAGGCCGACCTCCTCCGCGTGGGTGTGCGGGTGCAACAGGGACTCCATGGCTGTGACCGCTTCCGCCACGGCTTCGGGGTCTCCTGCGGCGCACGAGGAACGCAGTCGAGTCAGGGCATTGACGATGTCCTCGTGCTCGGCCATGAACCGTCCGATGACCGTGATCGCCTCGCAGCCGCAGTAGGAGCACACCTCAGGCGCGCAGGCTGACCGTGAGCAGGACGACCGAGTCCTCCTCGGCGTCCAGGGCATGCCGCGAGGGAGGGATCGCGACGACCTGCCCGGCGGCGACCTGCCACGCCGCGTCCCCGGTGTGCAGGCGGACCCTCCCGGTGAGGCATTGGAGGCTCGCCGCGGGCGGCGCGGCGTGCTCGTCCAGCGACTCACCCGCGAGGAGCGCGATGGCTGTGGCGCGCTGGAGGCCGCCGGCCACGACGACGTGCGCGGCCCGACCGCGGGCGTCCGAGCGGGCCTGCTTGAGAAGGGCATTCGCGATCGCGCCGAGGTCGGCCACGGAGGACTCCGTCATGACGCTCACTTCTTCTTCGACAGCTCGGGACGCGACTCCCAGCCGCGTCGCGGCGCGTGGGTCCCGGTGCCCCGGCCCGGCCGGACGTCGCGGCTGCGGTAGACGATGTAGGGGCGGGTCAGGTAGCCGACCGGTGCGCTGAAGACGTGGACCAGGCGGGTGAACGGCCACATCGCGAAGAGCACCATCGCGAGCAGCGCGTGCAGCTGGAAGCCGACCGGCGCGTCGGCCATGAGGGTCGGGTCCGCCCGGAAGGTGAAGACGGACCGCCACCACGGCGAGACGCCGTCGCGGTAGTCGTACTCGCCGCCGAACTGGAGGAGCGAGCCGGCGATCGTGTTCCACACGCCGAGGACGATGACGAGCCCGAGGACGAGGTACATGACCTTGTCGTTGACCGTCGTCGCCGAGAAGACGGGCCCGGTCGTCCGTCGCCGGTAGACGAGGATCGCGAGCCCGGCCAGGGCCGCGACCCCCGCGGGGATGCCGCCGGCCAGCGCGATCACGTGGTAGGCGTGCTCGCTCAGCCCCAGGGCATTCGTCCACAGCTTGGGGATGACCAGGCCGATGACGTGACCCGCGACGACGCCGAGCATCCCGAAGTGGAACAGCGGCGAGCCGATCCGCAGCAGCCGGTCCTCGTAGAGCTGGCTGCTCCGTGTCGTCCACCCGAACTTGTCGTAGCGGTAGCGCCAGTAGTGGCCGACGACGAAGATCGCGAGGCTGAGGTAGGGGACGATGAGCCAGAGGAAGGTGCTCACTGCGGTGCTCCCACGGGGATGGAGGTGCCGAGGTCGATCGGCTCGGGCCGGGGGTTGAGGCGAGGGTCGAGGGCGTAGCCGGGCAGGTCGAGGCCGACGGCCTCGCTCGGAGGACCTTCGGCGATCAGCCGGGCGAGGGCCTCCTCGTCGGTGCCGTCGAGCACGGGGAGGGTGGCGCGGAGGGAGTGGATGACGCCCCGCCACGGGGACTGTCGCTGCTCCAGTGCACGGGCCAGCAGCTCGACACCGACGCGGTGGTCGCACATCAGCCGCCAGGCGACGTCGAGGTCGTGCGCGGCGCCGAACTCGAGCAGGACGTTCAGGTGGTCCGGTAGCTCGGTGTCGTCGAGCTCGAGGCCCGCGGCCCGATAGGCCTGCTTGAAGCGGATGATCTCGACGCCGCGCTTCCGGGTGTCCCCGGCGGTGTAGTACGTCAGGTGGAGCGCGCACCGTCGCGTCACGTCGAAGGTGTCGACATAGGTCGCCTGCAGGGTCCGCAGGTCCCCGGCCTCGACGTCGTCGAGGAATGCAGTGAGCCCATCCGAGATGGAGGACGGCAGGTCCCCGATCGCCTTGCGCAGCAACGGAGCTCGCGCGACCAGCTCCTCTGTCGGATAGTCGAGCAGGAGCGAGCAGACCTGCCAGGCCGTGCGCACGTCGCCGCGCGCGAGGGACGGGACGGATCGACGGTGTCGTCGCCACTGCATTCGGCTCACCCCCTCCGCTCGCCGGGGAAGATGCCCTCGGGCAGGCCCTTGCCGTCCCAGCTGAGGAGGTTGACCCGGCCGCGGAGCGGGTTCTCGGCCGACATCTCCGCGAGCGTGTCCGCGGACTGCGCCTCCGTGAGGACGCGCAGGTTCTCGACGGCCACGGGCGTGAGGCCACCGGAGCCCTCGCCGAACACCGACGACTGCCCGCCGCCGTAGTCGGACACCGCGCAGTCGGTCGCGAGCTCCTCGAGCGCGTGCGCCTGCTCGCCGTGCGCGGTCGGGATGACGTAGCGGTCCGCGTACTTGGCGATGGCGAGCAGCCGGAACATCTCGTACATGTCCTCACCGGTCATCCCGACCGACGCGGGGATCGACTCGTCCGCCTCGCGGTCGAGGTTGAGGTCCCTCATGTACGAGCGCATCGCCGCGAGCCTGCGGAGGACCGCGTCGACGGGCGCGACCTCACCGGCCGTGAACAGGTTGGCCAGGTACTCGACGGGGATCCGCAGCGTGTCGATCGCGGCGAAGAGGTTGCCTTGGTCCTCGGCGTCGTGACCGGTGTCCTTGATGACGTCGACGACGGGGGAGAGCGGCGGGATGTACCAGACCATCGGCATGGTCCGGTACTCCGGGTGCAGCGGCAGCGCGACCTGGTAGTCCATGATCAGCCGCTTGACCGGCGACCTCCGGGCCGCCTCGACCCAGTCGCCGGGGATGCCGGCGGCCTCGGCGGCCCGCTGCACCTCCGGGTCGTCCGGGTCGAGGAAGACGCCACGCTGGGCCTCGTAGAGGTCGTGGTCGTCCTCGACGCTCGCCGCCGCGAGGACCGCGTCCGCGTCGTAGAGCATGAGCCCGATGTAGCGCAGCCGGCCGACGCACGTCTCCGCGCAGACGGTGGGAATGCCGACCTCGACCCTCGGGTAGCAGAAGGTGCACTTCTCGGCCTTGCCGGTCTTGTGGTTGAAGTAGACCTTCTTGTACGGGCAGCCGCTGATGCACATCCGCCACCCGCGGCACCGGTCCTGGTCGACGAGGACGATTCCGTCCTCCTCGCGCTTGTAGATCGCGCCGCTCGGGCAGGACGCGGCGCAGCTCGGGTTGAGGCAGTGCTCGCAGATCCGCGGCAGGTAGAACATGAAGGTCTGCTCGAACTCGAACTTCACCTTGTCCTCGATGCCCTTGAGCATCGGGTCCTTGGGCCCGTACTCGCGGGAGCCGCCGAGGTCGTCGTCCCAGTTCGCCGACCAGCCGATGTTGATCGGCTTGCCCGAGATGAGCGAATGCGGCCGCGCGACAGGGAAGTTCGCCTGGCTCGGGGCGTTGAGCAGGGTCTCGTAGTCGTAGGTCCACGGCTCGTAGTAGTCCTGGATGCCGGGCATCTTGGGGTTGCTGAAGATCGTCGCGAGCTTCTGCAGCCGGCCGCCGGCGCGGAGCGCGAGGCGCCCGTTGGCCTTGCGGACCCAGCCGCCGCGCCACTCCTCCTGGTCCTCGTAACGGCGGGGGTAGCCCAGGCCCGGGCGGGTCTCCACGTTGTTGAACCACACGTACTCGGTGCCGGTGCGGTTGGTCCACGCCTGCTTGCACGTCACCGAGCAGGTGTGGCAGCCGATGCACTTGTCGAGGTTCATCACCATCGCGAGCTGCGCCATGACCTTCATGTCAGTAGACCACCTTCTGGTCGGAGCGCCGACGGATCTTGGTGACCTCGTCCCGGTTGTTGCCCGTCGGTCCGATGTAGTTGAAGAAGTACGCGAGCTGGGCGTAGCCGCCGATCAGGTGGCTCGGCTTCATGAGCGTCCGGGTCAGCGAGTTGTGGATGCCGCCCCGCTTGCCGTCGCGCTCGGTGAGCGGCACGTCGATGAGGCGGTCCTGGGCGTGGTGCATGTAGACCGTGCCCTCCGGCATCCGATGGCTGACGATCGCCCGCGCGGCGACGACCCCGTTGCGGTTGACGGCCTCGACCCAGTCGTTGTCCTTGATGCCGACCTTGTCCGCGTCGCGGTCCGACATCCAGATCGTCTGGCCGCCGCGGGAGAGGGAGAGCATGAAGAGGTTGTCCTGGTACTCGCTGTGGATCGACCACTTGTTGTGCGGCGTCAGGTAGCGGACCGTCACGCCGAGCTCGTCCTGCTCGCCGATCGGGGTCTCGCCGAAGAGCGCGGTCATGTCGAGCGGCGGCCGGTAGACCGGCATCGCCTCGCCCATGCCGACGATCCAGTCGTGGTCGAGGTAGAACTGCTGTCGCCCGGTCAGCGTGTGGAACGGCTTGAGCCGCTCGATGTTGATCGTGAACGGCGCATACCGCCGGCCGCCCGTCTCCGAGCCGGACCACTCGGGTGAGGTGATGACCGGGACGGGCGCGACCTGGGTGTCGGCGAAGGTGATCTGCTTGCCCTCGTGCTCGGCCGCCAGGTCGTGCAGCTGGGTGCCGGTGCGCTTCTCGACGTTCTTGAAGCCGTGGGTCGCGAGGTGCCCGTTCGTCGTGCCCGAGAGGTGGAGGATCGCGTCCGCGAACTGGATGTCGGTCTCGACCAGCGGCTGCCCGTCGCCGACCCCACCACGCCGAATGCCGTTGCGCTGCCTGAGGATTCCCATCTCGCGCTCGACGTTGTAGGGCACTCCCTTGGTCAGCATCCCGACGCGCTCCAGGAGCGGGCCGATCGAGGTCATCTTGTCGTAGACCGCCGTGTAGTCGCGCTCCGCGACCGCGATGACCGGCATCGTCCTGCCCGGCACGGGGTCGCACTCGCCGAGCCGCCAGTCGCGGACGACGCCGTGCACCGTCGCCATCGCCTCGGGGGTGTCGTGCCAGAGCGGCTTGGCGACGACGTCCTTGCGGGTGCCGAGGTGGTCGACGGCGAGCTCGGAGAACTTCCTCGCGATCTCCTTCCAGGCCTCCCAGTCGGTCTTGCTCTGCCACGGCGGTGAGATCGCCGGGTTGAAGGAGTGGACGAACGGGTGCATGTCGGTCGTCGAGAGGTCGTGCTTCTCGTACCACGTCGCCGCCGGCAGGACGACGTCGGAGAACAGCGTCGAGCTCGTCATCCGGAAGTCGAGGGTGGTGAGCAGGTCGAGCTTGCCCTCGGCGGCCTGCGCCGGCCACTCGATCGTCGACGGACGCTTGTCGGGCGGAGCCTCGCGCGCGGTCGCCGAGGAGTCGGTCCCGAGCAGGTGGCGGAGGAAGTACTCGTTGCCCTTGGCGCTGGAGCCGAACAGGTTCGAGCGCCAGAGCGACAGGATCCGGGGGTGGTTCTCCTCGGCCTCGGGGTCCTCGACGGCGAACTTGAGCGCGCCGGAGGTCAGCTGGTCGACGACGTAGGCGGCCGGCTCCATGCCCGCGGCCGCCGCCTCGTCGGCGAGGGCGAGGCTGCTTCGGTTGAAGGTCGGGTAGCTCGGCGTCCAGCCCAGCCGGACCGACTGGGCGAGCAGGTCCATGACGCCCTTGCCCGCGAAGACGCCCGTGCCGGAGTCGATCTCGTCGGCGGTGAAGGTGTCGTAGCGGTACTGGCTCGTGTTGACGTACCAGTACGCGGTCTGGTTCATGTGCCGCGGCGGACGGTGCCAGTCGAGGGCGAATGCCATGTGCTGGAAACCCATGATCGGCCGGATCTTCTCCTGACCGACGTAGTGCCCCCAGCCGCCGCCGTTGCGACCCTGGCAGCCCGTGATCGAGGTGAGCAGGAGCATCGCGCGGTAGATCTGGTCGGAGTGGAACCAGTGGTTCGTCCCGGCGCCCATGAGGATCATTCCCCGGCCCTGCGTGTCGATCGCGTTCTGCGCCCACTCGCGCGCGAGCCGCGTCACCTGGGCCGCCGGCACGGATGTGTGCTGCTCCTGCCAGGCCGGGGTCGCGGGGACGCTCGGGTCGTCGTAGCCGGCCGGCCAGGTCCCCGGCAGCCCGGCGCGCTCGACGCCGTACTGGGCGAACAGCAGGTCGAGGACCGTCGTCACGAGCCGGTCGCCGATCCGCTTGGCCGGCACGCCGCGGTCGTCGTGGCGGACGAGGCCGTCCTCCGCGTCGAAGCGGGGCAGGCGCACGACGACGTCCTCGTCGGAGACGCCGAGCAAAGTCAGCAGCGGGTCGATCTCACCGAGGTCGAGGTTCCACTTCCCCCAGCCCTCGTCGCCGTAGCGGAAGCCGATGGAGCCGTTCGGGACGGCGACCTCCCCGGTGGCGCCGTCGAGGACGACCGGCTTCCACATCGCATTCTCCGACGTCGCCTCGGGGATCTCGAGGTCGCCGGCGACGACGTTCTTGCCCGGGCGGTACACACGGGGGGCTCCGCCCCCCGTGGACCCCCCGACTGCGTCGAGCTCGCTCCGCTCGCCGTCCCGATTCGTCACATTGGAGTCCCCTCCTTCGTCGGGGTCCAATGTGACGAGGAACGGTAGGTCCGTGTAGCGCTTGTCGTAGTCGACGAAGAAGGGAACCTCCCGCTCGGCGAAGAACTCCTTGAGGATCACGTGCCCCATCGCCATGGCGAGCGCCCCGTCGGTGCCGGGTGCGCAGCTGACCCACTCGTCGGCGAACTTGACGTTCTCCGCGTAGTCCGGGGCCACCGCGACGACCTTCTGCCCGCGGTAGCGCGCCTCGGTCATCCAGTGCGCGTCGGGCGTGCGGGTCAGCGGGACGTTGGAGCCCCACATGATGAGGTAGCCGGCGTCCCACCAGTCGCCCGACTCGGGGACGTCGGTCTGGTCGCCGAACATCTGCGGCGAGGCATTCGGCAGGTCGGCGTACCAGTCGTAGAAGGACAGCATGGGCGCGCCGATGAGCTCGTGGAAGCGCGCGCCGGACGCGTACGACACCGGGGACATCGCCGGGATCGGGGAGAAGCCGGCGATCCGGTCCGGCCCCCAGCGCTTGACCGTGTAGACGTGGGCGGCCGCGACGAGCTCGACGACCTCGGCCCACGACGCGCGGACGAGCCCGCCCTTGCCGCGCGCCGACTTGTACTGCCGGGCCCGCTCGGGGTCCTGGACGATCGAGGCCCACGCGACGACCGGGTCGCCGCCGACGGCCTCCTTGGCCTGCCGGAACAGGTCGAGCAGGACGCCGCGGACGTAGGGGTAGCGCACGCGGGTGGGGGAGTAGGTGTACCAGGAGAATGCCGCGCCGCGCGGGCAGCCGCGGGGCTCGTACTCCGGCTTGTCGGCGCCGGTCGACGGGTAGTCGGTCTGCTGAGACTCCCAGGTGATGATCCCGTCCTTGACGTAGACCTTCCACGAGCAGGAGCCGGTGCAGTTGACGCCGTGGGTCGAGCGGACGACCTTGTCGTGGCTCCACCGGTCGCGGTAGAACGAGTCGCCGCTCCGCCCGCCCTCGACGTGCATCGTCCGCCGGTCCTCCGACACGGTGGCACGGGTGAAGAACCGGCGGGTCCCGACGAGCGCGTCCGCGAGCGGGCTGTCGATCCCGGCCGGGACGGGACGGGTCAGGTCATGAGGGCTCCTCGGGTCAGGCCGGATGCGGGGGCGGGACGGTGAAGGGGGTCCTGGTGCGCACGTGGGCGAGGCAGCGGTCGCGGCTCGACGAAGGGCTCGAGGCTGACCTCGGTGTCGCTCCTCCCCGAGCTGCGCCATGGTCCCGGCGATGAGCCCGCGGTGGATGCCGCAGACGACCGCCGGGTTGTCGCGGGCGAGGTCGAGGAAGGGGCAGTCGACGAGCGCGACGGACACCTCGCGGCCGTCCTCGCTCGTCGACACCTGGGGCGTGTAGCCCCAGCCGCGCAGCACGTCGACCATCCGGCCGAGCTTGCTCAGCCACTGGCCGGGGGAGCGGGCCGGGCCGGTGTCGACGGGATGGACGTGGCGTCGCGCCCACTCCCGACCGGCGTCCGCCGGAGTGATCGTGCCGGACGCAGCCCGTGCGAAGGTCGAGGTCAGGAGCTCCGCGAGCGCGCGGTACGCATGGGCGTCGGAGGCGGACGAGGGGCCCATCGTACCCGGCGGCGACGGAGTAGAGCTTGCGTGGCCGGCCGGCGCGGGCCGCCCGCTCGAAGCGCGACTCGACGGAGCCCGCGGCGACGAGCTGGTCGAGGTGGAAGCGGACCGTCGTGACGTGGAGGTCGTGGGCGGCACGCGAGCTCGGCCGCCATCATGCCCGGGTGGTCCGGGTCGAGCTGGGCGCTCGTCGCGAGCGTGTCGACGAGGGCTCGGCGCACTGGGGAGTCGAGCAGGTCGACCGGAGCGCTCGGCGACGGAGCTGCGGTGCGGCATTCGACCTCCTCGCCGCGGATTTAGCGGATTTCCTCCGGTCATCAAACCACACCTCGCTACGATGCGGTATGCCTCTTGCATCGCAAGGTGAGGCTCACCTGAGTGGCGAGGTGGCCGGAGAGGTGTAATCTCTGGCCCGTGGATAAACCGGAAAGCCTCCATCCAATACCGCAAACGGAGTCGAGGAGAGCCATGAGCGCCGCCGCAGAGGGCCCCCGGGACGGTCGCCATCGCGTCCTCGCGATGTCCTTCGTCGCGTTCACCCTGATGTTCGCGGTCTGGCTCATGTTCGGCGTCCTCGGGGTCCCGATCCAGAAGGAGCTCGGTCTGACCGACCCGCAGCTCGCCTGGGTCAGTGCGGTCGCCGTCCTCAACGGCTCGCTGTGGCGTCTCCCCGCCGGCATGCTGACCGAGCGCATCGGCGGCCGGGTCGTCACCATCGCGATGCTCCTGCTGACGGCGATCCCCTGCTTCTTCCTCACCCGGGTCGGCTCCTACGGCGCGCTCCTCGTCCTCGCCTTCCTCGTCGGCTTCGCCGGCAACCTGTTCAGCGTCGGCATCGCATGGAATGCCGCATGGTTCCCCAAGGAGCGCCAGGGCTTCGCCCTCGGACTGTTCGGCGCGGGCAACGTCGGCGCCTCGGTCACCAAGCTCCTCGTCGTGCTCGTCCCCTCGCTCATCGCCGGCACCGCCGGTCACGTCTACTTCGGGATCTTCGAGGGCGGTTGGCGGATCTTCCCCGCGATCTACACCGTGGCGCTGGTCGTCGCCGCGCTCCTCGTCCTCCTCGTCGTCCCGAGGAAGGACAAGGTCGGCGGTGCCGGCAAGCCGCTCGGCGAGATGCTGCGGCCGCTCCGGCACGTCCGGGTCTGGCGGTTCAGCCTCTACTACGCCGCGGTCTTCGGCGCCTACGTCGCGCTGTCCGCCTGGCTCCCGAAGTACTACATCGACAACTTCGGCATCAGCCTCCGTGAGGCGGCGCTGCTCACCGCGACCTTCATCTTCCCGGCTTCCCTGCTCCGCCCGCTCGGTGGCGCGATCTCCGACCGGTTCGGGGCGCGGCGGGTCATGTACTGGACGTTCGGGGCGATGATCGCGACGACCGGCCTCCTCATGATGCCGAACGGCCACCTCGTCGTCGCGCACCCAGACGGCACCCAGTCCGAGCACCTCGCCTACTCGATGGGGCTGGCGCCGTTCGTCGTCCTCGTCTTCCTCCTCGGCTGCGCCATGGGGGTCGGCAAGGCCGCCGTCTACAAGCACATCCCCGAGTACTTCCCCGACAACGTCGGCTCGGTCGGCGGCCTCGTCGGCATGTTCGGCGGCCTCGGCGGCTTCTTCCTACCGCCGCTGTTCGCCTACACCAAGGTCTGGTCCGGCTTCCCGTCCTCGACCTTCTTCGTCCTCTTCGTCCTGACCGTCGTCTGCGCGGTCTGGATGCACTGGACGGTCGTCCACATGCTCCACAAGGAGACGCCGGCGCTCGCCCGCCACATCGAGAGCCCGGCGCTCGCCACCTGACCACCCACCGAGTGCCGGCGAACGGCATTCGCCAACCCCTGCAAGGAGATTCGATGAGCACGACCGCAGCCCGCAAGGGGGAGTGGCTCGAGGCCTGGGACCCGGAGAACGAGTCCACCTGGGACTCCGGTCTCGCCTGGCGGACGCTCTGGGTCACGACGTTCTGCCTGACCCTGGCGTTCATCGCGTGGTTCCTCCCGAGCGCCGTGATCCCCAAGCTCAACGCCCTCGGCTACACGTGGACCAAGAGCGAGCTCTACTGGATGGCGGCGATGCCCGGTCTGGCCGCGGGGCTGTTCCGGCTCGCGTGGATGGTCCTGCCGCCGATCATGGGGACCCGCAAGATGGTCTCCCTGACCTCCCTCCTGCTCATCGCCTCGACGCTCGGCTGGGGCGTCCGCGTGCAGGAGCCGACGGCGCCCTACTGGGAGCTCATGGTCCTCGCGTTCCTCGCGGGCGTCGGCGGCGGCGCCTTCTCCGGCTTCATGCCGTCGACCTCCTACTTCTTCCCGAAGCGCAAGCAGGGCACCGCGCTCGGCCTCCAGGCCGGCCTCGGCAACCTCGGCGTCTCGATCGTCCAGCTCCTCACGCCGTACCTCATCGCGATCGGCGGACTCGCCGTCTTCGGCGGCAGCCAGCTGATGAAGGTGCCCGGCAAGCCGGACAAGACCGTGTGGTTCCAGAACGCCGCATTCGTGTGGATCCCGCTCATGGTCATCGGTGCCGTGCTCGCGTGGACGATGCTCAAGTCGGTGCCGGTCAAGGCCAACATCCGCCAGCAGTTCGACATCTTCGGCAACCAGGACACCTGGTGGATGACGATCCTCTACATCATGACCTTCGGCACGTTCTCGGGGCTGTCTGCCCAGTTCGGCCTGCTCATGCTCAACCTCTACGGCGCGGGCAACGACAAGATCGTCTCCGGCACCGGCGCCGCCGCCAAGGTCCTCATCGAGGGCTACGCGCTCCCCGACCCGGTCAAGTACGTCTTCCTCGGCCCGCTCATCGGCGCGGTCGCGCGCTTCGCCTTCGCCCCGCTGACCGACCGGATGGGTGGCGCCAGGTGGTCGCTGGTCTCGGGCGTCGGGCTCATCGGCTCGATCATCTACACGATCGGTGGCCTCACGCCCGACACGTCGAATGCCGATGCGCTCACCGGCGGCTTCCACCAGTTCCTCTACGGGATGCTGGCGATCTTCCTGTTCGCGGGGATCGGCAACGCCTCGACCTTCAAGCAGATGCCGATGATCTTCGAGCGCCGGCAGGCCGGTGGCGTCATCGGCTGGACAGCGGCGATCGCCGCCTTCGGGCCGTTCCTCTTCGGGGTCGGCATCAACAGCCTCGGCGCGGTGCCCTTCTACTGGGTCGGTGTCGCCTGGGCGGTCATGTGCGTCGGCATCACGTGGTGGCGCTACGCGCGGCCGGGCGCCCCCAAGCCCAGCTGAGACGCGCCCGACCCGTCGAGAGGTCACGACCCGCCGCGCACGCCGGCGGGTCGTGACCTCTCGATGCGGACGGCCGCGGGTCGCCGCGCATGGGGCGCGTCACAGGGTCCCGGACCGACGTGCGCTAGGTCGGTAGGTTTGGCCGCACGTGCGGGTGCCGAGGAGACCCCTGTCGGCACCCGCACGGCCACGCCCCCAGACGGACGGAGACGCTCGTGCGGATCGGAGTGCCCAGGGAGAGTGGCCCGGGCGAACGCCGGGTCGCCGCGACCCCCAAGACGGTCGCGCAGCTCATCGGGCTCGGCTACGAGGTGAGCGTCGAGCCGGGCGCGGGAGCGCTGGCCGCCTACCCCGACGCCGCCTACGCGGCCGCCGGTGCCGACGTCGCGGGCGACGTCTGGGACGCCGACGTCGTCCTCAAGATCAACGCACCTTCCGAGGCGGAGGTCGGGCGAATGCGTTCCGGCCAGCTCCTCGCCTCGCTCCTGTCTCCCGCCCTGCGCCCCGAGCTCGTCGAGAGCCTGCGCGCCGCCGGCGTCACCGCGCTCGCGATGGACGCGGTCCCGCGGATCTCCCGCGCCCAGTCCCTCGACGTCCTCTCCTCGATGGCCAACCTCGGCGGTTACCGGGCGATCGTCGAGGCGGCGCACGAGTTCGGCGGGCTGTTCACCGGTCAGGTGACCGCTGCGGGCAAGGTCCCGCCCGCCAAGGTCCTCGTCGTCGGAGCCGGGGTCGCCGGGCTCGCCGCCGTCGGGACGGCGCACTCGCTCGGCGCCGTCGTCCGCGCCTTCGACGCAAGGCCCGAGGTGGCCGAGCAGGTCGAGTCGATGGGGGCGGAGTTCCTCCGGATCGACGTCGAGGACACCGGCCCCTCGGCCGACGGCTACGCGAAGGAGACGGGGGAGGACTTCGACCGCAAGGCCGCCGAGCTGTACGCCGCCCAGGCCGCGGACGTCGACATCATCGTCACGACCGCCCTCATCCCCGGCCGACCCGCACCACGGCTCATCACCGAGGAGATGGTCGCCTCGATGCGGCCCGGCTCGGTCGTCGTCGACATGGCCGCGTCCAACGGCGGCAACGTCGCGGGCTCACAGGCCGACGAGCTCGTCACGACGGCGGGCGGCGTGAAGATCATCGGCTACACCGACCTGCCCGGCCGGCTGCCGACCCAGGCCTCGCAGCTCTTCGGGACCAACCTCGTCAACCTCCTCAAGCTCCTGACCCCGGCCAAGGACGGCCGGCCCGTCCTCGACCTCGACGACGTCGTCCTCCGGGGCATGACGGTGACCCGGGAGGGCGAGACGCTCTGGCCGCCGCCGCCCGTCCAGGTCTCGGCGGCCCCCGTCGCCGCCGTCGCCGTCGAACCGGTCGTCGCCAAGCGTCGCGACCCCCGCCGCAGGCTCGCGCTCATCGGCGTCGGCGTCCTCGCCTACCTCCTCGTCGCGGCGACCGCGCCGGTGTCGCTGCTGCCGCACTTCACGGTCTTCATGCTTGCCGTCGTCGTCGGCTACTACGTCATCGGGCACGTGCACCACGCGCTGCACACACCCCTCATGTCCGTGACGAATGCGATCAGCGGGATCATCGTCATCGGCGCCCTCATCCAGATCGAGCCGCCGACGACGACGATCAAGGTCCTCGCGTTCGTCGCGATCCTCCTCGCGAGCATCAACGTGTTCGGCGGGTTCATGGTGACGCAGCGAATGCTCGCGATGTTCCGGAGGGCGGAGCGGTGAGCTCGTCCCTGGTCGTCTCGCTGGCGTTCGCGGCCTACACGGTCGCCGCGCTCTTCTTCATCCTCGCCCTCGCCGGACTGAGCAGGCACGAGTCGGCCAAGCAGGGGAATGCATTCGGCGTCCTCGGGATGGCCGTCGCGGTCGTCGCGACCCTGGGGCTCGTCGTCGACGCCTACGGAGTCGGGCCGCTCGCCCTCGCGGTGCTCGCCATGGCCATCGGGGCGGCCATCGGGATCTGGCGGGCCAAGGTCGTCGAGATGACCGGGATGCCCGAGCTCATCGCGATGATGCACTCCTTCGTCGGGCTCGCGGCCGTCCTCGTCGGCTACAACTCCTACCTCGAGACGCGGGCTTTCGGCGGCGGGGACTCGGTGCACCAGGTCGAGGTCTTCCTCGGGGTCTTCATCGGCGCCGTCACCTTCACCGGGTCCGTCGTCGCCTTCCTCAAGCTGTCGGCGCGGATCTCCTCGGCCCCGCTCATGCTGCCCATGCGGCACCTGCTCAACCTCGTCGCCCTGGTCGCCTCGGCGGCGCTGCTCGTCTGGTTCGTCGCCGCGCCCTCGGTGCTGCCGCTCCTGCTCATGACGGTCGTCGCGCTCGCCTTCGGGTGGCACCTCGTCGCGTCGATCGGCGGCGGTGACATGCCGGTCGTCGTCTCGATGCTCAACAGCTACTCCGGCTGGGCCGCGGCCGCCTCCGGCTTCCTGCTCGGCAACGACCTGCTCATCATCACCGGCGCGCTCGTCGGCTCCTCCGGTGCCTACCTGTCGTACATCATGTGCCGCGCGATGAACCGCTCGTTCGCCTCGGTCATCATGGGCGGCTTCGGCTCGGACGGGGCCGTGACGGGCGAGGCCCGGGACTACGGCGACCACCAGGAGATCACCGCCGAGGGCGTCGCCACCCTGCTCGACGACGCGAAGTCCGTCGTCATCACCCCCGGCTACGGGATGGCGACCGCCCAGGCGCAGCACGCCGTCGCGGACCTGACCAAGCGGCTCCGGGACCGGGGCGTCGACGTGCGCTTCGGCATTCACCCGGTCGCCGGCCGGCTCCCCGGCCACATGAACGTCCTGCTCGCCGAGGCCAAGGTGCCCTACGACATCGTCCTGGAGATGGACGAGGTCAACGACGACCTGCCGTCGACCGACGTCGTCCTCGTCATCGGCGCCAACGACACCGTCAACCCGGCCGCGACCGACGAGCCGGACTCGCCGATCGCCGGAATGCCGGTGCTCAAGGTGTGGGAGGCGCGCGACGTCATCGTCTTCAAGCGCTCGATGGCGACCGGCTACGCGGGCGTCCAGAACCCGCTGTTCTTCAAGGACAACACGCACATGCTCTTCGGGGACGCGAAGCAGCGGGTCGAGGACATCATCGCGGCGCTGTGAGTGGTCCGCCGCCGTGGTCGCTGCGTATCACGATGGCCTGTCGGGTGGAGCAGGTCGAACGACGGTGAGTCGTGCCCTGACCGGTCCTACCATCGGTCTCAGGCGCGTCGCGTCGCGGCGTCCTCACAACTTCGCCGGAACGGGTGCGTGAGTGAGATGAAGTTCGACCTGGTCACGAAGGCGTCGCCCGAGCAGGTGCTCGAGGCCATGACGGACTTCACGGATCGCCGGCTGCAGATCTGGTCGACCCTCGACCCCGGGGTCTACGAGGTCAGGGAGGTGGGCGACACCTGGGCGGTGGCGCGGGAGGGGTCACCGCACTCGCCGTTCTGGGTCATCCTCCGCTACGACTGGTCCGACCCTCGCGTGATCCGGTGGACCGAGCTGGAGACCAACCACGGAGACCCCGGCGAGGGGTCCATCCGGGTCGAGCCGCTCGCGGCGGGAGGCAGCCGGCTGCACGTCGAGTGGACAACCCATCCCGTCCGTCTCCGGCACAAGGTGGTCATCTCTCTGATCCACAACACGATGAACCGTCCCATCGCGCGGATGTGGCGCAAGGAGCTGGATCGGTTCGCCCTGGCCCAGACCTGACCACTGGCTCTCTTCGAGCGCGTCGATCGGCGCGCCCGAGCGTCGATGCATTCCGGGCCGCCGCCGAGGACGGGCGTCAAGACGTCCGCGGGGCATTCGTCGGTGGCGACCCAGGAGTCATGGGCGAGCGCCCCGCCACGACTCCGACGCCAGCAGTCGCTCGGTCAGTGCGGACGAGCGCTCGATCGGCGTCGCAACCGCGGCCCGGATCGCCACGCGGCTGCCGATGACCGTCAGCCGCCGCCGTGCACGGGTCGTCGCGGTGTAGAGCAGCTCGCGGGTCAGCAGCCGCGACCCGAGCGCGGGGACGATGACCGTCACGTCATCGGCTTCGCTGCCCTGCGCCTTGTGGACGGTCATCGCGTGCATCGTCTCGAGGTCGGCGAGGCGCCACGGGGAGAACGTCCTGATGCCCTGCCCGGTCTGAATGGCAGCGAGCGGGTGCCCGTCGGGGCCGCGGACGACGACGCCGACGTCGCCGTTGGCCACGTCGAGCCCGTAGTCGTTGCGGGTGATGAGGATCGGCCGGCCGAGGTAGTACGGCTGGTGCGCGATCTCCGGGGCGGTCGCGGCAAGGGCCTGCTCGACGACGCGGTTCCAGCGGCGAATGCCGTGCGGCCCCGACCGGCGCCCGCAGAGCAGCCGTGTCCGACCGAGGAGCGCGATGGCGCCCTCCACGTCACCTGCGAGGGCGCGCTCGCGAAGAGCGGCGGCCTGCTCGGTGACGGACGTGAGGTCCTCGAGGGTCGGCTCGTCGGTCTCGACGAAGGAGATCTCCGGATGGCCGGCGTCGAGGACGGCGAGGACCGCGTCGGGGTCGCCGGCGCGGAAGGCCCGGGCGAGGTCCTGGGCGGCCTCCCCGAAGCGCCGGGTCTCGATCAGCTCGACGACGTCACCGCCACCCCGCAGCCCGCGGACGAGGTCGGCGAGGACGGTGCCGGCCTCGACCGAGGCGAGCTGGTCGGGGTCGCCGACGAGGAGCAGCCGGGTCGAGGGTGCGAGCGCATCGAGGAGGCGGGCCATGAGGCCGAGACCGACCATCGAGGCCTCGTCGACGACGACGACGTCGTGCGGGAGCGGGTTGCCGGCGTCATGGCGGAAGCGGGTGCTGGACCGCGGGAGCGACCCGAGCAGGCGATGGATCGTCGTGGCCGGGTCGAAGGCGCCCGCCCCGAGCCCGGCCTCGAGGGTCTCGTTCATCCGGGCGGCGGCCTTGCCGGTCGGCGCCGCGAGCGCGACGCGAGGCGCGCTCCCGTCGTCGAAGCGGAGCGCTCGGAGGACCGAGGCGATCGTCCACGTCTTGCCGGTGCCGGGCCCGCCGGTCAGCACGGTCGTCGGCCGGTCGGCGACCGAGCGCACCGCGTCGGACTGACGTGCGTTGAGGCCGCTCGCGGTGACCGCCTGCTCGAGGACGGCCGGGTCGAGTGCCCGGAGCCGGTCCGGGGAGCGGGCGCCGAGCCAGTCGGCGACGAGCTGCTCGTCCCGCACGTAGCGGTCGAGCTGGACGAGCCCGAAGTCGGTCCGCAGCACCCCGGCCTCGGTGAGCCGGCTCGCGCGGACGCATTCGAGCCAGGCGCCGGGCTCCGGGAGGGCCACGAGGTCACCGGGGCCGCCGGGTGCGTCGTCGACCTCCTCCGCGTCGCCGGCGATGGGCCGCGGGGCGAGCCGGGCGACCGCGTCGAGGTGGAGGGCGCTCGAACCCTCGCGGGCGGCCCGGACCGCGAAGGCGAGCGCGAGCACCGCATCGTCGTCGCTCTCGCCGACGAGGCGGGCGATGCGTGTCGCGACGAGGCAGTCGGAGCCGTCGAGGTATCCGGCCGCGTTGAGGTCGGCGAGCCGGCCGGTCGCGGCCACGGTGAGACGCGGGTCCCCGGCGCCGCTCATCGGGCCACCCCCGCGCCCGGAGCGGTGCCGGTCGGCGCCGCGTCGAGGAGCGCCGAGACCTCCTCGATGAGGGCGACCGGCGGCCGCCACGCGAAGACCCCGTGCGGCGCCCCGTCGACGGTCGGGGCGTCGGGCCCGGCCATGCCCCGCAGGTAGAGGTAGAGGACGCCGCCGAGGTGCGTCGCCGGGTCGTAGCCGGGCAGCCGCCAGCGGAGGTAGCGGTGGAGGACGACGGCGTAGAGCAGCGCCTGGAGGGGGTAGGACGTGTGGGTCATCGCCTCGGCGAGCCGTCCGGGTGCGTAGGCGTCGAGGGTCAGCTCGGTGTCCGGGTCACCGAGCCAGTTGGTCTTGTGGTCGACGACGAAGTAGCGCCCGTCGTGCCGGAAGGTGAGGTCGACCGACCCGGTCAGGTAGCCACGGAGCACCTGGTCCCCGAGCCCGGGCGCCTCGAGCGTCGCCGCGTAGGGCAGGAGCGGGTCGCCGGCGGGCAGATGGCGGCGCAGGGCGGCGGCGAGGTCGCGGAGGACGGCGGGGGCGACCGGGGTGTCGCCGTGCGCGAGCGGCAGCTCGAAGTCCATCTCGGCGAGCGAGTCGCGACTCCCGATGTCGACGAGCCGGACGTCACCCGCGATCGGCCCCAGCGGGGTCCCGCAGACGAGGACGAGCGCGTCGGCGAGGTCGTCGGCGTCGAGGCCGTCGACCGGCCAGTGCAGGCGCTCCTCGGCGATCCGTGCGGCGAGCTCTGCGCGCAGGTCGTCGGACTGCAGGTCGGCCGTCTCCAGGACGGCGTGGACGAGAGAGCCGAAGGTCGCGCCGACCGGCAGCCCGGCCATCGGTGAGCGAATGCCGGACCCCACGACCGCGGTCAGGGCCACCTCCTCCTCGTCGTGGCTGCCGACGGCCGCGATCTCCGGCTCGCTGCCGCGAGCACCTGGCCGGCCCTCGGCGACGGTCCCGACGGCGACCGACTCGGCGGCGGTGAGCGCGCTGTAGGACGTCCGTCGCCAGTCGTGGTCGATCCGTCGCGTGAAGGCGCGGGCGCCGAGCGGGTCCGACGGCCCGGGCGGCACCGTCGCCCGCACCGGCGCTCGGTGCTCGACCACCTCGGCGAGGCTGAACGCGCCGGCGGCGCTCCAGGCATTCAGCATCGCCTCGACGACCGGGGGTGGCGGCTCCCTGCCGGGCCGCTCGAGCGGCGCGACCGGCCGACCCGCCGTCGGCGGGGCGAGGTAGGCGGTGAGACCCGCGGCGTCCCGCGCCCGGCCGAAGAGGAGTCGGTGAAGCCCGCTCGCCGGGGTGTTGTAGGTCGGTGCCCAGGTGAGGACGAGCTGGGACTGGGCGCGGGTCATCGCGACGTAGGCGAGGCGCAGGTCCTCGTCCTCGGCCTCGCGCTGGGCGTCGACCTTGGCGCCTCGGTCCTCCCCGAAGGCGATGACGCGCTCGCTGGTCCGGTGGACGACGACCGGGTCGTCCGAGGGGATCCAGTTGCTGAAGAGGAACGGCGCGTGGACGACGGGGTACTGGAGGCCCTTGCTGCCGTGGATCGTCGACAAGGTCACGGCGTGCGCGTCGGAGTCGAGGCGGATGACGCGTGTCCCCGTGCCGATCTCAGCGTCGTCGGCCGACTGGCGCAGCAGCCAGGTGACCAGCGCCGTGAGCGTCGGACGACCGGTCGCGGCCTGCTCCTGGAGGACCTGGGCGCAGTGCTCGACGTCGGTGAGGTCGCGTTCGCCGCCGACCCGGCCGAGCAGCCGGGCGATGAGCCCGTCGCCCCGGAGGACGTCGACGACGCCGGGCAGCCCGCCGCGGTGGAATGCCGTGACGAGCTCGCGGACCCGCTCGGCGGCGCGGTCCGTCGCGTGCTCGCCGAGGGAGTCGAGCTCGACGACCGACCAGCCGATGAGCGGGGTCAGGCAGGCGGCGCGGACGCGGTCGGGCCGGTGCGGCTGCTCCAGCGCGGTCAGCAGGGCGAGCCACCATGTCGCCGCCTCGGTCCGCAGGACCGACTCGTTGGTCACGAGCACCGAGGGGACGCCGGCCGAGCGGAGAGCGCCGCGGACCGCGTGCAGGTCCTTGGTCGTGCGCGCGAGGACGGCGACGTCGCGCGCGAGCAGCGGCCGCCCGTCGAACTGCGCCTCGGCGCCGAGGAGCGCCGCGATGTCGGCCGCGGTGTCGGCGGCGACGAGCGGCCGGGCCTGGTCCATCGGCATCCGGTCGCCCGCGACGTGGCGGAGCCGGACCGGGCTGCCGTCCGGGGCGCCGGCGAGGCGGTGCCCGGTCAGCCGAGCGCTGATCGGGTGCACCTCGATCCCCGGCGAGAGCTCGGCGCCGCACATGAGGACCTGGAGCGCGTCGACGAGCGGCGCGTCGGAGCGGTGGTTGGCCGGCAGGCTCGACCTCGTCGTCGCCTCGCGGGCCGCGGTGAGGTAGGTGTCGACGTCCCCGCCGCGGAAGCCGTAGATCGCCTGCTTGGGGTCGCCGATGAGGACGAGCGCCCGGCTCGCGTCCTTGAACGCGCGCGAGAACACCTGCCACTGCACCGGGTCGGTGTCCTGGAACTCGTCGACGAGCACGACCGACCAGCGCTGACGCATCCGAAGTCGGGCCGGCCCGTCCTCGTCGACGAGCGCGTCGGCGAGCTCGGCGAGGAGGTCGTCGTAGCCGAGCAGGGACGCCCCTCGCTTGCGCCGGTCGAACTCGCGCTGCACGTCGCGCATGAACTGCTGCCGAGCCGCGACCCGCGCGGACGGCTGGTCGGGGAGGATCGGCGCGCGGGGGTTGTCGAGGGCGAGGCGGGCGTCCGCACTGCTCCGCGCGTGGTCGGCGCCCGGGCCGGGGCTCGCGCCTGATCCGCTGCCCCGCACCGCCCGCGCGAGGAACAGGTCGTCGACGACGTCCCGGCGCAGGTCGCTCAGGTCCTCGACGAGCGTCGCGTGCGGATCGGAGTCGCCGGCGACGCCGAGCCCGCGCAGGACGAGGTGGCAGAACTGGTGGATCGTCGCGATCGTCGCCGTGTCGAAGTCGGCCAGGGCCGCCCGCAGCCGCGCGGCCCGGGCGTCGACGTCGGCATCGGTCCCGCGCCGCAGGTGGACGACGAGCAGGTCGTCGGTGTCCCGGGCGGGTCGCTCGAGGGCCTGGAGGGTGCGCTCGAGCTGCTCGCGGACGCGCTCGCGCAGCTCCTGCGTCGCGAGCCGCGAGAACGTGACGACGAGGAGCTGGTCGAGCGGCAGGGCCTCGTCGGCGACGTAGCGCGTGACGAGGGCGGCGAGCGTCCACGTCTTGCCGGTCCCGGCGCTGGCCTCGACGAGCGTCGTGCCCGTCGGCAGCGGCCCGAGCAGGTCGAATGCAGGCAGCGCGCCGGTCATCGCCGCTGCCCCTTGGCCTGGAGGATCGGGTCCCACACCCGGGGGGCGTAGTAGCGGAGCGTCCCCAGATGGTCGAGCCGGTGCAGCGGCGCGTCGGGGCCGAGGAGGGCGACCCACCAGCGGTCGTCCCGCTCGGGGAAGCGCCCGGACCACTCGTCGTCGGCCCGGCGCAGGGCCCGCTGGACCCGCTGGTCGGGGCTGCCGAACGGCGAGGCGAGCCCGACGGCATAGGCGTGCGCCGTCTTGGGCGGGATGCCGAGGGGGAACTGCAGTCCCTTGGTCCGCACCCCGACGAGCTCGTCGAGCAGGGTGACGGCAATGTCGACCGGTGGCGCCACGAGCCGGACCATGCCCTTCTTGCCCGTCAGCTCGGCGGACCACCGCGTCTCCGGCTCGGCGACCCCGAGCGCGAGCAGTCGGACCCAGGCGGCCACCTCGTGCTTCGGGCCGATCGTCGAGTAGGTCGTCACGGTGATGCGGCTGTCCTCGACGCCCCCGATGACCCCGGTCACCCGGACGCCCGACGGGAGGTCGAGACGGACGTCGACCGAGCGCGGCGTCCCGCGGCTGGCTCCCTGCGCGATCGCGGCGACCAGGTCGGCGACGTCGCGCCGCAGAGTGCCGGAGAGGGCGGCCGGGGGGAGCGTGCCGGCGCGCTGCTCGCGGGCGAGGACGGCATCGGCATTCGCACCGTCGAGGACGGCGTGGAGGACCCGGTCGCCGACGCCCCACTGCTCGAGGCTGTCGAGGGCGATCGGGATGTGGTCGGCGGGCTCGTCGTCCTCTCTCGGCACGCCGATCCCGAGGCGGGCTCGGGCGAACTCGCGGGCGGGGTTCTCGACGAACCGCGTCAGCTCCTCGATCGTCACGGCCGACACGGGCACGGCGGGCAGTGCCGCGGCGACGAGCAGGGGCCGGGCCGTCTCGCCGCTCGCGCGCTGCGCGCGCAGGGCCTCGGCGCCGTCGAGCGCGGCCCGGTCGAAGGAGCCGCCGACGACCGGGGACTGCGGGCCGAAGTTGCGCGCGTCGAATGCCTGGAGCGGGTGGATGCGGACGAGCCCGTCGCCGCTCGTGTCCTCGCCGGGCACCCGCCCGGTCCGGCGGGCGGCCGAGATGAGCTCCTGGAGCGGGACCGCAGGAGGGCGACGGGCGCCGGTGTGCTCGTCGTGCCCGGAGTACAGCGCGACGAAGTGGTCGCTGGCGGACATGAGGGCGTCGAGGAGGAGCTGCCGGTCCTCGCTGCGCAGGTCGCGCTGGCCGACGACCGGCTCCCGGGCGAGGGCGTCGTCGCCGTCGATGACGGGCGAGCGGGGGAAGGCCCCGTCGTCGACGCCGAGGACGGCGACGACCCGGTGCGGGATCGAGCGCATCGGGACCATCGTGCAGAC
This sequence comes from uncultured Actinomycetota bacterium, assembly GCA_963752365.1. Lineage (GTDB taxonomy): Bacteria > Actinomycetota > Actinomycetes > Actinomycetales > Dermatophilaceae > CAVVXY01. Next base: position 62,061 of record CAVVXY010000004.1, read on the forward strand.
GGTCATCGCGCCGGTGCGGAAGTTGGCCCGGGTCGGCCGGGCGCCCCAGCGGTGGCCGAGCAGGACGGCGACGTCGTTGATCCGGAGCGGCAGGTCGTCCCCGCCGTCGGCGATGACCGCGAGCTCGGCGTCGAGCTGGGCGAGCTGCCAGCGGTCCGCGGGCGGCACGTCACCGAGGGCCGTCACCGTCTCGCGCAGCCAGTCGGCCCACGCGCGGGCCGTCAGCGACCCGAGCGCGGGACCGGTCGTCGGCCCACCCGGGCGGACCAGCGCGCTCGCCCGCCGAATCCGCTCGAGGAGCTCGAGGAACCGCCCGACGAGCTCGATCGCGCGGCTCCCGATGTCGTCGATCGGCGCGAGGTCCGCGGCCGGTGACGCGGAGTCCGCGGCGACGGCGACCCCGAGCGCCAGCCGGTCGAGTCCGGCGGCCCACGTGTTGTCGCCGACCCCGGCGAGGCCGTAGCCGGCACGGTGCTCCTCGTCCAGGCCCCAGCGCGTCCCGGACTCGGCGACCCAGTGCCCGAGCGTCGCGAGGTCGTCCTCGTCGAACCCGAAGCGGCGCGCCACCGCCTCGTGCCCGGCGAGCCCGAGCACCTCCGACGCGGTCAGCCGGCCGGCGACGAGTCCGACGAGGAGCTGGGCGAGCTCGACGAGCGGGTTGGTCGCGGCGAGCCGGCGGTCCGCGAGCTGCACCCGCAGCTCGTGGCCAGGATGACGAGGGATGACGCGGTCGGAGCCGGTCGCCCCGGTGCCGAAGGCCGCGCGGACGAGCGGCGCGACCTCCTCGACGTCCGGGCAGAGGACGAGGACGTCGCGAGGCTCCAGGGTCGGGTCGTCCTGGAAGAGCTGGGTCAGGACCTCGCGCAGCACCTCGACCTGACGGGCTCGGCCGTGGCAGGCGTGGACCTGGACCGACAGGTCGCCCTCGGGCAGCGGGTGGGTCGGGTCGGGGGCGCGGTTGGCCCGGATGTCCGCCTGAAGGCGGGCGAGGCGCGAATGCGGGGCCACCGGCTCGGCGTCCACTCCGCCGCCGCCCTCGACGACGTCCGACGACGCGACCGCGCCGGCGCCGAGGAGGCACTCCTCGAGCTCGCGGACGTCGCGCCCGAGGGTCGCGAGGAGCGGGTGACGCGCCGACATCGCGCTGCGATCGTCCCGCCGGGTCCTCGGGCGGGGCGCCGAGCCCGGACCCCCGGCGGCGAGCGCCTCCCACAACGCGGGCGAGGCGTGCGGGAGCCACAGGTGCACGTCCCGGTCCGTCCCGAGCGCGACGAGGAGCTCGATCTCGGAGGAGGGCAGGCGGGTGTGGCCGAAGAGGGAGAGCCGGCGGGGGACGTCGAGCGCGGCGGTCCCGTCCCGCAGGGAGGCGACGACCCGAGCCAGGCGTGCCGACGGCGACTCCTCGACCCCGCTGCGCCGCATGACCTCCGGGAGCAGCCGCCGCCAGAGCTCCGGCTGCCAGGCGAGGTCGGCGTCGAGTGCCCCACCGCACCCGTCGCCGGACGAGCCGGCCTCCCAGTCGGCGAGCATCGCGGGGCGTTCGCGGGCGTACGCGGAGTAGAGCCCGGCGAGACGACGCGCGACGGAGTAGCGGCGGGTCTGCCGCGCCTGGCGCCGCCACTCGAGGTCGCCGATCGCCTCGACCGGGCCGCCGCCGAGGTGCCGGGTCAGGGACTCGAAGCCGGGGAGGCCCATGCATTCGTCGATCGTCGCGAGCATCGGCCAGGCGAGCCGCTCGGCGACCCAGGGGTCTTCGCGGTCGCGACCGAGGACGAGGCCGACGAGGGAAGCGGGCGAGATGAGCTCGAGCCCCGCGCAGACGCCGTCGTCCGCCGAGCTCGCGCCGAGGACGTGCGAGAGCCGCTGGGTGAGCCAGCGTTGGACGCCCTGCGCGGGGACGACGACCCACTCGGGGTCGAAGACGTCCCCGGGCTCGTCCCCGAGCATCGCGGCGAGTCCGTCGGCCAGGGCCTGCGGACGGTCGCTGCGGTGGACGACGACGGGCATTCCCCGAATCTATGGGGCGCCCCGGACACCGGTCGCGACGGGAGGGCGGCGCGCCTCAGGTCGAGGTGAGGCTCGCGGTGGCTTCCTCGTCGGGGTTGGGGTTGCCGGCGAGCCGCGAGCGCTTGTACCCGTAGACGAAGTAGATGACGAAGCCGAGGGCCATCCAGATCGCGAAGCGGATCCACGTCTCGACGGGCAGGGTGACCATGAGGTAGGCGCAGATCGCGGCGGACAGCCAGGGCAGCCACGGGCTGAACGGCACCCGGAACGGCCGGTGGAAGTCGGGCCGGCGACGGCGCAGGACGGGCACGGCGACCGAGACGAGGAAGAATGCGGTCAGCGTGCCGATGTTGATCATGTACTCGAGCTTGCCGACGGGGGTCAGCGCGGCGACGAGGGCGACGATGGTGCCGACGACCACGGTGATCTTGAGCGGCGTGCCGGTCCGGTGGTTGATCCGTCCCCAGGACGCCGGCAGCAGCCAGTCGCGGGACATGGCGAAGACGACGCGCGAGGTGCCGATGAGCAGCGTCATGACGACCGTCGTGAGGCCCGCGACCGCACCCGCCGAGATGAGCGTCGCGTAGGCGGGTTTGCCGACGCTCTCGAACACCTTGGCCAGTGACGCCTCCGCGGAGAGCTGGTCGTAGCTGACCATGCCCGTCATGACGAGCGCGACCGCGCAGTAGAGCACGGTGCAGATGATGAGCGAGCCGATGATGCCCCGGGGCAGGTCGCGGCCGGGGTTCTTGGCCTCCTCGGCGGTCGTCGCGACGACGTCGAACCCGATGTAGGCGAAGAAGACGAGGGAGGCGCCCGCGAAGATGCCGGCGACGCCGAAGGTTGCGGGGCTGAAGCCGAAGGCCCACTCGATGAGCGGCTGCTCCATGACCGGCTTGGACGCCGCCGCCGTCGAGGGCGGGATGAAGGGGGAGTAGTTGTCGCGGTTGATGAACCCGATGCCGGCGACGATGACGAACAGGACGATGAAGACCTTGAGCGCGACGAGCATCGTGTTGACCCGCATCGACTCCTTGATCCCGATGGAGACGAGGACCGTGAGCGCGGCGACGAGGAGGAAGGCGGGGAGGTCGAAGACGGAGTCGGAATCCGGCATGCCGACGCCGTAGGCCACCTGCTCCGGGATCGTGATGCCGAAGCGCTCGAGCAGGACCCCGAGGTAGGCGCTCCAGCCCTGCGCGACGACGGAGGCGCCGAGCATGAGCTCGAGGAGGAGGTCCCAGCCGATGATCCAGGCGACGATCTCGCCGAGCGAGGCGTAGGAGAACGTGTAGGCCGACCCGGACACCGGGATCGACGACGCGAACTCCGCGTAGCAGAGCGCCGCCAGCCCGCAGCAGATGGCGGCGACGATGAAGGACAGGACGATGGCGGGCCCGGCGAGGCTGTGCGCCGCGCGACCGGCGACGGTGAAGATGCCGGCGCCGATGACGACGCCGACGCCGAAGACCGTGAGGTCGAGCGCGGAGAGCTCCTTCTTGAGCTGGTACTCCGGCTCGTCTCCCTCGCTGATCGTCTGCTCGATCGACTTGGTGCGCATGATGCTCATGCCCTGCCCCTTCCTCGTCGCGGAGAACTGCGGCATCCCGATGTCCGGCAACCTAGCGGCCCGGGCCGCTCAGCGCTCGGTCCGTCGCGTACTGATGGGTATGGGTCCGGTGTCGGCCGAATGGGAGGTGCGCGGGCGCAGGTCGGCCGAGGTGTAGATCGACTCGCCGTCGCCCGGAATGCCGATGCGCCGGCCGCGGGCCAACCCGCTCGGGTACGGGTGGGCGCGCCAGTCGCCGGCTGCGGGGACGTCGGTGTCGTCCTCGTCGAGGAGGCGGTTGCCCCGGGGGTCGCCCTCGCGGACGGGTGAGCGGTGCACGGCGGGCCGGCCGCCCGCATTCTGGCCGGGGGGAGGAGGTGCGGGCGGGTCCTCGGGCCCACCGTCGTCGCGGGGACCGCCCCAGTCGTCGCCCTCGTCGCCCTCGTCGTCCTCGTCCCCGCGCCGCCGGCGCAGGCCGGGCAGCGGGAGGCGGCGGCGCCGGTCCTTCCGCGCTCGCGGGCGCGACCCGAAGAGCTCGGCCCAGAGCAGGTCCGTCGCCTCCGGGGAGGGGAGGTAGTCGAGGTCGTGGAGGGCCTGCTCCTGGCCGGCGCTCTCGATGATGATCTTGGAGTAGCGGAAGACGACGCCGGGGAGGGTGCGGACGAGGGTCACGTCGGTGACCTTGTTGATCCGCATCGCGGGGTAGCGGCGGGTGATGAGCCCCTCGGTCTTGAAGATCCGCTTGTCCGTCACCCCGATGAAGTTGAACCGTCGCTCGAGCTCGCAGTACCCGAGCCGGAGCCAGAGGAGGACGACGACGAGCAGGAGCAGGTCGAGGATCCGGCCGGCGGGCACGCGGCCGGCGACCCAGAGCCAGACGACGGTGACGCCGAGGGCCTGCGCGGCCGGCCGGATCAGGATGAGCGGGTGCTGGCGGACGAAGACCCGCGGCTCCTCGCCCTCGGCGAGATGGCTGAGCAGCCGCTCGTCGTCGAGGGGGAGGACCGAGGGCATGGCGCTATCGCTTGAGCAGCGAGTCGAAGAACTCGAAGATGTTCTCGACACCGTTCTTGATGATGTCCCAGATGCTGCCGATGATGCTCGAGGCCTCGGTGGGGGAGGTGAGGATGGCGTAGAGGAGGAAGATCACGAGCAGCCAGATGACGATCTTCTTCACCGGGGGCATGGACACGGGCTCTCCTGGGTCGGGCCGCGCAGGTGCGCGGAGTTCAGTCAGTCAGTGTGCCGGATGTGACGGGTGTGACTCGTGAGGCTCGCCGTGCGGGACGAGCGGGCCGCGGAGCCGAATGCGGTCAGACGACCCCGTAGAGCCGGTCGCCGGCGTCGCCGAGGCCGGGGACGATGTAGCCGAGCTCGTTGAGCCTCTCGTCCATCGCGCCGGTCACGAGCGTGACCGGCGGGCTGATGTCCCGGGTCTCGTCCTCGAGGTGCGCGACGCCCTCGGGCGCGGACAGGAGGGTGACGGCGGTGATGTCGTTGGCACCCCGGTCGGCGAGGTAGCGGATCGCCATGGCGAGCGACCCGCCCGTCGCGAGCATCGGGTCGATGACGTAGACCTGCCGCCCGGACAGGTCGTCGGGGAGCCGGTTGGCGTAGGTGATCGCCTCGAGGGTCTCCTCGTTGCGCTGCATCCCGAGGAAGCCGACCTCGGCGCTCGGCAGCAGCCGGACCATGCCCTCGAGCATCCCGAGCCCGGCCCGCAGGATCGGGACGATGAGCGGCTTGGGGTTGGACAGCTTGACGCCCGTCGTCGGCCCCACCGGGGTCTGGATCGCGAACGGCTCGGTCCGCACCTCGCGGGTCGCCTCGTAGGCGAGCAGCGTCACGAGCTCCTCGGCGAGCCGCCGGAAGGTCGGGCTGTCGGTCCGCTTGTCCCGCAGGTAGGTCAGCTTGTGGGTGATGAGCGGGTGGTCGGCAACGATGACGCGCATGCGCGAAACTTACCGCGTGACCCCGCCGACCGGCCCCGCCGCATTCGCGGACTGGGTGGGCCGCGCGCTCGCGCTCGCCGAGCGGTCGGCCGGGACGCAGGACGTGCCGGTCGGGGCGCTCGTCGTCGCCCCGTCGGGTGAGGTGATCGGCGAGGGCTGGAACGCCCGGGAGGGCGCCGACCCCGACCCGACCGCGCACGCTGAGGTCGTCGCGCTCCGGGCCGCGGCCCGCGCGACCGGCTCCTGGCGGCTCGATGGCTGCACCCTCGTCGTCACCCTCGAACCGTGCCCGATGTGCGCCGGCGCCATGATGCTCGCGCGGGTCGACCGGGTCGTCTTCGGCGCCTGGGACCCCAAGCTCGGGGCGTGCGGCTCGGTCTGGGACATCCCGCGGGACCGCCGGGCGACGCATCGCGTCGAGGTGGTCGGGGGCATTCGCGAGGACGAGTGCGGGGCCGGGCTGCGCGACTTCTTCGCGACCCAGCGAGGAGAGCGCTGACTGATCCCCGCGCCGCTCAGCGGCGGCGCAGCCGGACCCAGCGTCGCGCGGCGAGTCCTCCGACGACGGTGAGACCGGCGACGAGGAGGAGCTGGTAGGCGACGTGCAGCGGGGTGCGGGCCGCGTCGGAGAAGCCGCCGTCGAAGAACCCCGAGACGACGCAGACGACCTCGACGACCGCGAGGAATGCAGCCGCCAAGGCCCCTGGCCGCCGCCGGACTCCTGCCGCGACGCCCGCCGCGACGAGCTGCACGAGCATCATCGGGACGGGGACGGACAGGCGGCCGGTCGGCCCCATCGCCTCGGCCAGCGACGGGCTGAGGCCGGTCGCGACCGACACGACGCCGCCGCCGATGGACACGGCGGCGAGGACAGTTGCGGCGACGAGGACCGAGCGGTCCCGGGGGACCTCCGGCCGGTCGCGCGTCGGGGACGGGGCGAATGCGGGGGGCGCGGTGCGGGGAGTGGGGGACATGGCATTCCTCTGGTCCGGGGTGGTCGCCTCCCACGGTCGACGGATGCCCTTGAGGCCCGCTTGCGGCCGGCTCCAGCGCGAGCCAAGTGCCGTCCAAGTCCGCTCCGTCACGGTCGTCTCCTCGTCCCGGACCCTCCGGGGCCGCGCAGGAGGAGAGCACGATGACCGACCCAGGGACCGCCCTGACCGAGCAGGTCACCCCGGCCGCAGGGCCGACCGGCCGGCCGCGTTGGCCGCTGACCGCGACCGCCGCCGGACTCTGCGGCGTCACCGCGACCCTCGTGCTCGACGGCCGGACCTCGGACGCGGCCCGGCTGAGCGACGGGCTCTTCGCCGCGCTCGACCCGGCCGTCTACCGCGCGTCGATGGTCGTCGGCTACGTCGCCGTCGTCCTCCTGCTCGTCACCGCAGCGGGCTGGCGGCGCCACGTCGAGCCCCTCGTGCCCGACTCGACCGCCGCTCGCGTCGTCACCTCGGGGCTCGTCGCCTCGGCCGCCGGGCTGTCCTACGGCTACGGCTGGAAGGGCGCGCTCGGCGACTACCTCCCGGGGAGCGTCGACGCCGCCCAGTTCGACGACCAGGGGCGCTACGTCTACTTCGTCCTCACCGACTTCGGCGCCTACATCGGCTGGCTGGGCGTCGTCGTCGCGGCCGGTGCGGTCGCCGTCATGGCGCTCCGCGAGCGCAGCCTGCCCCGCTGGCTCGGCGTCGTCTCGCTCGTGCCCGTGCTCCAGACGACGCTCATGGTCGCCGGCCTCGGCGTCCCCGGCGTCCCGGCGCTCCTCGGGCCGGCCTGGCTCGTCGTCGCGGGGCTCGGCCTGACCCTCGGCCGGCACCCGGCGACCCGCTGACCACGCCGTCACCCGACCCCGCCTGACCCGTCACCACCGCCCACGAAAGGCAGCACCATGTCCAAGCTCTTCCGCATTCTCGCCCTCGCCATCTGCACCCTCGTCACGTTCCAGGCCGCCATGCACGTCTGGGGGACGGCCGGCATGGCCCGGTGGATCGACGCGGGCGGCGTCCTCGACAAGGCGACCGGCGAGGCCGTCGCCGCCGGGTCGCGCCCCTTCCCCGAGATGACCGGCATCGTCCTCCACGGCATGAACGGGATGTTCGTCATCCCGCTCGTCGCCCTGGTGCTGCTCGTCGTCGGACTCGCGAGCCGGAGCCCGCGGGCCGGCCTCCTCGGTGGCGCCGTCCTCGGGCTCGTCCTCCTCCAGGTGACCCTCGGGCTGCTCGGCTATACACACCCGCTCTTCGGGCTGCTCCACGGCATCAACGCACTCGTCCTCTTCACGACCGCGCTGTACGCCGCGCGGCTCGGCCGGCGGCCCGCCTCCCGGGCCGCGGACGCACCCGCGGACACCCGTGTCCACGCATAGGTTCGCGCGGCTCGGCCCCGTCGCGGCCGCCGTCGTCGTCGCCCTGGCCGTCGCCGCGTGGTGGTCGAGCCTCATGCCGGGCAGCTACGCCGCGACGGACATGGGGCTCCCCGACGACGGGCGCGGCACGGCGACGCACGCCGGGCACGGAGCGGGCACCCACGGCGGCGGCTCCGGTCCGTCCGTCTCGGTCGCCGACCTCACCGGTGACCGGACCTCGGCGCCGGACGTCAGGGTGCGGCTCGTCGCCCGGGAGGGGAGGACGGCGGTCGCGGGCGGCGCGGCATTCGCCGGGTTCACGCTCAACGGCACGAGCCCGGGACCGGAGATCAGGGCCACGGTCGGGCAGCTCGTCGAGGTCGTCCTCGTCAACGACGACGTCCGCGGGGGTGCGACCCTCCACTGGCACGGCCTCGACGTGCCGAATGCGGAGGACGGCGTCGCGGGGGTCACCCAGGACGCCGTGCGGCCCGGCGAGCAGCACGTGTACCGCTGGCGCGCGACACAGGCGGGGACGTACTGGTACCACTCGCACCAGGTCTCGCACGAGCAGGTGCTCGGCGGGCTCCTCGGTGCCGTCGTCGTCCGACCCGCCGTCAACGACCCACGCATCGCCGACGTCACGGCCCTCGTCCACGTCTACGGCGGCGTCCGGACGATCGGCGGGCGGGCCGGCGACGGCTCGTCGCCGCTGGCGCCGGGAGCGACCGCGCGGGTCCGGGTCATCAACACGGACAACGGCCCGATGCCGGTCTGGGTGACCGGAGCCTCCTACCGGGTCGCTGCGGTCGACGGCACCGACGTGTCCGGACCGACGCCGGTGACCGGACAGGCGGTCACGCTCACGGCCGGCGGGCGGGTCGACCTGCTCCTGACGGCCCCGGCCGATGGGGCGGCGGTCCGCGTGGAGACGCCCGGGGCCGCCCTCGTGCTCGGGCGTCCGGGCGCGGTCGGACCGTCCGCGACCCGGGTCCCGGCGACGCGGGTCGACCTGCTCGGCTACGGGAGCCCGCGGCCGCTCGCCTTCGACCCGTCCCGTGCGACCCGGCGCTTCGACTACGTCATCGGTCGCCGCTTCGGGCTCGTCGACGGTCGGCCCGGCCTCTACTGGAGCATCAACGGGGCGGTCTTCCCGGACACCCCGATGTTCATGGTCGCCGAGGGCGACGTCGTCGGGGTCCGGATCGTCAACGACAGCGGCGAGGTGCACCCGATGCACCTGCACGGCCACCACGTCGTCGTCCGGTCCCGGGACGGGGTCTCTGCGACCGGGAGCCCGTGGGTCGTCGACTCACTCAACGTCGAGGACGGCGCGACCTACGAGGTCGCCTTCGTCGCGGACAACCCGGGGATCTGGATGGACCACTGCCACAACCTGAGCCACGCCGTCGAGGGGCTGACCGCGCACCTCATGTACGAGGGGGTGACGACGCCCTTCCGGCTCGGCGAGGACAGCCGCAACCACCCCGAGTGATCGATAGGGTGTCCGCCGTGTCGGTGCTGGTCGGGGTCCTCGGGGCCACCGCGGTCACGGGTCCCGACGGACCCGTCGAGATCGCCGCGCGCAAGCGCCGCAGCCTGCTCGCCGCGCTCGCGCTCGACCTCGGCGCCGTCGTCTCCGCCGACCGGCTCGTCGACCTCATGTGGGGCGCCGACGCGCCCCCCGGCGCCTACGGCACGCTCCACTCCTACGTCTCCGGTCTCCGCCGGACCCTCGAGCCCGGCCTCCAGCCGCGGGCCCGCCCGACCGTCCTGGTCACCTCCGACGCGGGCTACCGCCTCGCCCTGCCCGCGTCGGCCGTCGACGCCGCCGCCTTCGTCGAGGACGTCCGGGCCCGGCACCGCGTCCTCGCGCCGCTCGACTCCCAGCTGACGAGCGGCCGGTCGGAGCAGTGGCCGGGGCGCGACGCCATCGACGGGCACGTCGACGGGCTCGAGCAGGCGCTGCGCGCGTGGCGCGGCCGGCCCTACGCCGACCTGACCGACCATCCCGACGTGCTCGCCGCTCGGGCCGCCCTCGAAGGGCTGCGCACGACGGCCGGCGACGACGTCGCGCTCGGGCTGCTCGCCCTCGGCGAGCACGCGACCGTCCTCGCCCTGACCGAGCAGGCGACCGTCCGCGACCCGCTCCGCGAGCGCGGCTGGGCGCTCCACGCCCTCGCCCTCGCCCGGGCGGGTCGGCAGGCGGAGGCGCTCGACGCGATCCGCCGGCTGCGCGGCCTCCTCGCCGACGAGCTCGGCCTCGACCCCGGCCCCGAGGTCCGCCTCCTCGAGGAGGCGCTGCTCCGGCAGGACGAGGGCGTCCTCGGCGGGTGGCTGCGGGCGACTGCGGGCGGGTCTTCGACGGCGGCGCCTGTCGGGACTTCGGGCGCAGGTGCGGAGTCCGCCCGGGTGCCCGCCTCGACCCCGAGCGGGCAGGAGCCGGAGCCGAATGCGGGAGCCGGCCCCGCGGCATTCGGCTCGTCGGGGGCGCGGACCGTCAGGGGGCAGTGGCCGTTCGTCGGTCGATGGGCCGAGCGCAACGCCCTCGCGCAGCTGCTGGACGACGCCCGGTCAGGACACCCCGACGTCCTCCGGGTCGTCGGCGAGGCCGGCGCGGGCAAGAGCCGGCTCGTCGACTGGGCCGTCGCCGAGGCGACCGGCCACGACATGACGGCGGCGGTCGGCACCTGCTCGGCCGACGACGGAGCCCCACCGCTCTGGCCGTGGCGACAGCTGCTCGACCGGCTCGGCATCGAGGAGCCCGTCGGGCTGACGCACCAGGCCGGCACCGGGGCGGCGAGCGCCGAACGGGCCTTCGCCGTCCACGACGCGATCGCCCGGGCCGTCCGCGCGCGGGCGTCGCAGGGCGGCGGCGTCCTGCTCGTCCTCGACGACCTGCACTGGGCGGACAGCCAGACGATGCGCTGCCTCGCGCACCTCGTGTCGAGCCTCCGGCCCGGGGACCGGGTCGCCCTCGTCGCGACCCGTCGTCCCGTCGCGGAGCCCGGTGCGGACCTCGCCGAGCTCGACGGCCTCCTCGCCCGTCATGGCGCGCGCACCCTCGAGCTCGCCGGCCTCGCGGCAGAGGAGGCCGACGAGCTCGTCGTCGCCGTGCTCGGCGGTGCGGCGGGCGCCCACGCGGTCGGCGGCTGGCGGGAGCGAACCGACGGCAACCCGTTCTTCCTCGTCGAGCTGGCCCGTCTCGCCGCGCAGTCCGGGGGCGCGTCCGGTGACGTCCCGTCGAGCGTGCAGGCGGTCGTCCGGCACCGCGTCGCCGACCTGCCGGAGGAGGTGCGCGACCTCCTCGTCCTCGCGGCGGCCCTCGGCCGGGAGCTCTCGCCGGTCCTCCTCGCCCGCGTCGCCGACCTCGACGCCGAGGCGCTCCTCGACCGGCTCGAGCCCGCGCACGCGTCCGGGCTCGTCCACGACCGGGCGGGACTCCTCGCCTTCGACCACGCCCTGACCCGCGACGCGATCCTCGCCATGACGACGCCCAACCGCGTCGCGCGCACCCACGCCCACGTCGCTCGCATCCTGGAGTCCCAGCCCCTCGGTGCCGGGGACGCGGCGGGGCGGGCATTCGACCTCGCCCACCACTGGTCGGCCGCCGGTCCCCTCTACGCCGCGAATGCATGGCCCGCCGCCGCCGCGGCTGCGGACATCGCGGCGGCGGACTTCGCGAACGTCGAGGCGGCCGAGCTCTACCAGTCCGCGCTCGACGCGCACGCCCTCGACCCCGCGAGCCCACCGGCCGCCCGCTACGACCTCCTGCTCGCCTTCAACGAGAGCGCGGCGCGCGCGGGCATGTGGCGCGACGCCGTCCGGGCGGTCAACGCGGCCGTCGCCGTCGCACGCGGCCTCGGCGACCCGGAGCGGGTGGCTCGAGCCGCCGCCGCGCTGACCCGCTACACGGCGTGGACGCCGATGGAGTTCGGGGTCGTCGACCACGAGCTCGTCGACGACCTGCGCGCGACCCTTGCCTCCCTCGACCGGCACGACTCCGGCGAGCGCTGCACCCTCATGCTCGCCCTGGCCGCCCAGCTCTACTACGACGCCGGCTCCCTCGCCGAGGTCGACGCGCTCGTCGACGAGGGCATGGCGATGGCGCGGCGGCTCGGGGACGACACGATCCTCGCGTGGGCGGCGCGGACGGCCCACCTCGCCGTCTGGCGGTGCAGCCGGCTCGAGCTGCGCCGCGCGCTCGCGGACGAGGAGGTCGCCGCCGCGCGGGCGAGCGGGGACGAGACGGCCGAGGCGGTCGCGCTCACGGGTCTGGCGGGCGTCGCGGTCGAGGCGGGCGACCGGTCGACGTGGGAGAGCGCCAGCCGCGCAGCCCTGGACATCGCGGGCCGGCGACGGTTGGCCTTCGTCGAGTTCGCGCTCCGCTTCGTCGAGTTCAGCCTCGCCGGGTTGCGCGGCGACAACGGCATGGCCGAGCGGGCCGACGCCCTGCGCGGCCTGACCGGCATCAGGATGGCGCTCCCGGCGGCGGAGTACGTCGAGTTCGGCATCGCCTACGTCCTCGCCACGTGGGACCCCGAGGCGGCGGGACACCTCGTCGAGCACGTCCTCGCGCTCGACCCGGACGCCGAGGACCCGATGACCCAGGCCCCGGTCCTCCAGCTGCTCGCGACGTCCGGCCAGGTCGACCGGATCGGTCCGCTGCTGCGCCGCGCCGTCGACCCGCCGGACAACTGGAGCCTCTCGATGGACCTCGAGACCCTCGCGCTCGCGGCGAGCCTCGCCGGCGACACCGAGCGGTCCCGCAGTCTCGCGGACCGGCTGCGCCCGTTGAGCGGGCGGATGGGGGTCGCCGGGATCTCCAGCCTCCTCGGCCCCGTCGACGGCTACCTCGCCCTCGTCGAGGCGGCCATCGGGGACCTCGACGCCGCGCGGGCCTCCGCGCAGCGCGCGGAGGCCCAGGCCCGGGAGTGGGGGATGACGGCATTCGTCGACTGGTTCGCCGTCCATCGCGCCCGGCTCGGGCTCTAGACGGCGCCGACGAGACCGCCGTACCGGAAGGCGCGCCGCTCGCCCCGCTCGTAGCGCCGGCGGACGAGCGCGAGGAGGATCGGATAGACCGGACCGGCGCTGGCGAGCAGCCGTCTGCGGGCATCGACGGGGAGGTCGTCGACGGCCCAGCCGATGACGAACGGCACGTCCTGGGGGCGGTAGGCCCGCTCGACGTCCTTCTCGACCTTGGCGAACTCCTCCGCCGTCATGACCCGCTGGACGAGCGGCAGGACGGTCGACTCCTCGTGCCGGAGGTGGTCGCCGAGGACCTCGCGCAGACCCGCGAGGCGGATCTCGAGCGCATGCCGATGGTCGTCGCACGGGTGCCCGACCATCGCGGCGAAGGCGTCGGTCAGGGCCCCGAGGGCGGGGTCGATGCCCTCGTGCTCGGCGCTCATCGCCCGCACCTCCTCGAGGTCCGCCGGGCTGCCGCTCCGCTCGGTCGCGGTGAGGAGCACCGGCCAGTAGTGGCGGTCCTCGGCGGTGTGGTGCTCGTGCAGGACGCGGGTGAAGCGAGTCCATCTCTGCCGCAACGCATCCCACGTCCCGTCGTCGCCCACCGGCGTCACCGCGACGGACGCGGCGAAGCGGGCGAGGTCGCGGCGGAAGGCGTGGTGCATGACGTACATCCCGAGGTGGTCGTGCGGGCCGTCCGCGACGTGGGTCTGGCCCGGGAGGGCGACCTGCGTGGGGTGGGCCGGGCGGGTCGTCGACATGGCGCGCTCCATCAGCCGCGGCCGGTCGTGGCGGGCGCGCCGGCGACGGGCGCGAGGCCGTGCTCGGCGACGACCCGGGCGACGAATGCCGTGAAGTCGGTCGGCGGGTGCCCGAGCAGCCGCGTCGTCGCCGCGAGCTCGGAGCGGCTCGCCGTGACGGCGAACCCGCGCAGCAGGCGGAACGACGCGAGCCAGTCCTCGAGCCGGCGGCCGGACAGGTGCGCGGTCAGCGCGGCCTCGAGCGCGGCGTCGTCGTGACCGACGTACTCGACGGGCACGCCGAGCGCGTCGGACCAGACCTGCGCGCACTCGGGGCCGTTGAGGGACCGGGGCCCGACGACCGCGTAGGCACCCGAGGGGACCTGCGGGTCGAGCAGGACGTTGGCGGCGATCTCGCCGAGGTCGCGCAGGTCGACCCGGTTGAGCCCCTTGGGGTGGCACGGGTGGACGAACTGCCCGCTGCGGATGACGTCGATGAGCACCTCGTCGTTCTGCATGAAGTTGCCGACGCCGAGGACGACGGGCCGCGTCGCGGACGTCTCGACCATCCGGGCGATCGCGATCTTGCCGCGGTAGCGCGGGAACTTACGGCCGATGAACGACCGGAGGGCCCACGCCGCAACGGCATTCGACGCACCCACGTGCACGCCGGCGAAGACGAGACGGACGCCGGCCTCCTCGCATTCGCGGACGACGGTCGTCGTCAGCTCGACCTCGTCGACCTCGTGGGGCGAGATGTGGAAGACGACGTCGACGCCGACGAGCGCCGCGCGGAGCGAGGCCGCGTCGCGGAGGTCGCCGACGCGGACGTCGAGGCCGTCGGTCGTCGTGAGCCGCGCGGGGTCCCGGACGAGGACGCGGGCCGTCGCGCCTCGGCGGCGCAGGGCCGCGAGCACCTCGCGGCCCATGAGGCCGGTGCTCCCGAGGACGAGAATGCGGGGTGTCGAGTGGGTGGACATGTGGGCTCCTCTGCTGGGTGGTTCGCTGTCGTCCACCACAGTGCGGGCGCCGTCTTGAGCGGGGCTTGGGCGGCGCTGGGAGCGCCCTCAGCACGACGCGTCCGGGAGTCGGCCATCGCCCGAGCTCCCGGTCCCAGAGCAGGTCGGTGGCCCGGCGGATCGCCGTCGTCAGGTGCCGGCGGAAGGTGATCGAGGGGAGGCTGAGCGCCTCGGCGGCGCGTGCTCGACCGCGGCGAGGACGACGCGTCTGAGCGGCGACCCGGTCCGGCGAGCCGCCCGGCGGTGTGGCTCCGGTCATGACGACGCGCTCCGAGAAGGCGGTGGTCGCGGAGCCGGCCGCGGGCGGGTCAGGTGCGTGAGTGCGAGCCGGACCCCGGCGACCGGTCGGGCTCGGCGACGAGACGAACGTCGACGGAGGCATTCGATGGACACTCCCTGACCTGACCGGGCAACGCCGCGTGATCCGCCCGTCGGGCGGGGCCAGATGGAGCCCAGGGAGCTTGGCGCGCTTGATGGCCAGCTGTTCCCGCAGCTCCGGGTCGGACCGGACGCCCGGGAAACGCCGACCCGAGCTCTAGCGCTCGGACCGGCGTTTCCGGGCTCTTCCCAAACGAGGGTGTAGGTAGGGCGCCCGACCTACCTACACCCTCGATTCGGAAGAGCCTGCAAACCACGGTCCGGCATCCGTGCGGGTCCGCCGCGTCAGGAGCGCGGTTGCCGACCAGGCCGAGAACCTTCACCCTGCACTCGATGAGCCGGCGCACCTCGCTGGCGGCGTCTACGTCGCCATTGAGGGCCCGCTCCCAGAGGGCGACCTGGAGGGCGTCGATGCGGTCGAGCTCGACCCGGCGCAGCTCCTCGACGTTCTCGGCCTCGTGGGCGGCCAGGGCGTGACCGATGATCGCGTAGCGGTGCCCCGGTTGCGGTAGCCGAGCGTGTCGGCGATGGCCTGGTAGGTCAGGCCTTGGGTGCGGAGCTCGACGGCGCGGGCGGCGCGGGCCTTGGCCAGCGCACGGTTGCGATGTCGGCCGTCGACAGTCGCAGGGTCGCATGTGCGCTCATGAGAACGATTATCACCGATGGGGCGGACATGGCCGGCTCAGCTTGTGCTCGTGCCCAGGGCGTCTCCGGCGGTCGGGACCCGGCTGGGAGGTTCGGTGCAGTGCAGGCCGTCCAGGATGGACGGTGTGACAGGGGCAATGCGATGAGCTTCGGCCACTCGATCGTGCTCAGCCCACCAGAACACCCACGACAACGAGGGCCCCGGCAGCACCAACGATGAGCAGCGCGGAGCCGACCCACAGAAGCCATCCCCACTGGGCGGCGATGCCGTTCTTACTTCCGGCCCACAGTTCGCGAGCGTATGCGGCGTTGTCGCTGACGAGGCACCGAACCATCTCCATGCGACGCTGGTTGATCTTCGCCGAGTACGCGTAGAGCAGGACGGCCGCGGCAACCAAGGCGACCGCGGCCCCTACTGCCATCCGGCTCCATGGTTGGCCCATCTCGTGTACTGAGGACCCTAGATCCTTTGCCAGGAGAACCACGGCGGCAATTGCCACGGTGGCCAACAGAAGGACGTTCTTGGCATCATCCGCCGCAACGACGAGGAGCTGCTGGATGTAGGCCTGCGCTTTTCCGCTGTCGGCCGTCGTTAGGTCCTCGTGCTCGGATGGGAAGCCGATCTCGTTGCTCTTCACCGGACTCTCCTACTCCTTAGACCGTTCGTTGCGACGGCGAACATCGGTCTCTCGGACGAACAGTGAGGCCGTCTCGAAAAGTGATCAGAAGGGCGTCGAGCACGACCATCAGTGCGGAGGTCACGTCACCGTGGCTTGAACTCGTTGGGACGCTGTTCGAACGCGTCGCGCTTACCGATCTGCTCCTGACCGCTTAAGGATGATGTTCACCGTGCCGTGGGTTTCGGCGTGGCCGAAGGCGTTCTCAGCGACGCCGATATAGGACAACAGGGCCGGTCCCGGCAGGAAGCTTGCGGTGGTGTCGCTGTAGCCGCTGGCCGTGAAGGCTCTTGGCACGGGCCCACATCCCGGCGCTGCCACTAGCGACGCGGCCGCCCTTCCCTTGGGGCCCTGCGCCACGTCGAGGATGGCCAGTCCCCAGGCGGACTCCTGGTCGCAGGAGATCATTCCGGACATCGTGATGAGGCCGTCGTGCTTCACGGCGCCACCACTCACGGTGAGCGAGACGCTGCTCACCGGCGGCGGGGTTTCCTCCAGGGCGAAGGTGCCGACGTCGAAGGGGCCGCCGGTGGCCGCCATGAAGTAGTACGTCGTACCGGCGGTGAGCTGTCTGGGCTGGGTGTTCCAGATTGCGCACTCGAGCTCCGTGAGCGCGCCGCTGGTTCCGAGCACATATGTGGCCACGGCGGAGTCGTTCCCGGCTTGGCCGTCGAGACGGAAGGCCGCGTACGCGGACGTGGTCGTCTCCGGCGTGTAGGAGTACCAGATCGTGCGTGTGGCCCAGGCGCTGTAACACGTGTCGGCGCTCTCCTGGGTTGCTTCGGCGACGTTGATGGTCTGCGCGTAAGGCAACGATGTGATGGCGAGGGCATCTACGAAGTTGTCGTTGCTCGGTGGGGCGGCGTTCGCTGGTGAGGCCAGCGTCACGCAAGTCACTAAGGCGATCGCCAGACAGAGAACAAACCGCTTCATGGGGGTTCCTCCTAGCTCATTCCGAGCCCCTCCCGATAAGCGAAAACGGTACACCCGGGGCGGTGAGTGAGCACCGACCGAAAGGAACGCCGGATCCGCACACCCTGAGATCCCACAACTGCTCACCGGCCCTCCGCCGGCCCAGACGTTGCGAGTTACAGGACGGCAAGAGGACATGCCACAGGCAGACGGCGACCTGCGAGCCCGGGACTGCTGCACCGATAGGTGACAGGTTGGGTCAGGCGGCCTGAGTGGCCGGTGAGGTCATGATTGTCTCGTACTCGACGGGGGGCAATCGGGCTCTTCGCAGGTGAGGGTGTAGCGACGGCTGGCGCGTCGGTCCGGGGGTTGGGGTCGGGGCCTCCCGAGGATGGAAGTTCTCACGCTCGCCATCCGGGAAGGCCCCGACGTGCCCGACGCTACCTCCCTTGCGGAGTTCGCCTGTCCTGACATGACCACGTTCTGTCGACTCGATGAGCTCGGCCTGGACGTCATCGGGCAGCGGCTCGAGTCCGACCGTGCGGTGCTCGCCTGCCGGGTCGTCGAACCCGACCAGTGGTGCCGCCGCTGTGGTTGCGAAGGCGCACCCCGGGACACTGTGGTCCGGCGGCTGGCGCACGAGCCGCTGGGGTGGCGACCGACGCTGCTCGAGGTCGTCGTGCGCCGGTACCGCTGCGGCGGCTGCGGACACGTGTGGCGGCAGGACACGACCCGGGCGGCGGAGCCGAGGGCGAAGGTCTCCCGGGCCGGGCTGCGGTGGGCACTAGTCGGGCTGGTCGTGCAACACCTGACCGTGTCCCGGGTCGCTGAGGGTCTCGGCGTGGCGTGGCACACCGCCAACGACGCGGTCCTCGCCGAGGGGCAGCGGATCCTGATCGGGGACCCCGACCGGTTCGAAGGGGTCACCGTCCTCGGCGTCGACGAACACGTGTGGCGGCACACCCGCAAGGGAGACAAGTACGTCACCGTCATCATCGACCTCACCCCGATCCGGGACGGCACCGGCCCGGCGCGGCTGCTGGACATGGTCGAAGGCCGTTCCAAGGCGGCCTTCAAGACGTGGCTTGCTGGCCGGCCGCAAGATTGGCGCGACCGAGTGGAGGTGGTTGCGATGGACGGGTTCACCGGGTTCAAGACCGCGGCCGCCGAGGAGCTTCCGGACGCGGTCGCGGTCATGGACCCCTTCCACGTCGTCCGGCCTCGGCGGGGACGCGATGGACTCCTGCCGGCGCCGGGTCCAACAGGAGCTCCACGGTCACCGCGGCCTGGCCGGCGACCCGTTGTACCGGGCGCGGCGGACCCTGCACACCGGCGAGGACCTGCTCACCGACCGGCAACGCGAACGGCTCCTACGGCTGTTCGCCGACGACGACCACGTCGAGGTCGAAGCAACCTGGGGCATCGTGCAACGGATGATCGCCGCCTACCGGCGACCCCGACCGGGTCGCCGGTGCGTGCCGCCATGACCGCCGTCATCGATGCGCTCCGCGACGGCGTCCCCGCCGCTCTGGTCGAGCTGCGCACGGCTCGGTCGCACCTTGAACCAACGGGCCGCCGACGTGCTCGCCTACTTCGACCGGCCCGGCACCAGCAACGGTCCGACCGAGGCCCTCAACGGCCGGCTCGAACACCTCCGCGGCTCCGCCCTCGGCTTCCGCAACCTCACCAACTACATCGCCAGATGCCTCCTCGAGACCGGCGGCTTCAGGCCGGTCCTACACCCGCGAAATGCGATGAGCCGGCAATCGTCCGAGGGCGTCCTGCCGCCGGCGCCGGTGGTAGGTGCGTTCGATCCAGGTGACGATCGCGATCCGGAGCTCGTCTCGGGTGGCCCAAGCGCGTCGGTCCAGGACGTTCTTTTGGACAAGGGAGAAGAAGCTCTCCATGGCCGCGTTGTCGCCGCAGGCGCCGACCCGGCCCATCGACCCGACCATGCCGTGACGGTGTAGCTCCAGGACGTGTTTCCGGCTGCGGAACTGGAATCCTCGATCGGTGTGCAGGATGCAGCCGGCCACGTCGCCTCGCCTGTCGACGGCGCTGTTCAGGGCCGCGACCGCCAGACGTGACTTCATTCCGGAGTCGATCGAGTAGCCCACGATCCGGTTGGAGTAGACGTCCTGACCGCGCTTGGGCTTGCCGAGACGACGCTCCACCAACGGTCGCTCACGAGCAGATCCGCCACGCGGTCCGCTCCGCCATCGGCTCGCCGCCGTCTCGCCTCGTCTATCAGGAGCCGGTAGCCGAACTCCGGGTCGTCCTTGTGGGCGCTCGAAGACAAGGCGTTCGCGCGGTACGCCTGCTCGAGGTCGGACGGGGTGACCGGCTGTCGAGCCACCGGTAGGACAGCGCCCGCGCGATCTTCAGCACCCGACACGTCACCCGTCACGGGGATCCCGTCGACGCCCAGCTTGCGGACGAGCGGGTGGATCATTTTGGGCCGATGCTCGCCTGCGACAGATAGGCCGCGGCACGGCGCAGGACCTCGTTCTCCTGCTCCAACGTGCGGATCCGGCGCTTGGCCTCACGCAGCTCGACCAGCTCCTCCCGGTCCGGACCGGAGCGGATGCCGGCGTTGATTCGCACCGGGTTTGATGGAGGCTGATGACCCGGAAGGATCGGCATCATGCCTGCACCGAGGAAGTACCCCCAGGAGTTGAAGGAGCGCGCGACGCGGCTGGCGGTGGACGCACGGCAGGACGCGTCGATGCGTCGTGGCGCGATCGCGCGGATCGCTGGCCAGCTCGATGTCCATCCCGAGGCGTTGCGGGGGTGGGTCCGCATCGCCGAGGGCGAGGGAACGCCGTCGCGGCGGGACGGGGCGGGCGCCGCGCCGGTGGTCCCGGTCAGTGACCGGGAGCGGGTAGTGGCGTTGGAGAAGGAGAACCGCGAGCTCAAGCGCGCGAACACGATTCTTCGCCAGGCCGCGACTTTCTTCGGGGCGGAGCTCGACCGCCATCACAGGTGAGGGTCGCCTTCGTCGACCAGCACAAGGGTGAGCACGGGGTCGAGCCGATCTGTGAGGCTCTGGCGGGCACGCCGGACCAGATCGCCCCCTCCACCTACTATGCGGCGAAGTCGCGGCCGGCCTCGGCGCGGTCGGTCTCCGACGCGGAGACGCTGAGCGAGATCCGGGACGTGCACGCCGCGAACTACAGCGTGTACGGGGCGCGGAAGACGTGGATCGCGTTGCGCCGCAGGGATGCTCGCGTTGCCAGGTGCACCGTTGAGCGGCTCATGCGGCAGGCCGGCATCCACGGGCTGCGCAAGGGCAAACCGCCGCGGACGACGATCCCGGCGAAGGCGGCCCACCCCGCGGACCTCGTCGGTCGCGCGTTCACCGCGGACCGGCCCAACCAGCTGTGGGTTGCGGACATCACCTACATCCGCACCTGCTCGGGCTGGGTGTACGCGGCCTTCGTGATGGACATGTTCTCGCGCCGGATCGTGGGCTGGCAGGCCAGCACCAGCCTGCACACCACCCTCGCCCTGGACGCCCTCGAAATGGGCCTGTGGACCCAGCAGCGAGCCGGGCACGATGTGGCCGGCCTGATCCACCACAGCGACCGCGGCGTGCAGTACCGGGCGGTCCGCTACACCGAGCGCCTCGCCGAGGAAGAACTCGTGGCTTCCGTTGGCAGCAAGGGCGATTCGTACGACAACGCAGCCGCCGAAGCGCTGAACTCGACCTACAAGACCGAGCTCATCCGCAACCCCGTCGTCCTCCTGGAGAACGGGCCCTGGAAGGGCATAGACGACCTCGAGATCAGCACCGCCGAGTGGGTCGACTGGCACAACAACACCCGACTCCACGGCAGCCTCGGCGACATCCCGCCCGCCGAGTACGAAGCCCACTACTACGCTCAACACCAGCCCTCACAAACCGTGGGAGCGACACCCTGACAGTCTCCAAGAAACCCGGGGTGAATCACTCGCGGTC
>CAVVXY010000005.1:0-408317 GCA_963752365.1 uncultured Actinomycetota bacterium
GGACCGCGACGGCGCGGCCGCCGGACGCTCACCCTCGAGCGCAGGCGGCCCTGATCCCACGGCTGGCTCCCCGGACGACGCGAAGGACGCCGCGGCCGACTCCCTCGCCCGGGCGCGGGCGGTCGCGCGGGGCAAGGGGCTGCGGCCGGGGAGCAGGCCGACCCGTCGCCGGTTGAAGGACGTGCCCAAGGATGCGCGCCGGGCGGCGTCCGGGCGGGACTTCTCGACCCTCGGCGACCAGGTGCGCCACCTCATCGACGAGCGCGGCTGGGACGTCGACGTCGCGGCGGGCTCGGTCATGGGTCGCTGGCCGCAGATCGTCGGCGTCGAGGTCGCCGCGCACAGCCAGCCGGTCCACTTCGAGCTCGGCGTCCTCACCGTCCGGGCCGACTCGACGTCGTGGGCCACCCAGCTCCGGCTCCTCAGCTCGACCCTCATGACTCGCCTCGCGCAGGAGGCGGGGGAGGGGGTCGTCACCGAGCTCAAGGTCGTCGGCCCCTCGGCGCGCAGCTGGGTCCGCGGCCCGCGCAAGGTGAGCGACGGTCGCGGCCCCCGCGACACCTACGGCTGACCGACACCCGGCGAGACGAACCCCAGGAGGACGACATGGCCATGCCCGCACCGGCGAGCGTCGAGGACTACCTCGCGAGCGCGACGGAGGAAGGGCGCGCCGCCTACGCCCGCGTCGCGGACGTCGTCCATGCCCACGCGCCGGACGCGGAGGTGCGGATCAGCTACGGCATTCCGACCTTCTTCGTCGGCGGCAAGCGGCTGCTCCACGCGGCCGCCTGGCAGGACCACCTCGCGATCTACCCGGTGCCGCCGGGCGTCGACGTCGGGACGCACCTGCACGGCAAGGGAACGATCCGCTTCCCGTACGCCGAGGACTGGCCGACCGAGCTCGTCGAGACGATCGTCGCCGGCCACCTGGCCCGCATCGGGCGCTGACTCAGGCCGGCGTCGTCGGCTTGGCCCAGGTGAAGTCCGCGGCCGGCTTGAGGCGGTAGCGCAGGTTCGCGAGGAAGACCGGGACGAACCCGAGGAGCAGCGGCCCGAGCAGGCTGACGAGCGCATTCTTCAGGGCGCTCTCGGAGTGGTACTTCGTCTGCGTCCACACGATGTCCCCGTTGGTCCGGACCCGCACCATCGAGCCCTCGACGGATCCCTCCGCCTGCTCCAGGACGAGGTTTCCGTCCCGATCGGCCCCGCGAGCTCCCGGGGTCCAGGCGATCCTGACGCGCGTCGGCCGTCCGGAGTCGTCCCGGCTCACGACCTGGAGGATCGCCAGGCTCGTGTCCGTGCCGCCCTTCCTCAGGCGCCCCAGGTCGTCGTCGCCGATGACGAGGAATGACGTGAGCAGCAGGCTGATGGCGACGGCGAGGACCGCGGCGACCCACTGCCAGACGTGGCGCGGCGTGAAGAGCTCGAGCCAGCCCATCGCGACCTCCTCAGTTCCGGATGCGGCTGTCGGAGCCGCGAGGCACAGTTGTGACATGTCCTCCCCCGTGTGCCACATCATCCCCCCTTACGTCCTCGAGCAGCTGGCCCAGGGGGACGACGAGCGCGTCGCCGCCCAGGCGCGTCGCACGCTCGAGGTGGACGCCGGCATTCGCGGCCGTCTCCGAGCCCGCGACGCGATCCCCGTCCCGAGCGGCTCGGCGGCGCCGCGCACGACCCGGAGCGGGGCGGAGGAGCCGAAGCGGACGATCTACGACGCCAAGAGCGGGACGACCCTCCCGGGGACGCAGGTGCGCGGCGAGGGCGACACCCCGACGGGCGACGAGGCGACCGACGAGGCCTATGACGGGCTCGGCGCGACGTGGACGCTGCTCCATGAGGGCTTCGACCGCGACAGCCTCGACGACCGTGGCCTGCCCCTCGTCGCGTCGGTGCACTACGGCCGCGACTACGACAACGCCTTCTGGGACGGCGAGCAGATGGTCTTCGGCGACGGGGACGGCACGATCTTCCTCGGCTTCACCCGGAGCATCGACGTCATCGGCCACGAGCTCGCGCACGGGATGACGCAGTACACCGCGGGGCTCAACTACCAGGACCAGTCCGGCGCGCTCAACGAGCACGTGTCCGACGTCTTCGGCTCGCTCGTCAAGCAGAAGAGCCTCGGCCAGGAGGCGAATGCAGCGGACTGGCTCATCGGGGCCGAGCTCCTCGCACCCGGGATCAAGGGCAAGGCGTTGCGCTCGATGACGGAGCCGGGCACCGCCTATGACGACCCGCGCCTCGGCAAGGACCCGCAGCCGGACCACATGGACGGCTATGTCGAGACGAGCCAGGACAACGGTGGCGTCCACATCAACTCCGGGATCCCCAACCGCGCCTTCGCCGTCGCCGCCCTCGAGCTCGGTGGCTACGCGTGGGAGACCGTCGGACAGGTCTGGTACGACGTCCTGACCGGCGACATCCGCGCCGACTGCGACTTCGCGACCTTCGCCGCCCTGACGATCAAGGCCGCCGGCGAGGTCGACGAGGCGACGGCCGCCGCGGTGACCAAGGGGTGGGCGACCGTCGGCGTCGTCCCGGCCGCGGCCAAGCCGAGGAAGCGTCGCGCCAAGAAGGCCGGCAGGTCCGGGTCCGGCACGGGCTCGGGCACCGACTCCGGCACCGACGCCGACGCCCCGGGCAAGAACGCCAAGGTCGTCATCAAGCGCTCCGGCGGTGTCGCGGGGACCCAGGTCGAGCGCGAGGTCCGCCTCCGCGACCTGCCCGCCGAGGACGCCGCGCACTGGAAGGCACTCGTCGCGACCCGGGCCCTGGAGCGCGCCTCGCTCGACACCTCCCAGCCGCGCCCCGACGCCTTCAGCTACGAGGTGCAGGTGCCGAGCCTCGGGCTCCAGCTGAGCATCCCCGAGCCGGCCCTCGAGGACGGCGCGCGGGACCTGCTCGACCGCACCCTCAAGGCCGACTGACGCCGGGATTTCGAACGTGCACGAACCGCCGCTGCGCAGCTCTGACCGCGGCGGTTCTTGCACGTTCGACTGGGGCTGAGCCGACTCCGGGGTCCCGACCGACCCGGCGGCGAACGCCGTCAGCAGGGGCCGCGCAGCGGCTCAGAAGCCCCCGGGTGTGAGTCGGGGGTCGGATCCGGGGGTGATCGGCGCGGAAAATGCCCGCCAAGGGCCCTCCCGGGCGACGTCTGTCCCTCCCGAGGGATAGAATGAGGGCAGTTCAGCGCCCGGTCGGGACCCCGCACCGGGCGCGATCCATGACCTGCGGTCGCCGACGACCGCCGACGTCACTGGCGCTCGCCCCTCGATGGGTCTGCGCCCGCAAGCCGAAGGAGCACTGTGGCCGACCAGCCGACGCCCGAGCCGGACCAGGCCGAGGAGCCGACGACCGAGTCGACGACGGCCTCGACGACCGACTCCACGACGGGTGCCACGACGCCCGAGGTCGCCCCGGCGGGAGCGCCGGCCGGAGCCCCACACAGCGGGCTCGGCGACTACGACGCCGCCGCGATCCAGGTGCTCGAGGGCCTCGAGGCGGTCCGCAAGCGTCCCGGCATGTACATCGGGAGCACCGGCGAGCGCGGCCTGCACCACCTCGTCTACGAGATCGTCGACAACGCGGTCGACGAGGCGATGGCCGGCTACGCCGACACGATCGACGTCACCCTCCTCGCGGACGGTGGCGTCCGGGTCAAGGACAACGGGCGCGGCATTCCGACCGACATCCACCCGACCGAGGGCGTGAGCGCCGTCGAGCTCGTCCTGACCCAGCTCCACGCGGGCGGCAAGTTCGGCGGCGGCGGCTACAAGGTGTCCGGTGGCCTCCACGGCGTCGGCTCCTCGGTCGTCAACGCGCTCTCCACGGTCCTCGACGTCACCGTCCGTCAGAAGGGCCACGCCTTCCGGATGTCCTTCGACGTCGGCGTCCCCCGCGCCCCGCTCGCCAAGGAGGAGGCGTCGGACAAGACCGGCACGGTCATCACCTTCTGGGCCAACGCGGACATCTTCGAGACGACGACCTACGACTTCGAGACGCTGCGGGGCCGCTTCCAGCAGATGGCCTTCCTCAACAAGGGCCTGACGATCAACCTCGTCGACGAGCGCGTGCCCGTGCACAAGACCGACGACGTCGACCTCGACGACCTCGAGGCCGACATCGAGGACGTCGTCGACAGCGAGGAGGTGGAGCAGGCCGAGGCCACCGGCGGCGAGGCCAGGACGGTCAAGGCCCGCAAGGTCACCTACCGCTACGACAACGGCCTCGTCGACTACGTGACCTACCTCGTCGGCGCCAAGCGCTCCGAGCCGGTCCACCCCGAGATCATCTCGATCGAGTCCGAGGACGACTCCAAGTCGCTCGCCCTCGAGCTCGCGATGCAGTGGACGACGTCCTACAGCGAGTCGGTCCACACCTATGCGAATGCCATCAACACGCACGAGGGCGGCACCCATGAGGAGGGCTTCCGCGCGGCGCTGACCAAGCTGATCAACGACTTCGCGCGCAAGCAGAACCAGCTCAAGGACAAGGACGACAACCTCACCGGCGACGACATCCGCGAGGGCCTGACCGCGGTCATCTCGGTCAAGCTCGCCGAGCCGCAGTTCGAGGGGCAGACCAAGACCAAGCTCGGCAACTCCGAGGTCAAGGGCTTCGTCCAGCGGGCGATGACCGTGGAGCTGGGGCACTGGCTCGAGACGCACCCGGTCGAGGGCAAGGAGGTCGTCCGCAAGGCGATCCAGGCGGCGACGGCCCGGCTCGCGGCCCGCAAGGCGCGCGAGGCGACCCGGCGCAAGGGGCTGCTCGAGTCCGGTGGCCTCCCGGGCAAGCTCAAGGACTGCCAGTCCAAGGACCCGACGGTCTCCGAGGTGTTCATCGTCGAGGGCGACTCGGCCGGCGGCTCGGCCGTCCGTGGCCGCGACGCGCACACCCAGGCGATCCTCCCGATCCGCGGCAAGATCCTCAACGTCGAGCGGGCCCGGCTCGACCGGGCGCTCGCCAACAACGAGGTCCAGGCGCTCATCACGGCATTCGGCACCGGCATCGGCGAGGACTTCGACATCACCCGGGCCCGCTACCACAAGATCGTCATCATGGCCGATGCCGACGTCGACGGCCTGCACATCCGGACGCTGCTGCTCACCCTGCTCTTCCGCTTCATGAAGCCGCTCATCGAGGCCGGTTACGTCTACCTCGCGCAGCCGCCGCTCTTCCGCCTCAAGTGGTCCAATGCGACGCACCAGTTCGCCTACACCGACCGCGAGCGCGACGGGCTCATCGCCGAGGGCCAGGCCAAGGGCTGGCGGCTGCCCAAGGACAACCCGATCCAGCGCTACAAGGGTCTGGGTGAGATGGACTTCAGCGAGCTGTGGGACACGACGATGGACCCCGACCAGCGGACCCTGCTCCAGGTGACGCTCGACGACGCGGCCGCGGCGGACAACATCTTCAGCGTCCTCATGGGGGAGGACGTCGAGTCCCGCCGCACCTTCATCCAGAAGAACGCACGCGACGTCCGCTTCCTCGACATCTAGGCGAATGCCGTCCGCCCGCCCGCGCGAGGAGGGTCCGGGACCGCGGCGAGCGGCATTCGATCGCAGGCGATAGCGCTCTCTAGCGCCAGCCGCATACAGACTGATACTGACCGAGAAGAACGACAAGGAGCTCCATGAGCGAGCAGCCGCCGACCAGCCCGATCGACAACATCGAGCCGATCGACCTCAACGCCGAGATGCAGCGCAGCTACATCGAGTACGCGATGAGCGTCATCGTGAGCCGCGCGCTCCCCGACGTGCGCGACGGGCTCAAGCCGGTCCACCGCCGCGTCCTCTACGCGATGTACGACGGGGGCTACCGGCCGGACCGCGGCTTCAACAAGTGCAGCCGCGTCGTCGGCGACGTCATGGGGCAGTACCACCCGCACGGCGACTCGGCGATCTACGACGCCCTCGTCCGGCTCGTCCAGGACTGGTCGCTGCGCTACCCGCTCGTCCAGGGGCAGGGCAACTTCGGCTCCCCGGGTGACGACCCGGCGGCCGCCCCGCGGTACACCGAGTGCCGGATGGCGCCGCTGTCGATGGAGATGGTCCGCGACATCCACGAGGACACCGTCGACTTCAAGCCCAACTACGACGGCAAGACGCTCGAGCCCGAGGTCCTCCCGGCGCGCTTCCCCAACCTGCTCGTCAACGGCTCGTCCGGCATCGCGGTCGGCATGGCGACCCAGATCCCGCCGCACAACCTCCGCGAGGTCGCCGACGCGGCCCAGTGGATGCTCGAGCACCCGGACGCCTCCCGCGAGGAGGGCCTCGAGGCGGTCATGGGCTTCATCACGGGCCCCGACTTCCCGACCGGCGCGCTCATCATGGGCAAGCGCGGGATCGAGGACGCCTACCGGACCGGCCGCGGCTCGATCATCATGCGGGCCGTCGTCCAGGTCGAGGAGATCCAGGGCCGGCAGTGCCTCGTCGTCACCGAGCTGCCCTACCAGGTCAACCCGGACAGCCTCGCGCAGAAGATCGCCGAGCTCATCAAGGACGGCCGCCTCGCCGGCATCGCCGACCTCCGCGACGAGACCTCGGGTCGCACCGGCCAGCGGCTCGTCATCGTCCTCAAGCGCGACGCGATCGCCAAGGTCGTCCTCAACAACCTCTACAAGCACACTCAGCTCCAGACGAACTTCGGCGCCAACATGCTCGCGCTCGTCGACGGGGTGCCGCGGACGCTGCCGATCGACGCCTTCGTCCGCTACTGGGTCGAGCACCAGGTCGAGGTCGTCCAGCGGCGCACGGCCTACCGGCTGCGCAAGGCCGAGGAGGACATCCACATCCTCCGCGGCTACCTCAAGGCGCTGGACCAGCTCGACGAGGTCATCGCGCTCATCCGCCGCAGCCCGACCGTCGAGGAGGCCCGCAACGGGCTCATGGAGCTCCTCGAGGTCGACGAGATCCAGGCGCGGGCGATCCTCGACCTCCAGCTCCGCAAGCTCGCGGCGCTCGAGCGGCAGAAGATCCTCGAGGACCACGACGAGCTCCAGGCGCGGATCGACGACTACACCGACATCCTCGGCAAGCCCGGCCGGCAGCGGTCGATCGTGTCCGAGGAGCTCGCCGAGATCGTCAAGAAGTTCGGCGACGACCGGCGCACGCACATCGACATCTACGACGGGGACATGTCCGTCGAGGACCTCATCCCCCAGGAGGACGTCGTCATCTCGGTCACCCGGGGCGGCTACGCCAAGCGGACCCGCGTCGACCTCTACCGGGCGCAGAAGCCCGGCGGTCGCGGGGTGCGGGGTGCGTCGCTGCGGGCCGACGACATGGTCGAGCACTTCTTTGCGACGACCTCGCACCACTGGCTGCTCTTCTTCACCAACCTCGGCCGGGTCTACCGGGTCAAGGCCTACGAGCTGCCCGATGCCGGCCGCGACGCCAAGGGCCAGCACGTCGCCAACCTCCTCGCGTTCCAGCCGGGGGAGCAGGTGGCGCGGGTCCTCGCCATCAAGACCTACGCCGACGCCCCCTACCTCGTCCTCGCGACCAAGGGTGGCCTGGTCAAGAAGACCCGCCTCACCGAGTACGACTCGCCCCGCAGCGGCGGCCTCATCGCCGTCAACCTCCGCGGCGACGACGAGCTCGTCGGCGTCGACCTCGTGTCGGCCTCCGACGACCTGCTCCTCGTCTCGCGGGCGGGCATGTCGGTCCGCTTCCATGCGACCGACGCCCAGCTCCGGCCGATGGGCCGCGGCACCTCAGGTGTCACGGGCATGAAGTTCCGCGGCGGGGACACCCTGCTCGCGATGCTCGTCCTGCGCGACGGGGAGGAGCCGGACGTCTTCGCCGTCTTCGAGAACGGCATGGCCAAGCGGTCGAATGCGTCTGAGTGGAATGCCAAGGGCCGTGCGACCCTCGGCGTCGCCGTCGCGAAGATGACCGACCGCAACGGCCTCCTCGCCGGCGCGCTGACCACGGTCGGGGCCGACGAGATCCTCGTCGTCTTCGAGCGCGGCAACGTCGTCCGCGCGTCGACGGCGACGATCTCCGCTCGCACTCGGAACACCCAGGGCGTCATCCTCGTCAAGCCCGGCAAGGACGACCGCGTCGTCGGCGTCGCCCGCAACCCCGAGCGCGCCGAGGAGGAGCTGTCCGCCGAGGGAGAGGCTGCGGACGGCATTCCGACCGAGGGCATTCCCACCTCTGCTGGTGACGAGTCGGTCACGGACGCGGACGCGTCCGCCACGGATGGTGCGCCGCCCGTGGAGGGCGCCGACAATGGCGTAACGTCGGACACCGAGGGGGCGCTCGACACCCCCGACGCCGACGAGAGCGACCCCACCGGAGGTGAGGAGTGAGCACGATGGACGAGTCGAACCCGGTGCTGCGCAACGCACCCTCGACGACGACGTCGAGCCCGACGAGCGGGTCCGCGGCCACCGCGAAGCCCGCGGCCGCCACGTCGACGAATGCCCCACGCCCCGCCGCTCCGCGCTCGAGCGCGGCCGGCAGACGGGTCAAGCTGACCGTCTCCCGGGTCGACCCGTGGTCGGTCATGAAGATGTCGGTCCTGCTCTCGGTGGCGCTCGGCATCGCGATGGTCGTCATGGTCGCCGTGCTCTGGTCGATCCTGTCCGGGATGGGCGTCTTCGACCAGATCGACGAGGCCGTGCGCCAGATCATCCGGGGCGGGGAGAGCCAGACCGACTTCTCCATCCTCGACTTCGTCGGCTTCGGCCAGGTGCTCTCGCTGTCGATCGTCATCGCCGTCATCGACGTCCTGCTCATCACGGCGATCTCCACGCTCGCGGCGTTCCTCTACAACGTGTGCAGCGCGCTCGTCGGCGGGCTCCAGCTGACGCTGACCGACGACTGATCCGGGCGACTGGCGGCGGCTCGTCGCCGGTTTGGAGGGCCCTGCCGCGGTGGGGTAATCTCGTCCAGCCGGAGACGGCGGAGGGCCTATAGCTCAGACGGTTAGAGCGCTTCCCTGATAAGGAAGAGGTCGGAGGTTCAAGTCCTCCTAGGCCCACCATCCCCACCCTTCCTCAGATGACCGAGGCTGGACACCGACCCGATCCGTGGCAGGATCGAGGCATGAAGAAGCTCCTGATCCTCATCGCCACGGCCGTCGGTGCCGCCGCCATCCAGAAGAAGCTCAAGGAGCAGAAGGCCGAGAACGACCTGTGGCAGCAGGCCACCTCGACCACCCCGGGCCAGCCCAGCTGACCCACCGAGGCGCCCGCCGCCTCGACCGGGGCCATGGCGCAACTGGTAGCGCACCTGCTTTGCAAGCAGGGGGTTAGGGGTTCGAGTCCCCTTGGCTCCACTGAACCGACCTACCCCCAGCCGCAATCGTCGGCGCCTTCTCGGCTGCCACAGGGCTGGGGAGACTGGATACGCCGTTGCCCGGTCCCTGTGTGTAATCGCGGTCAATGAGCCGGCGAATGCGGTACGCCGGGTGAGAAGAAGGCCTGCATGATGCCCACAACGTCAATGATCACGTCGGTGGTGCCTTGGCTGTTGTAGATGCTGAACTGGCCGGCGGTGGTCAACCGCGGCATGGCCATGTTGGCCATCGTCACCCCCGCTGTGGTGTTCAGGCTGCTGGTTCTATCGGAAGGCGGCAACCCCAGCTGGTCCGCAAGGTAGGTCGAGCGCGAAGGGGAGACGGCCGCGAGGCTGGTGACCAGGCCGACCGTGTCGGTCACCAATAGGCTTGCGGGCGTCGTCACGAGGTGAGCGCTACTCGGGCCGAGGGGGTTCGTGCCCAAATTCTGACGGGTGTCCACGAGGCGAGCGGGCGATTCGAGTGGCGCAAACCGACAGGGCGGATCCAATCCGAATGAGCCGATGGTGTTGTCGTCGTAGTACCCGACCAGGTCCACCAGCACGTGAGTAGAGACGGTGGAATGGTTGAGAAGCACAAATTCAACGGTGGCGATATTTCCTCGTGGCTCGAGCACGTAACCGTGCTGGACACCGACGATGGCCATGTTGGCTTGAGTTCTTGACCGGACGAAGTTGATCGTCGACACCGAGGTCGGGCTCTCCCCGCTCCACGCGGTCAGGTACCCGGGACCGCTGGGCGCCACGACGGTGATATTCACGGCAAGCGCTCGCAGATACTGGGTCAGTTCGTCCCGGTATTGGTATCGGATCCGGATTGCAGAGCCGGGGCCCAACGGCCGCGATTCCTTGCGGGTGTCGTAGAGCCGCCCACCACCAGGGAAGTAAGACCCGAAAGTGGAGGTCGTGGGGGCGGCAGAGTGGTAGTACCCGACGACATCGGCTAGGACGTGGGTGCTCGCAGCGCCAGCGTTGTAGATCGTGACCTCGCCAGCGGCGCTCACTGGAACGGTCATGAGGTTCGCCAGGGTCGTGGATCGAGTGAAGTTCAGGTTGGACGTCAATGGCCTAGGAGAACCAGCCCGGTAAACCGTCAGGTAGCCGCCTGCGGAAGGGTCAACGACGGTGACGTTGACGACAACCGCCATGATCTCGACAGCTTCGGGGAGGCCCCCGCGCCCGGCGAGACTCAAGGTGATCGACCCGTGACCGTCCAACGGCGACGTCGTGGCGATGCCGAGTGCGGAGCGGGTGTCGAGGACCCGGTCCGGGGCGATGGGCACGTACGCACCCTCAGGTGTTACCGGCCAACCGCCATCCGACCAAGCGACGACAGCAGGGGTGCTCGTCGCACGTGCGGCGGGACCGACACCGACGCAGGCGGCGGCGACCACTGCCAGAAGGAGTCTTCGCGCAACGTGGCGAGGCATGCGATACCTCCATCAGGGGCGGCGCAGTGCGGCCCGATCGATGGGTCGCATCGGCCGCATCCAGTATGCACACGACCCCGCACCGCTCGTGCGTGTTTCAGCGGCTTGCTCGGAGCCTCGATCCTCCCGCTACAGGATGACGCTGGCGACCGCGAAATCAGCTGTGGGCATCGGGGTGTCAAGGTGCCAGGTGATCGCGATCGGGCGCTCGCCGCGATGCTCGACGTAGTTCACCTCGCCGAGGAACAGGTACGGGGCTCCGGTGCCGAAGTCAGACAGCTTCTGAAGCCGGGTGAAGAGGAGGACGTGACTATCCGTAGATCTGTGGTTCAGGTAGCGCTGCCCGGTGGGCGACGCGATTGTCGTGCCCGACTGTGACTCCCAGTGGAACAGGTCAGGGCTGATCGCGTAGTCCTGGTACATCGTCGTCGGGGAGTAGTCCGCTTCGGACTTGTGCAGTGTCACCAAGAAGGCGTCGGCGTTCGCTGCCGGGGAGAAGAGGACGCCTTCGCGGAAGCTGTTCGCCTTCCGGCCGTCGACTGACACGTAGTCCAGTGCGGCGACGATCTCCTCGCGCGTGTACCGGGCGTGCACCCGGAGTGGCCGCATCCCGAGCTCCCCGCCGAGTCGGGTGGTGATGCGCTCGGCCCCGTGAACGCCGTGGGCAACGACGGCACGCAGATCCTCGCGGGCGGCGCGCTCCGTGCGGAGCGCCTCGAAGCCGGCCGCATACGACGCGAACCCACCGCCATCCGGCCAGAGCGAAAAGAACAGCATTCGCCCGTATGCCTGCAGGACAGAGTCAGCGTCGTCGTAACTCGGCGCCTCATTCGACAGCCAGGTCAGGTACGCCGCGGCGCGGTCAGGGTCGTCGACATGCGTCAGAGTCCGAACTCGCCTGAGGAGCGAATTCTCGAGCGGTCCCGCATCCGGAACCTGGAATCCGGCCTCACGTCGAAGTCGGGTCCACGATCGGTCTCCACGGACGACATCGGATAGCTCGACCCCCGACTCCTCCAGAAACGCCGCCAGGTCCTGGGTCGGATGCCCCCGCAGCTCGGCGGTGATGTTGGACCAGCGCTTGACGACCTGGCTCTTGATGTTGTCGAGGACCAGCTTCTGACTCTGACGGTCCAGCACGATCTGAGTCCCGGCCGGAAGGAACGGGAATCCCTGCTCGATGTCACGCTCGAGGGCGGTCCGGGTGCTGCCCGTCATGGCACGGAATCGCCGATCGAAACGGAACTCCTTGCGATGGTGGCCGACGAAATCGAGGGCGGTCAGAACGGCCTTGTCCTGTGCCCGGCGGAGCCCGCGTCCGAGCTGCTGCAAGAAGACCGTCGAGCTCTCGGTGGGCCGCAAGAAGAGCACCGTGTTGATGTCCGGGACATCGACGCCCTCATTGAATACGTCGACCGTGAACAGGACCTGGACCGCGCCCGAACGCAGGTTCTGGACGGCGGCGTCCCGGTCGGTGGAGGAGGTCGTGCCGAGGACGGTCGCGCTTCGGATGCCGGCATCGGCGAACGCTCGCGCCATGTAGCGCGCGTGATCCTGCGAGACACAGAAGCCGAGCGCCTTCATCGTCGCCAGATCGGCAACCTTGTCCTGAACGGCCTTGAGGATGATCCGCGCTCGAGCGTCGTTGCCGGTAAAGAGGTTGGACAGTTCCCCGGCGTCGTAGGCGCCGGCCTTCCAGTCGACTCGGCTCAAGTCCATCCCGTCGGCGACCGCGAAGTAATGGAAAGGGGTCAAGAGGTCGGCCTTCAGGGCGTCCCATAGCCTCAGCTCGGCCGCTGTGTGCCCGCCGAAGAACGAACGCACGTCCAGTCCGTCGCCGCGCTCCGGCGTGGCCGTGAGTCCGAGCAGCTCGCGCGGGTTCAGGTGCTCGAGGATGCGACGGTACGTCTTGGCCTCGGCATGGTGGAACTCGTCGATGACGACGATTCGGTAGGTGCCGGGCGGAACATTCGCAATGCCGTAGGCCGACAGGGACTGAACCGAAGCGAAGACGTGTTCCCATCGTTCGGGTCGCCGGCCGTCGACATACAACTCGCCGAAGTTCGCGTCGCCGAGCACTTCTCGGTAAGTGCGCAATGACTGCTGGAGGATCTCGCGTCGGTGGGCAACGAACAGCAGAGTCGGAAGCGTCGGTGCCTCCACGGCCAAGCGGCGGTAGTCGAGGGCCGCGATGACCGTCTTACCTGTCCCCGTCGCGGCCACCACGAGGTTTCGGTGCCGCCCGTGCACGATCCGCTCCACCTCGAGCTGATCCAGCATTTCCTGCTGGTAGGCGTAGGGACGAACCTCAAGTCCCGACAGGGTCAGCGTGACCCGGTCGTGGATGCGCCTGCCAGCTGCCTCCGCGAGCGCGTCGTCCAACTTGTCGCGGTCGACGTCAGGGTCGTAGTTCTCGAAGGTCGGATCGTTCCAGTAGCTGTCGAAAGTCGCGAGGAATTTCTGCAGAAGAGGCGGAGTGGAGACGGCCGATAGGCGCACATTCCACTCGACGCCATCGAGCATCGCCGCGCGGGACAGGTTGCTGGAGCCGACGTACGCCGTGTCAAAGCCAGTGTTGCGCCCGAAGAGCCAGGCCTTGGCGTGCAGGCGAGTTCGCTGAGCGTCGTACTGGACTTTGACCTGCGCTCCAAAGTCCCTGACGAGCCGATCGAGAGCGGCGCGTTCGGTGGCACCCATGTAGGTCGTGGTGATGAGGCGGAGGGGTACGCCACGCGCTTGCACACTCTGCAGTCGGTCCTCGAAGAGCCTGAGTCCGTACCACTTGACGAATGCCATGATCACGTCGACGCGATCCGCGCTCGCCAGTTCAGCGCGTACCTCGTGCCCGATCCCCGGTTCACCCGAGGCATTGGTGAGCAAGGCGGCATCTGAGAGCGGGGTCGAAGGGCGCTCACCGACGCCACGGGTGACAGCGCCCGGCCAGGACGGCGTCGCCACCGCCAACAGCTGACGAGCCCCCGCGACGGAGTCCTCCGCCGCACCCAGGACCTCGATGAGTTGGTTGACGAGTGCGATCCGTCGGCCCGAGTCGCGCTCTTGGCGCAAGGCCCTGAGCGTGACATCCCGGACGTGCCGGGCGAGGATGTCCGGTGCGTCCGCGTCGTCGATCTCCCCGCGATGCACATCGAATGCAGAATTCTGAGCGAGTCGCTGCTCGAGAGTTCTCGTGATGAGACTTTCGTAGAGCCCTTCGAGCAGGCTGTCCTCCCCAGTGCTCACCGGGGCAGCCTGCCAGAGATGATGGCTACGAATTGCTGTCCCACGTTGCCGGATGCCTATGAGGCCGCGGCGAGGGCGATCGCGAGCGCCTTCGGTCGGGCTTGGTCATCGGTGAGGGACAGCATGTCGTTGGACACCGTCACCGTCATGTCGGCCGCAGCTGCAAGGCCGTCGGAGGAGAGACGCGTGTCTTTGGCCGCGAAGAGGGCTGTTGCGGGGCGATATCTCGCATCGGCTCCTGTGCCGTAGACGACGCGGCCCTGCTGGGCCGACGTCTGCAGTCGGTAGTCCACATAGCTCATGTCGGCGCCCATCCGGATGGACACGACAACGGTCGACGAGTCATCAAGACGAGTGCCCCAGGCGCACCCTGAAGGCACGGCGACCGGCTGGACGCGGCGACCGAGAATGCGGCTGACCTCCGCTTGAGTGGCATGGGCGCAGTCGGGAGTCCGGGCTACGACTGGCCGGCTGGTAGGAGTTGCTGGTCGTAGCGCGGTCGCCGTGGGCGCGCGGGCGGGAGTCGACGCCGGGCGTGGGGTCTTCTTCGCCGCCGGGTGCGTCGGACCGGGAACCACAGGTGTGGAGCTTGCATGGACGGCACCGCTGAAGAGCTTGGTCAGAGCAGGGGAGGCCCAATTGGACAACGCCGGGAGAAGGGTGGGCAGTGAGAGCAACAAGGCGACTCCGAAGACGAGCCTGACCAGGCCGCCAGCGCCCTTCTTCTTCCCAGAGCGGCGATGGCTCGGATTCGGGCCGGTCGGGGTATTTCGTTGGCGCCCCTTTTCCCGCAAGGCGGCGGCCGCGCCGATCGCCCTCAGCAGGTCAGGGTCGGTCGTCGTCGAGGGGAAGTCGGTCATCGTCCGTGTCGCGTTCCGCTCTACCTCGTCGCGAGAGTGCACGTGTGGCTGCCCCTGGAGCCACACCACGAGATGCGAGACCGGCACGACCCAGACTCCGCGAACCATCTGCGCCGCACCGAACTCGGCCTCGTGCGATCCAGCCAGGCAGAGCACCGGCGTGACTCGGAGACCACTCTCGGCCGCCATCGATGCTGCCATCCCATGGACCTTGGCGAGCTCGCTGGCGAGGTTCTCGGTGACGGCATTCCCATCGCGGGTCAGGTGCTGGAACAGCCCGCCTTCCCACGCGACCACCCGTCCAGCGCGACTCTTCGTATCGATGAGGTAGACGCCACTCGGGCCGATGACGACGTGGTCGAGGTTCGCCTCCGAACGCCCCGGCCGCAGCAGCCGGTCATGGAGCACGGTCCACGACTCGAGGAGGTTCGACAGCGCATCGGCGACCTTGCGCTCGCCCGCGGCTCCTGCGGCCCAGGCTCCAGCCGTCGGATCGCCCGCCGCACCCAGCTCCTCGGCGCGACGCTGTGCACTACCTCCCCCATCCCCCATGGGCGGCGATGCTAACCGGACGACCGGCCCGATGGCGCCGATTCGCCCAAACCCCCGACGAACGCGCCAGCCGAGTCCGATCATGGAAGGAACGGCGACGAGCTCGGACCGCTGCGGAGGGTTGGTCCGGAGGGATCGCCGCCGGGGCTCACGCCCCGCGACCAGGCGAGCCGGCAGGAGGGCCACCATGCCGTGGACGACGAACGTTCCCATCCCCAACCAGAAGAGCAAGTCGACGCCCGCGCTGACGCCGTGGGCCTCCGGGCTCGCCATGGTGCACGCCGGTGAGTCGTCGAACGACATCTGGTTCAGCACATCCGACGGCTCCACCTGGACGCCGAATGTCAAGATCCCCGACCAGCGGAGCAAGGCACCGAGTGCGATCGCGGAGTTCGGCGGGCGGCTGCACATCGTCCACCTCGGCGACTCGGAGAACCAGCTGTGGCACTCGAGCTTCGACGGGACGCGCTGGACGACGAATGCCAAGATCGAGGGGGAGGCATCGGCCGCGCCCGTCGCGCTGGCGGCATTCGGCGGCCGACTCCACTGTCTGCACCGGGGGAGCAGCTCGACGCGGATCTACCACCTCGAGTTCGACGGCACCCGGTGGACCAAGCGCGGTCCCGACGCGGGCCTCGACGGTCAGCGGAGCAAGGGGGCCCCGGCGCTCGCGGTCGTCGGTGGCGTGCTCCACATGGTCCACCAGGGCGATACGAGCAACGACCTCTGGCACGCGACCTTCGCCGACGCGACCGGCTGGTCGGTCAACGCGAAGATCCCCGACCAGCAGAGCAAGTCCGCGCCGGCGCTCGCCGAGCTCGGCGGGCTCCTCCACCTGCTCCACCTCGGCGACACCTCGAACCATCTGTGGCACTCGACCTTCGATGGGAGCTGGGCGGACAACGTCTCGATCCCCTACCAGCTCTCCTTCGCGGCGCCAGGGCTCGCGACCCTCGGCGCCGCGCTCCACATGGTCCACACCGGCGACAGCGAGAAGGTGCTCTGGCACTCGACCTCCGACGGTGTCCTCGTCCGTCGTCCCGAGCGCCGGGTCGTCGTGCTGGACCTCGACGGCCTCCGATGGGACGTCTTCCGCCGGCACCTCAAGACGGCCCGCGACGGCGGCGGCGGGTTGTCGACGACCTACCGCTTCGAGCTGCCCGACGGGGCGTCGGACGACACGATTCTCGGCGACGGCAAGCGCGACCTGAACAGCGCATTCGCCGAGCTCTGCTTTGCCGAGGGCAACGGAATGGTCGATGTCCGCCTCGCGCTCACGTCCTATCCGTCCTTCACCTTCCCGACGCACGCGACCATGTACACCGGCACCTGGCCGTCGCGGCACGGCATCGCGGGCCACAAGTTCGTCGTCCGCGACGCGCCGCCCGAGTGGGACCGGCACCAGTGGGACGCGCTCCCGCGGGCTCTCGCGCTCCAGGGCTACTGCACGGACGAGACCGGGAGCTGGGGTGCGTTCTGGGACTGGGTCTGGGGTGGCTTCGACCAGGTCGGCCCGAACAGCTGCACGAACCGCAACCGCGGCCTCGTCTCCGACCTGCGGGAGCCGACCGTCTTCACGCGTGCCCAGGCAGCCGGGCTGCGGACCTGCGCGATCCACGCGTTCTACCACGGGGCCGACGCACCCTGGACCGCCGAAGGCAAGGACGAGTGGTGGCACTACGACGCCGGCGAGCTGCGCAGCATCAAGGACATCTGCAGTGACGAGGACGTCGACCAGCTCGAGCGAGCCGACCACGGGGCGCTGACCAAGGCGAGCCTCCTGCTCCGGATGCGTCCCTCGACGGTCCGGGTCACCCCACCCGGGCCGGTGCCCGCGCAGGTCGGCTACACGGCGACCGGACGCGACGGCAACCCGGTCCCGCAGTGGCGCGTCGACGGGGAGCCGCACCCGGACGGCATTCCCGACCTCATCTCGATCTACCTCGCCTCGATCGACGAGTCGAGCCACGTCGACGGCCCGCGCAACCAGGAGACCTACCTCGCGTGGTTCGACCACCGGCTCGCCCGCTTCGCTCGCGAGCTCCGCGCCGCCGACCCCGACGCGTGGGAGAAGACGGTGTTCGCCGTCGTTGCCGACCACGGTCACATCGCCATCGCGAACGCCCCGGACACGAGCGGACTCCCGGCGAGCAACGTCGAGGTCGTCCGCACCGAGCTCCTCCGAATGCTCGCGGGCGACGAGGCGGCCGAGGAGACCGTCGAGGCCCTCCGCAAGCTGCACGTCGACGTCGCCGCCTTCCTCGACGAGATCATGGAGGACAAGGCGTACGCCTGGGCCGAGGCGATGAACCTGTACGTCTATCTCCGCGATCCCGCGGTGCTCGACACGTTGACCGTCGCTCGCCGGCTCCTCGGCAAGGCGATGCGGACCGAGGCCTATGGCGCCCTCGTCCTCATCGGCGAGGAGTACCAGTTCCTCGCGCGCGGAGACGAACGCCCGGTGCCGGTCGGCAGCCAGACCGCCCGTCGGGTCATCCTCAGACACCTCGATGTACCCGGTCTCGTGACCCCTGACATCGCCGCCGTCTCCCTCGACGGCGCCGATGAGACGGCCGAGACGGCACTGCGCACCCTGCTCGACACCCCGGCGGCCTTCGACCTCCTCCGGGTCGTCGAACGGGTCCGGGGCTACCACCCGGTCGCCCACCGTTCGACGCCGGACATCGTGCTCCTCGCCCCCGCCGGCCGCAGCTTCACGACGAGCCCGTCCACGCACGGGTCGTTCGCCTATGGCACCAGCAGGATCCCGATGGCCTTCTTCGGTCCCGGGATGCCCGACGGTCGGGTCACGCTCGACACGGCGGACCTCGTGGACTTCACCCCGACCGTGCTCAGCCTCCTGCACGTCGTCCCCGGCGAGGTCGACGGGCAACCGGTCGTCGACGGCGAGGGTCGGCCGCGGCGGCGGAGCGCCGAGCGCCCGGCGCCGCCGGAGCGTCCGAAGGATCCGCCGCGAGGTACCCCGAGGGCCAAGCCCGAGCGACGCCCCGGCTTCGTCGTCGAGCTCATGACGCGAATGCAGGACGCCACCTCACCGAAGGCCGCCGCCCACCTGCCCCCCGTCCTCGTCCAGGTCTCCGTGGAGGAACGTCCGGTCGCGCCGCGCGACGTCGCGGTCGGCCGGGCGGCACACGCGACGGTGACGTCGTTCCGCGCCATCGGGGGCGCTGACGACCTCCGCGTCGAGGTCGACGGCGTCGACCGGGTCGAGGGTCGCGGGCCGGTCACGCTGCCTCCCGGGGCGACGGCCCGCGTCGCGTCCGGGCGCTCGCGCGCCGAGGTGACGGTCGCCTCCGAGTACCTCATCGTGCCGGTGCGGATCACGGTCCCGCGGATGCCCCGTTGGCTGACCGAGCTCGTCCAGGAGTCACAGCGCCGGTCGCTCCTCGCGCTCGACGACGGCCCGGCGAGCTCCCTTGGCGGTGCGCTGCTCAGCGGTGAGCAGCTCGTCCGAGCGGTCGAGGGCCTCGAGGGCCTGCTCGCCGAGCAGTCCCTCGTGACGACCCGTTGCGAGGACCCGTCCGAGCGCTGGGACGAGCGGCTCGCGGGCGCCGGTCGGCCCCGTCGGCGCCCGAGGTCCGATGACGAGGGGACCGAGCTCGAGCGGCTCGACCGGGCCCTGCGCCGGCTCCCCGAGCTGCTCTCGCGGGACCTGGTCGCCGGGCTGTCCGTGCTCGAACCGCACTGTTGAGGCAGCCGGAAAGGCTGCAGAAGGGAGAGGTCGTCATGAGCTCAGGACGTCGTGCCGGTCACCGAGCCGCCGTCGGGGTCGCCGTCGGGCTCGGTGCCGCGGTCATCGGGATGGCCGCGCCGGCTACGGCCGGGCCGGTCCTCGCGATCCGCTTCCAGGGCCAGGTCGCGATGGCGGGGTGGTCGACCTGTGGACCCGCCCCCACGCCCGGTCAGCGATGCGAGGAGACCGTCGTCATGGCATTCGACGCCCGGACGCAGGAGACGAGCGACCAGGCGGGTGGCCCCCACTTCCTCCGCGACCGATCCGACGTCGTCGTGCTTCAACGGTTCTGGAGTGAGGCGCGGCTCGTCGACGGCGAGCTGACGCTCGTGCCGCTCAAGGAGAGCTTCGGGCGCACGACGAGTGCGGACGTCGACATCCCGCAGCGGCTCACCTCGGCGACCGCCGACTCCGGACCGATCAGCATGCACACGACCGACTACGTCAACGAGACCGAGACGACCGAGACCGACTCGGTGAATGCGCGGTGGTCACCGAGCGGCGCCCTCACGCCGATCCGCGAGTGGTCGCGCATGGCCGCCCGGTGGGGTCTGCAGGTCGAGTCCACCAAGGGCTGGTCCCGGCTCGCCAGGGCCACCGGCGCCGTCGACGGAGCGCCGGTCGCGGGCAGCCTCAGGTCCGCCGAGCTCGTCTCGGTCACCCAGCGCAGCCAGCTCGTCCTTCGCGGACACAACGCTCCCACGGTCGGCTGAGGCGCGGCGAGCAGCTCAGACCTTGGCGTGGCGCCAACCGGCATTCACCGCGTCGGACTCGCTGCAGAACCAGCGCTCGCCCTTGCTCTCGCTGATCTTGGTCGCGTCGTAGTAGCGGTCGCCGGGGACGTGGTAGATCTTCTCGCCGCTCCTGCTGATGTTGCCCTTGATGTCGCAGGAGGTCGGCTTCGCAGTCGGCGGCTTGACCACGGGGGGCTTCGCCACGACCGGAGGCTTCACGAGCGGCACGGCGCAGCCGGAGCTCCAGATGCCCAGGTGCTTCGCCTTCGCCGACGACTGCGCGGAGCGGTAGGCGGCCTGGCCCGCGTAGGGCTTGGCGTAGGTGTACTCGACGCCGTAGCCGCCGGTGATGAGGAGCTGGGCGACGCTGCGGCCGTCGGCGAGCCAGACGTGCCGCAGCAGCCGGCCGTAGCGGTCTCGGTCGGCCTGGGTGGGGTCGGCGGTCAGCCGGACGGACGTGCTCTGGACGAGGCTCTGCATCCGGCTCGAGGCCTGCTGGGCGAAGCACTCGCGCGGGTTGAGCTCGGGGGTGTCGATGCCGATGACGCGGATCCGCTCGGTCGTGCCGCCGATCCGCACCTTGATCGTGTCCCCGTCGGTCACGCCGGCGACCACGAGGAGCGGGCCGCGGGGGTCCGCGGTCGGGCGAGTCGTCGCAGCGGCCTTCGCCGTGGTCGAGGCGGCCACGGGAGCACGGGTCGACATCGGAGCCTGACGGGGCGTCGACGCCGGAGTGCTCGACGCCGCCCCGCCGCTGCCGGCCGGGGCCGACGCGTCCACGGGATCCGGACCGAACTGGCCGATCATGGCGAGACCGACGACCAGCAGGCCGCCACCGATGAGCTTCTTCCGCACGTTCCCTCCTTCGCCCACGTCCGACGAGCCAGAATGCCGGACCCACCGGTGCGTCCGACTCCCCCGTTCGGCCAGCGTTCCGGCCGCACGCGACGCCCTACGCCTGAGCCGGCGCCTCATCCGCGGCCATCGCCATGGCCTCGCCCGGCCCCTCCGCCGGCGGCCGGCTCACGCGCTTCTGGTCGAAGGTGACCTCGGTCCACAGCTCGGTT
Source organism: uncultured Actinomycetota bacterium (assembly GCA_963752365.1). Classification (GTDB taxonomy): domain Bacteria; phylum Actinomycetota; class Actinomycetes; order Actinomycetales; family Dermatophilaceae; genus CAVVXY01. The sequence continues at coordinate 20,943 of CAVVXY010000005.1, forward strand.
CGCTCCACGTCCACGTTGGGTGCGACCACACCCTGCGCGGCGGACTCGTCCGCCCGGACGAGGCTTCGTTGGTCCGAGATGAGCCCGGCGACCAGGTTGGGCGCAGGGATCGACGTCCACCGCGACATCCGGGTGACCGACATGAGGCTGACGACGTTGTCGTCGAGGACGTCCTCGACGAGCGAGCGTGGCGTCCCGTTGTGGCTGCCGTGGTGGCCCACCTTGACGGCGTCGACCTGCGCGAGGAGCCGGCGTGCGTCGGGGTTGCGCAGAATGCGCTCCCACACCCCCCACTGCGCGTCACCGGGGAAGAGCACCTGCACCTCGCCGACCTCGAGGATGAAGACGAGGCTCGTGTTGTTGATCGCCCGGTCCAGCCACGCCGCCGTCACGAGCGGGTCCGCCAGGGCCGGTGGGTTGAGGCTCGTCCACAGCTTGTCGCTCACGGCGAGGTCCGGGTAGCCCTGCTCGTAGGCCGCGCGGTCGGCTCGCCCGCCGCCCATCCGCACGACGTAGGGCTCGTCGAACGGGGGCTCGGTCACGGCATTCGCCCCGCCGGCAGCGGCGCCGAACCACCGCTCCTGGCGTGGCGGGTTCATCCGCCGCACCGCCTCCGCGTCCTTCGTCGGACCGAGCAGGTAGACCCGGCCACGCCGGAGCCCAGGGGCGTCGCGGCGGTCCGGCTTGTCGGCGGAGAGGTAGGAGCGCTCCGGCTGCCCGGAGAAGCCCGTCTGGAGGGTGGCCATCGCCTTCTCGTTCGACAGCGAGTTCAAGGCCATCTGCGAGACGTCGTCGTCGGCCCCGGCGAGGCGCAGGGCGAGCGTGCGCGCCATCCCGTCGAGCGCGGTCCGGGCGCGTTGGGCCTCCGCGTCGCTCGGGTCCTCCGACCACGGGAGCCAGACCGCTCCGACCTCGACGTCCTGCCAGCGACGGTCGGCGAACCCCGACACGTGGTCCTGGTGGCGGTGCGTCGCGACGACGAGATCGAGCCGCGGGGACCCCGTGACGTCCGAGCACACGGCGAGCAGGTCGGTGATGACATCGGCCATCGGCTCCCGAATGCCGAGCCCGTGGACGCCGCAGTCGACGAGCATCCGCCACGGCGCGTCCTCGGGTCGGCGCACCGTGACGAGGAAGCAGTCGCCGAAGCCGACGGAGTACATGCGGATCGAGACCACGGCGTCGTCGGCGCTCCGCCCGGCGTCGTCGACGAGGCGTTCCATCAGCTCACCCCCGTGTCGAGCCGGCCCAGGGTGAGCCCGGCCGAGATCCGTGTGTCGATGTCGTTGCGGCTGCCCGGCGTCCAGAACCCGTCGCTGGGATCCTTCGGGCGCCGCCACGGTCCCGGCAGGTCCATGAGGTCGACGGCATCGACGAACTCCCCGACGGCCGCGAGCCGGGCGACGCTCTCCGCATTCGCCCGCGCCGCGCCCGCGGCCAGGGGCGTCGCCTTGCTCACGACGTGCAGGACGTGCCCGTCGGCGTCCGCGACGAGGGTCGCCCCGCCGCGGAGGACGGCCCCACCGAGGCGCTGCGCGTGCTTGTCCCGGAGGGCCGCCGGCGAGGGCTGCACGAACTGGACGACGACGTTGACCCGGTGCAGACCACGCGAGCCCATCCGCAGCGCGCCGTGGAACCCCGCGGTCCTGATCGGCAGCCCCTCGACGAGCCCGAGGGCGGCGGCGTTCTTCTTCGCGTAGGCGACGAGCAACCGTTGGATCCGCCCGTGGTCCGCGGGCGGGGCAGCGGGCGCGTGCCCGCGGCGCGCACGGTAGCCGAGAGCCGTCTCGAAGACGAGGGGCTGGACGACCTTTGCGACGTCGAGCGGCGGCAGGTCGGGTGCGGCGGGCCACGCGACCGCCTCGTCGGCGAGGCCGCTCACCCCGCTCGGGTGCACCCCCCGTTTGCGGAAGGCCTCGACGAGCGCGGCCCGCATGCCGAGGACGTCGACGGGCGTCGCGTCGCGATCGGCCGTGACCGCCGACCGGAGGAAGTCGCCGAACGTCACGTCGACGGGCGGGAGGTACTGGAACGCGCGAATGCACATGACGAGCAGCCGCTGCGCCACCCGTTGCGCCTCGGCGGCCACCCGACCGACGAGGTCGGTCTGGAGCGCGCCGGCGGCGAGAATGCCGGACCCCATGGTCGCGAGGCGGAGCAGGTCCGAGATCGCGGCCTGGTAGGTCGTGAAGAACGCGTCGAAGACGGCGGCGACGAAGATCGAGCCCCGCGCGTGCGGCTCGATGGTGTGCGACAGCGCGGCCGGGTCGGGGGCGTCGCCGAGCGCGTTGCGCAGGGCCCGCCCGCGCCCCGTGCTCTCCCCGAACTGCTGGGCGAGCTCGACGAGGGGAGTGTGCTGGGTCAGGTCGGTGCGGGTCGTCTGGATGTACCGCGAGAGCAGGTCCGGGGTCGTGAAGTGCTGGAACAGCGCGACGACGTCGGCGAAGCCCTCGTGGAAGGCGTAGACGTCGACATTCGACGCCTCCTTGTAGAACGGCCGCAGCCGGTCGATCAGGGCGTGCGTCGTCTCGTGGACGATGATGTCGGGGGACAGGCAGCTGAAGACGAACTGCCCCGGCAGGTTGCGGCCGGGGTCGTTGGGGTCGGTCCGGAAGTAGCCGAAGCGGACCGACCCGCCGTCGGTCGGGTCGTAGTAGGCATTCTCCCCGGCGAATGCGTGGGGCATGACGACGAGCGGGGAGTCGCTGTCGTCCCCCCGCCACCGGAACCGGTAGCCGAGCCCCTGCTCGAAGTTCTCCAGGAGGGCGGCGACGACGGCATAGGTCATCTGCTGGTGGAAGCGCGGGTCGCCCTCGCTCGGGGTCAGGCCTCCGTTGGCGAGGAGCACCGGGTCGTCGAGGTCGACGGGCGCGTAGTAGGACTTCGTGCTCGTGTCGTAGTCGATGACCTTGACGAGCCGGCCGGACGGTCCCGGGCCGAGCTTTTCGTAGGGGACCGAGATGGTGACGGTCTCGTTGCCGGAGAGCCGGGAGACCATCGGGTCCACGGCATAGATCTGGAGGGCCCGGCGCTCCGGCGTCGGGTACTCCGGGAGCGGCTCAAGCGTCGTCATGGCGCGGGTCGCCGGACGCGAGACGGAGCGTGGGAATGCGTTGCGGGGCCTCCTGGCCCATCGCCACCCGAGCGAGCGCCCACTTCTCCGTGTCCGTCATGAGGTCGGCCAGTCGATCGGTCATCTCCTTGCGGGCCTTCACACCGGGATCGAAGGAGGGCGTCTTCGGAGCGGCGAGCAGCGTCGGGTAGGCAGCCTCGGTCATGCCCGGAGCCTCGTACGCGACCTTGAGCCGGGACAGGTACTCCCCGGTGGAGACGCCCGCGATCCGGAGCCGGAGCCAGCGGTGGTTGCGCCACGCCCACGTCGCGGTCGTGCCGGGCTCGGGTCCGGCGAAGGCGTCGACGAGCTTCTGTCCGGCGAAACGGCCCCGGTTCGTGAGTCCCTCGACGACGGGCTCGGGCATGGCGAGGTTCATCCCGCCTTCGGCGTCGTCGTGGTAGATCGTCACGAGACGGTCGCGGTAACCCGGGCGGACGAGCTGGCTCTCGTCGAGCCACGTCCGCGCCGTGACGATGAGCGACCACGCGAACGTCCCCAGCGCCGTGAGGCCGTGCTTGCCGCTCCAGTCGGCGCTGCGACGATGCATTCCCGATGAGTTCCTCGACGGCAGGAACGAGTTCTCCGCCTCGTCGGCGCTCTTGGCCCGGCCGTCGGCGAAGGGCGCGAGGTCGACGGCGAAGGTGGGCCGCGTGGGGAGCGGCCCGTCGAAGAAGTGGACCGGCAGGTTGGCCGTGAGCCCGCCGTCGCTGAACCACTGGTCACTGACGGCCGGCCGCCCGACGGCCCGAGCGCAGTCTGCCGGGGTGCCGTCCGGGTTGGCCTGCCGCCAGGCGCCGATCTGGGCTCCCACGTCGCTGTTCTGCTTGAGGACCCAGTCGACGAGGCCGAGGCGCACGGCGGCGATGAGCAGGGGGAAGCTGAGCGACATCCGGGTGGCGACGACGACGGGGAGGTCGTGGGCGAGCGGCCACGGACGCAGCGGCCCGACGAGCTCGCGGACCACCTCGACCCGGAATCGGTCGGAGGGCGCGGAGGGGAGCGGCGGCGGGTGCTCGACCATCGCCTCGACGACGTCGGCGGGGAACAGCGTCCGGAAGTAGCCCGGGTCGAACCAGTACTCCTCGCCCTCCCACGGCATCGTCAGCGGCTCGCTCCTGGTGACGTTGGTCGTCATCATCCGCAGGGTCAGCTGGTGCGATGCGAGCTCCCCGAAGGTCAGCGGGGCGTCGGCGGGTCCGTGGCCCGCGGCGCGCTGGAGCCGCTCGTGCAGCCACGGCGTGAGAGCGAGCTCACCCGCCGCGCCCATGCCCCGGGTCAGGCCGAAGCCCTCGTCGCCGAGCCGGCCGACGTCCCCGAGGAGCCCGGTGGCCGCCCCTGCGACCGCCGCGAGCAGCAGCGCGACGACGCCGAGAATGCCGACGACGACGCCGGCGATGGTCCGGGCCCAGGAGGGGTGGTCGAGCAAGGCGACGACCGCTGCGGCGACGAGCAGCAGTCCGGGGAGCAGCCAGAGCAGCCGGCGCCACGGGTAGGCGCGCCAGAGCCGCAGCGCGACCCAGGGTGCCGACAGCTTGAGGCCGCGGGCCTTCCGGGCGGCCGCCTCGTCGGAGACCGAGGTCAGCAGGGTGAAGAGCCCGGCGAACGCCTCCTGCGGCCGGAACAGGTGGAAGAGCGTCGGCTTGCCGTCCGGCTGCACCGCCGTCAGGGCACCCGGCATCGTCGCGAGGTTGGCGAAGCCGACCTCCTCGGCGGGCACCTCGGGCGAGGCGGTGCCGGCGGCGAGCCGCTGCCGGCCCACCTCCGACGCCGCGGCCGCGGCCGCGGCGATCGCCCCGGCCGACGCCCCGCCCACGCTGCGGAAGCGGTAGACCCTGGCCAGCTCGCACACGAGGTGCGGGTAGAGGACCCCGCTCGTGATCCCGCCCTTCATGATGACGTCGCACTCGAGCGGCGGCTGCGCCGGGAAGTCGCTGGCTGCGTACGACGAAACAGGCATGGTCTGCTCCCATCCGTGGGCCCGTTTCGATGGTCCCACGGGCGCCAGGGCGCCGTCCGGCGATTTGTCGGGTGCGCAGTCAGCGCGAGCAGGCGTCGAGCGCAGCGAATGCCGCCGCCCGGCGGGCCGCCAGCCGGCGCCACGGCGGCTCGATCCCGCGGTCCCGCCGCCGCAGGATGAGCCAGGCGAGCCAGCCCGCGCCGATGACGAACCCGAAGCTGATGACCCGGTAGAGCACGACCCCCGCGATCGCGGTGCCCGCGTCGACGCCACCGCCGACGAGGGCGAGGATGAGCGCGCTGTCGATGATGCCGAGCCCGCCGGGGACGATCGTCAGCGACCCGACGGCCATGCCGGCGCAGAACGCGAGCAGCGCGATCCCGACGCCGATCCCGTGCACACCCACGGCATTCAGGCAGAGCCATAGGCAGAGGGCGTCGAGCAGCCAGTTGAGGACCGCGAGGGACCCGACGAAGGCCGTGTCGACCGGGCGGAGGCGGGCGGCGCCGAGGTCGTCGACGAAGGCGGCGACCCGCTCCACGCCGCGCTCCGCGGGCGCGCGGCGCACCCGGTTGACGCCGACCATGACGGCCTGGGCCATGCGCTGCACGGCTCCCGGCCGCGCCCCCAACCGGCGAACGCCGACCGTCACGACGCCAGCCAGCACGACGAGCCCGGCGAGCGGCAGCCAGGCCGGCTCGTCGCCTGCGGTCAGCGCCCCGGCCACGGTGAGGACCGCGAGGCCGGCCGTCGACAGGAGCCCGGAGAGGGTGATGACCCACGTGGCGATCGCCGGGGTCGCGCCCATCCGGCGCATCTGCCGGAAGTTGAGCCGGGTCGAGAAGGCCGGTCCGCCGGGCAGCGTGACGCTCAGGGAGTGCGCGGCATAGGTGAGCGCGATCATCCGCGGGAGCGTCGGGTGCGCGCCACCGCGGAGGAGGAGGCGGCGCTGCATTCGCGCGTAGGCACCCATCGCGGCGAGCTCGGCGAGCACGGCCGGGACGAGCAGCCACGGGTCGGGGGAGCGGAGGGAGGAGAGCGAACGGGTCAGCGACGGCCAGCCCCACCACAGCTCGACGGCGAGGAGGACGACGACCCCGACGACGGCCGCACGCTTGAGGCGCGTCCGGCTCTCGGTCGAGGGAGGCGCGAGGGTCACGTCCAGGCAGCGCTCGCGGGCGCGGGTTTCTTCCCGCCCGGGCTCTCGCGTCAGTCGGGCAGCGTCGACGCCACGCGTCCGAGCGCGTCGTCCCAGTGCGCCTTGTCGCCCTTGGGGTCGCCGCTGATGCCGAGCCCCTCGTGGAACAGGTCGAGCGTCGTCCCGTCGTCCTCTCCGCGGAGCTGGACGTCGAGCATGCTGAGCGGCCCGTCCTCGCGCGGGTGCCACGTGACCCGGAGCTGCTCCACGGGGTGGTAGCTGCGGACGACGCCGTACGCGCCGTCGGCCGCGTGCCAGGGCTCGCCCTTGCCGCCGAGGACGGCGCCCTCGCCGAGGAGGGCCTGGGTGCCTGCGGGGCTCGTCAGGTGCTGCCACACCCGGCTCGCGGGTGCCGGCACCGAGATGCTCGCCCGCAGGCCGCTCGGTGCGTCGTCGGTGTCCGTCCCCAGTGCTTGCGTCTCGCTCACGTGCAGCCTCCGCTGTCGCGGCCCGGCCCCGGCTGGGTCGGACCCACCAAGGGCAGTCAACTCAAGGGGGCCCGCCCTGACAAGACCTGTCGGCGCGTCGGCCGGCCGGGTGGGCTCGGAGCATGATGGGCGCATGGACGACACCGACCTGACCGCGACCCGACGTGCGCTCCACGGGATCGCCGAGCTGGTGCTCGCTGGGCCACAGCACGCGGCATCCGGCACGATCCGGCTGCGGGTCGTGCCGGGCGGCATCGGCGCCGTCTCCTCCGAGGTCCGGATCGAGGGGCACGACCTCGTCTGGGACGGCGGGCGAATGCCGCTCGCCGGCTCCGCGCGCGCCCTCGCCGCCGCGGCGGGGCTCGAGGCGCGTGCTCCCGGCAACTACGAGGACGACTCCGGCGTCGATCCCGACGAGGAGCTGACCCTCGACCCCACGGCCCTCGACACCCTCCTCGCGTGGTTCGGGACGGGAGAGGAGGCCCTGCGGGCGTTCGCCCCGGGCGAGGAGCCCGTCCTCTGGCCCGAGCACTTCGACCTCGCGATCACCCTCGACGAGGTCAACTACGGCGTCTCCGCCGGCGACGGCGGCCACGAGGCGCCCTACGCCTACGTCGGCCCGTGGACCCAGCGGACCGGCGACTTCTGGAACGTCTCCTTCGGCGCGCTCCGCGCCGCCGCCGACCTGCCGGACGCCGCGGCCGTCACCGCATTCTTCGAGGAAGGCCGCCGGCAGGCCGCGACCTGAGCTGCCTCAGCCCATCGCGTCGACGACGTGCTCGGCGATCGCGAGGCTGCTCGTCGCGCCGGGGGAGGGGGCGTTGCGGACGACGGTGATGCCGTCCTCGCTCACGATGTGGAAGTCGTCGAGCAGCGCGCCGTCCCGCCCGACCGCCTGCGCGCGCACCCCGGCGCCGCCCGCCACGACGTCGGAGTCCAGCACCGACGGCACGTACTCCCGCGCGAGCGCGATGAACGCCGACCGGCGCAGCGACCCGTTGAGCTCGTGGAGGCCGGTGCGCCAGTGGTCCTTGGCCATCCGCCACGTCCCCGGCCAGGTCGCGAGCCCGAGCAGGTCGGCCGGTGACACCTGCCCCCAGCCGTAGCCCTCACGGGCGAGCGCGAGGACGGCGTTCGGGCCGATGTCGAGGCTGCCGTCGACCCGTCGCGTCCAGTGGACGCCGAGGAAGGGGTAGCGCGGGTCGGGCACGGGGTAGACGAGGCCGCGGACGAGGTCCGCGCGCTCGGGCACGACCCGGAGATACTCCCCGCGGAACGGCACGATCCGCGGCTCGGTCCGCCCGTCGGCCATCCGCCCGACCTTGTCCGAATGCAGCCCCGCGCACACGACAAGCTCGTCGAGCCGGTGCAGCTCGCTGCCCGCGACGACCTCCACGAGGCCGAGAGACGCGGCGGATCCCGGTCACCTCGTGCGAGCGCAGGACCGACCCGCCGGCTGCCTCCACGTCCCGCGCGAACGACTCGGCGACCGCGGCGTAGTCGGTGATCGCCGTCCCGGGCGAGTGCAGCGCCGCGAGCCCCACGGCATTCGGCTCGACCTCGCGGAGCTCCTGGGGGGAGAGGCGTCGGAGCCCGGGGACGGCGTTGTCCGTCGCCCGCCGCTCGAGGTCGTCGAGCCGGCCGAGCTCGTCGCGTCGGACCGCGACGACGACCTTGCCGCACTCGACGTAGGGCAGCGCGTGCTCGGCGCAGTAGTCGCGCATGAGCCCGCGGCCGCGCGCGCAGAGCCGAGCCTTGAGGCTCCCCGGCGCGTAGTAGATGCCGGCGTGGACGACCCCCGAGCTGTGCCCGGTCTGGTGCCGGGCCAGGCCGTCTTCCTTCTCCAGGACCGTGACGCGGACCCCCGGACGGCGTCGGGTCAGCTCGCGGGCGACGGCGAGACCGATGATGCCGCCGCCGACGACACCGACCGAGCCCGCACCCATGCCGCCAGCCTTGCACACGACGAATGCCGCCCGCAGGTCAGGGGCGGCATTCGTCGGGTCGTTCGGGTGGTGGGCTCAGCCCTTGGCGCGGCCCTCGTCGAGGTGCGGAGTCGAGAGGTCGGCGCCCTCGGAGGTCTCGGACAGGGCCGGGACGGCCTCCGCCTCGACGTTTCCGCCCTCCGCGTCCCACTCGCGCACCTGGGCGCGCGCCTCGGCGTCGGTGTCGGGGACCTCGTCGATGACGTCGTCTCCCCCGTCGGACGTCGCGTCGGAGGCGGACTCCTTGACGCTCGCCGCCTTCTCGACGACCTTGTCCTTGACGGCAGCCGACTTCTCGGCGACGGCTGCACCGGCCGCGGCGACCTTGTCCTTGGCCGTCGTGGCGGCGTCGGTCACCTTGTCGTCGAGGCTCGAGGCCCGGCCGTGCGACGGCGGCGTGTAGGCCGGCGTCGCCCAGGGGTCCTCCTTCTTGGTGTTCTTGCGGACGACCGAGAAGATCGCCGCCCCGAGCGCGGCGAGGCCGGCGAAGAGGAGGAACTTGCGGCCCCCGCCGGTCTGCTTGGCCTTGGCGTCGCCCTTGAGGACGGCGAATGCGTCGGGCGCGCGGCCCGCCGCGTCACTCGCCTGCGACTTCGCGGCCACCGCGCCGGCGGCGATCGTCGCGACGACCTCCGCGACCCGGGGGAGGACGTCGTCGACGATGGTGTGCCGGGCGGACTCCACGCGCGGCGCCGCGGCGTCCGCGAAGTCGTGCGCCCGGTCCGAGGCGGTCGACGCGAGGTCGGCCGCGCGGTCCTTGAGCTGGACGCCGCGCTCCTGGGCGGTGCTCGCCAGGTCGGCGGCCCGGTCACGGGCGGCGGCGGCGCCGTCCCGCACGTCGTCGCGGCGGTCCTGCGCGGTCGCCCACGCGTCCGCGGCGCCGCTGCGGGCGTCGGCGGCCTGGTCCTTGGCGGTGCTCCACGCGTCGGCGGCGCTGCCGCGCGCGTCGTCCGCGGTGCTGCGTGCGCTGTCGGCTCCCGAGGCGACGGCGTCCTTCAGCTTGTCGGTGCGGCTCTGGGTACGAAACATTCCCACTCCTTCGCCGTGCGCGCTCCGAGCGCGCACGCATTCGATTGTGTTCCCTTCCATCCTGCCCCACATCCGGGGCAAAGGGGCTGGTGAGGGTCATGGGAGACTGTGCACATGAAGGCAACCAAGGCGACCCTGCACACCAACCACGGCGACATCGTCGTCAACCTCTTCCCGGACCACGCCCCCAAGACGGTCGGCAACTTCGCCGGCCTCGCGACCGGTGAGCTCGACTACACCGACGACGCGGGCCGCAAGAGCCCGACGAAGTACTTCGACGGCCTGATCTTCCACCGGATCATCCCCGGCTTCATGGTCCAGGGCGGCGACCCGCTCGGCCAGGGCTTCGGCGGTCCGGGCTTCACCTTCGACGACGAGATCCACCCCGAGCTCCAGTTCGACAAGCCCTACCTCTTCGCGATGGCGAATGCGGGAAAGCGGATGGGCAAGGGGACCAACGGCTCCCAGTTCTTCATCACCGTCGGCGCGACCCCGCACCTCAACGGCAAGCACACGATCTTCGGCGAGGTCGCCGACGGCCCGAGCCGCGAGGTCGTCGACAAGATCGCGCGCGTCGCGACCGGCGCGCAGGACAAGCCGGTCCAGGACGTCGTCATCGAGTCCGTCGACATCGAGCAGGCCTGACCCACGCGGGTCGAGCGACCCACCTGGTCCGATGACCGACAGTCACCCCGCGACGGTGCCCGAGCAGGCGGAGCCCGTGTGCCCCCGCCACCCGGGCACCGTCGCGTACGTCCGCTGCCAGCGGTGCGGCCGGCCGACCTGCCCGGCGTGCCAGCGGCCCGCGGCGGTCGGCATCCAGTGCGTCGAATGCGTGGCCGAGGGCGCTCGTTCGATGCGGGGCGCGACGACGATCTTCGGTGGCCGGGTCACCGACGGCCGGCCGCTCGTCACGTGGACGGTCATGGCGATCTGCGTGGCGGTCTGGCTCGGGCAGCAGGCGAGCCCAGCGGTCGGCAACGCGATCGCGTTCAGCCCGGCCGCGGGTGAGATCGAGCCGTGGCGCTTCCTCACGGCGGCGTTCGCGCACAGCCAGCAGACGCCCCTGCACATCCTGTTCAACATGTACGCGCTCTTCATGCTCGGCGGCTACCTCGAGCCGGCGCTCGGGCGCCTCCGCTTCGCGGTCACCTATCTCGTGAGCGCGCTCGGCGGCTCGGTCGGCTACCTGCTCCTCGCGCCCGGCCCGGTCGAGACGACACTGCCGCAGGGGCAGGCGTGGTACCAGGGGATGGTCGGCGCGTCCGGTGCGGTGTTCGGGCTCTTCGGGGTCTACCTGATCGTCAACCGGGTGCTCAACCGGAGCAACTCGGCGATGTTCGGCACCCTGGCGATCAACTTCGTCTTCGGCTTCGTCTTCCCGGGCATCGCCTGGCAGGCCCACGTCGGCGGCTTCGTCACGGGCCTCGCGTGCGCCGGCGTCATCGCGGCCTACCGCGCCCGGGACAAGCGCCGGCTCCAGTGGGTCGGCTTCGGTGTCGTCGCCGCGGCGCTCGTCGGGCTCACGCTCGTCAAGTACGCGCTCGTCTGAGGTTGTCCACAGGGTTTGTCCCCAATGTGGACGAATGACACCGGTGTAACCCTGTCCACGGACTGTGGGAAACCCTGTGGACGAAGGTCGTGGCTCAGCGCCAGCGGGTCGTCATCGCGAAGCCGACGAGCATGAGGCCGAAGCCGATGCCGGTGTTCCAGCGGCCGATCGCGGGGATCGGGTAGGTCTGGCCGCTGATGTAGTAGACCGCGGTCCAGAGCAGGCCGACGACCATGAGGCCGACCATGACGGGGGCCCACCAGGTCGGGTTCGGGGCGAGCTCATGCGAACCGGACGACGGCGGCGTGAAGGCGGGCTTGTTGCGTCCCTTGGACTCGGGCACGGCGGTACTCCTCGGTCGACGGTCGTGATCTAGCGTAGACGGTGCGCAGACACCCGTTTCACACCGAAGGCCTCCCGAGAATGCAGCTGCCCCGCCGTTGGTCCCTCTGGGCCGGCCTCGTGCCCGTCGTCGGGCTCGCCGCGGGGGCGATGTTCGCGACGAGCCGCGCCACGAGCCAGGGCACCGACCTCCGGTCGGACGTGTCGAGCCTGAGTGACCTCATTCGCAAGCAGACGGGGGTCAACCAGTCTCGCCAGTCGCGGGTCTCGACGGTCCAGCGCGAGATCGAGGACCTGACCCGGCGGGCCCGCCCCGGTGACCTCGCGCTCGAGAACCTCAACACCGACGCGGACAGGCTCGCCGACCCGGCTGGGCGCACCGAGGTCCACGGCCCGGGGCTCACGGTGCGGCTCGACGACTCGCCGCTGCGTGGCGACCAGATCCCCGACGGGATGACCGTCGACGACATCGTCGTCCACCAGCAGGACGTCCAGGCCGTCGTCAACGCCCTGTGGCGCGGCGGGGCCGAGTCGATGATGCTCATGGACCAGCGGGTCATCTCGACCTCTGCCGTCCGCTGCGTCGGCAACACGCTGATCCTCCAGGGGCGGGTCTACTCGCCGCCCTTCGTCATCAAGGCGATCGGGGACCGCGACGCGCTCGCGGGCTCGCTCGAGGGCGACCCGCAGGTGAGCATCTACCGGGAGTACGTCAAGGCGGCCGGGCTCGGCTATGAGGTCGAGCGGTTCGGCGACGAGAGGTTCCCCGCCTTCGAGGGCTCGATCAAGCTCGAGCACGCCGCCGTCGCCCAGCCGGTGGCCAGGTGAGCGCTGCTCGACGGGTCGTCGGAGTCGTCGGCGAGCTGCTCATCACCGCCGGGCTCGTCGTCGCGCTCTTCCTCGCGTGGCAGCTGTGGTGGACCGACGTCGCCGCCGGCAGCGCGCAGGACGACGCGGTCGCGCGGCTCGAGCAGTCCTTCGAGGACCCGACGGTGCAACCGCCGACCCCGACGCCGACCGGGTCGGGGACGTCGACGACCGGCATGGCGAGCACGCCGACCGTGGGCGAGGCGACGGCGATCATCCGCATTCCGCGGTTCGGGGCGGACTGGGCCAAGCCGGTCTACGAGGGGACCGATCGCGACGTCCTCGACCGCGGCGTCGGCCACTACGCCTCGACGGCGCAGCCGGGGCAGGTGGGCAACTACGCCCTCGCCGGCCACCGTGTCACCTACGGCCGCCCGTTCAACCGGATCGCCGAGCTCCGCGTCGGCGACGAGATCGACATCCAGACCGCGGCCGGCCACGTCGTCTACGTCGTCCAGCAGTCGCTCGTCGTCACCCCCGACCGGTCCGACGTCATCGCCGCCGTGCCCGGTCACCCCGGTGACGCACCGACGCAGGCCTGGCTGACGATGACCTCCTGCCACCCGCAGTACAGCGCGCGCGAACGCTACGTCGTCCATGCCCTGCTCAAGGACGGCCGCTGATGTACGCCGCCCTGTGGCGAATGCTGCCCGGCCCGCTCCTCGTGCGGCTCGTCACCGCGTTCGGGCTCGTGGCGCTCGTCGTCGTCGCGCTCTTCGCCTGGGTGTTCCCCGTGGTCGAGGCGCACGTGCCGTGGGGGGACGTGACCGTCCGCTAGGCGGTCGCGGTGTGGACGAGCGGCGAGAGTCCGGCCGAGCGAGCCACGGCACCGGTGTCGCCGCAGACCTCGAGCCAGTTGGCGAGGAGCCGGTGCCCGCCCTCGGTGAGCACCGACTCGGGGTGGAACTGAACGCCGTGGAGCGGCAGCTCGCGGTGCCGGACGGCCATGATGATCCCCGACTCGGTCCGCCCGTTGACGAGCAGGTCGTCGCCGAGGGTCGCCGGGTCGATCGTCAGCGAGTGGTAGCGGGTCGCGGTGAAGGGCGTGGCGAGACCCGCGAGGACCCCCGTCCCGTCGTGGACGACCTCGGAGGTCTTGCCGTGGAGGAGCTCCGGCGCCCGTCCCACCACCCCACCGCAGACGACGCCGAGCGCCTGGTGGCCGAGGCACACCCCGAGCATCGGCTGCTCGCGCTCCGCACAGGCCTCGATCATCGCCATGGAGACCCCGGCCTCCTCTGGCGTCCCCGGCCCGGGGGACACGAGCACCCCGTCGTATCCCGCCCCCTCGGCCGGCGTCACCGCGTCGTTGCGCACGACCGTGCACTCCGCCCCGAGCTGCTCGAGGTAGCCGACGATCGTGAAGACGAAGCTGTCGTAGTTGTCGACGACGAGGACCGAGGTCATGGCCCGCATCCTCTCACCACGCCGGCGAATGCCTCCGCCCGCGCGCCCGAAGGCCGCCCGCTCACGGCGTCGTCGGCGGCGGGGTCGTCGGGGGCGGGCTCGTGACCGTCTGGGTCTGCGTCGTCGGCGGCGGCGTCGTGGTCGTGGTCGTCGTCGTCGTCGTCGGAGGCTGCGTCACCGTCGTCGTCTGGGTGACCGTCGCCGGCAGTGGGGTCGCGATCTCGATGACGACGACCGAGTCGCGGTCGGCGAGGCCGTCCTTGGGCGTCTGCTTGATGACCGTGCCCTCGGCCGCGGCGGACGGCACGAACGTCGACCGCGGCCGGAGCCCGGCCGCATTGATCGCCGTCGAGGCGGCGTCCGCCGTCTTGCCGAGGACGCCGGGGACGGTGACCTTGCCCGAGCTCACGAGGAGCCGGACGGTCGAGCCGGTCGAGACCGACTGTCCCGCATTCGGCTCGGTCGAGTCGATCGTCCCCTTGTCGGCGGGGCTGTCGTTGACCACCGTCGTCTGGCCCGCGACGACCAGGTCGAGCCCGGTCAGCGCCGCCCTCGCCTCGGCCACCGACTTGCCCCGAAGGTCGGGGATCGAGACCGAGTTGGGTCCGTTCGACACGTCGTAGTTGATCCGGGTGCCCACGGGGACGTACTCGTTGGCCGTGCTGCTCTGCGAGAGGACCTCGCCGACCGGCTTCTGGCTCGGCACGCGGTTGGGCTGCGCGACGAGCTTGCGGCCCTCGAGGAGCGACTTCGCGGCATTCTCCTGGAGGCCGACGAGCTGGGGCACCTGGACCTTCGTCGCCGGCGGCGTCTCGGTCTGGAGGAGGCTGCCGGCGAGCCAGACGAGCCCGGCGATGATGGCGATCCCGACGACGAAGAGCGCGGCATAGGCGCCGCCCCGCCGGCGGGGCGGGTCGTCGTCGGGGTCGTGGCCGATCGCCGGCATCGTCGCGGTGTTGAAGTCGCGGAGCGGGTCGGCCTGCGACTGCGAGGAGTAGATCTCGGTCGGCATGTCCGACATCCCCGCCGCGGCGGCCGCGGCGACCCCGGCCGGCAGCGCGCGGGTCGTCGCCGCGGCGAGCGCGCTCCCGGCGGCGAGCCCGCTGATCGGCCGCCCGGTCCGGGCCGCCTCGAGGTCGGCCCGGAACTCGGCGGCGCTCTGGTAGCGGCCGTTCCGGTCCTTGACGAGGGCGTGGGCGACGATGTCGTCGTAGACGGCCGGCACGGTCGTCGAGTGGTCGCTCGGCGACGGCGGCTGCTCGCCGACGTGCTGGTAGGCGATGGCGACGGGCGTGTCGCCGACGAACGGCGGGCGCCCGGTCAGCAGCTCGAAGAGCATGCACCCGGTCGAGTAGAGGTCCGAGCGCTCGTCGACGGGCTGGCCCTGGGCCTGCTCGGGGGAGAGGTACTGAGCGGTGCCGATGACGGCCTGGGTCTGGGTCATCGTCGCGGCCGTGTCCGCGATGGCCCGGGCGATGCCGAAGTCCATGACCTTGACCTCGCCGTCGGTGCCGACCATGACGTTGGCCGGCTTGATGTCGCGGTGGACGATGCCCGCCTTGTGGCTGTAGGCGAGCGCGTCGAGGACACCCTCGGTGACCCGCGCGGCGGTCCCCGGGCTGAGCCGGCCCTCCTCGGTGAGCACCTGCCGCAGCGTGTGCCCCTCGACGTACTCCATGACGATGAACGGGACGTCGACGAGGGCGCCGCCGATCTCGCGGTACTGGTCCTCGCCGGAGTCGTAGATCGCGACGATCGCCGGGTGGTTGAGGCCCGCGGCCGACTGCGCCTCCCGGCGGAAGCGGACGAGGAAGCTCGGGTCCCGGGCGAGGTCGGAGCGGAGCATCTTGATCGCCACGTCCCGCCCGAGCCGGGTGTCGAAGCCCTTGTGGACCTCGGCCATCCCTCCCCGGCCGATGAGCTCACCGACCTCGTAGCGGTGCGCCAGCAGGCGCGGGGTCTGGTTCACTGCGTCCCCTCCCGTGGGGTCCCGGGCGAATGCCGCTCGCGGCACCTCCGGGCATGCATCGTGGTGGTCGCGCTCATGGCTTGGCCACCGCCATCATCATGGCGCGGGCGATCGGCCCGGCCGTCGAACCACCGGCAGCCTCGCTGCCGGCATTCCCGCCCCGCTCGACGACGACCGCGACGGCGATCTTGGGGTCGTCGGCGGGGGCGAAGCCGGTGAACCACGCGTGCGGTGCCTCGCCCACCGCGTGGTCGGCGGTGCCGGTCTTGCCCGCGACCTTGACGCCGTCGATGCGGGCCGGGCGTCCGGTGCCGTTGTCGACGACGTCGACCATCATCGTCGTCAGCTGCTCGGCGACCTGCCCGTCGACGGCCTGGCTCATCGCCTCGGGCGTCGCCGGGTCGATGACCGACAGGTCGGAGGAGACGATGGCGTTGCTCACGAGGTAGGGCTTCATGAGCTCGCCGCCGTTGGCGATGGCCGCCGAGATCATCGCGACCTGGAGCGGCGTCATCCGGTCCTCGTACTGCCCGATCGAGGACTGCGCGAGCTGCGGCTCGTTGAGGTCGGCGGGGAACGAGCTCGGCGTGACCCGCATCGGGATCGCGAGCTGGTCGCCGATCCCGAACTTCGCCGCCTGGGCGCGCATGGCGTCCGCGCCGAGCTGCATTCCGAGCCAGCCGAATGCCGTGTTGCACGAGATGACGAGCGCGTTGGTCAGCGTCGTCCTGTTGTTCGGGCCGCAGGCCTGGTTGCCGTGGTTGGGCAGGTTCGTCGTCGTGAGCGGCAGGTCGAGGGTCGCCGGCCCGGGCAGCTCGGAGTCGGGGGTCCAGCTGCCCGAGGAGAGGGCGGCGGCGGCGGTGACGAGCTTGAAGGTCGAGCCCGGCGGGTAGAGGTCGCCGGCGATGGCGCGGTCGACCATCGGCCGGGCCGGGTCGTCGTTGAGCGACCTCCACGCCTGCGTCTGCGTCGACTCCTTGTGGCTCGCGAGCGGGTTGGGGTCGTACTGCGGGTGCGAGACGAGGGCGAGGATCGCCCCCGTCTTCGGGTCGATCGCGACCGCGGCCCCGCGCTGGTCGCCGAGCGCCTCGTCGGCGGCCTTCTGGACGGCCGGGTTGATCGTCAGCTGCAGGCTCGCGCCGATCGGCTTGCGGCCGGTGAACATGTCCGCGAGCCGGCGGTAGAAGAGCTTGTCGGACTGGCCGGAGAGGAGCGCGTTGTCGGAGTACTCGAGCCCGCCGCCGGTGCCGTAGACGAAGGAGTAGTAGCCGGTGATGTGGCTGTAGAGCTTGGCGTCGAGGTACTCCCGCTGCCACTTCAGCTCGTCGGCGACGGCGGTCGAGCGGGTGATCGGCTTGCCGTCGACGAGGATCTGGCCGCGCTCGCGGCCATAGGAGGACAGCAGCGTCCGGCGGTTGTCCGAGCGGGCGTTCAGGTCCTTGGCCGAGACGAACTGGATCCACATCGTCGAGGCGAGGAGGACGGCGAAGAGCGCCCCGGCGAGGGTGGAGAGCCGGCGGATCGGGTTGTTCATCGGACCCGCACCACCTGGGTGTCGTCATTCGACGTCTGGGTCGGCTCTGCCTGCGGGCGACGTGCCTGGTCGCTGATCCGCAGGAGGAGGGCGACGATGATCCAGTTCGCGAGGAGCGAGGAGCCGCCGTAGGACAGGAAGGGCATCGTCAGGCCGGTCAGCGGGATGACCCGGGTGACCCCGCCGACGACGACGAAGATCTGCAGGGCGATGGAGAAGGCGAGGCCGGCGGCGAGGAGCTTGCCGAAGCCGTCGCGGACGCCGAGCGCGATCCGCATCCCGCGCTCGACGAGGATCCCGTAGAGCAGGAGCATCGCGAAGAGCCCGATGAGCCCGAGCTCCTCACCGAAGCTCGGGTAGATGAAGTCGGACTCCGCGAAGTAGGTCAGGTCGGGGCGGCCCTCGCCGAGACCCGGTGCCGAACATCCCACCCGACGCCATCCCCATGAGCCCGCGCGCGAGCTGGTCGGAGGTCTGCAGCGCCTCGGGGGTGAACGTGTGCAGCCAGAGCAGGACCCGCTCCTGGACGTGGCCGAAGATCAGGTAGGCGAGGTAGGCGCCGCCGGCGAAGAGGACGAGCCCGATCGCGACCCACGACTTCCGCTCGGTCGCGACGTAGAGCATCGCGACGAAGAGACCGAAGAAGAGCAGCGAGGACCCGAGGTCGCGCTCGCCGACGAGGACGACGAGCGACAGCCCCCAGATGAGCAGGATCGGGCCGAGGTCCCGGCCCCGGGGGAGGGTCATGCCGAGGAACTTGCGGCCGGCGACGGAGAGCGCGTCGCGGGTCCGGACGAGGTAGGACGCGAAGAAGATCGCGAGGACGATCTTGGCGATCTCGCCGGGCTGGAAGGAGAACGGCCCGAGCCGGATCCAGATCTTGCTGCCGTACTGCTCGTCGGTGAGGAAGGGCACGAGCGGCAGGAGGAGCAGGCCGAAGCCGAAGAGGGCGGCGAGGAAGGTGTAGCGACGGAGAATGCGGTGGTCGCGGAGCAGCACGAGCACTGCGACGGCGAGGACGACGGCGATCGCGCTCGTCATGAGCTGGTTGAGCGCGAGCCCCTTGCCGAAGTCCTTGCCCTTGGCGAGGTCGATCCGGTGGATCATGACCAGGCCGAGGCCGTTGAGCAGCGTCGCGATCGGCAGAAGGACCGGGTCGGCGTAGGACGCGCGCCAGCGGACGACGAGGTGGACGACGAGGGCGATCCCGAAGAGGCCGCTCGGGATGACCCAGAGGTTGGCGGGCAGGGTGCCGTGGACGCCGAGCTCGAGGTTGACGTAGGCGAGGGTGACGACGCCGACGGCGAGCGCGAGGAGGACGAGCTCGACGGTCCGACCGCGCCTGGGGGCGACCGAGGTGATCGACGTCATGGGACCGGCGCCGTCGTCAGGCGGGTCGAGGGGGTCGTCGTGGCGGCAGAAGGGGTGGCGGCGCCGGTCGTCGCGCTGCCCGTCGTGGTGGGGGTCGTCGTCGAGGGGGTGGTCGGCGTCGTCGCCGACATGCCGGACGTCGAGCAGTCCCGCCCGAGCGCCTTGGCGAAGCGGCACGCGGACGCCTGGACCCGCAGCTCGTCGATGAGCGCGCTCGCCGACTGCTCGTCGGGCCGGCTCACCGTGCTCGTGACCCGCCTGGCGTAGAAGTCGGGCAGGTCCTCGACGGCGATCTCGCTCGTCGCGATGTCGTGGCTGAGCGAGAGCGGGCCGATCTGCTGGTTGACCCCCTGGAAGATCGCGACGTAGCCGTCCTTGAGGCCGACGTAGTACTGCCGCTGGCTCCAGGCATACGCGCCGTAGGTGCCGGCGGCGACCACGGCGAGGGTGAGCGCGAGGCCGACGAGCCGCCGGGTCCACCGGGTCCGGCCCGTCGCCGGGCCCTCCTCGGCGAGGGTGACGAACTCGGTCTCGGGCTCCTGGCGCGTCTCCGCGCTGAGCGCCGCGGCCTTCTCGGCGGGGGTGACGGGGATCGGGCGGGTGCCGCGCCGCTCGATCGCGGCCGAGCCGACGATCTCCGGCCGCGTGCTCGGCGGGCGGCCCTTGGAGGTGTCGACGACGTCGCCGATGACGACCGTGACGTTGTCCGGGGCGCCGGCCTTGAGGGCGAGCTGGACGAGGTGGTCGGCGACCTCCCCGGGGTCGCGGTCGGTGAGCAGCTGCTCGTCGATCGTGTCGCGGGCGACGAAGTCGGTCAGCCCGTCGCTCGCGATGAGGAAGCGGTCGCCGACCTTGGCCTCGCGGACGGCGATGTCGGGCACGTCCTCGTCGCGGCCGGTCATGACCCGGGTCACGAGGCTGCGCTGCGGGTGCGTCTTGGCCTCGTCGGCCGAGATCCGCCCCTCGTCGACGAGCTGCTGGACGTAGGAGTGGTCCTGGGTGATCTGGCTGACCCGGCCGTCGCGGGCGACGAAGGCGCGCGAGTCGCCGATGTGCGCGATCGTCAGCCGGTTGCGGGCGCGGAGGATCGCGATGAGGGTCGTCCCCATCCCGTCGAGCTCCGGCTCTTCGCGAATGCGGTCGGCCAGCTCCTCGTTGGCCGCCTTGAGCCGCCGCTGGAGCGCCGTCGCCGCGTCGGTCGCGCTGACCGACTCGCCGTCGAGGCCGACGAGGTGGCCGACGACGACGCTGCTCGCGATGTCGCCGCCGGCGTGCCCGCCCATGCCGTCGGCCATGGCGAGCAGGTGGGGTCCGGCATACCCGCTGTCCTGGTTGTTGGAGCGGACCATGCCGACGTGGCTACGGGCGGCGTAGCGAAAACCGATGGGCATGGGCGGCTACCGCTGGAGCTCGACGACGGTCTTGCCGATGCGCAGCTGGCTGCCGACGGTCACCGGCTCCGCCCCCGTCATCCGCTGCCCCCCGAGGAAGGTGCCGTTCGTCGAGGCGAGGTCCTCCGCGACCCAGCCGCGCTCGTCGCGGAAGACGCGCAGGTGCCGCCCGCTCGCGAAGTCGTCGTCGAGGACGAGGGCGCACTCCGGGTTGCGGCCGATGAGCGTGCCGGACTCGCGGAGCGGGACGGACATCCCGCGGAGCGGGCCCTCGACGACGACGAGCTGGGCCGGGCCGCGCTGGCCGCGACCGCGCGGGGCCGCCGGCGCGGGAGCCGGGGCGTCCGCATTCGACGTCGCCGCGGCCGCGCTCCGGGCCCGGGCGGCGCCGCGGACCGTCTGGCGGGACACGATCCGCGTCCCGTAGAGGTCGCCGCGGAGGACCCCGACGACGGCGAAGACGAAGACCCAGAGGAGCGCGAGGAGACCGAGGCGCAGGAGGGTGCTCGTCAGCTCACTCATCCACGCCGACCGCCCCGGAACGTCACGCTCGTCCGGCCGACGGTGATCCGGTCGCCGTCCTCGAGCCGGGCCGAGGTGATCCGCTCGCCGTTGAGGAAGGTGCCGTTGGTGGAGTCGAGGTCGCGGATGCTGCACACGTGGTGCGGGCCGTCGGTCGTCACCCGGACCTCGCTGTGCCGTCGCGAGATGCCCGGGTCGTCGAGGAGGATGTCGGCGCTGTCGTCGCGGCCGAGGATCGTCAGGGCGCCCATGAGCGGGTAGCGGTCGCCGTCGACGTCGAGCCACGGTCGGTCGGCGGGGTTGACGCGGCGCCGTGGCGGGACGGGGGTGTGCACGGCCGTCGCCTCGAGGCCGTCGTCGCCGGTCGGGCGCGGTGCGGCCGGGGCCGCGGGGGCGGGCGTCGCCACGGGGACGTCGTGGTCGCCGGTCGCCTGCTCGTGCCACGAGTCGTCGTCGCTGCGGCGGCGGGCGGGCGGGGGCCCGGCCGCCTCCGGCTCCTCACGGAGGGCGCCGTGCGTGCCGGTCGCGCCGGTGCGCTTGGCCTTGCTCGGCCGGACGCGGAAGACGCCGGTCTCGAGGTCGCCGGCCTCGACGAGGTCGACGCGGATGCGCCCCGCCGAGTCGTAGCGCTGGCTGTCGGCGTGCTCCTGCGCGGCGGCGACGATCTCGTCGGCGATGTCGTCCTCGTACTCGTGGAGCCGCTCGAAGTCGGTCGGGCTCAGCTCGATGAGGAAGACGTTGGGGACGAGGGTGCGGCCCTTGCCGGCGATCGCGGCGCGGTCGTCCATCGCGCGGCGGACGGCGCTCGCGATCTCGACGGGCTGCACCTCGGAGCGGAACGCCCGGGCGAAGATCCCGTTGATGCCGTGCTCGAGCCTGGCCTCGACCCGGTCGAACAGACCCATCGCGCCGCACCTCCTTCGCTCGTCGCCCGGCTGGTCGCGTGGCCCGGCTGGCAGGCCGTCGCGTCGTCCGGCGCGGCGGGGACTCGCGCGGACGTCGTTCGATCGTAACGGCCGGAGCCGAGCCTGCCACGCAGAACCCCTGGAGGGTCGGTCGGCGGGTTCAGCCGAGCGGGTAGGTGCGAAGCCTCCGCCAGCCGTCCCCGACCGGGCCGTCGAGTGGCGGCCCGGACCACAGCTCGACCTCGGTCAGCACCTCCTCGACGGGCAGGGCGGCGAGCACGTCGCGCTCGACTGCTCGCAGGTCGTCCGGCTCCCCGGGGCCGATCGTCACGTGCGGCACGACCTCCACGATCTCGCCGCCGTAGATCGGGTGCTCGGGGAAGAGCTCGCCGACGAGGCGGATGAGCCCGAGGACGGGGTCGGCCGGCTCGGGCGCGAGCCAGAGGTAGGTCTCCCCGAACCAGCCCGTGCGAACGAAGCGGAGCGTGAAGCGGGGGACGGTGGCGAAGGCATTCGCCAGGCCCTCATGGTCGGCATCGGTGAGCAGGGCGGCCGGTTTGAAGGGGAAGCACACGGTCAGGTGCGCGGGGACGCCGAAGGCCGCCGCCCGGTCGAGCCGGAGCCGGTGCCGGGCGACGGCGGGCTCGGTGGCGGGGCACCGCAGGAGCAGGGCGGAGCGCTCGTCGCGGTCGGTCGTCACGGGGCCGGTCGTCACGGGGCCGAGGCTCAGTGGTGGAGCGTCGGCAGCCAGCGCGGGCCGGTGTGCGCCCGTCGGCCGAGGAGCGCGAGGGTCGCGGGGAGGAGCACACCGCGGACGAGGGTCGCGTCGAGGAGGACGGCGACCGCGAGCCCGACGCCGAGCTGCTTCATCTCCAGGCTCGACAGGGTCCCGAAGATCGCGAAGACCGCGATCATGACCGCCGCAGCGCTCGTGACGACCCCGGCGGAGCGGGCGACGCCGCGACGGACGGCGTCGCGGGCCGGCATTCCCGCGTCGAACGCCTCGCGGACGCGGCTCGTGACGAACACGTGGTAGTCCATCGACAGGCCGAAGAGGACGACGAAGAGGAGCATCGGCAGCCACGCCGCGATCGACCCGCTGCTCGTGAAGTCGAGCAGGCCCTGCGCCCACGTCCCTTGGAAGACGAGCGTCATGACGCCGTAGGCCGCGCCGACGGACAGGGCGTTGAGCGCGACGGTCGCGACGGCGAGCCACGGCGACCCGAACGACACGAGCATGACGAGCAGGGTAAGGCAGAGGACGAATGCGACGACCCACGGCAGCCGGGAGTCCATCCACGCCGCGAGGTCGGTCGCCGCGGCCTCGCCGCCGACGTGGACCTGCGCGTCCGTGACCCCGGCGGCGGCAAGGGCACGGTCGAGCGCCGGGACGACGACGGCGCGGACGTCCGCGACGACCGCGGGCAGCTGCTCGGAGGAGGCGCTGAGCCCGACGCCGACGCCGAGGACGCTGACCGTCCGGTCCGTGCTCACGGTGGGCGCGGGGCTGATACCGGTCACGTGGGATAGGGCAGCGGCGTCCGGGGCGGCCGCACGGAGGGCATTCGCCACGGCTGCGGCCTCCGACGGATGCGCCTGGACGACGATGCTGAGCCCGGTGCCCGAGGTCGGGACGGCACGCTCGAGCTGGTGGTAGGCGGCGACCACGGGAAGGTCCTGCGGGAGGGTCTCGATGCCGCCGAGCGCTGTCTTCATCCCGAGCGCCGGGGTCGCGAGGCCGAGGAGCACCGCGGCCGCGACCGCGCCCCAGGCGACCGGGCGACGGGTCACGCGACCCGCGAGGCGCGCCCACAGCGTGTCGTCGGACCCGGCCCGCGCCCAGCGCTTGCGCGTGCCGGGAAGCCGGATCGCATCGACCTTGTCGCCGAGGATCGCGAGGATCGCCGGGAGGGTCGTCGCGCTCGCGAGGACCGCGCACAGGACGACGAGCATCGCCCCCAGCGCGAGGGAGGTGAACAGTCCGCCCGCGACGAGCATTCCGCTCATCGCGACGATGACGGTGAGACCGGAGATGATGACCGCCCGCCCGGCCGTCGCGCCGGCGATCGCGATCGAGTCGCGGACCTCGGCCCCTTGGGCGCGCTCCTCGCGCGCCCGTCGGAGGTAGAAGAGCGCGTAGTCGACGCCGACGGCGAGCCCGATGAGCAGGACGAGCGACTGGGCGTTGGGGTCGACGGACACGATGCCCTGGCTCGCGGCGGCGGTCAGCCCCATCGCGACGCCGACGCTGCCCAGACCGAGGATCAGTGGGACACCGGCCGCGACGACCGCGCCGAACGCGAGCAGGAGGATGGCGAGCGTGAGCGGAATGCTGAAGAGCTCGGCCCGCGCGAAGTCCGCGCCGATCGACTCGTCGGCCTGCTTGGAGACCGAGGCATCGCCGACCTGGCCGACCTGCTCCTCAGGGTGTGCGGTGGCATAGCGGTTTGTGGCGTCGAGCATCGGCCCGACGGCGTCCTCCGGCGTCGGGCGGCTCGTGTCCGTTTCGGTGGCGCGGGCGTCGAGGGCGACCTGGACGACGACCGTCCGGCCGTCCTGGCCGATGACCGGCTCGCCGACCGCGGCGACACCCGGGACTGCGGCATACGTCGCCCGGAGGTCACGCCCGACCCGCGTCCGGTCCGCCGGGCTCGCTGCATGGTCGAGCGTGACGACGACGGACTCGGTCGGCTTGTCGCCGAAGTCGACGTCCTTGCGGATCTGCTCGGCGGCCCGCGAGTCACCGACGAGCTGGTCGGCCTGCGGGGTCGTCCGGATGCCGCCGCTCGCCACGTAGATGCCGCCGACGAGGGCGACGACGGACAGGAGGAGGACGAGCCAGCGGTGCCGCATGCAGAATGCCGTCAGCGCCGACCGCGGCTGGTCGGGCTTGAAGGGCGGCGCCTCGCGGGGCGGAGGCGCGTCGCTCCCGGGGTAGCGCGGGGCATTCGCGAAGCCGGCGTACTCGGGTGTCTGCGTGCCGATGGAGGTCATGGGACGACGGTCCCGTCGCGGGGCGGTCCACCGCGATGAGGTGCGACCCCGAGCCGACCCCGGTCGCACCCCCGCTCCCCTCGGGGATGCGGTCGAGCGGGCTGGGCGCGGTTTGCGGTCGGTCCGCCGCATGCCGCACACTATGGAGGCTTGTCCGGCCCCGCCGGGGAAGTCCACGCGCAAGTGGCGGAATGGCAGACGCGCTGTCTTCAGGTGGCAGTGTCCTTACGGGCGTGGGGGTTCAAGTCCCCCCTTGCGCACTCGCGTCCTTCGACGTGCAGGCCCTCGAACCCCTCGGTTCGGGGGCCTTCGCCGTGCTCGCCCGACCACGACCTCAGCGACGCCGCAGCCGCTCGACGTCGTGGACGACGATCCGCTGACGGGCCAGGCTGACGACGCCGTCCGCGGCGAGGGCGCGGAGGATGCGGTTCGTCGTGGGCCGGGTCGTTCCCGAGAGCTCGGCGAGGTCGGTCTGGGTGAGCGGGACGACGACGTCGCCGGGACCGCCGGCGTACTCCTCGCAGAGCTCGGCGAGGCGGCGCGCCACCCGCCGGTCGATCGGGACGAAGAACGACTCGAGCAGCCGGTCGGAGAGACGGCGGACGCGGGCGGCGAGCAGGGCCGCGAGGCGCCGCTCGACCTCCGGATGGCGAATGCAGAGCCGCTGGAACTGCTCGAAGGTCATCGTGAACGTCACGACGGGTTCGAGGGCGACGATCGTCGAGGAGCGTCGCTGGGCTGTCGAGGACACCGCGACGTCGCCGATGACGCGCCCCGCGCCGATGACGCGGAAGGCGACCGAGTCGCCGAGCTCGTTGACCCGGCGGGCGACGACGCGGCCCTCGGCGACGAAGTGCACCGTGTCGGCCGGGTCACCCTCGTGGAAGAGGACCTCGCCGCGGGCAAAGGTGCGGCGCCGCGTCCCGGCGAGTGCCTGACGGCGTTCCCCGTCGGACAGGTCCTGCAGGAGCTGCCAGTCCATGGCTCAGTGCACCACACCACGCGGCCGATGTGTCACGACGAGCACACAACGGCAGTCCCAGAGGGCACGGCGCCTCACGCCCCGCGCCCCGATCGTGGGGACAGAGGGGCACGGAGACGAGGAAGGGAGCCGGCGATGGGAACGACGACCGGACACGGGCGGAGGGACCTGGCCCACCACCACCCCAGGGTGGTCAAGAACTCGCACGGCTGGACCTGGTCGTGCGAATGCGGGGGCG
Source organism: uncultured Actinomycetota bacterium (assembly GCA_963752365.1). Taxonomy (GTDB): domain Bacteria; phylum Actinomycetota; class Actinomycetes; order Actinomycetales; family Dermatophilaceae; genus CAVVXY01. Next base: position 46,729 of record CAVVXY010000005.1, read on the forward strand.
GCGGGGCGCGCGGGAGCCACCCGAGCGCGACGTGGCACGCGGTCGTGGTCGACGCCCTCGGCCACGCGACCCAGATCGCGGCCTGACGGGGGACCGCTGACGCCGCGTGGGCGGGCTGCCGCCAGGGCCCCGCTCACGCGTGCAGGGGCAGGGGGTCGGCGGCCGAGCGTGCCTCCTCGAGGATGGCGCGCTCGGCCGCCTCGTACTGCGCCCACGCCTTCTCGGGGGAGTCGCCGATCGCGGTCAGTCCGATCCGCCCGGCCTCCGTCACGCAGCTGATCATGTGCGCGACGACCCCGGTCTGCGAGACCGGGTTGAAGTGCATTCCCGAACGGGCGATGACGTCGAACAGGTCCCCGACCCGCAGGCCGCGCAGGCTGGGGTCCTCGAGGTGGTCGGTCGCCACGAGGTGCTTGACCCGCCCTTCGGGCGTCCGGAAGGTCCCGGCCTGCGGGTCGTAGTGCCCGTGGGTGAGGAACTGGAGGGTGAGGAACGGGTGGGTCGTCCCGCCCCTGCGCAGGTTGATCTCGATCGCGTGCGCGGCCCAGCCGTCGCCCTCGCGGACGACGACGAAGTCGACCGCGAAGCGCCCGAGGACGCCGAGCTCGGCGAGCCGGTCGCCGATCGCCCGGCCGTAGCCACTGATGAGCGGGGCGTAGGCGAGGTCGGCCGGGAACTTGCAGCCGACATAGGTCTGGCCGGACGGTCCGCCGAGGATCTGGTCGTGGGTCGAGAGCACCTCGACCACTCCGAGCGGCGTGATGCGGAGCTGGACGCTCGGGCTCTCCAGGCCCTCGCCGACGACCCGCTCCTCGACGATCCCGCCGCGCTCCTCGAGCTTGGCGAGGAACTGGTCGTGGGTGATCGACGTGCTCTCGAGGGCCATGCCGAGGACCCGCTCGCGCAGGGCATCCGCCTCCTCGGTCGTGCCCGGGTCGGGGAGCCCACGGAGGTCGGCGACGGCATTCCCGGCGCCGGAGACGCCTTCGTTGAGCTTGACCATCGCCTCGGCGGCGCCCGGCCGCTCGGTCCGCAGCCGCGACAGGGCGGCGACGACGTCGTCGAGCCCGTGGAGGTCCTCCGCGCCGAACGGGTGCGGCACGCCGGCTTCGGCGAACAGTCGCCGACAGCCCGACTTCGTGCCGAGGGGGAGGTGGCGGGGGTCGGCGCCGTACATCGGGATGCCGAGCTGCACCGCGAGGTCCCGCTCGAGGGTCGAGGTCGTGTAGGGGATGAGGTGGCAGCGGCTCCGGTCGGGGATGAGCGAGCCGATCTCGGCGAGGATGCGGGGGCGCTCGAGGAGCTTCTCGGACAGCGGGCGGGGGCTCGTGTCGCCGACGGAGACGAGCGAGAGCCGCGCGCGCGCCTGGCTCGGGATGACGCCCTGGAGGAGCGCGAGGTAGTAGTCGATGATCTGCGGGTCGATCGTCCCCGAGGTCACGTAGACCATCCGGAGCCGGGGCTGCCGCAGCAGGAGCAGGAGGAAGAGGTAGCGCTCCTCCATCGCCTGGTTGATCGCGCCCGCCTTCGCCACGACCCGGTCGAGGGTGATCGACGGGACGACGACGACGGACTCGTCGGGGGTGTCGGTGCGGAAGGCGCGCCAGACGTCGGGGAGCGTCTCCTGGAGCCGGTCGTAGGCGGCGCCCCGGCCGGCCTCGTCGAGGTCACCGAGGAGGATCGGGGCGGTCGCGGGGGTCGTGATGCTCATGTCGGGCTCCTCAGCTCGTGGACCTCGAATGCCTCGACGGGGCGGCTCAGGCCCTTGACGGTGACTTCGCCGACCGGCTCCGTCCGTGCGGTCTCGGCGACGGCGTGCTGGACCTTGGGGGTCACGAGGATCTGGCCGGCCCCGGCGATCGAGGAGAGCCGCGCGGCGACGTTGGTCACGGTGCCGATCGCGGCGTAGTCGTAGCGCCCCTCGAAGCCGACCCGGCCGAGCGTCGCGTAGCCCTGCGCGATCCCGACGCCGAAGCCGAGGTCGTGCCCGTGCCGCCGCCACGTGTCCGTCAGCCCACCCATCCGCTCCCGCATCTCGACGGCCATCGTCACCGCCCGGACGGGCGCGTCCTCGCAGGGGACGGGGTCGTTGAAGAAGACGAGCATCCCGTCCCCCTCGAACCGTTCGAGGGTGCCCTCGTGGCGGAACACGAGCTCACCCATCGCGGCGTGGTAGTCCCGCAGCACGGCCATGATCTCCTCCGGCTCGCTCGTCTCGGCAAAGGAGGTGAAGCCGCGCAGGTCGCAGAAGACGGCCGTGATCTCGCGGCGGTGGCTGTCGAGGAAGCTCTCCCCGGCGCCGGCCATGACGACCTCGGCGACCTGGGGGGAGAGGAAGCGCTTGAGCCGGCTCGTGCGCTCGAGCTCGACGACCTGCTCCTCGACGCGGGCCTGCAGGTCGGCATTCCAGCGGGCGAGCTCGGCCGCCTGCCGCTCGATCGTGTCGTGGTAGCGCTTGACCCGGACGAGCGACCGGACCCGGGCGAGCAGCTCGGCCTGCTCGAACGGCTTGGCGACGAAGTCGTCCGCGCCGCTCTCCAGGCCGCGCACCTTGTGCTCCGCACCGCTCGCGGTGATCATGACGACCGGCAGGAATGCCGTCCGCTCATCGGCCCGGATCCGGCGGCACGTCTCGTAGCCGTCGATCCCGGGCATCTGGATGTCGAGGAGGACGAGGTCGGGGAGCGTCTCGGCGAGGAAGGCGAGGGCCTCCTCCCCGGAGGCGGCCTGGACGACGTCGAACCCGCGGGAGGTGAGGATGGCCTCGAGCAGGCGGAGGTTCGTCGGCAGGTCGTCGACGGCGAGGACGACGGGGCGGTCCTCGGCCTCTGCCGCCGGTGCGACGCGGTCCCCGAGGGCACTCACGAGGCCCCCCCGCGCAGGTGCCCGCGGACGAGGTCGGGGAAGCTCCGGACGTCGATCGGCTTCTCGAGGAAGCCGTCGAAGCCGGCCTGCTCGGCCCGTTCGCGGTCGCGCTTCATCGCCGACGCGGTCAGGGCGACGACGGGGATCGTCCCGGTCCGCGCGTCCGCCCGGATCAGGTCGAGCGCCTCATAGCCGTCGATCCCGGGGAGCTGGAGGTCCATGAGGACGAGGTCGGGGATCTCGGCGAGGGCGCGGTCGACACCCTCCTCCCCGGTCGCGGCGACGAGCACGGTGAACCCGGCGAACTCCAGGACGGTCCGGGCGAGCTTGAGGTTGCGCTCGTTGTCCTCGACGAGGAGGACGACCGGCCCGCTCACGGCCGGACCCCGCTCGGCTCGGTGCCCCGGCCGACGAGGTCGACGAGCCGCCCGGCGAGCATCCGCAGGTCGACCGAGCGCTTGGAGGCGACGAAGGAGATCCTGCCCTCGAGGACCGACCGGTCCCGTGCGGTCAGGGTCTTGGCCGTGAGGACGACGATCGGCACGCCCGCGGTGCGCGGGTCGCCGCGGAGCCGGTCGATGACCTCGAAGCCGTCCATGTCGGGCATGAGCAGGTCGACGAGGACGACCGAGGGCCGCAGGTCGCGGACGAGCCCGAAGACGTCCTCGGCCCGGTCGCACGTGTGGACCGTCCAGCCGCCCGGCGTGAGCGCGAGCCGGACGAGCTCGAGGGCGGCCGGGTCGTCGTCGACCATGACCGCGACGCGCGCCGCCCCGACGGCGCGGCCGGCGGACGGCTCCCCGACGCGGAGCTCGTCGGTCTGGATGCGGTCGAGTGCCGAGAGGAGGTCGGTCCGGGAGACCGGCTTGACGAGGTAGTCGGAGGCGCCGAGGGCGATGCCCCGCCCGCGTTCGGGCAGGACCGAGATGACGACGACCGGCGTCGCCGCGAGGCGAGGGTCGCCCTTGATCGTCGTGAGGACCTCCCAGCCGTCCATGCCGGGCAGCCGGATGTCGAGCAGGACGATCGCCGGGTTGAGGGCGCGGACGGCACGCAGGCCGTCCGGGCCGCGGGCGACCGACACCGCCCGGAGCCCGGCCGCCTCGAGGTGGACCGAGATGAGGGCCGCCGACGCGGGGTCGTCCTCGATGACGACGGCGACCGGTCGGTCGTCGCCCTCCGCACCCTGGTCGGCGTACACCCCGCTCGCGCTCCCGGCGTCCACCGAGGGGACCGAGAAGCCGAAGGTGCTGCCGTGGCCGAGCTCGCTGCGCAGCCACAGGTGCCCGCCGTGGAGCTCGACGATCCGCTTGGTGAGCGACAGGCCGAGCCCCGTGCCCTCGGTCCGCCCCAGCGAGCGGGACCCTTGCTGGAAGGACTCGAAGATCCGCGCCTGGTCGGCGGGGGCGACGCCGATGCCGGTGTCGGCGACCGTCACGACGACCTCGTCCGGGCCGCGCCGGGCCTCGACGACGACCGTCCCACCGTCCGGGGTGAACTTCACGGCGTTGCTCAGCAGGTTGAGCAGCACCTGCTTGAAGCGCAGCTCGTCGGCGTGGATGATCCCGACCTCCTCCCCGATGTCGCTGCGCAGCGAGATGCCGTGGTTCTGCGAGCGCTCGCGGACCATCGTCATCGCGTAGGCCACGGCGTCGGCGACGACGAAGTGCGAGCGCTCCAGCTCCATCTGGCCGGCCTCGACCTTGCTCAGGTCGAGGATGTCGTTGAGCAGGGCGAGGAGGTGTCGGCCCGACCCGAGGATGTCGCGGAGGTACTCGTCCTGGCGCTCGTTCAGCTCGCCGACCATCCGTTCGAGCAGCACCTCCGAGAAGCCGATGATCGCGTTGAGGGGCGTCCGCAGCTCGTGCGACATGCTCGCGAGGAACTCCGACTTGTGGCGGCTCGCGTCGGCGAGGTCGGCGCTGCTCACCTCGAGCTCGCGGTAGAGCCGGGCGTTGGTCAGGGCGATCGCCGACTGGCTCGCGAATGCCTCGAGGACCATCGCGACGTCGGCGAAGGACCCGGGTGCGCGTCGGCGGATGACGAGGGCGCCGACGACCGTGTCCGAGCGGATGAGCGGCAGGACGGCGACCGAGCGCCAGCCGTCGGCGCGGAGGACGTCGAGGTGCGGGTCGGTGCCGGAGGCGAGGAGGTCCTCGACCTCGAGGGTGACGCGCTCGCGGCAGGCCCGTCCCACGAGGGTCTCGTCACGGTGGATGCGGGTCGCCCGGAGCGTCTCGAGCACCTCCGGGCTCGTTCCCGTCGCGAGCCGGAACCGGAACAGGCCGGTCTCCCCGTCGAGATCGAGGAGCGAGCCGCCGTCGGCGCCGGCGAGCTCGACCGCCGTCGAGACGATCGTCGACAGCACCTCGTCGGCGTCGAGGCTGGAGCTGAGCGCGTCACTCACGTCGGCGAGCGCCTCCAGCTGGTCGACGCGGCGGACCAGCTCGGCCGACCGGTCCTCCAGGGACCGGACGAGCTGGACGTTGCGGACCGCGAGCGCACCCTGCCGCGCGAACGTCGTGAGCAGGGTCGCGACGCGGTCGTCGAAGGCCTCGACGGTGTGCCGCCAGACCGAGAGCACGCCGACGACCTCGTCCCCGACGAGCATCGGTGCCCCGAGGATCGTGCGGTAGCCCTCGATCCGTTGGAAGTCGGGCCGGTCGTACTCCGGGTCGGCGAGGACGTCGACGATCTGCTGGGTCCGCCGGTCGAGGGCGACGCGGCCGATGAGCGAGGTCCGCTCGGGGGTGACCGGCTGCACGTTGGAGAGCGCGACGAAGGCCTCGCTCAGCCCGACCGAGCTCGTCAGCCAGTACGCACCCTCCCGATAGAGGTGGACGAATGCCGCGTCGGCCCGTCCGAGAAGGCGCGCGTGCTCGACGATCGAGCCGAAGACGTCCTCGGCGGTCGAGTTGGCGGCGAGGATGCGCAGGATCTCGCTCGTCGCCGAGAGCTCGTCGCGCGTCTCGTGGAGCTCGGTGTCCCGGGGCGCGACGGACCCGTCGTCGGCCCCGCCGTGCTCCTCACGCGAACCATCCACCGGATCCTCCATGTGCCGCCAGTGGCCGGTGTCGCGCCGGACGGCACGCCAAGTGTCCTCCGGCAGGGTCGACCCCGCAGCCGAACGGGAAGTCCGGCGACGGGGTCGCTGGCGGCCTACCCGGCGATCGCCTGGCCGCACAGGTGAGCCAGCTGGACGCCCCAGGCTCGAGCACGGTCGAGCTCGCCGTCCGCGAGCGGACCCTCGCTCCCGTGGACCCAGAACGACTCCGGCGCGGCGAGCTGCCGCATTCCGAGCCGGTGGAGGCGCTTGGCCGCCTTCTTCGCCGCGGAGCCGGGCAGGTGCGGGTGGTCGACCCGGGTGTCGAAGGTGGCGTAGGACGGTCGCGCGGACTGCGCGGGAAGCGACTCGAGCCATTCGCGAATGCCCATCGTCGCCGACTCGACCGGGCCCTCGGACTTCCGCGCTGCCTCCTCGCGGCTGCTCTCCCGGCTCATGCCGAAGGCGTGGGTCGGCCCGCCGAGGACGAGCAGCCCGACGTCGTGGGGCATGGGTGGAGCAGCGCCGACCTCGAAGACGTCGGCGGCCCCGATCCCCTCGGCGACGGCCTCGGCCACCTGCCTCGTGTTGCCGTACATGGACTCGTAGATGACCCAGGTCCTGGTCATGACGACCGCCTTCTCTCTGTGTCGGGGGACCTGTCTCCATGCTCCGCCCGGCAGGAGTGGGCGGCGAGGATCTGACTCCGAGGTCACAGTCCTCGCCGTCGGTCAGAGGGGCATCCACCCGCGGCGCACCGCGGGACGGGTCGGCGGCTGACTCCGCAGCCGGCCGCGTCAGTCCGTCGTGCGCCGGTTGAACGCTCGCAGCGCGAGGGGGGCGATGACGGCGGTCAGGGCCAGCGCCCAGATGAGCGTCGCGAGCTCGGGGTGGTGCAGCGGCCACGGGGCGTCGGCGCGGACCGGGACGCCGGCGATGCCCCAGTTGTCGCGGAGCGCCTGGGTGAGCGCGCTGATCGGGTTCCACTCGGCGAGCGTCCGCAGCCACGACGGCATGACGTCGGTGCGGGCGAACGCATTCGACAGGAAGGTCACCGGGAAGATCGTCGTGAACATGAGCCCGTTGACCGCCTCGACCGAGCGCATGGCGGAGCCGACGAGGATGCCGACCCAGATCATCGCGAAGCCGAAGAGCAGGAGCAGCGCGTAGCCGAGCAGCCCGCGTGCGATCCCGTCGTGGATGCGCCACCCGATGAACAGGCCGGTCACCGACATGACGGCGACCCCGATGCTGCTGTGGATGAGCGCGGAGATCGCCCGCGACAGCAGGATCGAGGAGCGGTGGATCGGCAGCGAGCGCAGGCGGTCGACCATGCCCTTGCCGATGTCGGTGTTGAGCCCGATGGCGACGATGAACGAGCTGAACGCGATCGTCTGCGCCATGATCCCGGGCAGCAGCCAGGCCTTGTAGTCGACGCCGGGGATCTGGATCGAGCCGCCGAAGACGTAGGCGAACAGCAGGACGAACATGACCGGCTGGATCGTCACGTCGGTGAGCATCTCGGGCTGGCGCTTGATGTGCGTCAGGTTGCGCCGGACCAGGGTCACGACCTGGCGAATGCGCCCCGCCCCGCCCGGCCGGTCGGCCGGCCGGTCGATCGCGATGGCCTCCGTCGCTGCGCTCATGCCGTCACTTCCTGCTGGGTCGAGTCCTCGGCCTTGTGCCCGGTCAACGCGAGGAAGACGTCGTCGAGGCTGGGCCGCTGCATCCCCAGGTCGTCGACCTCGATGCCGGCCTCGTCGAGCCGGCTCGCGATCCGGGCCAGTGCGGCGACGTCGCCGCCGGGGGCCGTGAGCCGCCGGGCGTCGGCGTCGACGTGCACCTCGCCGACGATGCTCTCGAGGAGCCCGGCCGCCTGGGCGACGGTGTCGTGCCGCGACAGCGTGACGACCAGGCTCGTCGCGCCCGACTGGTTCTTGAGCTCGAGCGGCGTGCCCTGCGCGATGATCCGGCCGTGGTCGATGACGACGATCCGGTCGGCGAGCTGGTCGGCCTCGTCGAGGTACTGCGTCGTGAGGAGCAGGGTCGTGCCGTCGCGGACGAGGTCGCGCAGGACGTCCCACAGCTCGACCCGGCTGCGCGGGTCGAGCCCGGTCGTCGGCTCGTCGAGGAGGAGGACGGACGGGTGGGCGATGAGGCTGACGGCGAGGTCGATGCGGCGGCGCATGCCGCCCGAGTAGTCCTTGACGACCTTGTCCCCGGCCTCGGTCAGCGAGAACCGCTCGAGCAGGTCGTCGGCCCGGCTCCGGACGGTGCCGCGGGGCAGGCCGTAGAGGTCGCCGATGAGGCGGAGGTTCTCCCGGCCGGTCAGCAGCTCGTCGACGGTGGCGCTCTGGGCCGTCAGACCCATGCTCGCCCGGACCGCCTCGGGCTCCTGCACGACGTCGTGACCGGCGACCCGTGCCCGGCCGCGCGTCGGGACGGCGAGGGTCGTCAGCATTCGCACGATCGTCGTCTTGCCGGCGCCGTTGGGCCCGAGCAGCCCGAAGACCGTCCCGCGGGGCACCTCGAAGCTCACGTCGTCGACGGCGGTGAAGTCGCCGAAGGTCTTGACGAGGCCCTCCGCCTCGATCACCGATGTCATGCACACACTCTCTCAGGTGGCACCGACAGCCGAGGGCCGAGACCCCGCCGGCCCGGACCCGTCGCCGAGGACGTGCGCGCGATCCGGGACGGAGGTGCACCCCGAAGCCCTACAGTGTCCCGATCCGGCGCCACCGTCGACGCCGGGGACAAGGAGCCACGCCCATGGCGATCGAACGCCGTTCCCTCCTCAAGCTCGCCGCCGCCAGCGCCGTCGCCGGTCCCTTCATCGGGTTGACCGCCGCCCCCGCCCAGGCCCGTCGCTCACCGAATGCGGCCAAGCTCGTCCCGGTCCCGGACGCGCGGGACGGCGTCGTGCGGCTCCACCTGCCCTCGGGGTTCGAGTACCGCTCGTTCCACGACACGTCGTCCCCCGTCGTCCTCGACGACGGCACCAACCTGCCCGGTCGGCACGACGGCATGGCTGCATTCCCCGGCCCGGACGGCAACGTCATCGTCATCCGCAACCACGAGGTCGCCGGACCCGTCGGTGCCTTCGGCCCGGGCGCCGGCTACGACGCCCGCGGCGGCGGCGGCACGACGACGACCGTCGTGACACCGCAGGGCGTCCCCGTCCGGAGCTGGACCTCGCTCAACGGCACGATGAACAACTGCTCCGGCGGCGAGATGCCGTGGGGCTCGTGGGTGAGCTGCGAGGAGACCGTCAACGGCCCCGACGTCGGCCCGGACTTCACCGGCGCGTCCAACGCGACCCTCACCCAGAAGCACGGCTACATCTTCGAGGTGCCGGTGAGCGCCGACCCCGCGACCGGCCAGTCCACCCGCCAGCCGGTGCGGAATGCCGGACGCTTCGCCCACGAGTCCGTCGCGTGGGCCGCCGGGCACCTCTACCTCTCCGAGGACAACTTCGCCTTCCCGTCGGGCTTCTACCGCTACACCCCGCCGACCGACCCCGTATCGGCCGGGCGTCTCGCCGACGGCGGCACGCTGGAGATGCTCAAGGTCAAGGGCGTGGCGAACGCCCACCTCGAGGCGACGCAGGCGGCGAACGCCACGTACGCCGTCGAGTGGGTCCCCATCGCCCGCCCCGACCCGACGCACGCCCCGGGCACGACGAACGACCAGGCCCTCGTCGCCGTCGGCGACCAGGGTCGCGCGCTCGGCGCGGCGGGCTTCTCCCGGCTCGAGGGGACGATCACCTCCGGGGGCGTCGTGTTCTTCACCTCGACGCAGGGCGGCGGCGCGGCCGAGACGGGTCCGGAGCTCGTGGCCGGCTACGGCAACGGCTACGGCCAGGTGTGGGCCTACGACCCGGCGGCGATGACGCTCCGCTGCGTCTTCCAGTCCGACGGGCCGCTGACCCTCGACCTGCCCGACAACATCACCGCCTCACCGCGCGGCACCCTCGTCGTCTGCGAGGACCACGACAACGACAACTACGTCCGCGGCCTGTCCGTCGACGGCGAGCTGTGGGACATCGCGCTCAACCGGATGGCCGGACGGACGGGCGACGAGTTCGCCGGCTCGACCTTCGACGACAAGGGCAAGACGCTCTTCGTCAACATCCAGGCGAGCCGCGGCCTGACCTTCGCGATCTGGGGTCCGTGGAAGTCGATCGGGGTCTGAGCCTCGACCTCTGAGCTCGACGGAGGCCGTCGGCGGCGGATCAGCCGTCGACGGCCTTCTCCAGCTCGGCCTTGCTCATCGACGAGCGACCCTTGACGCCCTTGGACCTGGCCTCGTTGTAGAGCTGGGCCTTGGTGCGGCCACCGGGCCCGCTGTGGGACCGGAGGCCGCCGCGCCGGCTCGAGGAGATGTCGTCGGTCGACGTGCGGCTCGACTCGCGCGCCTCACCCGCGCGGGCCCGCTCCTTGTTGACGGTCCGGGCCGCGATCTCCTCGGCCGTGTCCTCGGACTCGCCGCGCCCCTTGATGCCCTCCTTGATGTGCTCGTACTGGCGCTCGCGCTTGGCGCTCCAACCCGGCTGGGGCATGCCGACCTCCTCGATGTCGTCCTCCGACGCTACGCCGCCAGTCTCGGGCAGGACCCACCCACCCGGGTGGCTCGTCCCGGCGCTCTGGTCGAGCGGCGGTCGGCACGCGGCCCTGCGAGCCCGGGCGGGCCTGCGACGATGGTGCGGTGAAGTCGAAGGAGGCGCGAGACCTCGGCGCGGTCTCGGGCCGCACGCTCCGCGCGGTGACCGAGGTCGTCCGCGGGGCGCACTTCACGGTGAGCGACGCCGTCGGCGACGCCGTGCGTGCCGCCGTCGGGCCGGTCGCGACGCCGGTCCGGGTCGTCCAGGACGCCATGACCCACTCGATCTACTCCCTGACCGGCCTCGGCCTGTCCGTCGCCTCCCGCGCCGCCGGGCTCGTCGCCGAGTCGCGAATGCGGGAGCTCGACGCGTCCCGGACGAGCGTCCACGACGGCGGCGCGCACCTCGCCCTCGGGATCGGGCTCGGCCTCGCCGGCGACCGGGTCGTCGCCGACGCCGCGTCGCTCGCGCCCGCGATGCACGTCCGCCGGGCCGGACGACCCGTCTCGCTGACGCCCGACGAGGTGGCCGCGGCCTTCGGGGACGCGACCGGCCAGGTCGCAGTCCTCGTCCACGGTCTCTTCGAGGACGAGTCGGCGTGGGCATTCGGTGCCGACCGGCGGGCACCGTACGCGGACCGGCTGGCCGGCGACCTCGGGATGACACCGGTCCTGCTCCGCTTCAACACCGGGCTGCGGGTCTCGGACAACGGCCGCGCCCTCGCCGACCTCCTCGCCGACCTCGTCGCCGCGTGGCCGGTCCCGCCGGCCCGCATCGTCCTCGTCGGCCACTCCATGGGTGGGCTCGTCATCCACAGCGCGCTCGCGCAGGCCGATGCCGTCACCGACACGTCGTCGACCTGGCTGCCGCTCGTCAGGGACACCGTGACCCTCGGCACCCCGCACCACGGCTCCCCGATCGCCCGCGCCGTCGACCGCGCGGCATGGCGCCTCGCGACCTCCGCACGCACCCGCTGGGCGGGCGACGCCTTCGGGATCCGCAGCGGCGGCATTCGAGACATGGCGCACGGCAACGTCATCGCCGCCGACTGGCTCGGGCACGACGCGCACGACCACGCGGACCACCGGACCCACCCGGAGCCGGCGGCCGGCATTCGGCACCACGCGGTCGTCGGGGTCGCCGGGAGCCGGCTGCCGACTGCGGTCGGCGAGCTCGTCGGCGATGTCGTCGTCCCCCTCGCCTCGGCCTCGCACGCCGAGATCCCCGCTGTGGGAAGGAGGTTCGGTGAGGAGGACATTGCCGTCGTCACCGGCGTGACCCATCTCGGGCTGCTCAACCACGACGCGGTCTACTCGCACCTGCACCGCTGGCTCGCCGAGGGCTGAGCGGGTCGGAGCCCCGCCCGCGGTGCCTTCGTGCGCGGAGGGGAGAATGCAGTCATGCGCCTGTCGATCCTCGACCTCGCCCTCGTGAGCCACGGCCAGAGCGTCGCCGACGCCCTCGCCGAGGTCGTGACCCTCTCCCGGAAGGCGGAGGAGACGGGGCGGTTCGAGCGGATCTGGTTCGCCGAGCACCACAACATGTCGGCCATCGCGAGCGCGGCGACCTCGGTCCTCATCGCGCACGTCGCGGCCCGGACGGAGACGATCCGGGTCGGCGCGGGCGGCGTCATGCTGCCCAACCACAGCCCGCTCGTCATCGCCGAGCAGTTCGGCACCCTCGCCGAGCTCCACCCCGGCCGGATCGACCTCGGGCTCGGCCGCGCGCCGGGCACCGACCAGCGGACCTGGCAGGCCCTGCGCCGCGACCCGCGGGCGAGCGACCGCTTCCCGCAGGACGTCCAGGAGCTCCAGGCCTACCTCGGTGAGGAGTCCGCGTTCCCAGGGATCGCGGCGACTCCGGGGCGGGGGACGCACGTGCCGCTCTACATTCTCGGGTCCTCGCTCTTCGGGGCGCAGCTCGCGGCGATCCTCGGGCTGCCCTACGCGTTCGCGAGCCACTTCGCACCGGACGCCCTCGAGGAGGCCGTCGCGGCGTACCGCCGTGACTTCCGGCCGAGCGCGCAGCTCGAGGGGCCCTACGTCATCGCCGCCTGCAACGTCATCGCAGCCGACGCGCAGGCGGACGCCGACGAGATGCACGAGCGCGTCCTCCGCTCCCGCGTCCGCCGCTTCGTGCAGGGCGGCGACCAGCTGACCGACGACCAGCTGGATGCCGTCCTCGCGGGACCCGGTGGCGCGCAGGCCCGGCACATGATGCGGCACACGGTGGCCGGCGACCCTGGCGCGGTCGCTCGGGGGCTCGCGGCATTCGCCGCCCTGACCGACCCCGACGAGGTGATCCTCACCAACGCCGCGATCGGGCTCGACGCGCGCCTGCGGGCCCTCGAGATCGTCGCCGCAACGACGAGCTGAGGGCTCGCGGGCCGGGCGTCACGAGGCGTTGATGACGACCTTGAGCGCGTGCTCGTCCGCGGCATTGGCGAAGGTGTCGTAGGCCTGGTCGAACTCCTCGAAGGTGAACCGGTGCGTGACGAACTTCGCCGGGTCGATCTGCCCGTCACTGATCTGCGTGAGCAGGTCGGGGGCGGTCGTGGCGTTGACGAGTCCGGTCGTGATCGTCACGTTGTTGATCCAGTCGCGCTCGATCGGGAAGCTCACGGGGGCTCCGTGGACACCGACGTTGGCGACGCGGCCGCCGGGACGGATCGCGTCCAGGCAGACCCCGAAGGTCTCCGGGACGCCCACGGCCTCGATGGCGACATCGACCCCGAGACCGTCCTTCGAAAGGCGCTTGAGCTCGGCGACGACGTCGACACCGGAGCCGATGTCGATCGTTTCCGTCGCGCCGAACGCTCGTGCCTCCTCGAGGCGGAACTTGTTGCCGTCGACCGCGATGATCCGGCTCGCACCGGACGGGGCGGCCGTCATGATCGCGGCGAGCCCGATCGGGCCGGCGCCGACGACGGCGACGACGTCGCCCTCCTGCACGTGGCCGTACCGGACCCCGATCTCGTAGCCCGTCGGCAGGATGTCGCTGAGCATCGCGCCCTGCTCGTTGGTCACGCCTGCGGGCAGCGGGATGAGCCCGTTGTCGGCGAACGGCACCCGGACGTACTCGGCCTGGGTCCCGTCGATGAGGTGACCGAAGACCCACCCGATGCCGCCGAGCGTCTGGCAGTGCGACGTCAGGCCGCGGCGGCAGTAGTCGCAGTCCATGCACTTGGAGATGCACGAGATGACGACCCGGTCGCCGACCTTGACCTTCGTGCAGCCAGGACCGACCTCGGTCACCGTGCCGACGCCCTCGTGACCCAGGATGCGGCCATCGGTCACGGCGGGCACGTCGCCCTTGAGGATGTGCAGGTCCGTCCCGCAGATCGTCGTCGTCTCGACCTTGACGATCGCGTCCGTCGGGTCCTGGATCGTCGGGTCCGGGACCTCTTCCCAGGCCTTGCGCCCGGGTCCGTGGTAGACCATTGCCTTCATCGTTGACCTCCTTGTCACGGGGGCCGCAGGGTTGCAGTCCCCCACACCTCGAACGTACGCCGCCACCTCCCCGGTGACGCCGAAATGTGAGGCGTGGGACAGCCGTTCGCCCCGTACCTCAGCGCGGTCCGAGGATGCCGCGTTCGTGCGCGTAGACGACGGCTTGCACCCGGTCGCGGAGGCCGAGCTTGGCGAGCAGCCGGGTGACGTGCGTCTTGACCGTCGCCTCGCTGACGAAGAGCGTCGCTGCCAGCTCGGCATTCGACAGGCCCTTGGCGAGCAGGAGGAACACCTCGCGCTCGCGCTCGGTCAGCGTCGCGAACGCCGGCGACGGGCTCGGCGCCTCGCCCACGCGGGCAAAGCCCTCGATGACGCGCCGGGTGACCGCGGGGTCGAGGAGCGCCTGGCCGTCGGCGACGACCCGGATCGCGTGGACGAGCTCCTCGGGAGCTGCGGACTTCAGGAGGAACCCGCTCGCCCCGGCTCGCAGCGCGTCGTAGACGTAGGAGTCGACGTCGAAGGTGGTGAGGACGATGACGCGGGTGGGCGCCGGCCCGGAGCCCGTCAGCTCGCGCGTCGCCGCGATCCCGTCCAGACCCGGCATGCGGATGTCCATGAGGGTGATGTCCGGGCGAATGCGCCGGGCGGTGCTCACCGCAGAGCGGCCGTCCGCGACTTCGCCGACGACGTCGATGTCGGGCTCCGCCGCGAGGACGAGCGCGAGGCCGGCCCGGATGAGCTGTTGGTCGTCGGCGAGCAGGACGCGGATCGTCACCGTGCCTCCTCGGGCAGGGGGATCGTCGCGGCGACCCGGTAGCCGTGGCCGGGAAGCCGGCCGCTGTCGAGGGTGCCGCCGTAGAGCGCGGCGCGCTCCCGCATTCCGAGCAGGCCGTGGCCGCCGGAGCCTTCCGCGGACCGAGCGGTGCTGCCGTCGTCGGTCACCTCGAGCCGGACCGAACGCGGGTCGTACCGGACGCGGACGTCGACCCGCGTCGCGCGCGCGTGCTTGAGGACGTTGGTGAGCGCCTCCTGAAGGATCCGGTAGAGCGAGACGTCGACCCCGGCCGGGAGCTGTCGTGGCTCGCCCTCCACGTCGAGCCGTGCGGTCAGGCCGGCCGACCTCGCCGAGGCGAGCAGCCCCTCCGCTCGCGCGAGCCCCGGCTGGGCGTCCAGGGGTAGCTCGCCGGGCATCCGCAGCGCATCGAGGACGCGGCCGAGGTCGTCGAGGGCCTGGCGGCCGGTCCGCTCGACCGTCTCCAGGGCCTCCCGCTGCGCCTGCTGCTCTGGCCGCAGCAGCCGCCGCGCGCCTCCGGCATGGAGGGTCATGATGCTGATGCTGTGGCCGAGGACGTCGTGGAGCTCGCGGGCGACCTGCAGGCGCTGCTCGGCCGCGACCCCGTTCGCCTGCTCCTGGGCGAGCTGCGCCCGAAGCCGCCCGACGCCGAAGCCGCGACCGACCGACCAGGCGAGCCCGACGATGAGCGCGGCATAGACCAGGTCGCCGGGCGAGAAGCCCTTGTCGAGCAGGATCACCGGCCAGATGAGCAGGATGCCGATGACGAGCGCGAGGACCGGCCGTCGGGCGTAGTACGCGGCCGAACCGATCGCCAGGAAGGCCGCGAGGAGGGGGGCGAAGGCCGCCTGGCTGTCCACGCCGAGCAGTCCCTGCACGGACAGTGAGCCGTAGGCCGCGACGACGGCGTGCATCGGCGCCATGCGGCGGAGGGCCACCGACGCCGTCCCCACCGCCATGACCGGCGCGACCGCCCAGCGTTCGCCACCGACGACGACCCCCGACCACAGCTCGGCCTGGCCGAGGAGCGTGAGGACCACGGCCAGCAACGGGTCGAGCCAGCGCGGGGCGGCGCCGAGGCGGGTCACCCCTCCACGGTAGGACTCCCTGCCGATGGGGGCGTCAACCTTGCGATGGATCCGGGCGTCGTCCGCGTCGACCGGATGGAGGGCGCGAATGCATCCGCCAGGCTGACGACCAGTAGGTCGCCTCGGCCGGACGGTGCAGGTGTTCGACCGGTAACGAGCCGGTCCGTCACCCGAGGAGGACGTCATGTCCCTGCTCTCCAACCCACACCGCAGCGGCCGGATTGCCGCTGGGGTCGGCCTGATCGGCTTCAGCGCCCTGATCCTCGTCGAGGATCCGCTCGACCCGACGAGCGACGTGACCTTCCACGAGGCGGCGGTCGCCCACCCCGGTCTGCTCACCGCCTCCGCGCTCGTGCTGCTCGGGTCCGCAGTTCTCACCGTGCCGGCGATCGTCGGCATCATCCACCAGGCCCGGGACCGCGGGTCCGTCCTCGCGCGCGTCGGTGGGCTGTTCACGCTGCTCGGCGCTCTGGGCCACACGGCGCTCGCGATCCTCTACCTGCTCATGCGGTCACTCGCCGGCGGTGACGCGGCCGAGATGAAGGCCTTCGAGGACCGGATCAACGAGGATCCGGCGGTCGGTGCCGTCGCTCTGCCGCTGCTGCTCAGCTTCGGGGTCGGGATCGCCCTGCTCGCGTGGGCCGCCTGGCGCGCCGGCCTCATCGGCTGGTGGGGACCGGCGCTCGTCACCGCGGTCGTCGTCGCGCACGACCTGCTCCCGAGCGACGTGCCGCGCGCCGTCGAGATCGGAGCGCTCGCTTCGCTCGCCGTCGTCTTCGGCACGCTCGGGGTTCGGGCGCTCATGATGACCGACGACGCGTGGGGTGGCGACTCCCGGCGACTCGTCGAGCCGGGAGCCGGGGCGAGGACCGTGCACGCCGCACCCGTGAGGTGACGGGCCGATCCGGCGGCGTCGCACCTTCGCGAGCGGCGTCGCGCCTCGTCGTCTCCACGCGACCGGCCGCGTGGCCCTGCGACGATGAGGCGCATGCCCCCCACGACGCAGCTCGTCACCCGGCTCCTCCCGCTCCTCGTCAAGCAGGTGCCCAGGCTCTGGCCCCTGCTCCTGGAGACGAAGAACCGGGAGCTCGTCGCGAAGTACGCCAAGGGCCTCGCCGACCGGTCGCCGGGCCGGCGGCTCGCGACGAAGATCGACCTGACCGCCGACCTCGCCGCCTCCATGGCCGAGCGCGCCTCCACGACGGAGGAGGCCGAGCGCGCTCGCCTCTGGCAGAAGCGCGCGTCGGCCATGCGCGACCGGCTCGCCCTCCCGGTCACGACCGACAGGAAGGGTCACCGGGCCACCCTCTCGGCAGACCTTCAGGCACTGCACGACGAGATGAGCGCCGCCCTCCGCGAGGGCGAGCCGACCACCGGCCACTGACGGCCTACGGTTGCAGGGTGCGCATTCTCGTCCTCTCGGACACCCACGCACCCCGCCACTGGAAGGGCATTCCGTCCGGGCTGCTCGGGGCGCTCGACGCGGCCGAGCTCATCCTCCACGCGGGCGACGTCTGCACTCCCGACGTCCTCGACGCGCTCGCGGCCCACGCACCCGTCCTCGCGGTCCGCGGCAACAACGACGTCGCCGACGTCGCCGCGTGGGGGGCGCCGGACACCGTGGAGACCGAGCTCGCGGGCGTGCGGGTCGCGATGGTCCACGACTCCGGTCCGAGCACGGGACGGGCCGGGCGAGTGCGCCGCCGCTTCCCGACCGCCGACCTCGTCGTCTTCGGCCACTCGCACATCCCGTGGGACACCGTCGAGGAGGGTCTGCACCTGTTCAACCCCGGCTCGCCGACCGACCGGCGACGGCAGCCGGTCGGCACCTACGGCGAGCTCGAGCTCGCCGGGGGGCGGGTCGTGCGGCACGAGATCCACCCCGTGGGGTGAGGGGCGTCAGATCCCGCACGGCGGACGGGCCGAATCCGAGGATCGCGCGCCTAACGTGGACAGATGGCCACCTACATCTCGCGCCGCGACGACGTCAACCCCGACGAGGGTGAGGGCAAGCACGGCGACGTCACCTTCGCCGACCCGACGAACAACAAGTACCCGATCGACTCCGAGGAGCACGTCCGAGCCGCGTGGTCCTACATCAACAAGGACTCGAATGCGGCGAAGTACGACGCCGACGAGGTCGAGACGATCAAGGGCCGGATCAAGCGGGCGGCAAGGACGCACGGCATCGAGATCGACTCCGCGTGATCAGCGTCCCCGCGCCGCTCGCCCGGGTCGGGGGCGCCATCCCCGGCGCGGTCCTCGCCGCTGGCCTGTTCGTCACGGCCCACGTGCGTCGGGACAAGCCGCTCCACCCGGTCGGGGTCGTCGGCGACGGGATCCTCCGGGTCCGCCCGGTCGACCCGAGCGGGGTGCCACTCCTGGACACCCCCGCCGACGTGCCCCTGCTCGTCCGCTGGTCACGGGCGATGGGCCGCGATCCCGACGAGCGTGACGTCGAGGGAGTCGCCCTTCGGTTCCGCGAGACGGCCCAGCCCGCCGACGTGCTCCTCGCGAGCACGGGGTCGAATGTCGTGACCCGCCACCTGCTCGCCCTCCGCGCACCGGGCGAGCATGCGACGGTGACGACCCTGCTCCCCGTCGCGACGGAAGGCGGCTCGTTGCTCCTGCGCCTGGAGCCGAGACGCGCGGGAGCCGAGGGCGAGCCGCCGGCCGAGTACGCCCTGTCGTGGAGTCGCGTCGGCGGCGGGTGGCGCGAGGTCGGGGCGCTCGAGGTGATGTGGCGCGGGGTCGACGTCGACGTCCGCTTCGACCCGGTCCTCAACGCGCTGCCGGGCACCCGTCAGTACCCGCTCGTCGCGGCCCTGCGAGAGCCCGCCTACCGGGCCGGCCGCACGGTCGAAGCGCAGGCCGACGGAGGGAGCGACCGCCGCTCCGACCGCTGACCGAGGCGTCCGGTCAGCCGCGCCGGCCGACGCTGGACCGCGAGGAGAATGCCGCGGCGCCACCGCTGCTGGTCCGCGCGCCCGAGCCGCGCGACGGCTGGCCACCGCGCGACGGCTGGCCACCACGCGACGGCTGGCCACCGCGCGACGGCTGGCCGCCACCGGACTGCTGCCCACCGCGGGACGGAGCACCACCGCGCGAGGAGGCGGCGTTCCGCGAACCCGAGCCGGAGCCGTGAGGGGCGGACCCACCACGACGCGGGCCCGCATTCCGCGAACCGCCCTCGGTGCGCTGCCCGGCATTCGTACCAGACCGACCGCCACCGCGGGGGGAGGACTGCTGTGCGGGCACGGCGGCCGCGAACGCGCCCGGGAAGCTGCGCTCGCCCGGGGCGAGCTCGTGCAGGAGCGGGTGCGTCGCGTGGACGCGGGTCGTCGTCGGGTTGATGCCGGCCTTGCGGGTCAGGTCACGCACGTCGCGGACCTGGTCGGCCGTCATGAGGGTGACGACGGTGCCTGAGCTGCCGGCGCGGGCGGTGCGGCCCGAGCGGTGGAGGTAGGCCTTGTGCTCGATCGGCGGGTCGGCGTGGATGACGATCGCGACGTCGTCGACGTGGATGCCGCGGGCGGCGATGTCGGTCGCGACGAGGGTGTTGGCCGTGCCGGAGTGGAAGGCCTCCATCGTCCGGGTGCGGGCGCCCTGGCCGAGGTTGCCGTGGAGCTCGACGGCGGGGACGCCGGCCGAGTTCAGCTGGCGCGCGATCTTCTTGGCCCGGTGCTTGGTCCGCGTGAAGACGACCTTGCGGCCGGGGGCGGCGGCAAGGTCGACGAGGACGTCGAGGTGGGCCTCGGCGCTCACGTGGAGGACGTGGTGCGTCATCGTCGAGACCGGCGACTGCGCGGAGTCGGCCTCGTGGGTGACCGGGTGGGTCAGGTAGCGCTTGACGAGGGTGTTGACGCCCGCGTCGAGCGTCGCGGAGAAGAGCAGGCGCTGGCCGTTGGCCGGCGTGCGGTCGAGGAGGCGCTTGACGCCCGGGAGGAAGCCGAGGTCGGCCATGTGGTCGGCCTCGTCGAGGACGGTGACCTCGATCGCGTCCAGACTGACGTGGCCCTGGCCGATGAGGTCCTCGAGGCGGCCGGGGCAGGCGACGAGGACGTCGACGCCGCGGGCGATGGCGCTGACCTGCGGGCCCTGGCCGACGCCGCCGAAGACGGTGCGGCTCGTCAGGCCGAGGGGCTGCGCGAGCGGCGTCATCGCCTCCTCGATCTGGGTGACGAGCTCGCGGGTCGGAGCGAGGATGAGCGCGCGGGGACGCTTGGCCTGCCGGCGCGTCGGGGCCGCGGCGAGGCGGGCGAGCAGCGGGAGGAGGAAGGCGTAGGTCTTGCCCGAGCCGGTCCGGCCGCGGCCGAGGACGTCGCGCCCGGCGAAGCTGTCCGGCAGCGTCGCCGCCTGGATCGGGGTGGGGTCGGTGATGCCGCGGTCGGCGAGGACGCGGGCGAGGGCCTGCGGGACGCCGAGGGCGGTGAAGGCGGACGTGGACGTGGTGGACGCGGACGTCCGGGTGTCAGTGGACACGGGTGATAGCTCCGAGGATCTGATGCAGTCGGTTCTGCCCGGCGCATCCCGGGTCCGGCACACCGGCATTGGTGGCGGGACTCTCGGTCGCGGCGCATCGGCATCGACATGTGCGAAAGAGAAGGCGGTCCGAGGCAGAACGGTACGGACCGATGTGGACAACCCTAGCGGTGCGGACGGCATTCCCCCGCATCGGGCGGTTGACGTGGGGGAATGCCGCCGGGTCGCGGGCGCCTCGACGACCTGTCCGTCGGCTCGGGTCAGGTGACCAAGGCGAGCGGCCTGGGCGCATTCACCACCGAGGATGGCGGCCGACGCGGACCCGTCAGTCCGACAGCTCCTCCCACCGCGCGCGCGCAGCAGCCCCTTCGCTGCGCTCGACGACCGCGGAGCCGAGGAAGCGGTAGGTCCACTCCTCGGCGAGGGCCCGGTTCTCCGCGAAGATGACCGGCACGGTCGGGAAGTGGACCTGGCACTCGGCGACGAGGTCGGCGACGAGCGAAGGTCGGACGTGGGTGAGCTTGAAGATCGAGGAGTACCGGTCCTCGACGACGACGGCCGCGTGGGGCACGTCGACGAGGGCGGTCAGGATCGAGCGCAGCCCGCCGGAGGTCAGGCTCCCCGCAAGGTCTGCGAGCGACTTGCGCTCGACGACGGCGACGAGGACACCGTCGGCGTCGAAGGCGCCGTAGTCCCCGACCGGCAGGGCGCGCTTCGTCGCCGTCACCTGCTGGTGGGTGAACTTCCACGCGTACCGCTCGCGGGTGTCGACGACGATCTCCAGTTCCGCGACCCCGGCGGCACGCGCCGTCGGGAGGGCGACGTTGGGTCGAGCGGTCTTGTTGGTCCGGGCCGACTGCCAGAAGATCATCTCCCGGCCACGTGCCCGGGTGATGACGAACTGGGACCGGCCTTCACGCATTCGCTCGAGCACGAGGTCGATCGACGCCCCGCGTCGGACGCACGAGCGGACGGGGAGCTCCTCGACGATCTCGGCGTCCGCCGGCCACGGCTCCCCGTGCCGGTGACAGTAGATCTTCGCCGTCCGCGGCCAGGTGTCGCGAGCGCGCAGGACGATCCCGCGCCCGATGGGGATCCGCACGAGGTAGGGGAGCGAGGAGTCCGGGTCGGGGTTGCGGGCGATGAGGAATGCCTCGGGCACGCGTGCGATCGTAGTGCGGCCTCAGCGGTTGGCGTCGGTGCGCAGCAGCCGCCAGCCACCGGCGGCGAGCGCCGCGAGCGCCCAGATTGCGAGCGTGACCCGCGCCGACGTCGGCGTCATCGAACCGGTCGGCGGTCCGTTGCCGAAGATGAGGAACAGGGCCCCGGTGCCGGGGAGCCGCTCCGCGACCCACTGGGACCAGTCGTAGGGCAGGTTGAACATGACGAGCGGCAGGATGAGCATGAGGGCGAGGGCCGTGACGAGCGCTCCGGCCGAGCTGCGCGTGAGCAGTCCGAGCCCGACGGCGAGCAGTGCCCCGGCCCCGCAGACGTAGGCGGTCACGGCGAGCGAGCCCACGGCGCCGGTGAGCGACCGGTCGGCGATCGCGGCGATGAGCCACGACCCGCCGCTCACGAGGAGGGCGCTCACGACCGCGACCGTGGCGACGATGACGGTGGTGCGGGCGAGGAGGAGGACACCGCGGCGGGGGGTCCACTGGAGCGTCGGGATGATCCCGCCCGTGCCGTAGTCCGAGGTCGCGGCGAGGACGGAGAGCGCGATGCCACCGAAGAGCGCGAAGAAGGTGAGGAAGAGCCCGGCCTCCCAGGCCGTCGCCAGCCTCGGCGCGTCGGCCTCCCCGTCGAAGCCGGTGAGGGCCCCGATGCCGAGGACGGCGAACGCCGTGAGCCCGACGAGGATCCAGCTCGAGCGGACGGTCCAGATCCGCGCCCACTCGGCGCGCGCGGTCCGGCCCAGGACGGTGGCGGTGCTCATCGGCGGGCTCCCTCGGTCGCGGCGGGGTCGGGCGAGTGCGGTGGTGTCGTCTCGGTTGACCCGGCGTACTCGACGCTGTCCTCGGTCAGCGTCAGGTAGGCCTGCTCGAGGGACTGCTCGACCTCGCCGAGGTGGTGGAGCGGCAGCCCGAGCGCGTGGGCCAGATCGCCGAGGGCGGGCGCGGTCAGGCCGGTGACCTCGAGGTCGTCCGGGCCGGTCCGGGTCGCGGCGACCCCGTCCCGCTCGCCGAGCGCCCGCTCGAGCTCGGCGGACCGGGGCGAGCGGACGCGGACCCGTTGCCCGTCGAGCCCGGAGAGGAGGGCGCCGATCTCGGTGTCCGCGATGAGCCGGCCGCGGCCGATGACGACGACCCGGTCGGCGATGAGCTGCATCTCGCTCATGAGGTGGCTCGACACGAGGACCGTCCGGCCCTCGTCGGCGAACCCCCGGAACAGCCCGCGGACCCAGCGGACGCCGTCGAGGTCGAGCCCGTTGACCGGCTCGTCGAAGAGGAGGACGGGAGGGTCGCCGAGCAGGGCGGCGGCGATGCCGAGCCGCTGCCGCATTCCGAGGGAGTAGCCCTTGATCCGTCGCTTGGCGGCCCCGCCGAGGCCGACCTGCTCGATGACCTCCTCGACCCGAGCGAGCGGAATGCCGTTGCTGCGCGCCGCGATCCGCAGGTGCGCCCGACCGGACCGGCCCGGGTGCATCGCCCCGGCGTCGAGGAGCGCCCCGACCTCGCGCAGAGGGGTGGGCAGGTCGGCGTAGGCGCGCCCGAGGACGGTCGCGCTGCCGGACGTGGGACGGTCGAGGCCCATGACGACCCGCATCGTCGTCGACTTGCCGGCACCGTTCGGGCCGAGGAAGCCGGTCACCTTGCCCGGTTCGACGTCGAAGGTCAGGTCGTCGACGGCGCGCACCGTCCCGTACGTCTTCGTGAGCCCCCGGACGCTGATCATGGGCCGAGGCTAGGCGGCGCCAGGCCGCGGGCGAGGGAGGGTGGTGTGGAGGTTCGGTGGAGATCGACGGACTCGCCCGAGGACATGGCCTGCCGAAACCGCGGACATGCACAGGCCGATGTCTGTGTATGTCTCTCCTCGACAAGCGCCTCCAGGTGCTTCTCGACGCTGACCGCTTCGACCGGATCTCCCGAGAGGCTGACGTGAGCGGCCGGAGCGTGGCGGCGGTCATCCGCGAGGCGATCGACGTCCGCTTCCCCGGCCCGGACGACCGCGTGCCTGGTCGCCGAGGGTCGGCTGCGTGGTCGCGACGCCGTCCACGCGGCGACCGCCGTGGCGGGAGGCTTCGCCGAGATCGTCTCGTGCGACACCGACTTCGACGGGATCGCCGGGCTCCGGCGGCTCGACCCTGCGGACCTGGACTGAGCCGACGCGCCCCCGCGTCAACAGCTCCTCGCGTGGTGACAGGCTGGGGCGAACCCCTGCCCGAGAGGAACACCCATGCCCCTCATCGACGTCACCCTGCCCGACGGCACCGCCGAGGCCTGGCTCGCCCGGCCCCCGATCACCCGCGGCCGGACGCCGGGCGTCCTGGTCTACGGCGACGCATTCGGCCTCCGACCCCGGCTCGAGGAGATGGCGCAACGCATCGCGGACTGGGGCTTCGTCGTCCTCGCGCCCAACATCTTCCACCGCTCCGGCAGCGTCGCCGACAACGCGCCGACGGGTGACCTGACCGATCCCGAGGTGCGCGACCGGGCGTTCACCGAGGGTCGCGCGCGGATCGCGGAGATCACCAGGGACCGGGTCGTCGCCGAGAGTGCAGCCTGGCTCGACGCGCTCGCGGCGCACGGCGCCGCCGCGCCGGTGGGCACGGTCGGCTACTGCATGGGCGCGCGCCTCGCGACCTGGGCCGCGGGCGCCCAGCCGGACCGGGTGGCGGCCGTCGGCGGCTTCCACGGCGGCCGGCTCGCGACGGACGCGGAGGACTCGCCGCACCTGTCGATCGCGACGGCACGAGCCGAGTTCTTCTACGCGCACGCCGACCAGGACCGGTCGATGACGCCCGACGACATCGCCACCCTCGGCGCGGCGCTGACCGTCGCGGGCCGGACCTTCACCAACGTCGTCTACGAGGGTGCTCCCCACGGCTACACGATGTCCGACACCGCGATGCACGACGCGAAGGCGGAGGAGCGGCACTGGCACGACCTCGAGGCGCTCCTGGGCCGCGCCCTCTGAGGGCAGGTCCCGGATCAGGTCCGCCGGATCTGGCGGATCACGTCCTCGACGAGCGTCTTGGGCGAGCTCGTGCTCCCCTGGGCACCCTTGGCGAGCGCCTCGTCGCGGTACCCCTCCGCGTCCGGCCCCGCATAGATGAGGAACGGCGTCGTCTGGTCGGTCTTCCGCAGTGATCCGAGCAGCGTGTAGCCGGCCCGTTGGTCGAGGCCGCGTCCCATGTCGGAGACGATGACGTCGAACGTCCGTCGGTCGAGCAGGTCGAGCGCGTCGTCGGTCGACTTCGCCTGGGTGACCTGGATCCCAAGGGCCTCCAAGGCCATGCGCTCGTAGAGGTTGTTCTCGGGATGGTCGTCGACCCAGAGCACCCGGGCGGTCCCGAGGCGGGTGAGGGCGCCCTGGTCCGGGACGAGCCCGGTGATCGCATCGGCGACGGCCGTCGGGCTGGCGGCGGCCGTCCCGTCCGACCGCGCGCTCTCCGCGCTGCTCAGAGCGGCCGTGGCACGGGACACCTGGGCGAAGGTCGCCTCGAAGCCCATCCCCTTGAGGGTCATCCCCCGGCCCTCGCGGACCTCCGTGAGCAGCCCGGGCACGACGCGCCAGACGAGCAGGCCGACGAGGAGCGGCCACGCGATGGACGAGACGAGGGCAGCGACGGCAGTCAGCAGGCTGACCCACTGCTCGGTCGTCATCGACGCCCTCATCAGTCGAGTATGCGGCCGGGTCCCCGCCGGGGCGAGGCGAATGCCGACTCCCGCGGCTCAACGCGGGCCGCCGCCTCCCGTCGGGGTCGTCGTCGTGTCGACCGGCACGGTCAGCCTGGCCGTGTAGCCGCCCATGACGTCCCCGCTCATCGTCGCGAGCTGGTGGATGCCGGCGTCGTCGCCGAAGACGTTGTCCGAGGCGAGGGTGGTCCGCGCCAGGTTGCCGACCGAGGCGGAGTACCCGTCCGTGGCGTAGACCGCCTCGCACGTCGACTGCGGCAGGGCCACCTGGCTCGTCGCGAGGGCCTTGGACGCGTCGGTGATGCTCGACTCGTCGGGGTAGACCTCGAAGTGGATGTGCGGCCAGCGGCCCGAGTAGCAGCCGGGGACGATCGTCGTGAAGGACACGACGCCCGAGGCGTCGGTGACCTGGACGCCGCGGAGGTAGTTCTGCTCCTCCAGCCCGCTGGAGTACATCGAGTAGCTGCCGCCCGCGTCGCAGTGCCAGACGTAGACCGCGGTGCCCGCCATCGGGTCGCCGCCCCCGGCGATGTCGAGGACGGTCAGCTCGAGCGTCAGGTCGACGCCGACCGCGGTCCCCGATCCGCTGCCGAAGCTGCTCCGGAGGTCCTTGCGGATGACGCCGGTCTGCTCGAGGACGTCGGGGCCGTTCGAGCCGTCGCCGGGGTAGGGGCCGGCCGTCTCGTCGGGGATCTCGGTCAGGTCACCCGTGGCGGGCCCGCTCGACGTGGACGAAGACGCCGAGGACGAGGTCGATGTCGTCGGGGACGTGGTCGCGCTGGTCGTAGCGCTGCCGGACGAGCCCGCCCCGCACGCGGCGAGACCGGCGCCGGCGAGCCCGAGGCCGAGGACCTGGAGGGCGCGGCGCCGCTCGAGCAGGGTCCCGAGGTCGAAGGCGAGGCCCTGGTCGACGAGCTCCTCGTCCGGTCGGGGGAGCATTCGACCCTCGAACGTGGGGCGGGGCGGGCGTGCGGTCCATCGGGTCCTCCTGGTCGGGTGCGTCGCGTCCGACGCTAGGCCGCGTCCCCATCCTCGTCTTGTGCGAATGCTGTGCGAAACCTGTGACGCCCGGCGTGTATCACCGGGCCCGCCCGCCACTCCTCGGGTCATGGGAGCGGGTTTCGGCTCGGCCCGGTGGTCCGCAGGGGGACGCCGGGCCGAGCCGAATGCATTCGCCCCCCGTGCTGCAATGGGGCATGACCACACCCGAGTCCGTCTGGGACTACCCCCGCCCGCCGCGCGTCGAGCCGTCCGCGCAGGAGGTCGTCGTCGTCCTCGGCGGCGTCGAGATCGCCCGGACGACCGCGAGCCTGCGGGTCCTGGAGACGAGTCACCCGCCGACCTACTACCTGCCCCGCGAATGCTTCGTCGACGGGGTCGTCGAGGACGTCACCGGCCGGACGACCGTCTGCGAGTTCAAGGGCGTGGCCCGCTACGCGGACCTCGTCGCCGGTGACCGTCGCGCCGCGCGGGCCGGCTGGCACTACCCGGAACCGCGGCCGGGTTTCGAGTCGCTCGTCGACCACCTCGCCGTCATGCCCGGGCTCGTCGACGCCTGCTTCGTCGACGGCGAGCGCGTCCAGCCGCAGGCGGGCGGCTTCTACGGCGGGTGGATCACCTCCGGGGTCGTCGGGCCGTTCAAGGGGGAGCCGGGCAGCTCCGGCTGGTGACGCCGGAGGGGGCCGCCGTCCGCGCAACCCACCCCTTGGGAGGAAGAGCCGCCGTCGTCCACGTGCCTACGATCGAGGGCCAGGTCGCCGTCCGGGCGGCCGGACGAGGAGGTTGCACGTGTCGGACCGGGACGCCATCGCCGAGGTCATGAAGGACACCCGCATCGCGGTCCTCACCTACGAGGACGCCGATGGCCGGCTCGTGTCGACGCCCATGGGCACGCAGGACTTCGAGGATCCCGGCACCGTGTGGTTCATCACCGAGGCCGACAGCGACAAGGCGAAGGCGATCACGGCGCGGCCGCGGGTCAACGTCCACTACGCCTCCGGCAAGGGCTGGGTCTCGCTCTCCGGGAATGCCGTGCTCGACCGTGACCGCGCCAGGCTCGAGGAGCTCTGGGACCCCTCCGCGTCGGCGTTCATGGACGGTGGGCCCGACGACCCCAACAGCGCGCTCCTCCGCGTGAGCGGCGAGACCGCGCAGCTCTGGGAGTCGCCGGGCAAGGTCGGGATGCTCGTGCAGATGGTCAAGGGCCTCGTGACCGACGGCGACCCCGCCGAGGACTCCGACGCGCCCGTCGTCGCCCTCTGAGGACGGGTCATCGCACGACCGTGACGCTCGCCGGCCGCGCGCGGCCGGCGAGCCGATAGCGTCGCGGGCATGACGGCATTCACCGCCCGCAACCGCTCCGAGGCGACGGTGCCCTATCCGGTCGACCGGCTCTGGGGCGTCCTCACCGACCCCGCGCTCGTCTGCAGGCTGACGCCGCTCGTCCGCCGGATCACCGCCGACGGCGACCGCTGGCACTGGCAGCTGACGACGATCCCGGTCCTGACCCACCGCGTCCAGCCGGCCTTCACCGAGGTCATGGTCATGGAGCCGACGTCGCGGATCTCCTTCTCCCACGACGAGTCCCGCACCGAGGAGTTCGCCGCGGCGGACGGTCACTACACGCTGCGCGAGGTCCCGGACGGGACCCGGCTGACGATCGACCTGGCGATCACCGCGCGCCTTCCCCTGCCGCGGCTCGTCTCACCGGCGGTCACGACCGTCATGTCCGCGGTCATGACCCAGATGGGCAACGGCTTCGCGACGGCGCTCGACCGTCATCTCCGCCAGGGCAGCTGAGCGAGGACCCCGCCGGTCCGTCCGTCCTGCGGCATCGGGCCGAGCGGGTCGCGCTCGCTCGGCGGAATGCCGTCGGCCGGCTCCGTGAGCGCCCGCCCGATCGCCTCGTCGAGCGGGAGCAGTCGGTGGTCCCGGGGGAGCAGGTCGCGGACGAAGGCGTCGTCCGCGGCGACCATGTCGTGCCGGAGGCTGTCGAAGAGCGCCGCGACTGTCGCCGAGGGGACGCCGCTCAGGGCGGCGGTGACCGGGGCCGCGAGGACCGACGGCGCCGCCGGCACGGGGACGGTGAGCCGGCGGAGGCCGGCGACCTCCGACACCCGGGCCAGGAGGGCGGGGTAGCTGAGCCGCTCCGGCCCCCCGAGGTCGTAGGAGCGGGTCCCGCGGCGCGTCGTCACGGCCTTCGCGAGGACGTCGCAGACGTCGGTCACGGCGATCGGCTGGACGTCCGAACGCAGCCAGGTCGGGACCGGGTGGACGGGCAGCCGCTCGGCGATCCGCCGGATGATGTCGAAGCTCGTCGACCCCGCCCCGACGACGACGGCCGCGCGCAGGCTCGTCGTCGGGACGCCGGTCGACGCGAGGAGCCGCTCGACCTCCAGGCGTGAGGTGAGGTGCTCGGACAGCTCACCGGCGGGCACGGGCGGCACGAGGCCACCGAGGTAGACGATCCGGCGGACTCCCGCATTCGCCGCCTCGCGTGCCATGACGCGGGCCGCGCGACGGTCGCGGGTCGCGAAGCCGCTCGACGCGAGGCTGTGGACGAGCCAGACGACGGCGTCGGCGCCCTCGACGGCCGCGGCGACGCTGTCGCGGCGGAAGGCGTCGAGCCCGACGACCTCGACGTCCCGGTGCCACCACATCCGGGTCGCCTTGGCGGGGTTGGTGAAGGAGGCCCGGACCCGGTGGCCGTCGGCGAGGAGCCGCGGGACGAGCCGGCTGCCGACGTAGCCGCCCGCACCGGTCACGAGGACGGTGCGGGCGGCGGGGCGGCGGGGCATCGGTTCGAGGCTAGCCTCGAACGCCCGCGAAGTCGGGCTCAGGCGGCGAGGAACGCGTCGATCTGGTTGATCGACTCCCTCGCCCCCTCCTCCATCCCCATGTCGAGGACCTTCTGGAGGTCGTCGGCCGACGCGTACGTCGTCGTGAACACCGCCCTGGTCCCGGCGTCGGTCTCGTCGAAGGCGAACTCGGCGTGCGACACCGGCAGGTCGGCGTTGACGGCGAAGGTCTCGTCGGAGAAGGCGTCGTCGAAGGTGAACCCGTCCGGGGCATTCACCCCGGTGATCTGCCAGACGCCGTAGAACCTGTCGCCCTCCGGGGAGGTCATGTAGTACGTCGACGTCGTGCCCGGCGTGAGCTCGTGGTCGACGAAGGTCGCCGGGTAGGTCGGCGGCCCCCAGACCTGCTCGAGCTGACGGGCGTCGGCGTAGAGGTCCCAGACCCGCTGGACGGGCGCGGCGAACTCGGCGGTGATCGTCAGGGTGCGGTTGTCGAGGTCCTTGGTGATGTCGGTGACGGGCATGGTGGTGCTCCTTCTCGGTGGGTTCGGGTGATCGTCGAGTGCGGTGAGTGCGGTGAATGCCGAATGCGGTCAGGTGCGTCGGCCCGGCGGGCCGGGGTCCCGTCCCAGGAGGTCGTCGATGCGGCCGATCCGGCCGCGCCAGACGTCCTCGAGCTCGTCGAGCATCGAGGCGACCGAGCGGATCGCGTCCATGTCGCCGCTGGCCAGCTGCTCCCGGCCGCTGCGGCGCTTGCTGAGCAGGCCGGCTCGTTCGAGGACGGCGACGTGCTTCTGGACCGCGGCGAAGCTCATGTCGTACTTCGCCGCGAGGGTCGAGACGGAGTGCTCGCCGGCGAGGACGCGGCGCAGGATGTCGCGCCGGGTCCGGTCGGAGAGCGCGTGGAACAGGGCGTCCGCCCGGTCCTCCTCCGTCGTGCTCATGGGACAAACATACAACCATTCGGTTGTATGTCAACCCCCCGCGCGAGAATGCTTTATCGGGTCACCCGATAAAGCCGAGGATGACAGAGTTGGGAAGTCCGTGATCCTTGCCTTTATCGGGTGACCCGATAAAGCACAGCCTGAGGAATGCCATGTCGAGACGGATCGCCTTCCTCCGCGCCGTCAACGTCGGCAGGCGCCGCGTGTCGATGGCGAGGCTGGTCTCGGTGTGCGAGGGGCTCGGCTACTCCGACGTCGCGACGTACATCAACAGCGGCAACGCGATCTTCGACACGACCGGGTCCCGCGCGAGCGTCGAGAAGGCGCTGGAGGGGGCGCTCGAGGACGAGTTCGGCTTCGAGTGCACGACCTTCGTCCGGACCGTGACGGAGGTGCGCGCGGCCCTGGACGCCGCGCCGTTCCGCGTCGCCGACGGCGACACCTACTTCGTCACCTTCCTCAAGAAGGCGCCGACGGCCGCCCAGACCGGCGCGCTCGAGGCCCTCTCGGGTGACGTCGACACCCTCGTCGTCCGCGGTCCCGACGTCCACTGGCGGATGCACGGAACGTCGATGCAGTCCCTCCTCAAGACCAAGGACTGGGAGCGGATCCTCGGCCCGACGAGCAGCACGAGTCGCAACGTGACGATGCTCCGCAAGATCGTCGTCAAGGCGGACCCGCCCGGCTGAGCCTGTCCAACCCCCCAAAAGGGGTCTGGTCTTCGACCCGCGACGGGCGCACACTGGGAACTCCAAGGAGGCCACCCATGCTGCACCGCCACACCACCGTCCCCGACGGGATCCCGGTCCTCTCCCGGGGACGTCACCGCAACCCGCGCCGCGGCGCCTGCTTCATGGAGTTCGCGTCGTTCCTCGCCGGGGAGCGCTGGAGCGACCACCCCGGATGCACGCACCCGCTGCTCGCCTCGCTCGCGCGCACCGTCAACGACCTCGTCGACGACACCCACCGGGCCGAGCTCGTGACGCTCATCCCCGACGTCGTCGGCCTGACCGGTGACGACCCGATGATCGACGTGACGGTCGCTGCCCGCGCCGCGTGCGCGGCATTCCCCGTCGCGGCGGCCGAGGACCAGCGAGCGATCGCCGTCGGCCTGCGGACGACCGACCGGCTCGCCGCGACCCTCGACCACCCGTCGGTGCCCTCGCTGCGCACGGACATCGCCGCCGCGCTCTCCCTCGACCCGGCCGCCCGCGCGTGGGCCGAGCGCTTCCCCGTGCAGCAGCAGGTCATCGACCTCGCGGTCTTCCGCCGCCAGGCCGGACCGCGGATCATCCACGCGTCGGGCGTCGGCATCGCCCGCGCGGTCGTCATGGACCCCGACGACCGCCTCGTCGGGCTGCTCCGCGACTGCGTTCGCGACGTCCGGGCGATCGTCGACCACCCCACCCGGACGAATGCCGTGCAGCCGGCCGCCCCGGCCGCCCGTCCGGCCCGCGTCACGACCTAGGTCGAAGGAGAGGTCACGACCCGCCGCGCTGAGGCGCGGCGGGTCGTGACCTCTCGTCCGCGAAGGAGAAGCCAACCGACCGGCACCGGAGCCCGCCGTCGGGGCCGTCGCTGGGAGAGGATCGGCAGATGGCCGATGCCGACCCGCAGGACGAACGCGACGAGACCCCGACCGAGCGAGCCGACCGCAACTGGGACGAGCTCCTCCAGGAGCTCCGGGTCACCCAGACCGGGGTGCAGATCCTCTTCGCGTTCCTCCTCGTCCTGCCGTTCCAGCAACGCTTCGGGACCCTCGGCGGTCCCGAGAAGGCGCTCTACATCGCCGTCGTCCTGCTCGTGACCGTCTCGACGACGCTCAATCTCGCGCCGGTCATCACCCACCGGATCCTCTTCGCCAAACATCGCAAGGAGGCTCTGGTCACCGTGTCCAACCGGCTCGCCCAGGGCTCCTTCGTCACCCTGGGCCTCGCCCTCGTCGGAGCGGTCGTCCTCGTCATCGAGGCCGTGCTCGGCGGGCGGGCGGCCGCCTTCACCGCGGTCGGTGTCGGGCTGCTCGTCCTCCTCGTCTGGGCGGTCCTGCCCGCCTGGCTGCTGCGGCGGGCGGAGCGCTAGGTCGAACGAAAGGTCACGACCCGCCGCGCGGAGACGCGGCGGGTCGTGACCTTTCGACTCTCGTCGAGCGGACCGAGCTCAGCCGCGCAGCGCCTTGGCGAGCTCGGCGTAGTCGCCGACGAGGGTGTCCATGTCGGCCTGGGTGTGCGCGAGCGAGACGAGCCACTGCTCGTCGAGCCCGGGCGGGGTGAGGATCCCGCGGTTGACGCCCCAGAGCCACGACAGCTCGGCGACACCGAAGTCGGTCGCCTTGTAGTCGCGGTAGTTGCGGACCGGCGTCGTCGACCACGTGATGCAGCCCTTGACGCCGAAGCCGACGGTCTGCGCCGGCAGCTCGTACTCCTTGATGACGGCGTCGATCTGGTCGAGGGCGAGGTTGTTGATCGCCTCGGCCCCGTCGAGCGCCTCCTGGGTGCAGAGCTCGTCGACGGCGCGCGCGGCGGCCATGCACAGGGCATTCCCGTTGTAGGTCCCGAAGTGCGCCATCCGCCCGTCGACGACGACCTCCATGACCTCCCGCCTGCCGCCGAATGCCGCGAGCGGCAGGCCGCCGCCGATCGACTTGGCGAGCGTCACGAGGTCGGGCTTGACGCCGAGCCGGCCGGACGCGCCGGCGTAGCCCGCGGTCAGACCGGTCTTGACCTCGTCGAAGATGAGGACGACGCCGTGCTCGTCGCAGAGGCGACGGACACCGGCGAGGTAGCCCTCGTCGGGGAGGACGATCGCGAGGTTCTCGATGACCGGCTCGACGACGAGGCAGGCGATCTCCGTGCCGTGGGCGGTGAGGACCCGCTCGAGCTGACCGAGGTCGTTGTAGGCGATGACGTGGACCGTCCCCGCATCGACGTCGAACGGCGTTGCGGGAGTGGGGTCGTCGGCCGGCCCGATCTCGTCCAGGCTCGGCTTGACCGAGACCTGGAGGGGGTCGTAGCCGCCGTGGTAGCCGCCCTCGATCTTGATGATCGCCTTGCGGTGCGTGTAGGCGCGGGCCGACCGGATCGCATACATGAGGGACTCGGTCCCGCTGTTGGTGAAGCGCAGCATGTCGAGCCCGAACCGCCGCTTGAAGCGCTCGGCCACGTCGGTCGCCTGCGACGACGGGGTGACGAAGAGCGTCCCCACCTCGTCGAGGGCCTCCTTGACCGCGGCGACGACGGTCGGGTTGAGGTGCCCGACGAGCATCGCGCCGAAGCCCATCGACAGGTCGAGCAGGCGGTTGCCGTCGACGTCGGTCAGGTAGGCACCGCGGGCCTTCTCGATCGTGATCGGGTAGGGGTCCCAGTGCTGGAAGGAGCTCGTGACCCCGAGGGGCAGCGACTCCGCGGCCTTGGTGTTGTGGACACCGGAGCCGGAGCTCCACGTCGTGAACGTCTCCCACTCCTGCGCGAGCAGGCTCTCGACCTTGCCGGGGTCGATCGGGGCGGAGCTCTCGGGAAGCCGGCGGCGGGTACCGGGGTCAGGGGCGGGCCAGGTGGACTCGCTCATCCCTATCGGGCCTTTCTGCGGTCGCTGCCGCACGTGGTGGATGCCGTGGGCACGGCACCCGCCGGGGCGCTCGCCCCGGCGTCTGCTCAGGGTAGCGCCGGGTCACCCGAGCAGGTCGAGGACGGACTTCTCCAGGGCAGCCTGCTGCCGCACGGGGTCGGTGTACCGGCGCGGCGTCACGGCGACGGTCCCGGCCTCGTAGAGGTCGAGGACCCGGGGGTCGATGTAGGAGCCCTTGGCGATCGTCGGGGTGTTGCCGAGGTAGCCGGCGACCTCCTCGACGGCGGCCTTGACGGCGCGCCGGCGGGAGGCGGCCGTGTCGCCCGGCTCCTCGCTCAGCGCGAGCGCGGACGCGGCGATGACGGTCGCGTGCCACGTCCGGAAGTCCTTGGCGGTCAGCTCGCCACCGAGCAGCCCCGCGAGGTAGGCGTTGACGGCGGCGGCGTCGAGGTCGACCCACTCCCTGCGGTCCTGGTAGGCGAGGAGGCGCCGGCTCCGACCGGTCCGGGCGATCATCTTGTCGAGGACCTTGACGACGTCGCCGTCGTCGATGTCGATCACGTGCTTGACCCCCGACTTGCCGACGAAGCTGAAGGTGACGACGGTCCCGCGTCCGCGCTTGAGATGTCGGCGCTCGAGCGTCGTCAGGCCGAAGGAGCCGTTGGCGTCGGCGTAGGCGTCGCTGCCGATCCGGAAGTAGCCGAGGTCGAGGAGGCGGACGGCGAGCGCGGTCGCCCGGGCGAGCGGCATTCCGCGCGAATGCAGGTCGGCGGCGACCTGTTTGCGGGCGGCGGGGAGCCGGGACGCGGCGGCGAGGACGCGGTCGAACTTCGCCTTGTCCCGCTGGACCCGCCAGGCCGGGTGGTAGAGGTACTGACGGCGGCCGGCGTCGTCGGTGCCGACGGCCTGGATGTGGCCGTTGGGGATCGGGCAGATCCAGACGTCCCGCCAGGCCGGCGGGATCGCGAGCGCCTTGACCCGCGCGACGTCGTCGGCCGGCAGGCGCGCGCCCGCCGCGTCGAGGTAGGCGAACCCCGCGCCGGAGCGACGTCGCGTCCACCCGCGCATGGTCGGCTTGACGGTGCGCAGACGGGCCATGCCCCACCGTATTCACACGGTGGGGCATGGCGGGGTCGAGCGACCTCAGAAGGTGTTCGTCGTCTTCCGGAGCAGCTCGTCGTCGGAGGTGTCCTCGGTCTGGACGACGATGACGTCGGACACGGCGCTGCGGACGACCTTGGCGGGCACCGCTCCGAGCAGCTCGCCGCCCTCGGCACCGACACCGCGGTTGCCGACGACGATGAGGTTGCGGGTGCTCGATCTCGAGGCCTGCAGGAGGGCGTCGCCGACATCACCCGGCACGAGCAGCGAGTCGTAGCTCGTGACGCGGTGCCTGTTGAGGTCGTTGACCGTCCGCTGCAGCGCGAGCCGACCGGCATCCTCGCCGTGGATCTCGGCCCGCGTGCCCTTGTCCGGACCGTTGTCGGGGGTGTAGGCCGTGACGATCGTCAGCTTGGCGTTGGCGTCGCGCGCGATCGCCATGGCCCGGTGGACGCCGTAGAGCGAGTTGTCCGTGCCGTCCGAGCCGACGATGACCCGGTCGTACACCTTGACGCCGCGGCCCTGGCCACCGAGCGGCACGATGTCCGACTCGTCGGCGTCGCTCGGCGGGTTGACCCACAGCATCGCGAGCGAGCCGATGAGGAAGAGCACGCCGGCGAGCTTGATGGCCGTGGTCGGGTCGTTGCCCAGCCAGTGCTTGAAGATCCAGCCGAAGGTGAGCGTCTGGATGAGCATCGGGACGACGATCATCATGTTGAGGACGCCCATGTAGACGCCCGCCCGTCGTGCCGGCACCATGCTCGCGACCATGAGGTAGGGCACGCCGACCGCGCTCGCCCAGAAGATGCCGAGGCCGATCATCGGGACGAGGGCGAGGTACTGGTTGGAGATCGTCGACAGCCAGATGAGCCCGAGGCCGCCGAGCACCAGTGCGCCGGCGTGGACGATCCGGCCGCCGAACTTGACGACGAGCGGCAGGAGGATGAGCGCCGAGATCATCGTCACCGCGTTGTAGGAGCCGTTCATCAGGCCGGACCAGCCGGCCGCCTGCTGGAAGCCTTCCTCCTCCGGGGTGACGCCCCAGACCGACTTGCCGATGCTCAGCGACATGAACTGCCAGTAGATGAACATCGCGTACCACTGGAAGAGGAAGACGAACCCGATCTTGTGCATCGCGATCGGCATCGCCTTGACGGCGTCCTTGAGGTCGCTGATGAGGGCGGCCGGGCCGCCGGAGGACGCGGCGATCTCGTCGAGCTCCTCCTGCGGCGGGCGCAGCTCGTTGGTGCGCGACATGGCCAGGCCGACGGTGACGGCGATGCAGGCGACGCCGATGAAGAAGCAGACGTAGGCCCAGTAGGGGATGCCGTTGCCGGCCTTGCCCGGGATGATCCGCTCGAAGGTGAAGATCGACAGGTTCGACAGGACCGCGCCGGCCCCGGTGAACATGCTCTGGACGAGGAACCCTCGGGCGAGCTGGTTCTTGGGGAGCCGGTCGGTGATGAAGGCGCGGTAGGGCTCCATCGCCGTGTTGTTGCCCGCGTCGAGGAGCCAGAGGCCGAGGACGCCGGCCCAGAGCACCGAGATGAACGGGAAGATCGCGAGGACGATGCAGCAGAGGAGCCCGCCGGCGAGGATGAACGGCTTGCGCCGGCCCCACCGGTCGGACCACGTGCGGTCGCTGATCGCGCCGATGAGCGGCTGGATGAGCAGCCCGGTCATGGGACCGGCCAGGTTGAGGATCGGGAGCTCGTCCGGGCTGGCGCCCATGGCCGAGAAGAGCGGGCTCATCGCGGTCTGGGTCAGACCGAAGCTGAACTGGATGCCGAAGAACCCCATGTTCATCATGAGGATGTTGGAGCTCGACATCGCGGGCTTGTTGTGAATGCTGAGCTCGGCGTCCTGGACAGGAGCGTCGATCGTCGTCGTCATCTCTCTTCCCTTCCCGAGGAAGCAACGACGACCTCCGGAGACCGCCCGCCCGGCGGGGCCCTCCGATGCCGACTGATCCCTCGACCGTTGAGTGACCTGCGTCTTCACAGATGGTGACCTGAGTCACATCCGTGTCCGAACGTAGCGTGCGGCGCACGGCCCTGCCAAGGGCAGCGGGCAGGGTGGACACGGAGTGAGACTGAGGCGCGGGCCACGATCAGGGGCCCGGGGGCGGCATTCGGCCTACGCTCCCGGGGTGGCCAAGGTCGACCTCACGGTGCTCGCGATCCCCGTATACATCGGATCGATGGCGACCGAGCTCGTCCACTACCGGCGCCACCCGAGCGCTCCCGGCAACCCCCGCGCGGGCGACTACGAGCTCAAGGACACGATCGCATCGCTGACGATGGGGCTCGGCTCGCTCGTCGCGCCGTTCGTGGCCAAGCGGCTGCTCGACCCGGTGACGCCCGGGCGCGGTCGGTGGGCGAAGGCGCTCATGGGCGTCGGCGTCGCGGCCGCCGCGGCGACGACGGCCGGTGACGTCCTGCGGCTGCGGGCGCGCGCACCGGGCGGTCGGCTGCCCGCCGCGGGGACGGTCCACCCGGGTCCGGCGAATGCGGGCGGCGGGGGTCCGGTCCTGCGCCGTCTGACCGGCGGCACGGCCGTCGCCGCGGTCGCCGCGACCGCCCTGACGACGGCGACGGCGTGGGCGACGCAGACGAGCGGGCAGCGGCTCTTCGCCCGGCACGGACGCGACCTGGGCACGGGGGTCGCGGCGACGGCATTCGCCGTGCTCGCCTGGGACGCCGTCTACTACTGGAACCACCGGCTCTCGCACGAGTCGCGCTGGCTGTGGGCGGTCCACGTCGTCCACCACAGCAGCGAGCGCTACAACCTCTCGACGGCGCTCCGGCAGCCGGTCGCCGAGGGCGTCACGCTCACCGTGCCCTACGGCCTCCTCGCGCTCGCCGGCGTGCGGCCCGCGACGATCGAGACGGCTCGGGCCCTCAACCTCATCTACCAGTTCTGGATCCACACCGAGGCGATCAACAGGATCGGCCGGCTCGAGCGGATCCTCAACACCCCGAGCCACCACCGCGTCCACCACGGCTCGAACCGGCAGTACCTCGACCGCAACCACGGCTCGATCCTCATCGTCTGGGACAAGCTCTTCGGCACCTTCGAGGAGGAGCGGGAGCGGCCGGCCTACGGGCTGACCCGCAACATCGACAGCTTCAACCCGGCTCGGATCGCGACGCACGAGTGGGCCGACATCGCGAGCGACGTCGCGAATGCGGGCACCTGGCGCGAGCGCTTCGGCTACCTGCTCCGAGGGCCGGGCTGGGCGTACGAGCAGCGCGCGCTGCGCGCCGGTTCGCCGCTCGAGGCGCCGGTCGCCGGCTGAGCGGGCGACCGACAGCCACGTCCTGAGCGGTCGGTCGGTCGACGGGGGTCGGGTTGCTCGGCGCCCGTGGGACCGCGCGGGGCCTGGCCGGCCAGATCCCGGAGCAGTCGACGACGATGACCCCGCCCGGGTACCCCGAGACTGGACCACTGGGGAAGGCCTCCATCCGCGGCCGAATGCGAGGAGGTCCGATCCCGCGCCACGGCGCGGGAAGAGGCCTCCACGCGTCTCCCGACGGTGGACGAGGCAGAGTGGAAGGGCGATGGTCGGGACCGCCCGGACGCAGGGCCGCACGGGCTCCGACGGAGCTGCCGCCTAGGGTCGAACGCATGGAGCCATCCGCGCCCCGGTCCCGCCGACCGATCGTCCTCGCCCTCGTCGCCGTGCTCGTCCTCGCCGCCGCCGGCGGCGGGTTCTGGTGGTGGCGCGATCGGCAACGCGTCGTCGAGGCGGCGAATGCGTACGCCGCCGCCGCCGCTGCAGCGCTCGCCCAGGGGAAGCTTCCGGACCCGGTGACCGGGGTCGAGGGGCCCGCGGCCACCACGGCGCTCACCGCGGTCCTCCAGGGCATGGGGACGATCCGGCCGAAGGTCTCGGTCGTCTCCGTGACCCTCGCCGACGACCGCGCGAGCGGCACGGTGACCTTCGCGAACAGCTGGACCATCCACACCGGCAAGCCCGCGTGGGCGACGCGCACGACGATGCAGATCGTCCGGGCCGGCGACGGCTGGGCCGGCCGCTGGTCGCCGTCGGTCATCGCCCCCGGCCTCGCCGCCGGCGAGAGGCTCCGGGCGGTGCGTCTCACCGCCAAGCGCGGGGACATCCTCGGCGAGGGCGGGCAGCCGATCGTCGCCGAGCGCCCGGTCGTCCGGGTCGGGATCGACCGGAGCGGCATCCCGGACGACGATGCGGCCGCGTCCGCCGCGCGCCGGCTCGCCGCCGTCGTCGACGTCGACGCGGCCGAGCTCGCCCGGCGCGTCGCCGCCGCCGGGGACCAGGCCTTCGTCGACGCGATCACCTACCGCGCCGCGAGCGACGACCTCGCCGCCGCGCGGCCGCGGCTGGCGGGCATCCCGGGTGCCCGGCTCGTCGACGGGACGCTGCCGCTCGCTCCGACGTCCGCATTCGCCCGGGCCGTGCTCGGGACCGTCGGGGAGGCGACGGCCGAGATCGTCGCGAAGTCCGGCGGCCGGATCCGCTCGGGCGACCTGACCGGGCTCTCCGGCCTGCAGGCGAGCCAGGACGAGAAGCTCGCGGGCACGACGGGCTTCGTCGTGCAGGCCGTGGCGCCGACCCCGCCCGGGAGCACGGTGGCACCCACGCCGCGCGAGCTCCACCGCGTCGACGCCCAGGACGGCACCGACGTGACGACGACCCTCGACCTGACCCACGAGCTCCGGGCCGAGGCCGCGTTGAACGGCGTCGGCCCGGCGAGCGCGATCGTCGCGATCCGCCCGTCGGACGGTCACGTCCTCGCGGCCGCGAGCGGTCCGGGCAGCGACGGGCAGCCGACGGCGACTCTCGGCGGCTACGCGCCGGGCTCGACGTTCAAGGTCGTGACGGCTCTCGCGCTCCTCCGCGCCGGCCTGACCGCCGACAGCCTCGTGACCTGCCCGCAGACGACCGTCGTCGACGGGCGGACCTTCAAGAACTACGACCACTACCCCGCCGCGCTCACCGGCACGATCCCGCTCCGGACGGCGATCGCGCAGTCGTGCAACACCGCGCTCATGACGGCGAGGGACAAGATCGGGACCACAGCCCTCGCGCAGGCCGCGGCGGCGCTCGGCCTCACCGGGTCGCCAACCCTCGGCGTCGCCGCCGAGCTCGGGTCGGTGCCCCAGCCGGCGAGCGAGGTCGAGCGGGCCGCGTCGATGATCGGCCAGGGCAAGGTCCTCGCGACGCCGCTCGGGATGGCGGCCGTCACCGCGTCGATCGCCAAGGGCGCGCCGGTGAGCCCGGTCCTCTTGCCCGAGGCGGCCAAGCCGGCCGCCCCCGCCTCGCCCGTCACGGCGGCCGAGGCCGGGACCCTCCGGACGCTCATGCGCGGCGTCGTCGAGGGTGGCACCGCGTCCTTCCTCGCGGACGTGCCGGGCGACCCGGTCCTCGCGAAGACGGGGACCGCTGAGTACGGCGCGGACGACCCGCCCCGCTCGCACGCGTGGGTCATCGGGCTCCAGGGCGACCTCGCCGTCGCCGTCTTCGTCGCCGACGGGCAGGGCGGCGCGGCGACGGCCGGCCCGATCCTCGAGGCCTACCTGCGGTCGCTCCGGCAGTCCTAGCCGGGGCGGATCCGTCGTCAGCCGGCGGTGAGGACGGGTGCCGCCGCGACGGCCCCGGCGACGGCTCGGGCGCCGCGCTCGCTCAGGCAGATCGTGTAGTGGTTGACGCCCTCGACGAGCTCGGTCGACACCTGCGGGTAGCGGCCCCGGAGCTCCTCGACCGTGTCCGCGGCGTAGAGGCCGGGCGGGTCGTCGACGAAGCCCCGCGGGGCGTGGAGGAAGGCGGCCCGCGGGAGCTGGGCGGTCGCCGCGCGCAGGGCCGACCCCTCGAGGATGTCGGCCTGGTCCTCGAGGACGGCGCCGACGTCGGCCGAGGATCCGAAGCCACCGCTCGCGCGCTCGACCGCGTCGTAGCCGGCGTAGGCCTCGAGCGCGGCTCCGCCGTCCGTGGCGAATGCGGGGTGCGCGCGGAAGAGCCCGACGTACGCCTCCCGGGACGGGAAGTCCGTCTCGAGGCGCTGCCGGACTGCCGCGAGCCCCGCCTGCGTCGTGCCGAGCTCGGCCTCGGCGAACGGCAGCCCGCCGTCGACGAGGACGAGTCGACGCACGAGCTCGGCGTGCCGGTGGGCGAGGACGGCGGCCACGAAGCCGCCCATCGAGTGCCCGACGACGTCGACCGGGGCTCCGCCGGCGAGGGACTCGATGACCGCGGCGACGTCGTCGGCGTGCGTCGCCAGACCCGTCGGGCGAGGCAGCCCGCGGCTCCCGCCCCGCCCGCGGAGGTCAGGTGCGAGCAGGGTGCGCCCGGGGAGGGCGGCGGCGAGATGGGGCCAGGCCCGGTGGGTCGCGGTGATCCCGTGGATCGCGACGACGGGGGGCTCCGCATTCGCACCCTCGGTCGGCGACCACACGGCGACGGTCAGGTCGCCGCCGCGCACCGCGACGCGGGTGAGCGGAGGCGCGACGACGAGCTCGACGCCGCTCACCGGAGGTGCTTGGCGATCTCGTCCGCGATGCGTCCGGGGACCTCGAGCGGCAGTCCGTGCGCCACCCCGTCGAGGACGACCTCCTCGTAGGAGCCGCCGCCGGCCGCGTAGCGGCCGAGGACGGCCCGGAGCTGGCTCTCCATCGGCTGGCTCGGCATGACGCCGGCGCCGGGCCATCCGGGGACCGCGCCGAGCTCGCCGAGGGTCGCGAGGTCGAACATCGAGCGGTCGGAGATGACCTGGTCGGCCGTGCCCCGGACCCACGTGATCGGCACTCCGTCGCGGACGTCGCCGAGGGCGGAGGTGTCGAAGTACTTCGGGGACATCGCGTTGAGGACGCCGCGGTCGCCGGGAGCGACATGGGGCCAGTTGTCCGATGCGGTGAGGTTCCCCGGGTAGTGCTCGTCGCCGACGGTCGTCCTGAGCAGCTCGGCGACGAGGAAGTCGGCGTCGACGGCGTCGGCATTCGTCCCGGGGCCGAAGAAGGTGAGCAGGACCGTCCGGGGCGCGCTGCTCGGGTCCTCCTCGCCCCCGTCCCGCTCGCCGAGGCGCCGGACGAACTCCGGAGACGCCGTCCCGCCGCCGGTCCCCGCGTGGTCGGCGCTGACCGGCGTCCCGTCGACGCCCTTGGTCCCGCCGAAGCCGTAGGGCGAGATGGGCGCGACGAGCGTGACCGAGGCGAGGTCGTCCGGGTGGGAGAGGAGGTACTGCTGCAGGACGCCGCCGCCCATCGACCAGCCGGCCGCATGGACCCGCCGACCGCCGGCGAGGCCGAGGGTCTGCAGGAGGGAGTGGACGTCCTCGGCCATCTCGCCGAGCCCCTGCGTCGCGTCGACGGGCAGCGCCTCGGTGTCGCCGAAGCTGCGCAGGTCGGGAGCGATGACGCGCACGTCGTCCGGCAGCGCCTCGGCGACGTACTTCCAGAAGCCGCCCGTCGTGATGTTGCCGTGGACGAGGAGCACGGGAATGCCGTCCTCCGGGCCCCTCGTCCACACGTTCGTCGCGAGGCGGGGGGTCTGGACGATCTCGGCGCTGAAGTCGCTCATGGTGCGGTTGTAGCACCGACCGGGTGCCGGGCGACATGTTCCGCGGACACCGGTGCGGCCCGGGTCAGTGTGTCGCGGACCTCGTCGCGCGGACGCGGTCGAGGATCACCCACAGCTCGAGGGCGGCGAGGACCGCGAGGACGGCGAGGAAGGCCGGGGCCCGACGGGTCAGCGGGACACCGGCGGCGAGGAGCAGCAGGGTCGTCGCGAGGGTCTGCCACAGGCCGCGGCGCTGGCGGTCGCGGACCCGCCGGCTCGCCGAGACGTAGAGCGAGAGCGCGAGCCCGGTCACGATGGTGAAGAAGACGCCGAAGGCCCCCGCGAATGCGGGGTCGCCCGTGCCCGAGCCGCTCGACCTCCACGACCACGCGAGCAGGCCGAGCGAGGCGAGCAGCGCGAGGAGCGCGACGCCGGTGTGGACCTGGACGGTCCGCCGGGCCTCGGCCCACGGACCTGGCGCGCCGGCCGCGGAGGTCGGGCCGGACCGGGTGGCGCGTGGCTGCGGGCTCACCCGCCGCACCCTACCGAGCCCCCGGCATTCACCGTCGCGGCGGTCGGGGGAGGAAGAAGCTCGTGCGCGCCTGGTACTCCGCGTAGCCCGGCCGCCCGGCCATGTGCTTCTCCAGGAGCCGGCCGCCGCTGAGCACGACGAGGAAGTAGACCATCGCGAGCGGCGAGAGGATCGTCAGCACCCCCGGCCAGACCGCGGCGGCGACGAGCCAGGCGCCGGTCCAGACGCACGCGTCGCCGAAGTAGTTGGGGTGGCGTGACCACGCCCAGAGGCCGGTGTCGAGGATCCGGCCCTGGTGGGCCGGGTCGGCGCGGAAGGCGGTCAGCTGGCCGTCGCCGACCGACTCGAAGGCGATCCCGACGACGGAGATGACGGCTCCGACGACGACGAGAGCCCATGCGGCGCCTCGGACCGGTCCGGTCGACGCGGCGACCTGGACCGGTAGCGAGATGAACCACTGGAGGAAGCCCTGGAGCGCGAAGACGCGCAGCGCCATGTGGAGCGGCGACCTGCCCTGCGACATCGCCGCGTAGCGTGGGTCCTCGGGTGCCCCGGTCGACCGGCGGAGCAGGTGGGTCGTGAGCCGCAGCCCCCAGCCGCCGAGGACGACGGCGAGGAGCAGCCGCCGCGGCACGTCGCCGACCCCGAAGAGCGCGCCGAGCACGGCGACGAGGCCGAGCCCGAGTCCCCAGACGTTGTCGACGACGGCGTACTTCCCGGCCCGGCGCGACCACGCGAAGGTCAGCGCCTGGAGGACGGCGAGGACGAGCAGGCTGAGGGCGCTCAGCCGGAGGAAGTCGGTCATGCGGTCGTGGTCTCCCGGGTGGTCGAGGTGGCGCGGTCAGACGGCGGGGGTGTCGTCGGCGAGCCAGGTGACCTGGGTGAAGCCGTGCGCCGTCGCCGCCGCGCGCAGGTGCGGGTGGAAGGCGGACTCGTTGCGGACGAAGAGCCCGTCGGTCGTCTCCCAGCCGGACGCGACGACCGTCGTCGCGAGCCCGCGTCGTCGGGCGAATGCCGTCGGCAGGCTCGCCGCGCTCGACGACCCCTGGTTGAGGAAGAGGACGACGTCGAGCGGGTCGCGGTGTCGCTCGTGCGTCGTCGCGTGGACGACGAAGCGCCGGACGTCCTTGAGGTCGACGGCGAGCCGCAGGTCGATCTGGGCGGCGTTGAA
The DNA here is from genome assembly GCA_963752365.1 of uncultured Actinomycetota bacterium. Classification (GTDB taxonomy): domain Bacteria; phylum Actinomycetota; class Actinomycetes; order Actinomycetales; family Dermatophilaceae; genus CAVVXY01. Next base: position 90,548 of record CAVVXY010000005.1, read on the forward strand.
GCCTCCCATCCGTCGCTTGCCCGACCCCCAGCCCCGGATCCGTGTGGACGCGAACTGCACCGCGCCCGAACGCTTCTCGCTGACGACGCCGAGGACGACCCCGATCCCGCGCGGGAGGGCGAGGCGGACGCCGAGCCGGTCGCCGGCCTTGGCCGACGGCGTGAGCAGGGTGACCGGGTCCCGGTCGACGTGGAGGTGGTGGCGCGCCCGCAGGGACGGCGTCGTCAGGGCGGTCGGCGCCGCCGGGGTGACCCGCTCGGTCGGGCGCTGCGCGGCATTCGACGTCGGTGCGGGAGACGCGACGTCGAGGTCGAGGGGGCTCCGCTCGAGCCGGCCGAACTTCTCGCGCAGGAAGTCGGCCTGGATCCGCAGGTCCAGGTCGTCGTGGTCGGCCTGCGCCTGGACGACCTGGGCGGTCACCTCGTGGAGCATCCGGAGCTGCTCGACGAGGAGCCGCTCGGCACGCCGGCCGACCGGGCCACCGCCGGCGCTCGTCCCGTAGGCCTCGATCGTCCCGGGGAGGTAGGTCTGGAGGATGTCGCCCAGCTCGGCCCCGACGCCCGCGCCGACGGGCGGGGCGGCGTCGGCGATCGCCCGGCCGAGCAGGACCGCTTCGGCGGGGAGCTGGTCGGCGAGGGCGTTGATCCGCCGTACCGCGTCGTGCCCGAGGCGTCGCGGCGGGACGACGCGGGGTCCGCGGGCGGACGCCTCGAGGAAGGCCCGCAGCTCGGGGAGGGTCCAGCCGGTCAGGTCGACCGGCGCGCGTCGACCGGGAATGCGGTCGCGCGCCGCCGCGGCGAGCTCCTGACCGCGCACGACCCGCTCCTGCCCCTGCCGGACCCGGCGCTCCACCTCGGCCCCGACCTGCTGCCCAGCGCGCTCGGCCCGGTCGGCGACGAGCCGACGGGTCGCGTCGAGGCGACGGGGCTCATCGTGGGGCACGCGCCCACGATAGGCGTCCGGCGGGGCCGGCTCCCGTCGGGGATCCGGGACAAGTGAAGGGCGAAGATGTGCCAACCCGCGAGGGCCTTCTGGGCAGGGTCTGCCCATGAGGGGCGCTCCCCGTCCCGTCACGCTTCTCGCAGCGACGTCAGGGACAGCACACCGACGTCGGATCAGCCGCCCGGCCCGGGGCCCCCGAGAGGAACCTTCACATGTCTCGTCCACACTCCCGCACCATCGCCGCGCTCGCCGTCGTCGCGGTCGGCAGCCTCGCCCTCACCGCCTGTGGCAGCTCCGACGACGGGGGCTCCGGCGCGACCGGCGGCTCCGGCTCGGGCGGGGTCAAGATCGCCGCGATCTTCTCCGGCCCGACCAACGACGCCGACTACAACGCCGTGGGCCTCGCCGCCCTCAACGCCGCCAAGGCCGCGGGCGCGACGACGAGCTTCAGCGAGAAGGTCGCCGTCCCCGACGTCGAGGCCCGGCTCAACGAGGCCGTCGGCGACGGCAACACCGTCATCTGGACGCACGGCTCGCAGTTCTACGACGCGACGGCCAAGGTCGCCAAGGAGAACCCCGACGTCAACTTCATCGCCGAGTACGACGGCGAGGCCAAGGACCAGCCGGCCAACGTGTGGACGATCGACCGCCAGTTCCACCTCGGCTTCTACGGGATGGGCGTCTTCGCCTCCAAGCTGAGCAAGACCGGCAACGTCGGCTACGTCGGTGGCCTGTCGCTCCCCTTCAGCTTCGCCGAGGTCCACGCGATGCAGCAGGCGATCGCCGACACCGGCGCCTCGACCAAGCTGACCCCCGTCTGGACCGGCGACTTCAACGACGCCGCCAAGGCGCAGCAGTTCTCGACCCAGCTCCTCGGGCAGGGCGCCGACGTCATCGTCGGCTCGCTCAACCAGGGCGCGGCCGGGACCTTCCAGGCATTCACCGACCAGGCGGCCGGCACCGGCTGGGTCACGGCCAAGTACACCGACAAGTCGGCGGCCGCGGGAGACCACTACGCGGGCTCGCTCGTCTACGACTTCAGCAAGCCGCTCTCGGAGGTGCTCGGCAAGATCAAGGCGGGCACCGAGACCGGCCGCTACCCGCTCGGCTTCGACACCGGCGTGACGATCACGATGAGCGACAAGGTCCCGGCCGACGTCAAGACCGCCGTCGAGGAGGCCATGACCAAGGTCAAGGACGGGTCGGTCACCGTCAAGCTCGACGTCACGAAGATCGGCTGAGCAGGTCCCTCGGGACCTCCCACGGAAGGCACGTCATGGCCGAGCAGGAGACGCCACGGCTGCGAATGTCGGGCATTCGCAAGACGTTCGGGCCGGTCGTGGCCCTCGACGGGGTCGACTTCACGGTCGGTCGCAACGAGGTCCACGGTCTGCTCGGGGGCAACGGAGCGGGCAAGACGACGCTCATGAACGTCCTCTACGGGCTCTACGCGCCCGACGCTGGAACGGTCGAGGTCGACGGTGCGCCGACGACGATCGCCAACCCCCGCGACGCGATCGCCGCCGGGGTCGGGATGGTCCACCAGACCTTCCTCCAGGTCGACGTGTTCACCGTCGCCGAGAACGTCGTCCTCGGGACCGACACCCAGGGCGTCGACGTGGCGGCCCGCATTCGCGAGCTGTCGGAACGGTTCGGCCTGACCGTCGACCCGGACGCGCGTGTCGGCGACCTGCCCGTCGGCGTCCGCCAGCGGGTCGAGATCCTCAAGGCGCTCTACCGCGGCGCGAAGATCCTCGTCCTCGACGAGCCGACGACCAACCTCACGCCGCAGGAGGTCGACGACCTCTTCTCCTCGATGCGGGCGATCGTCGACGACGGCATGTCCGTCGTCCTCATCACCCACAAGATCCGCGAGACGATGGCCGTCTGCGACCGGATGACGATCATGCGCGACGGCCGCTGGGTCGCGACCGTCGACAAGACGGCGACGAATGCCGACGACCTCGCGACCCGCATGGTCGGTGGCAGCGCGGGCGACGACGCGGACACCGCGGCGATCGTCGAGGTCGCCCTCGGCGAGGGCGACCTCGGCTCGGCGCACGTCGAGATGCCGGACGTCGAGGTCTCCGAGCAGCCCCTGCGCGTCGTCGTGTCGAGCCTCGGCGTCGCCGGTGTCGGCGGCGGCACCGACCTCGTCTCCGACGTGTCCTTCGAGCTGCGCCGGGGCGAGATCCTCGGCATCGCCGGGGTCGCCGGCAACGGCCAGGTCGAGCTCGCCGAGGCCCTGACCGGGGCGCGGAATGCCACGGGGTCGCTGACCCTGGACGGGGAGCAGCTCGTCGGACGGTCGACCGCCCAGTGGCTCGGCTCCGGCGTCGTCTACGTCCCCGAGGACCGGCAGCGGGACGGGATCCTGCCCGGCGGCGACATCACCGAGAACCTCATGCTCGGCCCGCACCGGTCCAAGGCCAGGCACGGGCTCATCGACTGGAAGTCGGCCAAGGAGCACGCCGTCCGCGCGATCGAGGAGTTCTCGGTCCGCACGCCCGGCGCGTCGACGCCGTGCGGCCAGCTCTCCGGCGGCAACATCCAGCGCGTCATCCTCGCCCGCGCCTTCGCCCACGAGCCGCGCGTGCTCCTCCTGCACAACCCGACCCGCGGGCTCGACCTCGCGTCGGTCCAGTTCGTCTACGAGCGGGTCCGCCGCGCCGCTGCCGCGGGCACCGCGGTCATCGTCATCAGCGAGGACCTCGACGAGGTCATCGCGCTCGCCGACCGGGTCAAGGTCATCTACTCCGGCCGCCTCCTCGGCGACGTCGCGCGCGGCGCGACCGACCCCTACGCCCTCGGTCGCCTCATGGTCGGAGTCTCCGCATGAACGTCGCGCGCCTGAAGTCCCTGGGTCTCGCCGCGGTGCCGTACGTGCTCGCGGTCCTCGCGGCATTCGTCGTCACGGCCGTCGTCATGCTGGCCCTCGGCCACGACCCGGTGCAGGCGTTCCGGGCGGTCCTGACCAACTCGTTCCGCAACCGCTTCGGCTTCGTCCAGACGATGCAGAAGTGGGTGCCGCTCGTCCTGCTCGCGCTCGCCTTCGCGATCCCGCTCGGGGCGGGGCGGTTCAACATCGGCGGCGAGGGCCAGCTGATCCTCGGCGCCGCGGGCGCGGTCGCCGTCGGCATCACCTTCTCGAGCCTCCCGCTCCTCGTGCTGCTCCCGCTCGTCCTGCTCGCCGGCACCCTCGCCGGGGCGCTCTGGGCGGCGATCTCGGCGTGGCTCATGGAGCGCTTCAAGGTCAACGAGATCCTCTCGACGGTGCTGCTCAACTTCGTGTCCTTCGAGGTGCTCGACTACCTCGCGTCGCACACCTGGCCGGACGCCGGCGCCGGCGGCGCGGTGACGATCGCGGTCGGCGCGGGCGCCGAGCTCCCGACGATCGGGCGGCCGCCGATGCACACCGGCGTCCTCCTCGTCCTGCTCCTCTGCGTCGCCTTCGCGGTCCTGGCCCGCCGCAGCGTCGCGGGCTTCGAGCTGCGCGCCGTCGGGCTCAACGAGCGCGCGGCCCGGATCCACGGCATCCGCGTCGGCCGGGTCGCGGTCACCTCGATGGTGGCGGGCGGGGCGATCGCCGGTCTCGCCGGTGCGATCGAGGTCGCCGGCGTGCACCACCGGATGCTCGAGGGAATGCAGTCCAACTACCTGCTCCTCGGCATCATCATCGGGCTCATCGCGCGCGGCTCGCTGACCGCCGTCCCGTTCGTCGCCTTCGGCATCGCCGTCCTCGAGGTCGGCGCCGGGTCGATGCAGCGGGTGTCCGGGGCGCCGTCCGAGCTCGTCCTCATCCTCGAGGGGCTCATCCTGCTCTTCCTCCTCATGTCCGACGTCGTCGTCGCGCGGCTCCGGACCCGGCGCGCCCGACGCGGCGTCGCCCTGACCGGACAGGCCGTGGCCTCATGAACACCCTCGCGCTCGTCATCACGGCGATGGTGCCCTTCCTCTTCGTCGCGCAGGGCACGATGCTCTCCGGGCGGGCGGGCATCTTCAACGTCGCGCAGGAGGGGCTCATGCTCCTCGGCGCGGCCGTCGGCTACCTCGTCTCGCTCAAGGTCGGCTCCAACACGGTCGGGCTGCTCGCGGCGGCGCTCGTCGGCGCGGCGTTCGGCCTCGTCCTCGCGTGGGCGACGACGAACCTGCGCCTCGACCAGTTCGTCGTCGGCCTCGCGATCTTCTTCCTGACGGGCGGGCTCGCGTCGCTGCTCTACCGGATCGTCATCGGCGACGACCAGCCGCCCCGGATCGCCCCGCTGCCCGACCTCGTCCTCGGCCAGGACGCGCTCGTCTTCGTCGCGCTCGGCCTGTCCGTCGCGCTCTGGTGGTGGCTCTACCGGACGGACGCCGGAATGCGGCTCCGCTCGGTCGGCGAGAACCCCAAGGCCGCCGACTCGCTCGGCATCGACGTGACCCGGACCCGCCTGCTCGCCGGGACCGCCGGTGCCGCGCTCATGGCGGTCGGCGGGGCGTACCTGCCGATGGCGTTCTCGGGGGTCTACGCCGACGGCATCGTCGCCGGCCGCGGCTGGCTCGCGATCGCGCTCGCGTTCTTCGGCGGCTGGCGGCCCCAGTTCATCCTGCTCGGGTCCGCCTTCTTCGCCGCGATGGACGTCCTCGCTCAGCGCGCCCAGGTCGTCGGGATCGGGCTGCCCCACCAGTTCGTCTCGATGACGCCCTACCTCGCGACCCTGCTCGTCATGGTCTTCGCGCTCCGCTGGGCCCAGGCCCCGATGTTCCTCGGCAAGAACTACGACCGCGAGTCCCGCATCGTCGGGTAGCGCCGCTCGGTCAGGCGGGGAGGTGCGCGTCGAGCCAGGCGACGAGGTCGGCGGTCACGGCGTCGCGGTCGGTGTCGTTGAGCAGCTCGTGGCGGGACTCGGGGTAGATCCGGAGGCTGACGTCCCGGACACCGACCCGGCGGTACTGGTCCTCCGTGTCCTTGGCGCCGCGGCCGTAGGCGCCGACCGGGTCCTCGCCGCCGGCGACGATGTGGATCGGCAGGTCCTTGGGGACGCGCGCCGCGCTGTCGTCGGCATACGCCTCGGTCAGCCCGATGACCATGTCCTGGAGCAGCCCGGTCGAGGAGACGCCGCCGCAGTACTCGTCGGCGATGTACTTGTCGACCTCCGCCTCGTCCCGGGACAGCCAGTCGAACTTGGTGCGCGGGTGCTTGATCCGCTTGTTGTTCTGGCCGAGAGCCAGCCAGTCGAGGACGGGGCTCGGGGTGGAGCGGCCGCGCAGGCGCCCCTCGACGACGGCGAATGCCCTGCCGACCTGGCCCTCGACGCCCGGGCGGCGCGCGGGGCCGGACAGGACGAGTGCGTCGACGTCCGCGCCGTGGGCGGCGACATAGGACCGGGCCATGATGCTGCCCATGCTGTGCCCGAAGAGGACGACGGGGACGCCGGGGTGGTCCTCGCGGATCCGCCGGGTCAGGTGGTGCAGGTCCTCGACGACGGCGGCCCAGCCGTCCCGCTCGGCGAAGACCCCGAGCCGGTCCGGCGACCCTGCCGTCCGGCCGTGGCCGCGGTGGTCGTCGGCGTAGACCGCGTAGCCCGCCTCGTTGAGCGCCCGCGCGAACCGCTCGTAGCGGGCGGCGTGCTCGGCGATCCCGTGCGCGACCTGGACGACCGCCTTGACGGGGCCGTCGGGCTCCCAGCGGTAGACGTGGATCTGCTCGCCGGGGGAGTCGAGGGTGAAGGTCGAGTCGGGCATGGGCGCGAGGCTACCCGCGCACCCTCGGACGGCGACAGGTCAAGGGTGTGCGAGGCTCGACACGTGCCCCGGTTCGAACCGTTCCGCGCCCTGCGCTACGCCCCGGGCGTCGACCTCGACGACGTCATCGCCCCGCCCTACGACGTGCTCTCGGACGCGGACGTCAAGGTACTGCGAGCGCGCTCGCGGCAGAACATCGTCCACGTCGACGTCCCCGCGGGTGGCGAGGAGCGCTACGACGGTGCAGCCCGCACGCTGGACTCCTTCGTCGCGCAGGGCGTCCTCACCCTCGACGACGAGCCCGGCTTCACGATCTACCGGATGCGCTTCGTCGACGAGCGCGGCGAGCACCGGGACCTCGTCGGGGTCCTCGGCGCCCTCGAGGTCGTCGACGAGGGCGCCGGCGGCGTCCTCCCGCACGAGCGGACGACGCCCAAGGCGTCGACCGACCGGCTCGACCTGACCCGGGCGACCCGCGCCAACCTCTCGCCCGTCTGGGGCCTGGCCCTGGGCCGCGGCCTGACCGACACCCTCGCCGCGGCGGGCGACCCGACCGGCTCGCTGACCGTCGACGGGGTGCTCCACAGCGTCGAGCGGGTCACCGACCCCGACCGGGTCGCCGCGATCGCCGCCGCGGTCGGCGGCGACGACGTCCTCATCGCCGACGGCCACCACCGCTACGGCGTCGCGCGGACCTACCGGACGCAGACGCAGGAGGCGGCGAATGCGGACCCCTCCGACCGCGCCGCCGCCGCCCTCGCGGAGGCGGCCGGGACGACGCTGGCGTTCGTCGGGGAGCTCGTCCCCGAGCAGCTCGCCATCGAGGCGATCCACCGCCTCTACCCCGGAGCCGACCCGGAGGCGCTCCGCGACGCCCTCGAGGCGCACTTCGAGGTGAGCCCCGCACCACCGGCGGATTCCTCGCTCCTCGGCACGATGACCGAGCAGGGCCGGCTCGTCCTGCTCACCGCCGACGGGGCGTCGCACTGGCTGACGCCGAGACCCGAGGCGTTCGAGGGCATTCGGCAGATCGACGGAGCGCTCCTCGAGCACGCGCTCCGCGACGTCGACGGCCTCGAGGTCGCCTACCAGCACGGCGTCGAGCAGGTCCAGGAGGCGCTCGCCGAGGGGCGGGCGCACAGCGCGGTCCTCATCCGCCCGGTCAGCATCGAGGAGATCGAGCGCACCGGTCGAGAGGGCGCGCTCATGCCGCCGAAGTCGACCTTCTTCACCCCCAAGCTGCGGACCGGGCTCGTCGTCCGGCCGCTCACCTGACCGACGCGACCGGGCCGGGCCGATGGCGCAGCAGCTCCCCCTCTTCCCGCTCGGGACGGCGCTGCTGCCCGGCCAGCGACTGCCGTTGACGATCTTCGAGCCGCGCTACGTCGACCTCATCCACGGGCTCGTGGAGCGACCCGAGCAGGAACGCTGCTTCGGCGTCGTCGGGATCCGCCGGGGGCAGGAGGTCGGCGCCGACGCGGTCCGTGACCTCTACGCGGTCGGGTGCGAGGCGCGGATCGACGCGATCGCGGCGACCGTCGGGTTCGGGGAGCCTCGCTACCAGCTCGTCGCGACGGGGACCCGCAGGTTCCTCCTCCAGGGGCTCGTCGCGGACGGGGCGACGCCCTATCTCGTCGGCGAGGTCGCCTGGCTCCCCGTGGTGCCCCCGCCGAGCGAGGCGGAGGTGCGGCGGATGCGGAGGGGGCTGGCCGCATTCTGCATCGCCGTGGGCCTCCCGCTGGAGGAGCTGCCACCCGGCGTGCCCGACGTCCTCGCGCGGGTCGTCGGGAGCGTGCCGACGCTCGGGGCGGCGGACCGGCAGGCGGTCCTCGTCGCGGAGACGACGATGGAGCAGACCGAGGTGGTGCTTCGGCTGCTCCGTCGGGAAGTGGCCCTGATCCGGGGGCTGGGGGCGGTCCGGTGGTTCGAACCGCCGGCGCCCTCGGCGAACTGAGGGGCTCGGGTCAGTGCGGGTGACGCTGCACCTGGGCGAGGACCATGAGCTCCTCGGCCTGGCGGGCGAAGTCGCGGTCGACGGCGGCGGAGACTCCGCGGCCGGCGTGGCGGTTGGTCCAGAGGGAGCTCGCGAGCTGGCGGGCGGAGGTGACGGAGAGGATGTTGGTGCGCTGCATGATTCAAGTGTGAACCTCTTCTCTGTTCAGCACAACGCGACTTTACTGCGGGGTAATTAAGCAACGCTAAACTATGGGAATGCTCGACCCCCACCGCCTCCGCGTCTTCCGTTCCGTCGTCGCGAGCGGCTCCGTCCAGGCTGCCGCGGACAACCTCCGGATGACCTCGAGCGCCGTGAGCCAACACCTCTCGGCGCTGCAGCGGGAGACCGGCCTCACCCTCTTCGAGAAGGCCGGCCGCGGCATCGTGCCCACGCCGGCGGCCCGGGCGCTCGACGAGGCGAGCGACGAGCTCATGGCCCAGGTGAGCCGCGTCGACCAGGTCGTGGCCGACCTCGTCGAGGGACGCTCCGGCCGGGTGACGATCGGCTACTTCGCCTCCGCCGGGGCGACGTGGATGCCCGAGCTCGTCCGCGAGCTGACGACCGAGATGCCCGACCTCATCGTCGACCTCGTCCTCACCGAGGAGGGCTTCCACGGCTCCCTGCCCGACCTCGACCTGACGATCACGCCGCCGGACACCCGGCCGCCGCCCGGCTACCGGCGGGTCGACCTCGTGACCGACCCGTTCGTCGTCGCTCTCCACCGTGACCACCGGCTCGCCGGACGCGACAGCCTCGCCCTCGCCGAGCTCCGGGGGGAGCGCTTCGTCTCCAACGACCTCGTGAGCAGCGACGGGCACCGGCTCGTCCTCGCGGCCTGTGCGGCCGCCGGGTTCACCCCCCGCTTCTCCGTCCAGGCGCAGGACTTCTGGTCGGCCCTCGCCTTCGTCGGCGCCCACGTCGGCGTCTCGATCGTGCCCGGGCTCACCGCATTCGCCGCGCCCTCCGCCGTCGTCCTCGTGCCGATCGACGAGCCGACCCCCAACCGGCACATCGCCGCCCTCATCCGCGAGGTCGGCACCCCCAACCGCGCCGCCGAGCTCGCGGTCGACCTCCTCCTCGACCTGACCGGACACTCCCCGATCCGAGCCTTCTGACCGCGCTCGTCACATCGGGGCCTGCCCGCCGGGGGGCTGCGGCAGACTCGGCTGCCATGACTGCCGCACCGCTGCCGCATCCGGACCGGGTGAGCGCGTTCGCCGACGACGCGCTCGGGACCGACGACGCCGTCGGGGTCGCCGCCCGCATCGCCGCCGGCGAGATCAGCCCGCTCGAGGCCGTCGAGGCGGCGATCGCGCGGAGCGAGGCGGTCGAGGGGTCGCTGCGGGCGCTCGCCTTCGAGGACTTCGAGCGGGCCCGCCGCCGGGCCGGCTCGGCGCAGGCGACGCGGGGCGCCCTCGGCGGCGTCCCCACGGTCTTCAAGGACAACATCACCGTCGGTGGAATGCCGTTCACCTACGGTTCGCGCGCGATCCCGCCCAACCGCCGCCCCCTCGACGGCCCGGTCGCCGGTCAGCTCCTCGACACCGGGCTCATCCCGATCGGGACGAGCCGGACGCCGGAGTTCGGCTGGACGGCGACGACGGAGTACGTCGGCGGCGACGCGGTCCACAACCCGTGGCACGTCGGCTTCAGCTCCGGCGGCTCCTCGGGCGGATCGGCGGCCTACGTCGCCGCCGGGGTCGTGCCGATCGCGCACGGCAACGACGGGGGCGGGTCGATCCGCATCCCGGCGGCCGTCTGCGGACTCGTCGGGCTCAAGGCCACGCGGGGCCGGCTGCTCTCCGACCCGGCGGCCGACGCGATGCCGGTCAAGGTCGTGAGCGAGGGCGTGCTCACCCGCTCGGTCCGCGACACGGCCGCCTTCTTCGCCGACGCCGAGCGCATCCACCGCAACCCCCGCCTCCCCGCCGTCGGCCACGTCGACGGACCGTCCGCGCGGCGCCTTCGCGTCGGCGTCGTCGTCGACTCGCCGTTCACCGCGCCGTCGGACGCGGACACGGCGGCCGCGGTCCGGGGGACGGCCGACCTCCTCGCCGAGCTCGGCCACGACGTCGCCGACTACGCGATCCAGATCCCGCGGTCGTTCAAGGGCGACTTCATCGACTACTGGTCGGTGCTCGCGCTGTCGGTGACGCGCGACGGACGCAAGCTGTTCGACCCCGCATTCGACCGGAATGCGTTGGAGCCGCTCACGATCGGTCTCGCCTCCCGCGCCGCGCGCCGGCTGCCGAAGATGCCGATCGTCATCGCCCGGCTCCTCGCGAGCGCCCGGGCCTACGAGCGCAGCTTCGGCGACGTCGACCTCGTCCTCTCACCGGTCCTCGCCCACACGACACCCGAGCTCGGCCACCTCGGCGCGGACCTCCCGTGGCAGACGCACCTCGACCGCGTCGCGAACTACGCCGGCTTCACCCCGCTCCACAACGCGACCGGGGCCCCCTCGATCTCGCTGCCGCTCGGTGGGACGGCGACCGGGCTGCCGGTCGGCGTCATGCTCTCGGCGCGGCGCGGGGCCGACCGTCGGCTCCTCGAGATCGCGTACGAGCTCGAGGAGGCGCGTCCGTTCCGCCACATCGACGGCTGACCCCGGCGCGCTCCTCCGCGCCGAGAGACCGGATCTGGTCGAGAGGTCACAACCCGCCGGACGCTGTCGGTCGAGAGGGTGCGCCTACTCCGTGATGCCGGCGACCTCGACGAGCCCCTGGGCGAGGAGGTCGGCGGCGCCGCGCTCGGTCAGGTCGGCGGCCTCGGGGTGCGCTCCGAGGGCGTCGACGACGTCCCCGACGAGGTCGGCGACCGAGCGCGGGTCCGCGAGCGCGATCCAGATGGCGTGGCCGACGCCGCCGAGGCGGTAGGGCCGGTCGGCGACGAGGACGAGCGCCTCGTCGCCCAGGACGACCGTGTCCGTCCAGGGTCCGCGACGGAGTCGGGTCGCGGAGGTCAGCGCCGGCACGGGCTCCGCGCGCCGTGGCTCGCCGACGAGCTCGCCCGGCACCACGGCCCGACGGTCCTCACCCGGGGGGAGGTGCTCCCACGCCGCCTCCGTCGCGAGCGCCTCCGTCGCGAGCAGCCCGGCGAGCAGCGCGCCGCATTCGTCGATGTCGCGGTAGTGCAGCGCCCACGGCCCGCCGCCCGCGCTCAGCGTCCGGGCGAGATGGTCGAGGGGCTCGTCGAGGAGGTAGAGCGAGGACGTCTGCGCGATCGTCGCAACCATCGCGTCGAGGAGGGGCACGGGCGTGAGCGTCGGGGCCGCCGACCGCTCCGGGTCCCGGCGCAGGAGCACCACGGCGCCGAGGTCGGGAGCCACCGGCGCGGTCGCATAGCGGGCGTCGTCGGGCGACGTCTCGACCTTGTGGCTCAGGTCGCCCGGGTCGACGAGGAGCGAGACGGGCTTCGGGTATCCGACGACGCGCAGGTCCGCGTCCACCCCGATGCTCTCGTCCGACAGGTAGCCCCACGTCCGCGCGAGGTGGTGGGCCGCGCTGCTCTTGCCGGTGCCGGAGGCGGCGACGAGGACGACCGCCCGCCCGTCGCCGGGGGTCGTGAGCCCGGCCGCGTGGAGGAGGAGCAGCTCGCCGGCCCGACGCTGGAGCGTCGCGAGGGTCAGGGCCCGAGAGACGCCGTACGGAATGCGGTCACCCAGCTCCGCGACGCGGTGCCCCACCGCGGGCACCTCGGCGGCCCCGGCCGGCACGAGCGTGAACGTCGCCTCGGGAGGTGCGTCCCCGCATTCGGCGGAGGCGCGGGACCACAGGTGGGCGAGCATGTCGTGCGTCGGAGCGTCGAGCGCGCTCGTGTCGACCCACCAGCGGACGCCGAGCGCACGCACGGCGAACCCTCGCGCAGTCACGCGGGATAGCCTGCCACCATGCCTCGCCCGCACGCCGCCGCGGTCCTCGCCGACGCGCTGAACCGGCGGGTCGAGCACGCCCTCGAGCGACGGGGCTGGAAGACGAAGATCGTGCCGTACACCGGCTACGGGACGGTCGGCTTCCTCCGGGTCATGGGCCGGGTGCTGCATTCGCGCGAGCCGCTGCGTGCCGCGGCCGCCGACGCGGACGCGACCGCGGTGCAGCTGCGCGCCGCCGAGGACGAGCAGCGCGGCTGGCGGGCGTTCGTCAACGCGCCCGCGATGGACGAGCCGATCAGCGTCCGCGTCGGCGACCAGACGATCCAGGCGCGGACGGACCGGCAGGGGCTCATCGACGTCACCGTCCGCGGGCACGGGCTCCGGCCCGGCTGGCACACCGTCGTCATCACCTCGCCGGACGCGCGCACCGTCGAGGCGGCCGTCCTCGTCGTCGGGTCCGCGCAGACCTTCGGGATCGTGTGCGACATCGACGACACGGTCCTCTCGACGTCCCTGCCGCGGCCGATGGTCGCCGCGTGGAACACCTTCGTCCGCGAGGAGGCGACGCGTCGCCCGGTGCCCGGGATGGCGACGATGCTCCGCGACCTGCTCGACGACCACCCGGGCGCGCCGCTGATCTTCCTGTCGACGGGCGCGTGGAACACCGCGCCCGCGCTCACCCGCTTCCTGCGCCGCAACGGCTTCCCCGTCGGGCCGATGCTGCTCACCGACTGGGGGCCGACGTCGACGGGCTGGTTCCGCTCGGGGCAGGAGCACAAGCGGCGCAGCCTCCACCGCCTCGCCCGCGAGCTCCCGCACCTCCAGTGGCTCCTCGTCGGCGACGACGGGCAGAACGACCCCAAGCTCTACGGCGAGTTCGCCGAGTCCCGCCCCGACGCCGTCCGCGCGATCGCGCTCCGGCAGCTGTCCGCGACCGAGCAGGTGCTCTCGCACCTGACGCCGGTCGCCAAGGACGACCTGGGCTCGGGCCGCCGTCGCCGGCCGAGCGAGGTCCCCGTCTGCCGCGCCTCCGACGGCTACGGCCTGGCCCGCCTCGTCCGCGTCGCGCTGGGCGAGAGCGAGGCGAATGCCGTGCCCGTCGCCCCGGCGTCCGCCTCCAGCCTCGCGGCCGCGGACCACCGGGCCGAGGCCGTCGACCCGCTCCTCGACCGGCTGCCCCCGGGGAGCGACGATGCCTGAGCTGCCCGAGGTCCAGGCCCTCGCGTCCTTCCTGTCCGACCGGATCGTCGGTCAGGCGGTGACGTCGGTCGAGCTCGGGTCGATCTCGGTGCTCAAGACCTTCAACCCGCCGCCGCAGGCCCTCGTCGGGGCGCCGGTCGACTCGGTGGGCCGGCACGGGAAGTTCATCGACATCGACTGCGACGGCACCCACCTGATCTTCCACCTGGCGCGCGCCGGCTGGCTGCGCTGGTCGGACCCGCTCTCCAAGACCGTCCTGCGGCCGGGGAAGTCGCCGATCGCGCTCCGCGTCCGCTTCTCCGACGAGGCGGGCTTCGACCTGACCGAGGCCGGGACCCGCAAGCGGCTCGCGGCCTACATCGTCACCGACCCGTCGGCCGTGCCGGGTATCGCATCGCTCGGGCCTGACCCGTTCGCCGAGGAGTTCACGCTCGAGGCATTCGCGGACCTGCTCGCCGGCAAGCGCTCGCAGGTCAAGGGGCTGCTCCGGGACCAGGGCGTCATCGCGGGCATTGGCAACGCCTACTCCGACGAGATCCTCCACGTCGCCAAGATGTCGCCCTTCGCGATCGCGTCCTCGCTCAAGGAGTCGGACGTCGAGCGGCTCTACGAGGCGATGCGGGGGACGCTCGCCCACGCCGTCGAGGCGGCCTCCGGCAAGCCGGCCGCCGAGCTCAAGGACGCGAAGCGCGCCGGCATGCGGGTCCATGGGCGCACCGGCGCGATCTGCCCCGAATGCGGGGACGTCGTCCGCGAGGTGTCCTTCGCCGACTCCTCGCTCCAGTACTGCGCGACCTGCCAGACCGGCGGCAAGCCGCTCGCCGACCGCCGGACGAGCAAGTTCCTCAAGTGAGCGCGTCCGCGGGTCAGCCGCAGATCCGGACGTAGTAGCCGAGCGCCTGGTCGATCGCCGCGATCCCGCTCTCGAAGGTCGTCGTCTCCGCGCCGACCGAGACGTAGGTCGGCCGCCCGCCGATCGTGAACGAGCCGAACTGGCGCACCATGAAGCCGCCGCCTGTTCGCGGACCCCAGCCGCCCTTGAAGCACGCGCCCGGGTAGCGGCCGATCCCGTAGGCCTGACTGGCCGTGATGTTGCGCATCTGGGTCAGGACGAACGCCGACCCGGGGAGCGCGGACATGTTGTGCGCGAGGATCGCCTGCCGCGAGAGGGACCAGGCGACCTGGGAGAAGTTCGGCCTGCCGAGGACGGTCGAGCCGTCTCCGGCGCGGCGAAGGATGAGGTTGGTGTAGTCGGCGGCCCGGGCGTAGCCGCCGAGGAGGTCGCGGAGCGGGTCGGCCGCCGTGTTGTCGGAGTAGCGGATGAGCCGGGTCACCAGGGAGCGCATCGACGGCGAGTCGGCCCACGTCATCCCGGCGATCGCGAGCGGCACCTTGTAGGTCGACCTCGCCCACGGCGCCTCGAGGTTGCCGACGCACGGCGGCACCGCGAGGCCCGGCTGCCACCACGCGATGCCCATCCGGATGCCGCGGTGGGCCGCGACGGTGTCGAGCGCCGCATTGAGCCAGCCCTTGCTCCGCGGCCACGCCGCAGAGGCGGCGAATGCCGCGGGCGCAGTCGCGAGCGAGAGGCCCCCGGCCGCCGCGGCGGTCAGGAGGGCGGTGCGGCGCGACGGAGGCGGAGGGGGCACGTGGCGATTGTGGACCGGTCTCACGCCCAGCGCGCGGCGATGGACTCGGCCTGACGGACGTAGCTCCCGCCGAAGAGGACGGCATGGAGCAGGACCGGGTGGAGCTGGTGGAGCCGAATGCGCTCGCGCCACCCGTCGCTCAGCGGCTCGGTCTCGTCGTAGGCGGCGAGGACCCGGTCGAGGTGCGGGGCGCCGAAGAGCGCGAGCATCGCGAGGTCGGTCTCCGCGTGCCCGCCGTGGGCTGCGGGGTCGATGAGGACGGCCCCGTCCCGGGTCCACATGACGTTCCCGGACCAGAGGTCGCCGTGGATCCTGGCCGGTGGGCGACCGTCGTCGAGCTCGCCGGACTCGAGCCGCCGGGCGACGCGCTCGAAGGGCGCGCGGTCCGCCGGGTCACTCCACAGCCCGCGGGCGGCACCGAGGCGGAGGGTGTGCCGGATCCGGTGCTCGGCGAAGAACGCGCCCCACGCCATCCGAGGTGCACCCGGGAGCGCCACGACGAGGGGGAGCGGGAGGGGCTCGTCGGCCGGCCCGAGCCAGCCCCGGTCCTCGCCCCATCCGTCGGGCGGCGCCCCGAAGTGGGTGGCACCCGCCCCGTGCGTCCGGGCGAGCGTGCGCCCGAGCTCCTCGGCGGCAGTGGCGGTCGGGGTGCTGGGCGCCAGACGCTCGAGCGCGAGATGGTGCGGCCCGACCTCGTGCACGCGCGCGGTGTGAGCTCCACCGGGCGCGGCCGCGAGCCACCGCAGCCCGGCGCCCTCCCATTCGGCGTAGCCGTCGGGTGCGCCCGCGAGCCTCTTCACGTACACCCACCGACGCTATCCGGACCCGGCGGGGTTTCAGCGGTCAGGAACTGACCGCATTCGTCACTAGCGTCGGACCCACGGACCCCGACCCCGAAAGGCCTTCTCATGAGCGAGTCCACCGACCTCATCGAGTCCCTCGCGCGCCACCGCGGCTTCCTCCTCCATACTGCGCAGGGACTGACCGAGGAGCAGGCGCGGACCCGGAGCACGGTGAGCGCGCTGACGATCGCCTCGCTCCTCAAGCACGTGGCGGACACCGAGGAGGGCTGGGTCGAGTTCGCGGTCCGCGGCGCCGAGGCGATGGATGCCGGGGGCGACGTCGACTGGGAGGCCGTCGGCCGCGGCGAGGTCGAGTTCGTCGACACGCGCTTCGCCCTGACCGACGAGGACACCCTCGACCGGCTCCGCGCCCGCGTCGAGGAGGTCGCGGCGCGCACCGAGGCGGTCCTGCTGGAGGCCGACCTCGACGAGTCGCACGCGCTCCCCGAGGCGCCGTGGTTCGAGCCGGGCGCCGCCTGGACGGTCCGCCGCGTCGCCCTCCACTGCATCGCGGAGATCAGCCAGCACGCCGGCCACGCCGACATCATCCGCGAGGCGATCGACGGTCAGCAGACGATGGGCTGAGCCGGTCGGGCGGAGGGCGACCTACGCGTGCTCGACGTCCGTCCTCGCGGTCGGGCGGGCCATGAGCCGCTCCGTCGGGATCGGCGCGTCGCAGACCGAGCACCGGCCGTAGCTGCCGTCGTCGATGCGGGCGAGCGCCGCGTCGATCTCGGCCAGTCCACGCTCGGCCTGCCGGGCCAGCGCGTCGGTCCGGGCCCGTTCGAAGGCGATGGTCGCCCCCTCGGGGTCGTGCTCGTCGTCGGCGTTCGACGACTCCGACGCCTCGACGATGGCGGCGACGTCACCGAGCAGTGCGTCGCGGCGCGCCATGGTCTCGACCCGGGCCGACAGCAGGAGCTCGCGGGCGACCTCGAACTCGTCGCGTGTTGCTGGATCGGCGGCCATGGCCAGCACGCTAGCTCCAGGTGGCGACACGCGGCCGACGTCGGGGCCGATGTATTCGGTGCCGGCTAGACACCCGCATACGCTCCGATCGTGGACCCGATCCGGAACCCCTACGCCCCCGGCGCCGGCCAGCGACCCCCCGAGCTGGCCGGGCGCGACGAGCAGCTGACCGCATTCGACATCGTCCTGGAGCGGGTCAAGCGCGGCCGCCCCGAGCGCTCGCTGCTCCTCGTCGGGCTGCGCGGCGTCGGCAAGACGGTGCTGCTGAATGCCTTGCGCGGAGCGGCCGTTCGCGCGCAGTGGGGGACGGGCAAGCTCGAGGCGCGGCCCGACCTCCCGCTGCGCCGGCCGCTCGCGAGCGCCCTCCACCAGGCGGTCCGCGAGCTCGGCCACCCGGCGGGGGCGGAGGTCGACCACGTGCTCGGTGTCATCAAGGCCTTCGGGCAGAAGGAGCCCGGCGGCGCGGCGACGAAGGCCGCCCCGCGCCTCCGCGACCGTTGGAACCCGGGCATCGACGCCCCCGCCGTCACCGGGCGCGCCGACTCCGGCGACATCGAGATCGACCTGCTCGAGCTGCTCACCGAGGTCGGCGGACTCGCCCAGGACCTCGGCCGCGGCATCGCGGTCTTCGTCGACGAGATGCAGGACCTGGGCGCCGACGACGTGTCCGCGATCTGCGCGGCCTGCCACGAGATGGGTCAGGCGGGGCTGCCGGTCATCGTCGTCGGCGCCGGCCTGCCGCACCTGCCCGCCGTCCTCTCGGCGTCCAAGTCCTACTCGGAGCGGCTCTTTCGCTACGCCCGGATCGACCGGCTCGACTGGGCGGCGATGGAGCTCGCACTCACCGCCCCCGCCGAGGAGGAGGACGCCGAGTGGTCGCCGGAGGCGCTCGCGGCGATGTTCGACGTGACCGGCGGCTACCCCTACTTCATCCAGGCCTACGGCAAGGCCGTCTGGGACCTCGCCCCGCGCTCGCCGATCGAGGCCGAGGACGTCCGCGTCGGCGCTCCCGAGGCCGAGGCCGAGCTCGCCGTCGGCTTCTTCGGATCCCGCTACGAGAGAGCGACTCCCGCCGAGCGCGAGTACCTCCGCGCGATGGCCGACGTCGCGATCGAGGCGAATGCGGGGCAGCCCGCGGATGGAGAGAACATTCCTGCGTACGCCTCCACCCTGACGATCGAGTACGACTCGGTCGCGACCTCGGCGGTGGCCACCCACCTGGACCGCAAGCCGCAGTCCCTCTCTCCCGCGAGGGATGCCCTGCTCAAGAAGGGCCTCATCTACTCCGCCGAGCGTGGCCGGATCGCGTTCACCGTGCCGCACTTCGGGAGGTACCTGCGCGAGCGCGCCTGACGCGTCACGAACCTTCGCTCCTGGCGGCGGGCGACTGGCCCCGACAGCTTCGCCGACCGGCGTTCAGTCGCGATACCTCCCCAGCGGCGTCGAAGGTGCCCGTGACCTCGCGGGGGCGGGCGGCCTCCCGCTAGGACGACGCGCTGTCGATGCCCCGCGAGGCGTCATCGTCGTCGGACGCGTTCTCGCGGTCCGCTTCCACATCGGCATCGCCGACGGGCACACCCTCATCGCGGGTCTGCTCATCGATGTCGGACTCGTCCCCCACCGGGACAAGCGGAACGAGGGGAACCTGACCTGACTGGGTGGACATGCCGTCTCCGATCGCTGTCGAAAGCTCGAACACAGGTCACCTACCCAGTCGTGCGCCAAGTATGCGTACAGACCGCGCCTGGACGGATGACCATGGCAGCCTTGGGAAGAGACGCGAATTGGCTCCAGCGAACGGCCCCCCGCCATCGTGCGACGGGCGCTGCGACTCGAGGAGGCGACGTCGCCTTCCACTCCCTAGCCAACCGCCGTGGACGAGGCGCACGGCGGCACCGCCGCCCCGAGCATGTGCCGCGGCAGTCGACACCGCAACGGCAGCCGCAAATGGCGACTGCCACGGCGGCTCGACGGACGCTCGGGGTGCGGGGGCGGCGTCACTCACACCTGGGCCCCTTCCTCGTCCGATCCTCTCGTCAGTCGTGGGCGACCGACGCGCCTCCGCAGGGCGTCGCCCCATGACGGCTGCCGCCAGGACGGTGGCGTCACGGGATGATGTCGGCCCACGGGTCCTCGCGCCGCCAGAGCGTCGGGAGGTGGAGGCCGACGCCGTCCGCCGTCGCGAGTCGGTCGAGAATGCCCATGGTGACGTCGAGGTCGTCGCCCGCGTAGGGCAGCGCGCGCAGCGGCCGGTCGAGTGGGCGGAAGAAGTCGTCCCAGTGCGTGAGCACCACACGGCGGGCGCCGACGGCGCGGACGGTGTGTTCCCGGTGCGCCTCGATGTAGCTTTCCGGCTGGAGGCCGAGCTGCCCGACACCGAGAATGGACCACCTCGGCGGCCTGTCCGTCGAGGGAGCCGGGCAGGTAGGCGGCGCTGCCCTGAAGCAGTGCGGACCGACCACCGGTGTGCCTGACGAGGAGCGACCAGGCGTCGCCGCAGCGATAGGCCGATGCTCGGGTCGGCGGGACGACGGGCTCGTCGATCGCACCGGGGTAGCGGTCCGGCGGGCAGTGGGCTGAGGCGATGAAGGTCAGCGCGAAGGACGCGCAGGTCACCGTGTCACCGGACACGACGGTGCGAATGCGCTCGGCCGCGAGGCCGCCGCCACGACCGACGTTCGCGGCGGAGGTGCCGCCGAGGAAGAGGGCCCCGGTCCGCTCGGCGACGGCGGCGGAGTCGGCGGCCGGTGTGCTTCGATGGGTGATGCTCGTCGGCGTCCTCGGACCGGTGACCGTCCGGATCGGCGCCATGGACCGTCACATGCGCGGGCAGCGCCAGACCGACCTGCTCACCGTCCTGCTCCAACGGCGGGGGACCTCCGTGCCGTCGGAGGTGCTGCTCGACCTGGTGTGGGGAGAGTCGCCGTCCGCCCCGGGCGTCGCCGCGGTGCACACGGCCGTGGCCCGGCTGCGGCGACAGTTCTCCGACGACCTCGTCGAGACGGTCGCGACGGGCTATCGGCTCGGCTCGTCGGTCGTGACCGACGAGGACGACTTCGTCGAACGCGTCCGGCGTGGACGCCATGCGACGCGGACCGGTGACGTCGAGGGCGCCATCACCCTCTATCGGACCGGGCTTGCCCTCTGGCGGGGCGCGGCGGCCTACGAGGGCGCCGACCTGTCCCTCGTGCGAGCCGATCGCGCGCGGCTCGAGGAGCTCCGTTGCTCGACGGCGGAGGACCTCGCCGCCGCCCTCCTCGACGGCTCGGGTCCGACGGACCTCGTCGAGGCGCTCGAGCTGGCCGAGGCCCTCGTCCGGGAGTTCCCGCTCAGGGAGCGGCCGTACGCCCTGGCGATGCACGCGGCCTACCGCAGCGGACGACAGGTCGACGCGCTGGAGACCTACCGCACCCTGCGTCGACGGCTTCGGGGAGAGCTCGGGATCGAGCCGAGTCCGGCGCTCTCCGCCCTCCACGAGGACGTGCTCGCCCACGATCCGCGACTCGACCGGGCCGTGACGCAGCCCTCCGGCCCGGCCCGGCCGGGCTCGGCGCCGGTGACCGCCAGGCACCGCCGGACGGCCCGCATCGCGGCCCCGGCCACTCCGACCGTCGGACGCTCGGGCGAGGTCGACGACGTCCTGTCGTCGCTCACCGAGGGCCGACGGCTCGTGACCATCGTCGGGCCCGGCGGCGTCGGCAAGAGCCGGCTGCTCGCGGAGGTCGGTCTGGTCATCGCCGATCGCGGCACCCCCGCGGCCTACCTCGACCTGTCCAGCGTCGGCGCGGTCGGCGTCGACGAGCTCGTCGACGCCCTGGCCCAGTCCGTCGGCCTGCCCGATCCTGGCTCCATCGCCCTCGAGGCCCTCGTCGCCTCGATGCGCGCGACCGATCTCGTGCTGCTCGTCGACGAGGCCGAGTGGGCACCGGGGGCGGTCGCCACCGTCGTCCGGGCCGTGCTCGACGGTTGTCCGAGAGTGCGCTTCGTCGTGACCTCACGCGTGCCCCTGGACACCCTCGGGGAGCGCCGGCTCCTCCTCGGACCGCTCGCCTGCCCCGACGAGGAGGCGAATGCCGCGAGCGTCGCGGCGGCGCCGGCCGTGCGGCTCCTCGTGGCCCGCCTGACCGACCAGGCCCCCGATCTCGTCCTCGACGACGCGGCGATGGCCCAGATGGGGGCGATCGCCCGCCGCGTCGACGGTCTGCCGCTCGCGCTGGAGATCGTCGCCGGCTACGCCTCCTCGACGACGATCGCCGACCTGCTGGCGCTCGTCAGCGCCCCCCTCGACGTGAGCGCGACCGACCGCGAGAGGCCGACGAGGCACCGCACCCTGCGCGAGACGCTCGTGTGGAGCGTCGACCGGCTGAATGCGGACCAGCAGGCCGTGTTCCGTCGCCTCGGTGTCTTCGTCGGACCCTTCGACCTCGCCGCCGCGGCCGCCGTCGTCGGACCGGTCGGCGGAGAGACGACCGGTCACGAGGGACCCGACGGCCCCGAGGTGCCGGGCATCGTCCGCTCACTCGTGCGGGAGGCCCTGGTGCAGGTCGACCGGGAGGGTCCGGAGCTGAGGTTCCGCATGCTGAGGACGGTCCGGGAGCTCGCCCTGGAGTCCCTGGCGGCGGACGGGTCCGCGACCGCGACCGCGGCTCGCCACCGGCGCTGGTTCGCCGAACGCTGGGCGGGCGAGCAGCGCAGCGACGAGCTCATCGAGGCGGTCCGGTCGCAGTACGGCGACTACGTCGAGGCGCTCCGGTCCGCGCTGGAGGCGTGCGACGGGGCGAGTGCGGCCGACATCGTCATGGCCCTGACGAGGTACTGGCTGTTCGGCAGCTGGAACGGTCCGGGTCTGCGCTGGAGCACGCGCACGATCGACAGCGGCATTCTCACGCCCCTGCAGCGCGCCCGGGTCCAGGTCCAGCGCGCGTCCCTGGCGCTGGCCCTGGCGCCGGCGCTCGCCCGCGCCGACGCCGAGGAGGCGGCACCGGTCCTCGCCGAGGCCGACGAGCGGGACTGGCTCGTGACGGCGCACACGGCGTCGGCGTTGGAGCGCTATGCCAGCGGCGACCGGGACGGGGCCCTGAGGTCGGCGCGCGCGTCGGTCGCCGTCGCCCGGACGACCGGCCCCGAGCGCCTCGCCGATGCCTTGGGGGTGGAGGCGTTGACGCTGGCAGCCAGCGGCGAGGACGAGGCCGCGAGGGCGGTCATCGCCGAGGCCTCGGACCTCGTCCGCGAGTCGGGTTCGGTGGCCGCCCGGATCTCGGTGTCCAGCAACCTCGCGCTGGCGCTCGTCGACATCGGGGACTTCGACCGCGCCCTGCGTCTGCTCGACGAGGTCGGCGCGGCCATCCCCGGTCTCCTCGGCGCCCCGCCCGACTTCTTCATGCTCAACCTCGGCTGGGCCGCCCTCGGCGCCGGCGACCTGGACCGGGCACGGGAGGCGTTCACCGTCGGCATCGGGGCCGGCGCGGCCGCCCGGGCGGACCGGCACACCGCCGAGGGCTACGCGGGTCTGGCCTGCGTCGTCGCGCACGAGCGCCCCGAGGAGGGCGAGCAGGTCATCGCGCTGGCCGGGGAGCTGGCGCGCCGGGTCGGGCTGGCCCTGACGCCGGGTCAGCAGGGGTGCGTCGACTCCGCACTGGCCCCGCTCGTCGGCGACGGACCCGACCGGAGGCATTCGGCCGTCGAGTCGACGCTCGGGTGGAGCGACACCTCACTGGCCGCCGAGCTGCACGCCCTGCTCGCCGCGCGCCCCCCGGCCGGCGCGGGCTGACCCGCGCCGGCCCCCGTCGTCACGCCGCGCGCGCGACGAGGTCGACCGGCAGCCGGAAGCACCCGGCGTCTCCCGCCACCGCCCGCCGCCCGTGGCGGGTCAGCCATCGGCGCAGGGTGTGGTTGTCCCCGCTGACCTCGGCGATGAAGTGGACGACGTCCGCCGCGTGCGCGGACTGGGCGGCCACGGCCAGCAGGGCCTTCCCGACACCTTGGCCCTGCGCGTCATCGACGACCTCGAGGGCCAGGTCGGCGGTCGCCGGGTCGTCGCCCATCCGGATCCAGCGCACGATCCCGACCGGCCGGTCGCCGATCGTCGCGACGAAGGCGTGGTGGTGCCCGTCGGAGACGTCGCTCAGCCGGCGCAGCATCGATGCCGTGAGGCGCGGCACGCCGGTGTGGAACCGCAGGAACCGCGATCGCGGCGACAGGCCCGCGAAGACCGTCTCGACCGAGTCGGTGTCGCCGGGGGCCAGCGGGTCGATGCGCAGGCCGAGGGTGGGCGTCGGGTGGGTGAGAAGGAGGGACATGACGGGCTCCGAGCTGTGAGTGGGGATGTGCTCGCATCCTCCGAGCGGCTCCGTGCGCGAACCTGACGCGGACCTGTCGCGGTCGCGAGGCATTCGCACCTAGGGCTGTCGGTGGCCGCGGAGGTGGACGCTGACGACCGAGTCGGCCGCTGCGACGTGGGCCGAACGCACGGGTGTCGTCTGCGCCTGGAGGCACAGCCAGCGGCCGCCCTCGTACAGGTAGGTGTCGGTGTAGAGGGTGGCGTGCTGCGTCTTCCGACCGTCGCGGACGAGCGTGAAGACGTTGGTCGCGCGCACGAGGCCGACCGGCCCCACGACGGTGATCCACTCGCCCCGGGTCTCCCAGCGCGGGATGAGGTCCGGGTCGAAGCCGGTCGCCCACCCGCGGAGGTAGGCCGTGCGGTCGAGGACCGAGCCGTCGCTCTGGATCGCGGTGAAGGACGGGTGGAGGAGCGTGTCGTGGGCGGCGACGTCGTTGCGGACGAAGTTGTCGATGAAGCGGGCGTTGAGGGTGCGCAGGTCGTCGAATGCCTGTTCGCTGGTCAGGTGATCGGCGGCGGTCGGCGGCGGTGTCGTGGACATGGGAGGCCTTCGGTCGGGGGGAGGGACGGGCCCACCGTGCCGGTCGCGCCTGTCGCGAGACTGTCGCGGGGGCGAGTTCGTCAACATGGTTGACAAACGGTCCGAACTCGTGGATCGTGTGATCGTCATCCACGTTGACGAAAGGACGAGACATGGCCGTCATCAAGCGGGCCCCCGGCCCGACGCACGCCCTGGAGGGGACCCGGTTCACCTCCCTCGCGACCCCGAGCCTCGGCAGCGCCGACACCTCGGTGTGGCAGGTCGAGATCGACGCCGGGGCTCCCGCTCGCCTCCACCGGCTCACCCGCGAGGAGGTCTTCGTCGTCCTCGGTGGCGCAGCCCGGGTCAGCATCGACGGCGACACCTCCATGGCCGCGCAGGGCGACGCCATCGTCGTCCCGGCGGACGTCGACTTCGGCATCGAGTGCGCCGAGGACGGACCGCTCACCCTCCTGTGCTGCCTCCCGAGCGACGGCCAGGCGGTCATGGACGGCGTGGCCTTCACGCCTCCCTGGGCGCTGTGACGGCTCCCCCTCCGCCGGGCGTCCCCCTGGCCCGCCTCCTCGTCATGGCCGGCCGCTCGATGATCGACGAGCTGCACGTCCGGCTGCGCGCCGACGGGTGGGACGGCATCCGGCCCGCCTACGGCTTCGTCCTCGTGGCCCTCAAGAGCCGGACGCTCACGAACAGCGCGCTCGCCGCCGAGCTCGACGTGTCCAAGCAGGCGACCTCCAAGCTCGTGGACGCCATGGTCGCGGGCGGACTCGTCGAGCGGACCGTCGACCCGGCCGACAGCCGCATTCGACGGCTCAGCCTCACGCCGACGGGGGAGCGACTGCTCGCGGACGTCGAGCGGATCTACGTCGACC
Source organism: uncultured Actinomycetota bacterium (assembly GCA_963752365.1). GTDB lineage: Bacteria > Actinomycetota > Actinomycetes > Actinomycetales > Dermatophilaceae > CAVVXY01. Next base: position 115,491 of record CAVVXY010000005.1, read on the forward strand.
TCGAGTCGGACTGGGCCGCGATCATCGGGGAGCGGTCGCTGCGCCGGATCGGGCGGGGCCTGACCGACGTCCTGCTCGCGGTGCACGACGGGTCGTTCCCGCCGATCCGGCCCGCCTGACACAGCGCGGCAGCACCCGCCCGGTCGACCTCACGCCAGCGGCTCCCACCGCGTTTACTGGGCGATGATGAAGCAACCGTTCGAGTCCGCCGTCGAGTCGCACGGCCCCACCGTCCTGCGGGTGTGCCGTGCCGTCCTCGGCGCGACCGCCGACGCCGACGACGCCTGGTCCGAGACCTTCCTCTCGGCCCTGCGCGCCTGGCCGGAGCTCCCCGACGACGTGAATGCGCAGGCCTGGCTCGTCCGCGTCGCCCACCGAAAGGCGATCGACGTCGTCCGCGCCCGCAACCGGCGCGCGGTGCCCGTCGACGACCTCCCGACCGACCGGCCGGGCACCGAGGGCATCCCGCACGAGATCGACCCGGACCTCTGGGCCGCCGTCGCATCCCTCCCCGAGCGACAACGGCTCGCCATCGCCTTCCACTACCTCGGCGGCCTGCCGCACAAGGACACCGCCGAGCTCATCGGCGGGACCCCCGAGGCGGTCCGCCGCGCCGCGGCCGACGGCCTCAAGTCCCTGCGCCGCACCTACACCACGACCCCCTCCACGCAAGGAGCGCTCCGATGAGCACCGACACGACGACGACCACCGAGCTGGCCGATGCCCTTCCCGTCCCCCGCACACACCTTGTCGCCCTCCACGAGCGGCTCGCCCGCGCGGCCCAGGCCGACGGCCTCCTCGACGTCGCCTACCGCACCGTCGACAGCCCGCTCGGCCCGCTCCTCCTCGCCGCCACCGACCGTGGGCTCGTCCGGGTCGCCTACGAGCGCGAGGACTTCGACGAGGTGCTCGCCCGCCTCGCCGACCGGGTCAGCCCGCGCATCCTGCGCTCGCCGGCCCGCCTCGACCCGGCCGCGCGCGAGCTCGAGGAGTACTTCGGGGGCCGGCGGACCGCATTCGACCTCACCCTCGACCACGCGCTGTCCTCCGGCTTCCGGGCCGAGGTGCAGCGGCACCTGCCGGAGATCCCCTACGGCAGCACCGCGACCTACGGCGCTCTCGCCGAGCTCGCCGGACGGCCCCGCGCCGTCCGCGCCGTCGGCACCGCGTGCGCGACGAACCCGCTCCCGATCGTCGTCCCGTGCCACCGCGTCGTCCGCAGCGACGGCAGTCTCGGCGGCTACGTCGGCGGCATCGATGCCAAGACCGCGCTGCTCAGGATGGAGGCCGCGGCGTGACCCAGGCCGGATTCGCCCGTGCGCCCGGCTGGCGACCGGCGGCGACGGATGGCACTGTCGAGGCGTGAGCATCGAGATCCCGCGCCGCGGCAGCCGCGGCGCCAACATCCCCGACCTGCCCAAGCCGCTCAAGCTCCTCGGTCTCAAGGCCTTCGAGCTCGTCAAGCGGATCCAGCGGGCGCCGCTCGCGCACCTGACGACGATCGGCGCGAAGTCGGGCGCCGAGCGCACCGTCCCGCTGCGCGTCTTCGAGGACGGCCCCGACCGCTGGCTCGTCGTCGCGAGCCTGGCCGGGTCCCCGCGCAACCCCGCCTGGCTGCACAACCTCGCCGCGCACCCCGACCGGGTCACCCTCCGCGTCGGCGGGCGGACCGTGCCGGTCACCCCCGCGACGCTCGCCGGCGAGGAGAGGGAGACGGTGTGGCGGCGGATCACGACCGAGGAGGCGGGTTTCGCCGCCTACCAGGAGGGCACCGACCGGGTCATCCCCGTCGTGCGGCTCACCCGGCGCGCGCCGGACGCCTGACGACTGGCCCCCCGTCAACGTGCCCCAGCACGAGGAGTGACCCGAGCGGCGAGCGGCATTCGACCCGCGGTGGCTGTCGATTGTGGCCGCGCTCGTTCGTCATCATGCTGAGGCGACACCCCGTCCGCCCGAGCACAGCCCCTGGGAGCCGAACATGCCGCAGTACCTCATCTACTTCAACCAGCAGTGGGTGGGCGACCACACCGAGGAGTGGTTCGCCTCGCGCGTGGAGCCGAGCATGGCGGTCATCGAGGAGATGCGGGCCGCCGGGGTCTACGTGTTCGCCGGCGGGCTCGAGGAGGACGGACCCGTCGTCAGCGCCGACGCGACGAGCGGTGAGACCGTCTACACCGACGGGCCGTTCGCGGAGACGACGGAGGTCCTCGGCGGCTTCACCGTCATCAGCGTCGAAACGATGGAGGAGGCGCGCATGTGGACGGGCCGGATCGCCGTCGGGTGCGGCTGGCCGCAGGAGCTGCGCCGCATCGGAGCGGTGCCGACCGACTGAGCCCGGCGAACCGGACGAGCGTCACGCACGGCAGGTCGAGCGGCGTCCCGTCGGGCGCCTGGCTGCGCGCCCCGAGCCGCTCTGTACGTCGTCGTTGCGCCGCACGTTGGCGGCCGCCGTGATCCCTCGGCTCCGCCGCGCTGCTCGTCGCGCAGCTGGTCCGCGACCGGTAGGGCTGCGCCGACGTACGCTCTCCACCGGAGGAGAGAGGTGAGCCCATGTCCGTCGTCGCTCGGGTGGCCGCCTCGTGCCGTCGCGCGAGGGCGACGGGGTGACGACCCTCGAGCTGTTCTTCGACCTCGTCTACGTCTTCGCGTTCACCCAGGTGACGACACTCATGGCGCACGGCGAGGCGCCGCGCTCTCTCGTCGAGGGCGGCGTCGTGCTCGCCCTGCTCTGGTGGAGCTGGTGCTCCTACGCCTGGCTCGCCAACCACGTCCGCGGCGACCGCGGTGCCCTACGGGTCGCCCTCGTCGCCGTGATGGTGACGATGTTCGTCGCCTGCCTGGCGATCCCCGAGGCCTTCCACGACGAGCCGGGCGGACTCGACGGCCCCCTGACGCTCGTCGTCTGCTACGCCCTGGTCCGGCTCGTGCACCTGCTCGTCTACATCGTCGCGGCGGGCGAGGACCGAGCGCTGCGCCGACAGGTGCTCGCCTCGCTCGGAGCCTCTGCGCTCCCCGCGTCGGCACTGCTGCTCGTCGGAGCGCTCGTCGGCCACGACTGGCAGCTGCCGATCTGGGCGGCCGCCGTCCTCTACGACCTCGCCGCGATCTTCGTGACCTCGCGCGGTGGCGGTGGCTGGGTCGTCGCCTCGGCCACGCACTTCTCCGAGCGCCACGCGCTCATCGTCATCCTCGCCCTCGGTGAGTCGGTCGTCGCCATCGGTGCCGGCGTCTCGCAGGAGCCGGTCAGCAGTCCCGTCGTCGTCGCGGCCGCCCTCGCCGTACTCCTCGCCGCCGCCCTGTGGTGGACCTACTTCACGCACGTCGCCGGGCGGCTGGAGCACGGTCTGGCCGGCCGGTCCGGGCAGGACCGCGCCCGGATGGCCCGCGACGTCTTCACCTACCTCCACCTGCCGATCGTCGCGGGCATCGTGTTCGCGGCGCTCGGCGTCGAGCAGGCGACGGCGCACCTCGACGACAACCACCTGGGCGCCACCGGGGCGTGGGCGCTCGCGTCGGGCCTCGCGGCCTTCCTCCTCGGGACCGCCGCCGCCGTCCGCCGGGCGAGCGGTGTCCTGCTCGGCTGGCGGGTCGGCGCGGCATTCGCCCTCCTCGTCGGGGCGGTCGGACTCGCCGCCGCACCCCCGGTCGTCGGCCTCGCCGTCGCGGCCGTCGTCGTCGCCGCCGTCGCCGTGCTCGAGCGGACTCCGGCCGCCGCCGAGCCGGCGATCGAGTGACGGCTCCGGTCCGGCGAATGCGGACCGACGACATCTCCCGGATCGTCCTCGGCACCTTCGTGCGCCCGGCGTCGGAGACGGGGACCGGGGCGCCCCGCGTCGAGCACGTCCTCGGATACGTCGCGCGCACCCCGGCGGGCGTGCTCCTCCTCGACACCGGGATCGGGGCCGCCGACCCCGAGACGACCGACTGGTACCGCCCGCGGGCCATCCCCGTGCAACGGGCGCTCGCGACCGTCGGGCTCACCGTCCGCGACGTCGACCTCGTCGTCAACTGCCACCTCCACTTCGACCACGTCGGCGGCAACCCCGCATTCCCCGGGACGCCCATCCACTGCCAGCGGACCGAGCTCGAGACGGCGCGCGCGGGCGGCTACACCTTCCCCGAGCTCGTCGACTTCGAGGGCGCGACGTGGGAGCTGCTCGACGGGGAGGCCGAGGTCGCACCCGGCGTGCACGTCATCCCGACGCCGGGGCACGTCGCCGGCCACCAGTCCGTCGTCGTCGAATGCAGTGACGGGTCGCTCGTCCTCGCCGGCCAGGCCCACGACACGGCCTCGGCGTGGTCCTCGGACGTCCTCGCCGCCCGCGCGCGGGACCTCGGGCACTCGGACCCGCTGCCTCTCCCGAGCCCGTGGCTGGAGCGGATCCTCGCCTTCGACCCGCGCCGCGTCGTCTTCGCGCACGACGCGGCGGTCTGGGTGCCGTAGGCGCGCCCCCGCGTCTCCCCGAACGCCGGACGCCGGCCCCGCGCCGGGCGGATACTGATGAATCGTCCATGCCACGAGCCGCCGTGGGGCTCCGGGCGCGGACCACACGACCCGGCAACGGCATTCGCCGCACCGGAGGCGCGGGTATCAGCGCGGTCGCCCGCATCTCCTCGACAACGGACGGACCGCCCGTCGGAGCGCAGGAGGACGACATGCCCGGTTGGTACGTGCACCTGGAGGCGGCCCACGACACGGCCGCGCGGCTGCGCACGGGTGCGGTGCCCGCGGGCTTCCCGATCCCCGTCGGCGACGCGCAGACGATCGGCGAGCACTGCCACACGTGGCGCAACTACCTCGAGCTCGGCTCGCTCGGCCCCGACCTCTTCTACCTGCTGCCCGACTTCAAGAACACGACCGGCCAGGTCATCCGGCAGGTCGTCCAGTGGGCCCTGGACGTCTGGGAGGTCATCGACGGCGAGTTCGTCAGCAAGTGGGAGAAGTGGATCGACCCGATCTCGACGAACAGCTCCCAGCTCGCCTCCCAGCTGACCGGCGGCCTCTCGACCCAGCTCGCGCAGGTCCTCGACGAGGTGACCTCGGCGATCATGAACGCCTTCAAGGGGCTGCTCGCGCAGATGGGGGACTGGTTCGGCGTCCTCACCTCCGGCGTCCCGCAGGCCTTCGGCGACGACGCCTTCTACTGGTCGGACATGTTCCACTACCGGCGGACCTACCAGTTCCCCTTCGTCCTGTTCCAGCAGGCGCAGGACGCCCTCGCGAACGCCGGGACGAATGCCGCGCGGCAGGACGCCGAGGCGCGGATCGCCTTCGCCGTCGGCTGGCTCTCGCACTGCGCGACCGACGTGACCGGCCACGCCTTCACGAACGCGAAGTCCGGCGGCCCCTACCGCGACCACTGGCAGCGGCACCACCTCGTCGAGAACCACATGGACTCGGAGAACTACGGCGCCCGCCACCCGGGCCCGCTCTACGGCGAGTACGGCACGTCGGCGCTGCACTTCCGGCTCGCCTTCCGGCACCGCGACGACGCCCCCTACAACGGCCGCGACGACGCCCCGGCCTACGACTACTGGACCGGCTTCCCGGCCTACGACAACGGGGACGGCCCGACGGCGACGTCGCACCGGCACACCTTCTTCGACCTCGACACCGGGCCGCTTCCCAGCCACCTCGTCGAGGGCCTCCTCGACGCGATGTCGTCGGTCTACGGGACCGAGGGGCCGCACATCCTGCTCCAGGACCCCGCATTCTCCGCGACGGACGCCGGCGGCAACCCCGACGGCCGGCCGAACGAGGACGCGATGGCGCAGATGTGGGAGATCGTCTACCGCTACCTCAAGATGTCCAGCTCGGACGCGATCAGCCTCCGGCTGCCGCCGCCTCCGAGCGTCTTCACCGACCACTCCTTCCCGACCCCGCCCGGCGGTGGCGGCTCGGGGATCGACGACGACCCGAGCCGCGGGGCCGACGTCGACGACGACGACTCGTTCAACCTGCTCGACCTGCTCCTCGCCCTCTTCGCCTGGATCGTCTACATCGGCCAGGTCATCGTCTGGCTGCTCACCGTGCTGCCCGGCCTCATCATCGACATCACGACCTTCCCGGCGCGCGAGGTCATCTACTGGGGCGTCATCGTCCCGCTGTGGAACCTCTACCTGCTCGCCCGGCGCGCGCTCGTCATGTCCGGCTTCGCGATGCCCAAGCCGGGCGAGATCAGCCCCGGCCTGACGATGCTCGGCAACGAGGGCACCTATGACATCGCAGCCGCCCTCGACAACCCGCTCGGAATGCCCGGTGGCCCGCGGCCGATCACCGAACCTTCGGGGCGGCTGCTGCCGACCGACGCCCGCGGCCTCGACCACGCCTTCCCGCGCGGCATCGTCCGCGACCTCCCGAGCGCGATCTCGGAGCCGGACATCACCGGCGCACTCGGCCTGACGAGCCCGCTCCGCTACCGCGGCGACGCGGCCGGCGACGAGCTCAAGGCCTCGGAGTGGATCGCCCCGTGGCGCTACCCGCTGACCAACCAGGCCGGCGTCGGCGTCGCCCAGGAGGGTGACGAGACGCATGCCGGGCCCTACGTCGTCGGGACGGCGTCGACGATCCTGCTGTCCGGGCTCCTCGGCGACCCCGGCGCCCGCGCCGACCTCGAGAAGGCCGCCTCGCCCGCGGACACCGAGGCGGCGCTCGACGCGCACCTGCCGTCGGACCAGCACCTCGGCGGCCCGGTGGACTACGGCGTCTACCTCGTCGGCCGGATGGCGAGCGAGGTCGGGCAACAGGAGTTCGGCGTCCCCGACTTCAACCTCGACGCCGACCGCGGCTACGCGTGGCACTGCTGGGACTGGGACCGTGGCAAAGCGGTCTGCGTCCCTGACATCAACCCGGTCGGTGGGGAGGACTACTCCTACCGGCAGCCGTGCACGTCGCCGCAGCTCTTCCACGCCGACCACGACCTGCCCGCGCAGCCGGGCCTCTGGTACGTCGAGACCGAGGACCTCGCGGTCCACTACCTGCCGGGCGACGGACCGCCGACCTGTCTGCCACCCGAGGGCCACGACCTCGTCACGGACCCGAAGTGGCGTGACCGCATTCGGCAGGGGAGGGGCTGACCATGCCACGCAGGACGCGCCGCCACGACGACGACCACCCGGTCCTCACGCCCACGGAGGACGAGGCCCAGCGCGGCACCGACCCGCCCGGCTCCTTCGGGCACGTCGACCGCCCGAGCGGTGACCTCGCCGACGGCTGGCAGCCGAGCGACGTCGGCGACGAGGCCGAGCGGATCGTCAAGCGGATCGGCCGGGGTCGCGAGCGTCCGCCCCGCCGCGAGGACGTCTATCCCTACCTGCTCATCCGCGCGTACAGCCCCGGCGACCGCGGCGTCCGGCCGACCTGGCCGCCCGTGCCGTGCTGGGAGTCGCCCGACCTCGCGCTCATCGACGCCGCGTGGACCGGGCCGTTCGACCCGAGCCGCCTCGTCGTCAACCCGACGGCCGGCCGGCGCTACCGCGTCTTCGTCCGGATCTGGAACCTCGGGCTCCTCCCCGCCGTCGGCGTCCACGTCCGCGCCTGGGCGGTCAACCCTGGCTTCTTCGGCGGCGACCCGACCAACCCGGCCTACCAGCCGCAGCTCATCGGCGGCGCGATGGTCAACCTCGAGGACCGCACCCGGCCGGGCGCGACCGCGGTCGTCGAGCTCGACCACACGTGGGACATCCCGGCGACCCTGACGGGGCACGAATGCCTCCTCGCGAGCGTCAGCTGCCCCCTCGACCGGTGGGGCGGCAGCCTCGACTCCAACCACGACCGGCACGTCGGGCAGCGCAACCTGACGATCCTTGCCGGCGCGCAGAGCGCCAAGGACCTGCTCCTCACCCTCGGCGGCCTCGTGACCAAGGGCGGCACCCTCCAGCTCGTCCACGGCGGACCGGCCGTCCTGCCCCTGCTCCGCGGCGTCCTCGGGACGACGAAGACCGAGCTCGGCCCGGTGACCCGCCTCCGGGCGCCGGCCGCGAAGGCATTCCGCCTCGGGGTCGACTTCGGCGCGGGCCGGCACCTGCTCACGATGTTCCGGGTCGAGCGCGGCTGGCTCGTCGCCGACAGCGCCCGGGTGTGGAATGCCGCGCGTGAGCGCGGGCTCGTCCGCGGCCGGGTGGTCAAGGGGCAGCACCCGTTCGGGACCGAGCTCGGCGCGCGCGAGCTCATCGAACGGCTCGGGCCGGACCTCTACGACAAGGTCGGCGTCGTCCTCGACACCGAGCCGGGCGAGGCGCTCCTCGAGGGGCTGGTCCGGCTGTGGGCGATCGGTGACCTCACGGCGACCGACCTCGCGCATGCCATCGCGGACCAGAAGGCCGCGCACCTGCTCCGCTTCGCCCACCACGACCCCGAGCGCGGGGAGACCGGCGGCTACTCGGTCACCGTCGTCGGATGAGCGCGCGGTGACGGCCTTGACCGGCGCCGACCAGCGGCGGACAGTGGCAACCGTGGACGGTGGGACGCGGCCCGAGCTCGTCGCGGCGGTCGCGGCTGCCGGGCGCTGGCTCGACGGCGTCGGAGACCGTTCGATCCCGGCCCGGGTCACCGTCGGGGACGTCGCGGCGGCACTGCCGGAGGCGCTCCCCGAGGAGGGCAGCCACCCGGCCGAGGTCGTCGACGCACTCGTCGCCGCGGCCGAGCCCGGGCTCATGGCGATCGGGTCCCCGCGCTTCTACGGCTGGGTCATGGGGGGCACCCTCCCCGCGGCGCTCGCCGCCGACTGGCTCGTCTCCGCCTGGGACCAGAACGCCGGGATGCGTGACGCCACACCGGGAGTCGTCGCCGTCGAGGAGTGCGCCGGCCGCTGGGTCCTCGACGCGCTCGGACTGCCGGCCGAGTCCGGGGTCGGCTTCGTCACCGGCGCGACGATGGCGAATGCCACCTGCCTCGCCTCCGCGCGTGACGCCGTCCTCGACGCCGTCGGCTGGGACCAGGACCGGCTCGGCCTCCACGGTGCCCCGCACGTCCGCGTCCTCGCCGGCGCGGAGCGGCACGGCTCGATCGACCTCGCCCTGCGCTACCTCGGCCTCGGGGCCCCCGAGGTCGTCCCCGTCGACGAGGAGGGCCGCATCGACGCGGATGCGCTCGCCGCCGCCCTCGAGGCGGTCGACGGTCCGACGATCGTCTGCGCCCAGGCGGGCAACATCCACTCGGGCGCGTTCGACGCATTCGCCGACGTCGTCACGGCGGCCCACGCGCACGGTGCGTGGGTCCACGTCGACGGGGCGTTCGGGCTGTGGGCGGCGGCCTCGCCGCGGCTGGCGCCGCTCGTCGAGGGGATGGCCGACGCCGACTCGTGGGCGACCGACGCGCACAAGACGCTCAACACCCCCTACGACAGCGGCATCGCCGTCGTCCGAGACCCCGTCGCGCAGCGCCGGGCCTTCGGGCACTCGGCCGCCTACCTGCTCCACTCCGACGTCCCCGACCCGCACGAGAAGGTGCCGGAGATGTCGCGCCGGGCCCGGGGCGTCCCGGTCTGGGCGGCCCTCGCCTCGCTCGGCCGGTCCGGTCTCGTCGGGCTCGTCGACGGCCTCGTCGACGCGGCCGCCGCGATCGCCGAGGGGCTCCGCGCCGTCCCCGGCGCCGTCGTCCTCAACGACGTCGTCTACACCCAGGTGACCGCGGCCTTCGGCGATGACGACGCGACCGAGCGGGTCCTCACCGCCCTGCTCGCCGAGGGGCGCGTCCGGCCGAGTGCGAGCCGGTGGCACGACCGCGGCGTCATCCGCTTCTCCGTGAGCAACCACGGGACCGACGCCGAGGCGGTCGCCGAGACCGTCGCCGCCGTGCGTCGAGCGGTGGCCACGGCCTTCGACGCTTCCGCCGACGACTGACCGCCAGCAGACTGGGCGCATGGACCGCACCGAGCTCCGGACGCTGCAGGCGCCGCTCCGGGAGCGCTACGCCGACGACCCGGCCGCCGCGACGACCCCGCTCCACGCGTCGGGCGACTGGCGCGACCATGGCATCACGACGACGGTCGACGGCTGGGCCGGCCCGGTCCGCGCCGGCCTCCACCCGGCGACCGGCGGCACCGGCGCGGACGCCTGCTCGGGCGACCTGCTCGTCGAGGCGCTGCTCGCCTGCGCGGGCGTGACGATGCGGAGCGTCGCGACGGCCATGGGGCTGGACGTCCGGTCCGCGCGGCTGACGGCGCGGAGCAGCTTCGACGCGCGGGGGACGCTCGGGATCGACCGCACCGTGCCGGTTGGGGTCGGCCCGATCGAGGTCGTCGCCGAGCTCGACTGCGACGCCGACGACGCGGCATTCGCCCGCCTGGCGACCTCGACCGAGCGCTACTGCGTCGTCGGCCAGAGCCTCGCCACGTCGCCGACGGTCAGCGTCCGCCGGGCCGTGAGGGACGTCAGCCGGCCGAGCGCAGGGTGAAGCGGTTGCCGTCGGGGTCGGCGAGGGTCGCGAGGTCGTCCGCGACGCCGACCCGCCTCGCGCCGAGGCCGGCGAGGCGCTCGATCTCGGCGTCGAGGTCCGCAGAGGTCTCGAGCCCGTAGGTCCACCGGTCGGCCCCGATGCGCGACTCGTAGGGCGGCCCGCCCCACGAGATCTTCGTCCCGCCGTCCCGTGACTGGATGGCCGTCTCCTCGTCCTGGTCCCACACGAGCGGCCAACCGAGCGCCGCGCTCCAGAAGCGCCCGACCTCCGGTGAGCCGCCGGAGGAGAGGGCACCGACGAGCCCGCACCCCTCGAGGAAGCCGTTGCCCGGCTCGATGACGCAGAAGGCATTCGACTCGGGGTCGGCGAGGACGACGTGGCCCTCGTCGCCGACCTGCCCGACGTCGTAGTGCGTCCCGCCGAGCTCGAGCGCCCGCGCGACCTTGGCGGCCTGGTCCGCTTCGCTCTCGCTCGTCAGGTCGAAGTGCATGAGGTTCTCGACCGTCTTGGGCGTGTCCGTCGGGCGGACCCGGAGACGGAAGGGATATCCCCCCGGCGGGTCGATCCAGACGTCGTCGCCGTCGCCGCCGGTGAGGGTCCAGCCGAGCATCCCGGCCCAGAAGCGGCCGATGGCGGGCGGGTCGAGAGCGGCGAGGCAGAGGGTGCTCAGGCGGGTGGGGACGGGGTCGACGGGTGCGGCCATGTCGCCGACGCTACGCGGACGAGCCGACAGGTCAACCGAATTCACGTGCGCGCCGGCACCCTCGTGCGCCAGACTCGCTCCATGCGGATCGCCTTCGCGTCCCTCCCGGCCTACGGCCACGTCTTCCCGCTGGCCCCGCTCGCGCGCGCGGCCGCGGACGCGGGGCACGAGGTGACGTTCGCCGCGGACCGGTCCTTCGCCGACCGGCTCCCCGTGCCCGTGGTCCAGTCGGTGCCTGAGGGGCTGACCCTCCACGACGTCGAGGAGCTCGCCAAGGCGGAGATCCTCGACCCGGACGACCCGATGGGCTGGCCGACCGCGATGTTCGGCATCGTGTCGCCCAGGCTGACGATCCCGCTCCTCCTCGCGGCGTGGGAGGGCGACGCGCGTCCGGACCTGGTCATCCACGAGGGCTCGAATGCCGGCGCCGCCGTCGCGGCGGCCCGGCTCGGGATCCCGTCGGTGTCCTTCCACATCGCCCTCACGCCGCCCGAGTTCTTCCGTGGGGTGATCGCCCGCGCCATCGAGCTGCCCGACGAGCCCGTCCTCGACCCGCGGCCCCCCTCCCTCCGCCCGCCCGGCGGGACGCCGACGCACTCCATCCGCAGCGTCGCGTGGGGCGACCCGACCGCCCCGCCGCTCGGCGGGCCGGAGGAGCGGGAGGGCGGCACGACGGCATTCGTCACGTTGGGGACGGTGGCCTTCGGCGCGGTCGAGGCCCTCCGGCGATCCGTGCTCGAGGCCGCCGAGGTCTGCGACCGCGTCCTCGTCGCCGTCGGCCCGGCCGGCGACCCGGACCTGCTCGGTCCGGTGCCGTCGCACGTCCGGCTCGAGCGCTACGTCGACCAGGCGGCGGCCTTCGATCGGGCCGACGTCGCGATCCACCACGGCGGGACGGGCACGGTGCTCGCCGGCCTCGCCGCCGGGGTGCCGCAGGTCATCACGCCGCAGGGTGCCGACCAGTTCCTCAACGCCGACCTGCTCCTCGGCCACGACGTCGGGGTCACCGTGCCCAACGAGGCCCCCGACGGATCGGTGGCGAATGCCGTGACGAGACTCCTCACGGACGACGCACTCCGCGGTCGGGTCGCCTCGCTCCGCGACGAGGTCGGGGCCATGCCCTCCCCGGCCGAGGTCGTCCCGCTCCTCGTCGAGCTCGCCGGCTGACAGACGGTCGCAGCCGGCCTCCGGAGCCGAGCGACGTTGCAAATCTTGACCATTCGTTTACTGTGGGGCGGGTGTGACTCAGGTTGGGGATGAACTAGCCTCGCGTCGATGTGGTGCCGCCATGAGCTCCGTGTGACGCCGTCGATCAGCGATGACGACGTGCGCGCACTCGCCGTCCTGCTGGCCCTGGGCGACTTCCGCGCCACCGTCCGGCGCGGCCTCCGGGGACGGGTCTTCCTCTTCGAGCACGGCCTCATCGAGCGGCGGCAGCGGCGTCTCACGGTCAGCTTCGACGACACGTCGGAGGCGGCCGTCGAGGAGCTCCTCGCCGGGCTCGAGGCGGAGCTGCGCGACGCCTCCCGCCTGCCGGGCATCGTGCGCTGAGGCCGGCCAGGCACCGACCCGATCCCAGCCCGGGTCGAACGACGAATGCAGACCACTCTTTTACGCACCCTTGACCCTCCCCCGACCCCGTCCGGGAACGAGCGCCCCTAGCGTTGACGGCATGACAGTCCGGCAGCTGCACGTGGATCGACCGCTCAGCGACGACGACGTCCGTGCGCTGGCATCGAGCATCGGCCTCGGGCAGTTCCGGACCAGCGCGCGGAGAGGCCTCCGGAGGCGCGTCCTCCTCTTCGACCACGGCCTCGTCGAGCGACGGGGGCGCACCCTCACGTGCAGCGTCGACGAGGACTCGACCGTGCTCGACGCGACGGCCCACGCTCTCCACGCGGACCTGCGCCGCATCGCGGTCTGACCGCGCACGGCTGCCCGGCCTGCTCAGCCCCGCGGGACGGGCACGTCGAGCCGCTCGCGGTGGTCGAACTTCCACGCCTGGCTCCGGTCCGTCACGACGTGCCGGAACACCAGACGCAGCGCCGCGTCGCGGACCGCCATCCCCACTCCCGACGTCGTCTTCGTGCTGCTGCTCCGGGCGCCGTCCTTGACGATCCGCTCGACCCTGGCCCGGCGCCGGGTCTCGAAGTCGGCGAATGCCGTGGCCGGGTCCCTCGCCTCGCCGAGCGCGGAGGCGAGCGCGATGCCGTCCTCGAGCGCCATCGCGGCACCCTGACCCGAGCTCGGCGCCGGCGCATGGAGGGCGTCGCCGACGAGGACGAGCCGGTCCCGGTGCCACACCGGGACGCGCGCCAGGTCGTGCGTGTCGTCCGCGACGAGGTCGAGCCGGCCACTCGCGACGAGCTCGGCGAATGGGGAGTCGTCCGCGCTCGCCCGGTTCGCCAGGTCCTCCAGCCACTGCGCGTCCGTCGTCGTCGCTCGCTCCTGCGCGGACACCGCGTCGCGCGGGACGTTGGCGAACCAGACGACGTCGCCGGCCGGCGTCGGCAGGGCCCCGAAGAAGGCGCGGCGACCGAACACCATCGTCCAGGCATTCGGCTCGAAGGCGTCGGCGAGGCTCGTCGCCTCGGTGACGCCGCCGAAGTTCACGAGACCGACGTAGCGGCCCTCGGGCGCCCGCTCGTCGATGGCCCGCCGGACGACGGAGCGAATGCCGTCGGCACCGACGACGACGTCGCCGGTGACCGTCGTCCCGTCGACGAGGTGCGCCTCCGCGGCGTCCGGTCCGGAGGAGACGCCGAGGACGCGGGCGTCGTAGCGGACCTCGATCCCACGCCGCTCCGCCTCGGTGAGCAGGGCTGCGGCGAGGGCGGGTCGGCGGAAGGAGAGCCCGACGGTCCCGTCGGCGAGCGGCGACCCGAGGCCGATCCGGCCGAGCTCGCGGCCGGAGCCACTGCGCATGACGTTGGTCCGGGTCGGCACGCCGATCGGTCGCACGGCCTCGAGCGCGTCGACCTCGCCGAGCGCGGCGAGGCCGTTGGGGCTCACGGTGAGCCACGACCCGACGGCGTGGCCCCGGGGGCGTCCCTCGAGGACGACGGCGTCGATCCCGACGCGTTGGAGGGCCATCGCGGTCACCGGTCCCCCGATGCCGCCTCCGACGATGGTCACCTGCATGGCGATATCCTTTCCTTACGAGGGTCGTATTGTTCGATTATCGAAAGGATGACATGGCGGCGCAGACTCGTCAAGCGGCACTCGACGCGGTCGGGCGCGCCATGCAGCGCCAGCAGCGGTCGACGCAGTCCTTCGACGATGCGGTCGGGCGTCGGTGGGGGCTCGGCCCGGCCGACCTCCGCTGCCTGGACCACCTGTCCGAACGCCCCCACACCGCAGGGGAGCTCGCGCGTGCGGCGGGCCTCCGACCCGCGGCGACAACCGCGCTCATCGACCGGCTCGAGGGGCGCGGGCTCGTCGCGCGGACGCCCTCGCCGACGGACCGGCGCCGGGTCGTCGTCGCCCTCACGGCCGAGGCTGGGCGGCTCGTCCGCGACGCCTACGGCCCGCTCGTCGCCGAGGGCACCGGGCTCCTCGACGGCTTCACGACCAGGGAGCTCGGGCGGATGACCGAGCTGCTCGACCGGATGACCGACCTCATGGACCGGCACCGCGCCCGCGTCGCCGGGGAGCCACCGGTCACACCCGGGCCCGCTGCCCCGTCAACCTGACGACGAGACCCGCGAGCAGGAGGCAGATGATGGACGAGACCGGGTTGGACCAGGCGGCAACGGACCAGACCGCGCGGTTCGAGGCCGAGCGACCCCGCCTGACCCGGATCGCCGCGGGGATCCTCGGCGACCACGCCGAGGCGGAGGACATCGTCCAGCAGGCCTGGCTCCGCTGGGACACCCGCGCGGCTGACGTCGAGCAGCCGGCCGCATGGCTCACGACCGTCGTGACCCGCCTCTGCCTCGACCGGCTTCGCGTGCGCGTCCCCGAGCCGGTCGACACCGACTGGACCGAGCCGTCCGCGCCGGCAGCCCTCGCGCCGGACCCCGCCGAGGACGTCGCCCTCGCCGACACGGTCGGCATCGCGCTCGCCGTCGTCCTCGAACGGCTCACCCCGAGCGAGCGGGTCGCCTTCGTCCTCCACGACACCTTCGGCTTCGGCTTCCCGACGATCGCGGAGGTCCTGACGACGACCCCGGTCGCCGCCCGCAAGCTCGCCTCCCGCGCCCGCGCCAAGGTCGGCGGCGCCCAGGACGACGAGATGCCCGCCGACTGGCAGGTCGTCGACGCCTTCCTCGACGCGGCCCGCGGCGGCGACCTCCAACGCCTGCTCACCCTGCTCGCCCCCGACGTCGTCGTCGCCGGCGACCCGGCGGCCGTCGCGACGGGCACGCCTGAGCTGCTCGAGGGCCGCGAGGCCGTCGCGGCGATGTTCAACGGCGCCGCCCACACCGCCCTCCCCGTCTTCGTCGGGGACCGGCCGGGCGCCGCGTGGTTCCTCCGCGGGACGCCGCGCGTCGCCTTCGACTTCAGCGTCGTCGACGGCGTCGTGACGCGCATCGACTTCCGCGCGGAGGCCGCCCTGCTCGCCTCGCTCGTCCGCCGCTCGGACGACGAGCCCCGCGGCTGAGCGCACTGCATTCGCCGCGTCGGTCACACTCCGCGTCCCCGCTCCGTCAACCCAGCAGAGGGCCCGCGCCACCCGGTGGCGGGCCCACAACCCCGAAAGGAAACGACCATGAAGACGATGACCTGCAAGGACCTCGGCGGACCCTGCGACCTGGAGCACCGGGGCGAGACCGCCGACGACGTCATCAACGCCCAGGACCAGCACCTCAAGGACTCCGTCGCTGCCGGCGACACCGCGCACGAGTCGGCGAATGCGGCGATGCGCGGGCGCTGGAAGAACCCGATCAAGGGGATGGGCTGGTACAAGGACACGAAGAAGGCGTTCGCTGCCCTGCCCGACCGCTGAGCAGCGCGCACCCACCCGGTCGACCTTGCGTGAACCGCCGTGGCGAAATGATCGCAGCGGCGGTTCTCGCAAGTTCGACGTCTGCCAGCGCTCCTGATCGCATCGGACGTCGGGCACCCCGCTGGGGTCCCGTCGGAGGAGGATGTGGCCGGTGAGCGATGCCCCGCCCCGCCTCGGCTTCGGGCTGCCGGTGTCCGGTCCGTGGGCGACGCCGGAGACGATGCGCCACGTCGCGCGGCGAGCCGAGGCGCTCGGGTACGCGTCGCTGTGGACCTACCAACGGCTCCTCTCCCCGGTCGGCGCGGACCTCGGCCCGTCGCACCGGGACGTCCTCGACCCGGTCGTCGCCCTGGCCCATGTCGCGGCCGTCACCGACCGGATCGGGCTCGGCACGGCGACCCTGTGCGCCCCCTTCACCGCCCCGGTCGTGCTCGCGAAGGCGATGGCCTCCCTCGACGTCCTCTCCGGCGGCCGGCTGACCGTCGGGGTCGGGGCGGGGTGGCTGCCCGAGGAGTATGCGGCGGCGGGCGTCCCGAAGGTGCGCACCGGCGCGCGGATGGAGGAGTACCTCCGTTGCCTCCTCGCGCTGTGGACGGAGGACCCGGTCGAGTTCGCCGGCGAGTTCTACACGATCCCTCGTTCGCACGTCGGCCCGCGGCCCGTTCAGCGGCCGCACCCACCGCTCCTGCTCGGCGGCACGGCCCGGCCGGCGTTGCGCCGCGCGGGGCGGCTCGCCGACGGGTGGATCGCGAGCAGCCGCCACGACCCTGCGACGCTCACGTCCTCGATCGCGGAGGTGCGGCGCGGAGCGCTCGAGGCGGGGCGGGACCCGCATTCGCCCCGGATCGTCGTCCGGGCCGTCGTCGACGTCTTCGACTCACCTGCCCGGACACGGAATGCGTTGCAGGGCAGTGCAGCTCAGATCCGCGACGACGTCGCCGCCCTCGGTGAGCTCGGGGTGACCGAGGTGTTCGTCGACCTGAACCTCTCGCCGCGCGTCATCGGCCCGGACGTCGGTCCGGGTGTCACCATCGAGTACGCCGAGCGGGTCCTCGAGGAGCTGGCGCCGTCCGCGAGCGGCTGAGGGACGGGCCGGACTCAGTCTCGGACGTGCCCCTGGAGGAGGTCCCCGAGGCGCTCGCTCTCCTCGACCGTGTTGTTGACGTGGAAGGCGAGGCGCAGCCGCCCCGCGCGGACGGTCGCCCGGGCGTCGGCATTCGCGAGGATCCCGGCGACCTCGTCGTCCGTGGCGATCGAGCGGATGGCCGAAGGCCCCGCAGCCAGGCCGGCGCGTTCGGCGAAGGCGTCCGCGCACTCGAGGGCGTGCTCGTGAAGCGCCTGGATGCCGATGCCGTCGAGGAAGCCGAGCGAGGCACGCGTCCCGACCCAGGCGAACCACGCCGGCGAGACGTCGAAGCGCCGCGCGTCCGGGGCGAGCCGGAGCGGCAGGCCGTAGATCGAGTCCCACGGCGCCGCGCCGGCGTACCACCCGGCGTGGACCGGCACGAGGGCGTCGAGCAGGTCCGGCCGGACGGTCAGGAAGGCCGTGCCGCGCGGGGAGAGCAGCCACTTGTAGCCGCCGCAGACCGTGTAGGCGAAGCGGCGGGCGTCGACGTCGAGCCAGCCCGCCGACTGGGTGAGGTCGACGAGCACCTCCGCACCGTGCCGGGCGCCAGCGGCCTCGACGGCGTCCAGGTCGGCGAGGCGGCCGTCCGCCGACTGGGCCGCGGAGACGGCGACGAGGGACGTTGCGTCCGTGACGTGGTCGGCGATCTCGTCGAGCGGCGCCTCACGGACGGTGACCCCGCGCGCCGAATGCGCGAGGAAGGGGAAGCTGACGCTGGTGAACTCGCCTCGTGCGACGAGGACCTCCGCGCCGTCGGGCAGTGATGCCGCGACGAGCCCGACGAGGGGCGAGACGGTGTGCCCGATGGCGATCGTGGCCGGGTCGGCGTGGACGAGGCGGCCGTAGAGCCGGCGCGCGTCGGCGACGACCTCGTCGAAGTCCGGGCCGGCGATCCGGCCGCGTCGCCACCGGTCGTGGACGTCGGCCATCGCCGCGATGGTCGGGCGCGGCGGCAGCCCGCACGTCGCGGTCCCCAGGTAGATCCCCTCGGCGTCGAATGCGTCCGCCCACGGCCACGCTGCTCGCATGACGCCATCCTAGGAAGGGCGAACACCGGACTACCCTTCCCGTCATGAGCGAGCGCCCGGTCGACATCGAGATCCGCGACGACAGCATTCGCCTCGGGCAGCTGCTCAAGCTCGCCGGCCTCGTCGACGACGGCGTGACCGCGCGCGAGTCCATCGCGGCGGGCGAGGTCACCGTCAACGGCGAGGTCGACACCCGCCGCGGTCGTCAGGTCCGCCCGGGCGACGTGGTGGCCTTCTCCGGGCAGCAGGTCCGGGTGAGCGCGCGGCCCTAGGCTGCGCCCGTGACCGAGACCCTCGACGGCGAGGCGGGCGCCGCGCGCCCCGCGGCCGGCCGGCGCGACCCCGCGCACCGCCGCAACCAGTGGCTCTTCGGGATCGGGACGACCGGTCGCGACATGGTCTACACGCTCATCGCGTTCTGGCTCATCTACTACCTGACCGAGGTCCTGACCCTCGACAACGCGACCCTCGGCGTCCTCACCGCGCTCATCCTCGGCATTCGCCTCCTCGACGCGGTCCTCGACCCGATCGCCGGGAGCCTCGTCGACGGCACCCGGTCCCGCTGGGGGCAGTTCAAGCCGTGGCTGCTCGCGAGCTCGTTCGTCGCCGCGTTCTTCACGATCCTGCTCTTCACCGACACGCACCTGACCGGCTGGCAGTTCGTCACCGTCTTCTGCCTCGTCAACCTCCTCTGGGGCGTCGGCTGGGCGCTCAACGACATCTCCTACTGGGGGATGCTGCCTGCCCTGTCACTCGACCGGCGCGACCGCGAGCAGACCGGCGCGATCGCCAAGGTGTTCTCGACGGTCGGGCTGTTCGTCGTCGCGGCCGGCGCGCTGCCGTTCGTCAATGCGTTGCAGGACAGGGGGATCGCGGAGACGCGCGCGTGGATGTGGCTCGCCGTCGCGTGCTCGACGCTCATGGTGCTGAGCATCCTCGTGACCGTCCTCGGGGTCCGCGAACGCCGCGACATCGACACGTCCGGGGAGCGGGTGTCACTGCGCGCGATCTGGCGGGTGCTCGCCGGCAACGACCAGCTCGTCTGGGTCGCCGTCGCCTACGGGCTGTTCATGTTCGGCAACGGGCTCGTCGGCACCTTCGGGCCCTACTTCTTCAAGTACGTCTACGGCGACGACAAGGTCTTCGACACCTTCGTCATCTTCGTCGGACTCGGCCAGCTCGCCGGCTACGCCGCCTTCCCCCTGATCTCGGCCCGAATGCCGCGGGCCCGGGTCTACGCATGTGCCACGACGCTCATGGTCGTCGGGCTCGTCGGCTTCTTCTTCCTCCCGATGGACATCCTCCTGCTCGGGGCGGCGGCGGTCTTCCTCTTCTTCCTCGCCTCCGTCGTCATGCTGCTCATGCTCGTCTTCCAGGCGGACACCATCGAGTACGGCCAGTGGAAGCTCGGTCAGCGCAACGGAGCGGTGACCTTCGCGCTCCAGCCGTTCATCAACAAGGTGTCGGGCGCGCTGAACACCGCCGTCGTCGGGCTCGTCGCGATCGTCTCGGGCATCAACGACGCGCGGACCCCGGCCGACGTGAGCGACGGGGGACGGCTCCTCGTCCGCGTGACGATGCTGCTCGTCCCCGCGGTCCTCGTCGCCCTCGCCTATCTGGTGTGGCGCCGGAAGTACGTCCTCGACGAGGCCACGCACTCCCGGATCGTCGCCGACCTCGACGCCCGCGGAGCGCTCCGGGTCGACGCCGCCGAGGATTCCCGCCCGTAGCGGGAATCCTCGCCCCGGTCGCGAACCGTTCCCGACCAACCGGAGGCTTCCGGCCCAACGTCGGTGGGTCTAGCGGTCCATCCCGTCGTGCCCGGCCCAGAGTGCTCCGGCTCTGGTCGCCGCCGCCTCGATGAGCGCGGCGAACTCCGGTCCGTCCGGGACGGGGAAGGACACGTAGCCCGCGCGTCCGCCGCCGACCGGGCGGCCGTACGCCTTGGCCGCGAGCCGGCCGGACGGCAGCAGCCGGACGTTGAGGGTCTGGAGCTCGAACGCCTCGCCGCGCCGCTCGGCCGTCCAGCGCAGTCCCTCGGGGATCGTCACGTTGATCGCGGCCGCGCTGACGTCGACGTCGTCCATCCGCCGATCGTCGCACGAGGGCCGAAGTCCACGGGGTGGGAAACCGGTCGAGTCGGCCCCACGGCATTCCTATCCTCGGAGCATGGGAGCTGTCTTCGAGGCGATCGACGAGGACCTGCGGCGCTGGATCGGCGAGCAGGCTCTCTACTTCGTCGGGACCGCCCCGCTCGCCGCGGACGGGCACGTCAACCTCTCGCCCAAGGGCCCGATCGGCAGCCTCGCCGTCACCGGCCCTCGTCAGGTCGCCTACCTCGACATCGTCGGCAGCGGGGCCGAGACCGCGGCGCACCTGCGCGAGAACGGCCGGATCGTCGTCATGCTCTGCTCGTTCGGCAAGCGGCCGCGGATCGTCCGCTTCCACGGCACCGGGCGGGTCGTCTGGTCGGAGGATGCCGAGTTCGCCTCTCTCGTCAGGGACTTCGGTCTGCGGCCACCCGAGGTCGAGGACCTCCAGCGGTCGATCGTCGTCATCGACGCCGACCGGATCTCCGACTCGTGCGGCTTCGGCGTCCCGGTCATGGAGCACGTACGCGAGCGCGACAACGCCGAGCGCTGGGCGCGCGGACTGGTCGCCCAGGGCGACGACCGGCTCGAGGACTACAAGACCCGCACGAACCTCGAGTCCCTCGACGGCCTCCCCGCCTGGCCGGGTCCGAGCGCGCCGCGCGCATGACGAGCCGCGTCCGGGGCGGCACCCAGCGGATGTTCGTCGCGGTCGTGCCGCCCGACGACGTCGTCGAGGAGCTCGCCGACTTCCTCGAGCCACGCGAGGGAATGCCGTGGATCGCGGCCGAGCAGTGGCATCTCACGCTGGCCTTCATGGAGTCGGTCCCCGACCACCGCGTCGATGACCTCGCGGACGGGCTCGCCGACCGCCTCGGTCGGCACGCGGCATTCGACGTCCGGCTCTGGGGAGCGGGCTGCTTCCCGGCACCCGAGCGCGCGAGCGTCCTCTGGCTCGGCGTCGACGAGCCGGCCGGCGAGCGGCTCACCAGCCTCTCGACGAATGCCCGCCACGTCGCCAACTCGGTCGGCGCGACACCGGACGGCCGGGCCTTCGTCCCGCACCTGACCCTCGCCCGGCTCCGCCGCCCCGTCGAGGCGACGAAGTGGCTGCGCGTGCTCGATGCCTTCGTCTCCTCGGCCTGGACCGTCGACGAGGTCCACCTCGTCGAGTCCCACCTCGGCGAAGGCGCACACCGCAGGCCGCGACACGAGACGGTCGCGCGGCTGCCGCTCGCCCAGCCGACGGGGTCGAGCCGATGACCGGCTCGACGACGACCTGACCCGCGTCGACGTCGCGGACGCGCATCGCGAGGTCGAGCTGCTCCTCTGGCCGGTGGCCCCGGGACGCATCGAGGAGGTGGCTGCGCAGTGGGGGACGCGGCCGCGCCACTGGCTGACGGTCGTCGGCGAGGAGACCATGACCCGACCGCCGGACGGGTGGCTGGTCCGCACCTCCGACGAGGCGCTCATGACCACCGTTCTGACGGGGACGGGCCGGGAAGCGACCGCAGCGAGCACCGACACCGCGACGGCCCGAGACCTCGGGGGCGGCGTCGTCCGCGCCGCCGCCGTCGGGGTCACCGACACGGCACGCCGGGAGCTGAGCGAGGCCGAGACCCGCCGGATCGTCGAGGCCGAGATCGACGAGCGCCTCGGTGCGGTCGACGTCCTTGAGGCCCGGCTCCCGACCGCGCCGCCGTGGTCCGGGCGGAGATCGAGGCGCTCCGGGCCCTCCTGCTCTGATCGCGTGGTTGGGTGGGGGCATGCGCGTGGGAGTCGACGAGAGCAGCGTCCCGTCCGGCACGGGATGCGTCGAGTGCGACGACGTCGGCGGCTGGTGGGTCCACCTGCGCCGCTGCGCCGAATGCGGACACATCGGCTGCTGCGACAGCAGCCCGGGGCAGCACGCGACGGCGCACTACCGGGCCAGTGGCCACCCGGTCGTCACGAGCTACGAGCCGGGCGAGGACTGGTTCTGGGACTACGCGGAGGGTGAGCCGTTCGCCGGGCCGGCGCTCCCCGAGCCGCAGTCGCATCCGGCGGACCAACCGGCACCCGGTCCGGCCGGACGGGTCCCCGCCGACTGGATGGACCGCATTCACCGTTGACGTCGGCGCGTCTCGCGGACGACGGGCGACTCAGGGGAGGTCGACCCCCGACCCGTGCGTCACGCCCCGTGGACGAGGTCCACGTAGTCCGGGTGCCGCGCGATCCATGCCTTGATGAAGGGGCAGAGTGGCATGACCTTGCGGCCGCCCTGGGCGCGCACGTCGTCGAGGGCCCACCGCGCGAGGGCGCCGGCGACGCCCTGGCCCTCGAACCGGTCGAACACCTCGGTGTGGGTGAAGACGATGAGCTCGTCCGTCAGCCGATAGGCGGCGAACCCGGCAAGCTCGCCGTCGAGATGCGCCTCGTAGCGCTGCTCCTCGGGGTGGTTGCTCACGACGACGTCGGACACGTCGGCTCCTGTCGGGTCGGAGTGGGTCGGGGACGGGCGGGCGGTGGTCGGGTGGTCAGCCGCCGACGCGGCCACGGCGGCTGCGCGGTCGCAGCCGGACTCCGGGGAGCGGCGGGGCGGGGATGCGGTCCGCGTCGGCCCAGCCCGGGACCTCGCCGAACTGCTCGGACCGCGACTCGTACGCCTCGCGGAAGGCGACGATCTCGTCGTGGCTGCGGCCGACGAAGTTCCACCACATGAGGATCTCCTCCTCGAACGGGGTGCCGCCGAGGACGATGACCCGGGCGCCGCCCGCGCCGGCCTCGAGCAGCAGCTCGGTCGGGCCGGGGTCGAGGCAGGCGAGGTCGCCCGACGCCAGCGAGCTCCCTTGCACCGCAACGCTCCCCGTGTCCAGGAGCACCCCGTGCTCGAATGCCGCATCGAGGGCCAGCCGCACCGACGCGCCGGGACCCAGGTCGAGCTGCGCCCCGAGCAGAGGGGTGTAGGTCGTCACGGGCGATGTCGCCGTGACGTCGGACCCGACGCACGCGAGGGTGCCGAGGAAGACGCGCAGCTCACCCGCATTCGCCGGGAGGTGGACGACCTCTGGGACGAAGTGGTCGAAGGCCCGCGCCGCCCGCCGGTCCGACTCCGGGAGCGCGACCCACAGCTGGACGCCGTGGAGGACGCGGGTCTCCGGCGTCGAGACCTCGGAGTGGGTGATGCCCTCGCCGGCCGTCATGAGGTTGACCTCACCGGGCCGGACGAGCCCGGTGACCCCTCCCGAGTCGCGGTGCTCGATCGCACCCTCGAAGAGCCAGGAGACGGTCTGGAGACCGGTGTGCGGGTGCGGCGGGACGAGCATTCCACCACTGCCGTCGGCGCCGATCTCTTGCGGCCCGTAGTGGTCGACGAAGCACCACGCGCCGACGAAGGACCGGGTGCGGTGCGGGAGGGTCCGCCGGACGGTGATCGCCCGCAGGCCACCCAGCGGCACCTCGCGCGGGGAGAGGACCTCGACCCCGGGGCTCGTGTCGGTCACGAACCCATCATCGCCCACGTCAAGAGGACGAGGGCCGCGGAGGCCCCACGACCGGCAGGAGGTGCCGGCGACATCGAGAGGAGACCGTCATGACGGAGACCAAGGGTCGGTTCAGCGCCGAGGAGCGCAGCGCCATGAAGTCCCGCGCCGCCGAGCTGCGGATCGCGACGAAGGCCGGTGGGAGCAAGGCCGAGGTCGAGGCGCAGGCGTGCCGCGACACGATCGCCGGGATGCCCCCGGTCGAGCGGGCGATCGGCGAGCGGCTGCAGGAGATCGTCGACCAGGTCGCACCGGACCTCGCGGCCAAGACCTGGTACGGCATGCCCGCCTGGGCCCACGACGGCAAGGTCGTCGTGTTCCTCAAGCACGCCTCGAAGTTCTCGATGCGCTACTGCGAGGTGGGCTTCCTCGAGGGGGCCAGGCTCGATGACGGGGAGATGTGGCCGACGGTGTTCGCGGTGACGGAGATGACGCCGGGCGTGGCCGAGCGACTGACCGCGCACATCGAGAAGGCGGTCGGCTGAGCCCGGGTCACTTGGACAGGGCTGCCACGAGCGGGACGATCGCGGGGTCCTCGCCGGACAGGTCGGGACTGAAGCCGAGCCGGACGACGACGAGCTTCTTGCTCGGGACGACGAAGACACGCTGCCCGTCGTGCCCCGACATCCAGTAGGTGTCGGCGGTCAGGCTCGGGTCGACGAGGCTGCCGTCGCCGTCGACGTTGACCCACCAGCCGGCGGCGTAGCCCTTCTCCTCGGTCATCGCGACGGGCGTGACCTTCGTCGTGGCGGCCATCCAGCCCTCGGGGATCAGCCGCTGCCCCTCCCACACGCCGTCCTGGAGGGCGAACTGCCCGAGCGCCGCCCAGTCCCGCGGCGTCGCCCACAGGTAGGAGCTGCAGACGGGGTTGCCGACGTCGTCGGTCTCCATGACGGCGGACGTGAGGCCGAGGGGCGCGAAGACCTGCGCCGGCACGAGCCTGGACGAGGCCTTGGCCCGTGAGCCCAGGATCGAGCAGAGGAGCGTCGTGCTCCCGCTGCTGTACTGCTGGTAGGTCCCGGGCGCGTGCGCGGACTTCTGCGACGCGACATAGCTCGCCATGTCGCGCTCGCCGTAGAGCATCTGGGTGATCGGGGTCCCGAGGTCGTAGGTCTCGTCCCACGCGAGCCCGCCGGTCATCCGGAGCAGCTCCTCGACCGTGATCTTCGCCCGGTCGTCGGTCCACTCCGGACGCAGGTGGTCGTCGGTCAGCTTGACCACACCGGACTGGACGAGCCGACCGGTGAGCAGGCTGGTCACGGACTTGCTCATCGACCAGCCGAGCTGCGGGGTGTCCTTGGTGAACCCGTCGGCGTAGCGCTCCCCGACGACCTTCCCGTCGCGGACGACGACGACGGCCCGGGTCCCGAGGCGGGTCCGCTCGGCGGGGGAGAGCTCGTCGCCGAATGCCTTCGTCATGAGTGCCTGCACGTCCGCGTCGGTGCCGGCGGCGGCATTCGTCATGGGGTTCGACCCGTGGGCCGCAGGCTCCGGTCCGGGGACGAGGACCTGCGGTCCCCCGCCGATCGCGCACCCCGTCTCCGGCGAGTAGCTCGCCACCTGCCCGGCGAGCAGCCCCTTGATCGTCGTCGTTGCCGACCGCCGGCCCTCGGCCCGGTCGATGGTCGTCGAGAGGTAGGGCACGAGCGGGTTGGGCGGCAGGTCGGACTCGGGGTTGGTCCGGTTCGCGATGAACGTCAGCGCGCACGCGTTGTGCGCCGCGTAGCCAGTGCCGGTCCGCAGGAGCGGCCGCTCGTACCAGTACCCCCCGACGACGGCGGCGAGGAGGACGACGACGAGCCCGACGAGGAGCTTGGGCCAGCGGCGACGACGCATGGCCGGACGCTACCGCGCGGCGCCGGTCCGCACGGTGCCGATGCGAATGCCGAGCGCCCGCTCGACCGCGTCGACGCCGTCGTCGAGGGCGCGGCGGGCGATCCGGCCGGTCCCGCGGAAGGTCGTGACCGACAGCGCCCGGGTCGCGCCCGACCCCTCGAGCCGCCACTGTCCGGCGAGGCGTCCGGCCCGCAGGAGCGGTGCGGCCATGAAGCCGTTGGACTGGTTCCACAGGGCGCGGTGGTGCTCGGGGGTCGCGAAGCGGTCGCGGGCGCCGGGGTCGTAGCCGCAGAGCAGGGCGTCGAACTCGGGCAGGAGGCGAATGCCGACACCCGCTGGGTCGACCGGGTCCGGCACTCCCTCGGCGAGGTCGACGTAGGTCCGCCCGTCGGGCCCGGTCGCGGAGGTCAGGTCGGTGTCGAGCCGGAGGAGGGCGGCGTCGACGAGGCGCAGCCCGAGGCCGGACCACCACGCGAGGTCCTGCCGGCTGGCAGGTCCGTGGGCGCGCAGGTGGATCCGGACGGCCGCGTCGACGGCGGCATCCGGCGTCGTCAGCGGGGGCCGGGCCGGGCCGAGAAGCGTTGCGGCGGAGCGGTACCCGGCCGCTCCCTGCCCGTCCCACCCGCCCTTGAGCGGGCGCCGGACGAGGCCGCCGTGGCCGAACGCGAAGTAGCGTCCGGCCTGGTTGTCGAGCCGGGCCGCGGCCGCCGGCGGCTCGAGGTCGCGGAGCATCGCGTGCAGGTGCGTGGAGAGCTCGTCCGGGGTCCGCCATTCGTCGGCCGCGAACTCCTCGAGCCCCGCCCACAGCTCCTCGAGGGAGACCCGCTCGGGCTTGAGCGTCCGCTGCCAGAGGTTGCGCTGCCCGATCCGGGTCACCGCGTCGAGGGCGGCATGCGCCGTCGGCGTCGCCGTGTGGACCGTGCCCCGGACGACGCTGCCGCGGACGATCGCGAACGCCTCGAACGCCTCGGTCAGCACGGCGTGGGTGATGCCCGGGAAGCGGGCGGCGAGCCCGAGGAAGGTCGACCGCGCCGTCTGGCTCTGGATCGGACCGGTGCGCTCCAGCCAGCCCGCGACGTCCGCCGGGGTGGTCTCGATGGCGCCGCGTCCGGCGGGCGCCGGCTCGTCGGGGAACTGCCGCGCCAGCGTCCGACCCGCGAGCTCCTCCCACGTCCACGTCGTCATCGCGGCCGTCACCTCACCCGCAGGCGCACGGGATGGCGTGGCACTTGGGGCAGCCGTCCGCGTAGCGCTGGATGGCGGCGGAGAGGTCGATGCCCATCTGGTTGGCCAGGCTCGCCGTCCACGCGAGGACGTCCGCGAACTCGTGCTCCTGCTGCTCGCGCGTCCCCTTGCGCACTGCCTGGGCGAGCTCGCCGAGCTCCTCGGCGAGCCACGCGACGGTCGAGGGGATCCCGCGGTCCCGGTCGCGCACGCCGTACGTGCGGTCGATGACGTCCTGGAGGGCCCTGAGTTCCATGCGATGACGCTAGCGTCGAGGGATGTCGGTCGACCCCCAGCCGCCCGCGGCCCACGCCTTCGACCTCGGCGACCTCCTCATCGGGGTCGCGACCGCGGCCGTCCAGATCGAGGGCGGTGACCGCAACAACAACTGGTGGGCCTGGGCCCGGCAGCCCGGACGGATCGCCGACGGCTCGACGCCGGAGCGCGCGACGGACCACTGGGAGCGCTGGCGCGAGGACACCGCGCTCCTCGGCGAGCTCGGGCTGCGCACCTACCGCCTCGGCGTCGAGTGGTCGCGGATCGAGCCGCGCATCGGGGAGTTCGACACGGCTGTCGTGGCCCGCTACCGCGAGGAGCTCGAGGCGGTCCGGGCCCTCGGCATTCGCCCCCTCGTCACCCTCCACCACTTCACCAACCCGCTGTGGTTCCAGGAGCTCGGGGAGTGGACCAACCCGCACGCGCCCGACATCTGGCTGCGGTTCGTCCGCTACGTCGTCGAGCAGCTCGGCGACCTCGTGACCGACTGGGTGACGATCAACGAGCCGAATGTCTACGCGACCCTCTGTCACCTCTTCGGCGACGGCCCGCCGGGCACGTCGTCCTACCGCAACGTCCGCAAGGTGTTGCGGCACATGGCGATCGGGCACTGCCGCGCCTACCGCGAGATCCATCGCGTCCAGCCGCACGCCATGGTCGGCTTCGCCCACCACGCGCGCGTCTTCGCCCCGCTCGACCCGTCGAGCCGGCGCCATCGCGCACTGACCCGGCTGTCCGCATTCCTCTTCCAGGACGCGATCGCCGAGGCGATGCTCGCCGGCCGCTTCGCCCGGCTCCTCGGCCGCGCGCCGGAAGACATCCACCCGGGGCGGCACTACGACTACGTCGGGCTCAACTACTACTCGCGGACCGCCGTGCGCGGGCTCGAGGACGGGACCTTCCCCGGGGCGCCGGTCAACGACCTCGGCTGGGAGATCCACCCCGAGGGCATCGTCACCGTCGCCCGCGAGCTGAATGCGAAGTACCCCGGACCGATCTGGGTCACCGAGAACGGTACGTGCGACAACGGCACCGCGGACCGGGTCGAGCGGTTCCGCAGCCGCTACCTCCACGACCACCTCGGTGCGATCGCGGCGAGCGGCCTGCCCGTCGAGCGCTACTACCACTGGTGCTTCGTCGACAACTGGGAGTGGTCGGAGGGCGAGGTGCCGCGCTTCGGGGTCGTGGCGCTCGACCACGAGACGCAGGCCCGCACGGTCAAGCCGAGCGGTCGCTTCCTCGCCCGCATCGTCGCCGACCACGGGGTCACCGAGGAGTCGTGGGCCGAGTTCGTCGCGGCCGACGAGCCCTACCCGATGGCCGAGGCCGCAGCGCCGCGCGGCTGAGCGGTCACGCCCTGGGGCGCCGGACGAGGAAGTAGAAGCCCGTCCACAGCGCCCCCGGGATGAGCAGGCTGCCGATGACATAGCCGATCCCGCGCGCCCCGTCGTCGGAGTTGGATGCAATGTTGCTCAGGCCGGCATAGGGTGAAGAGCACGCCGAGGAGGGCGACGAGGACCGCCGCGATGGTCCGACCGGCGCTTCGCGTCGGCGCGGGCTCGGCGTAGCCGGGGGCTCGGCCGTATGGCGGCTGCTGGCCGAAGTACTGCGGCTGCCGCCCGAACGGGTCGGGCGGGCCCTGGCCGTCGGGCTGGCTGTAGGTCGGGGTCGGGTCGTAGCCCTGCGACTGCATCGGCGCCTGCGGCCGCTGGATCGCGTCGCCGCCGTAGGGATAGGGAGCCGCGGGAACGCCGGTCGGCGGCGGGGCCTGCTCCTGGGCGCGCTGGTGCTCGGACCACTGCTGCCCGTCCCACCACCGCTCGGTCCGCTCGTCGACGGGGTACCACCCCGGTGCGGCCTGCT
Source organism: uncultured Actinomycetota bacterium (assembly GCA_963752365.1). Taxonomy (GTDB): domain Bacteria; phylum Actinomycetota; class Actinomycetes; order Actinomycetales; family Dermatophilaceae; genus CAVVXY01. Next base: position 144,505 of record CAVVXY010000005.1, read on the forward strand.
CGCTCATGTCCCCTCCGGATGTCGCGCGCGATCACGTCGCGGTCACGTTACTGCGAGCGCGCTCGGCCAGCTCGATCCGGTTGGCCGCACCCGTCTTGCGGAGCAGGTTGGACACGTGGACGCTGACCGTCTTCTCGCTGATGTAGAGGGCTTTCGCCATCTCCGCGTAGGTGCGTCCGGCGACGACGAGGGCGAGCACCTCCCGCTCCCTGGTGGTCAGCCCGTCGAGGTCCCCGGCCGCCGAGGGCGGCAGCTCGACGGGGACGGTGAGGTCGACGTGGGCCTGGTCGGCGACGAGCCGGATCCGGTCCGCGAGCGGTCGGGCGCCGAGGGACGTCGCTGCGTCGAATGCCCGTCGCAGCGCGGCCGTGGCCTCGGGCCGACCGCCGCGCCCGGTCAGGAGCGCACGCCCGAGCTGATAGCCGGACCAGGCCGCCTCCCACACGAAATGCGCCCGGTCCGCGGCGTCGCGGGCGGCACGCCACTCCTCGACCGTGTCGCCGGCCCGCAGGCACCGCGCCCGCTCGGCCGCCAGGAGAGCGGCCAGGGCCGGGTAGACGTCGTCGTCCGGCTCCCGGCGGCCCGGGCTCGGGGGACCGAGGGCTCGGGCCGCGTCGAGGCGGGAGACGCCGGCCGCCGCGGCCTCGCGTCCGACGGGCCGGGTGTCGGCGAGGTCCGCCGTGCAGCGCAGCCCCCAGAGGAGCAGCTCGTCGGCCTCGTCCTCGTCGACCGCCGCCACCCGGGCGATGTCGTCGATCGCGTGCTCCACGGCGCGGTCGAGGCGGCCGGTGGCCCAGAGGAACTCCAGGCGCGCGGTCCCCAGGTGTGAGCCGAGCGGGTGCAGGTCGGGGTAGAGCTCGACGGCTCGGGCGAAGTGCTCGTCGGCCGCGTCGAGGTCGCCCGAGTGGCAGGCGAGTCGGCACGCGATGCCCCGTGACTCGGCCGCCCACTTGCCCGGCTGGCGGTGGGCCATGACGAAGCGGAGGAGGTCCCGAGCCTCCTCCCACCGACCCAGACGGGTCAGGAAGTGTGCCGCGACGGCACCGAGCGAACCGCCGAGCGAGGGCGCTCCGGCAGCCTGCAGGTCCTGCACCGCCCGCTCCGAGAAGGAGATCATCGCCTCGTAGCGGCCCAGGCCCTCGAGGCAGTTGAGGACGGGCATGCACGCCACCCACCAGTCATGGAGGGAGCCTTCGCGGCGCAGCACCTCGAAGGCGTCCAGCGCGGAGTCGGCCGAGTCGGGCTCGGACCAGTGGAACTGCGTGAGGATGACCCGGGTCTGCGCGAGCACAACCGTCGCTCCGAGGGAGTCGGCCATGTCGATGGCCGCCAGCACCCGGGACTCTCCGCCCTCCATCCCGGCCCACATCTCGCGGAGCCCGAGCTGCGCGAGGGCGAGTGCCAGCTCCGGTGAGGGCCCGAAGGGTTCGGCGAGCGCGACCGGCTCTCGCCCGAGCTCTGCGATCCGGCCGTAGGAGAGCTTGGTGCGGCTCGTCAGCGAGAGAGTCGTCAGCAGACGGACCGAGCGGAGCGGCTCGGCGACCCGGTCGACGGCCTCGGCCGCCTGGGTCGCGAGCGCGAGCGCCACGTCCAGGTGTCCGCCCCGGTCGGCCGTGAGGCTGGCGCGCTCGAGGAGCTCGACCCGGTCGCCGACCGCCGCACGGGCCGCCTCGCCGGCCCCGTCCCAGAGCCGAACCGCCCGCTGGAGGTGCTCGCTCTCCTCCGCCGTCGCGCGAACGGCAGCGGCGGCGTCGGCCGCCCGGATCGACCAGGTGAAGGCGTCGTCGACCTGGCCGGCCGCCTCGTGGTGGAGGGCGAGCAGGGCGGCGCGCGCATGGTCCGGCAGCTGCGCGTCGGCGAGCAGACGGATGAACGCCTCGTGCCAGGCGACGGCATTCGGCGGCGTCACAGTGCGGGCGACGACCTCGGCGACGAGGGGGTGACGGAACCACGCGTTGCCGGAGCGGACCTCGACGAGCCCTGCGGCGGCCGCCGACTCGACCGCGGCGCCCGTGGCGGTCCGGCGCACCCCGGCGCCCCGGGCGAGCGAGAGGACCAGGTCGAGAGGGACGGGTCGGCCGCCGATGGCGAGGATCTGGGTCACGGTGCGGGCCGCAGCGTCGAGCCGGAGCCAGGTCGCGAGGAGCACCTCCTCGATCGAGCCGGCCTCCGAGCCCGGGTCCTGGAGGAGCAGCTGGGTCAGGTAGGGGTTGCCGAGCGACCGGTCGTAGATCGCGTCGGGGTCGGCCCCGGTCGCCCGGGTCGACTCGCCCCGGAGGTTGCGGACGAGGTCGGTCGTCCCCGCGCGGTCGAGGCGACCGAGGGCGTGGATGCGGACGCGCGGCATTCGGCGCATGTCCGCCACCCACTCGGGGAAGCGGTGTCCCGGGACCGGCTCGGTGTCGCGGTAGGTGCCGAGGACGGCGAGCGGCTGCGCGGGACCGAAGCCGGCGATGAGGTACGCGAGCAGGTCCAGCGAGCTCGTGTCGGCCCACTGGAGGTCGTCGGCGACGAGGACGACCGGGCGGTCCTCCCCGAGCCGGTGGACGAATGTCGTGATCAGGGCCGTGAGCCGGCCACCGTCGACGGGGACGGACGGCCCGAGCTCGGGAAGGACCGCGGACAGGTCACCGAGCCCGTCGAAGGCGGCGGCGCGAACGTCGTCCGGGGCAGAACGTGCCCAGCGGGACAGCGCCTGCGCGACCGGAAGCAGGGCCGTCGTGTCCGAGCTGAAACGGGGGAACCGCACCCAGAGGACCGTGTGCGTCGAGGAGCAGTGCTCCGTCGCATCCGCGACGAGCCGGGTCTTGCCGACCCCGGGCTCCCCGTGCAGGATCACGCACCCCGGCTCGCCCGCTCCGGCGTCGCGGACCGCGGCGGCGAGCAGCGCCTGCTCGGTCGCCCGGCCCACCGTCCGGATGGCCGTCACGGATCCATTGAACTGCACCTTCGGTCGCCGCGCGGACGGCTCGTCCGGCGCTCGCCGCGGCCGACGGCTCACGCGACCGCAGGGTCGAACAGGGCGTCGTCGGAGAACTGCGCCCGGAGTCGGTCGAGGGCGCGCTGCCGGGTCGGTCCGATGCTCCCGATCGGCATCTCGAGGTCCGCGGCGAGCTGCGCGTAGGACGTGGTGCCGTCGTGCAGCCCGCGGAGGATGCCGGCGGGTCGCGCCGGGAGGCGGTCGACGGCCGCCCAGAGGGCCGCCCCCTGCTCGGCGGCGAGCAGGCCGGCGTCGAGCGAGGGGGCCGGGTCGGCCGGGCAGTTGCGGTCGTCGAGGTCGACCGCGATGCCGCCGCGAGAGCCTCGACGGACGGCGTGCAGGCATTCGTGGCGGATGGTGGAGGCGAGCCACGCGCCGACGGCGTCGGGGTTGCGAATGCCGTCGATCCACTCGACGAGCCGCAGCCAGGTCTGCTGGACGGCGTCCTCCCGGTCCTCGGCCGAGAGCCGGTAGCGGCGGGCGACCGACCACACGAGCCCGCGGTACCGCTCGACGATCGCGTCCCAGGACTGCTGGTCCCCGGCCGCCGCGCGGGCGAGGAGCTCGGCGTCGCTCGGGACCCTTTCCAGGACTGCTCGGTGCGTCGTCGCGTTCATGGTGGCCTCCCCTGCCGGTCGCGACCCGCGGGAATGCCGGTCGCCGTCCCTCCACGGTCCGGTCCACGCCCGCCCTGCCGCATCGGGCACCCCCCCTCAGATCGAGCGCCCACCCCCTTAGATCCCGGGGCGCGGATGTGGAGGTTACCCACCGGTTGCGTACCCTGCCTGTGTGCGTGTCGCCCTGCTCTCCTACCGCTCCAAGCCGCACAGCGGCGGGCAGGGGATCTACGTCCGGCACCTCTCCCGGGCCCTGACCGACCTCGGTCACGAGGTCACCGTCTACTCCGGCCAGCCCTACCCCGAGCTCGATGAGGGCGTCACCCTCCGCGAGGTCCCGAGCCTGGACCTCTACCGCGAGCCGGACCCCTTCCGGACCCCACGTCCGGGCGAGCTCCGCGACGCGATCGACGTCCTCGAGGTCGCGACGATGTGGACGGCCGGCTTCCCCGAGCCGACGACCTTCTCGCTCCGGGTCGCGACCCGGCTCGCGGACGAGCTCAGCGCATTCGACGTCGTCCACGACAACCAGACGCTCGGCTGGGGGAGCCTGCTCCTCCAGCGCCGCGGCATCCCGCTCGTCACGACGATCCACCACCCGATCACCCTCGACCGGCGGCTCGACCTCGCCGGCGCGCGGACGTGGCAGCGGCGGCTCGGACTGCGCCGCTGGTACGGCTTCCTGCGAATGCAGCGCGCCGTCGCCTCCCGCCTCGCCCACGTCCTCACCGTCTCCCGGGCGTCGGCGGAGGACATCGTCGCCGAGTTCGGGGTCCATCCGGCGCGCATCGACGTCGTCCCGCTCGGCGTCCAGCCCGACGTCTTCGCGCCGACCGACACCGCTCGCGTCCCCGGCCGGCTCGTCGCGATGGCGAGCGCGGACACCCCGCTCAAGGGCACCGGCACCCTCCTCGAGGCCCTCGCCAAGCTCCGGACCGAGCGCGACGTCGAGCTCGTCGTCGTCGCCCGGCCGACGCCGGGCGGCCCGACCGAGCGGCTCGTCGCCGACCTCGGCCTCGCCGACGTCGTCCGCTTCGTCCACGGGTTGTCGACGCGCGACCTCGCCGAGCTCATGGCGTCCGCGGAGGTCGCCTGCGTCCCGTCGCTCCACGAGGGCTTCTCGCTGCCGACGCTCGAGGCGATGTCCTGCGGCACCCCGCTCGTCGTCTCCGACGCCGGGGCGATCCCCGAGGTCGTCGGCGAGGCAGGGCTCTGCGCCGACGTCGTCCCGGCGGGGGACGCCGAGGCGCTCGCGGCCGCCCTCCGCGGCCTCCTCGACGACCCCGAGCGCCGCGAACGCATGGGCGCGGCAGGCCGCGAACGCGCCTCGACCGGCTTCAGCTGGGAGGCCGTCGCACGCGGCACCGTCGCCGTCTACGAGCGCGCCGTCAAGGAGAGCCGCACGTGCTGACCGTCGACTTCGACCGGCTCGGGGTCGCCCCCGCCGACCGCGTCCTGGACCTGGGCTGCGGCGCGGGCCGGCACGCCTTCGAGCTCTACCGGCGGGGTGCCGACGTCGTCGCCTTCGACCAGGACGCGACCGAGCTCGCCGAGGTCGGCGCGATGTTCGGCGCCATGGAGCTCGAGGGGGAGGCGCCGTCCGGTGCCCGCGCCACGACCGTCGAGGGCGACGCGCTCGAGCTGCCCTTCGGGGACGGCGAGTTCGACCGGGTCGTCGCCGCCGAGATCCTCGAGCACATCCCCGCCGACGGCCGCGCGATCGCCGAGCTCGCCCGCGTCCTGCGTCCCGGCGGCACGATCGCCGTCACCGTCCCGCGCTGGCTGCCCGAGCGGGTCTGCTGGGCCCTCTCCGACGCCTACCACGAGGTCGAGGGCGGGCACGTCCGGATCTACAAGGCGTCCGAGCTCGCCGACCGGCTGGCCGCCGCCGGTCTCGTGCCGGAGGGTCATGCATTCGCCCACGGCCTCCACGCGCCCTACTGGTGGCTCAAGTGCGCGGTCGGCGTCGACGACGGCGACCATCCGCTCGTCCGCGCCTACCACCGGCTCCTCGTCTGGGACATCATGAAGGCGCCCGCCGCGACCCGCCTCGCCGACCGGCTCCTCAACCCGGTCATCGGCAAGAGCGTCGTCCTCTACTTCCGGAAGCCCGCGTGACTCGCGCACTCCCGACCTGGACCGACCTGGCGCGCACGGCCGACACGATCGCCCACGCCCAACGGCCCGACGGGTCGATCCCGTGGGAGCCCGGTCGGCACGTCGACCCGTGGGACCACGTCGAATGCACCATGGCGCTCGCCGTCGCCGGGCGCACCGAGGAGGCGGACGCCGCCTGGGCCTGGCTCGAGCGGTCGCAACGGGCCGACGGCTCGTGGGCGTCGCGCAGCTGGCACCCGGTCGCAGCGCACCCCACCCCGGGCGACTCCGACGCGGACACCAACCACGCCGCCTACCCGGCCGTCGGCCTGTGGCACCACTGGCTCGTCCGGGAGGACTTCGACCACGTCGTCCGGCTCTGGCCCACGGTCCGGGCCGGGTTGGACTTCGCTGTCGCACAACAGCTCTCGTTCGGCGGTGTCGCGTGGGCGGTCGGTGCCGGCGGGCGGACCGGCACGGCGCTGCTCACCGGGTCCTCCAGCATCCGGCACTCGCTCCACTGCGGCGTCCAGCTCGCCAAGCTCGTCGGCGCCGACGCCGACGCCGACCGGGCCGACGCCTGGGCGCTCGCCCGCGACCGGATCGACGCCGCGATCCGCGAGGACGAGGCGATCTTCGAGGACAAGCGGCGCTTCGCGATGGACTGGTACTACCCGGTCCTCGGCGGCACCCTGCGCGGCGTCGAGGCCCGGAGCCGGCTCGCGGACCGGTGGGACGAGTTCGTCGTGCCGGGGCTCGGCATTCGCTGCGTCGAGGACCAGCCCTGGGTGACGGGGGCGGAGACGTGTGAGCTCGCGCTCGCGCTCGAGGCGCTCGGGGACCACGACCGGGCCGCGACCCTCGTCGCCGACATGCAGCACCTTCGCGACGAGTCGGGTTCGTACCACACCGGACTCGTGTTCGCCGACGGCAAGCGGTGGCCGGTCGAGCAGTCGACCTGGACGGCCGCCGCGGTCATCCTCGCCGTCGACGCGCTGACCGACCACTCGGCCGGCGCCGACGCCTTCCGTTGACGCCCTCCGCCGGACGCCTTCCGCCGACGCCCGCCGCCGACGCCCGACCCGTCAGGGGCGCGTCGTGAGCCGACCACCCTCGAACTCGCACGTGTACCGGTCGCCGTCGATCACGGTGTCCCCGACGGGGTAGCCGTAGGGCCCGCCAGAGCCGCCCTCCGCGTTCCACCTGTCGCCCATGAGGCCGGTGACGGCATAGGCGGGCCCGTCGCCGAGCTGCCAGAGCTGCCCGCCGACCATGAGCTGTCGCGCCCCCCGGGTCGTCGGGAGGGCCGGGCTCGTCGCGAGGCCGAGCGGCCCGCTCACCCCGCCGTTGCGGACCCAGGCCTGACCGAAGGCGCCCCAGACGCCGACGACCCGCTGCCCGGGGGCCTGCGCCAGCCATCCGTTGACGCAGTTCTGGAGCCATCCGCCGTTGCGGGCGGCGCGCGCGCTGCGGGCGAGGCCGAGCGGTCCGTTGGCGCCGCCGATGCCCTTCCAGTACGTCCAGGCCTCGCCCTCGATGACGAAGGTCGCGGACGTCGGCGTCGCCCACATGGCGCCGCCGGTCTCGAAGGACTGGAGGGTGCCACCCGGGACCGCGGCGACCGGTGCGACCGGGTAGCCGAGCACGCCGCTCTCGGAGCCGCGGGAGCGCCACGCGGCGAGCGCGGGGCCGAACACGGACGTCGGGGTCCGGCCCGTCGCCCACGCGACGACGCCGCCCTCGAAGGTCTGGACGGTGCCGCCCCGCACGCTGAGCCGCTGGTCGTTCGTCGGGTAGCGCAGCGGTCCGCGGGTCCCCCCGCCGGTGGCCCAGGCGGCGTAGACCGACGGGGTCACCGTGCTCACGTTGGTCTGCGGGGTGTCGTAGATGTAGCCACCGGTGAACTTCACGTAGGTCCCGCGACCGTCGCCGACGCCGCGGACGGGCCCGGTGCTCGACCTGAGCCACGACTTCTGGTCGCCGAGCTGGTGGTAGCGCCACGCGATCGGGCCCCACTGCGGCAGCAGCGGCGTGGAGTGCTCGGCCGTCTGGTTGAGGACGAGCTCGGTGCGGTTGCAGTTCTCCCACTCGTACGGCGGGGTGCACGAGACGACGCGGCACTTGACGCCGCCCGAGCAGCGCACCTGGGTGTTGCACTGTCCGTAGCGGAATGCGTTGCAGCAGTTGCGCCGCTGGTCGCACGTCGCCGTCGACCCCGTCGTGCACCCGCAGGACCAGCAGCCCTTGTCGCAGATGTTGTCCGAGCAGCCGCTCGTGCACCGCGAGCAGGAGGCGTTGCAGTCGACGATGTAGCGGTTCTGGCCGCCGCACCAGGAGGATCCCGCGGCCCGCCACCAGCCGGCGGCGAAGGTCCCCGGTGGGCAGGTGTTCAGACCGCCGTTGACCGTCGCGCAGAACACCGACCAGCCGCTCGCGGCCGTGTTGCCCGGCCCGCAGATCGTCGCGTAGGCGCTCTGCCGCTTGAGGGCGTAGGCCTTGCCGTCCGTCACGAGGGCCGAGCCGGCGACCGCGGTGCCGAGGAGGACGTCCCGCCGCCCGACCGGCCCGAGGCGGCCCGACAGCCATTCGACGATCCGGGCCGACCCCCGCGGCCGCGTCGCGTCGGTCAGGGAGGTGGGTGTCGTCACGAGGTGCCCTTCGCCGGGGTGATCCGCAGGGTCCGGGCGACGGCGGCCACCCGCGGGACGGTCACCATCCGCCGGCTGTGCGCGCCGATGACCGCGTAGAGACAGAACGGCCGACCGGCGAGGGTGAAGAAGTGCTGGCTCGCCGAGCGACCCGGGATGGCCCTGAACAGACGGTTGGTCTCGAAGCCGGAGGGGGTGAGGCCCGGCATTCCCTGCCGCTCGAAGAGGCCGTGACCCGCCGATACCGGCTCGTACTCGACGAGCGCGAGGAAGACGTCGTCGGCGCCGAGCAGCTCGATCGCGCCGCCGCCGAAGTCCCCGACGTCGGACGGGAGGCGAATGCTGCTCGCGTGCAGGACGGGGCGGGGCACCGGTTGCGGGGCCGGTGGGCTGCCGGCCGGTGGCTGGGGCGCGGGGCGGCGCGAGATCCGCAGCTCCCACCCGTCGGGGACGCTGGCGCGCAGTCCGTGCGCGGCGTAGGTGGTCACGCGAGCACGCCCGCTCCCAGTGCGACGAGGCAGGCCGTGGCGGCGAGGGCCAGGGTCATCCGCGCGAGCCTATCGACCGGGGCGGCCCGGCGGTGGAGCAGAGCGAACACCGAATGCAGCTCCTCGGGTGTGTCGACGTGGCGGATGAGGGTCAGGGGGAGCGCGCGGACGAGGCCGAATGCCGCGCCGATGAGCAGCCCGGACCACCAGCGACCGCTCAGCGCCTCGGCGAGGACGACGGCGTACGTCGTCGACGAGGTGACGATCGTGACGACCCCGAGCCCGAGCTGGACGCCGAAGCCGAGCCCGAGCGCCCACGCCCGGTAGTCCCCGAGCCACTCCCGCTCGACCTGCCGGTGCCACGTGGGCAGCCGCATCCCGCCGACGCCGACGTCGAGGAGGAGGCCGGCGACGAGGAGGAGGGCGACGACCGCGAGGGCCGGCGCCGACCCGCGGACGTCGTCGGGGACGAGCCCACCGAGGGTGCCCGCCAGGAGGCCGAGGAGGCCGCCGCCGAGGGTCGATCCGGCGAGATAGGCGATGGTCGTCTCCCACCACCGGGTTCCGCGTGCCCGTTCACCGAACGGGCTGATGCTGGAGAGCACCGACTCGCCTCAAGGGGACCAGGTGGCCCGCACGGCGGCGACGACGGCGATCGGCACCCCGAGCCAGAGTCCGAGCGCGACCGGGTCGGTCACTGGCCTCGGGCCTCTGCTTCGAGGAGCTCGTGGTCGGCGACAGCCTGGGCCATGAGGTCGGAGACCCGGGCCCAGCTCGTCGCCGAGCCCTCGCCGATGATCTCGCCGTCCTCGACGTAGACGAAGTACGGCGAGCCCGGCACCTCGAACTCCTCGAAGGCGAGCGAGGAGCGCACGACGTCGAGTCCGGGCGGGACGAGCTTGGCGAGCGCGGACGGCGACTCCTCGTCATCCTCCTTGGCGACGACGACGAGGCGTCCGTCGCCGGGCACGTCGACGGGCTGGGCGAACTCGCTCCAGAACCCCGCGCAGACCGCGCATCCGGAGGAGAGGAAGGCGAGCAGCGAGCGCCCGGTCAGCTCGCGGTCGGCGAGGGCCGGCGCCCGGCTCCCCGGCTCGCGGTCCGGGGCGACGACACCCGACTCGAGCTCGACGGGGACCGGTCCGGGCGAGCCCTTCGCGGTGCGCGCGGACGTCTCGAGGTCGAGTCCGGCCCCGAGGTCGTGGAGCGCCTTGAGGATGAGGGCGTGGCTGCGGAGCAGCCCGAGGACGAGGATCGTCAGCCCGAGGATCGCGACGGCCTCGACGACGACGGCGACGGTGAGCACGGTCAGGCCTTCCCGGTGGAGCGGACGGCGGCCGCCGTGACGAGCGGCAGCACGGCGAGGACGACCCAGGCGACGAGGCCGAGGAGGGCCGCGAGGGCGGCGACGGCGAGGGCCGTGCCGGGCCCGCGCGACCACCAGGCGTCGGCGGACGGGGTGGCGAATGCCGCGAGCCCGGCCGCGATGGCGAAGGTCGCCGTGGTCAGGACGTGGGCGAGGCTCGGGGGTGTGTCCGCGCGGCCGAGGCAGCCGCACGACTCGACGACCCCGCCCTTGGCGAGGGCGACGGCGACGAATGCCGTGAACCCGGCGTAGAGCAGCGCGACGCCCAACGCCGCGGCCGGGACGGGGAACGGCTCGGTCGCGACGGGAGCGACCAGGGTGCCGAGACCGACCGCGACCTCGACGACGGCGAGGGCCCGGGCCGCCGGACGGGGAGCCGCGGCGCCGACGGACCGCAGCGCCCGGACGACGGGCAGTGGGTCGCGAACCTTGGGGACTCCGGCGACGACGAGGAGGGCACCGGCCGCGACGAGGAACGGCTCGAGGACGTCTGCTCGCACGATAGTCGCCTCCTCGGCCTCCGGTCGAACGCGTCGACCCTACTGCGCCGGTCACTTTCGCGTTGCGGCGGGGCGGTCGCGGTCAGGCGAGCGGCTCCCCGGCGGCACCCCGGACGCGGTGCAGGACCTGCATGGACCCGAGCGTCGCGACCGGCTCCCAGTCGCCACGATCGATCGGCCCGGGTCCAACATCGCCACGGCGCCTGACCGCCCTCGGCGGGGTCGGCGAAGACGTCGTGGATGACGAGCCGCCCACCGGGCTGGACCCACCGCCCGAAGCCCTCGTAGTCGGCGGTCACGTGCTCGTCGGTGTGCCCACCGTCGACGAAGAGGAAGGCGAGCGGCATTCGCCAGTGGGCGGCGACGACGGGAGCGCGACCGACGATGCCGACGACCTCCTCCTCGAGCCCGGCGTCGGTGATCGTCGCGCGGAAGAAGGGCAGGGTGTCGATCCGGCCGACGCGCGGGTCGACGAGGGAGGGGTCGTGCCACTCCCAGCCGGGCTGGTTCTCCTCGGATCCGCGGTGGTGGTCGATGGTGAACACGGTCGAGCCGGTGACCCGTGCGGCGGCGCCGAGGAGCACGGCGGTCTTGCCGCACCACGTCCCGACCTCGAGCCCGGGACCGTCCCGGAGGGCGTCGAGAGCGGTCGAGAGGAGCAGGTCGCCCTCGTCCTCGGGCATGAACCCCTTGGTGCGGCGGGACAGCTCGACGAGCCCGCCGATCTCCGGCGGCCAGGGGCGGGTCGTCACCCGCACACCATAGGGTCGGCCTCGTGAGCGCTCCGTACGTCGCCCTCGGCGACTCCTACGCCGCGGGCGTCGGCGGCGGTCCGCGGGTCGACGAATGCTGGCGGGCGATCGACGGCTACCCCGTGACGGTCGGCCGCGCGCTCGGGCTCGACGTCGCCTACAACGCGTGCATCGGCGCGACGATCGACCACGTGCGCGAGGAGCAGGTCGCCGACCTCGGGCCGGACACCGTCCTCGTGACCGTCACCGTCGGCGGCAACGACGTCGACTTCGTCCCGGTCCTCGTCCGAGCCGCCGAACCGTCGTGGCTCGGCGACAGCGACCCCGTCATCGACGCGTCGCTCCGGACCCTCCGAGAGGTCCTCCCCGGCCGGCTCGCGGACCTGCTGCGCGAGGTCCGCGACGCTGCCCCGGCCGCGCACGTCGTCGTCACCGACTACCCGCGGCTGTTCAACAACACCGACTGCAACCTCGCGACCTTCTTCACAGAGCACGAGATGAGCAGGCTGAATGCCGCCGCCGACGAGCTGTCCGCGACGCTGCGGCGGGTGGCCGGCGAGACCGGCTGCGCGTTCGTCGAGCTCGTCCCGAGCTTCGTCGCGCATGCCGTGTGCGACGCGACCGAGTGGCTCAACGGTGTCGCCTGGCCGCTCGAAGGCAGCTTCCACCCCAACCACCTCGGCCACGCCCGCTACGCGCGTGCCGTCGTCGCGTCCTTGGGTGACGAGATCGGTGGGGGAGTGGCGCGGACCGACCGGGAGCCGGCGGTCGTCCGGCGCCCGATGCGCCCCGGCCCGGCCCCGACCTTCTCGCTGCCCGACCTCCTCTCGGGCCGCGCCCGAGCGGCCGCGGCCGCCCACGGCATCAGCGAGGAGGAGCTCGAGCGGCTCGCCGCCGAGGTCGCCCGACACGACGGGCACCCCTACGGCTGAGGACCGTGGAAGGCTCGTGTGGGCGCGGAGGCCAGCCCGATCGATCCGCACGGAGGAGTCGCACAGGTCTTCCAGTCGCGCGTCGAAGGCACACGGGAGGATGCGGTTCCCGCGCGCGCCGTGACCCTTCGGTCCTCGGCGCAACCCTCGCTCTCAGACGAAGGGTCCCGCCACCATCCCCTCGGGCCGCCCGGCCTCGATGTAGTGCTCGAACCGGAACGCCGCGGCGAACGCCTCCTCCGGCATCGACAGGAAGCCTTCGATGTCCGTCTTCTGGCTCCGGTGGCAGGCGAGCGCGGCACGCTTCTGCGCGATGAAGTCGGTCGTGTCGACCTGCCAGTGGATCGCCGACTCCGGCTCGCCGAGCGGGTTGCCGTCGTCCATCGGGCGGTCCGGGTCGAAGTCGTCGAGCCCCTCCATCCCGGCCTCCCTGCCCGCCTGGATCCCGGCGCGCATGTGGTCGCGGTTCATCGTCGACTCGAGCACTCGTGGCCGCCGGGCCGCCAGCGGAGCCGCCGCGTGCACGACCCCGTGCACCTTGACGTGGTCGGGGTGCCCGTAGCCGCCGTGCCAGTCGTAGCCGACGACGAGGTCCGCGCCCTCCTTGTCGAGGATCGCCGCGAGCCGTCCGGCCGCCTCGTCGAGGTCCGCGGCGGCGAAGGCGCCGTCCGCGGCATTCTGCTCCCAGCCGGTCATGCCGGAGTCGGAGTAGCCGAGCCAGCCGACGCGACTCACCCCAAGCACCTGCGCGCTCGCCTCCGCCTCCGCCCGGCGCCGGTCGGCGAGCGTCTCGCTCTCGGCCAGGTCGTCGGGCACCTCGCCGTGCTCGCCCCCCGTCCCGTAGACGGTGACGACCCGGTGCCCCTCGGCCACGAGGCGGGCCATCGTGCCGGAGGTCTGCGAGGCCTCGTCGTCGGGATGGGCATGAAGGAAGACGACGGTCGCCATACCGACCACCCTAGGTCGGGCGTGTGACACCTCCCACGTCACCCGCTCCGGAGCCGGATCCGAGGCACGGGCAGGCGGCGAATGCGCGTAGCCTCCGGCGCATGGCCGGCAACACCGCATTCGACACCTACCGCCTCTCCGAGGACCACGAGGCGATCCGCGAGGCGGTCCGCGAGATCGCCACTGATCTCATCGCGCCCTACGCGGCGGCGGTCGATGAGGAGGCGCGCTACCCGCGGGAGGCGCACGACGCCCTCGTCAGGAGCGACTTCTTCGCCCCGCACATCCCCGAGGAGTACGACGGCGTCGGCGCCGACGCACTCGCGACGTGCATCGTCATCGAGGAGGTCGCCCGCGCCGACGCCTCCGCCTCGCTCATCCCGGCCGTCAACAAGCTCGGCACGATGCCGCTCATCCTCGGTGCGTCCGAGGAGCTCAAGCAGCGCTACCTGCCGCCGATCGCGCGCGGCGAGACGACGTTCTCCTACGGCCTCTCCGAGCGCGAGGCCGGCTCGGACACCGCCGCGATGCGCTGCCGGGCCAAGGCCGACGGGGACGACTTCGTCCTCAACGGCCAGAAGTCCTGGATCACGAATGCGGGGGAGTCGGAGTACTACACGGTCCTCGCCGTCACCGACCCCGACGGTCCACGCGGCAACAACATCACCGCATTCGTCGTCGAGAAGTCCGACGAGGGCTTCGGCTTCGGTGAGAAGGAGCGCAAGCTCGGGATCAAGGGTTCGCCCGACGCGCGAGCTGATCTTCGACAACTGCCGGATCCCCGGCGACCGGATGGTCGGCAACCTCGGCGAGGGGCTCAAGCTCGCGCTCCGCACCCTCGACCACACCCGCGTGACGATCGGCGCGCAGGCCGTCGGCATCGCCCAGGGCGCGCTCGACGCGGCCCTCGCCTACGTCAAGGACCGCAAGCAGTTCGGGAAGGCGATCGCCGAGTTCCAGGGCATCCAGTTCATGCTCGCCGACATGGCGATGGAGCTCGAAGCGGCCCGCCAGCTCGTCTACGTCGCGGCTGCGAAGTCCGAGCGCGGCGACGCGGACCTGCCGTTCTTCGGCGCGGCCGCCAAGTGCTACGCCTCGGACGTCGCGATGAAGGTGACGACGGACGCGGTCCAGCTCCTCGGCGGCGCCGGCTACACCCGCGACTTCCCGCTCGAGCGGATGATGCGCGACGCCAAGATCACCCAGATCTACGAAGGCACCAACCAGGTGCAGCGCGTCGTCATGGCACGCCAGCTCCTGCGCTGACCGCCGCGAGGGAGCCGCGGGTGCCGGGGCGGGGGCACTAGCGTGACGCCCGGACCATGTATGCCCTGACCAACGAGCCCCGCGACTACGCCTGGGGCACCCCGGGCGGCATCTCGCGCGCCCTCGGCCGGCCCGGCGCCGACATACCAGCCGACCCCGAGGCCGAGCTCTGGCTCGGAGCCCACCCCGGCTCCCCGAGCCGCCTCGTCGACGCCCCGTGGCCGGACCTCCACGCGTGGGAGGAGGCGACCGGCGCCACCCTCCCCTTCCTCCTCAAGCTCCTCGCCGCGGACGCACCCCTCTCCCTCCAGGCGCATCCGGCGCCGGACCAGGCGGCGCGGGGGTTCGCGGAGGAGGAGGCACGCGGCATTCGCCGGAATGCGCCGGACCGCAACTACCGCGACCCGCACGCCAAGCCCGAGCTGCTCGTCGCCGTCGAGGACGGGTTCGAGGCGCTCTGCGGGTTCCGGCCGGTCGCGGAGAGCCGCGCCGACGTCGAGCGACTCGCCGAGCTCGCCGACCACCCGGGCCCGTTCCGGCGGTGGGCCGAGCTGCTCGACGAGCCGGGCGGGGTCGCCACCGCGGTCGGCTGGCTCCTCGGGGACTCCCCGGCCGCCTGGGCCCTCGCCGGCGACCTCGCCCGCACGGCCGCCCGCGACCCGGACCGCTTCGCCCTCGTCGCGCAGCTGGCCGGCCACCACCCCGGCGACGCGGGCGTTGCCGTCGCCCTCCTGCTCAACCACGTCACTCTCGCGGCCGGCGAGTGCCTGTGGCTCCCCGCCGGCAACATCCACGCCTACGTCCGCGGGCTCGGGGTCGAGCTCATGGGGCCGAGCGACAACGTCCTCCGCGGCGGCCTGACGCCAAAGCACGTCGACGTCCCCGAGCTGCTCGACGTCCTCGACGTCACCGAAGGCCCGCCGCCGATGCTCGCGCCCGAGCCGGCCGGCGACGGGGTCCGCGCCTACCGCCCGGCCTCGGTCCCCTCGGGCGCGGGCGTCCCCTTCGAGCTCCGCGAGGTCGTTTCGGACGCCCGCGTCGAGACGCAGTCGCCGGCGATCCTGCTCGTCCTCGAAGGACGGTTCACCGTCACCTCGGGTGGGGACGAGCACGTGGCGACCCAAGGTGACGCGCTCTTCGTCCCCGCCCCGGGGGCGATCGCGCTCGTGGGCCGCGGCAGGGCATTCATCGCCTCGGCCTGATGCTTCGAGCGACACCCGGCCGGGCCGGAGGCAGCGCTCCAAAACGGGTCGTCCACGCCGTCGGGGGTGACGTACACTTTGGTTGCACTGATCAACGATTCCGCGCATTGGGGCGCGTCGAATCCACCCGGGTCAGGTTCGTGTCCCGGGACGTCTCTCCCCCATCAGGAGCCTCACTTGTCCGCCCCTGCTCAGACCCAGTATCCCGACAAGATCGACGCGGCCGTCCTCAAGGTCGCCGGCGTCGTCGTCCTCGGCGCGGTCATGTCGATCCTCGACATCACCGTCGTCAACGTCGCCCTGCCGACCTTCCAGAAGGTCTTCGCCGGTGCCGACGGCGAGCCGCTCGCCTACTCGAGCGTCGCGTGGACCGTCACGGCCTACACGCTCGCGCTCGCGACGGTCATCCCGCTGACCGGCTGGGCCGCCGACCGCTTCGGCACCAAGCGCCTCTACATGCTGGCGCTGTTCCTCTTCGCCGCCGGCTCGGCGCTCTGTGCGACCGCGACCTCGCTGCCGATGCTCGTCGGCTTCCGCGTCCTCCAGGGCCTCGGTGGCGGCATGCTCATGCCGCTCGGAATGACGATGATGACCCGCGCGGCGGGTCCGGCCCGGATGGGCCGCCTCATGGCCATCCTCGGCGTGCCGATGCTGCTGGGCCCCATCGGTGGTCCGATCCTCGGCGGCTACCTCATCGACCACGCCCACTGGTTCGGCATGGACCCGTGGCGCTGGATCTTCCTCATCAACGCCCCGATCGGCGCCATCGCGCTCGTCTACGCCTACCTCGTCCTGCCCAAGGACAAGCCGCAGCCGTCGGAGTCCTTCGACTGGCTCGGCATGGCGATGATGAGCCCCGGCCTCGCGCTCTTCCTCTACGGCGTCTCCTCGATCCCCGGCAAGGGCACGATCCTGGCGACCGGGGTCCTTCTCCCGGCCATCGTCGGTCTGGCGCTCGTCGTCGCGTTCGTCTTCTACAGCTTCAAGCCCAAGCACCCGCTGCTCGACCTGCGGCTGTTCAAGAACCGCAACCTCACGGTCTCGATCGTCACGATGTTCCTCTTCGCGGCCGCGTTCTTCGGCGGGCTGCTCCTCATGCCGACGTACTTCCAGCTGGTCCGCGGCGAGGACACCTTCCACTCGGGCCTGCTCATGGCGGCCCAGGGCATCGGCGCCATGGTCACCATGCCCATCGCCGGCGCGCTGACCGACAAGATGCCGGTCGGCCGGATCGTGCCCTTCGGCCTCGTCGCCATCATCGGCGGGATGTTCGCGCTGACCCAGATCAGCGCGACGAGCCCGTACTGGGGCTTCCTGCTCCCGGTCCTCTTCATCATGGGGCTCGGGATGGGCTCGACGATGATGCCGATCATGACCTCGGCGCTCAAGACGCTCACCTCCCACGAGGTGGCGCGAGGCTCGACGCTGCTCAACATCACCCAGCAGATCGCGTCCTCGATCGGCGTCGCGACGATGTCGGTCGTCCTGACCGCCGGCTTCAAGAGCCGCGACATCATCGCTCAGGCGCAGGTCTTCGGCGAGCAGGCGGCCAAGCTGCCCGACCCGAGTGGCATCCCGGCGCTCCTCGCGAAGTTCCCCGAGGTCGCCAAGGTCCTCGCCCCCTTCGGGCAGGACCAGGCCGGTGGCCAGAATGCCCTGCTGGCCGCGGTTCGTGACGCGCTCGCCGCCGCATTCGCCCACACCTACTGGGTGGCGGCCATCCTCGTGACGCTCACGCTCGTCCCGGCGTACTTCCTCCCGAGGAAGCGCGAGGTCAGCCACCTGCTCGACGACGCGGACGGCGAGAAGGCCGCGCCGGTGCTCATGCACTGACGCTCGTCGAGCACACCTTGCGTCCGCGTGAAACGCCGCCATAGGGGCGTTTCACGCGGACGCAGGCGTTGGGGCCCGTTGATGCCTACCGACGGGTAACCTCAGCCGAATGACGATCGACCACGCCCGCACGGGCACCGGCGCGCCCCTGCTCCTCGTCCACGGGATCGGCCACCGGCGGGAGGCCTGGGGCAGCGTCCCCGAGCTCCTCGCGGAGCGCCACGACGTCATCGTCATCGACCTCCCGGGCTTCGGCCTCACCCCGAAGCCGGCCCGGCCCGACACCGGGGCGGTCGAGAGCCTCGCCGCGCAGGTCGCCCGCTGGCTCCCGTCGGTCGGGGTCGAGCGGCCGCACGTCGTGGGCAACTCCCTCGGCGGCCTCATCGGGCTCCACCTCGCCGCCCTCGGCCACGCGGCGAGCGTCACGGCCCTCGCGCCGGCGGGCTTCGCGACCCGCGGCGGGACGGCCGTCGCGACGGCCAACCTCGTCGGGATGCGGGCCGGCTCCTACGTGCCCGAGCGGGTGCTCCGGAGCGCGACCCGGTCCGACCGGCTGCGCCGCGTCGCGATGCGCAACCTCTACGAGAATGCCGACCGCGTCACCCCCGACCAGTTCGTCGCCGACACCCTCAACCTGCGCCGGAGCAAGGGGTTCTGGTCGACCTTCGGCCATGCCGCCCGCGGCTTGCGGCTGCCCGAGCTCCCCGACGTCCCGGTGACGATCGCCTGGGGGACCAGGGACAAGCTCCTCCTCCCGAGCCAGGCCGAGCGTGCCCGGACCACCTACCCGCAGGCCCGGATCGTCAAGCTCCCGGGCTGCGGGCACGTCCCGATGGTCGACGACCCCGCCCTCGTCGTCCGGGTCGTCGAGGAGACCGTCGCCCGCGCGCTGGTCTGAGCCGGGTGTGTCCGGCAGGTGCGCCGGCGCCCGGCGCCCGGCGCGGCCGGTCAGCTGAAGCCGTGCGCGTCGAGCGCCGGGCCGATCGCGCCCTCCTCGTAGGCGAGGTGGTCCAGCAGCGTCGTCGTGAGCGCGTCGACGCTCGCGGCGAGCTCGTCGAGCGCTGAGACCCCCGCATTCCCGTAGCCGGACGTGCCGACGAGCCCGACGAGGGCCCGGTCGAGCCGGTCGACGAGGCCGTGGACGGTCACGTGCTCGGCCTCGAGCCGGTCCACGACCGACCCGAGCGCCGGGTCGACGGCCCGAAGGTGCGGGAAGACCGAGCGGTCCTCGAGCGTGTGATGCGCCGTGACGATCCGGCAGTAGGACTCGCAGTAGGCGCCGAGGGTCCAGCTGTTCTGCCGCATCGTCATCGTGTTGATCGCGGACCGCGCCTGCCCGACCTGGAGATGGCCCGCGCGCACCTGCTCGACGATGCCCCGCACCTGCGTGAGCTCGGACCGGAGGTGGTCGTGGATGTCCTTGAGGTGCTGGGCATTCGGCCCGAGCGCGCCGGTGACGACCTGCTCGCGCGACGGCTCGGGCGATGAACCGGTCGGCTCGGCGACGACCTCTCGCGCCGCCGCTCCGGAGCGCTCGCCGTCGACGATCTCCCGCACCGCGGGCGCGACCTCGAGCGCGAACCGGGAGACGTCGTCCGGGTCGTCCGTGGCGAGGACGAAGCTGCTCATCCCCTCGTCGAGGACGAGCCCGGCGAGGTCCTCGGCCCAGTGCGCGGGCGACCCCTGGAGGAAGCCGGTCCCACCACCGAAGCGGCCGTGGACGTTGTACATCCGCCGGATCGCGGCGGGGGAGCGGCCGGCCGCCTCCGCCGCCTCGTCGATGCGGGCATTCATCTCCGCAAGGGCCGACGGGTCCGCGTAGCCCAGGCTCGGGACCCACGCGTCGGCGAGTCGGCCCGTCACGGCGAGCATCCGGGGCTTGTACGCGCCGACCCAGATCGGGATGTCATGTGCCGGCGCCGGTCCCGGGCGGAGGCCGACGGCCGAGTAGTGCCGCCCCTCGAAGCGGACCGTCCCGCCCGCCCAGAACGCCCGGAGGATGCCGATCGCCTCGACGAGCGCGTCGACCGCCTCGCCGGGCGACCGCCTGGGTCCGCCGGCGGCGACGATCGGGTCCCAGAACGCGCCTGCCCCGAGGCCGAGCTCGACCCGGCCGCCGGTCATGACGTCGAGGCTGGCCGCGGACTTGGCGAGGACGACGGGCGGCCGGAGGGGCAGCGAGGCGACGTTGGGCGAGACCCGGATCGTCGTCGTGCGCGCCGCGATGACCGACAGGAGCGTCCACGCGTCGAGGTGCGCGCGCTGGTAGGGGTGGTCCTGGACGGAGACGAGGTCGAGCCCGTCGACCTCGGCGCGCTGGACGAGGTCGAGGGTCTCCCGCCAGCGCGCGGCGTCCGGACTCGGGAAGAGGCCGAACTCGACGGCAAGTCCGGAGTCGCGCATTCCCCGACGCTACGCCCGTGGCTCCCAGCCAAGTCACAGGTGCGCCCCATGGAGTCCCAAGCCGCCGCGGCGAGAGTTGGGGCAACGCCGAAGTACCCCTCCTCTTCGGCGTGGCTGATGGGAGTGACCCGGTCCCACCCTCCAAGGGACGGGTCCACGGACCGGCCTCGACCTCACGGTCGGGGCCGGTCCTTCCGTTGCGGGCCGAATGCGTTCGCCCGTGAGATCGTGGGCCGGGACGGGGCGATCAGGAGGCGGACATGGGGACACGGACCCGGCGGGTCATCGGTGGGGCGGCGCTCGCGGCAGCGACCGCGGTCGGGCTCGCGCTCCCGGCGCCGGCGACGTCGCTGGCGCGTGGCGGAGTGGCCCCGGCGGTCGCTCCCGCTGCCGTTGCCACGACGCCCGGCTGCCGGGCGTACAGGACCCTCCTGTCGATGACGCTCGAGCAGCGCCTCGGCCAGATGTTCATGGTCGGGACGACCTCGACGCGCGTGGACTCCGCCACGGCACAGGCGATCTCGACCTACCACATCGGCAACGTCATCCTCATGGGCCGCTCCGACGCCGGGGCCTCGGCGACCGCCCAGGTCACCGCCGCGCTCCAGTCGCGCGCGACGAGCGCGGCGACGGGCGGGGCCAGGCTGCTCATCGCCGCCGACCACGAGGGCGGCAACGTCCAACCCCTCCGCGGGCCCGGGTTCACCCGCCTCCCCACCGCACTGACGATGGGGACCTGGCCCACCGCATCGGTCTACCGGGCCGGCCAGATCGCCGGCACCAACCTGCGCTCCGCGGGCGTCAACACCAACCTCGCGCCCGTCCTCGACACCGTGCCGAGCGCCGCCTTCGCGCCGTACAACGCGCCGATCGGCGCCTACCAGCGAGAGTTCGGGTACTCCTCGGCGGTCGTCCTCAACCAGGGCAACGCGTTCCGCGCAGGGTCGCTCAGCGCGCGGGTCGTCACCGCCGTCAAGCACTTCCCGGGGCTCGGGCTCGTCCGGGCCAACACCGACACGACGGCCGATGTGCACGACACGATCACGACCTCGACGCACCCCTACCTCCAGCCGTTCAAGGCCGCGACCGAGCGCGGGACGGCGATGGTCATGCTGTCCTCGGCGATCTACGACAAGATCGACCCGACCCAGCCCGCCGTCCTCTCCGGCAAGGTCGTCTCGATCCTGCGCGGCTGGGGCTTCGACGGCGTCGTCATCACCGACGACACCGGCAACGCCCGCGCCCTGTCGGCGTGGTCGCCCGGCACCCGGGCCTACAGGTTCATCGCGGCTGGCGGCGACCTCGTCCTCAACGTCAACCCGACGAGCGGGATCGAGCAGTACCGCGCCGTCCTCGGGGTCGCCCGGGCGAACGCCACCCTCCGGAGCCGGATCAACTTCTCGGCGCTGCGGGTCCTGCGCGTCAAGGAGGGGCTGGGGCTCCTCGGGCCGGCCTGCTGAGGTGCGGCTCCGGCATTCGCCCGGGCGCTCGCTAGCCTCGGACGGGTGAGGAGCTCGACCGGTCCCGGGGACGTCGACCTCGACGTGCTCGTCGTCGGCGCCGGCCTGTCCGGCATCGGGACGGCCTACCGGATCGCGACGTCCTGCCCCGGCCTGCGGTGGGCGGTCGTCGAGGCGCGCGAGGCGGTCGGCGGCACATGGGACCTGTTCCGCTTCCCCGGGATCCGGTCGGACTCGGACATGTTCACCCTCGGCTTCCCGTTCGAGCCGTGGGAGAGCGACCTGAGCATCGCTGACGGCGAGAGCATCCGCACCTACATCGAGCAGACCGCCCGCAAGCATCGGATCATGGAGCGAATCCGGTTCGGGCACAAGGTGGTTCGCGCGTCCTGGGACTCCAGGACGGCACGCTGGACGGTCGAATGCGAGACCGCCGACGGTCCACGCACCCTCACCGCCCGCTGGCTGCATGCCGCCGCCGGCTACTTCTCCTACGACGAGGGCTACACGCCGGACTACCCGGGTCGGGAGGAGTTCGGGGGCGCCTTCGTCCACCCGCAGTCGTGGCCCGAGGGGCTCGACGTCGCCGGTCGCCGAGTCGTCGTCATCGGCTCCGGGGCGACGGCGGTGACCCTCGTCCCCGCCCTCGTCGAGCGCGGCGCCGAGGTGACGATGCTCCAGAGGTCGCCGTCCTACGTGTTCACGCTCGGTCGACGTGACCCGGTCGCGGGGGCGCTGCGCCGGGTCCTCCCCGCGCCCACCGCGTACCGGCTCACCCGTGCCAAGAATGCAGCGACCGCCGCCGGCTTCTACCGCTTCACCCGCCTCGCGCCGAAAGCGTCGCGTCGCCTCCTGACCCGGCACGCCGAGCGCTCCGTGGGCGACGGCGCGGCCGCCGGCGACTTCCGCCCGCGCTACGCCCCGTGGGACCAGCGCGTCTGCTTCGTCCCCGAGGGCGACTTCTTCGCGGTGCTGCGGTCCGGACGTGCCCGGCTCGTCACCGACACGGTCGAGCGGTTGGAGGCGCGCGGCATTCGCACGGGGTCGGGGGAGCTGCTCGAGGCGGACGTCGTCGTCAGCGCGACCGGGCTCCGGCTCCGGGCGATGGGCGGGGTCGGGCTCGTCGTCGACGGCGAGCCCGTCCGGCTCGCCGAGCGCTTCCTCCACCGCGGCGTCATGCTCTCCGGCGTCCCCAACGCGTCGACGTCGATCGGCTACGTCAACGCGACGTGGACGCTGCGGGCGGATCTCGTCGCGCAGTACCTGACCCGGCTGCTCACCCTGCTCGAGGAGTCCGGGAGCGCCGCCGTCGTGCCGCGCGCGCCGGCCGGGATGACCCGCCACGACGCCATCGGGCTCACGTCGGGCTACGTCCGCCGGTCGATCGCGGACTTCCCGGCGCAGGGCGACCGCCCGCCGTGGACGATGCCGCAGAGCTACCTGACCGACCGCCGGGCCTTCCGCCGCGCGGACCTCGACGACGGGCTCGAATGGGTGC
Organism: uncultured Actinomycetota bacterium; assembly: GCA_963752365.1. Taxonomy (GTDB): domain Bacteria; phylum Actinomycetota; class Actinomycetes; order Actinomycetales; family Dermatophilaceae; genus CAVVXY01. The sequence goes on from CAVVXY010000005.1 coordinate 167,495, forward strand.
CGGGCGGGGCTGTCGGTGGCGTCGCGTAGCGTCCGGGCCATGACGCTCCGGCATGCGACGCGGCCGAGCCGCCTCGGGCCGATCGCCTGGGTCGCCGAGGGCGAGGAGGTCCTCGGGATCTACTTCACCGGTCATGGGCGCAGGCCCGGTCGCGCCGACGCCGGCATCGAGGCGGCGTCCGACGACCCGGTCGTCGAGCGGGCCGCCGGACAGCTCGACGCGTGGCTCGCGGGTGAGCGGCGCGACGTCGACTTCCCGTGGCGGCTCGACGGCGGCGACCTCGAGCAGCGGGTCTGGGCGATGCTCGTGGAGATCCCCTACGGCGAGACGACGACCTACGGCGCGCTCGCCGCCCGCCTCGGCAACCCCCATCTCGCGCAGGAGGTCGGCCGCTGCGTCGGCGGCAACCCGCTGTCGATCGTCGTCCCCTGCCACCGGGTCGTCGGCGCCGACGGGTCGCTCACCGGCTACGCGGGCGGTCTCGAGCGCAAGGCATTCCTCCTCGACCTCGAGGGCTACCTGACCGGACGGACGCTCCTCGACCCGCGCGAGTGAGCGTCGGGCATTCCGCTCCCGATAGGCACCGGATGCACGCCCACGAGCCGACCCGTCAGCGCACGTCGCGACGGGAGAACGCCGTGACACCGGCCCCGGCGAGCGCTGCGGCGACGAGGAGCAGGACCAGCAGGGGCGCGAGCCGGAAGGGCTCCGCGGGGACGAGCGCGAGATGGTGGAAGGGCGAGAGCGCGCGAAGCCAGTCGGGCAGCCGGAGGATGTCGCCGAAGAGGAGCACGACCGCCCCGAGGCCGACGCCGACCCACGCGAGCGGCGCCCACCGCGGGGCGAGCCCGTAGAGGAGCCACGCGAGGCCGGCGAGGACGAGGACGGGCGCCGCCTGCTGGAGCGCCGCCCCGACGTAGCGCCCGACGACGCCTGACTCGCCGCTGCTCAGCCCGTAGGCGATGCCCATGCCCAGGCCCCCGAGGCCGACGACGAGGACCGTGCCGAGGGCCGTGACGGCGCCGTGCCCGAGCAGCCACGCGCGCCGGGACAGCCCGGTCGCGAGGAGCGCCTCGACGCGGCCCGAGTCCTCCTCGCCGCGCGGCCGGAGCGCGGAGGAGACGGCGAAGCCGCCGCTCATGAGCGCGAGGACGACGGTCGCGACCGCATAGAAGCCGTCGACGAGGTTGCCTGCGCCGGCCGCCATCATCTCCTTGCTCAGCTCGTTGTCGCCCAGCAGCTCCTCGACGTTGCCGCCCATCGAGCCGTACGACAGTCCGGTCAGGAAGATCCCGAGGGCCCAGCCGACGAGCGAGCCCCTCTGCAGCCGCCACGCGAGGCCGACCGGGCCGGCGAGCGACCCCGTGGCCCGCTCGTGACCGGGGCGGTCGGCGACGATCCCCGCGCCGAAGTCGCGCCGCGCGAAGACGACGGTCGCGAGGCCGCCGAGCCCGAGTGCGGCGAGGAGCAGGAGGGCCGCCGGCCACCAGCGCAGACCGGAGAAGGCATGCATCCCCTGGTACCAGCCGATCGGGCTGAGCCAGGTGAGCCAGGTCGTCCCGGTGTCCCCGGCCGCGCGCAGGACGTAGGCGACACCGATGGACGCGCCGGTCAGCCCGTACATCGCGCGAGGCGTCGCGGTCACCTGCGCCGCGAGGAGGGCGATGCCACCGAACGCGAGACCACAGAGAGTGAGCCCGATCCCGAGCGCCCACGAGTCGGCGGCGGCGAGCGGGAAGGCCATGAGGCTCGCCCCGACGAGAATGCCGACGAGCAGGCTCGCGGTCGCGGCGAGGAGCGCCGCGGCGACGGTCGTCGCGTGCCGGCCGATCGGAGCGGCTCGGACGAGCTCGTCCCGGCCGGTCTCCTCCTCGACGCGGGTGTGCCGTCCGATGAGGAACATGACCATGAGACCGGCCAGGATCGCCCCGAAGGCGGAGGCCTGCCAGGTGACCTGCCCGCCGACCGTGTTGAGCGCCCGGGCGGGGCCGGCCATGGCGATGAACGCGGGATTCGACTCCATGAGCCGGGCCGCGGCGTCGAACTCGGCCTGCGTCGCGTAGAGGCCCTTCACGCTCGCCGCCTGGCTCCAGTAGAGGAGGGTGAGCCCGATCGACCACCAGACCAGCTGCCAGCGGTCGCGGCGCACGAAGTGCCGCCAGAGGGTCAGGGCGCCGGTCACGCGGGGACCTCGGTGACTGCATTCTCGGTCGCGAGGTCGTCGCCGTAGTGCCGGAGGAAGAGCTCCTCGAGCGTCGGCGGGGTCGCTGTGAGGCTGCGAATGCCGGCGCCGTGGAGCGCGCCGACGGCGTCGTCGACCGAGGCCGTGTCCACTTCGAACATGACGCGGTGGCCCTCGACGAGCAGGTCATGGACGCCGCGGACGGTCGTGAGGTCGGCGGGCCGCTCGGTCTCGGCGACGATCGAGGTCCGGGTGAGGTGGCGCAGCTCGGCGAGCGTCCCCGTCTCGACGCGGCGGCCGGCACGGATGATGCTGACCCGGTCGCAGAGCCGCTCGACCTCGGCGAGGATGTGGCTCGACAGGAGGACGGTCCGGCCCTCGCCGCGGAACTGCTCGATGCACGACTGGAAGACCGACTCCATGATCGGGTCGAGGCCGCTCGTCGGCTCGTCGAGGAGCAGGAGCTCGACGTCGCTCGCGAGCGCGGCGACGAGGGCGACCTTCTGCCGGTTGCCCTTGGAGTAGCCGCGCGACTTCTTCGTCGGGTCGAGGTCGAAGCGCTCGACGAGGTCGGCCCGACGGCGCTCGTCGAGGCCGCCGCGGAGCCGCCCGAGCAGGTCGATGACCTGTCCGCCGGTGAGGTTCGGCCAGAGGTTGACGTCACCGGGGACGTAGGCGAGGCGGCGGTGGAGGGCTGCGGCCTGCGTCCAGGGGTCGCCGCCGAGGAGGCGGACCTCGCCCGCGTCCTTGGCGAGGAGCCCGAGCAGGACCCGGAGCGTCGTCGACTTGCCCGACCCGTTGGGGCCGAGGAAGCCGTGGACCTCGCCGGTGCGCACGGTGAGGTCGAGGCCGTCGAGGGCGCGGACCGAGCCGAAGGTCTTGACGAGGCCGCTGGTCTCGATGGGGGAGGTCGTCACGCCTCCCGACCATACGCCTGTTTCAGTAGTTTCGAAATGTTCTATGCTTCCGGCATGTCCGACGACGCGCGCGCCCGGTTCGCCGAGCGGATGGGGGCCGCCCTGACCTCCGCGGGGCTCGCCCGGCTCCCCTCGCGGATCTTCGCCGCCCTGCTCGCCGACGAGGACGGCCGGATGACGGCGGCGGAGATCGGCTCGACCCTCTCGGTCTCGCCCGCGTCGGTCTCCGGGGCGGTCCGCTACCTCGACGGGGTCGGGATGATCCGGCGCGAGCGGGTGCCCGGCTCGCGCCGCGACGTCTTCGTCGTCGACGACGACGCGTGGCGGGACACGCTCCTCCACGCCGACCGGCTCTACGCGCCGATGATCGCCGAGCTCGACCGGGCGCTCGCGGAGCTGCCGACGGACGACCCGGCGCGGCGGCGGATCGCCATCTCCCGGGCATTCCTCGGGTTCGTCATGGAGGAGATGGGCGGGATGTCGCGTCGCTGGCAGGAGCGCAGCGCCGGGCTCGACCGCTCGACGCGGGGAGGGTCCGACGGGTCGTGACCTCTCGGTCGACCGCGAGGGCTCACCGGCTGCGGAGCGAGCGCTGCCGCGTGCGCAGCTGCCGCAGACCGGGGGTCCGGCCGGCACCGGTCAGCTCGGCGACCTGCGCGAGGTAGAGCTCGGCGCACGAGACGGCGTCCATGAGGGCGTCGTGCGCGCGGTAGGCCGGCAGGCCGAACCGGTCGCGAGCGGCCCACAGTCGCAGCGCACCTCGGGGTGGGTCGCCACCGCGGCGTTCGTGGTGCCGCGCCTCGAGCTCCATCGTGTCGATGACGTCGAACGGAGGCAGCGCACGGCCGAGCGAGCGGCAGGCCACCCGGAGGAACCCGACCTCGATCGGCGCGTGGTGGGCGAGCAGGATGCGTCCAGCGAGGGCGTTCAGCAGCTCCTCGACGACGTCGCCGAGAGGTCTCCCAGCGGCGATCTCGTCGTCGGTGAGCCCGTGGATCGTCGCGCTCTGCCCGACCTCCGAACCGGCGGCGACGACGGTTCGACGCGCCGTGCCGAGGACGATGTCGGTCCCGTCGACGGCGACCCAGCCGGCGGCGAGGATCGCGTCCCGCGTCGCCTCCAGGCCGGTCGTCTCGAGGTCGACCGCGAGCAGCCTCAGCCCGTCCGCCCCGTCCTCCGCCGCGCCGGACGCCGGGCCGGACTCCCGCCGCCACCACGGACTCACGGCAGGAACCCCCCGGGCACGGTGGCCGACAGCGTGCCCTGCGCGTGCCGGATGATGCCGAACGCCTCGCGCAGGTGCCGCTGCTCGAACCCGCTCAGGTCGCGAGGGTCGACGTGGTTGTCCGCGTCCCGCCCGGTCCGGACGAGCGCTGCCTGGTGACGCAGCCGGACGTAGGAGATGAACTCGAAGGCGTCCCGGAGGTCCTCGCCGGTCGCGGCCGACAACAACCCCGCGTCGGCCGCGACCTGGATCCGAGCCCTCGTGCTCCGAGCCGGGCTGCCGGCCCTCAGCGCATGGACGCGGGCCAGCTTGACGACGGGGGAGACCCCACCCTTCTTGATGTCGAGGGTGCGGGCGTGGTCGCCCTCACGCTCGACGACGAGCCCACGGAAGAAGCCGAGCGGCGGGGAGTGCTCGGCAGCGTCGCGGGACAGATGGGTGAGGAAGCGGTCCGACGTCGGCGTCCGGCGCAGGACGAAGGCGGCCAGCTCGTCGTGGAGGGCCACCTCGCCGGCGACCGGTCGCATGTCGAAGAAGACGCTGGCCCGCAGGACCGCCTCGGGCGTCGGCTCGTCGAGCCACCGGCCGAACTGGCGGCGCCAGGTGCCGAGCGGCACCCGCCATCCCGGGGTCGTCGCCATAACGTCGCCGGGGCACCGCGGGTAGCCGCAGGCCTCGAGCCCGGCGACGACCTCCTCCGCGAAGGCCGCGAACCACGCGTCGTGTGCCTCTGCTCCGTCCGCGAGGATCAAGGCGTTGTCCTGGTCCGCGGCGAGTCCCTGCTCGAGCCGGGCCCGCGACCCCAGCGTCACCCAGCACCACGCCGCCGGTGCGGGCCCGAGCCGGTCGAGCGCGAGGGCGATGACCCGCTGCTCGACGGCGTCCCCGATCGCCGTGACGATCCGGCCGACGTCGTCCGCGGATGCGTCCTGGGCGACCAGGCCCTCGACGACCTCGGGGAGCCGGCGCGCGACGGCTGCGACGCCCTCGACCGAGGCCTGCCGGACCACCTCACGAGCCAGGAAGCTCGGGTTCGCGTGCTCGAGGCGCATGAGGTCGGTCGCGGTGACGACGCCGACGACCCGGCCGTCTGCCACGACCGGCAGGTGGTGGATCATCCGGCTGACCATGGTCAGGAGGAGCTCGAAGGCCTGGGCGTCGGCTGCCGCCGTCACCGGCTCGGAGGTCATGACGTCGAGGACCGGTCCCGCAGGATCGCCTCCGGAGGCGACGACCCGGCGCAGGTCGCGGTCGGTGAGAATGCCGGCGAGCCGGTCGCCGGTCATCACCAGGACGCAGGACACCCGCGCCTCGTCCATGACGGCGGCCGCCTCGCGCACGGTCGCACCGGCGTCCACGGTGACCGGAGCCCTCCCGAGCAGGTCCCGGACGGCGGTCCGCAGAGCCGCGCCGCCCTCCGGGGCGGCGTGCAGGGCCGTGACGGCGCCCCGCATTCGCTCTCTGCGCTGTCGGTCGAAGAAGTCGGCGAAGGCCGGGTGCGCGCCGCAGAGCTCGGCGAACGTCGCCGCGTCCATGACGATCGCGAGGGTGTCCTCGATCGCCGTGACCTCGAAGGTCGACGGGTTGCCCTCGACGAGGGTGATCGAGCCGGCGCACCCGCCCTCGGCGATGCGCTCGACGAGGGTCCCCTCGCCGTCGCGGATGTCGGCGGCTCCCGACCGGATGACGTAGAGGTGGGCGTTGTCGCGTCCGCGGGCGATGAGGGCGGTCCCGCGGCGGTGGTAGCGCAGCCTCAGGCGCCGGACGAGCCCGTCGAGCACGCCGGGGGGCAGGACGTCGAACGGCGCGTTCCCCGCGAGGAAGGTCCGGACCTCCGCCAGCTCGACGTCCACGTCCTCATCCTGCCCGTCCGGGCCCGAGGATGGGCAGGGACCTCAGGCGGCGAGCGCCTTGGCGATGTCGGCCTCGAGGTCCTCGGGCTTGGTGTTCGGGGCGTAGCGGTCGATGACGACGCCGTCGCGGCCGACGAGGAACTTGGTGAAGTTCCACTTGATCCGGTCGCCGAGGAGGCCGCCCCTGCTGTCCTTGAGCCACTCCCACACCGGGTGGGTGTCGTCGCCGTTGACGTCGACCTTGGCGAACATCGGGAAGCTCACGCCGTAGTTGCGCTGGCAGAACTCGCCGATCTCGTCGGCAGTGCCCGGCTCCTGCGCGCCGAACTGGTTGCACGGGAAGCCGAGGACGACCAGGCCGTCGTCCTGGTGCTCGGAGTAGAGCTTCTCGAGCCCCTCGAACTGCGGCGTGAAGCCGCAGTTGCTCGCCGTGTTGACGACGAGGACGACCTTGCCCTCATAGTCGGCGAGGGCCTCGGGGGTCCCGTCGAGCCGGTCGGCGGAGAAGTCGGACAGGGTGCGCTCGGTCATGTCTTCCTCGGGGTCGGGGAGGGGGGTCGTCTCTGGGACAAGTCGGCGAATGCGGTCGGCATTCCCCCGCGCGCGCGTGACGCTCGTCATCGCGAGCCGTTCACGACCGGGGGCGGGCCTCCGCGGCGCGGGCGATGTCGGCGAGGTCGCGCTCGAGCATCCGTCGCGTGAAGGCGAGGCCGACGCGGCCGAGGACGGTCCAGAGAATGCGCTGCGACGAGCTCGCCGTGCCCTGGACCGCGTCGAAGGCCACGTCGAGCCGGGCGCGGTCGGCGGCGAGCGGCGTCAGCGTGAAGGTCGTCGTGTAGTCGACCCCGCGGTCGCTGGCCTCGACCGTCGTCGAGCGCATCGGGTCGACGGCGCTGACCCGCAGCTCCTGGGTCTCCTCGCGGCCGCCCAGGGCCCGGGTCTCGCGCCAGCGGGTGCCGACGTCGTAGGGCCCGCCGTTGACGCGGTCGACCCGCCGGACCCCGGTCAGCGTCTGCTCGGCACGGTCGAGGTCGGTGAGCACGTCCCAGACCGCTGCGACGGGCGCGTCGACGTCGCGGGTCGCCGTCACGGTGTGCCCGGTCATGGCGCGAGTCTGCCCGATGGGAGAGGATCGGGCCATGACACCCGTCGTCGTCGCCCACCGTGGGGCGAGCGCCCAGGAGCCCGAGCACACGGGGGCGGCCTACCGGGTGGCGCTCGACGCGCGGGCCGACGGGTGGGAGTGCGACGTCCGGCTCACGGCCGACCAGCACCTCGTCCTCGTCCACGACCGGACCGTCACCCGGACGACCGGCGGTGTCGGCAACGTCTCGGAGATGGACCTCGCCGACCTGCGCGAGCTCGACTGGGGCTCGTGGCGCGGGCTGCCCGCGGAGACCGACGCCGCGGACCGGCATTCGGTCCTCACCTTCACCGACTTCGTCGACCTGGCGGCGGCCGCCGGCCGGCCGCTCGAGCTGCTCGTCGAGACCAAGCACCCGACCCGGCACGGCGCCAAGGTCGAGCGCCGCCTCGTCGAGGCCCTCGACCGGCTCGGGCTGCGGAGCGGGGCGCACCCGCAGCTCAGCGTACGGGTCATGTCGTTCAGCTACATCGCGCTGCAGCGAATGCGGACCTACGCGCCCGGCGTCCGGCTCACCCAGCTCGTCGACCGGCTGTCTCCCGCGGTGACCGGCGGCTCCCTCCCGCCGGGCGTCGACACCCTCGGGGTCGACATGGCCCTCCTCCGCCGGGATCCCGACATCGTGCAGGACCAGCACTCCCGCGGCCACGAGGTCTACGTCTGGACCGTCGACCAGCCCGCTGACGTGCAGCTGTGCCTCGAGCTCGGGGTCGACGGCATCATCACGAACCGTCCCGCCGAGGTCTTGGAGCAGGTGCGCGTCGCGGGTAGTGTCTGAGCGGACCTCCCGAGCCCGGTGAGACCCGGAGACGAGCAAGGAGTTTGCGCGTGAGTGCTTCGGAGTCGACGCCCCTCGATGACCTGCACGAGCTGCAGGACGTGCAGGACGAGGACGGCGAGCAGGACGAGTTCGGCGGTGCCGTCGGCGGCGGCTCGGTCCGGACGATCCGTGCGCCCTTCCATCCCGAGTCGGTCGGCCGGATCCGGCGTGCGCTCGTCGCCGACCTCCAGGCCCGCGAGGTGGCGGAGAATGTCGTCGACGAGGCCGAGATCGTCGCCTCCGAGCTCATCGCCAACTCGCTACGGCACGCGAGCCCGCTCGCGGACGGGGCGATCCGCATTCGCTGGAAGGTCAAGGGCGACCTCGTCGACCTCGAGGTGACCGACGGCGGCGGCGAGACGACCCCCGTCCCCGCGCCCCGTGTCCTCTGGGCGGCGAGCGGTCGCGGCCTGCGGATCGTCCGCAGCCTGGCCCACGAGTGGGGCGTGACCGACGACAAGCGCGGGATCACCGTGTGGGCGGCCCTCGGCGGTCCGAGCCGGCGGCGCTCGGTCTGAGTCGTGGGTTCCGCTCCGGCCGCCGGGCCGGCAGCCACAGCGCGCTCTATAGAGTTGCCGACCATGGGCAAGGCATCGCGACGGCGCAAGGATCCCGCCACCGGCACCGACGAGCGGCAGGACAAGCGGTCGGCGCGCAAGGCGCAGGTCCCGTTCGCGCGCCGGCCCTTCGAGGGCCTGGAGCACGAGACGGAATGGGTGGCGCTCCGCGAGATCGTCCCGGCGGCGACCGCGGTCGTCCCGGTCCGGGGCGACGGCATTCCGGAGAATGCATCGCAGGTGACGATCGCGACCGTCCTCCCCATGGCGTGGCCCGGGCTGCACCGCGGCGACGGGACCGTCTTCGTCGCGACCCAGACCTCCGGCGCCTCCGGCGACGCGAGCCGTGACCTCGTCGCGCAGCTCATCGCCACGGCCGCGCTCGAGCCGGGGACGCCACTCGTCAACGCCCCCGCCGCGACGGTGGACACCCCGCGACTCCAGGACGTCGTCACCGGCCCGATCGAGGTGACCGTCCACGACGGCTTCGACTTCTGGGTCGAGGGGCAGGAGCTCGAGGGCGACGCCAAGGAGTCCCTCGAGCGGGCGAACGCGTCCGCGATCCCGACGAGCCGGATGGCGGCGCTCCCGAGCGCCTACTGGTGCCGGATCGGCGACCGCACCCACATCCGCCTCGTCCTCCCCGACGAGGAGGACGCGGCGACCGACGCGCTCGCTCGCCTGTGGGCCTCGGGTGCGGCCGGGGTGGGCGACGGGACCCGGATGCTCGGGGCATTCCGTGCGTGCGGGCTCCTCGTCCCGGTGTGGGACCTCGACCCCGCGCTCGGCGCCGACGACTACGAGGACGCGCTCGCGGCGTGGGGGACCCGTTACGCCGACGCGCTCGCCTCCGACGCGCCCACGTCCGCCGAGGAGCGCCGGGCCCGCTCGGGCTTCCTCTCCCGCCAGGTCACGCTGCGCTGAGCCGATGACTGCACCTCAGCGCGTCGCCGCCGTCATCCCCGCCAAGGACGAGGCGGAGCGGATCGCGGCGACGATCGCCGGGGTCCAGACGATCCAGGGCATCTCGCTCGTCGTCGTCGTCGACGACGGGAGCAGCGACGACACCGCGGGCATCGCCGAGGCTGCCGGTGCCGTCGTCGTGCGCCACGAGCGCAACCGCGGCAAGGCCGCCGCGATGGCGACCGGCGCCCGCCGCGTCGCCCAGGAGGAGCACGTCACCGGCACGACCGGCGACCCGCACGCCCTCCTCTTCGTCGACGCGGACCTCGAGGACACCGCCCGCAACCTCGGCGTCCTCGTCCCGCCGGTCCTCACCGACAGCGCGGACATGACGATCGCGATCCTCCCGCCGCAGGCGTCGTCGGGTGGCGGCCGCGGCCTCGTCGTCCGTCTGAGTCGGCGCGGCATCGAGCGGTTCACCGGGTTCCGCGCGACGCAGCCGCTCTCGGGGATGCGCTGCCTGACCCGCGCCGCCTTCGACGCCGCCCAGCCGCTCGCCGCCCGCTGGGGCGTCGAGACCGCCCTGACCATCGACATCCTCCGGGCCGGAATGCGGGTCCTCGAGGTCCCGGTCGCGCTCCAGCACCGGGTGAGCGGCACCGACCTGCGCGGTCAGCTCCACCGGGCCGCGCAGTACCGCGACGTGTGGCGCGCGCTCGCGGTGCGCGGCGCCCGCACGTTGCCGGGTCAGGCGCGAAATGCGTTGCGCAACAGTGCTTCCCACATTCGGTCGTCGCGGTCCCCGTGAGCGAGGACGCCTCCGGTGGCGCGCCCTCCGAGCCCGAGCGTCACTGGATGCGTTCAGGAACAGTTCCGCAGGCGAACGACATCGTCCGTCCGCGAGACCATTCCGCACGAGGCCTTGGCTCACCCCGACTCGGGACGACCGGGCTCGGACTCCTCGGCGGCTCCGTTGTCGGCCTCGCCGTCGTCGGGCTGACCGGGCCCAACCTCGCCCGGCCCGACCTCGGCCCGCGCGGCTGGGCGCCCGGCGCGCTCCCGTGGACCCTGGGCCCGACCGCCGTGACGCTCGTCCTCGCCGCCGCCCACCTCGCCGGCGTCGGCGGGGTGCTCCTCGCGCTGCGGTCGCGCGTCGAGGTCCGCCTGCCCGCGGTGCTCGTCGGCGCGCTCGCCCTCCTCGGCCTGCTCGTCGCGCCCTTCGGCTCGGCCGACCACGTCAACTACGCGGCCTACGGGCGGGTCCTTCTCGGCGGCGGCGACCCGTTCACCCAGTCGCCGGTCGACTGGGCGGGCGGCACGGACCCCGTGACGAGCCGGGTGGAGGCGCCTTGGCAGCAGACGCCGTCGGTCTACGGCCCGGTCGCGACCGCTGCCCACGGGATCTCCGCGCTCGCCGGCGGGGACAACCTCCGCCAGGTCGTCTGGGTCTGGCAGCTCGTCCTCGTCCTCGCCTGGCTCGCGACGCGAGTCCTGTTGCGGAGGCTGGCATCCGACGACGAGACCCGACGCCGGGTCGACCTCCTGTGGACGCTCAACCCGCTCGTCTACGGCGTCGGGCTCCTCGGCGCGCACGTCGACGTCCTCGCCGTCGCCCTCGCCGTCGCCACCCTCCTCGTCGGGGTCGGGCCGGCGCGCCTCGCCTGGCTCGCCGGCGTCCTCCTCGCGCTGACCGCCTCGACCAAGCTCACCTACGCGACCGTCGGCGCCGGACTGCTGTGGGCGTGGTGGCGACTCGACCGTCCGCGACTCGGACGGCGGCTGGTGGCCGCGGTCCCCGCATTCGCCGTCGTGCTCGCGCTGGTCCACCTGCCCTTCGGGGCGCACGTCTACGACCAGGTCGGGGAGGCCCGGCGGTCGATCTCGCTCGCGACGCCGTGGCGTCCGGTCTACGAGCTGCTCCGCGGACCGCTCGGCGGGTCGACGACGCGGAGCGTCATCTTCGCCCTGGCCGCTGTGCTCATGGTCGTCCTCGCCGCCCTCCTCCTCCGGCTCACCCGCGGGCTCGCGGGACGCGGCCTCGTCGGGGAGGCGACGCGGATGACGTTCGCGCTCTCGACCGCCTACGTCCTTCTCGCCCCCTACTCGCTGCCCTGGTACGACCTGCTCACGTGGGCGCTCCTCCCACTCCTCGCCGCGAGCCTGCTCGACACCGCGCTCCTCGGCCGGGGTGTCGTCATGGCGATCGCCTACGTCCCGGGACGGGTCCTCGGGCTCGAGCTCACCTGGCCTGCGCGAATGCTGTGGTGGCGCAAGGTGATCGGGCCCATCGCGGCCTTCGCCACGCTCCTGGGGCTGGTCGCCGGAGCGGTCAGCGGTGGCCGCGGCGCTCGGCGCGGGTCCCCGCGCTCGCCTGCGACTCCCCGATGAGGATCTGCACGGACGTCGCGATGAGGAGGGGGACGGCGATCGTCGCGGCGACCGCCGGGATCGCGACGCCGGAGTCGTTGACGAAGAAGGCGATCGTCAGCATGACGCAGATCGCGATGAGGCCCTGGCGCAGGACCGGCGCCGCCTCGAAGCTGCGCTGGAGCGAGCGCGACCCCCACGACGTCGGCCGCGCGAGGACGTAGATGACCAGGGCGAGCGCGAAGGGGACGAGGATCGTCATCGGGTAGTTGCCGAAGAGGATCGAGACGTTCATCCCGAGCTTGCGCTGGATGACGTCCAGTGCCCCGCCGTCGAGCAGCGTCGCGAAGAACCGGCCGAGGTGGGTCCGGCTGTCCGCCGGGCGCAGCCAGTCGGCGAAGGCGACGAGGAGGAAGAGCGCCGCCGTGACGACGGCGAGGAGCAGGCCGCGCCGCCACGTGATCGCGATGCCGAGGACCGAGAGGACGAGGAAGGCGAATGCGGGCAGGAGGGCGGGCGGGCCGCCCCCGTCGGCTCCCCAGAACGGCGCCCCGTCGATGACGAGCCCGACGAGACCGATCGCCGCCGCCGCGGCGGCGCCGACGCGAGGCCGACGGCGGACGACGAACCAGTTCGCCGCGACCGTCGCGAGCAGGAGGGCGCTCGTGCCGAAGAGCGCGAAGGAGACGTTGCCCAAGCCGTAGTAGCGCCCGCCCGCGACCGGCTGAAGCCCCATGAGAGACGCGAGCTGGAGCCGGGAGCCGGTCATGACGTCGAGCCCGAGCGTGAGCATCGTCGCGAGCGCGACGACGACCATCGGGGCGACGGGGTTGCCGCGCCACGGCCCGCGGAGCGCGACGAGGGTGAGGAGGACCGCGAAGAGCGCGATCGCGCCCGTGACGCCGACCATGGCATTCGGCACGCGCCACCAGGGCAGGAGGTTGGCGAGGAAGGTCGCGACCGGGACCGAGGCGGCGGCGACGGCGACCGCGCGCGTCCACGTGAGCACGCGGCGGCGGGTGCGGTCCGAGCCGATCCGCCCGCGCCAGATGAGCAGGACGACGAGGTAGAACGCGAGCTGTCCGTAGAGGAACACGGTGAAGAAGCCGGGGACGAGCTCGTGCGCCTGGTAGGTCGACACGTCGAGGTCCTGGAGGGCGGCAAGGCGTTCCCTGGCGAGGTCGACGGCGTTCGACGGCGCCGGGTCGCGGGCCAGGACCGCCCCCCCGAGGTCGTCCGGCACCGTGAGGCCGGCGAGGTGGAGGACGGTGACGGTCAGGTCCTGGATCTGCACGAGGTCGCGCTGCCGGGTCGAGCTCGACGCGAGCGTCCCCGGGCCGAATGCGGGCCCCTCTGCGGCCGCGAGCCGGAGCCGTTCGGTCTGGCCGGAGTCCGAGAGGCTCCCGAGGAGGATGTTCGCGCCGTTGGGCGCCGACGTGGTGATCGCGGAGATCCGGGCGTCGATGTCGCGGACCTGGTCGGCGACGGGGGTGTCGCTGCGCTCGCTCGCCGCGACGTCGTCGGGGTCCCGGACCCCGCCGACGTCGACGACGACGACCGGGCAGGACGTGAGCAGGGTCGGGAGCTGGGTCTCCTCGAACTCGGCGTAGCGGGCGACCCGGCCGGACCGGTCGGCGGCCGCGAGGGCAGCGCCCGGCCCGACGGCCTGGATGCACTGGCCCGCGTCGACGGCGGCCTGCCCGAGCAGCCCCGGGACGGCACCGAACTTCTTGGCCGCCGCGGCATCCTGCAGGCGCTGCCAGTCGGCGACCTTGCCGCTCGTCGTCGTCGGGATCGGGGGGCACGGGTCGGTCGTGCTGCGGTCGGCGCTCTGCGTCCCGCCGACCGGGGGTGCGGCGGCCCGGCCGCCGGTCGACAGGCCGAGCCAGCCGTCGACCGGGCAGGTGTTGGTGAAGACGGACCGGATCGTCATGGTGGCGCTCGAGCCGTCGCGCAGGAGGCCCCAGAGACCGGGCGTCCTGTCCGCCGTGACGTCGGACCAGGTGAGTCCTCCGGTGCCGATGACGATGAGCGAGCCGTTCGGGGGCGCGTCGGCGGCGGGGCCTCCGGCGGTCGACGTCGCGGGTGACGTCGCCGCTGTCGTGGCCGGTGCGGCATTCGCCGTCGCGGGCGCGACGAGCAGGGTCAGGAGCACGAGGACCGCTCCGACGAGCGCCGCGAGCAGGGCCCGGGGCCGGCTCCGGCGGGGTCGGTCGGTCACCGGTACAGGGTAGGTCAGTCCACCCGGCGTCCCGGAACCGCGACAATGGGTGCCATGACCGCGACCGGGACGACGAGCACCGCCGTGCCCGCCCGGCTCCGGCGGCGGCTCCCGACGTCGCGACGCGGCATTCGCCTCCTCGCCGTCGCGGTCATCGTGCTCGCCGCCCTCCCGGTCGCCCTGCGCTACCTCGTGTTCTGGCCGTTCGACCAGTGGCAGGTCGACGTCGAGGTCTACCGGCAGGCGGGGGAGTCGATCCTCGTCGGGCGGCCGGTCTACGCCTCGATGACCGAGCCGCCGCAGCTGCTGCCGTTCACCTACCCGCCGTTCGCGGCGATCCTCGCGATCCCCCTCGCGCTCGTACCGTTCGGCGTCGTCGGGTGGCTGTGGACGGCTGCGCAGGTCGCCGCGACGACGACGATCGTCTGGTACGCCGCCCACCGGCTCATCCACCGCTTCGGCCCGTGGGCGCCGCTCGCGTGCGCGCTGCTCGCCGCGCCGATGCTCTGGCTGCACCCGGTGTCCGACGGGATCCGCTTCGGGCAGGTCAACGCCTTCATCGTCCTCGCCTGCCTCATGGACCTGCGCCGCCCGCGGCCGCGGCTCGTCGCGTGGCTGCCCGCGGGGGTCCTCGTCGGGCTCGCGATGTCGATCAAGCTGACGCCGGGCGTCTTCGTCATCCACTACCTCGTCAACCGGCGGTGGCGGGAGGCGGCGACGGCGGTCGGCACGGCGGTCGGCGTCACGCTCCTCTCGTGGGTCGTCCTGCCGCAGGCGTCGTTCGCGTTCTGGGGTGGGGCGCTCCAGGACCCGTCGCGGCTCGGCCCCAACCGCGGCACGTCCAACCAGAGCATCCGCGGGGTGCTGCTCAGGTTTGCGGGTGAGGGTGCGGTCGGCACCGTCCTCTGGGTGCTTCTCGCCGGGGCGGTCGCCGTCCTCGGCTTCGCTCTCGCGCGGCGGTTCTGGCTCTCGGGCGACGCGATCGCCGAGGTCGCGACCGTCGGCCTCGTCGCCTTCCTCATCTCACCGGTGTCGTGGATCCACCACCTGCACTGGGCCGTCGTCGCGATCTTCGCCCTCCTCGGCGCCGACCCGTTCCGCGAGCGCGCGCGGCTCTGGGCCGGGCTCGGCGTCACGGCGTGGCTGCTCGGCCGCTTCGTCTGGTGGGGCGTCTCGCTCATCGCCGCCGGCCAGCCCTGGGTGCTGCCCGGGCGCATCCTCCAGAACTCCGACTGCGCCCTCGCCCTCGTCGCGCTCGCGCTCCTCTGGAGCGTCGTGCCGCGCGCCCCCTCCGAGTTATCGGGTCACCCGATAACTCGACGCAATACAGGGAAGTCTTCTCTGTAATCCGTCGACTTGCCTGTAGTCCGGATCGTCGAGCGGGCGAATGCCTACCCTCACGCCGTCGTGGAGCCCCGGCCCAGGTCGGGTCTGCGTCTCGGCGAAAGCGTCCGACCGCGATGGTTGTCCTCGAAGGTGGACGGCCGAGTCTCCGCGCCCTTCAGCCCGTCCTCGATCCTTGCGGCGATCACTCGCGGGCGGTCGAGGTCGCTCCAGACGAACCGGTCCATCGCGTGACCCTTGCGGCGGATCCGGTCTTCTCGCTTCTTCTCGGCCCAGACCGCCGCAGGCCCGTCGTCGCCCGCGTACTTGACCTGACCGTCGAACTCGACGAGGTAGTTCGTCCCGTCGATGCCCAGGTCGGCGCGAGCGAAGATGTGTGAGCCTTCGAGGATCGGGACCTGGACGAGGACCTTGTGCCCCTGCAGGGTGAGGTCGACCCGGAGCCGGCTCTCCCCGACCGACTCGGCTCGCGCGTCGACGAGCGCGAGGACCGAGGCCAGCCGACTCGACCGCGCTCGGCCCTTGATGCTTCGGGCCGTCTGCTCCAGCCGTGTGAACGTCGTCCGCCATTCGTGGAGGGCATGGTCGGCCGAGCAGACCGCGGGCGTGACTCCGTGGTCGAGTGCGAGCTGGACCAGGGCGGCGGCGATGGCTCCTTCGCCGTCGCCTGTGGGACGGGTCACCGCGTCGAGGGGCCGAATGCGGTAGCTCTGCGTCAGGACCTCCTGACGGACGTCCCGGGCGAGCTCGACCCGAAGGAGGGGGACGCCCCAGACGCGAATCCCGGCGGCGACGAGGCGGCTGACGCCGCACAGGTGGGCATCGGGGTAGCGGCGACCGGCCGCGCGGCATCGGACCAGGTGTCGAGCCACGTCCCCCTCGTACCCCGGTTCCTGAGGCCATTCCTCGGCGAGGACGAAGACACCTCGCCCGAGCCTGACGATGGTGCCTTCGCGCATGAGGCGCCTCAGCAGTCGGTCGTCAACTCCGCATCGGTTGGCCTGTGCCGTCGTGAAGACGCCCTGCTGGCTCTGGGCCAAGGCGCGAAGTGCGGAATCCATGTCCGACACTGTCCTGGGCGGCCAACGTCCCCGCACGGGTCGGCTGCCCGCCTGTGGATCGATCGGACAGGCCCGAGGACGTGTGGACGAAGCGGACGACCTGCATTCGCAGGGTTCGCTCGTTCCTCCGGACTACAGAGGAGTCGACGGAAAACAGAGAAGACTTCCCTGTATTCGGTCGAGTTATCGGGTGACCCGATAACTCGACACGCCGCCTCAGCCCCGCACGACCTGGAACAGGGTGAAGGCCGCGAGGAGGAGGCAGATGACGCCGCCGATGCGCCGGATGAGGACGAGCGGAATGCGGGTCAGCAGCGCTCGCCCGAGGATCGCCGCCAGGCCCGACACGGCCGCGAGCGCGAGGAACGCTCCGACGAAGACGGACACCGCGTCGTGGTACTTGAGGACGAGGGTCGCGGTGAGGATCTGCGACAGGTCGCCCCACTCGGCGAGGAAGAGGATGCCGAAGCAGACGGTGACGACGTGCCACCCCTTGGCCTCGCGCGTCGACGTCTTCGCGCCGAACTCCTCCTCCGCCTCGTGCTCCTCGTCGACCGCCTTGCTCGCGCCGCGGAGCAGGATGATCCCGCCGATGAGGAACATCGTCATCGCGAAGAGCTCGACGGGGGTCCGGGGGAGCCGGGCGAGCACACCGCCGAGGGTGACCGCGACGACCGTCTGGACGAGGAAGGCGAGGCTGACGCCGACCCAGACGAGCAGCGGCCGGAAGCGCGTCGCCATGACGAGCGTCGCGACGAACGTCTTGTCCGGCAGCTCGATGAGGAAGATCGACCCGAAGGCGATGGCGGCGGTCACGATGTCGAACGGCACCCGTCCACGCTAGGCGGTCGCCCGCCGGGAGCGACTCGTAGGGTTGGCCCGTGGACACGACGCGAATGCTGCTCGCCGGGCTCGTCGTCCTCACCGTCCTCCTCGCGGTGCTCGCCGTCGCCCACCTCCGCCTCGCCCGGTCGGTGCGTCACCTCGAGGCCGCCAGGCCGGTCGGCGCCGGAGACCTCGCGGCGCTCCGCGGCGACCTCGCCCAGGCGCTCCGGCACGTGGCGGTCGTCCGCTACGACGCCTTCGGCGACATGGGCGGTCGGCTGTCCTTCTCCGCGGCCCTCGTCGACGATGCCGGCGACGGCATCGTCCTGTCCTCGATCCACGCCCGTGGCGAGTCGCGCACCTACGCCAAGGGGGTCGTCGGCGGCAAGAGCGACGCGAAGCTGACCCCGGAGGAGCAGCAGGCGCTGGCCGCTGCGCGGACGGGCACCCGCCACGGCGGCTGATCCGGGGAGAATGCCGGACGTGACGACTCTCCGATACGGCTTCTTCGGGCCGGCGGGCACCTTCACCGAGATGGCGCTCGACGCCTGGCCGGCTGCCCGCGGGGCCGAGCGCGCTGCATTCGCCTCGGTCGACGCGACCCTCGCCGCGGTGCGGTCCGGTGAGGTCGACGCGGCCGTCGTCCCGATCGAGAACTCCGTCGAGGGCGGCGTCTCGGCGACCCTCGACGCGCTCGTCACCGGAGACCCGCTCGTCATCGTCGGCGAGCGGATCGTCGACATCACCTTCGTCCTCGCGGCGCGACCGGGGACGCGCCTCGCGGACGTCCACGCGGTCGGCACCCACACGCACGCGTGGGCGCAGGTGCGCGGCTGGATGGGCACCAATCTCCCTGCGGCGCAGTACCTCCCGACGTCGAGCACGGCGAGTGCGGCGGTCGACCTGGCGTCCGGGGAGACGCCCTACGAGGCAGCGGTGTGCGCGCCGATCGCCGCGGAGGCCAACGGGCTCGAGGTCCTCGCCCACGGCATCGGCGACATCGAGCACGCCAAGACCCGTTTCGTCGTCGTCTCTCGCCCGGGGCTGCTGCCGCCCCCGACGGGCGCCGACAAGACGACCGTCACCCTCTTCCAGCGGAGCGACCACGCGGGCGGGCTCCTCGAGCTGCTCGACCAGTTCGCCGCGCGCGGCATCAACCTGACCCGGATCGAGTCGCGGCCGACGCGGCACACGATGGGCGACTACTTCTTCACCGTCGACTGCGAGGGGCACGTCCTCGACGAGCGGGTCGCCGAGGCGCTCATGGGCCTCAAGCGGATCAGCGCCGACGTCCTCTTCCTCGGGTCCTACGCGCGCGCCGACGAGAAGGCCGCCGACATCGCCCCGCTTGCGGCGAATGCCGACTTCGCGGCCGCGCGCGCCTGGCTCGACGACCTCCGCTCCTAGGGACTTCCCGAGCGCACAGACCCTCGCGCCGCGCTCGCCTCCGCGCGCACACTGGTCCGGTGCCGAGCGACCACTGGGGAATGCCGCTGTCGACGACGGCGGACAACGCCGCCGCCTACGACGCCTACTACGAGTCGATGTCCTCCTTCGGCGCCGACGAGAGCGACCGTGCCCGGGCGCTGACCGAGACCGACCCGGGCTTCGCGCTCGGCCGGGCCGTGTGGGCCTTCACCGCGGCCTTCAACGGGATCGAGGGGGTCGACGTCGAGGCCGAGGTCGCGGCCGCCCACGACGGCCGGGCCGACCACGAGTGGGAGCGCTCGCTCGTCGGCCTCCTCACGACGCTCGCCTCGGGCTCACCCTGGGCCGCCTACCCGGACGTCGTCCGGCACAGCGAGGCCCACCCCGGGGACCTCGTCGGCCTCGAGCTGTCGATCTTCCTCCAGAGCGTCTCGACCGAGCCGGATCGGATGGCGGCCATAGCGACCCGAGGGCGCGCCGCGCTCCAGGCGGTCGGGCCCAACCCCAGCAGCTTCTCGATCCTCGGCTTCGTGGCGGAGGAGGCGAACGCCCTCGACGAGGCGCTCCTGTGGACCGACCGGCTCTTCGACCTCCGCCCCGACCACATCCTCGGCGCCCACGTGACGGCCCACGTCAACTTCGAGCGGGCCGAGCACGCGCAGGGACGCGCCTGGCTCGCCGACTGGGCGACCCGCGCCGACTCCTCCTCGCCGTACATCGGTCACCTCCGCTGGCACCG
Source organism: uncultured Actinomycetota bacterium (assembly GCA_963752365.1). Taxonomy (GTDB): domain Bacteria; phylum Actinomycetota; class Actinomycetes; order Actinomycetales; family Dermatophilaceae; genus CAVVXY01. The sequence continues at coordinate 187,081 of CAVVXY010000005.1, forward strand.
CGGCCTCCACGAGCTGGCGTCGGGCGACGAGGCCGCGGCGCTCGCCACCCTCCGCGAGATCGGCGCCGACCCCGGCGCCTTCACCGCGATCTCGGACCTCGCCGGTCTCGGGCTCCGCTGCGAGCACGCGGGTCTGCTCACCGCGGCGGACCTGCCGGTCGGGGCCGAGGTCGCCGGGCTCGTCGACGGGGCGGCCTCCGCCGCGCCGATGATGGCGGTCCGCGGGCTGTTCGTCTCCCTCGCGCTCGCCGCCCGCGGCGACGCCGACGGGCTGCACCGCTTCGGCGCCTTCGCCACGGAGTCGAGCGCCCCGGGCGTCGCCGAGCTCGTCCCCGGCCTCGCGACCGCGCTCGCGGACTTCGTCGAGGGGTCGAATGCCGCTGCCGCCGACGGGCTGCTCGCCCTCGAGTCGCGCTTCGGCCGCTACGGCGGGTCGAACGCCCAACGCGAGGTCCTCGACGACACCCTCATCGAGGCACTCATCCGCGCCGGCCGTCCGGAGGAGGCGATCGAGCGGATCGACGCCCGGCTCGCCCGCCGCGACTCCCGCTTCGACCGGGGTCGCCGGGCGCGGGCCACGGCGCTCAGGGCGACGGCGTCGAGCTGACCGGCTCGTCGGGGTCGCTCACCGACGGCGACGGCGACGGCTGCGCCGCGCGGATGAAGCCGACCCAACCCGCATTCGTGTCGAGCATGAGCATCGGACCCTCGGTGGACCCCTTGAGCTGGATCGTCGCGTGGTCGTCCACGAGCGCCGCGACCCACGCGTCCCGCGCGTGCAGGGCCGGCGTGCACCCCATCTCCGTCGTCGCGACGCCGCCATCCGCGTGGAGGCGGTGGTCCCGCACCGCGACCTGCGCGCCGAGGTGGTTGCAGCCCGCGTCGAACCCCAGCCGGTCGCCGTCGACCGTCAGGGTCACCGGCGCCGTCCACGGCGTCGTCCCGTCGTAGGCGTAGCCCGCGCGCGACACCCACCGGCCCTGCACGCTGTCGAGCGAGTCGAGCCAGCCCGCGTCGTTCGCGTTGGACCGCGACCCGAAGGCCGACCACGCGACAAACGCCCCGCCGACGACCGCGACGACGAGCAGGGCGACGACGGGGACGACGAGGGCGGCGGGCCTGCGGCGGGCGAGGGTGCTCATGGGCATTCGACGCCTGCGCTCACGGTCCCGGTTCCCGCGTCCGCTCGTCCGGCGAATGCGTCTCGATCCACTCGTCCATGACCGACCAGTGCTCGTCGAGCCAGGTCTCGAACGGCTCGGGCGAGCGGGGCACGTCGGACGCGTCGTAGGTCCAGGCGCGGACGAGGAAGGGCCGGTCGTCGAAGGGGATGGCGGGCCAGATCTCCGCGGGGCCGGTCAGCCGTTCGAAGCCGGCGTGCGCGAGGACCATGACGTCGGCGTCGGGGCGGGCGGCGACGGCCGCGCCGGCTCCCGCGGCCCGGGGCGGGAGGACGTTCCACAGCTCGGTCGCCCGCGCGGCCAGCCTGCGCTTGCCCGAACGACGGAAGCGTTCGATGAGCCCGGCCCGGCGACGCGGGCTCCAGTTCTGTCCCTCGGGGAAGATGAGGAGCACGTCGTCCGCGTCGAGCGAGGTCGCCAGCTCTGCGATCCCCTCGACCCGGTCGCTCCCCGACCCGGTCTTGGAGGGGACGAAGTAGGACTGGAGCCGGGTGAGGACGAGGTCGACGGAGGGGTCCCAGCGCAGCGCATTCGCCAGGACGATCCGGGGCGTCCGGTGCGCCGTGTGCATGAGCATCCAGGTGAGGGCGAGCGAGTCGGCCGGGCCGGCGTGCCGCGCGAGGGCGACGAGGGGAGTGCCGTGCGCGCCGAGCCCCATCGGCTCGGCGAGCTCGACCCGGAAGCCGGCCCACTTGCGGGCGATCGCCATGACCTCGTCGAGGGTGTCCGCGAGCAGCTGCTCGTGGTCCTCCCGCCAGGTCGGGCTGTCCTGGCGCGGCGAGGCGAGCCAGAGGCGCCAGCAGCCGAGCAGCATTCGCACGTCGGCCCACCCGAGGAGGACGACGAGCCCGGTCAGGCGGAGCAGGCGCGCGCGGCGGTCGACGATGGCGTGCAGGCAGCCGAGGACGAAGACCGGCGCGGCGAATGCCGTGACGACGACCATCGCGAGCGGCCACACGACCCGCAGGACGCGCCGCACGAACATCGGCGGCGGCGGGATCGTCGCCATCCCCACGGTCAGGCCCTCTCGGCGAGGTGGGCGACGGTCGCCTCGTAGGCCTGGTCCATCCGCTCGACCATCCGGCTCGCCCGGCCGTAGCCGAGGGAGAGGTTGGGGGAGGCCGAGGCGCCGGAGGGGAGCAGGTGCACCTCGACATCCTCGGGCACCGACTCCATCTCGTGGACGAAACGGTGCCGGCGGGCGATCTCGAAGGCGACCTGCCCGACCTCCCACGGCATCCGCGGGACCTTGAGCGGCTGTTCGACGCGGCCGACCTGGAGGACGTAGATGCGGGTCGCGCCGAGCTCGAGGGCGCGGCCGACGGGGATCGAGTGGACGAGACCACCGTCGAGGTAGTGCCGCCCGTCGATCTCGACGGGCGGGAAGAGACCGGGGACCGAGCAGGACGCGACGACCGCGGGCGCGATCGACCCCTCCGCGAACCATCGCCCGCTCGCGTCCTCGATGCACGCGGCGACGCACTGGAAGGGGACCTCGAGGTCGGCGAAGTCTGCGACGGGCAGCTGCTCGTCGAGGATCCGGCGCAGCGGGGCGTTCGACAGCAGGTGGGTGCGGTACCTCGCGACGCGTGCGGCCTGCCGGACGGGCGAGTCGAGGAAGATCCCGGACTTCTGGACCGCGTGCCACACCGCGCGAAGCCGCTCAGCGCCGGCCGGCGTCGGGTCGGCCGCGGCGAACGCTCCGTTGAGTGCACCGATGCTCGTGCCGAGGATCATGTCGGGCCGAATGCCCTGCTCCGCCAGCGCCCGCAGCATCCCCACCTGGGTCGTCCCGAGGATCCCGCCGCCCCCGAGGACGAATGCCGTGGTCACTCGCCGATCGTAGGCGGACCGCCCGAGGGTTCGGTCGGCGATCGGCTGTGGTTCCGGCGCGACGCGGTGGGGCGCCGCCGGCGGGGATGGCGGGACGCGACCGTCCGCATGTCGGCCCCCCTGGCTGTTGTCCTCCGACCACGCTCACCCGGCGCGAGTGCCGGGGCCCATCCCGCTCGGCGCACGGCTCCGCTAGCGTTGCGACCCATGGCCGGCGCGGCGTTCTTCGACCTCGATCGCACCCTTCTCCAGGGCGGGACCGGACCCATCCTGTCCCGGGCCATGTTCGAGCTGGGGGTCGTCAGCCGAAAGCTCCCGGGGGAGGCCGTCCTCTTCAAGGTCTTCGACCTCGTCGGGGAGACCCTGCCCTCGATCTTCCTCGCCCGGCAGGCGACCCTCGTCGCCAAGGGACGCGAGCAGGCGACCTTCGACGAGGCCGCGACGGCCGCCGCCAAGGAGATCGTCAAGGTCGTCCACCCGTTCGCCCGGACGATGATCGAGCACCACAAGGACGCGGGCCGCAAGGTCGTCCTCGCGACGACGACGCCCAGGCACCTCATCGGCCCGCTCGCCGCCGAGCTCGGCTTCGACGACGTCATCGCGACCCGCTACGGCATCGACGACCAGGGGATGTTCGACGGGTCCCTCAAGGGGCCGTTCGTCTGGTCGCGCGGCAAGCTCGTCGCCGTCAAGCACTGGGCGGCCCAGCACGACGTCGACCTCGCCGAGTCCTTCGCCTACAGCGACTCGATCTACGACACCCCCCTCCTCCACGGCGTCGGGCACCCGGCCGCGGTCAACCCGGACCCCCGCCTCACCGCCTACGCGATCCTCCAGCGCTGGCCGATCGTCCACTTCGACGTCTCTCCCGGCGTCCTCAAGATCCCCGTCCTCGGCGTCGAGCTCCAGACCCTCGTCCAGCAGCTCTTCCGGCCCGAGCTCTTCCCCTACGCGCGCTTCGAGATCCGCGGCCTCGAGAACATCCCGCGGACCGGCCCGGGCATCATCGTCGCCAACCACCGCAGCTACTTCGACCTCGCCGCGATGGGCCAGGTCATGCGGCGCTCGGGGCGCACGGCGCGCTTCCTCGGCAAGAAGGAGCTCTTCGACGCCCCGATCCTCGGGCCGGCGATGGCGGCGATCGGCGGCATTCGCGTCGACCGCGACGGTGCGGCCATGGAGTCCTACGCGAATGCGGAGATCGCGCTCGCCGGAGGCGAGCTCGTCGGGATGATGCCGCAGGGGACGATCCCGCGCGGGTCGGCCTTCTTCGACTCGACCCTGCGCGGCAAGACCGGGGCGGCCCGGCTCGCGGCGTCGACGCGCGCACCGGTCATCCCCGTCGGGATCTGGGGGACCGAGCAGGTCTGGCCGCGGTCGGCCTCGATGCCCGACATGACCTCGGTCCTGCACCCCAAGCAGATCACGATCACGATCGGCGAGTCGGTCGAGCTGCCCTACCGCTCGCCGGTCGCCGACACCCGCCGGATCATGGCGGCGGTCGCCGACCTCCTCCCTGCGGAGTCGCGCGATCAGCGGGAGCCGACCGAGGCCGAGCTGCGGACGACCTACCCCAAGGGCATGCTGCCCGGCGAGGGGTGATCCGCAGGGCGGGACCCGGCTGGCGCCCGCCCACTCCTTAGGGTTACCTTTGCTAGGTAAGGCACACCTAAGGGAAGGACGTCGGGCGCCATGTTCGCCAGCACCGCGCTCATCGGGCTCCGTGAGGGGCTCGAGGCCTCGCTCGTCGTCGTCATCCTCATCGCCTTCCTCGTCAAGACCGACCGCAGCTGGGCCCTGCGCTGGGTGTGGCTCGGCGTCGGCCTCGCCGTCGCCCTCTCCGTCGCGCTCGGCGCGGTCCTCACGTTCGCGACCGACGGGCTGCCCTTCCGCACCCAGGAGCTCGTCGGCGGCACCGCCTCGATCCTCGCCGTCGCCTTCGTCACCGGGATGGTCTTCTGGATGAAGTCCGCGGCGCGGACGATGTCGGGCGAGCTCAAGGGGAGCCTCGACCGGGCGCTCGACCTCGGCCCGCTCGCCGTCGCCGCCGTCGGCTTCCTCGGCGTCGGCCGGGAGGGGCTCGAGACGGCGATCTTCTTCTACGCCACGGTGCAGGCCGCCGGCCGCGGGACGACGCAGCCGGTCATCGGCTGGACCGTCGGGCTCCTCGCCGCCGTCGCCCTCGGATGGCTCATCTACCGGGGCGCGATCCGGGTCAACCTCGCCAAGTTCTTCCGCTGGACCGGCGTCATGCTCGTCCTCGTCGCCGCGGGCATCCTCGGCTACGGCCTCCACGACCTCCAGGAGGCGCAGATCCTCCCGGGCCTGACCACGCTCGCCTTCGACGCCAGCCACCTCATCGCCCCGGACGGCTGGCTCGGCACGCTCCTCAAGGGCATCTTCAACTTCACCCCGCAGACGACCGTCCTCCAGGCCGTCGCGTGGGTCCTCTACGTCGGCGTCGTCATGACCCTGTTCCTCCGCGGCTCCCGGACCCGTCCGGCTCCGGCCGCGACCGTCCCGGCGCCGCAGTCCCAGACCGCCTGACCATCCCGCATTCCACACCCCAGGAGCCCGTCCCGCCATGCGTCCCGTCCTGCTCGCCTCCACCCTCTCCGCGACGGCAGCCCTGGCCCTGACCGCCTGCGGCGGCGGCGCCGGGACCACCACGTCCGCGACGAAGGCCGCTATCACGGTCACCGCCTCCGACACGGCCTGCGAGGTGTCCGCGGCCACCGCGCCCGCCGGCACGGTCACCTTCGAGATCTCCAACACGGGCACCCGGGTCAACGAGTTCTACCTCTACGCCGAGGGTGACCGGATCGTCGGCGAGGTCGAGAACGTCGCGCCCGGACTGACCCGCACCTTCCACGTCGAGGTCGCCGACCCGGGCACCTACGAGACCGCCTGCAAGCCGGGGATGGTCGGGGACGGCATTCGCAAGACGTTCACGGTGACGGGCGCCTCGGCGGCGGCCAGGTCCGAGGACGAGCTGCTGAATGCCGCGACCGCGTCCTACGCGACCTGGGTCGCCTCCGAGGCCGACGCGCTGGGCGCCAAGACGCGCGAGTTCGTCGCGGCCGTCAAGGCCGGCGACGTCGCGAAGGCCAAGGCGCTCTACCCGCTCGCCCGCACGCACTGGGAGCGGATCGAGCCGGTCGCCGAGTCGTTCGGCGACCTGGACCCGCGGATCGACGGCCGCGAGGACGTCGTCGACGAAGGGCTCGCCTTCACCGGCTACCACCGCCTCGAGAAGGACCTCTGGGTCTCCGGCCTGCAGAAGGACTCGACGAAGGTCGCCGACCAGCTCCTCACCGACGTCCGCGAGATCGTGACGAAGGCCAAGGCGGTGAAGTTCAACGGCCTCCAGCTGGCCAACGGCTCCAAGGCCCTCCTCGACGAGATGGCGACGGGCAAGATCACCGGCGAGGAGGAGCGCTACAGCCACACCGACCTCTACGACTTCGCCGCGAACTGGGAGGGCAGCAAGGCCGCGATCGCCTCGCTCCGCCCGGTGCTCAAGGACCGCGACGCGCAGCTCGTCGCCGCCTACGACGCCAAGGCCAAGGCGCTGTCCGCGCTCATCGCGCAGCTCCGCACGGGGGAGGGCTATGCGCTCTACATCGACCTGACCACGGCGCAGGTCACGGCGCTGTCGCAGGCCCTCGACGCCGTCTCCGAGGACGTCGCCAAGGTCGCCGGCGTCGTGGCCGCCACGTGACCCGGACGGGCCGCAGAGGGGTGCTCGCCGCCGGGGCCGGGGCGGCCCTCGCGGCGAGCGCCGCCGTCTTGGTCCGGGAGGCGAGCAGCGGGGAGGACTCGGCCGACGCCGACGGTGCGAATGCCGTCGCCTCCCCTCTCGACGGGGTCGTCGCCTTCCGCGGCGCCCACCAGGCGGGGATCACGACGCCCGCCCAGGACCGGATGCACTTCGTCGCGCTCGACGTGACGACGACGGACCGGAAGGCGTTGCGCGACCTGCTCGCCCGCTGGACGGTCGCCGCCGAGCGGATGACGCTCGGCGCCGAGGCCGCGCCCGGCGGCGTCGTCGGCGGCGGACCCTACGCGGCGCCCCAGGACACCGGCGAGGCCTACGGACTGTCGCCGTCGAACCTGACGATCACGATCGGCTACGGGCCCGGCCTCTTCGACGACCGCTTCGGGCTCGCGGACCGGCGGCCCGAGGGGCTGACCGCGCTGCCCGCATTCCGCGGGGACGACCTCGACCCGGCCCGCAGCGGTGGCGACCTGTGCATCCAGGCCTGCGCCGACGACCCGCAGGTCGCCGTCCACGCCGTCCGCAACCTCGTCCGGCTCGGCTTCGGGACGGTCGCCGTCCGGTGGAGCCAGCTCGGCTTCGGGCGGACCTCCTCGACGAGCACGACCCAGGCGACACCGCGCAACCTGTTCGGCTTCAAGGACGGGACGGCCAACCTCAAGGCGGAGGAGCCGGCGGCGCTCGAGCAGCACGTGTGGGTCCAGCCCGGCGACGCCCCGGGGGCGGCCGGCTGGTTCGCCGGCGGCGCCTACCTCGTCTCCCGCCGCATCCGGATGCACATCGAGGTGTGGGACCGGACGATGCTGCAGGAGCAGGAGCAGATCATCGGGCGCGACAAGCGGGTCGGGGCGCCGATCGGGCAGCCGGGCGAGTTCGACGAGATCGACTTCGCCGCCCAGAGCCTCGACGGGACGCCGCGGATCCCGATGGCCGCGCACGTCCGGCTCGCGCACCCGAGCCAGCTCGGCGGGGTCCGCATCCTCCGGCGCGGCTACAACTTCACCGACGGCTCCGACGGGCTCGGGCACCTCGACGCGGGCCTCTTCTTCGTCGCGTTCATGCGGAATGCGCATGCCCAGTTCGTGCCGATGCAGCGGGCGCTCGCCGCGGCGGACGTCCTGGGCGAGTACATCGAGCACACGGGGTCGGCGCTCTTCGCGTGCCCGCCCGGGCTCGCGGACGGCGAGGACTGGGGCACGCAGCTCTTCGGGTGACGGTGACGGCGCGGGCATTCTGCCGGTGGAACGAGGGGGGCGGTAGCGCTGTCGCACGGGACCAAGGTGCGACACGATGGGTCGCATGACCGCTCCCGTGACCGTCATCCTCTTCGGCGCGACCGGCGACCTCGCCAAGCGCAAGCTCATCCCGGGTCTGCTCCACCTCTTCGAGTCCAAGCTCCTCGACGACATGCGGGTCGTCGGCACCTCGCTCGACGACCTGTCGCCCGACGAGTTCCGGGACCTCGCGCTCGACGCGATCCGCGAGTTCAGCCACCGCAAGCTGAGCGAGGCCGACGAGCGCGAGTTCCTCCAGCGCCTCGACTACGCCCCCCTCTCGGCCGGACCCGAGGCGTTGCGCGCAGCCGTCGACCGCTCCGAGGCCGAGCTGCCCGGCGAGGCCGAGCTGCGGCTCCACTACCTGTCCGTCCCGCCGAAGGCCGCCCTCCCGGCGGTCGCGACCATCCAGAAGGCCGGCCTCGTCGAGCGCAGCCGGATCATCATGGAGAAGCCGTTCGGCACCGACTACGCGAGCGCCGTCAAGCTGAATGCCCAGCTGCACGAGGTCTTCGACGAGGACCAGATCTTCCGCATCGACCACTTCCTCGGCAAGGAGGCGGCGCAGAACATCCTCGCCTTCCGCTTCGCGAACGGTCTCTTCGAGCCGATCTGGCACCGCAACAACATCAGCCACATCGAGATCGACGTGCCGGAGACCCTCGGGCTCACCCAGCGCGCCGACTTCTACGAGGGCACCGGGGCCTACCGCGACATGGTCGTGACCCACCTCTTCCAGATCCTCGCGTTCACCGCGATGGAGCCGCCGACGGCGCTCGAGCCGCGCGCGATCAGCCGGGAGAAGAACAAGGTCTTCCGGTCGATGCAACCGGTCATGCCGAGCGACGTCGTCCGTGGGCAGTACCTCGGCTACCTCGACGAGCCGGGCGTCCGGGCCGACAGCCAGACCGAGACCTTCATCGCGCTCAAGTGCTACGTCGACAACTGGCGCTGGGCCGGCGTGCCGTTCTTCCTCCGGACCGGCAAGCGGCTGGCCGAGGGGGCGCGGATCATCTCGATCGCCTTCAAGGAGCCGCCGCAGTCGATGTTCCCCCCGGGCTCCGGTGTCGGCGACCACGGCCCGGACCACCTGACCTTCGACCTGTCCGACCAGCCACGGATGTCCCTGTCGTTCTACGGCAAGCACCCCGGGCCCGGCTTCAAGCTCGAAAAGCTGTCGATGCAGTTCTCCATGCAGGAGACGAGCTGGGCCGGCTCCATCCTCGAGGCCTACGAGCGGCTCATCTACGACGCCGCCCGCGGCGACCGGACCCTCTTCACCAGCGCCGAGGGCATCGAGCGCCTCTGGGAGATCAGCCAGCCGCTCCTGGAGAACGCGCCCATCGTCCGCCCGTACGACCAGGGCAGCTGGGGCCCCAACCAGATCCACCAGCTCATCTCGCCGTACGGCTGGCGGCTCCCGTTCGAGCGGAAATGGCGGGAGAAGCCGCCGAACAACTGAGGCGAATGCCGCTCGCGAGACGTTCCTGGACGGCAACCGGACTGCCCGGGTCGGATGAGCCGCGGGTCACGGTCTCCACGTCGTCGCTGGTGCGGCCGGGCCCGAGCGGGCCCCCACGACCTTGTCTCGTGGGGGCCCCACCGGGCACTCAGTCACGGACGTGGAGGGCCTTGACCTCGTCGCGAGCCGCGACGACTGCGGCGTGCTGGCGGGACACGACCTCGCGGAAGCCGGCGCTCAGGTCCTGGTCGAGCGCGCTCTCGTACTCGGAGACGGCATGGTCCTCGCCGGTCACGACAGCACCGAGGACGGCGCCGGCGTCGTCGCCGGTCACGGCGTCCTTGAGCGCGAGCCAGCCGCGGTGGAGTGCCGCCGCCGCAGTGCCGCTCTCGTCGACGTCGTCGCCGTAGTCGTGGCCCAGCTCGACGATCTCCCGGCGGAAGCCGGCCCGCTGCTCCGACAGCCGCTGCAGGGTGCTCGCCCACTCGGCTCGGTCGCTGTCGCGCAGCTTGTCGGCGGCGTCGGCGAAGCCTCGCTCGCCGTCCCGCAGGGTCTCCACGAGCTCCTTGGCGGCCTTCTCGTCATCGGACATGAAGCGCTCCTTCGATCGGGTGCTGGACGAACGACCCTAGCCACCACGACGGGGCCAGTGGGGGCCGAGGGCAGGGGCAATCGCCGCCTTCACCCCAAGGTGCGTGTCGCAGAAGTCCTGGGGTGCGCACGAGATCGCGCGTGGACGCCGCCAGTTCGCTACCTGTGTGTGACCTCGACAGATGTTTCCGTCGATCTCAGGCACAGGCGCGTGAGTGACGGCATCCCACGAGTCAGGGGATGCGGACGGCGAGCGACCCGGCGTCGACGAAGGCTCGCAGTGCCCGGGCCGGGCGGAGGACGTCGCCGTCGAGCTGGACGACCTGGGGCTGCTCGACGCGCACCTCGAAGTGGGTGGACGCCCAGTGGTCGATGCGGCGGTTGGCGGCGGTCGTCTGCCGCATGACGCGGCCGCTCACCGCGACCCAGCCGGCGAGGGTCTTGGGGGAGATGACGACGCAGTCGAGGATGCCGTCGTCGATCTCGGCGTCGGGCAGCAGCGTGATGCCGGCGAGGAGGCGGCCGCAGTTGCCGACGACGATGGTGCGGGCCCGCGTCTCGGTCGGGGCGGCGCCACCGACGGACACCGTGGCGCGGAACCGTTCGCCGCGCAGGTTGCGCAGCCCCGAGACGACGTACGCCGGCCAGCCGACCTTCGCCTTGAGGTCCTCCGGGGCGTCGGCCATGACCGCGGCGTCGAAGCCCATGCCGGCCATGACGAGGAAGACGTGCTCGGTCACCTCGGTGCCGTCACCATCGGTGTCGACGTGGAGCCGGCCGACGTCGACGTGCCGGTTGCGGCCGGCGAGAGCCGTCCGCATCGACGTGTCGAGGTCGTCGAGGGGGATCTCCATGTTGCGGGCGAGGAGGTTGCCGGTGCCGCTCGGCAGGAGGGCCAACGGGGTCGTCGTCCCGGCGAGCACCTCCGCGACGCACCGCACCGTCCCGTCGCCACCGAGAGCGCAGACGACGTCGACGTTCTCCGCGAGGGCCTGACGCGTCTGCCCCTGACCCGTGTCCTCGGCGGTCGTCTCGAGGCAGAGCGGCTCGTCCCAGCCGAGCTCGGCGCAGACGGCGGCGATCTGAGCCTGCACGGCCGCCATGTCGGGGACCTTCGTCGGGTTGATGACGACGGCTGCCCGGCGCAGGCGGACCGGCTCCCCGTCGGCCCGGAAGTCATCGCGGCTCGGGCGGTCGGTCCGACGCGTGCCGCCCGGACGTCGCACGAGGGCGACGACGAGCCCGAGGACGACGAGCGCCCCGACGGCGATCGCGATCCAGGGCAGGGAATCCGGCACGCGGGGACGCTACCGCACGCTCGGACCACGGCCCCAACCGTGCTCGCGGGCGAAAACTCCTGAGGAGACAGGCCCCGGTCGGGGAGACTGGCCCGGTGATCACCCCGGACGACAAGGACTGGACCTGGACCCTCGAGAGCGAATGCCGCGAATGCGGGTTCGCTGCCGGTGACGTCGCGCCGGGCGACATCGCCCAGCTCGTCCTCGCCTTCACCGCGCCCTGGCCCGAGGTACTCGCCCGACCCGACGCCCACGCGCGGCGGGACGAGACCACCTGGTCGCCGCTCGAGTACGGCGCGCACGTGCGCGACGTCTGCCGGATCTTCACCGAGCGGGTCGGGCTCATGCGGGACGAGGACTCCCCGACCTTCGCGAACTGGGACCAGGACCAGAGCGCGGTCGACGACGACTACGCCGGACAGGACCCGCGCACCGTCGCCGACGAGATCGCCTCCGCCGCGACCGGTCTGAGCGCCGCCTACGAGAGCGTCGACGCCGGGGAGTGGGAGCGGTCCGGCATTCGCAGCAACGGCAGCAGGTTCACCGTCCTCACCCTCGGCCAGTACGGGCTGCACGACCTGCGCCACCACCTGTGGGACGTCGACGCCGAGCCGGCCCGCTGATGCCGCCGTCGATCCTCGGCTTCGCGCTCGCGGCCGTCGTCATCATCGCGATCCCCGGACCGAGCGTGCTCTTCACGATCGGCCGGGCGCTCTCCGTCGGCCGGCGCGAGGCCTTCCTCTCCGTCGTCGGCAACGCCTTCGGCATCCTCACCCAGATCGTCGCGATCGCCGTCGGCCTCGGGCCAGTCGTCGCCGCGAGCGCCACCCTCTACGAGGTCATCCGGATCGGCGGCGCGCTCTACCTCATCTGGCTCGGCGTGCAGGCGTTCCGGTCGCGGCGCGAGCTGGCGGCCTCGCTGTCCGGCGAGCTGCCGGCATCGGGGTCGGCGCGGCATTCGCTCCGCACCGGCTACCTCGTCGGCGTGACGAACCCCAAGACGGTCGTCTTCTTCACCGCGCTGCTGCCGCAGTTCATCGACCCCACCCGGGCCGTGTGGAGCCAGATCGTCGTCCTCGGCATCCTCTTCACCGTCCTCGCGATCTGCATGGACGGCACTGTCGCGCTCCTCGCGAGCCAGGCGCGGGCGTGGTTCGGGCGGTCGCCCCAGCGGCTCGGCCGGGTCGGCGCCGTCGGCGGCGTCATGATGGTCGGGCTCGGGACGACGCTGCTCGTGACCGGCCGGCGCACGACCTGACAGAGCCTGGCCGTCACGTCCGACGTGCGACGACGGACACGTCGACGGGATACAGAGAAGACTTCCCTGTATCCCGTCGACTCATCGGGTGACCCGATGACTCCGCCGCGTCAGCCGAGCTTGTTCGTGGCGAGGAAGTCCTTCGCGACGGTCGCGGGGTCCTGCTTGTCGGTGACGACCTTGGCCAGGGCGGCGGTGAGGTTCTCCGTCGTCAGGGCCTTGGAGACCGCGTCGAGGGCCGCGGTGACCTCGGCCGTGGCGGCGTCGGCCTTGATGTAGGGGACGATGTTCTGCGCCGTGTAGAGGTGCTGGTCGTCCTCGAGGGAGACGAAGCCGTTGGCGACGATCGAGGGGTCGGTCGTGTAGATGTTCGCGGCCTGGACGTCGTCGCCCTTGAGCGCGGCGATGGTCAGCGGGCCACCGGAGTCGAGCGGCTTGAACGCCTTGAACTCCAGCCCGTAGACCTGCTTGAGGCCGACCTTGCCCTGGTAGTTCGCGGACCACTCGGCGCCCGCCCCGAAGGTGAACTGGTCGGCGACGGCCTTGAGCGAGGTGATCGTCGTCAGCTTGTACTTGTCGGCGGTCGCCTTGGTCACCGTGACGCTGTCCTTGTCCTCGGCGCTCGAGGGCGTCAGGACCTTGGCGCTGCTCTTGACGACCTTGCCGAGCTCGGTCTGGATCTGCTCGGTCGTCGAGACGCCCTTGGGGACGCCGGAGGCGCCGAGGAGGTAGCCGAGCAGGGCCCCGTTGTACTCCGGCAGGAGGGTGATCTCGCCGTTGTCGAAGGCCTTGATGTAGAGCTGGCGGCTGCCGATGTTGGGCTTGGTCTCGACCTTGACGCCCTTGGCCTCCAGCGCCTGGGCGTAGATCTGCATGAGCAGCTCGCTCTCCGGGAAGTTCGCCGAGCCGACGACGATCTTGCCGCCGGACGCGGCGGTGGTGCCGGAGCCGCCGGCGCTCGCCGACGTCGTGTTGAACGGGTCGCCACCCGAGCTGGAGCCGCAGGCGGCGAGCCCGAGGGCGGCGATCGTCGTGAGGACGAGCGGGAGGCTGCGTCGTGCGTTCATGGGTGTGGACCTCTCGATGTGGTGCGGAATGCCGTCAGACGGCTTGTGTCTGGTCGGCGGGTTGGGGGGTCGGTTGGTTGGTCACGCGGGTGGAGCGCCCGGACAGGCCGGGGGAGACGAGGTAGCGCTGGACGCCGGCGAGGAGCAGGTCGACGACGACGGCGAGGAGCGCGACGACGATCGAGCCCCCGACGATCTTGGGGTAGTCCTGCAGGGCCAGCCCGTCGAAGAGGAACCGGCCGAGGCCGCCGAGCCCGACGTAGGCGGCGATCGTCGCCGTCGAGATGAGCTGGAGCGCGGCGTTGCGGACGCCGCCGATGACGACGGGCAGGGCGATCGGCAGCTCGACGGCCGTCGCGATGCGCGTCTCGCCCATCCCGATGCCGCGCGCAGCATCGACGGTCGCCGGCGAGACGGCCGCGACCCCGGCGTAGGTCGTCGTGAGGATCGGCGGGATCGCGAGGAGGACGAGCGCGACCGTGACGGGGACGAGCCCGGTGCCCGCGAGGGTCACGACGAGGAGGAGGACACCGAGCGTCGGCAGCGCGCGACCCGCATTCCCGGCGTTGATCGCGAGGAACGAGCCCTTGCCGGTGTGCCCGATGAGCAGGCCGACGGGGAAGGCGATGACGAACGCGATGACGAGCGCGAGCGCCGTGTAGCCGAGGTGCTCGAGGATGCGCTGCGGGAAGCCGTCGGCGTTGGACCACGACCACGCGGCGGAGTCGAGGAGGAGGCTGAGCGGGCCGTTCACCGGGCGGCCCTCGTCCACGGCGTCAGCGCCCGCTGGAGGAGCACGATGAGCAGGTCGGCGACGACCGCGAGCGCGACGGACAGGACGAGCCCGATGACGATGGGCGGTGCGTAGAAGCCGAGCTGGAAACCCCGGGTGAAGAGCGCCCCGAGCCCGCCGATCCCGATGAGCGCGGCGACGCTGACCATCGAGACGTTGGCGACGGTCGCGACCCGGAGCCCGGCGAAGATGACGGGCAGCGCGAGCGGCAGGTCGACCTGGAACCAGCGCTTCGCGGGCGGGTAGCCCATCGCGGTCGCTGCCCGGACGATGTCCTCGTCGATCGCGGACAGGCCGTCGGCGGTCGTCCGGACGAGGAGCGCGACGCTGTAGATCGTCAGCGCGACGACGACGTTGGTCGCGGCGAGGATGCCGGTGTGCAGGATCGTCGGCAGGAGGAGGAGGAGCGCGAGCGACGGGATCGTGTAGAGCACCGAGCTCATCGTGAGCAGCGGCGTCCGGAGCCAGCTGACCCGGGAGACGAGCCAGCCGAGCGGGATCGACAGGACGAAGGCGATCGCGACGGGTAGCAGCGCGAGCCAGACGTGCTGCCCGAAGGCGGTCGCGACCGTCGAGCCGTTGATCCGCAGGTAGTCGAGGACCTGCTGGAGGAAGGTCATGTGCGCCACCGGTTGGCGCGGTCGCGCAGCATCGCCGAGAGGTCCTCCTGGGTGGCGTAGCCGGTCGCGCGGCCCTGCCCGTCGACGGCGACCGCGGCACCGGTCCGGGAGCGGAGGAGGAGGTCGGCGACGGCGCGGGCCGTGTGCTCGGGGCCGTAGGTGCCGACGAGGCTCATCGCCTCATCGCCCTCACGGCTCCAGCCGGTCGGCCGGCCGGCGTCGTCGACGAGCAGCCGGTGGCCCGAATGCGGGGTGTCGACCGGCCGGGTCGGCACGGCGCCGGACCCGACGAAGGACAGGGAGCGGAAGCCGCGGTCGACGCCGACGAAGCGCTCGACGAACTCGTCGGCGGGGCGGGTGAGGATCTCCTCGGGCGTCGCGTACTGGGCGAGCCGGCCGCCGACCGCCATGACCGCGATCCTGTCGCCGAGCCGGATCGCCTCGTCGATGTCGTGGGTGACGACGACGATCGTCTTGCCGAGGTCGTCCTGGAGGCGGAGCAGCTCCTCCTGGAGCTCGCCGCGGACGATCGGGTCGACCGCGGAGAACGGCTCGTCCATGAGCAGGATCGGCGGGTCCGCCGCGAGCGCGCGGGCGACGCCGACGCGTTGCTGCTGGCCGCCCGAGAGCTGGCTCGGGTAGCGGTCGCCCATCTCGCGCTGGAGGCCGACGCGCTCGAGGAGGTCGTAGGCGGCCGAGCGCGCCTCGGCCTTCTTGACCCCGTTGAGGACCGGCACGGTCGCGACGTTGTCGACGATCGTCCGGTGCGGGAAGAGCCCGGCGTGCTGGATGACGTAGCCGATGCCTCGACGGAGCACCGCGGGGTCCTTGCCACCGATGTCCTCGCCGTCGACCGTGATCCGGCCGCCGGTCGGGTCGATCATCCGGTTGATCATCCGCAGGGTCGTCGTCTTGCCGCACCCCGAGGGCCCGACGAGCACCGTGATCGCGTGGTCGGCGATCTCGAGGCTGAGGTCGTCGACCGCGACGGTCCCGTCGGGGTAGCGCTTGGTCACCGCGTCGAACTCGATCATGGCCACGCCTTCTGCGTCAGTGGTCTGGTCTGGGATCGATCGTGACCGACAACACCGACGGGCGGCGTTCTGTGCCGCGCGGGTTGCAGCCGTTATGCATTCGTGACACAAGGCCTCGCGTGCGGCGGGTCACGACCGGCGGGCCTTGGCCTCCTGCTGCTGCATCGCCGCGGGCAGGTGCCCCGCCGACTGCTGGTAGTAGCTGGCGGCCTTGCGGGTCATCATCGTCTTGGCCGCGCCCGCCGCGAGGCCGGTCAGCGCCGCGTAGAGGAGCGCCTGCCGGGCCGGGACCTCGGGGTTCTTGGGGTCGATCCGGTTGTCCTGTCCGGCGCGCTTCCAGATCGTGTCGACGACCTTGGTCGCGGCGATCCCGGCGAGGATCGTCGACCCGGTGCCGAGGACCCTCCATACGAATCCACCCATGGCGTGCTCCTTCGCCGATCGTCGTCCCCGCAGCGCGAGGGTTCTCACCGAAACCCTGCCACACGCCGGCCGCGCGGGTGGCCTCAGCGGAGGATGGCGAATGCGGTCCCGGCGACGACCGCTCCGAGGACGAGACCGGCGACGACCTGCGGGTAGGTGTGCCGGCCCTCCCGCACCCGGGCCCAGGAGAGGAGCGCCGCGAGCGGGGCGAGGAGGAGCGCGGCGCGCGGCTCGGGGACGCCGACGATCGCGAGGACCGCGCCGGCCACGGTGAGGTGGATCGACACCTTCCACCGGGTCGTGACGGCGAGGACGACGAGCAGGGCGGCGAGCATCGCGACCGGGACGGCGACGACCGAGCGCGGCGCTCCGACGGCGAGCGCGAGGAGGGGAGCACCGAGAACGCTCACCGCCGCGACGACCAGGGTCCGGGTCCGCTGGCTGCGCCGGACCATGTGGTGGTCGAGCACCCGTCCGGCGCGAACCTCGCGCCAGAGGTAGAGATAGGGGACACCGATGACGAGACCGACGACGGCCGCCCACCAGCCGATGCCGACGAGGACGGAAGGGGCCCGTCGCAGGCAGACCCACGCGGTGAGGGCCGCGACGAGGACGGCGGGGGTCAGCGCGGCCGAGACCGTCCGCGCGACCCGGCTCGGCAGCGCGCCCGCGAGCCGGTCGTCGTCGACCTCGTCCTCGGTGCTCACGGCGTCAGCGGAGGAGTCCGCGTCGGATCGCCGCCGCGATGCCGGGCACCACGGGCAGGCGCGGGACGAGGGTCGCCTGCACGGCGTGGTAGAGGTCGGGCTTGCCCGGCCAGAGCGTGTCGGTCGGCTGGCCCCGCACGTCGAGCTGGTGGTGCCACGAGCCGTCGACCGAGTCGACGAATGCGGCGCGGATGTAGGCCCACCAGTCGCCGTGGTCCTCCGCGAACGACGCGTCCCCGAGGCGGGCGTGGGCGACCGCCGCGGCGGCGACCGCCTCGCAGACGACCCAGTGAATGCGGTCGGCGACGACCGGGGCGCCGGTCCAGTCCGTCGTGTAGACGAAGCCCGGATGTCCGTCGGGAGCCCAGCCGTCGGCCTGGGCGCGGGCGTACAGCCGGCGCGCGGCATTCGGCCAGTCGGTGTCGGCCTCGACCGTGACGTCTGCCGCCTCGATCGTCGCGTCGAGCTGGAGGAGCAGCCGGGACCACTCGAAGGCGTGCCCGACCGTCGCACCATAGGGCTGGAACTGGTCGTCCGGGCGGTCGGCGTTGTGCTCGAGGTCCGGAGTCCAGTCGGCGCGGTAGTGCTCGGGGAGGCGCCAGTCGTTCTCGGCGGCGCGGGCCACCGCGAAGGCGCTGATCCGGGCCGCGCGACGCAGCCACGTCGCGTCCGCCGTCGTGTCCCACGCGGCGAGGAAGGCCTCGACGGCGTGCATGTTCTCGTTGAGGCCGCGGTAGGGGCTCAGGTCGGTGAAGTCGGCGCTCCACGACGAGCGGATCATGCCGGCCTCCTCGTCCCAGAAGCGGCGGGTCATGACCTCGAGTGCCTCGTCGAGGAGCTCGGCGCCGCCGGGGAGCCCGGCCTGCACCGCCGAGGTGGCCGCGAGGATCACGAACGCGTGGTCGTAGCCGGACTTGCGCGCCGAAGGCACGCCGTCCGGCCCGACCGCCGCGAACCACCCACCCGAGACGTCGTCGTGGAGAGCTCCCGTCACGCCGGACAGTGCGCGGATCGCGACCTCGCGACTGCCTCCGACGCCGAGCAGGTCGCCGATCGCGTAGACGTGGACGGCGCGCGCACTCAGCCAGAGCTCGACCGGCCGACCCTCGACCGGGGTTCCCGTCGTGTCGAGCCAGCGTGTCCCCAGACCCTGGACCGGTCCGCGGACGCCGAAGGCGAGGAGCCGCCGGGTCTCCCCGGCGAGGAAGCCGGGCGGGGTGGTCGTCGCGATCGTCACGCTCACAGTCTCGCCGATCCGCATCGGGGGCTAGAGTAGGTGGCGTCAACTGACAGGGGAGCGCGCGAGCGCTGAGAGTGTGGGCGACCACAGACCCTTCACCTGATCCGGTTCGCACCGGCGTAGGGAGTCGGAACATCTCGGGTCCCGGCCCGCGGCATTCGCCCAAGGTCGGAGCCTCCTCCGAAGCAATCGACGTCGATTCCTTTGGGAGAGAATGCAGATGAGCAACACCACCGGGGAGCAGGCTCCCCACGACACCGGGCAGACACATGCGGTGCCCGAGCGGGTCTCGCGCGCCGGCCGGCGCGCGACCGGGCGGCTCGCCGCGTGGCGCACCGTCGACATCCTGACGATCGCCTTCCTCGGCGCGGCGCTCGGCGTCGCGTTCTGGGGGTGGGGGCTCTTCTACGAAGGGCCGGTCAAGGCGATGGGCATCACCTATGCGCCGCTCATGGGGCTCTTCACCGGGCCGTGGCTCCTCGCCGGCGTCGTCGGCGGGCTCGTCGTCCGCCGGCCGGGCGCAGCGCTGCTCTGCGAGGTCGTCGCCGGGATCGTGTCGATGGTCCCGGGGAGCGCGTGGGGCGCGACCGTCCTCGTCTCGGCGATCCTCCAGGGGCTCGGGGCCGAGCTCGTGTTCGCGGCCGTGGGCTACCGGCGCTTCGGCGTCGTGACGGCCGCGCTCGCCGGCGTCCTGTCGGCGCCGCTCGAGTGGCTCTTCGAGACGTTCAAGCTGCCCTCGTCGTGGTCGGGGCGCCCGGTGCTCGGCGTCCTCGCCGACGGCGGCGGCTGGTACGCCGACTGGGTGACCCGCGACAAGGTCGCCTACCTGCTCGCCATGGGGCTCTCCGGGCTCCTCCTCGCCGGCGTCGTCGGCTGGGTGCTCGTGCGGGCGCTCGCGGCGGCGGGTGCGCTCCATGCATTCCCCGCGGGGCAGGAGCGGCAGGAGCGCCGCGCTGTCTGAGCCGCGCCCCGGCGCCGTCGCGGTCGACGGGCTCACCTGGCGTCCGACCGGGCGCCGGGAGCCCGTCCTCCGCGACGTCTCCCTCACCCTCGCTCCCGGGGAGCGGGTGCTCCTCGCGGGCGCCTCGGGGTCGGGCAAGTCGACGCTCCTCCGGGCGCTCGCCGGGCTCCTCACGACGGTCGACGCGGGCGACCTGGCCGGGTCGGTACTCCTCGACGGGCATCCGCCGGGCACGCGGGCCGGTGAGGTCGGGCTCGTCCTCCAGGAGCCGGGGGCGGGGGTCGTCGCCTCGACCGTCGAGCGGGACGTCGCCTTCGGGCTCGAGAACACCCTCCTCCCGCGCGAGGACATGCCGCCCCGGATCGCGGCCGCGCTGGCACAGGTGGGTCTCGACCTCCCGACGGACACCCCGACCAACGCCCTCTCCGGCGGCCAGACCCAGCGGCTCGCCCTCGCCGGCACGCTCGCGCTCCGCCCCTCGCTGCTGCTCCTCGACGAGCCGACGGCAATGCTCGACCCGGCGAATGCCGCGCGCGTCCGCTCCGTCGTCGGCTCGGTCCTCGACGCGTCGGGCTTGACCTGCGTCGTCGTCGAGCACCGGCTCGGGCCGTGGCTCGACCTCGTCGACCGGCTCGTCGTCCTCTCCGACGAGGGCCGGGTCGTCCTCGACGGGCCGCCCGGGGTCGTCGTCGCGGAGCACCGGGACGCGCTTCTCGACCTCGGGCTCTGGCTCCCCGGGGTGCCCCCGCCCGAGCCGCTCGAGATCGCCCTCGGGGGGCCGGTCGCCAGGGGGGCGGGGAGGGACCACAAGGTTTCGGGCATGGTTCCGCAGACGAACGTCATCGTCCGTCTGCGGAACCATTCCGGAGACGTGGATGCCGACTCCGGCGACGCCACTGGAGGACTCGAGGTGGTCCTCCCCCTCCGCGTCGATCGCACCGTCCGAACCCTCGACGGCGCGACCCGGCAGCTGACCGCGCTCGACCTCCGTGAGGCGTTGGCCGGGGACGATGTCGCCGTCGTCGGCCCGAGCGGTTCGGGGAAGTCGACGCTCCTCCACACGCTCGCGGGGTTCATCGCGCCGACGACCGGTGCGGTCACCGTCGACGGCACCCCGGTCGCCGCCCTCTCCGCCGCCGAACTGCCGCGCGCCCTCGCCTGGGTGCCCCAGTGGTCGAGCTCGGCGATCGTCGCCGACACGGTGATCGACGAGCTGCTCGTCACGTCACGCCGGCTCGGCGACGAGAGCGAGGAGACGCGGGCGCGGGCATTCGCCGTCCTCGATGCGCTCGGCCTGACCCGCCTCGCCCACGCCGACCCGCGCCAGGTCTCCGGCGGCGAACAACGTCGGATCGCGCTCGCCGCCGCCGTCCTCCACCGCCCCGAGGTCCTCCTCGCCGACGAGCCGACCGTCGGCCAGGACCGGCACACGTGGGCCGCCGTCGCCGGGCTGCTCCGCGCCCATCGCGCGGCGGGCGGCCGGACGGTCACGGCGACGCACGACGAGGCGCTCATCGCCCGGACCGAGCGGGTCGTCGAGCTGACCGCGCCGCCCAGGCCGCCGCCGCCGGAGACCCCGCGCCGCCCGCTCCTCGGCCGCCGGAGCCCGCTCGCGCTCCTCCTCGGGGCCTTCCTCGCCGTGCCGGCCGGGATCCTCTCGACGACGTGGCGCACCGGCCTGCTCGTCCTCGCCGTCGAGGTGGCGCTGGGGCTCCTCGGTCTCTGGGCCCCGCGGACCGCGGGGGTCGACGGGCCGCGACCGACGCGGCGGTGGCGGCGGCTCGGCATCCGCCTCCTGCCCGGAGTCCTCGCGGCCGCGTCCGTCGCCTGGTCGACGTGGTGGCTGGCCGGCCACGACGTCGCCGCCGCCGCGACCGTCGCGCTCCGCGTCCTCGTCATCGTCGTCCCGTCCGCGCTCCTCGTCCCGTGGATCGACCCGGACGCACTCGGCGACCACCTGGCCCAGCGGTTCCGGCTCCCGCCGCGGCCGGTCGTCGCGGTCGCGGCGGCGCTCGCGCGGGTCCACACGTTCGGCGAGGTCTGGTCCGAGATCGGGCGTGCGCGGCGGGTCCGCGGGCTCGGCGTCTCGTGGCGCTCGCCGGCCTCGGTCGCCCGGCACCTCGGGGCGCTGACGATGGGCCTGCTCGTCCGCACCCTGCGCGCCGCCGCCGACCTCGCCGTCGCGATGGACTCCCGCGGCTTCGCGGGGGCGCGCCGGCGGACCTGGTTCGCCCCCGCTCCCTGGGGCTGGGCGGACACGGTCCTCCTGCTCCTCGCCGCCCTCCCGCTCGTCGTCGCGGTCGTCGCCTGATCCCTCGACGGAGCGTCAGGCGCGCGCGGCGACCGACTGCCGGTAGGCGGCCAGGCCGGGTCCGTGCAGCTCGTCCTGGCGGGCCGTCCGACCGGTGAGGAGCAGCAGGAGGGCGACCATCGGGCCCCGGATCTCCGGACCCGCACCGATGGCCCACGGGTGGTCCGTCGCCTCGAGCCGATGGGCCCAGACGGGGACCTTGCGGAAGACGCTCGCCTTGCCCCGGCCGTGCTGCCCGTGGATCCGCGTCGCGATGGCGGCGGCCGCGTCGGCCGGGACCTCGAGCTCGAGACCGAGCGGGATCGCGATGTCGAGCCCGTGGACGAGGATGTCGATGAGCGGCTCCCACTTCGTCAGCCCGAAGTTGTGCCGCCGGTGCCCGGCCATCCCGCGGATGCGATCGACGATCTCGGCCTCGGTCAGCCTGGCCGCCTCCCGCTTGGCTCCCCGGTGGATGAAGGCGTTGAGCCCCGGCGCCGGGTGCAGCAGCCCCTCCCGCAGCATCCATCCGGCGCTCGCCTCCTGGACGGTCAGGTGCGCCCCCACGTCCCGGACGGTCCAGCCCTCGCACAGGGACGGATGGGCCCACTGCCCCGCGTCGAGCCCCTCGAGCATCGTCGCGACGCGCTCCCGCTGCTCGTCGATGGCGGTCCACACCTGGTCCTCGTCCATCGGTCCTCCTCACGCTGCTATCGTCCGAAATGGTTCGGTGACAGGACCAATATAGTTCGCCCATAGGACTAGTTCAAGAGGTCGAATGCCCGACGTCCCCTCCCTGCCGTTCCTCCTCCACATCGCCTACCGCGACGCGGAGACGAGGATCTTCGAGGCGGTGCGCGCCTCCGGGGTCGTGGGGTTCACGACCGCGCAGGCCCGGATCGGCCAGGGCATCGACGAGGAGGGGACCCGCCTCTCGGTCCTCGCCGAGCGGGCCGGGGTCGCCAAGCAGACGGCGACGGCGCTCGTCGACCGGCTCGAGGCCGGGGGCTTCGTCGAGCGCGTCGCCGACCCGTCGGACGGACGGGCGCGGCTCGTCCGGATGACCGACCGGGGACGCCGCCTCGTGCCCGTCGCCCGCGCCGAGGAGCAGGCGATCGAGCGCGACTGGGAGGCGCACCTCGGACCCGAGCTCATGGCCTCCCTGCGGGAGGCCCTGACCCGGCTGCGCGAGATCGCGGACCCGTGGGCGCCGTGATGGCGGCTCCCGTGACCCAGACGCCCGTGACCCGGAGCCGGACCTCCCTCGCCCTCGCCGCCGCGGTCGCGGTCGTCTCCACCGGCCTGCTCGTCCTCGCCGTCGCGCGCGGTTGGCTGGGGCCGGACGTGGGCCGCGGTGGCAGCTTCTGCGAGGTGTCGCCCGGGCTCGTCCGCCAACCGGCGAACGCATGGAGCAACCTCGGCTTCGTCGTCGCCGGACTCCTCGTCGCCCGGCGCGCCGGCGACCCGCGGACGACGATCGCCGCCCACCCGGCCCTCGCGACCGCATTCGCCGGCCTCGTCGTGTTCCTCGGCCCGGCGAGCGCGGCGATGCACGCCACCCAGTCGGCGCTCGGCGGGCACCTCGACCTGCTCAGCATGTTCCTCGTGTCGAGCTTCGCGAGCGCGTACGCGGTCATGCGGCTCGTGCGCGGGGGGATCGCCGTGTTCGCCGCGTGGTTCGTCGCCGCGCTCGCGGTGTCCGAGCTCGTCGAGCGCGGCGTCCGTGGCCACGTGCCGGTCGTCAACAGCTGGGCGAATGCCGCCTTCGGCGCCTTCCTCCTCGTCGCCACGGTCGGCGAGACGATCCTCCACCGCCGCCCCGGACCACGGACCGACCTGCGGTGGGGGGCCGGGGCGCTCGGCGCGATGGCGCTCGCCTTCACCGTCTGGAACCTCGCCAAGGACGGCGGGCCGCTCTGCGACCCGCATTCGCTCCTCCAGGGACACGCGTTCTGGCACGTCATGTGCGCCGTCGCGGCGTACTGCCTCTACCGGCTCTGGGCGAGCGAGCGGCCGGTCAGCTGAGGATGTCCTGCCGACGGAAGCGCCGGTAGCCGAGCGCGAGGAAGAGGACGAGGTAGAAGACCGACCAGAGGGCGCCGTGGCGCATCGCGGTCCAGTCGACCGGCCCGGAGGCGAGCAGGTCGAGCCAGGCCCGCGAGTAGTGCCCGGGGAGCGCCTTGCGCCAGTCGCCGAGGGCGTCGATCGCGTCGAGGATGCCGGCGACGATGAGGAGGATGACCGCGCTCCCGACGGCGGCGAGCGGCGTCTGGCTGCGCACCCCGATCCAGAAGGCGAAGGCGCCGACCGAGCCGATCGTCAGCATGACGTAGCCGCACGCGAGGAGCATCCGGGGCAGGAAGTCCGACCACGGCAGCGAGCCGCCCGCGGGGATCGTGAACGGGTCGACGCCGTAGGCGAAGCAGCCGACGAGCAGCGCCCATGCCGGCAGCAGCAGCACGAGGAAGGCCGTGGAGCCGTAGCCGACGACGAGCTTGCTCGTGAGCAGCCGCGCGCGCGAGACCGGGGCGGTCAGGAGGTAGCGCAGCGAGGCCCAGGACGCCTCGGCCGGCACCGGGTCGCCCGCGAAGAGGGCCGCGACGACGAAGAGGAGGAGCTCGGAGGCGACGAGGAAGGCGAAGACGGTGAAGTTGGCGCCGCCGCTCGTCGCGAGGTCGACGGGACGGACGCTGCCGGTGTTGTTGGGCGGGCCGTCGTTGCCGAGCGCGAAGGCCGCGACGAGGATGAGCGGCAGCGCGAGGATGATCCCGACGACCCAGAGGGTGCGTCGGCGGCCGAGCTGGCGCCGCAGCTCGGAGCGCCACGACAGGGGCCGGCTCATCGGGCCCTCACCTGCCGCAGCCGCTCGATGACCGAGGTGCTCCCGCCCGTGTCGTCGTCGCCGCCGGAGGAGCTGGCGATGACCCCGAGGAAGACCTCCTCGAGGTGCCGGCGGCTGCCGACACCGACGACGTCGGCGCCCGCGTCGATGACGGCCCGGACGACCTCGGCCCGGGGCCGGTCCGCGACGACGGTCACCGTCGGCTTCGTCGGGTCGTCGATCGCCTCGACCGAGCGAATGCCGTCCGCGCCCTCGAGCGCGGACCGCGCCGTCCGCAGGTCGGCGACGGACGCGAGCTCGAAGACGGTGGTGTCCTCGCTCGCGATGAGGTCGGCGACGGTGCCGGCGGTGACGACGCGTCCCGCATTCATGACGACGACGTGGCTGCACGTGAGCTCGACCTCGGCGAGGAGGTGGCTCGACACGACGACGGTCCGGCCGCTCGCGGCGTAGGACTGGAGGATCGGGCGCATCGCGGCGATCTGCGGCGGGTCGAGGCCGTTGGTCGGCTCGTCGAGGAAGAGGACCTCGGGCTTGCCGAGCATCGCCTGGGCGATGCCGAGCCGCTGCTTCATGCCATGGCTGTAGGTCCGGACCGGGCGGTCGAGGGCGCCGCCGAGCGCCGCGACGCCGACCGCCTCGTCGAGCGCGGCCTCGGACTCCGGACGGCCGGTCGCGGCCCAGTAGGCGCGGAGGTTCTGCCGGCCGGTCAGGTGGGGGAGGAAGCCGGGCCCCTCGACGAGGGAGCCGACCCGCCGCAGGACGGTGGAGCCCGCGTGGACCGGGTGGCCGAGGACGTGGACCTCGCCGGAGTCGGGTGTGATGAGGCCGAGGAGCATCCGGATCGTCGTCGTCTTGCCGGCGCCGTTGGGGCCGAGGAGCCCGACGACCTGGCCGCGCTCGGCGCGCCACGAGACATCGTCGACGGCCCGGTGACCGTCGGAGTAGGTCTTGACGAGCGAGTCGACGACGAGCGGGACGTCGGCGTAGTCCTCGCGGACGTGCTCGCGGGTCGCCCGCCGCCGCCGGAGGAATGCGGAGCCGGCGACGAGCGCGAGGAGGGCGAGGATGGCGGCGGCGACGCCGAGCGACTCGTTGTCGCGCGCGGTCGTCGTCGCGACCGGGGTCCCCGTGAGGGTCGGCAGGCTCAGCGTCGGGGCGGCGAGCCGGACGCGGTCGGCCCGGGCCTCGCGGGGACCGGCGAAGGCGTTGTCCGTCGTCGTGACGAGGACGCGCCAGCGGCTCCCAGCCGCGAGCGACCACACCGACGGCTGCAGGTCGACGGTGACCTTGGTCGGCGTGCCCGGCGTCAGCGCGACCCGGACGGGCGCGGTGAGCAGCCGGGGCTGGATCGCCTCGGTGCCCTGGACCTGCCAGAGCGACACGAAGAGCGTCGACTCGGTGCCCGTCGAGGCGACCTCGAGCTCGACGCGCGGCGACCCGGCGACGGTCACGGCCTCGGGGATCGTCGCCGTGTCGAAGGCCGTCGAGCTGCCCGGGAGCGCGGCGAGACGGTAGGTCGGGAGGCTTCCGAGGGACGAGCCGAGACCGGGGATCGAGGTCATCGAGCTCGGTTGTCCGCCGGGCGGATTGAGGAGGAATGCGCCGTTGGGCGACCCGCCGAGGCCGAGCGTGGACAGGTCGCCCCGCAGGCCCGGGTAGCGATCGCTCGTCGCGAGCGGTGCGACGTCGGCTCGCCGCGGGATCGGGAGCGACCAGGAGAACGCGGGGACGGGCAGCGGGTCGGTGCGGTTGCCGCCGAGATAGTGCTTCATCCAGGTCAGACCGGCGGCCGCGTCCGGACCCGGGTTGCTCGACGGGCCGTCGTGTCCGCCGTCCGTCCAGCGAACGGCGTGGCGGGTGCCGGCGGCAGCCAGCCCCGCGGCATTCGCATCGGCCTGGTCGAGCCCGAAGAGCGAGTCGGCCTCGCCCTGGACGAGGAGGGTCGGGGCGGTGATCTTGCGGATCGTCGGCTGGGGCGACGCGGCGCTGAGCAGCGTGAGCAGGGCCGGGCTCGGGCGGCCGGCCACGGCGGCCTGCTGCAGGAGGCGGCACAGGGTCGGGTCGAAGCGCCCGCAGAGGGCATTCGCGCCGCCGGGAGCGCCGCCGGCCCCGGCGCCACCGCCACTGCCACCGGCTTGGGACCCGGCGAGGGAGGAGGCGAAGAAGCGCGAGCCCCACAGCTGCTTGTAGGGCCCCGGCGCCGCGTCGCCGACGGCCGACTGGGGGAAGAGGGCGTGGCCGAGGTCGTTCCACGTGATCGCGGAGACGACGGCGTCGACGCGCGGGTCCGCGCCGGCGAGCATGAGCCCGATCGCCCCGCCGTAGGACCCGCCCGCGACGCCCACGCGCGGGTCGCCGCTCGCGTCCTGCCGGACGTCGCTGCGCTTCGCGAGCACGTCGACGAGCGCCTCGGCGTCCTTGACCTCGTAGTCGGGGGAGTCGAGGTGGATCCGCCCGCCGGACGCACCGAAGCCGCGGGCGCTCCACGTGAGGACGACGAACCCCTCGCGTGCGTACTCGCGGGCCTGCCCGTCGAGGTCCTCCTTGCTCCCGCCGAAGCCGTGCGCGAGGAGGATCGCCGGGCGTGGGTCGCCACCCTCGGTCGCATAGACCCGGGTGTCGATCTCGACCTTCGTGCCGTCCGGTTCGGCGCCGACGGGGACCCGCTGCTCGGTCGTCCTGATCGCGACGTCGGCGGCCGGGGCGAATGCGGTGAGCCCCCCGACGGTGACCGTGGCGACGGCCGCAGCGGCGAGCGCGCCGCAGCCTCGGCGCACTCGGCTCGGGACGCGTCGCATGGGTGCATCCTCTCCGATCAACGCGACGGCCGGTCGCGGAGGGCGAGGATCTCGCCCATCCGGCTCGGGAAGAGTCGTGGAATCCATTGCAGCGCCTTGGCATCGAGCCCGACGACAACCTTGGACCGGCGTTTGCGTGCGGCGTCGAGGATGACCGCCGCGGCGCGCTCCGGCGGCATCCGCAGGACCTTGGCGGCCATCCGCAGCTCCCTCGCGTGCCCGGCCTCGGAGGCAGCGGTCGCGCGTCGCCCCTCGGTGGCGATCCGCGTGCGGATGCCGCCCGGGTGGACCGTCGTCACGCCGACGCGGTCGCGCATGAGCTCGACGCGGAGCGCCTCGCCGAAGCCGCGGAGTCCGAACTTGCTCGTCACGTAGGCGGTCTGGCCGGCGGGGGCGATGAGGCCGAAGAGGCTCGACAGGTTGACGACGTGGCTGCCGGGGGCGGCCTTGAGCGCGGGGAGGAGGGCGTGGGTCAGGACGATCGGGGCGCGGAGGTTGATGTCGGTCAGCCAGAAGAAGTCCTCGGTCGTCATCTCGTCGAAGCGGCCGTACATCGAGACGCCGGCGTTGTTGACGAGCAGGTCGAGCCGGGGGAGGTCGGCGACGAGCCGCTCGGTCAGGGCCGAGAGCGCCTCCCGGTCGGAGAGGTCGACGACGTGGGTGACGACCTCGGTCCGTGGTGACCGACCTCGAACGGCGGCGGCGACGGCGTCGAGTCGCTCGGCAGACCGGTCGACGAGGACGAGGCGCGCGGCCCGCTCGTCGGCGAGCTGGAGCGCCATCTGCTCGCCCATCCCGCTCGCGGCACCGGTCAGCACGACGGTCGCGCCGGCGAAGGTGCGCGGTGCGAGTCGGGCCATCGTCGTGTCGTCTCTCGGGTCGGGTGCGCTCACCCTAACGAGCGGCCACCGGCGTCCCGTTCCTCCATCTCGGCGGTGCTCGGGTAGCGCTCGGCGTAGTCCTGGCCGGTCGTCTCGCGGATCCGGGCCATGAGCGCGTCGGTCGCCTCGCGCCACGCGGCCGGGTCGTCGGCGCGGTCGGCCCACGGCGAGGTGTCGAATGCGGGGAGGTACTCCACGGTGATGCGCGTGCGCCCGCGATCCCAGCGCCACCACGGACCCGCATCCGCCGCACCGGTCACGGCGACCGGGATGACGGTGACGCCGAGCGGGAGGGCGACGCGCATGGCGCCGGTGCGGCCCTTGTACATGCGGCCGTCGGGGGAGCGGGTGCCCTCGGGGAAGACCGCCCAGACGCGGCCGTCGGCGAGGATCCGCCGGGCCGTCTCGAGGGCGGGCGCGGCCGTCGACGCGGACGCCGGGTCGATCGGGACCTGCCCGATGGCGTCGAGGAACCAGGCGAGGACCCGACCCGTGGGGCCGCGGCCGTTGTAGTACTTCGTCTTCGCGACGAAGGCGACCTGCCGCGGGACGCCCATCGGCACGAAGACGGTCTCGACCATCGAGGTGTGGTTGGCGGCGAGGACGAAGGCGCCGTCGCGGGGCAGGTTGTCCCGTCCGACCCAGCGCGGGCGGTACACGGCGACGCCGATCGGGCCGAGCACGACGAACTTGAAGAACCAGTACCACACGGGTGGCCAGCCTAGAGGCGAGTTCCCGGCGGGCGGCATTCACAGTGAATGCGTGGTGGGGGGACGGCGACCTCCCACCAAGCTGACGGATGCTCCTCAGCCTCGGGCCAGTCGCCGGACAGGTGCGGCCCGGACCGTGGGTGGATCGGATGGCGACCAGCCGTCCACGACACCAGGAGCACCACATGAAGCCCAACAAGATCGTCCTCGGCATCGCCGGGGCCGCCGCCGTCGGCGCCCTCGCCCTCGGCGGAGCGTCCCTCGCGAATGCGGACACGACCCCGACCCCGTCGACGTCGAGCACCGCCTCGGGCGGGACGGGGTCGACGGGCGAGGCGCCCGCCGCCGAGCAGGGCGGCCGGGGAGGCGCGGGGGGCGCGTCGCAGGACACCCCGGTCACCGGGACCGAGAAGACGAAGATCGAGGCGGCCGTCAAGGCCAAGGACTCGGCGATCACGATCGACGAGGTCCGGATGGACCCCGACGGCTCCTACGACGTCCTCGGGACGAGCGGGGGCCAGCGGGTGTTCTACGACGTGAGCAAGGACCTCGCGACGATCACGCTCAACGCCGGCCCGGCCGGGGGCGGCCAGGGCCAGGGCCAGCCGCGGGGCGCGGCGCCGGGCTCGGGCTCGACGTCCGGGTCCACGTCGGGCTCCACGTCCTCGGGCTCGACGTCCGACAGCACGGCGGCGAACGGCTGACCCGGCCCCACGAACGGGGCGGGCGGTGCGGTCCCCCTGTCGGCCGCGCCGCTCGTCCCTTGCCGCCCAGGACGGACACTCTTCCGCGCCGCAGTAGACGCTGCCTCGCTGGGTCAGGCAGCGTCCTCCTGCCTCTGCTGTTCAGGCAGCGTCCTCCTGCCTCTGGTGGGCAGGCAGCGTCCTCCTGCCTCTGGTGGGCAGGCAGCGTCCTCCTGCCTCTGGTGGGCAGGCAGCCGGACGCTGCCTCGGGTGGTCAGGCAGGGTCTACGTCGCGACGAACGCGTCGGGCAGGCGGCGCTCGGCTCCCCAGCCCCGAGCCGGCTGCGGTCCCGGGCCACGCCCGAGCCCCGGCCGGCGGCATTCTTATCGGATTGACAGGCCGGTGACAGCGGACTGCGCCACGATGGGAGGAGCGCATCCGGGGAGAGGGCCCAGATGGCCACAACCGCACCCGAACAAGGAAGCTCCGCAGATGAACCGCACGAAGATCGCCCGCGTGGCCGGTGCCGCAGCCGCTGTCGGCGCCCTCGGGATCGCCGGCGCGACCCTGGCCAACGCCGACCCGAGCGCGACGACCCCGACCCCCTCCTCGACCGCTGGCGCAGGCAACGGCAACGGCAACGAACCCAGGGGCGGCCCGGGCCACACCCACACCCCCGTCACCGGCGACGAGCTCGCCAAGGTCACCGCCGCGGTCAAGGCCAAGGACTCGGCCGTCACGGTGACCCAGGTCGAGAAGGACCCCGACGGCTCCTACGACGTCGACGGCACCAAGGCCGGCGCGAAGGTCCGGGTCGAGGTGAGCAAGGACCTCAAGACCATCGAGGTGCGCACCGGCGGCCCCGGGGGTCGCGGCCCCAAGGATTCCGGCACCGCGGTGACCGGCACCGAGAAGTCGAACGTCGAGAAGGCGGCCAAGGCCAAGGTCTCCGGCCTGACCGTCGAGGAGGTCCGCAAGCGCGCGGACGGCTCCTACGTCGTCCGCGGCACCAAGGCGGGCGCGCCCACCCGCGTCGAGGTGAGCAAGGACCTCAAGACGGTCACCGAGCGCCCCGGCTGGGGTCGTGGCGGTCGCCCGGGCGGAGGGCCCGGAGGGACGCACACCCCCGTCACCGGCGCCGAGCTCGCCAAGGTCACGGCCGCCGTCAAGGCCAAGGACTCGGCCGTCACGGTGACCGGGGTCGAGAAGGACGCCGACGGCTCCTACGACGTCGCCGGCACCAAGGCCGGCCAGCCCGTCCGCGTCGAGGTGAGCAAGGACCTCACGACGATCGAGGTGCGCACCGGCGGTCCCGGCGGTCGCGGCCACGGCCGCGGTCCCGGCGACCGCGGTGGCCAGCCGACGACGGGCGCCCCGACGCCGAGCCCGACCGGCACCGCCTGACCCGGGCGCCACGCATTCTCGCCCCGGTCGCCGACGGGCGTCCCGCGACGCCGCGGCGACCGGTGCGAGGATGAATGCATGGGAGCCGGTCACGCGCACGGCCCGAGCCTCGTCCCGGGTGAACGGCCCGACCTGACCAGGTTCGCCTGGCTGTCGATCGCGACGGCGCTGGTCACCATGGCTGCGAAGCTCGTCGCCTACCAGCTGACCGGCTCGGTCGGGCTCCTCTCCGACGCGGCCGAGTCCGTCGTCAACCTCGTCGCGGCCTTCGTCGCGCTCATCGCCCTGAGCGTCGCCGCCCGCCCCGCGGACGAGGCGCACCCCTTCGGTCACACGAAGGCCGAGTACTTCTCCGCGGCCGTCGAGGGGCTGCTCATCGTCGTCGCCGCGGTCGCGATCATCTGGGCGGCGGTCGCCCGGTTCGTCCGACCGCAGCCACTCGAGAACGTCGGTGTCGGTCTCGCCGTCGCCCTCGGTGCCGCCGTCCTCAACGGCGCCGTCGCGATCATCCTGCTGCGAGCCGGCCGCCGCCACCGCTCGATCACCCTCGAGGCCGACGGCCGGCACCTCCTGACCGACGTCTGGACGACGGGAGGGGTCCTCGTCGCCGTCCTCCTCGTCGCGCTGACCGGCTGGCTGCGGCTCGACCCGCTCATCGCCTTCGTCGTCGGCTGCAACATCATCTGGATGGGGTGGCACCTCATCCGGCGGTCCCTCGACGGGCTCCTCGACCGGGCGCTACCGGCCGCCGACCTCGCCGTCCTCCAGGGCGTCTTCGACCTGCACCGCACGCCGGACGTGGAGTTCCACGCCCTGCGCACGAGGGAGGCCGGGCACCGGCGCTTCGTGTCGGTCCACGTCCAGGTCCCGGGCGCGTGGACCGTCCAGCAGGGCCACGACCTCGCCCACGAGGTCGAGGACGAGATCCGCGACCGGCTGCAGGCGTGCGAGGTCGACACCCACATCGAGCCGCTCGGGACCGAGTCCGGCCCCGACGCCGACCCCGCGTGCGTCACCCCGGTCGGCGACCCGCATCCGCACGAGCACGAACACCCGCACCCGCGCGGCTGAGGCCGCTCAGAACTCCTCGTGCGTGTGGCTGTCCCAGGCCGCCGACTCACCGAGGTCGAGCGCGTCGAGCGCGGCCCACTGCGTCTCGTCGAGCGTGACGTCGAAGGCACCGAGGTTCTCCCGCTGACGCGTGGCGCTCGAGCTCTTCGGGATCGCCACGACCTCCCGCTGCACCGACCACGCGAGGACGACCTGCGACACCGTCGCCCCCGTCGCCGCGGCGACCGCCTCGACCTCCGGACGCGACGGAAGGCCCTCCCGGAGCCCGAGCGGCCCCCACGCGACGGTCGTGATCCCGTGCGCGTCGTGGAACTCGCGCAGCTCGCGCCGGGCCAGGAGCGGCGAGCACTGGACCTGGTTGACGACGGGCCACTCGCCGGCCTCGTCGTGGAGCCGCTGGAGCTGGTCCGGGACGAAGTTCGAGACGCCGACGCTGCGGATCAGGCCCTCGTCCCGCATTCGGAGCATCTCGGCGAATGCCGTGACGTAGAGGTCGGCGCTCGGGTTGGGCCAGTGGATGAGGTAGAGGTCGACGTGGTCGAGACCGAGCCGCTCGAGGCTGCCCTCGAGCCCGGCGCGCGCCTCGCCGTGCTGGCTCCCGCGGAGCTTGGTCATGACCCGCAGGTCGGAGCGGGGAATGCCGGACGCCGCGACGGCGCGACCGACCTCCTCCTCGTTGCCGTACTGCGCCGCCGTGTCGAGGAAGCGGTAGCCGAGCTCGAGGGCGCTCGCCATCCCCTCGGGCGTCAGCTTGTAGGTGCCGGTCCCGAGCAGGGGCAGGTCGTGTCCGTCGCGCAGGGCGACCGAGGGGATCGTCATGTCGTCCACACTGCCGCAGATCCGGTGTGGCCGGTGACCGCGACCTGGTAGAGCACGAAGGCCGCGGCGAGGCACATGACGACGGCTGTCGCGACGCGAAGGCCGTTGGGGGTGCCGCCACCCCTGGCCGGGACGAGGTAGAAGACGGCGAGGAGGACGAGGACCATGAAGCTGACGCCGGCGATCTTCATGACGTCCCCGGCCTCGGCGTGCTCGTGGATCCGCTGCCCGACCGGGGTGTCCCGCGTCGCGCCCGCGGCGACGACCGTCCGCTCGAGCGCCTCGCCGACCTCGGCGGCGACGAACGACGTCACGCCGGTCACGACGGCGAAGCCCGCGAGCCACCACTTGAGGTGCGCGCGGAGCCGCGGCACCACGGCGTAGGCGATCGCCGTCAACGCCGCGAGCGGCCCGAAGACGACGACCGCATGGACGACGAGGATGTGGGTGGGGAGGCCGAACAGGGTCTCGGGCATGCCCGCCATGCTTCCAGACCGGGTCGCCCCGTGACTGGGAGCGCGCTGGGAGCCTCCGGGGGATCCTGTGGACGGGCGGCGTCGGCTGTCGGCGCGCGCGACTATCGTCACGGGGTGGCATTCGACGCGACGGGGGCGGGATGGGTGGCCCGCCTCGACGGCCGGACCCTCGCCGGCACCGTCGACCCCGGGACGTTCAACCGCGGGGACGCCTACGCGCGCAGCGGTCACGTCGTCGAGCTCAACACCGCCGACCAGGGCCGCGTCCTCGTCGCCGAGGTCGCGGGATCCAAGGGCGAGCGCTACCAGACCCTCGTGACGCGCACCTCCGAAGGCCCGCCGCCGACGTGGGTCGGCCGCTGCTCCTGCCCCGTCGGGTCGATGTGCAAGCACGCCGTCGCCGTGCTCCTCGTCGCCCGCGACCGCGTCGCCGACCAGCCGAATGCCGACGGCGAGTTCCTCCGCGGCCTCGACCCGGACGCCGCCCCCCCGTCGGTCGGCGGCGACGCGGGCGGGTTGTTCACCGGCCAGGGCGGCTGGCGCGGCGAGCACTCCCGGTCCGCCCCGGCCTGGGACCGCGCGCTCGACCGGCTCATCGACGACCCCGACGACCCGTGGGGCGAGCAGCGCGACCGCAAGCCGCTCGCCGTCCTCGTCAGCCAGATCGAGCGGGCGACCCGCCTCCCCAACGAGCGTGTTCTCGAGATCCAGCTCCGGCCGACCCGGCAGGCGCACACCGGGACGTGGAGCACGTCGTGGGGCTGGGACCAGGCGCTCGGGTCCTTCGGCCAGCGGGACTACGACCCCGAGCACCTGCGCCTCGGCCGCGAGCTGTGCCGCCTCTTCCAGATGTCCGCCGCCTACGCCTTCAACCACATCCCGACCGCCGTCGACCTGTCGCCGATCGGCGAGCGGCTCTGGCCGTGGCTGCGGGAGGCGGTCGAGGCGGGGATGGAGTTCGTGCCGGGGCCGGTCAAGGAGACTCCCGGCGCCTCCCGTCGCCGCTCGCTCGGCCTCGCGACGTCGCCGGGGCCGGTCCGCCGGGACGTCGCCACCGTCGAGATCGCCGAGGCCGCGATCCGGCCCGAGCTCGACCTCGCCCGCGGCGACGACGGCGGGATCTCCCTCCAGGCGAGCCTCGTCGGGGTCCCCGGCGTCGAGGGCGCGAGCCCCGTCGCGCACCTGAGCTCTGAGGCCGGCAGGACGACCGACGTCGTCGTCCAGCCGCTCGGGTCACCGGTCCACGGCGTCGCCGTCCTGCATTCGGACCGGTTGACGCTCGCACCCGTCTCACCGGTCCTGCCCGCGGGCTTCGACTCCATCTTCGTCGGCGAGGAGCTGCACATCCCGCCCGGCGACGTCGACCGCTTCGTCTCCTTCTACTACCCGCGGCTCAAGCGTCGGCTCGCCGTCGTCTCCCCCGACGGAAGCGTCGACCTGCCCGACCCGGACCCGGTCCGCGTCCACCTCCGCGTCGTGCCGCACAGCGTCGACGACATCGAGGTCGTCGCCAACTTCGCCTACCCCGGCGGCGTCGACGGCCGCCCGACGCTCGTCCGCCCCGACTCCAACGCCCGTCGCCGCGAGCGCGACCACGGCGCCGAGTCCGCGCTCCTCGCCCGGACCGAGGTGCTCGACGCCGTCCCCGGGCTGCGGTGGGCGCTGCCCCGGGGCGGGCACGTCCTCGCGCCCAGCGTCCACGTCCGGGGCCTGGCGGCCGCTCACTTCACGACCGAGACCCTGCCGCTCCTCGAGGAGAATGCCGACGTCCTCGTCGAGCGGGCCGGCGAGCTCGCGACCTACGAACACGTCGCCGAGGCACCGGTCATCGAGTGGGCGCGCGTCGAGGGAGACGGCGACAACGACTGGCTCGACCTGCGGATCCAGGTGACGATCGGTGACGAGGCCGTCCCGCTCGAGCCGCTCCTCCGCGCCCTCGTCGCCGGCGACGAGGTCCTCCTGCTCGACAGCGGCACGTGGTTCCACCTCGACCACCCCTCGCTCGACAAGCTCCGCGACCTCATCGAGGAGGCGCGGGCGCTCGGCGACCCGATCCGCGACGGCATTCGCGTCAGCCGCTTCCAGGTCGACCTCTTCGCCGAGCTCCTCGAGCTCGGCGTCGTCGACGAGCAGAGCCGCGAGTGGGCGCAGCGGATGGCGGCGCTCCGCGACGGTGTGGTGCTCGCCGACGCGGCGGTTCCCGAGGGGATCACCGCGACGCTGCGGCCCTACCAGCGCGAGGGCTTCCAGTGGCTCGCGACGCTGTGGGACGCCCGGCTCGGTGCCGTCCTCGCCGACGACATGGGCCTGGGCAAGACGCTCCAGACCCTCGCCCTCGTCCAGCGGGCCAAGGACCGGGGGGAGCTGGAGGCGCCCGTCCTCGTCGTCGCCCCGACCTCCGTCCTCGCGACGTGGGAGGACGAGGCGCGGCGCTTCGCCCCCGGGCTGAACGTCGCGGTCGTCGAGGCGACGAGCCGCCGCCGCAAGGAGGCCCTCGGGCCGCTCATCGAGGGCGTCGACCTCGTCGTCACCTCCTACGCGGTCTTCCGGATCGACGCCGAGTCGTTCCGGGCGCACCGATGGTCGGGCCTCGTCCTCGACGAGGCGCAGACCGTCAAGAACTCCTCCTCGCAGACCTACCAGGCCGCGCGCCGGCTCCGGGCGCCGTTCAAGCTCGTCGTCACCGGCACCCCGCTCGAGAACTCCCTCATGGACCTCTGGTCGCTCCTCTCCATCGCGGCGCCCGGTCTCTACCCGCGGCGCGACCAGTTCTCCGAGCACTACCGGCGCCCGATCGAGCTCGGCGGGGACGTCGAGCTGCTCGGTCGGCTGCGGCGCCGCATTCGGCCGATCATGCTGCGCCGGACCAAGGAGGAGGTCGCGACGGACCTGCCGCCCAAGCAGGTCCAGGTGCTGCCGGTCGCGCTCGCCGCGCCGCACCAGCGCGTCTACGACCAGCACCTCCAGCGGGAGCGGCAGCGGGTGCTGCGGCTCCTCGACGACGCCGACGCCAACCGGATCGGCATCCTCGCGGCCCTGACCCGGCTCCGGCAGCTCGCCCTCGACCCCTCCCTCGTCGACGACGCGCATGCCGGCCTCGCCCAGTCGGCCAAGGTGAGCGAGCTCGTCGACCACCTGACCGAGCTGCGGACCGAGGGTCACCGGGCGCTCGTCTTCAGCCAGTTCACCGGCTACCTGCGGCTCGTCGAGGCGGGCCTGGCAGAGGCGGGGATCGAGACGTCCTACCTCGACGGGTCGACGCGCAAGCGGCGCGAGGTCATCTCCGGCTTCCGCAAGGGGTCGCAGACGGCATTCCTCATCTCGCTCAAGGCGGGTGGCACCGGGCTCACGCTGACCGAGGCCGACTACGTCTTCATCCTCGACCCGTGGTGGAACCCCGCGACCGAGGAGCAGGCCATCGACCGGACCCACCGGATCGGCCAGACCAAGCCCGTCATGGTCTACCGGATGGTGTCCGCGGGGACGATCGAGGACAAGGTCGTCGCGCTCCAGGACCGCAAGCGCGACCTCTTCTCCCGCGTCGTCGACGGCGGCGACCCCGGTGGCGGCGTCATCACCGACGACGACATCCGCGCCCTCCTCGACGGCTGAACGCTCCCGAGGCTGCCCAGACGTTCCCATGTGGGCGGCGGCGGAGGTCAGTCGGCCTCGGCGGCCTCGGCCCGCTGGGCGGCGCTGAAGGCCAGGTCGCGTTCGGCGGCGGCGGCGTCGCCCGCCATGAGGGAGACCTTGGAGCGGCGCAGGTTGCCGCCGAGGCTCGCCATGGCGGCGCTCGCGCGGCTGCCGGAGTAGGTCATCGACCGATCGGCGCGGACGCCGATCGACGCCCCGACCTCGATGGCGTCCTGGTTGGCGCCCATGTACAGGAAGCTCCACGCATACGCCTGCTCCTGGCGCTGGATCATCGTCTTGACCTGGGCGTGCGTCGTCTCGCGGGAGGCGTTCTCGAGGCCGTCGGTCATGATGCCGACGACGACCTGCCCGGGCCGCTGCTCCTCGGGCAGTGCGGCGAGCCGTTCGCCGGTCTCGCGGATCGTCCGGGCGATCGCGTCGAGCATCGCCGTCATGCCACGTGGCTCGAGGAGCAGCGGCGGAACGTCGCCGACGGGCACGGCCGTGTAGACGCGGTCGTAGTCGGTGTCGAAGCGGTTGAGGGTCACCAGGCAGCGGCCGGGCGCGCGGCGCTGCTCGGCGACGAACTCGGCGAAGCCGCTCACCGTCGCGGCCTCGATCGCCTGCATGGAGCCGGAGCGGTCGAGCAGGAAGGTGATGTCCGTGTAGTCGTGGTCGGTCATGTCGTCCCCCTTCTAGGTGCGTCTGCGGAAGCGCAACGGCTCCTGCGTCTTGGGTGCGGGCGCGTAGGTCCCGCGCCGTCTGTCGTGACGCGCACGCTCGAGCGAACCGCTCGTCACCCGCCCCTCGTCCGCGTACTCCGCTAGGGCGGAGGTACGAGCCAGGCGCGGTGGCAGCGTGTTGGGCGCGAGCATGGCCGCCTGGGCGACCTTGCGCATCGAGGCCCCGTCGAGGGCGGCCGTGGCCATCGCCTCGTCGAGGGCCTCGTCGAGCCGGTCCCGCGCCGCGCTCAGTGCGGCGACGAGCCCGGCCGGGTCGTCCCCGACCGCTGCGTCGAGACCCTCGATCGCCGCCTTGGCGGCGGCAAGGGCCTCGTGGAGCGGGTCGGCGTCCTCTCGTGGTGTCACGAATGCAGTGTATGCAGTGAGTGCGCAGATGTGCAAGTAATGCGCATTTGCATCTAGTGCGCACGGCCGAGACGTCGTGACCTCACGACCGGACCACGCAAGGCGCCGAAGGCCGCCCGGGCGCCCACCGGACGTGTTGCGTGGTCCGGTCAGGTACCGCCCACTGCCGGACAGACCGCGCGGGCGATGGCAGAGTGGTCCGATGCCCGTACCCGAGATGCGCGTCGTCGTCCCGGTCGCCGACGTCCGTGCCGAGCCGGACCTCGGTGCCGAGCTCGCGACCCAGGCGCTGCTCGGCGAGCCCGTCGTCGTCCTCGAGGGCGGCCCGGACTGGATCCGGATCGCCTGCCCGGAGCAGCCGTCGACGCTCGACGAGCGCGGCTACCCGGGCTGGGTCCGGTCCGGGGAGGTGGCCGTCTCGGTCGACCCGGACGGCGGTGCCGCCGAGGTCGTGCCGGCCGACGGAGCATCAGCCGACGGGCACGCGGCCGACGCGCCGGCCCATGGTCCCGTGAAGCCGACCGCCGCCGCCTTCCTCGCCGCCGCGCGGGCCTTCGGCGGCGTGCCCTACCTCTGGGGCGGCCTGACGCGCGCGGGCATCGACTGCAGCGGTCTCGTCCACGTCGCCCTCCGCGCGATCGGCGTGCGGCTGCCTCGCGACGCCGCCGACCAGCTCCGGGCGGTCCCCGGTGTCGCGGTCGACGACGTCCGCGCCGGAGACCTCTACTTCTTCGCCCACGACGGAGCGGACGTCCACCACGTCGGTGTGGTCGTCGAGCCCGGTGTCATGCTCCATGCGCCGGAGTCCGGCGCCCGGGTCGTCGAGGAGGAGCTCGACGACGACCGGCGGTCAACCCTCGTGGCGGCCGGCAGGGTCTTCGCCTGATCCCGCGACACCGTCACACCGACCGGCCGGCGGCCGTCAGATGAGGGTCGTCACGAGGTCGTGCGCGCCGTCGGCCCGCGCCTGCTCGGCGAACCAGCGGACCCGGCCGTCGGCGGTCGGCACGGCGCACGCATAGCGGAATGCGCCCTCCGAGTGCGGCGAGCGGAGACGCACCGCGGGGTCGGGGCGGAGCCGGCCGGTCGGCCCCTCCGCCTGCGCGAGCCCGGTCGTCTCGAACCAGTTGCCCGCCGCGGTCGCCCGCCCGTCGTAGAGCACGGTCAGCGGGTCGAGAGCGAGGACGGCGGTGACGCGGGTGCCGCGTGCGTCCCAGGACCCGACCGTGCCCGCGAGGGCGAGGCCGTCGTCGGTCCACCGGAGACCGTCGTCGCTCACGAGGTGGCGGGTCGTCATCCGGTCCTCGGCGCCGCTCTCGTCGAGCGGATGCGCGCACAGCCACATCCGCCACCCGTCGCCGTCGCGGAGGACGACGGGGTCCTTGACGCCGACCGACCGGTCCCCGGGCGCGACGACGTACCGCTCGCCCTGCGGGAGGCCGGCGGGAGAGGCGGCGGTCAGGCATTCGACCCACCAGTGCTTGGACCCGGGCGTCGCGCACGAGAGGTAGAGGCGCCAGCGACCGTCCCGGAGTCGGACGAGCGCCGGCCGTTCGAACGACTCCGCCCCGAAGCCTTCCCTCTCGACCCGAGCCACCTCCGCGAAGGACACGCCGTCGAGGGAGTGGGAGACCACCGTCGCGACGCCGCGTCCCTCGTCGAGCGGGCGGCGAATGCGGTACGCGAGCCACCAGTCCGCCCCGTCACGCCACGCGCTCGGGGCGCCCGCCCAGTGACCGGGTCCGGGCCCGGGCGCCGCGACCACGGTCGTCATGTGTCGGGGGTCGGGCAGGAGGGAGGTGTCGAAGGCCACGGTCGCAGGCTGCCAGAGCCGCCCTACATTGGGCGCATGACGATCGACGCGAATGCCGACACCGCTGCCGCCGCCGGCCCGCCCGTCGAGTGGACGGTCGCCGACGGCATCGCGACGGTCCGCCTCAACCGGCCGGACAAGCTCAACGCGCTCACCCTCGACACGCTCGAAGCGCTCGTCGCGACCGGGCAGGCGCTCGCCGCGGACCGGACCCTGCGCGCGGTCATCCTCACCGGTGAGGGCCGGTCGTTCTGCGCGGGTCTCGACTTCGGGACCGTCCTGCGCGACAAGCCGGGCATCGTCCGGGCGTTCGCGCCGCGGCCGTGGCGGGGGACCAACACCTTCCAGGAGGCGAGCTGGGTCTGGCGGCGGCTGCCCGTGCCCGTCCTTGCGGCGATCCACGGTCACTGCTTCGGCGGGGGGGTGCAGATCGCACTCGGCGCCGACTACCGGTTCACGACGCCGGACGCCCAGTGGTCGGTCCTCGAGGTCAAGTGGGGGCTCATCCCCGACATGTCGGGCATCCAGTCACTCTCCCAGCAGGTCGGCCTCGACCACGCCAAGCGGCTGACGATGACCGGCGAGGTCATCACCGGCGAGCGGGCGGTCGAGATCGGGCTCGCGAGCGAGGTCGCGGACGACCCCTACGCGGCGGCGCTCGCGCTCGCCGAACGGCTGACGACCCGCTCGCCGGACTCGGTCGCCGCCACCAAGCGACTCTTCGAGCGGACGTGGAATGCAGGGCCCCGCCGGACGTTCGCGCGCGAGCGCATCGAGCAGGTCCGGATGTTCTTCGCGGCGAACACCGCGGTCGCCCGCAAGGCGGCGGTCGCCAGGGTCGACCCGGACTTCCGGCCGCTCGGCACCCGCCGCTGACCCACGGCGCGACTCAGCCGGCCCGCTCGAGTGGGGGCGGGAGCGCGACGACCTCGTCCGGGGTCGCGACGAACGCACCGAGCAGCCGGATGTCGTGGCGCCGGCAGGCGTCGATGACGACCTGGTGCCACTCGCGGTCCCGGTCGGTCGCCGCCACGTGCCCCGTGCGCCCGCGCGCGAAGAGCAGCGTGACGACGCCGAGGCGGCGGGCCATGAGGTCGAGGAACTCGCCGACCTGGCTCGGGTCGGCGTCGGGTGGCACGTCGTCGATGACGACCGGCTGGAGGATCCGGCCCGCGTCGTCGCCGATGCCGAGCAGGACGCTGCCCCGGATGCGGGACCGGTGGCTGACGAAGAGGTCGACGAGGTCGGCGGCGAAGCGCTCGTCCTCGACGGGGACGGAGGAGGCATTCTCTGGCAGGTCGTCGAAGGTCATGCGCCGAGCCTGCTCCAGAGCGGCCCGACCGTGTCGTGCGTTGTCCACAGCCTCGCCCGCCGTCGTCCGAACTGAGACGATGAAGCCGTGACCACCGACGCGCGCACCGACCCGACGACGACCGAGCGGGAGGCGCCGGCGTCGCCCGAGGGTGAGCGCACGGCATTCGTC
Source organism: uncultured Actinomycetota bacterium (assembly GCA_963752365.1). Taxonomy (GTDB): domain Bacteria; phylum Actinomycetota; class Actinomycetes; order Actinomycetales; family Dermatophilaceae; genus CAVVXY01. The sequence goes on from CAVVXY010000005.1 coordinate 228,596, forward strand.
ACCTGCGTGCTGTGCGAGGCGAGCTGCGGTCTGGAGATCCGGCTCCGCGACGAGCGGATCGAGTCGATCCGCGGGCACGCCGAGGACCCGCTCTCGCGCGGCCACATCTGCCCCAAGGGCGTCGCCCTCCAGGACCTCCACGACGACCCCGACCGGCTCCGGACACCGCTGCGCAAGGTCGACGGCGAGTGGCGGGAGGTGTCGTGGGAGGAGGCGGTCGAGCACGTCGTCGACCGGCTCTCGGACCTCCGCCTCGAGCACGGCAACGACGCCGTCGCGGTCTACCTCGGCAACCCCAACGTCCACTCGCTCGGCGCCCTGACCCACGGGGTCAACTTCGTCCGCACCCTCCGCTCGCAAGAACACCTACTCGGCGACGTCGGTCGACCAGCTGCCGCACCAGCTCGTCGCGATGCTGCTCTACGGCCACCAGTTCCTCCTGCCGATCCCCGACATCGACCGGACCCAGCTCTTCGTCATCGTCGGCGGCAACCCGATGGCGAGCAACGGCTCGATCATGACGGTCCCCGACTTCCCGGGCCGGTTGCGCGAGCTCCGCGCTCGCGGAGGGAGGTTCGTCGTCATCGACCCGCGGCGGACCGAGTCGGCCAAGGTCGCCGACGAGCACCACTTCGTCCGGCCGGGTACCGACGCGGCCCTCCTCCTCGCGGTCCTCCACGTGCTCTTCGAGGAGGGCCTGACCCGCCCGGCGGCCTACGTCGACGGGGTCGACGCGATCCGGGAGGCGGTGTCGGCATTCACCCCGGAGGCGGCGGAGGGGGCGAGCGGGATGCCGGCCGACACGATCCGGGAGCTCGCCCGGAGCATTGCGAATGCAGACAGCGCGGCCGTCCACGGCCGGCTCGGTGTGTCCACGCAGGCCTTCGGGTCGTTGTGCCAGTGGGCGATCCACTGCATCAACGCGCTGACCGGCAACCTCGACCGCGAGGGCGGCGTCATCATGACGACCCCGGCGATCGACGTCGTCGGCAAGGGCCTGCTCGGCAAGGGCCACCTCGGCGCCTGGACGTCGCGCGTGCGGGGACTGCCGGAGTTCGGCGGTGAGCTGCCCGCGTCGGTGCTCGCCGAGGAGATCACGACACCGGGGGAGGGGCAGATCCGCGCGCTCGTGACGATGGCCGGCAACCCCGTCTCCTCGACGCCCGGCGGGCACCGGCTCGACGAGGCGCTGGCGGGGCTCGACTTCATGGTGAGCATCGACTTCTACGTCAACGAGACGACGAGGCACGCCGACGTCATCCTGCCGCCGACCGGACCGCTCGAGCGCGACCACTACGACCTGATCTTCCACGCCTTCGCCGTCCGCAACACCGCTCGGTGGTCGGAGGCGCTCCACCCCAAACCCGTTGCCGCACGCCACGACTGGGAGATCTACCGCGACCTCGCCCTCGGCCTCCAGGCCCGGGCGCGCGCCGACGCGAGCGTCGTCGACAAGCTCAAGGGCGTCCCGCAGCGAGCCGTGGACGAGACCCGCTTCCGGCTCTCCCCGGCGGCCCAGGTGGACGCTCTCCTCCGGGTCTCCGGGCACTCCCTCAAGGAGCTCAAGGCGGAGCCGGGCGGCATCGACCTCGGTCCGCTCCGCGCGGGCCAGCTCCCCGACCGCCTCATGACGGAAGGGAAGCGGGTCGACCTGGCGCAGCCGCTGCTGCTCGAGGAGCTCGGGCGGGCCGAAGGCATTCTCCTGCAGGCGAATGCGGAGCCCGTCGACGGTCTCGACCTGCTCCTCATCGGTCGGCGTCACCAGCGCGACAACAACTCGTGGCTGCACAACCAGACCCGACTGACCAAGGGCAAGCCGCGCCACCAGCTCCTCGTCCACCCGAGCGATCTCTCAGCTCGGGGCATCGCCTCGGGCGACGTCGTGAGGGTCGCCTCCGCCAGCGGGCACGTCGAGGTCGAGTGCCTCGCGAGCGAGGACATGATGGCGGGCGTCGTGTCGCTGCCCCACGGCTACGGCCACCGCCGCGAGGGCGTCCGGATGGGCAACGCAGCCGACCTCCCCGGTGTCTCGGTCAACGACCTGACCGACCCCTCCGTCGTCGAGGGCGTCGGCGCGAATGCCGTCGTCAACGGCGTCCCGGTCAGCGTGGTCGCCGCCGGCTGACGAGGGCAGAGCGCGATGTCGGTGGCGGGTGCGAGCCTGCCCGCATGCTCATCCATGCCGACGGCGACGCGTTCTTCGCCTCGGTCGAGGAGCGCGACGACCCGACCCTGAGCGGGACCCCGTTCGCCGTCGCGCTCCACGTCGTCATGTGCGCGAGCTACCCGGCCAGAGCCCACGGCATCCACGGGGCGATGCCGCTGCGGCAGGCCCAGCGGCTCTGCCCGAGCCTGCGCGTCGTCCCGCCCTCGCCGGCGAAGTACGAGGCGGCGAGCGCCGACCTCTTCGCGCTCTTCCGCGAGATCACGCCCTTCGTCGAGCCCGGGTCGATCGAGGAGGCCTTCCTCGACGTCGGGCTCGCCGGCAAGGACCCCGTCGAGGAGGCGCACACGATCCGGGAGAGGGCCCGCGCCGAGCTCGGCCTCCCCGTGAGCGTCGGCGTCGGCACGACCAAGCTCATGGCCAAGGTCGCCTCCCGCCGCGCCAAGCCCGACGGCCTCGTCGTCATCGGCCGCCGCGAGGACCGCGCACTGCGTCGCGCGCTGCGCCTCGAGGAGGTCTGGGGCGTCGGGCCCGGCAAGGTCGAGGCGCTGCGGCGACAGGGCATTCGCACGGTCGGGGACCTGGTCGACCGGGAGGTGAGGGATCTCGTCCCGATCGTCGGCACGATGGTCGCGCGGCGGCTCGCCGCGGTCGCCGCGGGCACGGACGAGGCGACGATCCGCACGCCGGGGGAACGCCGCTCGGCCGGTGCGAGCCGCACCCTCATGCAGGCGACGCGGAGCGCCTCGATCGTCGAGGGCACCTTCGAGACCCTCCTCGACTCCGCCCTGCGCCGGCTCCCGGGCGGCGTCGAGGTGACCCGCCTCGACGTCCTGCTCCGCTACGAGGACGGGCTGACGACGGAGCAGCCGCAGCCCCTCGCCGACCCGGTCACCGACCACGACGCCGTCCGCGGCCAGGCGCAGGACCTGCTGGCGCGCACCGGCTGGACCGACGACGGCCGCGGGGTCGTCCACCTCGCCGTCACCCTGTCCTGCCGGCCGGCCCGCCGCAACGAGGACCAGCTCGGCCTGTGGTGAGCCTCGGGACGGAGCTCAGCCGACCCGGAGCGCGCGGGTCGCGTGCGGCGGGGCGAGCTCGTGGACGCCGATGACGGCGTCGACGTCGAGCGGCCCGTAGATGTGCGGGAACTCCTCGCCGGTCTCGGGGTTGCCCGACTCGACGACGAGCGGCGCCGTGAGCAGCTCGGGGTCGATCTCGAGGAGGAGGAGCGGGCCGGTGACGTCCCCGTAGAAGCTGCGTCGGACGGTGGGCCACTGGACGGCCGAGGAGGCGTGGATGAAGCCGACGTCGGCGAGCGACGCGCCCCGGGTCGAGCGCTCGTAGGCGCCCGCCTCGAGGGCGTTCGCCCACTCCGTCGGCTCGGCGATGTGGAAGATGCGGGTCACGTCCCTGAGCATGCATCATGGCGCGCTTCCTGTCGCGGCGGGCGTGACAGACTCGCCCCGTGGCCCAGCAGACGCACGCACGCGACGAGCAGACCGCCGACTTCCGCAACATCTACCGCCACGGGTTCGCCCGCGTCGCCGCCTGCACCGTGCCCGTCGCCCTCGCCGACCCCGCGACGAATGCCGTCCGAATCGGCGAGCAGGTCCGCCGCCTCCACGACGACGGGGTCGCCGTGGCGCTGTTCCCCGAGCTGAGCCTGTCCGGCTACGCGATCGACGACCTCCTCCTCCAGGACGTCCTCCTCGACGCGGTCGACGCGGCCGTCGTCGACCTCGCCGAGGGGACCGAGGGACTGACCCCGGTCGTCGTCGTCGGTGCGCCCCTCCGCCACGGCAACCGGCTCTACAACTGCGCCGTCGTCCTCCACGACGGCAAGGTCCTCGGCGTCGCCCCCAAGTCCTTCCTCCCGAACTACCGGGAGTTCTACGAGAAGCGGCACTTCGCGAGCGGCGTCGACGCCGACGACGAGTGGATCGACCGGCCGCACTGGCCCGGTGCACACGAGGACGGCACGATCCCCTTCGGTCCTGACCTGCTGTTCGCCGCTGACGACGTCGAGGGGCTGACGATCCACGTCGAGGTCTGCGAGGACATGTGGGTCCCGGTGCCCCCGAGCCACCGGGCCGCCCTCGCCGGCGCCACCGTCCTGCTCAACCTCAGCGCCTCACCGATCACGATCGGCCGCGCGGAGGACCGACACCTCCTCGCCCGCGCCGCGAGCAACAGGTGCAACGCCGTCTACGCCTACGCCGCCGCGATGTCCGGGGAGAGCACGACCGACCTCTCCTGGGACGGCATGACGATGGTCTACGAGATGGGCGACCTCCTCGGGGACTCCGAGCGCTTCCCGCACGAGGCGAGCGCGACGGTCGTCGACGTCGACCTCGACCGGCTCCGTCAGGAGCGGCTCCGACAGGGCTCCTTCGAGGACAACCGCCTCGCCGAGTGGATCAACCTCGGCGAGGACAACGCATTCCGGACCGTCGAGCTGACCCTCGACCCACCGACCGGCGACCTCGGCCTCAAGCGCCCCGTCGACCGCTTCCCGTTCGTCCCCGACGACCCCGCCCGCCTCGCGCTCGACTGCTTCGAGGGCTACAACATCCAGGTCAGCGGGCTCGAGCAGCGGCTCCGCGCGATCGGCGGCGGCGACCCCGCCACGTCGCCCAAGATCTGCATCGGCGTCTCCGGCGGGCTCGACTCGACCCACGCGCTCATCGTCGCCGCCAAGGCGTGCGACCGGCTCGGCCTGCCGCGGACGCACATCCTCGCCTTCACGATGCCCGGCTTCGCGACGACGAGCCACACCAAGTCGAATGCCCAGAAGCTCTCCGAGGCCCTCGGCGTCACCTTCGAGGAGGTCGACATCCGCCCGATGGCGACCCAGCTCCTGTCCGACCTCGGTCACCCGGCAGGCCGGGGCGAGGAGGTCTACGACGTGACCTTCGAGAACGTCCAGGCCGGCATCCGCACCGACTTCCTCTTCCGCGCGGCCAACCAGCGCGGCGGGATCGTCCTCGGCACCGGCGACCTCTCCGAGCTCGCCCTCGGCTGGTGCACCTACGGCGTCGGCGACCAGATGAGCCACTACGGCGTCAACGCCGGCGTCCCCAAGACCCTCATGCAGCACCTGATCCGGTGGGTCGTCAGCAGCGACCAGTTCCCCGAGGTGGGAGTCAACGACACGCTCCGGGCGATCCTCGACCAGGAGATCACCCCCGAGCTCGTCCCGACCAAGGAGGGCGAGAGGCCGCAGGCCACCGAGGACAGCGTCGGCCCCTACTCCCTGCAGGACTTCACCCTCTTCCACGTCCTCCGCCGCGGCTACCGGCCGAGCAAGATCGCGTTCCTCGCCGAGGCGGCGTGGCGGGACGCGAGCGCGGGGGAGTGGCCGGCCGGCTTCCCCGAGGGTGAGCGGACGGCATTCGACCTCGCGACGATCCGGCGCTGGATGGTCGTCTTCCACCAGCGCTTCTTCGCCAACCAGTTCAAGCGGTCGGCCCTGCCCAACGGCCCCAAGGTCGTCGCCGGCGGCTCGCTCTCCCCGCGCGGCGACTGGCGAATGCCGTCCGACGCGGCCGGTACGGCGTGGCTCGCCGAGCTGGAGGCCCAGGTCCCGGCAGGCTGAGCCCCGCAGGACCCGAACCACCCGCAGACCGAGCCCGCAGGACGATGAGCGACTTCCAGCCCTACGAACCCGACGAGCCCGCCCAGCCGCCCAAGGGCCGCGTGCGGCTCGTCATGGCCGCCGTCCTGCTCCTCGTCGCGGCGGTCGCCGCGTGGGGGATCGGCACGCTCAAGGGGGAGCTGACGGGCGGCACGGCTGCGACCGTCACCCGGACGGTCACCGCGACGTCCACCCCGCCGACGACGACCGCCAGGCCCACCCCGAGCGTCCAGACGGCGACCCCGGTGGTCCGGCCCCCGACGACGGCTTCACCCACGACGACCGCGACACCGACGACCCCGGCCACCACGCCGAAGACGACGGTGACGACGACCCGTCCGGCCGTCACCCTGCCCGGGGGCGCCCGCGTCTGCGACGGTGGCTCCGGGGTCCGCTCCGCCGCCGGGACGCCCAAGACGTCGTGCTCCTTCGCCCAGTCCGTCCGCGACGCCTGGGTCGCCGCGGGCCAGGGCGACGGGTCGATCCGGGCGCACAGCTCGGTGACCGACCAGGACTACTCGATGACCTGCTCCGGCGCCCCGCTCACGACGTGCCGGGGCGGCAACAACGCAGTCGTCTACCTGTACTGAAGGCCGCCGTGCCGGCCGCCGGCACGCACATCGGGTGAAGAGACGATGTGACGCGCCGCACCCCTGCGCCGTAGCCTTGGAGCGTCCCCCTTCGCGCTGCCAGAGCTGCCGGTGCCCACACCTTCTCGAGCAGACCGAGCGCCCGAATGCCTTCCCTGACCGTGCCCGCCACCCCCCACATGACCTACACCCCCCGCCGCGTCGCCGCCGCGACGACCGCCCTCGTCCTCGGTGGCTTCGCCATCGGTACGGCCGAGTTCGTGACCATGGGGCTGCTGCCCCAGATCGCCGAGGGGCTCGACATCTCGATCCCCCAGGCCGGTCACGCGGTGAGCGCCTATGCCGTCGGCGTCGTCGTCGGCGCGCCCGGCTTCGCGATCGCGGCGTCCAACCGGCCGCGCAAGGGGCTCCTCACCCTCTTTGCCGCGATCATCGCGATCGGCAACATCGCGGCGGCCCTCGCCCCGAGCTACGGCTTGCTCGTCGCCGCCCGCTTCCTCGCCGGCCTGCCCCACGGGGCGTTCTTCGGCGTGGCCTCGCTCGTCGCGGTCGCCATGGCCCCGCCCGGGCGCGGCGGCCGCGCGGTCGGCAGGGTCATGCTCGGCATTCCCATCGCCAACGTCCTCGGCGTCCCGATCGCGACCTGGCTCGGGCAGCACTGGGGCTGGCGGACCGCCTACTGGCTCGTCGGGATCGTCGCCGTCGCGACCTTCGCCGCGATCATCGCCGCCGTGCCGCACACCCCGCACAACGCCGACGCGACGTACCGGACCGAGCTGCGCGCCTTCGCCAACCTGCAGGTCTGGTTGACGCTCGCCGTCGGAGCGGTCGGCTTCGGCGGGATGTTCGCGATGTACTCCTACATCGCGCCGACGATCACCGAGGTCGCCGGCCAGCCCGAGTCGGTCGTGCCCCTCTTCCTCCTCGTCTTCGGCATCGGCGGCGTCATCGGCACGTGGGTGGCCGGCCGCCTCGCCGAGTGGTCGGTGCTCAGGACGCTGACGCTCGGGATCGGGGTGACGACGGTGCTCCTCGCCGTCTTCACCGTCGCGATCCACAACGTCGTGGCCGGGATCGTCGTGCTCCTCCTCATCTCGATCGCGACCTCGCTCTTCGTCCTCGCCCTCCAGCTGCGGCTCATGGCCGTCGCGGGGGCGGCGGAGACGCTCGGGGCGGCGAGCACGCATTCGGCGCTCAACTTCGCGAATGCCCTCGGCGCGTGGCTCGGCGGGATCGTCATCGCCCGCGGTCTGGGCTACCTCGCGCCGAGCTGGGTCGGCGTCGGCCTCTCGATCGGCGGCCTCGTCTTCCTCTGGCTGTCCCTGCGGGTCCACGTGCGGGACCGCTGGGTCTGAGCGCTCGGGCGCCGGTCGGACCGACGACCATTGGTCGCCAGGCCGGCCCGACGCCGTGCGTGACGAGAGTCCCGGTCCGGGGCAACGGTCGTCGGTCCGCACCGGTCGGATGATGCACAGGTCACAATGTGGAGGTCCCTGCATCACCCCGGGGCCTTCACGGCCGCCCCCAGCACGACGAGCGCGTGCTCGACGATCGCGGGCGTCGCCCGCCCGCCGGGCCGCTCGACGGCGAGGTCCTCGAGGTAGGCCGTCCAGGCGTGGACCGCCGGCCGGTGTCCGCCGTCGAGGTCGAGGGCCTCGACGACGAGGTCGGTCACCGCGTCCCGGAGCGTCTCGTGCACGGCGGTGCCGGAGGCGAGGGGCGTCGCGCCGCGCCGCAGGGCGAGGTAGAAGGGCCGTCGCCGGTCGACCTGGTCGACGAATGCGGTCGCCAGGTGCCGCACGGCGGCCTCCCCGGCGAGGTCGGCGGGCGGTCGGACGTTGCGGAACATCCGACGTCCCGCGGCGGCGATGACCTCCGCGTGGAAGTCGGCCTTGGTCGGGAAGTAGTGGAACAACAGGGACCGGGAGATCCCCGCCTCCCTCGCGATGGCGTCGACCGGGAGCTCCTCGCCGGGGTCCTCGACGAGCCGCGCGAGCCCCAGGCCGACGAGCTGGCGGCGCCGGTCGACCGGGTCCATCCGGACCCGCCGGCCGTTCGTCGTCCCGTCGCCCACGCTATTGAGCATTGCTCAACAGGCGGCTATGGTCAAGGTCATGGACTTCACCCCCTCGCCGCGCTCCGCCGACCTCGCGGCCCGGGTCGCGGCATTCGCCCGGGAGCACATCGAGCCCGCCGAGGTCGAGATGCGCGCCGAGGTCGCCCGGCGGCGCGCGGCCGGGGAGGACACGTTCGCCCTCCACCCGCGGCTCGCCGAGCTCACGACGAAGGCCAGGGAGCAGGGCCTGTGGAACCTCTTCCTCCCCGTCGGCCACGACCAGCCGTACGCGGTGCAGTACGGCACGGACGGCGGCGCGGGCCTCTCCAACGTCGACTACGCACCGGTCGCCGAGGCGATGGGCCGCAGCTACCTCGCCCCGCTCGTCTTCAACTGCAACGCCCCGGACACCGGCAACATGGAGGTCCTGCTCAAGTACGGCAGCGACGCGCAGAAGGCGCAGTGGCTCGAGCCGCTCCTCGAGGGACGCATCCGCAGTGCCTTCCTCATGACCGAGCCCGCCGTCGCGAGCTCGGACGCGACGAACATGGCCGCGACCGCCCGGATCGAGGGCGACGAGGTCGTGCTCGACGGCCGCAAGTGGTGGAGCAGCGGCGTCGGTCACCCGGACTGCAAGGTCGGCATCTTCATGGGCCTGACCGATGCGAACGCCGACCGCCACCACCAGCACTCGATGGTCGTCGTCCCCCTCGACCACCCCGGCGTGACGATCGAGCGGATCCTCACCGCGCTCGGTGCGACGGACGAGCCGATCGGGCACGGCCAGGTGCTGCTCGAGGACGTCCGCCTCCCGATCGACCAGGTCATCGCGGGTCCGGGGCGCGCCTTCGAGATCGCCCAGGGACGGCTCGGGCCGGGCCGCGTCCACCACTGCATGCGGCTCGTCGGGCTCGCCGAGATGGCGCTCGAGGCGGCCATCGACCGGGCGACCCGGCGCGAGGCATTCGGCAAGCCGCTCATCAACCTCGGCGGCAACCGCGAACGCATCGCCCACGCCCGGATCGCGATCAACCAGGCGCGGCTCCACGTCCTCCACGCCGCCTGGAAGCTCGACGAGCTCGGCTCGCGCGGAGCCCTCTCGGAGGTCGCCGAGATCAAGGCATCGACGCCCAGGATGGCCTGCGACGTCATCGACATGGCGATCCAGCTCCACGGCGGCGCGGGCATGAGCGCCGACTTCCCGCTCGCCGAGGCCTACGCGGGCGCCCGCTCGCTCCGCCTCGCCGACGGGCCCGACGAGGTCCACCTCGGCACCGTCGCGAGGCTCGAGATCGCCCGCCAGACCGCGGCCCGCGCCGCCCGCGAAGGAGCGAATGCATGAACACCCCACGACGTTCTGTTCCCCCGCTGCGCTCCGCCACACAACGCCCCGGGGACCCCGCGTGAGCCGGGTCCTCGTGACCGGTGCGGCGAGCGGGCTCGGTCTCGCCCTCGTCCGCGCCTTCGCCGAGCGGGGTGACGAGGTCCTCGCCACCGACCGGCACCCGGAGCCGCCGGCCACCGAATCGCCCGACGCCCTGCCGGCCGGGGTGCGCTACCTCACCCTTGACGTGACGAGCGACGACGACTGGGACGCCGCGCGCGCCTGGGTCGACCGCGAGTGGGGCGGCCTCGACGTCCTCGTCAACAACGCCGGCATCGCCGTCGGCGGCCGGATCGACCGCGCGAGCATGGGCCAGTGGGAGCGCGGCGTCGCCGTCAACCTCCTCGGCGTCGCCCGCGGCTGCCGCACCTTCGTCCCCGTGCTCAAGGCGCAGCGCTCGGGCCACCTCGTCAACGTCGCGAGCCTCGCCGGGCTCGTCCACGGCCCCGGCCTCGCGCCCTACAACGCCGCCAAGGCCGGCGTCGTCGCGCTCTCGGAGACCCTGCGCTACGAGCTCGAGCCGTTCGGGATCACGACGAGCGTCGTCTGCCCGGCCTTCTTCCGCACCAACCTGCCGGCCTCGATGAGCGGCGACGACCCGGCCGCCGAGCGCGCCACCCAGCGCCTCGTCGAGACCTCGCCGCGGAGCGCCGACGACATCGCCGCCATCGTCCTCGCCGGGATGGCCGCCAGGAAGTTCGTCATCCTCACCGAGCGCCAGGGTCGCCTCGGGCACTGGACCAAGCGCGTCGCCCGCCCGCTCCACGACCGCGCCTTCCGCAAGGGCGCCGCCCGGCTCGCCTACAAGGAGCTGCACGGGGACCCGTCGTGACCGACGCAGACCCAGGCAACCCCGTGGGCGCGGTCCGCCCGGAGGATGCCTTCGACGCCGACGCGATGGCGACCTGGCTGCGGGCGAATGCGGACGCGGCATTCGCCCCGCTCGTCGTCGGGACGCCGGAGGTACACCAGTTCGCCGGTGGGGCGAGCAACCTGACCTACCAGCTGTCCTTCGAGGGCGTCGAGCTCATCCTGCGCCGCCCGCCGAGCGGCACCAAGGCCAGGGGCGCCCACGACATGGGTCGCGAGCACGACCTCCAGGCGGGACTGCGCCCCGCGTTCCCGACCGTCGCCCGGATGGTCGCCCTGTGCCGCGACGAGCAGGTCATCGGGAGCGAGTTCTACGTCATGGAGCGGCTCGACGGGACGATCCTGCGCCGCGACATCCCCGACCACCTCGAGCTCGACGAGGCCGGGACCCGCCGTCTCTGCCAGGGGGCCGTCGACCTCCTCGTCGACCTCCACCGCGTCGACCTCGACGCGACCGGGCTGCGGGGCTTCGACCGTGGTGAGGGCTACGTCGCGCGGCAGGTCGGCGGCTGGTCCGAGCGCTACCGGCGGGCCCGGACGCCGGACGTGCCCGACCTCGAGGACGTCATGGCCTGGCTCGACGCGCACCAGCCGGCCGACGTCGCCCGCTGCCTGATCCACAACGACTACCGCTTCGACAACATGGTCCTCGCGCCCGGCGACCCGACCCGGATCGTCGGGATCCTCGACTGGGAGCTCGCGACGGTCGGCGACCCGCTCATGGACCTCGCGAGCGCGCTCGCCTACTGGGTGCAGGCCGACGACGAACCCGCATTCCTCGCGATGCGCCGACAGCCGAGCAACGCGCCGGGAATGCTGACCCGCGCCGAGGTCGTCGACCGCTACCTCGGCGCGACCGGGCTCGACCTGCCCGGCGTCGGCTGGGACTTCTACGAGGTCTTCGGCTGGTTCCGGCTGGCGGTCATCGGGCAGCAGATCTACTACCGCGCCTACCACGGCCAGACGAGCAACCCGATGTACGCCGAGTTCGGCTCGCTCGTGCGGTTCCTCGGTGCGCGGTGCTCCGCGGCCCTGGGTCGCTGACCGGGGAGAACGGCCCTCGCGGCCGCGCCGTCGAGACCGATGGGGAGTCCTCCCCATCCCGACCGGGCCGCGTCACCACCTAGGGTGGGGGCGGCCCCACGGGGCCGGGTCTGGCGGTCGTGGAGGGGTCTTGGGGATGTCGGTGCTGGTCGGTGGTCGTCGTCGTGGGGTGGCGTCGGCGCTCGTCGTGGTCCTCGTGGCCGCGCTCCTCGGGTGGTTCGCGTGGCGGTCGTCGGGGGCGACGGTGCACGAGGCGGACCTGTCCGACGGCGGCGCGTGGATCTCCTCGGACCAGGACGGCAAGGTCGGCCGGGTCAACAAGGCGCTCGGTCAGCTCGACGCGGGTGTCTACCTGAACACCCCGTCGGGTGCGCGGGTCGACGTCCTCCAGGACGGCGGCGCCGTGGTGGCGGTCGACGGGACGACGGGGAGCCTGTTCCCGGTCGATGTCCGGCTGGCGCGGCTCGGCTCCGCGTCCGCGAGTGTCCCCGGTGGGATCGCGGCGACGACGGGCTACGAGGTGTATGCGCCCCGCAACGTGGCGCTCAAGGGTGGGACGGTCGCGATCGTCGACCCGAAGTCGGGGAAGGTGTGGGCGCAGCGGGTCGACTCGCGCGCCGGCATTCGCGACCTCGCCGCCCTCGCCCAGAGCGGGAAGCCGCTCGCGACGGTCGGCGCCGGCGCCGCCCTGACCGTCGACGTCGCGGGCAACGTGCACGTCGGTCTCGACGGTCAAGGGCCAGTCGTCGTGACGGTTCCGGCCAGCGGAGAGGCCTTCGCCAAGCCGACCGAGCCGGTCAAGGTCGCGGTCGACCCCAAGGGGGTCGACATCTCGGCGGTCGGGGACCGGTGGGTCGTCTACAACCCGGTCACCGACACGATCCAGGCGGCGGGAGCGTCGGAGCCGGTCAAGGTCGGGCTGTCCGCCTCTGAGGGCCAGGTCGTCCTCGCGGCGCTGCAGCAGCCGGGCGCCGCCTCGGACGTGGTCGCGGTGCAGGGGCGGGACGAGGTCAAGCTCGTGGGTCTCGACGGGAGCAGCGACACGGTCAACGGGGGCGTCAGGCTCCCGGAGGAGAACGGCGTCTCGGGCAACGACCGCGGCCAGCTCGTCTCGCGCCCGCTCGTGGCGGGTGGCTGCGTGAATGCCGCGTGGGCGACGCAGGCGGTCATCTTCTACAACGCGAACTGTGGCCAGGAGAAGGCGACGGTCGCGTCCTCGATCCCGGTGGAGCTCAAGGGCAAGCGGACGGCGGGGGTCGAGTTCCGGCAGAACCGTCGGGTCGTGCTGCTCAACGACCTCGACGCGGGTGCGGCGTACGACCTGGACAACGTGAAGAACAAGATCGACCAGTGGGACTCGTTGACGCCGCCGCCGTCCACGTCCACCAAGGACCAGAAGAACATCAACAGCCTCGACGACGCGCTGCGCAACGAGCCGCCGAAGGCCGAGGACGACAACGTGCGTGCGCGGCCGGGTCGGACCAACCGGCTCTTCGTCCTCGACAACGACAACGACCCCGCCGGCGGCATCCTCTCGATCGCGGCCGACGCGGTCACCGACCCAAGGGTCGACGGGGTGCGCGCCGAGGTCTCCGGCGACGGGCAGGCGATCAACCTGACCGTCGCCGACCAGCCCGCCAAGAGCTCCTTCACCTTCACCTACGAGGTCAACAACGGCCGCGCCAAGGCGCGCGCCACCGTCACCGTCGAGCTGGTCAACCCTGCGGACAACGGGGCGCCCTACCTCCGCACGGGCGCCAAGCAGCCCAAGCTCGTCGTCCCCGTCCTGCCCGGCGGACAGGTCCCCGTCCAGGTCGTCAGCGACTGGCGCGACCCCGAGAGCGACACCCTGTCCCTCGAGTCCTCGACCGCCTCGGCCATCGTCGACGGCGTCGGCCGGCTCAACGTGACCGGCCCGGCCAGGAAGGGCCCGTTCCCCGCGAAGTTCAAGGTCGTCGACGAGTTCGGGCTCGCGAGCGACGCGCAGGTCAACGTCAACGTGCTCGACCCCGTCGACGGCAAGCCCGTCGCCCCGGCGCCGCAGGCCGACGCGACGCGGGGCGTCGTCGGCAAGCCGATCCAGCTCCAGCCGCTCGAGAACGACCTGCCCGGTGCCGACCCGACCGACCCGACGGCCCAGATGCGGCTCGTCGGCCCGATCCAGGGCAGCGGCGCGCTCAAGGCCGACACCAACCTCGACACGGGCGTCGTCACCCTGACCTCCTCGGCACCGGGCACGTTCGAGCTGTCCTACGGGGTCCAGCAGGGCACGACCGTCGGGCGCGGCCGCATTCGCGTCGACGTCGCCCCGCCGGCCAACGACGGGACGCCGCCGGTCGCCGTCGCGGACACCGCGCTGCTCCGCGACCAGGCCCCGGCGATGGTCGACGTCCTCGCCAACGACTCCAGCCCCCGGTCGGACGTCCTCGTCACCCTCGGGGCGGACCCGCAGGCGCCCGAGGACTCGTGGCTCCGGGCGACGGTCTTCCAGGGCCGCTGGGTCCGCGTCGAGGCCGCCGAGCCCGCGGGGCTCGGCGAGGCCGCCGTCCGCCGCGGCACCCTCGAGTACACGATCAGCGACGGCGCCAAGCGCGCCCGCGGCACGATCTCGGTCGTCCAGCGCGGGCCGCTGACCAATGCCCTGCCCGTCGTCAAGGACGACGAGGCGAGGGTCCGGGTCGGCGACGTCGTCTCCGTGGGGGTCCTCGACAACGACACGATGACCGGCGGGATCCCGCTGCGGATCGACCCGGCGAGCGTCAAGGTCGTCGCCGGTGGCGCCAGGCAGAATGCCTTCCTCTCCGGCAACGTCATCCGCTACGTGCCGGAGGACGACCCGCGGACCCTGACCAAGCCCAGGACGGTCGTCGTCGAGTACGCCGCCTACCCCGAGGGGCAGCCGGCGTTCGCCCAGGCCGGCCGCGCCCGGATCACCGTCAACCCGCTCCCCGGCAAGGCGAACCCCAACCAGGCGCCCGTCGCCCGGTCGTTCACCGCGAGCGTCGTCGCCGGTGAGGCGCTGCCGATCACCGTCCCGACGAGCGGCGTCGACCCGGACGGCGACTCGGTCACCGTCACCGGCGTCACCGGGGAGGACGGCAACGCGATGGAGCTCGACTTCGGGCGGATCGTGTCGTTCGGCGCCGCGAGCTTCCGTTACGAGTCCTTCCCGAATGCCGCGGGCACCGAGGTCATCCACTACGAGGTCCGCGACCGCTTCGGTGAGACGTCTACCGGCTTCGTCCGGGTCGGCGTCGTCCAGCCGGGCGACCCCCAGCCCCCGGTCGCCGTCGACGACCAGGTCATGGCCGCCCCCGGCAAGCCGGTGTACGTGCCGTTCACCGAGAACGACCTCATCTCGCGCAGCGCCGGGCAGGTCGTCGTCGACCACCTGGACCTCAACGACGCCGACACCCTCAAGCTCTGGAAGGTCGAGGAGACGGACTTCATCGCCCGGACGACCGCGCCCGAGGTCGGCCAGCGGCGCCAGCTGACCTACGGCCTCGACGACGGCGTCTTCGCCCCGTCGCGCGCCTCCGTCGCCGTCGTCGGCGTCCCCGGCTTCAACAACCTCCCGGTCGCCCTCGACGACGTCGCCAAGCCCAAGCTCGGCGAGCAGACCGCGCTCGTCGACGTCCTCGCCAACGACCGCGACATCGACTCGGCGCCGAATGCGCTCAAGGTCGCCGCCCTCCTCGGCCCCAACGCGACGATCGAGGGCGGCAAGGTCCGGGTCAAGATCATCGACCACGCCTACGTCCTGCCCTACGTCGTCGAGGACCCCGACGGCGGCCAGGCGATGGCCTTCGTCTACGTCCCGACCGGCGACAAGGGACTGCCCTTCGTCGTCGACTCCGCCCTGATCGAGATGGGCAGGGACTCGACCCGCAACGTCGCCATCAACGACTACGTCACGTCGCCGAGGGGACGCCCGGTCGCCGTGACCGCCGTCCGGACCGTCTCCTCCGCACCGGCCGACAGCCTCACGGCGCGGGTGACCGGCAAGGACACCCTCGCGCTCACCTCGTCCCGCGGGTACGTCGGCCCCGCCGCGATCATGCTCGAGGTGACCGACCGGCCCTCCGGTGTCGACCCCGCCTCGCCGCAGGGCCAGGACTCCGGGACGGCATTCGTCTCCGTGCCCGTGCAGATCGGGCCCAAGGTCGCCCTCCTGCGCTGCCCGACGATGAGCATCCCGCTCGTCGCGGGCGAGGACGCCAAGCGGGTCGACATCCCGACGCTCTGCAACGCGTGGACGCCGATCGGGCTCTCCCTCGACAAGGTGACCTTCACCTCCGACTGGACCACCGAGCCCAAGGGCGTCTCGGTCCGGGCGTCCGAGACCGGTGGACGGACGCTCACCCTGAGCGCCGACGCGTCCGCTCCGAGCGGGGCGGGCGTCCTCGAGGTCGGCGTCGACGGGTCGACCCAGAAGGCCCAGATCCGGGTCACCGTCCAGGGCATCCAGACCTCCGCGGAGGCCGCCGCGGACCTGACGAAGGACTCCGACGGCGACGGCATCCCCGACGCCAAGGAGAAGGACCAGCAGGAGCGCAGGGTCGCGCCGCCGACGATGCGCCCGGTCTCCCTGACCGGGCTCAAGGAGGGCGAGTCGCAGACCGTCGACCTCCGCGCCTACCTCAACTCCGCGCTGCCCAAGCCCGACTGCCAGGTCCTCCGGGCCGTCGTCGAGAGCGGCCGGGGCCTGACCGTCACCCAGTCCGGGTGCAGCGTCACCGTCGCCGTCGGCGCGCGGCCCTCGCCGACCGGCTCGGTCGGTGTCGACGTCACCGACAAGAACGGCTCCGACCGCGTCGCCCGCGGCCGGATCACCGTGACGATGCTCGGCCGCCCGGGCTCGCCCGGCGCCGTGAGCGCGATCCCCGACCGCGACGCGGGCGGGCAGGCGCAGGTCTCGTTCACGCCTCCCGGCTACAACGGCGGCTCCCCGATCACGCACTACCGGGTCGCGTGGGCCGGCGGCTCGTCCGGCGAGAAGCAGTGCACGGCGAGTCCGTGCACCGTCACGGGGCTGACCAACGGCAAGGACTACACCTTCCGCGTCTGGGCGGCGAATGCCGTCGGCGAGTCCGAGGCGCCCGGCGGGCCGTCGCTGCCAGTCCGTCCCGACACGCTGCCCGAGGCGCCGGGTCCCCCGACCCGCGCGAGCTTCGGCGACGGCTACCTCGTCGTCGCCTGGGCCGCCCCGGTCAACAAGGGGTCGGCGATCACGAAGTACCGCGTCAACCTCGTGTCGAGCTCGGGCACCTCGGTGACCCAGGAGGTCACCGCGCCCGGCCTGACCCGGCGGGTCGACGGCCTGCGCAACAACGACCTCCAGTCGGTCAAGGTCCAGGCCGTCAACGGTCGCGGCGCCGGCCCCTGGTCCGGTGCGGCGCCGATGCAGTCGGCCGGCCGTCCGGCGGCGGTCAACAGCCTCCAGGTCACCTCCGACCCCCCGGCCGACGCGAGCACGACGGCCTCGCACCTCGCCTGGTCGCCGACCGACCCCAACGGCCCGGCCCTCAACCACTACACGGTCGACCGCCGCGTCGCCGGCGGCGCCTGGGAGGTCGTGGCCCGGGTCGACGCCGGGACGCTCGGCTTCAACGACACCGTCCCCTTCGACGGCCGGCGCTGGGAGTGGATGGTCACCGCGACCAACGGCGCCGGGGGCGCCGCCGAGGACGCCGCATTCACCTCGACGCCGGGCAACGCCGCCGGCTTCGTCGCAACAGGTGTCCCGCAGCCGATCTCGGTCCAGGTCACGACCCCGCAGCCCAACTACCGCGCGACGGTGACGATCCAGCTCGGGGAGTCCCGATCCAGTGGCTACAGCCGGATCGACTGGTCCTCCGGCGGCCAGTCGGGCTCATGGAGCTACACCGGGGGGGCCGGCACCTTCACCCGCAACGTCGGCGTCGACCTCCCGACGTCGGACCAGCAGATGACGGTCACCGCCTACAACGCCGGCGGGCAGAGTGTCCGGGGGACGAGCAACTCCTTCAAGCCGTTCGGGCCGACGAGGACGCCGACGAGCCTCGGCGCGTCCCGGAGCGGAAACCAGATCACGTGGTCGTGGAACACCCCGCAGAACGGCCGGCCGATCGTCGAGACGCAGATCCAGCTGCGCTACGGCAACGGGACGATGATCGCCGACACCTCCCCGGGCGGCGACGTGACCTCGCGCTCCTACACCGGCGACGACGGCCGGACCTACGAGCTCCGCGTCCGGGTGCGCTCGGAGGCGGGCTGGTCCGGCTGGACCGGCTGGGACTCGGTGACGATCCCCGACCCGCCGCCCAACCTCATCATCGACGGCAAGGGTGCCTCCGAGACCGGCGTGTGCGCCAACTGCAGGCGGATCGCCTGGCACGGCGTCAACGTCAAGCCCGGGTCCTACTCCTTCCACTGTTTCCGGCAGGGCGGGGGGTCGGGATCGTTCTACGACGGCAACGTCACGATGCAGGCCGACGGCGGCCACTCAGGCGACTGGTGCGCCATCGACCCGAACCTGACCAGCCAGGTGCGCGTCACGATCAACGGTGGCCCGTCCGGCTTCGTCGACTCGGCGTGGCACAACTGGTAACCGCGGATGAAGGCGCGCCGTTCTCGTTGCAACCGATCGGGCCGGACAACGCGTCCCTTCCCGTGAGGAGGGCCCAAGGCCGGATGCCCGTGCGCACGGCAGGGTCACCTACGCTGCTGGGAGCACCTGTTGCAGCCGACCTGGAGGGGAACTGAAGTGGCTACGTTGGTGGCTCGTCGTCGTGGGATCGCGTCGGCCCTGGTCGTCGCGCTGGTCGTCGGGCTGCTCGGGTGGTTCGCGTGGCGGTCGTCGGGGGCGACGGTGCACGAGGCGGACCTGTCCGACGGCGGCGCGTGGATCTCCTCGGACCAGGACGGCAAGGTCGGCCGGGTCAACAAGGCGCTCGGTCAGCTCGACGCGGGTGTCTACCTGAACACCCCGTCGGGTGCGCGGGTCGACGTCCTCCAGGACGGCGGCGCCGTGGTGGCGGTCGACGGGACGACGGGGAGCCTGTTCCCGGTCGATGTCCGGCTGGCGCGGCTCGGCTCCGCGTCCGCGAGTGTCCCCGGTGGGATCGCGGCGACGACGGGCTACGAGGTGTATGCGCCCCGCAACGTGGCGCTCAAGGGTGGGACGGTCGCGATCGTCGACCCGAAGTCGGGGAAGGTGTGGGCGCAGCGGGTCGACCTCGCGCACGGGCGTGCGCGACCTGAGCGGTCTGGCCCAGACGGGCAAGCCGCTCGTGACGGTCGGCGCCGGCGCGGCCGTCACGGTCGACGTCGCGGGCAACGTGCACGCGGTGTCGACGGTCAAGGGAGTCGTCGTCACGGTCCCGGCGAAGGGCGAGGCGTTCGGCAAGCCGACCGAGCCGGTCAAGGTCGCGGTCGACCCCAAGGGGGTCGACATCTCGGCGGTCGGGGACCGGTGGGTCGTCTACAACCCGGTCACCGACACGATCCAGGCGGCGGGAGCGTCGGAGCCGGTCAAGGTCGGGCTGTCCGCCTCTGAGGGCCAGGTCGTCCTCGCGGCGCTGCAGCAGCCGGGCGCCGCCTCGGACGTGGTCGCGGTGCAGGGGCGGGACGAGGTCAAGCTCGTGGGTCTCGACGGGAGCAGCGACACGGTCAACGGGGGCGTCAGGCTCCCGGAGGAGAACGGCGTCTCGGGCAACGACCGCGGCCAGCTCGTCTCGCGCCCGCTCGTGGCGGGTGGCTGCGTGAATGCCGCGTGGGCGACGCAGGCGGTCATCTTCTACAACGCGAACTGTGGCCAGGAGAAGGCGACGGTCGCGTCCTCGATCCCGGTGGAGCTCAAGGGCAAGCGGACGGCGGGGGTCGAGTTCCGGCAGAACCGTCGGGTCGTGCTGCTCAACGACCTCGACGCGGGTGCGGCGTACGACCTGGACAACGTGAAGAACAAGATCGACCAGTGGGACTCGTTGACGCCGCCGCCGTCCACGTCCACCAAGGACCAGAAGAACATCAACAGCCTCGACGACGCGCTGCGCAACGAGCCGCCGAAGGCCGAGGACGACAACGTGCGGGCGCGGCCGGGTCGGACCAACCGGCTCTTCGTCCTCGACAACGACAACGACCCCGCCGGCGGCATCCTGTCGATCTCGCAGGACGGCCTGAGCGACCCCAAGGTCGAGGGCGTTCGCGCCGAGGTGTCGAGCGACGGGCAGGCCATCAACCTGACCGTCGCCGACCAGCCCGCCAAGAGCTCCTTCACCTTCACCTACGAGGTCAACAACGGCCGCGCCAAGGCGCGCGCCACGGTCGACGTGTCGCTCGTCAAGCCCGCCGAGAACTCCCCGCCGGTCCTGCGGATCGGGTCCAAGCAGGCCAAGCTCCGGGTCCCGGTCCTCCAGGGCGGCCAGGTGCCGATCCAGGCGATCAGCGACTGGCGCGACCCCGAGAGCGACACCCTGTCGCTCGAGTCGGTGACGGCGGCGGCGTCCGTGGACGGCGTCGGCCGGCTCAACGTGACCGGTCCCGTCAGGAAGGGGCCCTTCCCGGTGCCCTTCAAGGTCGTCGACGAGTTCGGCCTCGCGAGCGACGGCCAGGTCAACGTCGACGTCCTCGACCCGGTCGAGGGCAAGCCCGTGTCACCGATCGCGCAGGCCGACGCGACCCGCGGCGTCGTCGGCAAGCCGATCCAGCTCCAGCCGCTCGAGAACGACCTCCCCGGCGCGGACCCCTCGGACCCCGAGGCGCAGATGACCCTCGTCGGTCCGGTCCAGGGCAGCGGCGCGCTCAAGGCCGACACCAACCTCGACACCAGCCTCGTCACGCTGACCTCCTCGGCACCGGGCACGTTCGAGCTGTCCTACGGCGTCCAGCAGGGCACGACGGTCGCGCGCGGCCGCATTCGCGTCGACGTCGCTCCGGCGGGCAACGAGGACACGCCACCGGTCGCCGTCGCGGACACCGCCCTCGTCCGCGACCAGGCGCCCGTGCTCGTCGACGTCCTCGCCAACGACTCCAGCCCCCGCTCCGACGTCCTCGTCACCCTGGGCGCGGGGCCGACGTCCGCCAACGACGGCTGGCTCAAGGCGACGATCTTCCAGGGTCGCTGGGTCCGCGTGGAGGCGACCGAGCCGTCCGGGCTCGACGGCGCCTCGGCCCGGCGCGGGTCGCTGTCCTACACGATCAGCGACGGCGCCCAGCGGGCGACGGGGACCATCTCGGTCGTCCAGCGGGGCCCCCTCGCCAACGTCGTGCCGGTCGTCAAGGACGACGAGGCCAAGGTCCGGGTCGGCGACGTCGTCTCCGTGCCGGTCCTCGACAACGACACGATGGCCGGCGGGATCCCGCTGCGGATCGACCCGGCGAGCGTCAAGGTCGTCGCCGGCGGCACCACGCAGAATGCCTTCCTCTCGGGCAACCTCATCCGCTACGTCCCCGAGGGCGACCCGGCCACGCTGACCAAGCCGGTGCAGGTCACCGTCGAGTACGCCGCCTACCCCGAGGGCAACACCTCGCTCGCCCAGGGCGGGCGGATCCGCATCTCCGTGCAGCCCCTCCCGAGCAAGGTCAACCCCAACCAGGCCCCGAACGCCCGGTCGTTCACCGGCAGCGTCGTCGCCGGCGAGGCGGTCACCCTGACCGTGCCGACGACCGGCGTCGACCCCGACGGCGACTCGGTCACCGTCACCGGCGTCACCGGCGCCGACGGCAACGCCGTCGAGCTCGCCTACGGTCGCGTCGTCGCCTTCGGCGCCTCCTCCATCCGCTACGAGTCCTACCCGAACGCCGCCGGGACCGAGGTCATCCACTACGAGGTCCGCGACCGCTTCGGCGAGACGAGCAGCGGCTTCGTCCGCGTCGGCGTCGTCCAGCCGGGCGACCCGCAGCCGCCGGTCGCCGTCGAGGACACGGTCCTGGCCGCGCCCGGCAAGCCGGTGTACGTGCCGTTCACCGAGAACGACCTCATCTCGCGCAGCGCCGGCCAGGTGACGGTCGACCACCGCGACCTCAACGACGCCGACACGCTCAAGCTCTGGAAGGTCGACGAGCAGGCCTCCATCGCCCGGACGACCGCGCCCGAGGTCGGGCAGCGGCGCCAGCTGACCTACGGTCTCGACGACGGCGTCTTCGCGCCGTCGCGGGCGTCCATCGCCGTCATCGGCGTCACCGGCTTCAACAACCTGCCCGTCGCCCTCGACGACGTCGCCAAGCCCAAGCTCGGCGAGCAGACCGCCCTCGTCGACGTCCTCGCCAACGACCGCGACATCGACTCGGCGCCGAATGCGCTCAAGGTCGCCGCCCTCCTCGGCCCCAACGCGACGATCGAGGGCGGCAAGGTGCGGGTCAAGATCATCGACCGCCCCTACGTCCTGCCCTACGTCGTCGAGGACCCGGACGGCGGCCAGGCGATGGCCTTCGTCTACGTCCCGACCGGCGACAAGGGACTGCCGTTCGTCGTCGACGCGTCGCTCATCGAGATGGCCAAGGACTCGACCCGCAACGTCGCCATCAACGACTTCGTCAAGTCCCCCCGCGACCGTCCCGTGACGATCACCGCCGTCCGCACGGTGTCGACCTCCCCGGCCGGCAACCTCGCGGCCCGGGTGACCGGCAAGGACACCCTCGCGCTCACCTCCTCCCGCGGCTACGTCGGCCCCGCCGCCCTCATGCTCGAGGTGACCGACCGTCCCTCCGGCGTCGACCCGGCCTCGCCGCAGGGCCAGGACTCCGGGACGGCATTCGTCTCCGTGCCCGTCCAGGTCGGGCCCAAGGTCGCCCTCCTGCGCTGCCCGAGCCTGCGCATCCCGCTCGTCGCCGGCGCCAAGCCGCGGGTCCTCGACATCGCCACCCTGTGCAACGCGTGGACCCCTGTCGGGCTCTCGGTCGACAAGGTGCGGTTCACCGCCTCGTGGCAGAAGCAGCCGGGCGGGACGAGCCTGGAGCAGGCCGACCTCGGTGGCCGCACGCTCCGCCTGTCGGCCGCCGGCTCCGCGCCGAGCGGCACGGGAGCGGTCACGCTCGGGGTCGAGGGGTCGACGCAGAAGTCGACGCTCAACGTCCTCGTCCAGGCCGTCAGCACCGGCCAGGTCGCCGACAAGGAGAAGGTCGAGCCCGCGCAGCCGACCTTGCGACCGGTCTCGATCACCGGGCTCAAGCAGGGCGACAGCCAGACCGTCGACCTGCGTGGCTACCTCAACTCGCCGCTCCCCGACGCGAGGTGCGAGGTCATCGCGGCCAACATCGAGTCCGGTCAGGGCCTGAAGGTCACCCAGAGCGGTTGTGCGGTCACGATCGGCGTCACCTCCCGTCCCTCGCTCACGGCGTTCATCGGGGTGGCGGTCACCGACAGGCCCGGCTCGGAGCGCCAGGCCCGGGGCCGCATCTCCGTGACGATGCTCGGGCTCCCGGGCACCCCGAGCTCGATCAGCGCGATCGCCGACCGCGCCGCCGGCGGACAGGCGCGCGTCTACTACGCACCGCCGAGCTACAACGGCGGGTCCCCGATCACGCACTACCGAGTGGCGTGGTCAGGTGTCACGAACGGAGACAAGGAGTGCACGGCGAGCCCGTGCACGGTCACCGGGCTGAAGAATGGCAAGCCCTACACCTTCAGGGCCTGGGCGGCGAATGCCGTCGGCGAGTCGGAGAAGCCCGCCGGGCCGTCCAACGCCGCCACCCCGGACACGCGCCCCGAGGCGCCCGCGCCGCCGCAGATGGTCGGCCGCGGCGACGGCTTCCTCGACGTCGGCTGGACCCCGCCGGTCAACAAGGGGTCGAACATCACGAAGTACCGGGTCAACCTCGTGTCGGCCTCCGGCCGCTCCGCGACGGTCGAGGCGCTCGGCACGGCGCGCCAGGCCAAGGCGTCCGGCCTCGTCAACAACGACGTCCAGTCGGTCAAGGTCCAGGCGGTCAACGCCGCCGGGTCCTCTGCCTGGTCGGCGGCCACGCAGATGCAGTCGGCCGGCAGGCCCGCCGCGGTCAACAGCCTTCAGGTCAACCCTGACCCGCCGGCTGACGCCAACACGACCGCTGCGCACCTGGCGTGGGCGGCGACCGACCCCAACGGACCCGCCGTCAACCACTACGCCGTCCACCGCCGCATCGCCGGGGGAGCCTGGCAGGTCGTCTCGCGGGTCGGTGGCGGGACGACCGGCTTCAACGACACCGTGCCCTACGACGGCCGTCGCTACGAGTGGATGGTCACGGCGACCAACGGCGCCGGCGGGGCCGGGGCCGAGGACGCGGCATTCACCTCGACGGCGGGGAATGCCGCCGGCTTCGTCGCGACCGGCATCCCGCAGACTCCGAGCGTCTCGGCAGCGACCCCGGGGCCGGACTACACGGCCACCCTCACCGTCGCCCTCGGCGACCCGCGGTCCTCCGGCTACCAGGCCGTCCGCTGGGTCTCCAGCGGCGGTGGCAGCGGGACCTACGGCTACTCGGGCGGCGCCGGCACGGTGACCTTCAAGACCTCGACGCTCGGTGTCGGCGGACAGTCGTTCACCGTCTACGGCGTCAACGCCGGCGGCCGCGAGAGCGCACCGGGGACGAGCAACGGCGTGACCGTGTTCGGCCCGACGAGGGCGCCGACCAACCTGGACAACTCGCTGAGCGGGACGACGATCACGTGGACCTGGAACACCCCGCAGAACGGCCGCCCGATCGACCAGACGCGGGTCCGCGGGGCCGTCGACCAGACGTGGAGTGGCGACCGGACGTCGGTGTCGTTCAACGGCCAGGAGGGTCGCAGCTACCAGCTGGAGGTCCAGACCCACTCGGAGGCGGGCTGGTCGCCCTGGGTCGGACCCAGCACGAGGGCGATCCCGGTCCCCCCACCGCGTGTCTACAACGTGGGGCGAGGTCCGTGGGGCGTCGACCCCGGCGGCGTGGGGAGCTGCAGGGTCTCACCGGGCTGCCCGTCGGTGTCCTTCGACATCGAGAGCTTCCCCGGTGGGACGACGTGGAGCGTCACGTGCCAGTCGAACAACGGCACGGTCGACAGCAGCACGCCGCTGACGGTCAACGGCGGTGGCAACGGCTACACGTGGTACGGCAGGTGCCTGTACGGCCCGAACTCGACGAACTACGTCACGGTGACCCTGAGCAGAGGCGGCGAGTCGCACTCCGCGACGAACAACAGCTGGTAGGCCCTGGTCACCAGGGGCGGGCGGGGGCGAGGTCGACGCGGGCGTCGTCGTCGACGACCCACCCGTCCCCGGTGGGCGACCAGTGCAGGCGGGGCCCGTCGGTCACGAGCTCCTCGACGGCGGCGAGCAGCCGGTCGACGTGCTCGATGGTCGTCGCGAGGCCGGCGCTGACCCGGACGGCGGTCCGGGCGCCCGTGCCGGCGAGCAGGTCGTCGACGAGCAGGTGGGCGCAGAACTTCCCGTCCCGGACGCCGATCCCGTGCTCACCGGAGAGCACCGCGGAGACGAGGGAGGAGTCGACGCCGTCGATGGTGAAGGTCGCGACCGGCGCCCGCCCGTGGTCGCCGCCGAAGAGCTCGTGCACCTCGACACCGGCGATCGCGCGCAGACCGCCGACGATCCGCTCGGTCAGGGCCGCCTCGTGCGCCGCGAGGGAATGCGCGTGTCGGGAGAGCGTGGAGCACGCGGCGGCGAGCGCCACGGCACCAAGGACGTTGGGGGTCCCCGCCTCGTGCCGAGCCGGCCCGCTCGCCCAGCGGACCGCCTTGTCGGTCACGGCGGCCGTCGCGCCGCCGCCGGCGAGCCACGGAGCCGCCGCGTCGAGCCAGTCCGAGCGACCCGCGAGGACACCGGTGCCGTAGGGCGCGTAGAGCTTGTGGCCGGAGAAGGCGACCCAGTCGACGTCGAGGTCGCGCAGCGAGACCGGCCCGTGCGGGGCGAGCTGCGCGGCGTCAAGGACGACGCGCGCACCGTGCCGCCGGGCGACGGCGACGAGCTCGGCGACCGGCCAGTACTCGCCGGTGACGTTGCTCGCCCCGGTGAGGACGACGAGGCGGTGGGCGGCTGCATTCCGCGCCAGGGACTCCTCGAGGAGGATCACGGCGTCCTCGGCGCTCCCCGGGACGTCGAGGCGGACGGTGCGCCGTCCCCGCCACGGCAGGAGGCTCGCGTGGTGCTCGGTGCGGTAGACGAAGACCGTCGTGTCGCGGGGGAGGGCGTGGGCGAGGAGGTTCATCGCGTCGGTCGTGTTGCGGGTGAAGACGACCTCGTCGCCCTCCCGCGCCTCGACGAAGGCCTCGACCTCGGCCCGGGCCTCCTCGTACCAGCGGCTCGTCAGCCGGGAGGTCCAGCCGTTGCCGCGGTGGACCGAGGAGTAGGTGCGGGCGACGGCCTCGACGGCGTTGCGGACGGCGATGAGGGCGGGCGTCGAGGCGGCGTGGTCGAGGTTGGCGAACTCGACCTCGCGCCCGTCGGCCAGGGGGACGACGAGGCCGTCCTGGACGAGCCGGGGAAGCGCCTCGGGCCCGGTCGCGCGGACGGCCCGGAGCCGAGGGCTCCGGGCGAGCGCGCCGCGGCCGGTCGAGGGCGCCGGTGACAGGGTCGTCAGCCGAGGGTGCGTGGGTGCGGTGGACATCGGGTACTCCTGCGAGCCGGTGGACCCGAGATGCCGAGTCCGCGCTTGCCGACGTCGTGCGACGCCGACCAGGTCGTCACCCGGAGCACCCCACCGCGGAGGAGGGTTGCCGACCAACGAGCCGGGGCTTGTCGCTGGCACTCATGACCTACGCCGACGACGATAGCGCGGACCGTCCGGCATCCGACACCGGTGGCTCACCATCCGGACGGCCTGCACCCAACCTCTGCCAGCAGAGCTTGGGACGGGCGCGATGTGCGCGCCCTCAGAGGCGGGTGACCTCGATCGTGAAGTCGCGCGCGCGGAGCCGGTCGGCGAGCGCCTGACCCATCGCGGTCGCCGGGGTGAGGACGCCGGCCGCCTCGGGCAGGTCGTCGAAGGCGAGGGACAGGCCGCTCTCGCCGAGCATGACGGCGGTGCCGCTGTAGCCCGGGTCCTTGTCCGCCGCGAACCGGCAGCGGTACCGCGCCCCGGTCGTCGTCGTCGTCTCGATGTCGAGGACGAAGCGCCCCGCCGTCTGGCTCGCGACGCTCGGCCCCTCACCCGGCTTGGGGAGAATGCGGTCCAGCACGGCCCGCGTCGGGCCGAAGGACATCCCCGTGGCGAGACCGAGGAGCCCGCCGGTCAGCACGCCGGCCTTGACCGGGGCGGTGACGTCGCGGCCGCAGTCGGTCACCTCCGCGTAGCGGAAATCGCGCCCGTAGCGGTAGTCGAGCAGCGCGTTGCTCCGGCGGACGACCCGCGTGTTGTAGGAGGCCATGACGAAGGGCGCGGTCCACCGGCCCTGGGCGTCGCGCCGGACCGGGATCGCGCGGGTGACCGCGGCGAGCGGGCCGCCTCCACCGGCCGTCCGGTCGCGGCTCGACGGCTCGGCGGAGCGGTCGGGGGACAGGCCGTAGGAGTCGTTGACGATCCGGGTCGCGCCAGGGACGGCCCGCTGCGTCCTGGCCTGCTCTCGCATCGAGTCGATCGTCCCGCCGCTGATCCCGCCCTTGAGCGAGCGGACGTAGGTCGTCGTCGTCGTCAGCTCGCCCGCGCCGTCCTCGGCCACCTTGCGAGCCAGCTCGAAGACGCCGAGGTCGGAGGGGATCGAGTCGAAGCCGCACGAGGGGACGATCCGGGCGCCGGTCTGCACGGCGCGCGCCTGGTGGGTGTCGACGACCTCCCGGTGGAAGAGGATCTCGCCGGTCAGGTCGGCGTAGTGCGTCCCCGCGTCGGCGCACGCGGCGACGAGGGTGCGGCCGTACTTCGCGTAGGGACCGACGGTCGTGACGACGACCGTGGTGCGGCGGGCGAGGCCCGCCATCGCGCTCGCGTCCGAGGCGTCCGCGACGACGAGGTCCCAGTCGGCGGCAGCCGCTCCGAGGGAGTCCCGGACGGCGGCGAGCCGCTCCCGGGACCTGCCCGCCAGGGCGATCCGGGCGCCGGCGGGCTGGTCCTCGGCGAGGTAGCCGGCGGTCAGCCTGCCGACGAATCCCGTCGCGCCGAAGAGGACGATGTCGAAGTCACGGAGCTGCGCCATGCCGCTCACCCTAGCCACGCGCATTCGCACCGGGCGCGCCGCCTACGCTGGCCGAATGCGTTGCTCAGTCGCCTCCCTCGAACGGGGCGAGACCATGGTCGGCACGGCACCCGTGGCCCGTCGCTGGCTCATGATCGAGGTCATGCAGGCCTGGGAGTCCCAGCCGCTGGAGACCCCGCCGATCACCGAGGCGCAGCGCGCGATCCTCGAGGAGGCCGAGACCGCGCACAACGGCCGGGTCATGCTCGTCCGCCGCCCCGGCCGGACCGCCGAGCGCGCACTGGGCCGGTGGTGGGCTGTCGACACGGTGACCGGCCACCAGGTCGAGGGGCAATGGACCTGCTCCAACGACCTCGACGCGGCGGCGGCCGCGCTCGGGGAGCCGCTGTCGCTGTCGACGGAGCAGGCGGCCCCGACGATCCTCGTCTGCACCCACGGCAACCGGGACGTCTGCTGCGCGATCGACGGCCGCCAGATCGCCCGGACCCTGGCCCACGCCTTCGGCGACGACGTCTGGGAATGCACGCACCTCGGCGGCCATCGCTTCTCGCCGACGTTCGCGCTGCTGCCCGACGGTGCCGTCTACGGGCGGGTCCGGGTCGAGGAGGCGGTCGAGGTCGTCACCGCCCACCGGGCCGGGCGCATCCACGCCGGACGGCTGCGCGGCGTCGCGCGATGGAGCCCCCCGGTGCAGGCCGCGATCGTCGCGACCCTCCAGCGCTTCGGTCCGGCCGACCTCCACGACGTCGCCGTCCTCGCGACCGAGCGGCTCGACGAGCACCGCTGGTCGGTGCGGCTCGGCGGGGACGAGCCGATCCCGGAGACCCTCGTCGTCGAGGTCGTCGCGACCGACGAGCCGCCGCTCCCGCTGTCCTGCGGACCGGCCAAGGACAAGCCGTCCACGACGTGGGCGGTCGCCTCGATCGACGTCGAGGACTGACACCCGGCCTACGATCGGGGCATGAGCGACACCGACGTCACCGCTCGCTACCGGCAGGCCCGCGACCTGCTCCTCGCCCGTCGCGAGGACCACGAGGCGGCGGTCTCCGCATTCGCCTGGCCGGACCTCGGCGAGCGCTTCAACTGGGCCATCGACTGGTTCGACGCCTACGCCCGCGGCAAGGACGAGGTCGCGCTCAAGATCGTCGAGGAGGACGGGACGAGCGAGGAGATCACCTTCGACGCGATGGCCGCCCGGTCGGACCGCGTCGCGAGCTGGCTTGCGGCACGGGGGGTTCGCAAGGGTGACCCTGTCATCCTCATGATCGGCAACCAGGTCGAGCTCTGGGACCTCATGCTCGGCGTCATGAAGCTCGGCGCCGTCATCATGCCGACGACGACCGCGTCCGGCGGCGCGGACCTCACCGACCGGGTGGCGCGGGGCGGGGCCCGCCACGTGGTGACGACGCCGGACCAGACGGCGAAGTTCGACGGGGCCCCCGGCAGCGGGGAGGTGCCGGGCGACTACACGCGGATCTCGGTCGGGCCGGCGCAGGGCTGGGCCGACATGCGGGAGGCCTACGCGACGGACGTCCCGCCCGCGGCGCACCCCGGGACGGCCCCGACCGACCCGCTGCTCCTCTACTTCACGTCGGGCACGACGAGCCGTCCCAAGCTCGTCGAGCACACCCAGCAGTCCTACCCGCTCGGGCACCTGTCGACGATGTACTGGCTCGGTCTCCGACCGGGTGACGTCCACCTCAACATCAGCAGCCCGGGCTGGGCCAAGCACGCGTGGTCGTGCTTCTTCGCGCCGTGGATCGCCGAGGCGACGATCTTCCTGTACAACTACGCCCGCTTCGACGCCCCGCGGCTCCTCGACGTGCTCCGCGAGCACGAGGTGACGAGCTTCTGCGCGCCGCCGACGGTGTGGCGGATGCTCATCAACGCCGACCTGTCCGCCGGCCCCGGGGCGCTCCGCGAGGTCATCGGCGCCGGCGAACCGCTCAACCCCGAGGTCATCGCGAAGGTCCGCGACGCCTGGGGCCTGACGATCCGCGACGGCTACGGGCAGACGGAGATGACGGCCGCGGTCGGCAACACCCCCGGCTCCCCGGTCAAGCCGGGCTCCATGGGGCGGCCGCTGCCCGGCATTCCCATCGGCCTCCTCGACCCGCTGTCCGGCGCACGGATCGACGGGGTGGGCGAGGGTGAGCTCGCGATCGACCTCGCCGCGCACCCGCTGCCGCTCATGACCGGCTACCAGGGCGACGCGGAGCGGAATGCCGACGCGATGGCCGGCGGCTGGTACCACACCGGAGACATCGCGAGCCGGGACGCGGACGGCTGGATCACGTACGTCGGCCGCACCGACGACGTCTTCAAGGCGAGCGACTACAAGATCAGCCCGTTCGAGCTCGAGTCCGTCCTCATCGAGCACCCGGCCGTCGCGGAGGCCGCCGTCGTCCCGGCACCCGACGAGGTCCGTCTCGCGGTCCCCAAGGCCTACATCGCCCTCGCGCCCGGCCACGTCGGCGACGAGGACACGGCCCGGTCGATCCTCGCGCACGCGCGGGACCACCTGTCGCCGTGGCAGCGGGTGCGGCGGATCGAGTTCGCCGAGCTGCCCAAGACGATCAGCGGCAAGATCCGCCGGGTCGAGCTCCGCGCGCGTGAGCAGCAGCTCGCGTCCGGGAGGGCCCACCGGTCGGAACCGGGCGCCAGCCCGGGACCGACGGGGGAGATCACCGGCGACGGCACGGAGTGGCGCGACGACCAGTTCCCCGAGCTCCGCACCTAGGGCGTCGTCGAGGTCACCGGCGGCTCGGTCAGGCTCGTCCACGGCGACGGGTCTCCGCTCGGGGTCGCGGTCGTCGCCGGCCCGGACGTCGTCGGCGAGGTCTCACCGGTGCCGGTGCCGCTCGGGGTCGCATCGGACCCGACTCCCGTCGGGACCCGGGCCACGGTCGTCAGCGTCGGCACCGTGGTCGTGGTGCAGGTGCGCTGCTCGTCGCCGAAGACGTCGGCCTCGATGTAGGTGCCGCTGCGCACCGACACGTCGTCGAGCACCGGCCGGCCCTCGATCGCGTTGCGGAAGCTGTAGCGGCGCAGGCTGACGAGCCGGCAGTCGGCGCCGATGTCGAGGATGTCGAATGCGGACGGCTGCCCGGTCAGCTCCTCGCCCGGCGACTGCTCGATGTAGTGGCTGAACGGCCCACCGCCGCTCAGCGTCCCGACCTGGATGCGGTTGCCGTCGAGGGCGGGCGTGTGCATGTGCCCGTGGACGACGAGGCCCGCGCGCTCGAGCCCGCGGACGGCGGCCGGGTGGTGGCTGGCGACGATGTCGAGCGGCGTCCGGTCGGCGAACGTGGCGGCGAATGCCTCCCGCGCGGGCTGCTGGGCCTGCCCGGTCGCCTCGCCGGAGTCGCCGTACCACCGCGGGTCGTTGAACCCGCCGATCCGCAGGCCGCCGAGGTCGGCCTCGACGTAGGTGTCCGGATCCGGTTGGAGGAGGACGACATTCGACAGCCGGGCCAGCCTGCGGAGGATGGCCTGGTCGTCCCCGGAGACGGCGTCATGGTTGCCGCGGACGAAGAAGTAGGGCACGCCGAGGGACTGGATGCCGCGCGGGATGCCGGCGGCCTCGAGCTCCTCGACGCGGCCGAAGTCGACGATGTCCCCGGTGTCGAGGACGGCGTTGATCCCCTCCTCCTGGATGACCGTCCGCGCCAGGTCGTAGACGTTGCCGTCGTGGATGTCGGAGACGAGGAGGAGGCGCAGGGCGACGGGCTCGTCGGGGGCGGGGCCGTAGCGGCCCTTGAGTGCGGAGGAGAGCGCCAGGAGGTTGCGGATGTAGGGACTGACCTGCCTGGCCCGGGACTCGACCTGGCCGAGGAGGTCCTGGTTCTCCGCGAGGTAGCCGATGAGGCCGGTCGACCGGAAGGCCTCGGTGCGCGACGGGTCGTAGGTGAGGCCGACGGCGACCCCGGTCGCAGCGGAGGCGGTCAGCGTCGCGGCGAGGCTCGGCACGAGGACGCTGCGGAGCCGCAGGGCGGCCGGGTCGCGCCGACGCCACATCGGGACGAGCACCGCCTCGAGCCCGGCGAGCAGCAGCGAGGCCGCGAGCGCGCCGAGGAGGAAGCGGACCGCGGTGCCGCGCACGGCGTCCGTGACGACGGCGTCGACCTCCGCCGTCGTCGGCTCGAAGGCGGACAGGTCGGTCGTGCCCTGCGCGAGGACGTCGGTGATCGTGTCCCGGACCTGCGGACGCACGACGAGACCCGGTGCGAGACCACGGAACCGGACGGAGACGTCACCGAAGACGGTCGGCGCGGTGAGCCGGGCGGAGTCGCGAGGGTCGAGGGAGAGCGACACCTCCGCGCGGTAGGTGCGTGTCTCCACCGTCGTCGGCACGACGACCGTCGCGACGGTGCCGCCGACGGCGGCCGCGAGGAGGAGCGGGGCGAAGAGGACGAGACGACGGCCGCGCCGGCCGCCGAGGGGACGGCCCGCGGCGTGCCACGCCCCGATGGCGACGACGAGCAGCCAGGTCGCCTGAGCGGCGAGCAGGAGCCGCTCCCAGAGCCCGAAGGTCCGCGAATGCGTGAGCTGGGGGAGCAGGAGGGCGAGCAGCAGAAGGGAGAGGACCGCCGTCGCGGCGAGCGCGGGTCGGCGACGTTGCGGCCAGGGCGGAGGCGGGCGGTCCCCGCGCAGGGCGTCGCCCCGAGGCGTGCTCCACAGCGGCCAGAACGTGAAGACGACGAACGCGGGGACTGCGAAGGCGACGTGCAGGGCATTCGACTCCGACCGGCTCGCCATCGGGGCGAGGACGACGCCGAGCGTCGCGAGGCCGCCCACCCCGAGGAGGACGCGGGCCGTGCGCGGGAGGTGCGGGAGGGCCAGGGCCGCGACGAGCCAGCCGACCGCGGCGAGGACGAGACCTCCCTGCATGACCCACCGGTAGGACGTCGTCGTCGCCGCGAGCGCGCTCACCGACTCGGCGACGCCGTCGTAGTCGGCGGGCTGGAGATGGCCCGCGAGCGTCCAGCCGCCGACGAGGCCGACGAGGGGGAGGGTTGCCGCGGCGAGCGAGAGGCCGGCCCGGCGGCGGTCTGGGTCAGGCGGTCCGGTCGGAGCCTGGAAGGCCGGTGCATTCGTCATCCCTTGTCAGCCTAGGCTTGGTGAGGTGACAGATCGGGACTTCGACCTTGCCGGGCGCCAGTTCGCCGCAGTCCTCTTCGACATGGACGGCACCCTCGTCGACTCGATCGGCTCGGTGGAGCGGTCATGGGTCCAGTTCTCGCAGGAGTACGGCGTCGACCCGGCCCTGCTGCTCGGCTACCACGGCGTCCCGGCCCGGGGGGTGCTCGAGGCGCTCATGCCCGACGTCGACCAGGATCTCGCGTTCGCGCGGATCGAGTCCCTCGAGGTGGATGACGTGGAAGGCGTCGTCGCCCTCCCTGGCGCGGCGGAGGCACTCGAAACGCTTTCGGCACAGGGCATTCCGACGGCCATCGTCACCTCGGCGAGCCGCCCACTCTTCGTCGCTCGTGTCGGCGCCAGCGGCCTGCGGATCCCCGACGCGGTGGTGACCGCCAACGACGTCGAGCAGGGCAAGCCCGCGCCCGACCCCTACCTCACGGCCGCGGCGGCGCTGGGTGTGGACCCAGCCCACTGCCTCGTGGTCGAGGACGCGCCGAGCGGCATCCGCTCGGGACGGGCGGCCGGCTGCGGGACCCTCGGGGTCGGCTCGACGAGCCCGCGCGAGGAGCTCGAGGCGCTCGCCGACGCCGTCGTCCCCGACCTGTCCGCGGTGACCTTCGTCGCCGAGGCCGGTCGGGTCCGGGTCGTCGCTCGCTAGGGTCGTCGGCATGGACGCCGACGTCATCGTCATCGGCCACGGCCTCGCCGGCCTGGTCGCCACCGCCGAGCTCGCCGACGCCGGGCGCAAGGTCCTGCTCCTCGACCAGGAGAATGCCGCGAACCTCGGCGGGCAGGCGTTCTGGTCCTTCGGCGGGCTTCTCCTCGTCGACAGCCCGGAGCAGCGGCGGATGGGGATCAAGGACTCCCAGGACCTGCTCTGGCAGGACTGGGAGGGGAGCGCCGGCTGGGACCGCCTGACGAATGCGGACGGCTCGCCCGGGCCGGACCACTGGGGTCGCGAGTGGGCGCGCGCCTATGTCGACTTCGCCTCGGGAGAGAAGCGGGCCTGGCTGCACGAGCAGGGGATGCGGTGGTTCCCGGTCGTCGGCTGGGCCGAGCGGGGCGACGGTCGCGCGGGCGGGCACGGCAACTCGGTCCCGCGCTTCCACGTGACGTGGGGGACCGGCCCGGGGGTCGTCCAGCCGTTCGAGCGCCGGGTCCGCGAGCACCTCGCCTCCGGTCGGGTCGTCCACCGTCCGCGGCACCGGGTCGACGAGCTCGTCGTCACCGACGGGACCGTGACGGGAGTCCGCGGAGCCGTGCTCGCAGATGACTCCGCAGAGCGCGGCAAGCCCTCGAACCGTGAAGCCGCAGGCGATTTCGAGCTCACGGCGCAGGCAGTCGTCGTCACCTCCGGAGGGATCGGCGCCAACCACGACCTCGTCCGCGCCAACTGGCCCGAGCGCCTCGGGCCGCCCCCGTCGACGATGATCACCGGCGTCCCCGCGCACGTCGACGGCCGGATGCTCGCGATCACCGAGTCCGCCGGCGGCGCGATCGTCAACCGTGACCGGATGTGGCACTACGTCGAGGGCATTCGCAACTGGGACCCGATCTGGCCCGACCACGCGATCCGGATCCTCCCCGGGCCGTCGTCGATGTGGTTCGACGCGACGGGCGAGCGGCTCCCTGCGCCGCTCTTCCCGGGCTTCGACACCCTCGGCACGCTCGACCACCTCCGGCACACCGGCCACGACCACTCGTGGTTCGTGACGAACCGGTCGATCCTCGGCAAGGAGTTCACCCTCTCCGGCTCCGAGCAGAACCCCGACCTGACGAACCGCTCGGTCCGAGACGTCCTCCGCCGACCGGTCACGCCGGTCTACCCGACGGTCCAGGCCTTCCTCGACCACGGCGCCGACTTCGTCCAGGCCGACACGATCGGCGAGCTCGTCGCCAAGATGAACGCCCTGACCGACGAGCCGCTCCTGTCCGCCGAGCACGTCGAGCGGCAGGTCGTCGAGCGGGACCGGCAGGTCGACAACCCCTACGCCAAGGACGCGCAGGTCGTCGCGATCCGCGGCGCCCGGGCCTATCGCGGCGACAGGCTGACCAAGCGCGCCTACCCGCTGCACCGCATTCTCGACCCGAAGTACGGGCCGCTCGTCGGGGTCCGGCTGGGGATCGTGACCCGCAAGACCCTCGGCGGGCTGCACACCGACCTCTCCTCTCGGGTGCTCGGGCCCGGCGGGGAGCCGGTGCCGGGGCTCTACGCCGCGGGCGAGGTCGCGGGCTTCGGCGGCGGCGGTGTCCACGGCTATCGCGCGCTCGAGGGCACCTTCCTCGGCGGCTGCATCTTTTCCGGCCGCGTCGCCGGGCGGGCGGCGACGGCCGCGACCGCCTGACCGGGCGGGGCATACGATCCTGCGGTGACGGAGATCGCCGGGCCGCGGCTGCGGGACGACCCGGACTTCCGGCGCTACTGGCTGGCCCGGCAGGTCTCGATCGCCGGCTCGCTGACGACGGCGGTCGCGCTCCCCGTCCTCGTCTACCGGCTGAGCGGCTCGCCGTCCCTCACCGCCCTGACGACGGTCATGGAGGCGCTGCCCTACCTCGCCTTCGGACTCTTCGCCGGCGCCCTCTCCGACCGTTGGGACCGCCGCCGGGTCATGGTCACGGCCGAGCTGGCGAATGCCGTCGTCCTCGTCTCCATCCCCCTCGCCTGGTGGCTCGGCGCCCTGACGATCCCGCACGCCATCGCCGTCGGCTTCGTCAGCCAGGCGATCTTCGCCTTCTTCGACGGCTCGAACTTCGGGGCCCTCCCGACGCTCGTCGGCCGCTCCCGCGTCGGCGAGGCGAATGCCGCGCTGTGGGGCTTCGGCGGTGTCCTCGACCTCCTCGTCCCCCTCTCCGTCGGGGCGGCGCTCGCCGTCGTCCACCCGGCCGACCTCCTCCTGCTCGACGCCGTGTCCTACATCGGGTCGGCGTTCCTCGTGCTCGCGATCCGTCGCCCGCTGTCCCTGCCACGGCGCGACGCCCCGCCGTTCCGGCCGCGGGTCATCGTCGGCGAGGTCGTCGAGGGACTGCGGTGGCTCTGGCGGCACGACGGCGTCCGGGGCAACACGGTCATCGGCACCCTCCAGTCCGCGGCCGGCGCGGGCTTCATGGCGCTCTTCGTCCCGTGGGCGGACCGGCTCCTCCACATCGGCAGCTCGGGCTGGCGCTTCGGCGTCGTGTTCTCCGTGTGGGGGATCGGCGGCATCCTCGCGGCCGTCGCGACCCCGTGGCTGCTCCGACGGATGCCGACGCTGCGCCTCGTGCTCCTCGCGATCCCGGTGTCGGCATTCGTCGGTGTCGCCACGGTTCTCGCGCCCAGCTGGGTCGTGGCCGCGGTCGGTCTCGCGTTCTGGGGGATCTTCTACCAGCTCGTCGTCGTCAACTCGATCAGCTACCGGATGCAGGTGACGCCGGACGAGCTGCAGGGCCGGGTCAACACCGCCGGCCGGGTCCTGTCGTGGGGTCTCGGGTGGTCAGCAGGCGCCGCGGTCGCCGGGCTCCTCGAGCCGCTCGTCGGCCTGCGCTGGGCGATGCTGAGCCTCGTCCTGCTCTGCGCCGTCGCCGCGCTCTACGCGTGGCTGTCACCGTTGCGGACGCACGTCGACGACCCGGTCCTCGCCGACTGACCCACCACGTAGCGGGCGGCTGACGCAGCTCAGAGGTACTGGCCGGTCGGGCGCTCCCCGTCGGGGCCGGCTTCTGACCCCGGTCCCGACTGACCGCCGAAGCCGCCGGACGCACCGGGCGCGAGCCCCGGCATTCCGCCCGGGTGACCGTGGCTGTCGGGCGCGTGCGGCCCACCGGCGGGGAGCGCGCGGCGCATCTCGTGGAGCTGCGCCTGCGCCGCCATCTGCTGGGCGACGAGCGCCGTCTGGATGCCGTGGAAGAGGCCCTCGAGCCAGCCGACGAGCTGCGCCTGGGCGATCCGGAGCTCGGCGTCGCTCGGGTTGCGGTCGGCCTGGAACGGCTGGACGAGCCGGTCGAGCTCCTCGTCGAGCTCGTCGGCGAGCCCGTCCTTGAGCTCGGCGACGGCCTTGTCGTGGATCTCGGCGAGGCGGGCGCGCCCGGCGTCGTCGAGCGGCGCGCTGCGGACCTCCTCGAGCAGCTGCTTGACCATCGACCCGATCCGCATGACCTTGGCCGGCTCCTCCACGAGGTCGGCCGGGTTGGTCGACCGCTCGCCGTCGTGCCGGGCCACGCCCATGCCCTCCGGGGTGACGACGACGACCTTCTCCTCGTCACCCGTCACCGTCGCCGGGATCCCCTGCGGCTGCTCGTCCGTCATGGCCCCATCCTGCCCCACGACCTCGACGGCCTTCCCCGCCGCCCGCGCCCCACGTCGACCCTGCACGACCCGCCGTGCCCGCCGCCTGCGCGCGGCGGTTCGTGCAGGTTCGATGAGGAGAGTGCGAATGCGGAACGGCCGGGCAGCCCCCTGCGGCTGCCCGGCCGTTCGTCCGGGTGACCCCCTGCGGTCGCCCGGCCCCGGCGACCTCAGGTCGC
Organism: uncultured Actinomycetota bacterium; assembly: GCA_963752365.1. GTDB lineage: Bacteria > Actinomycetota > Actinomycetes > Actinomycetales > Dermatophilaceae > CAVVXY01. The sequence continues at coordinate 266,064 of CAVVXY010000005.1, forward strand.
GCGGCGGGTCATGACCGGCTCCCGGCGGACGGCGACCGCGGCGACGAGGGCCGCGACGAGCGGCACCGCGGCGACGACGACCCCGAACCACAGCCACGGGATCTCGATGATCGGGTCGACGAAGGTGCCGGTGCAGACGTTGGTGAACTGGTCGCACTCCTGCGTCCCGGTCAGCGGGTAGGTGATCGCGATGCCGGGCACGAGGCCGACGGCGAGGCCGATGAGCGCCCCGAGAAGGCTGATGACGATCGCCTGCGCGGCGGCCATCGACCGTCGGGTCCGCCGCGTCGCCCCGACGGCGGCGAGCGTTGCGTCGTCCCGCTGCTGCTCGGCCATCGACAGTGCCGTCGAGGTGAGCGTGATGACGAGGATGAGGAAGGAGAAGACGCCGACGATGATCGCCATGACGAGGACGTCGTCGCGCTCGAAGCCGCGCTCGACGGTGAGGTAGCCGTCCCGGTCCAGAGCGGCGTTGAGTCGCTCCTCGCCCTGCGTGCTGATCGCCCCGTCGGGGTCGTGGATGGCGAGCGCCTGCGTCGTCGTGGCCCAGCCGAGAGCCTTGGCCGTGTCCGTCGTGACGTAGAAGCCCATCTGGTCCGCGAGGAGGGGCCCGGTCTCCCGGGTGAGCGGTCGGACGACGACGCGGAGGTCGTGCGTGCCATGGTCGACGAGGTCCTTGGGCTGTCCGGTCTGCTCGTCCATGCGGTAGGTGCCGTCGACGACCGTGATCGTGCTCGGCAGCTGGGCGCGGGTGAAGACGATCGCGCCACCGCCCGCGACGACGCTGCGCTCCTCGTCGGTCAGGTCGAACCGTCGCTCGATCTCGGCGAGTGGCAGCGCGCCCATGGCGCCGTAGTTCGCGGAGGCATTCGAGCCGAGAACGGTGCAGCGCGGCGTCCAGCTCTCCTCCTGACCGGGGGCCGGGACGTCGTTGGGATCGCCGTTCACCGTCTGAGCCGTCGTGCAGCCGGCCGGGCGGTAGTTGACGAAGGGCATCGGGGCGTCGCCCGTCCCCGGACCCATCCAGCTGGAGCCGATACGCGCGAGCGGGACGACGACGAGGCTCGGGTCGGTCCGCAGGATCGTGTCGGTCGTCTGCGCGATGGCCTGCGGGCTCGTCCCGTCCGGGGAGGGCAGGTAGACCAGAGCCTCGCCGGCGATCGTCTGCGGGACGTAGGCGCGGCGCTGCTGCTCGGTGTCGCTCGAGAGGCCGACGCCGATCATGACCAGGGCCGCGACCGCGCCGACGACGGCGGCGACCGACGGCGCGGACCGGGCCCGCTGCCGGGCGGCGTCCCGCGTTGCCATCCGGAGGGCGACGGGGAAGTGGCGGGCGACGCGGGCGACGAGGGTGAGGAGGACGGGGACGAGGAGGAGCGCGCCCACGATGAGGAAGACGGCGCCGCCGACGACGAACACCTCCGACGCGCGGGTCATGATGCCGTAGAAGAGGACCGCGCCCCCGGCCACGGCGCCGAGGAGGCCGAGGATGAAGAGCAGCCTCGACGGCGGCGGCGAGACGCTCTGCCCCTTCATGACGCCGACGATGTCGAGACGGCCGAGCCGCCGGGCCGGGACGATGGCCGCGACGAGCGCCGAGACCATGCTGACGGCCATGACGCCGAGCACCTGGAGCCACGGCACGTCGAGCGGTCCTCCGGACCAGGGCTCCCAGATCGGGATGACCCAGTCGGTGGCGACGGGCACGGCCAGGACGCCGACGAATGCGCCGACGACGGCCGCGAGGGCGCCGAGGACGACGGCTTGGGACAGGACGGTCCGGCGCAGCTGGGCCGTGGTCGCGCCGTTGCTCGCGGCGAGGGCGAGCGTCCGACGCTGGCGGGCGGCGCCGACGGCGAACGCCGGGCCGACGAGAAGGGTGACGATGATGAGGAGGATCGCGCCACCGGCGACGACCAACGCGACCTGCGAGGCACGGTCGTCGCTCATCATCTCGGCCATGGCAGGGTCGAGCTCGCTCTGTGCCGGGGGGTTGCGCAGGACGTCGGCGGACAGGACGGCGATGCCGAAGGCATTCGCCTGCTTGACCTGGTCCCACGTGAACGGCGCCTCGCGGAAGAGGAAGTACTGCGTCATGTAGGGCTCGACCGGGGTGCCGAGGTCCGACCGTGCGATGACGCCCTCGAGCAGCCCACCCCACTGGGTGCGGGCGTCGGCGACTCCGACGACGGTCACGGTCCGGCCGTCCAGGCTGTCGACCGTCATCGTGCCGGAGCCCGGCAGCAGACCGGCGTCAACGGCGGCGCGGCTCACGACGATCTCACGGTCGCTCGCGGCCCACCGGCCCGAGAGGAGCCGGAGCGAGCTGCCGAATGCGGCGGGGTCGGGCGTGTTGACGAGGTCGGCGCGGCGCGAACGGTCGCCGACGCCGAGGCGGACCGAGCTGTTCGTCCACGGCTGGACGGCCCCGCCGAACTCCTTGGCCAGGGCTGCGCTCAGCTGGGCCGGCGTCCCTCCCTCGGCCCATCCCGGCAGCGGCTTGACCTTCCACGCGGGGTCGCTCGCATCTCCGCCGCTCGTACTGCGGTTGTCCGGGTCCTGCGCCATGCGGGTGCTGTTGGGCACCGAGAGCGAGGCCGCGGCGTTCCCCAGCTCATAGGGGATGCGCTCGGCACCGTCGACCTCGGCCGTCGGGTAGATCGTCAGCGCGAAGGCGAGCAGCGCCGTCGGCACGCCGACCATGAGCAGCGAGATGAGGCTGCGCCCGCGATGGCGGCGGACCTCGCGGCGGGCCATGCGGAGGGCGACGGCCCAGGAGCCGCGCCAGTCGGCGTAGCGGCCCGTGCCGGGCGGAAGGTCGGCCGGGGGGCGGGCCCCTGCGCCCGCCACCTCCGGCCTGGTCAGGGTGGTCATCCGCCGGCTCACTTCGCGCCGGCGAGCAGGTCTTCGACCCGGGACGCGTCGTCCGTCGTGTCGACGATGACGCCGTCGCGGATGAAGACGACGCGGTCCGCCCACGCGGCGTGCCGGGCCTCGTGCGTGACGAGGAGCCCCGAGGCGCCCTCGTCGCACCGCTTGCGCAGGACGCGGAGGACCTCCTCGCCGGTGTGCGTGTCAAGGGCGCCCGTGGGCTCGTCGGCCATGACGAGGCGGCGGCTGCCGACGAGCGCCCGGGCGATCGCGACGCGCTGCTGCTGGCCGCCGGACATCGCGTCGGGGTAGCGGTCGGCGAGGTCGTCGAGGCCCATGAGCTCGAGCGCCTCGCGGGCCTGGCGGCGGGCCTGACGGGTGCGGACCCCGTCGAACTCGAGCGGGAGACCGACGTTCTCCGCGGCGGTGAGGCTCGGGATGAGGTTGTAGTCCTGGAAGACGAAGCCGACCTTGCGCCGGCGCAGCTCGGCGAGCTGCTTGGGCGTCATCGTCGTCAGGTCCTCGCCCGCGACGAGGACGCGGCCGCTCGTCGGTCGGTCGAGGCCGCCGGCGACGTTGAGCAGGCTGCTCTTGCCCGAGCCGCTCGGGCCCATGACGGCGACGAGCTCGCCCGGGTGGATCGTCAGGCTGACCCCGTCGAGGGCGTGCACGGCGGTCTCCCCGGTGCCGTGGGTCCTCGTGACCTGGTCGACGAAAAGGGTGGGTTCGGTCATCGCTGCATCTCCCCTGCGTTGATGGTGGTGGTGGTGCTCTGCTGGTCGGTGTCGTTCGGATGGACGCTGTCGCTCGAATGCACGGTGGCGGGCGGGCGCACGCGGCCGGCGGCGCGCGCCTCGGCGGCCTCACGGGCGAGGCGCGACTCGACGTGGTCGAGCCAGCGGACCTCGGCCTCGGCACCGAAGATGAGGTTCTCCAGGACGAGGAGCCAGGCGAGGTCGTGGTCGAGGCCCCGGTGGCCCTCGGCGGCGTCGCGCCCGGCCCGGGAGTCCAGCGCCTGCTGCTTGAGCCGGGTCAGGTCGCGCAGGTGGATGAGGGTCGCGGTGCGCTGGCGCTGGGCGACGGCCTGGACGTCGACGCCCGGGGCGGTGACGGCGAGGGCGAGCTTGATGACGAGCTCGTCGCGCGGGGTGTTGTCGCGGTCGACCGGGGTCGTCCACCAGCGGGCGACCTGCGCCCGGCCCGCCTCGGTCAGTCGGTAGGAGATCCGGCCCTCGGCGTCGGCGGGTCCGGCGACCTCGACGAGACCGTCGCGCTCGAGGCGCCCGAGAGTCGTGTAGATCTGGCCGACGTTGATCGGCCACGTCCCGCCGGTGCGCTCCTCGAACTCGGAGCGGAGCCGGGCGCCATACATCGACCCTTCCGCGAGGAGGGCCATGAGGCCGAGCTTGACCGACATCCAGACTCCTTGCATACCGGGTATTCCGTGCGTGACTGGGAGCACGCTATACCGAGTATGCGGAGGGCGCAAGCCGGTGGCGGCCCCGCGGTCGCCCTCGCCGCCGGTCGTTGGGGTTGACATTCCGCGAATGCATTGGGCATACTGTCGATATATCGACGACGCAACGACACGTCGAGCAGCGTCGATGAGGCAGTGCGAAGCGCGGCGTGAACAAGGTCCGCCGCCCGCCTGCCATCCAGAGCCTTCAGGAGACTCACATGCACACCCACCACGAGAACCACCCGTTCGCCGAGGACTTCGGTCCCGGCAGTCCCCGCGGCGACCGCCGCGACCGTCCCCGACGCGGTCACGGCCACGGCCGGGGCCGCGGCCCGATGGGCCCGGGCTTCGGCCCCGGCGCGGGCGCCGGTCCGGGCGCCGAGGGCTTCTTCGGTCCCGCGTTCGGTCCCGGCTTCGGCCTGGGTCGGCGCGGTGCCCGCCGTGGACCCGGCCGCGGCCGCCGCGGCGACGTCCGCAACGCCGTCCTCGCCCTCCTCGCCGAGGGGCCGCGCAACGGCTACCAGGTCATCCGCGAGATCGCCGAGCGGACCGAGGGCCTGTGGCGTCCCAGCGCCGGCTCGGTCTACCCGGCCCTCGGGCTGCTCCAGGACGAGGGCCTCATCCGTGAGGCCGTGGTCGACGGCAAGAAGGCCTTCGAGCTGACCGAGGACGGCCGCAACCACGTCGAGGAGCACGCCGAGGAGCTCAAGGACCCCTGGGCCAAGGTGGCCCAGCCGGTCGAGGGCTTCCTCGATGTCCGGCAGGAGGTCGGGCAGCTCGCCATGGCCCTGCACCAGGTGGTCGTCGCCGGCAGCACCGAGCAGGTCGCCCAGGCACGCGGGGTCCTCGACGAGGCCCGCAAGTCGATCTACCGGATCCTCGCCGACGGCTGAGCCGGCACCTCATGAGTGCCCGTCGCCCGCATTCGCCGGGCGACGGGCACTCTCGGCTCTGGGCGGGCCAGAACCGGTCAGCGTGGGCAGTAGAACCGCGCCAGGTCCGCCCCGAGTGACGGATGCGGTCCATTGGCCGAGGCGAGGTGGCCGGTGGCGTCGAACAGGGCGCGACCCGCGTCGATCAGGGTCGTCCCGCCTCCTCCGCGGGCGATGAGGTGGATCGGCGTCCCCACCGTGGTCCACGTGCCGTCGGCTGCGACGAAGCTGGTGCCGGCACCCTTCTCGATGGGAATGCGTCGGTCGTCCGGCACGAAGGTCCGCACGACGTGGAGCGTCTCGGACCCGTCGGCGAACTTCTTGGACGACCAGGTCTCGGTGAGTGTGGTCCACGTCCGGATGCCGCACAGCTCCAGGATCAGGTCGTCCTCGAACCTGTCGACGTGGCTGTCCCGCTCGATGCGGGGCGGGTCGGCGTGTGCCGGTTGCACCCCGAGCACGACGAGTGCGGCGGCGCTGGCCGCGGCGAGTGGGGAAAGGCGACGCATGGTCTGCTCCTGTGGTCTGGTCGGTCCACCGTCAGTCGGCGGTGAGCTGGCGCATGAGCGAGGCGTCGTCCCGCATGGCCCAGTGCTCGGCCCCCTTGCCGTCGACGATGCGAATGATGTGCATCTGCTTGTACGCGAAGGAGCGACCCGAGGCGGGCACACCGAACCAGTCCCCCGTGTGGACGCCGCTGTGGGTGCACCGGAGGACGACCCGGTCGCCCTCCGCCACGACGTCCTCGACCTGCCAGCGCTGCTCGCTGAACGCCCTGCTGAGCAGGTGCATGAACATCGTGATCCCGCCCAGGCCGGGTGGAGTGCCCTCCGGAGCCTCGTGGTTGACGAACCGTTCGCTGATCACCTCGCGCAGGGCCTGCTCGTCGTTCGTCGGGAAGATCTCCTCCAGCACCCTCCGGGCCACCTTCTTGTTGTCCTCGATCGACATGGCCACCACCTCTCCGCGTGTCGCCCGGGTGGCGACATTTCGTGGCACTATCATTCTCCTCAATGTTGGAATCCACAAGAGCGAAGCGCAGCTACGACGTCGGCCGGCGCCGCGCGCAGGCCGAGCAGACGCGCGCCCGGGTGATCGACGCCGCCGCCCGGATGTTCGTCGAGCACGGCTACGCGGGCGCGACGATCCCGGACATCGCCGCCGCGGCGGGGGTCGCGCTGCAGACGGTCTACCGGGCAGCCCCGGGCAAGGCTGGTCTGCTGTCCGCCGCCGTGTCCGCCGCCGTGGCCGGCGGCAGTCGCCGAGCCGACGTCCCCGTCGAGGAACGACCTGCGATCCACGCGGTCATCGACGAACCCGACCCCCACCGCCAGCTCCGCCTCTACGCGCACACCCAGCCGGGCATCTGGGCTCGGGTCGGCCCGTTGACGCGGGTGCTCGAGGCGGCTGCGGCATCCGAGCCGGAGCTGGCGGCGCTGCGCGACGAGCAGGCGGCCCAGCGGCACTCCGGCCTGACCCGGTTCGGCCACCTTCTGCAGGAGCGCGGGGCGCTCCGTGAGGGTGTCTCGCCCACGCGTGCGGCTGACATCATCGTGACCCTCGGGTCGTTGGCCACCTATGACACCCTCGTCACCACCCACGGCTGGAGCGACTCGGAGTACGAGGACTGGCTCACCGACATGCTGCAGCGGGCCCTCCTGGGCTGAGATCACCGGCACCATGGAGCCATGGAGGCGCAGTCGGGCGGTCAGTCGGTCGTCTCCTTCCGCCTGTGGCCGCCGGTGGCGATCGGCCTCCCACTGCTCGCCGGTTGGGTGGCCACGGCCCGGTGGGGTGACCCGGTCGCGCTGGGAGGCTGGCGCATTCCGCTCGGCTGGGCGCTCGTCGTGGCCTTCGCCGCGTGGAACGGCTGGTCGCTCCTGCTCTTCGGGCAGCACGAGACCGGGCTGCTCCCGGGGCAGCCGAGCAACGCCGTCATCGCCGAGGGCCCGTACCGACTCTCGCGCAACCCGCTCTACGTCGGGTTGCTCGTCCTCTACGTCGCGCTTGCCCTCCTCGCCCCGACGCTCTGGGGGCTCGTCCTCCTTCCGGTCGCGGTCCTGCTCGTCCTCTGGGGCGCGATCCTCCCGGAGGAGCGCTTCCTGCGACAGCGCTTCGGGGCGCCCTACGAGGAGTACGCCCGGCGGGTCCGGCGCTGGCTCTGACCGCGTTCGTCAGAGGCGTGAGGAAGGCCTCGCCGTCACGTCCTCAGGAGGATCTTGCCGATGTGCCCGCTCGCCTCGAGCTCGCGGTGCGCGTCGGCGGCATTCTCCAGAGAATGCAGGGAGTTGACGATCGGCGACACCCGGCCGGACTCGACGAGCGGCCACACGTGCTCGCGGACCGCGGCGACGATCGCGGCCTTCTCGGCCGCGGGTCGCGCACGGAGCGAGGTCGCGGCCACGGTCGCCCGCTTGGCGAGCAACGCGCCGAGGTCGAGCTCGGCGTTCGTGCCCCCCTGGAGGCCGATGACGACGAGCCGACCGTTCGGGGCGAGGACGGCGACGTTGCGGGAGAGGTACTTGGCCCCCATGTTGTCCAGGACGACATCGGCCGACCCGACGACCTCGACGAAGTCCTGCTCGCGGTAGTCGACGAGCACCTCGGCGCCGAGCTCCCGGCAGAACGCGAGCTTTTCCGGTGACCCCGCGGTCACGGCGACGCGCGCGCCCGCCGCGACGGCGAGCTGGATCGCCATCGTCCCGATGCCGGAGGAGCCGCCGTGGACGAGCAGCGTCTCGCCGGCGGCGAGGTGCGCGGTCTGGAACACGTTGGACCAGACGGTGCAGGTGACCTCCGGCAGCGCAGCGGCGGTCACCAGGTCGACGCCGGCGGGGACGGGCAGCAGCTGTCCCGCGGGGACGCAGACCGCCTCGGCGTAGCCGCCGCCGGAGAGGAGCGCGCACACCTCGTCGCCGACCCGCCAATCCTCGACCCCCTCGCCGAGCGCGTCCACGGTCCCGCTGACCTCGAGGCCGGGGTAGGGCGGGGCGCCGGCCGGCGGCGGGTAGAAGCCCTTGCGCTGCATGACGTCCGCGCGGTTGACCCCGGCGGCGGCGACCCGGACGCGGACCTCGCCGGGCGCCGGCTCTGGTGTCGGGACGTCGGCGGGGACGAGGGCGTCCGCCTCGCCGGGCTCCGGGATCGTGATCGCGCGCATGGCCCCAACCTAGGGCGCTGCGGCGTGCGGATCCCGCCCACCGCCGGGAGTGGCGATGGGCGGGACCCTCGGGAGGCGGCTCGACGTCAGGAGAGCGCCCGGTTGTGCAGGTGGCTCGGGTCGGCCACCCGGATCGCGGTGATCTTGGCGAACTCCATCCGCGTCGTCTGCGCCGGGCTGGCGTTGGCGCACCTCAGCGCCGCGACGGTCGGGCTGTTGACGATCGCGATGTGCTGCAGGGCGACGGTCTCGGCGCCCTCCGCGGTGTTGACGACGGCCTGGTCGAAGTCGCCGGTGAAGGCCGTCAGGGTGCACGTGACCTGGCCGCCCCCGGCCACGCTGTTCTTCTTGACGGTGACCTTGCCGCTGATCGCGTACGTGCCGACGGGCAGGGCGAGGAGCCCACCCTGCGACACGACCGTGTTGCCGAAGGTCTGGAGGTTGCGGAAGCCCGCGAAGACCTCCGGCGCGGACACGCCGGCCTCGCTGCTCGTGGCGGTCGTGACGGCGATGCCGGTCGCGAGTGTCGCGGCGGCCGCGAAGGTCGCGGCCACGGTGGAGATGGTGCGCATGATGGTGTTCCCCCTGTGCGGTGTCGTGACGACCGGCCGGCCGCCACGACACCCAAGATGAGGCCGGGGGAGGGTGCGGCACATCGGCAGCCGACCTCAGATCGGGGTCGGCCCGCCTTAACCTCGATCCGTGGACCGACTTGGCGGGTTGACGTCCGGAGCGTTCTGGCGTGGGGTGGGCAGGACTCGGCCGCTGGTCTGCCCAGCGTTTCCAGGGGGGTCTCCGGTCGGGCCGTTGCGGCGAGGGGGCAGGGGCTCACGCGGTGCCCGGTGGGCCGAGCCCGTCGCCGAACACGCCACGCCAGATCGCGCGAGCCAGGTCTCGGCCCAGGGCCAGTGCTCGGGTAGATTTAGCACGCGTCGGCGTTGTGGGCGGGCGATCCGTGCGGGGACGATGACGGTGCGGCGGCGCAGGGTCGCGCCGCGCGCTGTGGCCAGCTGTCCGTCGCTGAGGGTGGCGGCGGCGCGCAGCAGGTTGTGGGTCATTGCGGCGCAGATCACCCAGGCGTGGTTGGCCGAGAACCGGTTCGAGGGCAGGTGGGCAGGACTCGTGACTGTTGGTGAGGAGCGGGTGGTGCCGCCAGACCGGGAACAGCTCCTCGAGCCGGGCCTGGTCGCGGACCCGGCGCACGACGATGCGGGCGGTGACCGGGGTGTCGGTCGAGGCGAACGCGGTGAACGTCGTTTCGGCGACCTGCGCGTCGGAGATGAGCTGCCCGGTGTCGGGGTCGGTGACCGCGCCGGGGTAGCGCACCGGGGTCCACGCGTCCTCGGGTATGGCCTCGATCGCGCGGGACACCGCCGGGTTCTTGGCCAGCACCGCGGAGAAGCGCGCCTGCGCGCAGGCAGGCGGTCACGACCGCGCTGGTGCCGTACGCGGAGTCGCCGCGGAACAGGATCCTGCCGGTGGCACCGGCCGCCCGGGCGCCCGGATCGCCTCGGTCACCATCGAGCCGGCCGCCCGGCCGGAGCCGGCTTTGCCGGCCCCGCAGCCGGATCCCGGCGATCACCGGCGCACCCGTGTCGGTGCTGATCGTGGTGGCCCGCGGGGACAGGCCGCGGCGCAGCACCTGCTTCCCGGCGACCTTGGTGTGCCCGGAGCTGGCGCCCTGCTCGTCTTGCCGTACACCGGGCGCAGCAGCGAGCCGATGTCGACGTACGCCCGCGCCTCGATCCCGGGCAGCAGATCGGTCCGTGCAGCCAGCGCGACCAGATGCGTCCGTGCGGCCGAGGCCAGCTGGCTGACGTGTCCGGGGGTGAACTCGCGCAAGAACTGGCCCAACGTGGCCGGCGCGTACACGCCAGTGAAGAGCCGCTTCATCCCGCCCGAGCGGACCACCTGCAGGTCATCGATACTGTCCGCGCCGGCGGCCATCCCAGCGGTGATCGAGCTGACCTTCCCGGCTGGGTTCACCCCGGCCGAGGCCACCACACGCTACGAGTCGAGCCGGACCCTCTCCTCGAGCAGCTGTGACAGCCCGGTCTGCTCCGCCAGACCCATCACCGGGGCCAGCCCCGCGCACGACGCAAGGTTCTCGTCATCGAAGACCGGCGTGGCGTTTGACCATGCGTGAGGTAGTTTCACTTTCAGTGCCTTCTGGGTTTTGGAGCGATCAGGACGTCAGCACTCCCGATCTTCCTGTCCCAGAAGGAACTTCCACGTCCGCCACGCCCCGCTCACCCACCCGCTCAGCCTCGGTCCACGGATCAATGCTTGGACGCCGGCCTCCGGAAGCGGCGGTGCCGTTCGGAGCGATCGGTCGGTCCGTTCACCGCCCGCGGGTACCGGCTGCGCGGGTCAGCGGGATGCGTCGCCATCGCTATTCGACGGTTCTGGCGCCCGTGACCACTCGCCCTCCGACAAGTCGATGGCCACCGGCCCGGCCTGCGCCTTCCGCCCAGCAGTCCCCACACCTATTGAGACGCGCCATGGTGACGGTCGTACGCGACGTCCCCCTGTGCTGAGGAGTGGTGGTGGGCCGTCGCCTGGTCGACCGACTCCTTCTTGCGACGGAAGAACACCCTCTCCACGTACCGGTAGGAGATTTCAGCGGTCGCCAGCGTGGCAACGACGTTGACCGGGAGCCACAGCCAGCTCTCCCGCAGGGAAGCGGTGAATACCCACGCCATGAAGTTCTGCCAAAGATAGATCGAATATGACCGCTTGCCCAACGCGACCATGATTCGGCTGTTGAAGACCCGCCGAACCAGGCTGCGTGCCTCGGTCGTGTCCTGGACGATCAGACCCATCACGATGACGCCCGCCGCCAGGGAGGCAATGAGAATGCCGCCCGTGAAGGCGAACGCGTGATCGAGGTCGATGGTCAGTGAGAGGACCACAAGCACCGCCACCGCCACCCCCACAGGCCATCTCCGGAGCGCCCATCGACCAAAGGGCAGGTCCGTCGACCGCCATGAGAATGACTGACCGAGCAGGCAGCCCAGCAGGATCCCACCAGCATGGAACGGCGTTGCTTCGTAGCTCCAGGCCACTTGGTGGGTGATCTGGTAGACCACCGCTTGACCCACCGAGGACAGTGCGACTCCGGCCAGAGTGACGATCATGATCGTCCGGCGGCTGGCCACCTTCAGTAACGCGATCAGCGCCAGCGGCCACAACAGATAGAACTGTTCCTCTACCGAGAGTGACCAGAGGTGGTCGGTCTGCCACGGAACATCGTGGCCGAGGACGCCGGCCCAGTTGATCACGTAGCTGAGCACGCCGGCGTCGACGATGGCGGCGACCAACAGCTCGTGTCGACCGGGCGAACTCAGCAGGACGACGGCGGTGAAAACCATCAGCAGCGCGATCACTGCCGGGAGCAGTCGCCGCGCGCGCCGAAGGTAGAAGCGGCTCACCCGGATCCTGCCTTCGGCGGATTGCTCGCCGAGCAAAATTGTCGTGATCAGGAAGCCGCTGAGCACGAAGAACACGTCCACGCCCACGAACCCGCCGGGAAGAACGCCGGGCAACAGGTGGACCAATGACGTGAGCAACACTGCGAAGGCGCGCAGGCCGTCCAGGGACGGAAGGTGCGGTAGGGCATTGCGACGGCGGAGATGATCCACGCGATTCCTTTGAGCATCTCGTTGTGCGCTTTTGCGGAACACTGGTCTGGAGCATAGATGAACCGCTCCTGGTCCGGTGGACAGTCAGGCGTTCTTGCTCGACGGTTGGCGGGGACGGGTTGTGGGCAGCGCATCTGGCGTACTTGTCGGGAGAACCCCGGGCGAAGGTGTCGCTCGGCCGCAGGAGCACTCCGGGACAGCTGGTCGACGTAGTAGTCGAACCGGTGGGCGTTGAAGTCGCTGCCCGCCATGACGCGCGCCTCGGCGACCATCGCGGTCAGTTCGAGAATGCCGTACCCGTGGCTCAGGTCACTGAGCGTTGCGTCCCTCAGCAATGCTTGGACAGGACGACCACGGCCTTGTGCCACGTGAGTCCGTCGCGTTGACGTTGACCCAGGGTCACGGCCGGCCGAGGCGCACGAGCTGGGGCCCGTGCGGCAGGAGCGCAGCACCCGCCATCGCCCTCCCCCGTCGCCGCGCCGAAGAGTCCGGCGCCACCGCACACGCCCGTCTCGGGCAGGGTCAGCTCGACGCGGGCGGCGGCCTCGTGGTCGCCGGCGATCTCGGCGACGACCGAACGGACCTGCTCGTAGCCGGTCAGGGCGAGGAACGTCGGCGCGCGGCCGTAGGACTTCATCCCGACGACGTAGACGCCGGGCTCCGCGGCGTGGGCGAGCTCGGCGGCGCCGTGCGGTGGGACGCTGCCGCACGAGTGGACGTTGGGGTCGATGAGCGGGGCCAGCCGCGCCGGCGCCTCGAGCCGCTCGTCGAGGTCGAGTCGGAGCTCGCGCATGATCGAGTGGTCCGGCCGGAACCCGGTGAGACCGACGACCCGGTCGAGTCCCGACACCGAGTCGCCCTCCTCGCCGACGAGCGCCACCGACTGACCGTCCCGCTCGACGGCGGCGGTCCGGAAGCCGGTGACGACGCGGACTCGGCCCTGTTCGACGGCCGCTCGCGCCCGCAGGCCGAGGGCGCCGCGCGCGGGCAGCTCGTCCGCGTCGCCGCCCCCGAAGGCGTCGCCGACACCGCCGCGACGCAGCACCCACACCACCTCCGTCGCCGGCACCCGGTCGCCGATCGCGGTCAACGCGAGCAGTGCGGTGAGGGCCGAATGCCCTGCGCCCACGACCGCGGTGCGGCGGCCACCGTAGCGGGCCACGTCCGCCGGGTCACCGGCGTCGGGCACGCGGTGGTCGAGGACGTCGCTCACCGAGGACTCGCCGTCCGCCGGGTAGCCGTCGCCGCCCAAGGGGTTCGGGTGGGTGAAGGTCCCGGACGCGTCGATGACGGCCGACGCAGAGATCCGGGAGGCCGACCCGTCGGCATTCCGCACGTGGACCGTCAGCGGCTGCTCCTTGCGCCCCGCGTCGACGACGCGGTCCCGCCCCCGCCGGGCCACCCCGGTGACGATCGCCCCGTACCGGACGCGGCCGCCGAGGGCGTCGGCGCAGGACGTCAGCACTCCCGATCTTCCTGTCCCAGAAGGCACTTCCACGTCCGCCACGCCCCGCTCACCCACCGCGCTCAGCCTCGGTCCACGGATCAAGGCTTAGTCCGAGCGGGGGGTGTGGCTGTCGCGGCTCAGAGGTCGCCGGGGTGGTCGATGTCGTGCTGCTCCGCTGGCGGGACATCGACGGACTCGACCTGCAGGCCGTCGAGGAGGGTGCGGGCGGCGCGGCCGGCCGGCCGGCTCGGCAACGCGTCTGCCAGGGCGGCGCGGCGGAATGCGGACAGCAGCGGGTTCGCGCGACCTGAGTCGTCGACGGCGACGACGGCATCGGTCGTGGGCGGCGCATGGGTGAGGCGGAGGGCGAGGCGGCGCGCTGCATTCGCCGCGCGCGGCTGGTCGCCCGCGAGGACGGCGACGATCCCCGCTTCGGGTGGAATGCAGGACAGCCCGGCCGCGATCCCGGCAGCCGGGCCGCCGCCGGCGGGCTCCTCCCGGGTCCACGTGACGGCCCGCACGGTCGGCCGCTCCGGCCCCACGCAGACGACGAGCCAGGCCTCCGGGAGGGCGGACAGGAGGGCGTCGAGGACGGTGGTCCCGGCGTAGGGCGCGGCGAGCTTGTCGCCGCCGAACCGCCGCCCCTCCCCGCCGGCCAGGACGATCGCGGCGACGCCCGGATCAGCCACGGTGGCCAAGCCTGCGGCTCAGGGTCGTTGCGGTGTAACGGATCTCGCGCTCCAGCTGGGCGGTCGCCGTCTGGTCGAGGCCGTCCTCGGGATAGGTGACTGCGATCCCGGCGACGGGCAACCCGTTGTGGTCGAGGACGGCGTGCGCGACGGATGCGAGCCCCGGCGTCACCGTGCCCGACTCGACGGCGTGGCCCCGCTGCCGGGTCGCCGCGAGCTCCCGCCGGAGCGCGGTCACCGAGGTCGGGCCGCGCCCGTCGCGCTGGACGAGGGCGTCACGGTCCGGGTAGAGCGCGGTGATCTGCGGCCCCGAGAGGTGGGCGAGCATCGCGAGCCCGGAGGCGGTGAGGGCTGCTGGCAGCCGGACCCCGACGTCGGTCACGAGGAGGGGACGGCCGGGCGCGCGCTCCTCGATGACGTAGAGGACGTCGCGGCCGTGGAGGACGGCGAGGTGGGCGTTGTGCGTCGTGCGCACGGCCAGGGTCGCGAGGGCGGGCCGGGCGATCCGCTGGAGCGGCGCCTGCCGCTGGTAGGCCGACCCCAGCTCGTGCGCGGCCGGACCGAGCCCGTAGCGGCGGTCGTCGGCGAGGTGGACGACGAACCCACGGTCGGCGAGGACGGCGAGCAGGTGGTAGGTGCTCGAGCGGGGCAGCCCGAGTGCGCGGGCGATCTGGCCGGCGGGCAGCGGGCCGGTGTGCGTCGCGAGGAGGGTGAGCAGGTCGACGGCGTGACCCGCGGCCGGTGCATTGCCCACGGCAGCCAGTCTCGCACCCGAGACGCTCGCCGCCACCGCCCCGCGCTGGTCGAGAACTCTCCGTGTGGTCGGGAAGGGCTCCGGCCCGAGTCGAGGTTTCCCGCCCTGAGCGGGAAAGCTCGGCGTGGCCTCAGTGGTGGAGGAGCGCGGAGAGGATGCGGGCGAGCTCGGCCCGGTCGTCCGCCGACAGCCGGCCGAAGAGCTCGCTCGCGGCGTCCGTCCGCTGGTCGTCGATCGCGGCGAGGAGGGCGACGCCGGCGTCGGTCATCGTGACGATCTGCGCACGGCGGTCGTCCGGGTCGGCGGCGCGGGCGACGAGCCCGCGCCCCTCGAGGTCGTCGATGACGTCGGTCACCGAGCGCGGCGCGATCCGCAGCGCCTCAGCGAGCCGGCCCGGCCGGATCGGGCCATGGTCGCGGACCGCCCGCAGCGCCCGGGCGTGGTGCGGCGAGACGCCGTAGGGCTCCAGGGCGGCGACGTAGGCCGTGCGGAGCCGCCGCGAGACCGCGAGGTGCAGGTCCCCGAGAGCCGGGCTCCCCGCATTCGCCCCGTCGTCGTCGGCCATGGGGGAATAGTACCGAGCATCCGGCGTTTACCTCATTGTGAGGCAACCACAGTAAGATGTGGAGCCCAGCAGCAGAGAGGAGCGGTGCCCGTGACGGACACCCCGACCATGGACGTGGGCGGCCGAGGCCGCGGGCCGCGTCGCATCGACCCCAAGGACCGCGCCCAGCTCGCCGACGCTCCGATCCCGTTCTCGCGGATCGCCACGCTCTTCGCGCCGCACCGCGCCCCACTCGCGGTCGTCACGCTCATCATCGTCGTCACCTCGGTCGTCTCCATGGCCCAGCCGTTCCTCGTCCGCGAGGTCGTCGATGTCGCGATCCCCGAGCAGGACGTCCGCCTCCTGCTCGTCGCCGTCGCCGCGATGGTCGCCGTCGCCGTCGTCACCTCCCTCCTCGGCGTCGTCCAGACCTGGCTGTCCGCGCAGGTCGGCCAGCACGTCATGCACGGGCTGCGGACCCGGCTCTTCACCCACCTCCAGCGCCAGTCGCTCGGCTTCTTCACCCGCGCCCGGACCGGCGAGGTCCAGTCGCGGATCACCAACGACGTCAACGGAATGCAGGGCGTCGTCACCTCGACGGCGACCTCCATCGCGTCCAACCTGACGACCGCCGTCGCGACCGCCGTCGCCATGGTCGCGCTCTCGTGGCGCCTCTCGCTCATCTCCCTCGTCGTCGTCCCGCCGGCCGTCTGGCTGACCCGCAGGGTCGCCCTCCTCCGCCGCACGATCACCGCGCGACAGCAACAGCGCCTCGCCGACCTCAACGTCCGGATCGAGGAGGGGCTGTCGATCAGTGGCATCCGCCTCGCCAAGACGATGGGGACGACGCGACGCGACGCCGCGGCATTCGCCGAGATCTCGGGCGACCTCGTCGACCTCGAGCTCCGCTCCCAGCTCGCCGGCCGCTGGCGGATGGCGACGATGTCGATCGTCTTCGCCGTCGTCCCCGCCGCGATCTACCTCGCCGCCGGCCTCCCCTCGACGGGGCAGGGCATGACGATCGGCACACTCATCGCCTTCACGACCCTGCAGGCCGGGATCTTCCGCCCGCTCATGGGGCTGCTCAACGTCGGCGCTCAGTGGGTCGCGTCGATGGCGCTGTTCAGCCGGGTCTTCGAGTACCTCGACCTCGTGCCGGGCGTCGTCTCCCCGGCGCACCCGGTGACCCTCGACCCGGCGACCGTCGTCGGCGAGGTGCGCTTCGAAGGCGTGTCGTTCCGCTATGAGGGCGGCGACCGAGACGTCCTCTCCGGCATCGATCTCACCGTCCCGGCGCAGTCCTCGCTCGCCCTCGTCGGCCACACCGGCTCGGGCAAGTCGACCCTCGCCTCGCTCGTCGCCCGCCTCCACGACCCGAGCGTCGGCCGGGTGCTCGTCGACGGCATCGACGTCCGCGACCTCGACCCCGAGGTCCTCGCGAGCATCGTCGGCGTCGTCTCGCAGGAGACCTACCTCGTCCACGGCACGATCCGCGACAACCTTCTCCTCGCCCGACCCGACGCCTCCGACGCCGACCTGTGGCAGGCGCTCGGCACGGCGCAGGTCGCGGACCTCGTCGGCAGCCTCCCCGAGGGGCTCGAGACCGTCGTCGGCTCGCGGGGCCACCGCTTCTCCGGCGGCGAGCAGCAACGGCTCGCGATCGCCCGGACGATCCTGCGCGACCCGCCGGTCCTCGTCCTCGACGAGGCGACGAGCGCCCTCGACAACGAGACCGAGCGCGCGCTCCAAACCGCCCTCGACCGCCTCTCCCGCGGCCGGACGACGATCACGATCGCCCACCGCCTGACGACCGTCGAGGCCGCCGACCAGATCGTCGTCCTCGATGACGGACGGGTCGTCGAGCGCGGCAACCACGTCGAGCTCCTCGACCGCGAGGGTGCGTACGCCGGCCTCGCCCTCGCCGCGTGATCCGGCTCGTCCGCCCGCTGACACCGAGGGGCGGGGGCGCTCATTGGTCAGGTTCTTACGGTTCTGGCACCTTCGCCGCAAGCCTGTGCAGGATACTGGCGCCGTGGGGACATCGACTTACCGTGAAGAAGGACCGCTGACGGTGGAGATCGTCGAGGCCCAGGCGGTCGACGCCACCCAGGCGGCCGAGTGGGATTCCTTGTTCGAGCAACAGGCTGGCACCGCCAACCCGTTCCTCGCCCGCGAGTGGGCGCTGGCCTGGTACGACGTCGTCGTGCCGAGGAGGGACCGGTTGTTGTTGTTCCTGCGGCACACGAGGTCCGCGGACCTCGTCGGGGTGGCGGCGTACCAGAACCAGAAGGTCCGGGTCTCGCGCGCCACGCTCGCGCAGCGGCTCGTTCCCGTCGGCAGCGGACTGGCCAACTCGCCCGTGGAGCTACCCGGCGTGTTGGCCCGTGAGGACTTCTGCCGGGAGGTCACACGAGCGGTCGTCGCAGCGACGACGCGGCTGTCCGAGGGCTGGGCAGAGATCGCCCTCGGTGCCGACCAGCGGTGGTTCGAGCCTGAATGGCTCTATGCCACGGGGACCGAGGTGGCGTTCTACGATCACCAGCGTGCCCGGGCCTGCGTCGTGCTGGACCTCGATGAGACGTGGGACGCGACCCGCTCCTCACTGAAGCGGAACGTGAAGGAGAGCATCCGACGCTCGGCCAACCGCATCAAGAAGGACGGTCGTCCGTGGGAGGTGCGCCGCCTTTCCGGCGCCGAACTCGACCTGGGCGCCATCGACCGCTTCTTGGACCTGCACCGGGCCCGTGCCTCATCTGGCAGGGCCACGGTCAACCATCACGACGCCTACGAGAGCCCGGTCGTCCGCCGAATCGTCCGTGCAGCATTGCCCGGTCTCGCGGGTCGCGGACTGGCCTCGATCTTCGAACTGGTCGTGGACGGCCGCGTGCTCGCATCGCAGCTGGCGCTGCATGCCCCGGGTACGACGTACATGCACTCCTCTGGTTTCGACCAGGAGGCCTGGGAGCTCGGGCCGGTGACTCTCCTGCACACCGAGGTCATCCGCCACGCCATCGAGCGTGGCGATCACCGTGTCAACTTCTCACCCGGTCCCAACGTCTCCAAGCTGCGGTGGAGCGAGACGATGTGGACCGCCAACGACTTCGTCTACGGGTCCGGGGGCCGATCGCTCAAGTGGCGCTTCCTGGCATATGCGGCCCTCAGCGGATACGCCACCGGCGCCGCGCAGGTCCAGTTCGCCCGGGACAACGCGACGCCGACGGTCGCGGTGCCGAGCGCAGCGCACTCCACGTCGACCGTGGAGAGGTCGGCTGCACGGGGCGTTGCCACCCGTGCGACCGTCGCCGAGGACTCCTCGGCACACACCTCGACCCCTTCGACCTCGCCGAACGAGCGGCAGGCTCCAGACCACGACTAGTGCGGACCTCGACGGCGGTCTGTGGCGTCCCCCACGCCCAGGGGTGGACGTCAAGTGGTTCGAAGTCGCCGTCGACGTGCCTGCCGTGCGAGCCGTCTGGAGCTGACCGGACGGGGACAGGGGTGCCGAGCGCCCGAGACGTGGCCCGAAAGGTGCTGCCGCGTTCGTCCGTCGTTCCCCTGATCCCGGTTCACGGCTTGGAAGCCGGCCCCCCACCCACCTCGTCGGCGGCCTGCGACACCTCGGCGACGACGTCACGGGCCTGACGACGCAGCGTGACCCACCACAGCGGGAGGACGAGCCAGAAGGCAGCGGCGATCCCCCACGCGGCCCCCTGGGCACCGGCTACGGACACGCCGGTGATGCTCAGCACGAACATCAACGGCGCGAAGGAGACGTGGATCCGGAACGTCGAGCTGGCCCGGTCCATCGCATAGAGCGCCGTGGCCGGGCCGACCCCGAGGGCCGCTCCTGCTTGCCCGACAACGGTGGCAAGCAGCACCTGCCGAGTACCTGCCCAGGTGTCGCCAAGCAGCTCCACGCCGAGGCTGTCCGGAAGGAGGAGGAAGATCACGCCCCACGCCGTGCCGGCCAGGGACACGAAGGCCGACAGAAGGACCGCACCGCGGTTCCAGTCTCGTTCGGACAGCATGGCCCGGCGGCGGGACATCTCCGGCAGCGCGAAGGCATTCATCCCTGCCGCGAGGATCGTGGTCGGGCCGAGAATCACCTGGGCGCCGCGCAAGGCCCCGATCACGGCCAGGGAGCTGATGCCTGCGATGACGAGCAGTGCCCCCTGCTGGGCCCCTTGCACCGTGACGTACTCGGCGAGGAGGTAGCGCGTCAGGTCGTGATGGCGGCGCACCCAGCCCCATGCCCGACGCGGCCGTGGCCACACCCCGGACTGCCGCTTCCCGAGCGCGGCCGCGGCGGCGGCGGCGCCGCCCCAGGCGAGGAGCATGGGCCCGATCGTGTTCATCCCCGCCAGGAGGAAGCCGCCCACCGCCAGCAGCTGGGTCACCGCCCAGAAGGCGTCGTTGGCGGCGGCAGCGGCCGGTCGGCCCTCGGCGAAGAACACCAGGCGCCACGCGTCCTGCATGAGCAGACCCGGGAGCAGGAGACCCAGGACGAGGAGGGCGGTGCCGGCCGCCCCGTCGAGGATCAGCCCGGGCACGAGACAACCGAGACCGGCCAGGACGCCCAGGGTCACGGCGGTGCCGACCGCGGCCCCGGTGGCGTCGTCGAACTCCCGAGCCTCTGACGCAGTGAACCGGACACTCAGCGGCATCGTTGAGACTGCCCGGCTCAGTCCCGTGACGACGGCGAAGACCGTGAAGGCAAGGGCGAAGCCGCCGAAGTCGCTGACCGACACCGCACGGGCCACGAGGAAGGACAGGGCCGCGTTGGTCGCGCTGGAGATCACCTGGTCGGTGAGGTTCCAGCCGGCGCGACGGAACAGCGCGCGGCCTTTCACGAGGTGGCCGGTCGCTGATCGGTCGGCGGGTCCGGCGTGACGCGGTGCGCAGCCCAGGTCCGGTTCGCGTCGGCCAGGGCGGCCCATTGTGCGTCATCCTCGTACAGACCCGTTTCGAGGTGTGCGATCACGGGCGGGTCGCTGGACATGAGCACTCGGCAGCGCGATGCCCTTCGATGGGCACGGAGGTTCGCAGCGACCCGGGTCGTGCCGCGGAACAAGACCCTCGGCCACTGTCCGACGTGGACCCTGCGGAACGGGAGCAGGTCCGGGAGCAGCTCCTCGAGGGTGAAGGGACGCTGGCCCTGCACGACCATGCAGGTCGTGTGATCCCAAGCGCCTCCGGTGAACGGAATGGTCCGCAGCAGGCGGCGGTCGTCGAGCAGTGCTCCGACGCGGACGCCGAAGGTACTTGTCGTGCTGAGGCCGTGGAACCATCGGCTCTCGCCCACACTCACCGCGTCCGGGTCTCCCGCGGACCACAGCTCGGGCCGCTCGATCGGGCGCCGCCGACCCATGGATCGGTCCAAGGCGTACGGGCTGTGCAACGAGAAGTAGCTCGCCGACGGCAGCGCCTCGGCACCGTCGCGCAGAACGGTCAGGGCGTCGGGTGCGTACAGGTAGTCGTCCTCTGCGAACCAGACGAGGTCGTCGTCCGGCCAGCCCCGTGCACTCGTGATGCCGATCGTCGTGCGGTACGACGCACGGTTGCTGCCGGCATTCAGCTGGATCACCTCACCGGCTACGGCCATGAGCTCGGCCCGGGGTGACGGGATCGGACCGTCGTTGACGAAGAGGAGCTCCGCACCGCCGTCGGGCACCTGCTCGACCGCGCGGACCAGCGACGCCAAGCAGGCGTGTTTGTCGTAGAAGGCAGGGCGGGCCTTGAGGTTCTCGCCGCCGTGCGAGCGCAGCACGACGTGAATGCGGGGTCGACCGGGCAAAGACATCCCCCTCTCCCCAAGGTGCAGACAACCGGCACGCACTAGATCTGGCCTCTGGCGATGGTAGGCGACCGGCCGACCGGTCCGGGACCGGTTGAGCAGATTCGCGGGAACGCCGCGGGGACTTCCCGACCGGGTAACATCGTGGCTCGGCAGGTCAGCCGCCAAGGGGGCCAGTGTGATGGGGAAGAAGATCGGCGGATTTGTCCTGGTTTTGGCCGTTGCCATCGTGGCGTTTGTCATGTCCCGTCCGGAGCGAACCGACGTGGGTCCGTTGAGTCGGCTCCTCGAGGGGCGCAATCTGGTGCCGGATCGCCCGGACTCTCCGGGCTGGACCAGCGGGGCCTGGATCGGCGGCAACAGCAGCGCAGACAGTATCCGCGCGTTCGGCACCTGGCGCGGCACCCCGGCGCGGACGGTGACCACATACCCCGCCTACTCCACCTGGGAGGAGATCAAGGACTCCCAGTGGCACGTCACGACATTCGACGGGTGGGACGGCCGGCTCGTCTACGGGCTGCCGCTGCTCCCGACCGACGTCGAGGCCAACCTCGGGGACGTAGCGGCAGGTCAGCACGACGACGTCTGGCGCGAGGTTGCCGCCACCCTGACCCGCCATGGCCGAGCCGACAGCTACGTGCGGATCGGGTTGGAGGCCAACGGGTCGTGGTTCCCCTGGGGGGCCACCGCGACCAGGGCGGCGGACTTCAGGGCGGCCTTTCGTCATGTCGCCACGGTTCTGCGTCGCGAGCAGCCCGAGCTGCAGATCGTGTTCGACATCTCCTGCGGCGTGAAGCTCAGGGGGGCGACCGACCGGCTTGCGAGCCTGACCGCCCTCTACCCCGGAGACGACGTCGTCGACGTCATCGGCTGCGACCACTACGACAGCTACTCCGCCAAGAGCCGCAACCAGAAGGAGTGGGACGCTGCGGTCGGCCCCCGGGACGCCGCTGGTCTCCAGGACCTGGTCGACTTCGCTCGCGGCCACGGCAAGAAGTTCGCGGTACCAGAGTGGGGGTTGTCCGGATCACGGTCGAATGGCTCCGGCGACAACCCCTTCTTCATCGCCAAGATGCATGAGTTCTTCACGGCCAACCGCAGCGACCTGGCGTTCGAGAACTACTTCGACGAGCCCGACACGTACATCTCCTCATCGCTCTTTCAGGCCACCGATCAGAACCCTGAGTCCGCGAAGCTCTATCGAGCGCTCTGGTCGAGCGTGCCGCGGGAGCCCTCGAGCAGTCCGTCGAGCCCGTCCACCTCCACAGGTTCCTCCGCGGCGCAGAGCGCCCCGGTGACCGCGACCGAAGCCCCTCCGACCGACTGACCACCGCAACCGTCCACAGGAACCGTCAGACGGGGAGGGCCTCCTCGCCCAGCAGCCGAGCGATCCTCGCGACGTTGCGTTGTGGGTCGAGCAGCTCGTGGATCTTGCTGCGACCCTGAGCGGACAGGCACTCGGCTCGAAGGGGATCGGCCAGCAGCAGGCTCACCGCCTCTGCGAACTCCGCCGGATCGTCGCGCACCTCGAGGTGGACGCCGGACTCCAGCGACAGCCCCCGGCTGGCGAGCGAGGTGCTGACCACCGGGACGCCCGCTTGGAGGTAGTCGATGATCTTGATGTTGACGCCGGAGCCGGAGACGGCGGGGTTGACGGCCACAGACGCACGGCTCAGATAGGGCTCAAGCTCTGGAACGTCGGCGTGGAGCTCGACGGAGGGGGCTGCGGCGAGCAGCTCTTGCAACCGCCGACCGGGAGCGCGTCCGACGACGTCGAGGACCGCATTCGGCCGCCGTTCGAGCACCAGAGGCCAGACAGCCAGGAGGAACCAGTCCAGGGCGGCTCGGTTGGTCCCGACGTCCAGGGCGCCCAGGAACAGCACCCGGTCGGTCTCCGTCCCGGCCCGCGACAAGTGCGTCAGGGACCGGCCGAACGCGAATGGCGGCACGTGCTCGGCGCGTGCGCCGCGGGCCCGGCGGTGTGCTGCGTCCGCCGCGGAGATGTCCGCCGTGGCCGCCAGCCAGCCGGCCTTCTCGAGTCGGGCCTCGTCGCGTTCGATTCGAGTTGCCTCGACGTGCAGCACGAGCTTGCGAAGTCCCGTGGCTTCGCGCGCGAGGCTTCGATGGTAGGCGCCCTCGAGGTTGTGCTGGCGCAGGACGGTGGGCAGCCCGGTGCCAGTGGCGAGCGCTTCGCCGAGTAGCCAGGACTTGTAGGAGAAGACGACGATGCCAGCGGCTTCGGGGGCGACCGTGGCGACCCGCCCCAGCAACCACGAGGGCGCTGGCCGGGAGCTGACCACGTAGGGTCGCACCGGCGCCGCGAGGCGGTGCAGTGCCGTGTGTCGGGGTGTCTGGATGATCGGTACCGGGCCCAGTACGTCCATGTACGGCGCTTCGTCGACCGGCTCGGGGGTGGGGATCACGAGAGCAGCGAGGCGACCTGCCGCGGCCACGGCGGCAACGAAGCCCAGGTGTTCGCGCTCCCCGCCGCCGTTCGCGGGGAGAAAAGGCGAGTCCGCGACGACCACCCAGCGCGAAGTCATGACGTGTCCTGGTCCTGGGGTGCTATGGAGTGTGTGACATGATCCATCGCTGGCAATCCTGCCACCGGCTACGTGCCACTCACATACGATTCACCATATGGCTCAGCTCGACACCGACATTTCCGTGCCCAAAGGGCCTGCGGACCCGAAACCGACGTATGCGAACTCGGCTCCGCCCGCCCGGACCGCAGAGCGGTCCGATTTCTACGACGGCGCGCGAGTGTGGTCCCCTCCGCTGGAGGCCGTGTGGGCGCGGTGGACCTGGGTTGTCGCCGGCGCGGTCCTGGCCGGGATGTTGTCCTTCCTCGTACCGGTCTCGGAGCAGAGCACGGCCTCCGCTGTCATGCAGTTGAGCAACGGCGACGTGGACAGCCTCCGCGCCAAGCAGCTCGGCCAGACCGTGGAGCGCACCGTGACATCGGAGGCCGTCATGGCCGTCGCTGCAGCTACACGCGGCATCAATGCGGCTGACCTGAGGAACAGGGTCGCGGCCAAGTGGGAGGTCGACACGGACCTCGTCATCGTCACCGTCACCGGTTCGGATCCGCAGGCGACGGTCAAGGACGCCAACGCCGTCGCGGATGCTGTGCTCATCGCGGGCGAGCAGCAGGCGCGCGATCGTCTCAGCCAGATTCAGAGGGACAGCAACGACCTCGTCAAATCCGGTGCGCTCAAGGACGCCGCGGCCGAAGCCGCCCGCCGCAGCCAACTCGGAGCGTCCGTTGCAGGCCGCCAGGACTCCGCGTCGAGCACCTCGACCGCGGTTGCGCTCCTCGACCCCGCGGTGGAGGCACAGGGGGCGGGCCTTTCCCGCAGCCTTCGTCTGGTTTTGGGGCTCGTGGCAGGCATCCTCCTCGCTGCGGCAGCAGCCGTGCTCATCCCGATGGAGCGGCGCCGGGCTCGGTCGGTCCGCGAGGTCGCAGGGCTGTCCACTGACGTCAAGGTCGCCACCTTCGACGGCTCTGTGGGCGACCTTGCCGGTCGCCTCATCGAGTCCGATCGCCAGAACCTCGCCATCGTGGCGCTGCCCGAGACCGGAGAGGAAGCCGCGGCCTTCGCAGAGGAGGTGGCAGTCGTGGTCCGGCACCACGGTGCGAGCGTGGCCGTGGTCAGCCCCGTACACCGGGAGGACGGAGAGCGCACTCTCGGCCGGGCCGGCCGAGCCCGGATCCGGCGCGAGCTGGAAGCCGACGTCCTCGTTGCGGTCGTGCCCGACGAAGACTGGGCACTGCGTCTGCTGCGCGGACAGACGGGGCTCCACGTCGTCGTGGTCGCCGGACGGGGCCACACGCGGTTGGGGGACATCTGGCGGTCCACGACGGCGCTGGACCTTGCCCACCCCACGGTCGTCATCTCCCGATGAATCGTCCGGCAGGACGGCGCGCCACGGTGCGCTGGGTCGGGTGGCTCTTCGGGAGTGTCGTCCTGCTCCAACGCTTCGCGGTGCCGGGGGTCCCCGACGTGGCCTTGCTCCTTCCGATCATGCTCTGCTTCTGCGGGTTCGGTGTCTTACTCCGGATCCTCACGTTCGAGCGTCGACGGCTCGCCGCCTGGCTGCTCGCCGCGGGCTCGACGGCCGTCGCGATCCAGCTCCAGCTGGCCTTCGTCGGCCACCCGTTGATCAGTGTCGGCTCCTGGGCGCTCTTCATGCTCACCTGGCTTCCGTTCACGCTGCGTCTGGTGCACAGCGAACGTCGCACGTTTGTCGACGTTCTCGATGTGGTCTTCCGGATCACCACGTACCTGGCTGCTGCCTGCATCGTCATGCTGGGCAGCCAACTGGCGGGCATCGGGTACCGCGACTGGCTCGCCGCTCTCGTGCCGGACAGCTTCCTTCTTCACGGTTTCGTCATCACCTACCCCGTCGCCTACGGCTCGGAGATCATGCGAGCGAATGCCTGGATCGGACTCGAGCCCTCCATCGTCTCGGCTCTGCTCGGCGTCGGAGTGCTCAGCGCCATCCTCGTCGGTGCACCTTGGGTACGGCTGCTGGTCCTCCTCGGTGGCCTTTTCGCGACGGTCTCGGGCTCCGGGTTCGCCATCGTGGCCGCGGGTCTGCTCGTCATGGCACTCTCCCCGGTTCGTCGCTCGCTCCGGAGCTACCTCCTACCGACCGCGCTGCTCCTGATCGTCGCGGCGAACTCCAAGATCGGATCCACGACTCTGCAGAGGGTGACGGAGGTGTCGTCCAACGACTCCTCCACGAGTCTTCGTGCGGTCATGCCCTACCAGTACCTGTTCCCCCAATGGAACGAGCACCTGCTCGTGGCGCTGTTGGGTCGTGGCCCGGGGTCCTCCCAGGACATCGTCACGGACAGCGGCATTCTCGGTCTGCTCGTCCCCACTCCGGTGAAGATCTTCTTCGACTACGGACTCTTGGCCGGCCTCGTGCTGGCAGGATTCCTCCTCCTCTGCTACGCCGGTGGGTACAGCCGCGCCCTGTCGGTCTCCTTGCTGCTGTCACTTTGGCTGCTCCAGCCGGGAACGACGACGGTCGTCATCATCATGCCGGTACTGCTGCTCGTCACCTTGTGGGCGCCGAGCCGAGAGGCGGCGCTCGAATCGCTGCCAGGGGGAGGTGAGCCCGTCCATCGCCGAGTCCGGCCCTCCGGGGGTGCGAGATCGAAGCGGTCCGGTGCCGTTGGCCGATCGAAGGTTGCCTCATGAGCGCTGGACCTACCGTCTCGGTCGTCATGCCCGTGCGCAACGAGGAACGATTCGTGGCCACCGCCATCCGCTCCGTGCTCGACCAGACGCTGGCGGATTCGGAGGTCCTGGTCGTCGACGGTCGCTCCGAGGACGACACCCGACGCATCGTCACCGAGATCGCCGCTCAGGAGCCTCGTGTGCGGCTGCTCGACAATCCGGACCGCACCATCCCTGCGGCGCTCAACGTCGGAATGCGTGTTGCCCGCGGCCGCTACCTCGCGCGTGTCGATGCGCACGCCCGCATCAGCGACGACTACGTCGAGCGCGGCGTCGACCAGCTCGAGGCCGAGGCCGGTGTGGCCGCAGTCGGTGGCTGCCGGCACGGGGTGGCCGACACCCGCACCGGGCGTGCGGTGGCCGCTGTGCTCTCGAGCCCTTTCGGGGTGGGAAACTCCGTCAACCACTACGGGACCGAGGCGCAGGACACCGACCACGCATCCTTCGGCGTGTACCGTCTGGACGTCCTGCGACAGGTGGGCGGCTGGGACGAAAGGCTGGCCGTCAACGAGGACGTCGACATCGACCACCGGATCCTCGGGGTGGGCCACCGGATCCGCTACGACCCGCAGATGCACATCTACTGGCAAGTGCGGGAGACGGTCCGCCAGCTCGGTCGCCAGTACCGACGGTACGGCCGCGGCAAGGCTGGCATGGTGCTCAAGAACGGCCCGACTGCGGTGCGACCACGACATCTCGCCGCACCGGCTCTAGTCATCACGCTCGGTGCGGCCGCCGGCCTGGCGGCCACCGACCGGCGGCGGGCCGCAACCCTGCTCGCCGCCCCGTATGCCGCCGGACTGGTCGCGGCCACTGCCCTCACTGCCCGCAAGACCGATGAGGAGGGCGCCGACGTCAGCAAGGTCGCCCTGCCCGCGGCCTTCGCGGCGATGCACCTCGGCTGGGGCCTGGGCTTCCTCGAGGGTCTCGTGCTGCGGCTGTCTCCGGCCGACTCCAGTGCCCCACCGCCGCGGGGCACGTACGGATCAGTCTGAGACGCCGAACAGAGGG
Organism: uncultured Actinomycetota bacterium; assembly: GCA_963752365.1. Classification (GTDB taxonomy): domain Bacteria; phylum Actinomycetota; class Actinomycetes; order Actinomycetales; family Dermatophilaceae; genus CAVVXY01. Next base: position 293,615 of record CAVVXY010000005.1, read on the forward strand.
GGAGATCGCGAATGGGAACACCGCCGGAGCAGACGAGGCATGAGACTCGCCTGCGGGACGTCATTGCTCAGGATCTGGAGCACATGGTTCAGCGGGGAGACATCACTCGATGGCGATGGCTGGCCCAGTGCTCGGTCAAGTTCCTCGCCATTCCGAGAGTTCGAGCTGTGGTGTACTTCCGCATCGCGCAAGCGCTCGCCCGTCGCCGGCTGTATCCGGTCGCGCTCTTCGTCGAGGGCCGGGTGTTGCGGGGCAGCGGTGCCGAGATCAGCCCCCTGGCCGACATCGGGCCGGGTCTGTGCTTGATGCACAGCTCGGGAATCGTGATCGGTCATCAAGTGCGAATCGGCCCGAATGCGCAGATCTATCAGGGCGTCACGATCGGGGACGGCGCTCGGCCGGGACAGCCTCGAGTGGGGTCCGACGTCGTCATCGGGGCCGGTGCCGCCATCCTCGGAGGTGTCACCATCGGCGACCGCGTCATCATCGGCGCCAACAGCGTGGTGACGACGGACATCCCCGATGACTGCATCGCCATCGGCGCACCCGCCCGATCGCATCCACGCCAGGACCGCCACGAGCAGTACGTCCGTCCGTCGGGGCCGGCCTAGGGTCCACCTGAGGTCGCGCCGGCGGAGAATGCAGGACCGCCGAGTTCGAATGGTGGCGCGTGACGAATGCGGCCCCGAGCACCAAGGTGCTCGGGGCCGCATTCGTGACGTCGTCCTACCGGGTCGGCTGCTCCGTGCGCGCCGGGGCCAGAGCGGCGTGGGGAGCCTGCATCGCGGCCTGCTCGCGCCGCAGGGCGTCCACGACTCTCCCGGCCGGGAGCTCGATGTCGTCGTACGTGAGCGCCTCGTCCTTGGCGATGTCACGCCGGAGGACGCAACCCTCGGCCACGCCCATCGGCAGCAGGTTCTCCGCGGCGGTGACATCAGCCCGTTCGCACTGCCCGTAGCTGTCGTACCCGCCCAGGCCGTCGAGGGTCTCGCCGGCGCGCAGGTCGCGCTTGGCGATCGTGATGACCTCCACGGTCGGCGGCCCGATGGGCTGCAGCGCGGCGTCCCCGAAGAGCACGGCCCGGGCCACCGAGGTGGGAACCTCGAAGTGGCACAGGTGGTAGGGCGTGTAGAAGCTGTAGAGCGGCCCCGGGCCGAGCTTGTAGAGGTTGAGGTAGTGCCGCTGCTTCGGGTCGTCGTGCGTGGCGAGGACGAAGACGCCCGGGCCGGGTTGCGAGCCGACGACGTAGTCGACGACGCCCCCCGCTTGGCGCAGCTCCTCGACGTCGTAGGCCGAGGTCAGCTCGTCGACGTGTCCCGGATGGTCGGCGCCCCGCATGCCGCGACGCTCCACGGTCATCCCCGTGGCGTTGGCCACGAGGGCCTGCTCGAAGGACACCTTCGTGCCGTCGGCGAAGCTCGTGACCATGTACGGGTCCTGGCCCCACTTCGCAGCGAACTCGGCCTGTGTCGTGGGTGTTCTGTACTCGTCCTGAAGACCCTTGATGTTGCCGCACACGAGCGGTGTGAGGCCGATACCACGGACGAACCGCACGAGGTTCATCTGGACACCTGGCTGGTCCCCGTCGCACCCGGTGAGCACGACGCCGGCCTCGTCGGCGCGGGCTTTGAGCGCGCTACCGACGGTGCCGTCGACCTCCGCGTTCATGAGGACGACGTGCTTGCCGTGCTCGATGGCATGCAGGATGACCCGTGCCCCGTGCTCGACTGCCCCGGTGGCCTCGACGATGGCATCGACGGAGTCCGCCTCGCACACCGCCTCGTAGTTCGTCGTGACCGACGACCGACCGTCGGCCCAGGCGGCGTCGAGCGCGGCCGCGTTGTGGACCCGGGCGAAGTCCTCGACCCCGGCCTCGGCAAGAGCGCGAGCGGCGTGGGCCTCCGTGCGGTTGGCGATCGCGACGACCTCCATGCCAGGGACGGAGTTGACGATCTGGTTGACCAGGCCACGGGCCATGAAGCCGGCTCCGACGATCGCCACGCGGACGGGGCGACCCTCCAGGGCCCGCGCCCTGAGTGCGTTGTCGACGATCATCATGCGGGCACCCCCGCATGATGATCGAGGAGCGCCCAGCTCCGGTCCTTCTCGCTGATCCGGGTGACGGGGACCGGCCAGGGCAGGCCGAGCGCGGGATCGTCGTGACGCAGGCCCCGCTCCGCCGACGGCGTGTAGGCGCCGCTGACCTGGTAGACGACCTCGGTGTTGTCCTCCAGGGTCAGGTAGCCGTGGGCGAAGTAGGGAGGTACGTAGAGCGCGCGTCGGTTGTCCGCACTGAGCTCCACCGCCACGTGCTGAAGGTAGGTCGGCGACTCCTCCCGCATATCGACGATGATGTCGACGATGGACCCACGGGTGCAGCGCACCAGCTTGACCTCGGGGTGCGGCGCGACCTGGTAGTGCATGCCGCGCAGAGTCCCGGCCTCGTGGTTGAAGGACAGGTTGCACTGCTCGACCGCGGGCTCGAGACCGGCCTGGAGGAACTCCTCCCGGCAGAAGCTCCGGGCGAAGAAGCCCCGGTCGTCGACGCGCTGCTCGAGGTCGACGATGCGCACGTCGGGAATGTGGGTGGCGGTGATGATCATCGGTGGCTCCAAAAGAGATCGGTGTCGATCTGACCGGTGCCCAGGAGGTGCTCGAGCTGTTTGAGCCGGGTGTGGCCGCGGCCGGTGAAGGTCTCGGTGTCCATGTCGATCGACCGGAAGACCTCGTGCAGCTGACGTGCACCACTGGCGGCGTCCCACTCGCATGCAAAGCCAGGAAGCTTGTTCTGGATCTTTTCGAAGCTGACCCGGTAGCTGCGGTTGTCGCCGCCGTTGTCGCCGAACGTCAGCTCGCAGCCGGGGAACTCGGCGGCGACGGTCTCGGCGATCTCGCGTACCTGGTAGTTCTGCCGACTGTCTCCGACGTTGAAACGCTCCGTGTGGACGATCTCGCGGTCCGCGGCGAGCACGCACCGGATGGCCTTCGCGATGTCGAGACCGTGCACGAGCGGGCGCCACGGGGTCCCGTCGCTGGTCATGGCGATCTTCCCCGTCGTCCACGCCAGCCCCGCGAGGTTGTTGAGGACGATGTCGAAGCGCATCCGCGGCGAGGCGCCGAATGCCGTCGCATTGCGCATGAAGGTCGGGGAGAAGTTGTCATCGGCGAGCGCCGTGACGTCGCGCTCGACGAGGACCTTGCACTCGGCGTACGCCGTCTGCGGGTTCACCGCGGACGTCTCGTCGACCTCACCGTCGGCGACGCCGTAGACGCTGCACGAGGACATGTGCACGAAGCGGCTCACCCCGGCCTTCTTGGCGAGCTCCGCCAGGTGGACAGCACCGCGGTGGTTGACCTTGTGCGTGACGTCGGGTGCGAGCTGGCCCAGCGGGTCGTTGGACAGGTCGGCCATGTGAACGACCGCGTCGGCGCCCTCCAGGTCGGCCTCGGTCAGATGGCGGACGTCCTTGGTGATGGTCTTCGGCTGAGCCGAGAAACCGTTGTAGAGAAAGCCATTTCGGTAGAAGCCGGTGTCGATGCCGGTGACTTCGTGGCCGTGGCGCATGAGGTCGGAGGTGACCAGGCAGCCGAGGTATCCGTCGTTGCCCGTGACGATGACGTTCAAGATGTGCTCCGTTTCAAGTGGTGTGGTGCGGGGGGTCTGTTCGAGATCAGTCCTGCCACACCTTCCACGGAGCGTCCCCGTTGTCCCATCGCTGGTTCAGCTCGGTCCAGTCGCGGAACGTGTCCATCCCCATCCAGAAGCCCTCGTGCGGGTACACGGTCAGCTCACCGTCGCGGGCCACTCTCTGCAGGGGAGCCTGCTCGAGGAGGAGGTTGGGGTCGTCGTCGAGGTACTTGTCGATGAAGAGCCGGTTCATCATGAAGAAGCCGCCACTGACCCAGCCGGCTGCGTGCGTCGGCTTCTCGTTGAACTCCATGACCTGACCACCGTCGACGCGCATCTCGCCGTACCGGCTCACCGGGTGCACACCGGTCACCGTGGCCAGGCGTCCTCCCTCGCGGTGGGACCGCACCAGCTCGGCCAGGTCGACCTCACCGATGCCGTCTCCGTAGGTGAGCATGAACTCGTCGGTGTCGAGGTGGTCGGCCACCCGCCGGATCCGCGCGCCGGTGCCGGTCAACAGACCGGTGTCGACGAAGGTGACCGACCAGTCCTGGACCCCCTCGGTCGCGTGGAAGTCCGGGCCGCCCGGGTGCGCGAGGTCGAGGGTGAAGTCGGCCACCTGCTCCCGGTAGTCGAGGAAGTAGCGCTTGATCTCGGCGCCCTTGTATCCCAGGCACAGGACGAACTTGCGGAAGCCGAAGTGGCTGTAGGTCTTCATGATGTGCCAGAGGATCGGACGTCCGCCGATGTCGACGAGCGGCTTGGGCAGCTTCTCGCTCGCCTCGCGCAGCCGCGTGCCCATACCGCCACAAAGGATGACGACGGGGATCTCTGAGACCGGGGTCTCGGTGGTGCTCATTGGCATTTCCTCCCAGAAATGGCTGTATGTGGTTTCGAGCCTCGTGTCGACGCGTTGCAGGCGTCACGACCGAGGTGGGGGCCGACAAGGTTGCCGGTGTGGGTGAGCGGAGCCGGGGTCAGCCGCCCGCTCCGCGGACGACTGCGGTGACAGTGCGGATGAGGATCTTGATGTCGAGCCAGATCGACCAGTTCTCGATGTAGAAGTTGTCGAACTTCGCTCGGTCTGCAATGGACGTGTTACCGCGGAGCCCATGGATCTGGGCCCATCCGGTCAGCCCGGCCGGCACGCGGTGCCGTGCGTGATAGCCGCGGTTCTCGCTACCGAACTGGTGGACGAAGAACGGACGCTCCGGGCGGGGCCCGACCAGGCTCATGTCGCCCCGCACGACGTTGTAGAGCTGGGGCAGCTCGTCGAGGGAGGACTTCCGCAGGAACTTCCCCACGCGGCCCAAGCGGTGGTCGTTGGCGATGTTCCAGTTGGTGGCGGACTCGGTGTCGTCCACCGGCTTGAGGGACCGGAACTTCAGGAGGAAGAAGGTGCCTCCACCGACCCCGACGCGTTCCTGTCGGAACAGGATCCCGCGGCCGCCTTCGAGTCGGACCGCGGCGGCGATGACGGCCAGGAGGGGCGCGAGGAGGACGAGGGCTACGCCTGCGAAGGCCACGTCCAGGGCGCGCTTCAACCGCCATTCCAACGTCCGGTAGCTCGCACGGCGCAACCGGACGAGCGGGATACCCCAGATGTCTTCGGTGTCGCGACCGAGGCTGTGCGTCTCGAAGAGACGCGGCACGACGAAGACGTCGCACCGGAGCCGGTTCCAGCCACGCAGCCGATCCAGCAGGTCCAGTTCGGCGAGCGACGACGAGGCGACGATGACGATCCGGGCCCGGTGCCGCTCGACCGCCTCCGCTAGCTCGTCGACCCGGCCGAGCAGGGGCAGCCTGGCGCCGGAGCTCAGAGACGACGACTCGTCGAGGAAACCGACCGGCAGCAGTCCGTACTCGTGGTGCTCGTCGAGGACCTGGGCGATCTGGTCGGAGGCCTTGTCTGTCCCGACGATGAGCGTGCGGTGCGCGACGATCCCCCGGACGCGCACGGCCTTGACGACCGCAAAGACAACGGCTCGCCCGAGGGCCAGCCCGACCAGCGTGACAGCGGCGACGCGCAGTGCCCCCCAGTCGACGACGAGCTCCCCACCCCAGCGCAACCGGGCGAAGATCACCTGTCCGATGACACCCAGGCCGATCGCGACGAGCCACGAGCCGACAAGCGTGGGAAGCAGGTCGAGCAAGGACAACGACAGTCGAGGGCGGTACAGACCGGCGACGCCGAGGGACAAGAAGAGGGCGACGACGAACGAGACGTGCGAGAAGCGGTAGTCGGAGTCGTACCACGTGCCCCACGCCAATGCGAGCAGGCACACGAGGGCGTCGGCAGCGAGCAACAGCCGACGCTGCCCGAACTGATCGAGGACGCCCGAGGCGCGGGACCGTTCTGGCGCCCGCGCGAAGGGGCCATCGTTGATGGCCGCCCTGCCCCGGGGAAGGGCGGGCTCGGTTGCGGGCAAACTGTCCACCGCGACGAGCTGGGGCGGCCGTGCCCCCTGCACGGTCGCCCTTCTCATCGAGTCACGTGCCACTTCGTCAACACTCACGCTGTCCATCCCCTTGCCGTTCCACGCTCAAGAAAGAAGCCCGGTGCTGGCTACGTCCCTGTAGCCGTGCGGTCCTGGCGTGAGTCACGTTACGTAGAAGGGCAAAGATTCCGTCTGCATTTGACCAAGAATCAGCCGAACGGTGGAGGAGCGGGGAGCATGGGGCGGCCAAATGGGTGATGTGCACGCACGAACGGCCCGTCCAGCGAGCGAATCGGAGAGACTTCGCCCCGGCGGAACGACCGGCACCCCTTGATCCGGCCCATAGTCTCGGATCCGACCCACAGCACCCAGGGAGCACTTCTTGTCCACCCAGCACGCCGCCGCCTCCCAGCGAGGGGCGCTCCACGACCTCGAGCTGGTCGTCGTCACCTACCACAGCCGGAGGCTGGTCGAGGCGCTGCTCGCGGACCTGCCCCCGACGCTTCCCGTCGTCCTCGTCGACAACGCGCGGGGGGCCGACGGGTTGGCGGAGCTCGCGCGGGCGAGAGGCGCGTGCCGCTGGTTCGACGGCGGAGGGGTCGGGTTCGCCCGGGCTGCCAATGCAGGAGCCAGGGTTGCCACTGCGGAGTACATCGTGTTCGTCAACCCTGACACGAGCCCGACCATCGAGCAGCTCGAGGCCTTGACCCGTGAGCTGGAGCAGGAGCCGACCCTCGCCGCAGTCTCGGCCACCACCGTCTCGGCTGACGGTCGGGTCGAGCTCGGCGTCGGTGGGTGGGAGCCCTCGGTCGTTCGGGCGGTCGTGTACGCCACCGGCCTTCATGCGCTCTTGCCCCGGGCCGGCCTCTTCGCTCGCCCCTCCCCAGGTGAGCACATCGAGCTCGACTGGTTGACCGGTGCCTGCCTGGCCGTGCCGAGGCGGCGGTTCCTCGAGCTCGGCGGTTTCGACGAGTCCTTCTTCCTCTACAACGAGGACGTCGCCTACGGGCGTCGGGTGCGTGAGGCGGGCTTTGGCCAGCGGCTGCGCACCGACCTCCTCGTGCCGCACCAGGGCGCCGGCTCCGGTGGCGCGAAGCCGCTCATGCTCCAGCAACGAGGCGCCTCGATGATGACGTACGTCGCCCAGCACCACGGGAGGGGCACCACGGTCTCCATCAAGCTGGTGTTGACCGCCGGCATGGTCGGGCGGTGGTCGGTCTCACAGGTAAGGGGCCGCCGGGAGGCAGCCAGCGGGTTCGCGGCCTATGTTCGCGGCCTGTGGCACGGGCCTCCTGACCTGCGCGGCTGACACGCAGCGGTCGCGGGAGCTTGACGCGGATCGCGGCGGGGCCGTTCACCGATCTCGCGCTCGTCGCCTGAGGGGCCGTCAGCGCCTAGCCTGCACGGATGCTGCGGGTCCGGAATGCTGTCGCCCTCTCCCTCGCACTCGCCGGGGCGCTGGTCGCGCCACCCGCGCATGCCGCCGGAGGGGACCTCGAGGACGCCAGGGTGGCGTTCGGCGTGCGGCACCAGCTCGTCGGGAGCGGCTTCGGGAGCGGCGCGAGCGTGCTCGTCCAGGACCTCCAAACGGGGGCCACGATCTTCGGCACCGGGACGACGACGCCGCGGGTGCCGGCGAGCAACGAGAAGGTCGTCACCGCATTCGTCGCCCTGCGCAGCATCGCGCCGGGGACCCGGCTCCGGACGACCGTCCGTCGCGTCGGGGGCACGGTCTACCTCGTCGGCGGGGGAGACCCGGACCTGACGGGCGCACGCCTCGCGGCCCTGGCCCGTGAAACCGCCCGGCAGCTCCTCGCGGCCGGCCTGCGGACGGCGGCGGTCCGCGTCGACGACTCGCTCTTCCCCGCGCCGACGAATGCCCAGGGCTGGGACCCGGACTGGGTGCCGACCGAGGTCGCGCCAGTCCGGGCGCTCGTCGTCGACCGGCGCAACGTCCTCGACACCGGGCTCGACGCGGGCGCCGGCTTCGCGAGCGTCCTGCGGGCCGCCGGGGTCACGCCGTCGTCCGTCGCGCGCGCCAAGGCCCCGGTGAGCAGCTACGTGACGTCGTCGACCGGGCGGACGATCGGCGACCTGACCCAGGAGATGGTGCGGGAGAGCGAGAACGACTTCGCCGAAGGGCTGCTGCGACTCGCCGCGCACGCCAAGGGGCAGCCGGCGAGCTGGTCGGGGGCGCAGGCGAATGCCCGCAGCGTCCTCTCCGCCGCCGGGGTCTCCCTCGCGGGGATGACGATCGTCGACGGCAGCGGCCTCTCGACGAGCAACCGCCAGACGAACCGGTCGATCCTCGCTCTCCTGCGGCGGGTGCGGTCCGACGCCGTGGCGGGCCCGCTGCTCTTCTCCGCCGCGGGCCTGCCGATCGCCGGGCGCACCGGGACGCTCGAGCTCCGCTACCGGACCGCGCCGACGAGCTGCGCCGCCGGCCACGTCCAGGGCAAGACGGGCAGCCTCGACACGGTGACGAACCTCAGCGGCCTCGCGACCGGCGTCGACGGCCGGCTCCGGTGGGTGTCGATCCTCGTCAGCGGGCCGCGCAACGGCTCGACGACGATCGGCTGGGTCGACCGGGTCGCGGCCGCGGCGGCCGCCTGCCTGACCTGACCGCGGTGGCCTCCCCCCGCGGCGGTCCGCATCCGTCTCGCATCCGAGACGGAATGCCGCCCGCCGGGCGCTCCCAGACCGTCGCCGCCCGGTCCAATGGACGCATGCACCACCCCGCACCCGTCCTCGTCGGTGACGCCCCGCTGACCGTCTCCGACGTCGTCGCCGTCGCCCGCGACGACGCGCCCGTCGCGATCACCGGCGCGGCCTGGGAGCGGGTCCGGGCGAGCCGGACGGTCGTCGAGGCCCTCGCCGACGACACCGTTCCGCACTACGGGGTGTCGACCGGCTTCGGCGCCCTCGCGACGCGGCACATCCCCGTCGAGCTCCGCACCCAGCTCCAGCGCTCGCTCGTCCGCAGCCACGCGGCCGGCGTCGGGGCCGAGGTCGAGCGCGAGGTCGTCCGCGCCCTCATGCTGCTCCGGATCCAGACCCTCGCGACCGGGCGAACCGGCATTCGCGAGGAGACCCTGCGGACCTATGTCGCCGTCCTCAACGCCGGGATCGCCCCGGTCGTGCACGAGTTCGGCTCGCTGGGCTGCTCCGGCGACCTCGCCCCGCTCGCGCACTGCGCGCTCGTCCTCATGGGGGAGGGCATGGTCCGGGACCGCGGCGGTGAACTCTCTGACGCCGCACCGGCGCTCGCCGTCGCCGGCATCGAGCCGGTGACCCTCGCCGAGAAGGAGGGACTGGCCCTCATCAACGGCACCGACGGCATGCTCGGGATGCTCTGCCTCGCGATCCACGACCTGCGCGCCCTCGTCACGACGGCCGACATCGCGGCGGCGCTGAGCGTCGAGGGGCTCATGGGCAGCGACGACCCCTTCGCCGCCGACCTCATGGCGCTCCGGCCGCACGCCGGACAGGCCGCGAGTGCCGCGAACATGCGAAAGGTGCTGTCGGGCAGCGGGATCCGCGACTCGCACCGCGACAAGTCCGTCGACACCAAGGTGCAGGACGCCTACTCGCTCCGCTGCGCGCCCCAGGTCGCCGGCGGAATGCGGGACACCCTCGACCACGCCGAGCGCGTCGCGACCGCGGAGCTCGCCGCGGCGGTCGACAACCCGGTCGTCACCGTCGACGGCCGGGTCGAGAGCAACGGCAACTTCCACGGCGCGCCGGTCGCGTACGTCCTGGACTTCCTCGCGATCCCGGCGGCCGACCTTGCGAGCATGAGCGAGCGCCGGACCGACCGCTTCCTCGACAAGGCCCGCAACCACGGCCTGCCGCCGTTCCTCGCCGACGACCCCGGCGTCGACTCCGGACTCATGATCGCGCAGTACACCTCGGCCGGCCTCGTCTCGGAGATGAAGCGGCTGGCCGCCCCCGCGAGCGTCGACTCGATCCCGAGCAGCGCCATGCAGGAGGACCACGTCTCGATGGGCTGGGCCGCCGGCCGCAAGCTGCGCCGGTCCGTGGACGCCCTCGCCCACGTCCTCGCCATCGAGCTCGTGACGGCGGCGCGCGGCATTCGCCTCCGGGCTCCGCTCGAGCCGAGTCCCGCCGCAGAGGCCGTCATCGCCGGTCTCGACTCGGTCACGCGCACCGCTCCCGGGCCCGACCGCTTCCTCGCCCCGGACCTCGCCGCGGCCCACCAGGCCGTCGTCGGCCGGGAGCCGATCCTCGCCGCCGAGTCCGTCGTGGGGCCGCTCGCCTGAGACAGTGGGCACATGGCTTCGACGACGGACACCGCACGCGCACTGGCGTACGACCGCGCCGGGCCGCGGGGCGAGAGGCCGCTCCTCCTGCTGCACGCCGGGGTCGCCGATCGGCGGATGTGGGACCCGCAGTGGGACTCCCTCACCCGCTCCCACGACGTCGTCCGGCTCGACCTGCGTGGGTTCGGCGAGTCGACCGAGCGTCCGGTCGGTGACCTCTCCCACGTCGAGGACGTGCTCGCTACCCTGGCGACGCTCGATGTCGACGGCTGCCACGTCGTGGGCGCGTCCATGGGGGCGGGCGTCGCCGTGGAGCTGGCCCTCACCCGCCCCGCCCTCGTCGCCTCGCTGCTGCTCAGTGCTCCGGGTGGCTCCCTGATCCCTGCGATGACCCCCGCGCTTCGAGCCTTCGCCGATGCGGAGTCGGCGGCGACCGAGTCGGGCGACCTCGATGCGGCGGTCGAGGCCAACCTCGCCGCGTGGGTCGACGGCGCCGGTCGCGGACCGGGCGTCGTGGACCCCGCGGTCCGCTCCCTCGTCGCCGACATGCAGCGACGGGCCTTCGAGCTGACGGCCGACTGGGACGACGTCGAGGAGGCCGAGCTCGAACCGGACGCCCTCGACCGGCTCGGCGAGATCGGCGTGCCGACCCTCGTACTCGTCGGCGGCCATGACCTCGACGCGATCCACGAGGCCGCGGACCGTGTCACCGAGGGCGTGTCCCGGGTGCGCCGCATCGACTGGCCGGACACGGCTCACCTGCCCTCGCTCGAGCGCCCGGCCGACTTCCTCGTGCTCGTCGAGGAGTGGCTCGCGACCATCGCCTGACCCACCAGGGTTCGTGGGGTCGTCAGCCGCGCACGTGGAGGGCGCCCGCGTGCGCCGCCGGTGCTCCCGCCCGAGGGGGCGCGCGGCGCCGGTCTGCTCGCCCGGGCGCAGCCGGGCCTCCACCCGGGCCGGGCCGCCCTGGCCGGCCGCGAAGCGGACGGTCGCGTCTCGGATCCGAGACGAATGCCGCCGGCGCGGGTAGGCGCTCCTGACCGCGACGCGATGGAATGGGATGACCCCGCCGGGGTCCCTGATCACCCTCGTCGAAGGAGACGGCCATGGACGGCGCCCGTCCCGTCCGCGCAGCGCGCGGCACGACCCTGACCGCGCAGTCGTGGGCCACCGAGGCCCCGTTGCGAATGCTGCAGAACAACCTCGACCCCGAGGTCGCCGAGCGTCCCGACGACCTCGTCGTCTACGGGGGCACCGGCCGCGCGGCGCGCGACTGGCGCAGCTTCGACGCGATGGTCCGGACCCTGACGACGCTCAAGCCGGACGAGACGATGCTCGTCCAGAGCGGCCGCCCGGTGGGTGTCATGCAGACCCACGAATGGGCGCCGCGCGTCCTCATCGCCAACTCCAACCTCGTCCCCGACTGGGCGAACTGGCCCGAGTTCCGGCGCCTGGAGCACCTCGGCCTGACGATGTACGGCCAGATGACGGCCGGCTCGTGGATCTACATCGGCACGCAGGGCATCGTCCAAGGGACCTACGAGACGTTCGCCGCGGTGGCCGAGAAGCGGTTCGGCGGCACCCTCGCGGGCACGCTCACCCTGACCGGCGGATGCGGCGGCATGGGCGGTGCGCAGCCGCTCTCGGTGACCCTCAACGACGGCGCCTGCCTCATCGTCGACGTCGACCGCACCCGCCTCCAGCGGCGCGTCGACCACCGCTACCTCGACGAGATCGCCGACAGCCTCGACGAGGCGGTCGACAAGGCCCTCGCCGCAAAGGCCGAGCGGCGCGGCTGGTCGGTCGGCGTCGTCGGCAACGCGGCCGAGATCTTCCCCGAGCTGCTCCGTCGCGGCGTCCCGATCGACATCGTCACGGACCAGACGAGCGCTCACGACCCGCTGTCCTACCTGCCCGTCGGGATCTCGGTCGAGGAGTGGGCGGAGTACGCGGACAAGAAGCCGGAGGAGTTCACCGACCGCGCGCGGGAGTCCATGGCGCGGCACGTCGAGGCGATGGTCGGCTTCCAGGACGCGGGCGCCGAGGTCTTCGACTACGGCAACAGCATTCGCGACGAGGCCCGGCAGGGCGGCTACGAGCGGGCCTTCGCCTTCCCTGGCTTCGTCCCCGCCTACATCCGCCCGCTCTTCTGCGAGGGCAAGGGGCCCTTCCGCTGGGTCGCGCTGTCCGGCGACCCCAGGGACATCGCCGTGACCGACCGCGCGGTCATGGACCTGTTCCCCGACAACGACCGGCTGCAGAAGTGGATGCGGGGGGCCCAGGACCGGATCGCCTTCCAGGGCTTGCCCGCTCGCATCTGCTGGCTCGGCTACGGCGAACGGGACAAGGCGGGGCTCCTCTTCAACGACCTCGTCGCCTCGGGCAAGGTCAGCGCCCCGATCGTCATCGGCCGCGACCACCTCGACTGCGGCTCGGTCGCCTCGCCCTACCGGGAGACCGAGGCGATGATCGACGGCTCCGACGCGATCGCCGACTGGCCGCTCCTCAACGCCATGGTCAACACCGCCTCCGGCGCGTCCTGGGTGTCGCTCCACCACGGCGGCGGCGTGGGCATCGGCCGCTCGATGCACGCCGGCCAGGTCTCCGTCGCCGACGGCACCCCGCTCGCCGCGCAGAAGCTGGCCCGCGTCCTCACGAACGACCCGGGCATGGGCGTCATCCGGCACGTCGACGCCGGCTACGACCTGGCCGAGACGGTCGCGGAGGAGCGGGGCGTCCGGGTCCCGATGCGCGAGCAGTGAGGCGAATGCGGTCAGCTCGGGTCGGTGACGTCCGCGACGTCGGCGTGGATCGCCTCGACGAGCGCGTCCGCGGCGACCGTGGCGGCGACCCCGTGCGCCCCTGCCCCGATCGAGACCGGACGCCCGAGGATCGTCGCGTCCGCCACGACCGGCAGCATGGTCAGCGAGCCGAAAGGCGTGATCGTGCCGCGCTCGTAGCCGGTGACGTCCCGGGCCGTCGCCGCGTCGGGCATGGAGATCCGGTGGACGGAGAGGTGGGCGCGGAGCTTGGGCCAGCTGATCTCCCGGTCGCCGGGCACGAGGACGAAGAGGTAGTCGCCGTCGCCCCGCCGCACGACGAGCGTCTTGACGATGTCTCGGGGCTCGACGCCCCGCGCGGCCGCAGCCTCCTCGAGCGAACGCACCGGGCCGTGGCGGGTCACCGTGTGCTCGATGCCGGACCCGGCCAGCGCCGCCGCGGCGCGGGAGGCGCCGTCACCGGCATTCGTGTCATCGCTTCGCGCCTCGTCGGCCATGTCCTCAGCCTAGGTTGGCGGTCGTGACGTTCGCATCGATGTGGGCCGACCTCGCGCCCGTCGGGCGGGACGGCGCGAGCGGCGGCTACCGGCGCTACGCATGGACCGGGGCAGACTCCTCACTCCGTGAGTGGTTCGCCGGCGAGTGCTCCCGGCGGGGGCTCGACCTGACGACCGACCGGATGGGCAACCAGTGGGCGTGGTGGGGTGACCCGGACGCCGCGGCCGCCGCGGGGGACCCGGGCGTCGTCGTCGGCAGCCACCTCGACTCGGTGCCCGACGGCGGGGCATTCGACGGTCCGCTCGGGGTCGTGTCGGCATGGGCCGCGCTGGATGCACTGCGGGACAGGGGCTTTCGTCCCGAGCGACCGATCGGTGTGGTCAACTTCGTCGACGAGGAGGGAGCCCGTTTCGGCATCGCCTGCGCCGGGTCACGGGTCATCACCGGCGTCCTCGACGCCGACCGCGCGCTCGGACTGACCGACGTCGACGGGACGACGATGGCCGAGGCGCTCACCGCTGCAGGCCGCGACCCGCGCTCGGTCGGGCGGGACGAGGAGACCCTGCGCCGCGTCGGGACCTTCGTCGAGCTGCACGTCGAGCAGGGGCGGCACCTCTCGACCCTCGCCGAGGACCACCCCGTCGCCGTCGGGAGCGACATCTGGCCGCACGGCCGCTGGCGGGTCGACCTGCCGGGCGAGGCCAACCACGCGGGCACGACCCGCCTCCACGACCGTCGGGACCCGATGCTCGGGCAGGCGGCGACCGTCATCGCGGCCCGCCGGGCGGCCGAGGAGCTCGGCTGCGTGGCGACCGTCGGCAAGGTCCGCGTCGTCCCGGGTGGCGTCAACGCGATCCCGAGCGAGGTGACCGCCTGGCTCGACGCCCGCGGCGCCGACGCCGACGCGGTCCGCCGGGTCGTCGCGGAGGTCGGCGAGGTCGCGGCAGAGTTCGACGGCGTCCTGACCGAGGAGTCGTGGACGCCGACGACGGCCTTCGACCCGGGTCTCGTGCGGCGCCTCGCGACCCGGCTCGGCGGCATTCCCGTCATCGGCACGGGCGCCGGGCACGACGCGGGGATCCTCGCCAACGCCGGCATCCCGACGGCCATGCTCTTCGTCCGCAACCCGACCGGCGTCTCGCACTCCCCCGCCGAGTGGGCCGAGGAGGCCGACTGCCTCGCCGGCGTCGACGCGCTCACGACCGTCCTCGCCGACCTCGCGGGGGACCGATGACGACCTACTGGGCGCCCCACGCCACCCTCGTGAGCGGGCACGCGGTCATGGTGCGGATCACCGTCGAGGGCGACCGGATCACCGCGATCTCGACCCGACACCGGCCCCACGACGACGACGTCCGGCTCGAGGGGATGGTCCTCCCGGGCTTCGCGAATGCCCACAGCCACGCCTTCCACCGCGCCCTGCGCGGCCGCACCCACGGGTCGACCGGCAACTTCTGGTCGTGGCGGGACACGATGTACGCGGCCGCCCGCGTCCTCACACCGGAGCGCTACCTCGCCCTCGCCCGGGCGGTCTTCGGCGAGATGGTCACCGCCGGCTACACCGTCGTCGGCGAGTTCCACTACCTGCACCACGGCGCCGACGGCGTTCCCTACGAGGAGCCCAATGCCATGGGCGAGGCGCTCGCGCAGGCGGCCCGGGACGCCGGGATCCGGATGACCCTGCTCGACACGTGCTACCTCGCCGGCGGACTCGACGGCGACGGGCACGGTGAGCTCGACGAGGTGCAGCAGCGGTTCAGCGACGGGGACGTCGGGCGCTGGGCCGAGCGGCATTCGGCGCTCGTCGGCGACCGACCACGGGCCGACGGTCCGCGTCGGGGCAGCCGCCCACTCCGTCCGCGGTGTGCCCGCCGAGGCGCTCGCCGAGCTCTCCGCGGCGACCGAGGGCGAGGTCGTCCACGCGCACGTGAGCGAGCAGCTCGCCGAGAACTCCGCGTCCGTCGCCTTCTACGGCCGCACGCCGACCCAGGTCCTCGCCGATTCCGGGCTGCTCCGGCCGGGGTTCTGCGCCGTCCACGCGACGCACCTGACCGACGAGGACATCCGCCTGCTCGCCGAGTCCGGCAGCGGCGTCTGCTTCTGCCCGACGACCGAGCGCGACCTCGCCGACGGCATCGGCCCCGCCCGCCGGCTCGCCTGGTCGGGGGTGCCGCTGTCGATCGGCTCCGACCAGCACGCGGTCGTCGACCCCTTCGAGGAGGTGCGCGGCGTCGAGCTCCACGAACGGCTCGTGAGCAACGAGCGCGGCCGCTTCCGGCAGGTCGAGCTCCAGGCGATCGGGTCGTCCCAGGGCTACGCAGCCCTCGGCTGGCCGGAGGGAGGTCGGCTGGCCGTCGGCGCCCTCGCGGACTTCGTCGTCGTCGACCTCGGCTCGACCCGCACGGTCGGCAGCCGCCCCGAGCAGCTACTCATGACCGCGGGCGCGCCCGACATCACCGACGTCATCGTCGGTGGCCGGAGGGTCGTCAGCTCGCGCAGTCACGACCTCCTCGGCGACATCGGCCCGTGCCTCGCCGATGCCCTCGAGCTCATCCGGGCGGGCACATGAGCACCGTTGTCGTGCAGGGCATCTCGCAGCTCGTGACGAATGCACGGGACTGCGACACCCGTGCCGGGGACGACCGTCTGGGCGTCCTGGAGGACGCGGCGATCGTCGTCGAGGACGGCCGGGTCGCCTGGGTCGGACGGCGCGCCGACGCGCCGGCCGCCGACACCCGGCGCGACCTCGGCGGCCGCGCCGTCGTCCCCGGGTTCGTCGACTCCCACTCGCACATCGCCTACGCCGGGGACCGGTCGGCCGAGTTCGTCGCCCGGATGACGGGTGAGCGCTACGACGGCGGCGGGATCCACAACACGGTGAGTGCGACGCGCGCGGCGAGCGACGACGAGCTGCGGGCGCTGCTGCATTCGCGGGTCGCGGAGATGCGCGCCCAGGGCACGTCGACGGTCGAGGTCAAGAGCGGCTACGGGCTGACCGTCGAGGGCGAGGAGCGGCTCGTCCGGCTCGCGCGCGAGGTGACCGAGGAGGTGACCTACCTCGGCGGGCACGTCGTCCCGGCCGACGTCCCGGGCGGGCGCACGGCCTACGTCGACCTCGTCTCCGGGGCGATGCTCGAGGCGTGCGCGCCGCACGCGCGGTGGGTCGACGTCTTCTGCGAACCGCATTCGGCCCACGCCTTCGACGGTGACGAGGCGCGGACCATCCTCCTCGCCGGACAGGCGGCCGGGCTCGGGCTCCGCGTCCACGGCAACCAGCTCGGACACGGCCCCGGCGTGGGCCTCGCCGTCGAGCTCGGCGCCGCGAGCGTCGACCACTGCACCTTCCTCACCGACGAGGACGTCTCGGCGCTCGCCGGCTCGGACACTGTCGCGACGCTCCTCCCGGGCGTCGAGTACTCGACGCGGATGCCGTACGTCGACGCGCGTCGGCTCCTCGTCGCGGGCGCGACGGTCGCGCTGGCCACGGACTGCAACCCCGGGACGTGCAACACCTCCTCGATGCCGTTCGTCATCGCGCTCGCCGTCCGCGAGATGGGCATGACGCCCGCCGAGGCGCTCTGGGCGGCGACCGCCGGGGGAGCGGTCGCGCTCCGCCGCGACGACGTCGGGCGGGTCGAGGTCGGGGCCAAGGCCGACCTCACCGTCCTCGACGCCCCGACCCACCTCCACCTCGCCTACCGCCCCGGTGTCCCCCTCGCCCGCCCCCTCGACCTCCCCTGACCACTCTGCTTTATCGGGTGACCCGATATTCCGGAGCAATACAGACTTGGGAAGTCCGTGATGCTCGGCTTTATCGGGTGACCCGATCAAGCATGGGCGGGCCGTCGATACCCTTGCCCCCGTGATCGACCTCAAGTTCCTCCGTGACCACCCGGACGCCGTCCGCGCCAGCCAGCGCGCCCGCGGCGAGGACGCGGGGGTCGTCGACGAGATCCTCGCGGCGGAGGAGCTGCGCCGGTCCAGCCTCACGGCATTCGAGCAGCTCCGGGCCGAGCAGAAGTCGATGGGCAAGGACATCGCTCGCGCGCAGGGTGAGGACAAGCAGGCGCTCCTCGCGCGCACCAAGGAGGTCGCGGCGGAGGTCAAGGCCCTCGACAGCCGGGCGAATGCAGCGCAGGTCGAGCTCGACCGCCTCACCCGCAGCGTCGGCAACGTCATCCTCGAGGGGGTCCCCGTCGGCGGCGAGGACGACTACGTCGTGCTCGACACCGTCGGTGTGCCGAGGGACTTCGCCGCCGAGGGCTTCGAGCCCAAGGACCACCTGGACCTCGCCGAGGCGCTCGACGCGATCGACATGGGTCGCGGCGCCAAGGTGAGCGGGGCGCGCTTCTACTTCCTCAAGGGCGTCGGTGCGCGGCTGGAGATGGCGCTGCTGCGGGTCGCGATGGACAAGGCGATCGCCCACGGCTTCGTGCCGCTCATCACCCCGACCCTCGTCAAGACCGAGGTCATGGCCGGTGCCGGGTTCATCGACCACCACAGCGACGAGGTCTACCGGCTCGAGGCCGACGACCTCTGGCTCACCGGGACGAGCGAGGTCGCGCTCGCCGGCTACCACTCCGACGAGGTCGTCGACCTCTCGGCCGGTCCGCTCCGCTACGCCGGCCAGTCGACCTGCTACCGCCGCGAGGCGGGGTCCTACGGCAAGGACACCAAGGGCATCATCCGGGTGCACCAGTTCAACAAGATCGAGATGTTCGTCTACTGCGACCCCGCCGACGCCGTGGCCGAGCACGAGCGGCTCCTCGGCTGGGAGCGCGAGATGCTCGGGGTCATCGACGTGCCGTACCGCGTCATCGACACGGCCGCGGGCGACCTCGGCGGTCCTGCGGCGCGCAAGTTCGACTGCGAGGGCTGGGTCCCGAGCCAGGGCAAGTACCGCGAGCTCAGCTCGACGTCCAACTGCACGACCTTCCAGGCGCGCCGGCTCAACACCCGCTTCAAGAATGCCGAGGGCCGCAACGAGGTCGCCGCCACCCTCAACGGCACCCTCGCCACGACGCGCTGGCTCGTCGCCATCCTCGAGAACCACCAGCAGGCCGACGGCTCGGTCGTCGTCCCCGAGGGGCTCCGCGACGCGATCGGGCTCGAGGTGCTCCGCCCGGTCTGAGTCCGGGGTCGGTGACGCACGATGGGCCGAAACCTTCGCTGTGGTCGCGAAACGTTGTCGACCACGGCGAGGTTTCCCGCTCTGGGCGGGAAAGTGCTGAGCGGGCTACGTCGTCCGGGGGATCACGGCATTCGCCCACGTGCCTAGATTGACCTCATGCCCACCACGTCGCCGACCGTGAGGACGCGCACCGCCGCGCTCCTCGGGATCGACGACGCGTGGGCGCGGGAGCGGCCGGCGCTCGCGCGCCGTGACGTCTGGCTGACGGTCTGGGTCGAGGTCTTCGGCCTGCTGTCGCTCGAGCTCGTGCGGAGCGTCGGCTACCTCGAGGAGACGACCGCCCCGATCTGGACCCAGTGGCTCGCGGTGGCCACCGGTGCCGCTCTCCTGCTCGGGCGCCGTCGGTGGCCGCTGGCCGTCGGCGGCCTCGCGGCGCTCCACATGTTCGTCGTCGGCGTCACGATGCCGGCCGTCATGGGACAGGTGACGCTCCAGTTCGTCTACTTCCTCGCGATCTTCTCGGCCGTCGCGTGGGCGCGGGACCGGCGCCTCATGGTCGGCGTCATCGGCTTCATCCTGCTCTTCATGTTCGCGTGGCTGGTCTGGCAGTTCGCCGTCGGCTCGGGCATCCAGGAGATCATCGACCAGACGCGTGGGGTCAGGCGGGACGGCCTCTTCGCGCCGGTGCCGGCCGGGGTCGCGCTGACCTTCCTCATCAACGTCCTCTACTTCGGGGGTGCGGTCCTCGGTGGCGCGTTCGCGTGGCGCTCGGCCCGCCAGCGCGCCGTCCTCGCCGAGCAGGCGGAGACGATCGCCGCCCAGGCGGAGGACCTGCGCCGGCGCGCTGTCGTCGACGAGCGGCTCCGGATCGCCCGCGAGCTCCACGACGTCGTCGGCCACCACGTGTCCGTCATCGGCATCCAGGCCGCAGCCGCCGGCCGGCTCCTCGACCGCGACCCGGCCGCCGCGACCGCGGCGCTCTCCCGGATCGAGCAGTCCTCGCGCGAGGCGGTCACCCAGATGCGCGGGCTCCTCGGCACCCTGCGCGCCCTCGAGTCCGACCCGGCGGCTGCCGAGGGCACGACGCCGCACCGCGCGCCGGAGCCCGGGGTCGCCGACCTGCCGGCGCTCGCCGACGAGCGCACCCACGGCGGCCTCGCGACGACCTTCTCCCTCGTCGAGTCGGCGCCCGGCGCGTCGACCCGCCTCTCCGCACCGGTCGGACTCTCCCTCTACCGCATCGCGCAGGAGGCGCTCGCCAACGTCGCCCGCCACTCGACGTCGACCCGAGCGAGCGTGACCCTGCGCGTCGACGAGGCCGCCGAGCGCCCCCATGCCGAGGTCGAGGTGCTCGACGACGGCCGGCCTCGGCCGGGCACACTGGGCAGCGGGCTCGGCCAGCTCGGCATGCGCGAGCGTGCGGCCTCCCACCGCGGAGAGGTCGAGATCGGCCCACGGGCCACCGGGGGCTACCGCGTCCGTGTCCGCATTCCACTCGGGGGACCTCATGAGCACGCCCGCTGACGCCCCGCGCCTGCGCGTCCTCCTCGTCGACGACCACCCGCTCGTCCGTGGCGGCTTCGCGATGATCCTCGGCGTCGAGGAGGACATCGAGGTCGTCGGCGAGGCCGGGGACGGCGCGGACGCGGTCCGGCAGGCGGCATCGCTGCGCCCGGACGTCATCCTCATGGACGTCCAGATGCCCGTCATGGACGGGATCGAGGCCACCCGGGCCATCGTCGACGCGGACCTCGGCAAGGTCGTCATCCTCACGACCTTCGACCGCGACGACTACGTCCTCGACGGGCTCCGCGCCGGCGCGAGCGGGTTCCTCCTCAAGAATGCCGAGCCCGACTCGATCATCGACGCGATCCGGGTCGTCGGCAGCGGTCACGCGCTCCTCGCCCCCGAGGTGACCCGCCGCGTCATCGAGCAGATGACGGCGACGCCGACGGGTCCGGCGCCCGGTGGGCGGCGGGCCGCCGACCTCGCCCGCCTGACCGAACGGGAGAGCGAGGTCCTCGTGCTCATCGCGAGGGGCCTGTCGAATGCCGAGATCGCCCACGAGCTCCACCTCGGCGAGGCGACGGTCAAGACGCACGTCTCCGCCTGCCTGTCCAAGCTCCACCTGCGGGACCGGGTGCAGGCCGTCGTCCTCGCCTACGAGGAGGGTCTGGTCACGCCGCGCTCCTGACCCCGCCCGGTGCCGGGCGCCTAGGGTGGGCCGATGATCGACACGGGCGCGCTCGGCGGCGACTGGACGGGCACCTGCGGCTTCCGGATGATGCCCGAGGACGACCTCGTCACCGCGGCGTCGAATGCCGGGGTGCGGCTCGCCGGCGACGCGCTCACGCTCGACTACACGTGGTCCCACCCCGACGACGGCGCCCAGAGCGGGACCCTCGTCGTGACGGGCGAGCTGACCGACGGCACGACGGCGGTGGCGACGTGGACGGACTCGTGGCACCAGTCCGAGGAGACGGCCGAGCTCACCGGCGAGGTGTCCGACGGCCGGTTGCGGCTCGCGATGAGCTATGCCGGCGACTGGGGCTGGGTCATCGCCCTCGAGCCGGGCGGCCACGACGAGCTCGCACTCCAGATGCACAACGTCATCCCGCAGGGGCAGGCGCGCCCGGGCGTCGAGCACGGGCCCTACGTCGTCATGGACGCGCGGTGGACCCGGGCCTGACCGGCCTCCACCCCCCGGGGGAGCAGGCGGCTCCCGGAGGTCCGTCCCGCGGCTGATCCTCCGCCGGAGCCGTGGTCGTAGCGTCGGGTCCATGATCGAGACCAGGGGACTCACGAGGCGCTTCGGCGACCTCGCCGCCGTCGACGACGTGTCCTTCGCCGTCCCGGACGGCCGGCTGACCGGCTTCGTCGGGGGCAACGGCGCGGGCAAGACGACGACGATGCGGATGATCATGGGGCTGCTCGCGACGCACGGCGGCGAGGTGCTCTGGGACGGTGCACCGATCACGGCGACGCAGCGCCGGAGCGTCGGGTACATGCCCGAGGAGCGCGGCCTCTACCCCAAACAACGGGTCATCGACCAGCTCGTCTACCTCGGTGAGCTCTCCGGCATGTCCTCGGCCGCGGCCCGGACCGCGATCGCCGAGCACCTGGAGCGGTTCGGCCTCGCCGACCGGGTGACGGACAAGGTGGAGAAGCTCAGCCTCGGCAACCAGCAGCGCATCCAGATCATCGCGGCCCTCATGTCGACGCCGTCCGCGCTCATCCTCGACGAGCCGTTCTCCGGTCTCGACCCGATGGCCGTGGACTCGATGGCCGACCTGCTCAGGGAGCACGCGAGCCGGCGCATTCCCGTCCTCTTCTCCAGCCACCAGCTCGACCTCGTGGAGCGCCTCTGCGACCGGCTCGTCATCCTCTCCCAGGGGCGCGTCGTCGGCATGGGCACCGTCGCCGAGCTCCGCGCGGGCGGACCCGTTCGCTACCGGCTCACCGTCGGCGGCGACGCCGGATGGGTCCGGGACCTGCGAGGTGTCACGGTCCTCGACGTCGACGGGCCGACCGCGATCCTCGACCTCGGAGACGACCCGGGCGACCTCGCGCAGCACGTCGTCCGGTCGGCCGTCGAGCGCGGCGAGGTCCACGAGTTCGGGCGCATCGTCCCCTCCCTGTCCGAGATCTACCGTGAGGTGGCCGCATGAGCACCGTGACCGACCCGCGCACGCCGCTGCGCGACCCTGCAGCCCCGACGCCGAATGCCGCGGCCCCCGCCGAGCGACGCAGTCCCGCCTGGCTCATCGTCGCCCGGCGCGAGGTCATGGCCAAGCTGACCGACCGGTCCTTCCTCGTCGGCACCGTCCTCACCCTCGTCATCATCAGCGTCTTCATGGGCGTCCAGGCCTACCTCGGCGGGCGCACCCAGAGCTTCGACGTCGCAGCGACGCCCGCAGCCGCCTCGATGGCGGGGCGCGTCGCGAGCCAGGCGTCCGGCGTCGACGACCAGGTCCGGATCACCGTCGTCCCGGAGCGAGACGACGCGGCGGCACGGGCCGCCGTCGAGGACGACCGGGTCGACGCCTGGCTCCGCGAGGAGGGGGGCGGATGGGTCCTCACCGGCCGGACCGAGGTGGACGGCCAGCTGCTCTCGGTCGCTCGCACCGTCGTCCAGCGCGCCGTGACCGAGGACAACGCCCGCTCCGCCGGCACGACCCCGGAGGCGATCTCCCGCGGGACCGTCCTCGGGACGGCGACCCTCGAGGGGGACACGAAGCGGACCGACTTCGCCAAGGGCCTCGGCTTCGCCTTCTCCTTCCTCTTCTACATGGCGGCGCTCGGGTTCGGCATCACCCTCGCGATGAGCGTCGTCGAGGAGAAGGCGAGCCGGGTCGTCGAGATCATCACGACGAAGATCCCGGTCCGCCAGCTCCTCGCCGGCAAGATCGCGGGCAACACCGTCCTCGCGTTCGGGCAGATGGCGGTCTACGTCGTCATCGGCCTCGTCGGGCTCAGCTTCACGCCGTACGCGTCCTACCTGAGTGCCGCCGCGGGTCCGTCGGCGTGGTTCCTCCTCTTCTTCGTCGTCGGCTTCCTCGTCCTCGCCTGCCTCTTCGCCGTGGCCGGTGCGCTCGCGAGCAGGACCGAGGACGTCCAGCAGACCTCGATGCCGCTCAACATGCTCGTCATGGGGATGTTCTTCGGGTCGCTCTTCCTCAAGGGCACGGCGCTGACGGTCGCGTCCTTCGTGCCGCCGCTCTCGGCGATCCTCATGCCGGTGCGGCTCGCCGAGGGCGGGGTCGCGCTGTGGGAGCCGGCGGTCGCGCTGCTCCTCCTCGTGGCGATGGCGGTCGGCGTCGTCCGGGTCGCCGAGCGCCTGTACCGCCGCTCCCTCCTCCAGACCCAGGGCCGGCTCTCGCTGCGGGCGGCCTGGTCGACGCAGGAGTGAACAGGGGCGGATAGCGTCGGCCGCATGGCCCCTGCTCCTGTCGTCCGTCTCGTCGCGCTCGACGTCGACGGCACGACGATCGACCACGACGGCGTCCTCTCCGACCCGGTCCGGGACGCCGTCCAGGCGGTGGCGAATGCAGGGCACCGGATCGTCGTCTCGACGGGCCGGGCGATCGTCGCGACGCTCCCGATCCTGGACCGGCTCGGCCTCACCGAGGGCTACGCCGTCTGCTCGAACGGAGCGGTGACCCTGCGCCTGGCACCGGAGCTGGAGACCGGCTTCGAGATCCTCGAGGCGGTGACCTTCGACCCGGGGCCGGCGCTCGACCTGCTCCGCGACGCCTGGCCCGGTGCCGTCATCGCCGTCGAGGAGGTCGGCATCGGCTTCAAGGTGACCGCGCCCTTCCCCGACGGCGAGCTCATGGGCGAGCAG
Organism: uncultured Actinomycetota bacterium; assembly: GCA_963752365.1. Taxonomy (GTDB): domain Bacteria; phylum Actinomycetota; class Actinomycetes; order Actinomycetales; family Dermatophilaceae; genus CAVVXY01. The sequence continues at coordinate 317,714 of CAVVXY010000005.1, forward strand.
CGGGTCGTCGACTGGGCCGAGCTGGTCGCCGACCCGTGCACCCGCGTGACCTTCCGCGCGCCCGACGGGACGAGCGAGGACTTCCTCGAGCTCGCCGAGCGGATCGGCCTCCACGGCGTCAACTACGCGATCGGCTTCTCCGCCTGGCTCGACATCAACCCCGAGGGCGTCTCCAAGGCGAGCGCGCTCGAGCTCGTCCGCCGTCGGCTGCGCATCGAGCCGGCCGACACGGTCGCGGTCGGCGACCAGCGCAACGACATCGAGATGCTCCGGTGGGCGGCGCGGGGCGTCGCGATGGGCAATGCCCCCGACGAGGTCAAGGAAGCCGCCGACGAGGTGACCGGGACGGTCGACGAGGACGGCTTGGTGCCGGTGCTCCGCAGCCTCCTCTGACTCCTCGCCCCCGGTGCGGGCGGCGTGGAATGCTGTCCCCGCCATGGCCGACCCCGAGATCACCTCCCCGAGCAACCCCCGCCTCAAGGCGATCGTCGGGCTGCGCCGGCGACGCGCGAGGGACCAGGCCGGCCAGACCGTCGTCGAGGGTTTCGAGGAGCTGACCCTCACGCTCGACGCCGGCGTCGTGCCCGAGACGGTCTTCCACTGTCGCGACCTCATGACCGACCCGGCCGCCGGCGCGGACCTCGTCGCGCGCTGCCGCGACCTCGGCGCGCAGGCCGTCGCGGTGAGCCGCACGGCATTCGAGCGCACCTCCTACCGGGAGGGACCGGACGGGATCCTCGCCCTCGTGCCCGCGGTGGGAATGCGGGTCGCCGACCTCGTCGTGCCCGACGACTCGGTCGTGCTCATCTGCGAGGGGATCGAGAAGCCCGGCAACCTCGGCGCGATGCTGCGGACCGCGGACGCCGCCGGCGTCGCGGCGGTCATCGCCGCGGACCCCGTCACCGACTGGGGCAACCCCAACGTCGTCCGGGGCAGCAAGGGCACCGTCTTCAGCGTCCCCGTCGCGTCGGGGACCCTCGAGGAGGTCCTGGCCTGGCTGCATTCGCAGGGTCGGCGGTTCGTGGCGACGACTCCGGACACCGACGTGCTGCACACCGACGTCGACCTGACCGGGCCGGTCGCGATCGGTGTCGGCGCCGAGAAGCCGGGCCACACCGCGGCCGCGCTCGCGGCCGCCGACGAGCGCGTCCGCATCCCGATGACCGGCCTCGCGAACTCGCTCAACGTCGCGACGTCGGCGGCGATCGTCGTCTACGAGGCGGTCCGGCAGCGCGGAATGCGGGACGGGACCGCCGGTCGCCGCTGACCCCGATCCCTCCGGCGCGGTGGCGGGGACCCCGTGGTCGGGGGACCTCAGATGCTGTGCCACGATGGGCGACATGCGAGTCGATCATGTTGTGTACGCCGCAGAGCACGACGGGGTGCAGGCCACCGCGGCCCGGCTGGGCAAGCTGATCGGCGTCGACCCGGTCGACGGCGGCTACCACCCGCGCTTCGGCACGCGCAACGTCGTGCTGCCGCTCATGCACGACCGCTACGTCGAGATCGTCGAGGTGCTCGACCACCCCGCGTCCTACAAGCAGCCCTTCGGGCAGGTCGTCCGCGCCCGCTCCGAGGCCGGCGGCGGCTGGCTCGGTTGGGCGATCGCCGTCAAGGACATGGCGCAGCACGAGAGCCGCGTCGGGCGCGAGAGCGTCGACGGCATGCGGCACCGCCCCGACGGCGTCGAGCTCACCTGGCGCCAGCTCGGCGTCAAGGGTCTGCAGGCCGACCCGCAGCTCCCCTTCTTCATCCAGTGGGGCGAGGGCGTCGACCACCCGTCCCGCGCCGCCACCTCCCGGACCCGGCTGCGCACCCTCCGGCTCGCCGGTGACCTCGGGCGCGTCAAGGAATGGCTCGGTCGCCCCGACGAGAAGATCTCTCCGTCGATCGAGTTCGACTTCGTCGCCCCGCACGGCCAGCCCGGCCTGCTCAGCGTCGAGTTCGAGACGCCGGACGGCCGCGTCACCGTCTGACCGTCGCCACGCCGGTCGACCTCCGGCGACCGCGCTGCGGGCAGGTGCTTGACGCGTCGTCCCGGCGGGGAGGATGGTGGACGCACCGACGCAGGGGCGAGCGTGAGCCGCGTGCCGGGCGAGCCGTATGAGCCCGAGGTGACCGGCGCTGTCCGGCGCCTCCTTCCAGGGGGGTCACCGCCATGCCGAGCGCACAAGAAGAGCAGGTCAACGCCAACCTGGACCTTTTGCTCCAGGGCATGGACCATCTCCTCGGAGACGACGACCTGGCCCGCATGGCTCTCGCGGCCAAGGTCGACGAGGTCCGCGAGCAGTACGCGACCAATGCCGCGTTGGCGAAGGACGACAAGTGGAACAAGGACGTCGGTGACGCCGTCGCGAAGGCCCTCCCGGCCGTGACCAAGGGGACGCTGGCCGCGGTCGAGGCCTTCCGCAAGGGCGATGCCATCTCGGGTTCCGCGGCGCTCATGGACATCTGCGCCGGCGTCATCCCGGTGCTGACATCGCTCTTCTCCGCCAGCGGGCCGGCCGGGGCCCTCGTCGGGGCGCTGTTCTCCGTCGTCGGACAGCTGCTCTCCTTCTTCGCGCCGAAGCAGCCATCTCTGACCGACAAGATCCAGGAGATGCTCGACCACGCGCAGAGCGAGGCCGAGGTCGAGAGCGTCACGGCATTCGGCTACAGCGTGAGCGCGTACGCCTCCACGCTGCGCCGCAAGTCCGTCGGCGTGCACAGCATGAGCGAACCCGTGGTCATCCCCGGCCGGCTCTCCCTCGAGGCGGGCTCGGCCGCGGTGACGGGCACGGGCACCTCCTTCAGGAAGTCCGTGAGCCCGGGCCAGTGGCTGACCTTCGACTCGGACCCGGACACCACGGCCCACCAGGTCCTCTCCATCCAGAGCGAGACCGCCCTGACCCTCAGCACGAACAACGCGGGAGCCGCGGTCAGGGACAGCCCCGCCAAGATCCGGACGCGCAACGTCATCAAGCGGGGGATCGCCGAGATCCTGGCCATGCCGCTCCGGACCCAGAAGGAGGCGGACGACTTCCTCGTCGAGATGTATGCCCTGGACTGGGGGCTCGGCGCCAACCAGACCAAGCTCGACACCCCGGTCTTCGAGCACCGCAAGGTCTCCGCCTACCTCACCCGCGCGGAGAACCAGAAGAAGTCGGGCTGGCCAGAGGTTCTCGGCATCTGGTGCAGGACCTACATCGACCTGCTGACCGCCAACACGATGCTCAGCTGCCTGGCCGACCCCACGGCCGTCGAGCAGCTGCTCGAGCAGACAGGGGAGGACGGCTCGAGCCCGCTCAGGACGGAGGTCCGGGGGAAGTGCCACGACGCACTGCTCCAGCTCAAGGCGCTGCTCAGGGAGCTGCGTGACTCGTGGACCTCGGACAACGTGGAGACGCTCAAGATCGTGCGGGCGGTCACGCCGGCCGCCAAGGAGCGCGGGCTCTACGCCCACCTCGGCTCCTACCAGGGCAGCCGCGTGCTCTACGTCGCCCGAGGGGACGGCACCAAGGGACCGCTGTCATGGGACTACAAGAAGAACACGGCGTGGATCCGGTCCATCTCCGTCCACGTCCCCACGTCGCAGCGTGAGTCCTTCACCCCGAAGTACGACGTCGTCGTCCTGAAGGACGGCGGCACGGAGGTCCTGCGCCACACCCTGGACTCCGTCACCGGCGTGCTGTCCGACGCCACGTCCGTGTTCGGTTCCCGCGGCGGTGAGCGGTTCCTCGACGTGTCCGGCATCGCGCTCAACGACCCCACGATCGGGATCGACTCGGGCACCAGACCCGAGTCGCTCCTCCTGCTGTCCGCCGAGAACGACGGTCGCCGCGACCACTACATCAACGTCTACACGGTCGACCCGGACCTCAAGGGCACCAGGGTCAGCTGGGAGCCGCCCCTCTCGGACGCCGTCACGGTCAGCCAGCTGTACCTGCCGGCCACACCGCTGGCCGACGACCCCGACGCGGACGCCTTGTCCGACGCCGGCGCCAACCCGCCGGGTCCGGCCCTGGTGCAGCAGAACACACCGGTCCAGTACGCCGGGGTGCTCGGCCGCAACGCAGTGCACGTCATCGCCTGGAACTCGTGGGCCGCGGTCGAGGGGCCGCAGAGCTGGAGCGGGTACAACGGGCTGGCGACCGACCCTCACCGTCTCTGGCTCTTCGGCAGGGGCGGCATCGCGTGCGTCACCCATGCGTCGCTCGTCAAGTGCCGCCAGGGCAAGATCGCTCGTCCCGCGTGGACCTACCACGACTTCCCCGCGCCGTTCGTGCGACCCGAGGTCAGGTGGCTGTCACCGTCCGCCGACGGCACCCTGTTCGTGGCCCTGGAGGACGAGAGCTACACCGCCGACTACGTCATCGACCGGGCCAAGAACAGGATCGTCACCAGCTCGTGGGTCAAGCGGGGCGGACAGTCCGACCGGGTCGTCAAGATGCCCATCCCCTGTTGGGGCATGCTCGAGAGCCTGCGGTCGAACCTGCAGTCGACCACCTAGCCGAGCGCTCAGTCGTCGAGGTGCGCCACGAGCCTCGGCGCGAGCCCGACGTAGCCCTGCGGCGTGAGCTCCGAGAGCCGGTCCCGCACCTCGGCCGGTAGCCCGAGGCCGTCGATGAATGCGGTGAGCTCGGGCTGCCCGATCCGTCGCCCGCGGGTCAGCTCCTTGAGCCGCTCGTAGGGCTCCTCCATCCCGGCGACGCCCTGCGCGCCGAGGGCTCGCATCGCCGACTGGATCGGCTCGCCGAGGACCTCCCAGTTGGCGTCGAGGTCGGCGGCCATCACGGAGGGGACGGCGTCGAGACCGGCGAGCCCGCGGGCGACGTTGTCGATCGCGAGCATCGAATGCCCGAAGGCCGTGCCGATGTTGCGCTGCATGCTGCTGTCGGTCAGGTCCCGCTGAAGGCGGCTGTTGACGAGGGTCGCGGCGAGGACGTCGAGGAGGGCGTTGGAGACCTCGAGGTTGGCCTCGGCGTTCTCGAAGCGGATCGGGTTGACCTTGTGCGGCATCGTGCTGCTGCCGACGCTGCCCTGACCGCGCACCTGGGCGAAGTAGCCGAGGCTGATGTAGGTCCAGACGTCGGTGCAGAGGTTGTGGAGCACCCGGTTGAAGCGGGCCAGGTCGGAGTACAGCTCGGCCTGCCAGTCGTGGCTCTCGATCTGGGTCGTCAGGGGGTTCCACGTGAGGCCGAGGCTCTCCACGAAGCCGCGGCTCACGGACTGCCAGTCGGCGCCGGGGACCGCCGCGAGGTGGGCGCCGTAGGTGCCGGTCGCGCCGTTGAGCTTGCCGAGGAACTGCGCGGCCTCGATGCGGCGCAGCTGCCGGTCGAGCCGGTGGGCGAGGACGGCGAGCTCCTTGCCCATCGTCGTCGGGGTCGCCGGCTGGCCGTGCGTGTGCGCGAGGAGGGGGACCTCGCGCAGGTCGCGGGCCATCTGCGCGACCTGGTCGACGACCGCGCGGGCGCGTGGCAGCCAGGCCTCGCGGACCGCGCCGCGCACCATGACGGCATACGAGAGGTTGTTGATGTCCTCGCTCGTGCAGCAGAAGTGGACGAGCTCGGAGAGCCCGCGGTCCGTGGGGTCCGGCGCGATCTGCGCGAGCCGCTTCTTGAGGAAGTACTCGACGGCCTTGACGTCGTGCTGAGTGACCCGCTCGGTGTCGGCGAGCTCGTCGATCGAGCCGCTGTCGAAGTCCTCGACGATGCGGCGCAGCCGCGCCTTCTCCTCCTCGCTCAGCCGGCGGACCCCGGGCACGACCTGCACGTCGGTCAGGTGGATGAGCCACTCGACCTCGACGTGGGTCCGGGCCCGGTTGAGGGCCGGCTCGGAGAGATGGTCCACGAGCGGGGCGACGGCGGAGCGGTAGCGGCCGTCGAGGGCGCCGAGGGCGATCGGTGGAGTGGCGTCAGCCAGCGAGACCATGCGCGTCAGTCTTCCATCCGGGGCGCCGGTGGACGATCCGGGGCGTCCTTCCCGAGGCCGCGCTGGAACCACGCCACATCGCGCCACTGCCCGTGCTTCCAGCCGATCCGTCGCCAGGTCCCCACCGGCTCGAAGCCCATCGACCGGTGGAAGGCCTCGCTCTCCGCATTCGGCAGGGTGGCCCCGGCGGCCGCCTGCCGGTAGCCGAGGCCGGCGAGGCGGTCGAAGAGCGCCGCGTAGAGCAGGCGACCGATCCCGCCACCGCGCTGCTCACGGTCGACGTAGACGCTGACCTCGCACGACCAGTCGTAGGCGGCGCGCTCCTTGAACCGCCCGGCGTAGGCGTAGCCGACGACCCTACCGTCGCGCTCGGCGACGAGCCACGCGTGCCGCTCCTGCGCCGTCGCGATCCGGGCGGCCATCTCCGAGGGCGTCGGCGGCTCGGCCTCGAAGCTGATCGCGGTCTCCCGCACGTAGGGCTCGTAGATCCCCACGCACGCCGCGGCATCCTCCGTCGTCGCGTCGCGGACCGACGCCACGCTCACGGGGTCCAGTGGTTGTCGTGCTCGGCCATGAAGGCGTCGCGCTCGGTCTCGGAGAGTCCGTCGAGCCCGCGCGCGAGTCCTTCGAAGTACGGCTCGCGCGGCGCCCCGGGCGCGAAGTGGAGGAGCATGCTCGCCGGCCCGTCCTCGTTGCGGAAGCCGTGGAGGCCCCCGGCGGGGACGTGGACGAAGTCGCCGCTGCCGCACCGGGCCCACGTCCGCCCGTCGTAGATCGTCACCGTGCCCGACAGGATGTAGAACGACTCGGTCAGGGTCCGGTGGAAGTGCGCGTCCGGGCCGCTCCGGGGGCCGGCGAAGTCCCAGTGGTAGAGCCCGTAGGTCGACCCGGTCTCGTCGCCGCGCGCCAGGTAGCGGACCCGGTTGCCGTTGGGGTAGACGACGTCGGGCGGCGAGTCCGCGGCCCGCGCCCACGCGGTCGTCTCGCCGTCGGCGCCGTCATGGAGGGGAGGCGGGTAGCTCATGGCCCCCACCGTCCCACGCGAGGGTGACCTGGTGCGACGCCGGCGAATGCGGTCAGCTGCGGCCGGCCTCGATCGCCGCCCGCCGCGCGAGCCGGTGGGTCCGGCGGATCTCGGCCTCCCGGAGCCGGCGACGGTCCTCGTCGTCCTCGGTCAGGAGGGCGGGGACGGGTCGGTCGGACCCGTCATCGACCACGACGAAGACGAAGTAGGCGCTCGCGACGTGGAGCGGGACGTCGGCGGCACTGCCCCACGGCTGGGTCTCGACGCGCACCCCGATCTCCATGGAGGTCCGGCCGACCCAGTTGACCTGCCCGAAGGTCCGCAGGATGTCGCCGACGTGGACCGGCTCGAGGAACACCATCTCGTCCATCGCCGCGGTCACCGCCGGGCGCCCGGCGTGACGGAAGGCGACGGCGCCGGCGGTCGAGTCGGCGAGCTTCATGATCTCCCCGCCGTGAACGTTGCCGAGCAGGTTGGCGTCGACCGAGGTCATGACCTCCGCGAGGGAGACGCGCGAGGAGGAGACGGGGTGGGCGTCGGGAGCGGTCACGCCCGCACGCTAGCGGAGGGGCGGGTCAGCCCTCCTCCGCCGGCGGGGCAGCGACCTCGATGAGGCCGAAGACCTCGCCCTCGGGCCCGGTGACGATCGACATCTGACCGACCGGCGACGGCGTCGGTCCGCTGACCGTGGCGCCGCCGAGCTCGGCCACCTTTGCCGTCGAGGCGGCGATGTCGGCGACGGTGAACCAGGTGAGCCAGTGCGGAGGGGCATCGCCGGCGTCGGGCATCCGGGTGTCGTCGGCGATCCCGCCGACCGGCTCACCACCGGTCGGGGTCGAGAAGGTGGCGTAGCCGTCCTCCTCGCCGCCCTGCATTCCCGTGTAGGTGTAGCCGAAGACCTCGGCGTAGAACGTCTTGGCCGCCTCGTAGCCGTCGGTGTGCAGCTCGTTCCAGCAGTAGGTGCCCGGCTCGTTGAAGATCTGGGCGCCGGTCGTCGTGCCCGCCTGCCAGATCCCGAAGGAGCCGCCGGTCGGGTCGGTCGCGAAGGTCATCCGGCCGACGTCCAAGACGTCGAACGGCGGCATCATGAGCTGCCCGCCGGCCGCGGTCACCCTGTCGGCCGTCGCGTCGGCGCTGTCGGCCGCGAGGTAGGTCGACCACACCGACGGCAGGGCCATACCCTCCGGCTTGGGTCCGATCCCGGCTGCGACCCGGCCGTCCTTGAGCGCCATGAGGTAGCCGCCGGCCTCGGCGGGGCCGTCGTCGATCTGCCAGCCGAAGATCGCCGAGTAGAACGCGCGCGCTCCCGCAGTGTCATCGACCTGGACGTCGATCCAGCAGGGAGTGCCTTCGGGGAATGCCTCGTCACGGGTGGGCATGGGGGTGCGCCTTTCGCACGGCGGGCGGCCGCGGGGCCGATGAGCCTCAGGCTCCCATAGGCCACCGACAGGCGCGCTCAGTCCGGCAGCTGCCCGTCGATGAAGGCGATGAGGCCGGGCAGCGCCGCCCTCACCTCCGCGTACGTCACGTCGAAGTCCTCGTCGTCGCCGTACCAGGGGTCGTCCATCCCGAGCGTGCCGTCCCGCACCGCCTCGGGGTCGAAGGAGCGCAGCAGGTGGATCTTGGCGCGGTCGTCGTCCGAGGTCGCCCGCTGCCTGAGAATGCGGTCGTGGACGTGGTCCGCGGCGAGGACGAGGTCTCGCTCGGCGATGTCCGCGGCGCCGATCTGGCGGGCGCGGTGCGCGGACCAGCCGGTGTCCCGGGACCCGCCCCGGCTCAACGCGTCGGCGGTCCGCGTGTCCATCGGCCGGTGCAGCTCCTCGGTCGACGTCCCGAAGGAGTCGACGGTGACCCGATCGCCCAGCCCGGCGTCCTCGACCGCCTCCCGGAGGAGGTGCTCGGCCATGGGGGAGCGGCAGATGTTGCCCCAGCAGACGACGGTCACGCGGTAGGGCTCGGGCATGCGGTCGATCCTCTCAGGACGCCCGGGGCGCACGACGAGAGGTCACGACCCGCCGCACACTCGCGCGGCGGGTCGTGACCTCTCGTTCTGAGGCTCTCAGACGTTCGCGGGGGTCCCGAGGGCGCGGACGAACTCGGCGAGCTCGATGGCGACGGACTCGTCCTTGATCGAGCCGTCCTCGTCGAACGCCTCGAAGTGCGGGGCGACGACGACACCGCCGTCGACCGGCCGGGCGCCGGCGATCGTCAGGTGGAAGGCGGCGTCGGAGAGCAGGCGCGCACCGGCGGCGGGGTTGTAGGCGGCGCTGATGACGGCGACCGGCTTGCCGTGGATCGGCGCGCTCTCGCGCGGCCGGCTCGCGGTGTCGATCGCGTTCTTGGTCTGCGAGGACATCCCGCCGTTGTAGATCGGGGTCGCGACGAGGATCGCGTCGGCGCCGGCGACGGCCGCGCGGAATGCACTCACCGCAGCGCCGAGCTCGCCGGCCTCGTCGAGGTCCTGGGAGTAGAACGGCAGCGTGTGGATGTCGAAGCGGTTGACCTCGACGTCCTGGGGCAGCTCGGCGACGGCGAGGTCGGCGAGGTGGGAGTTGAAGGAGTCGGCGCGGTTGCTGCCGACGAGGACGAGGAGCTTCACAGGGGTTCCTTGGTGATGGTTGAGCGTGCAACTGCTTACTTCAGCGTACAACTAACTGCCCGGTGGCCGTATTCCGGCTGCCCGTCGCGGCATGATGAGCCCGTGCCGACGCCCCCGGACTCCGCCGTGCCGCTGCCCCTCGACGACCTCCGGACGCTCGTGTCCCGCCTCGCGCCGACCCGCGAGTCGGCGCGGGCACTGCGCGCCGCCATCGACGCGCCGCTGCGCCTCACCCGCCGCGAGCGCAACCTCCAGGTCGCCTTCGTCGCCCTCCGGGGCGCCTGCCTCGCCGCGATCGTCGCCCTCGTCGCGATCTGGCTGAGCGCACCGCCCATCGTTCCGCTCGCCGTGCTGGGCGTCCTCCTCGTCGCCGAGGTCGCGCATTCGCGGGTGTCGTGGGCGATGCCGGGTGGGGACCCGCGCGCGGGCCAGGGTCTGCGCCGGCTCGTCGTGCTCATGGTCCTCGGCCTGGGCGCGAGCATCGTCCTCCTCGTGACCGGACGGGTCTTCGAGGCGGTCGTCGTGTGTGGCGTCTACTTCCTCGCGGTCCAGGCCGTCACCCTGTCCTCGGTCGCCTCGGCACGGGTGTCCGACCGGCTCCCGGAGTGGCCGTCCGGCGTCGAGGCGGTCGCAGTCATGGCTCGGCTGTCGCACATCCTCGGGTGGACCAAGGTCCGCGCGCTCGCGGCGCAGTGCTCTATGGACCCCGCGGCCGTCGAGACGGCCCTCACGCAGCTGGCGGCCGCGGGCCTCGTGCGGAAGCGAGCCGACAAGGCCAACCTCACCGGTGCCGGCCGCACGTGGCTCGCCGACCTCCGAGCAGAGGTCGACCGCGCCGCGCAGGACTAGCCGCCGGCGCCGCGCGGAGTCGGTCAGCTGAGCAGGCTCCCGAGGCCGCCGCCGCTGCCCCCCGACTGCTGGTGCGAGCCGGGCTGGACGTTCTCGCAGGGCTGGACGAGCACGTAGCCCTCCCCTCCGAAGGCCATCTGGAAGGACTCCCCGGAGCCGCCACGGATCATCGAGCCGATGCCGCCGGTGTCGACCTTGATGTCCATCCGCACGCCGCTCGTCCACAGCACGACCGCCTGCGGGTCGGCGAAGGTCGGCGACGACGCGACGTCGAGTGCGATCGGGTCGCCCTTCGTCGTCACCGCGACGTAGCCGGTGCCCTGGAGGGACACGTTGTAGAGCCCGCCGGTCATCGCCGCACCACGCGCCTGGATCCGGTGGATGTCCCAGCTGATCGAGGAGCTGAAGGCGAGGACGTTGTTGCCGTTGACCGAGATCGCGTCGTTCTCGAGGTACATGATCTGGACCTCGGCCGCCTCGGAGGCGACGAAGAGCTCGCCGGAGCCGCTGCATTCCATCATCGAGACGCCCTCGCCGGTCACCGCGGCCTTGAACATCTTGCCGAGCCCGCCCGAGCCCTTGTTCGCGAAGCGGACGTCGCCCTGGTAGGCGACCATCGAGCCCGACTTGGCCTGGACGGAGCCGTAGCGCATGTCGATGCGGAGCAGCTTCTTGTTCTGGAGGGCGAACGGGTCCTGGGTGTCCTTCTCCCGGAACTCGGTGAACAGTGAGCCGTGGATCGTCATGCGGGGTCCCCTGCGGATCGGTCGGTCGGATGTCCCCAACGGTAGGCGCGCGCGCTCGGACGCGCCTATCGTTCGAAGGAACACCCGGGACGAGATCAGGGGGAACCATGAGCTTCTTCGACAAGGCCAAGGCGGCGGCGACGGACTTCGCGGCCAAGGCCGACCAGGCCCTCGGTCAGGCCGGCCTCGGCGGACCCGGATCCTCGGGGGACGCGGACCGTGCGCTGCGCGACCTCGGCGTCCTCACCTGGCAGGAGACCAACGGCCAGGCCGTCGACCCGGCCGACCGGGAGCGGACCCTGGCGACCCTCCGGCGGCTCGCCGAGGAGGGGCGGCTCGGGGCGCTCACCCTCAGCTCGGCCTACGGCGCGCCGGGGGCGGTCCCCCCGCCGCCGGGTGCCGCGGCCGCGGGCGCGAGCGGTGGGTCCTGGGGCGGCTCGGCGCCCGCCGCACCGCCGCCCCCGGGCGCTCCGGCGGCCCCGCCGCCTCCCGGCGCTGCTGCGGCCCCGCCGCCCCCCGCGCCGGCGGCCGAGCCGGCGCCCCCGCCGCCGACGTCCGGTGGCGGAGACGCACCCCCTCCGCCGCCCCCCTCGTGGGCCGGCGCCTGACCGCTCCGGCTGGGCCGCTCAGGCCCGCCTGAGCAGAACCTTCCAGCCCCACGCAGGGAGGTCGAATGCCGTGCCCTCGCCGACCGCATTCGCCTCGCCGCTCACCCAGTCCGTCCACTCGGCCCGACCCTGCGGCCCCGCGCCGAGGGTGACGGTGCGCGCCTCGGCGGAGAGGTTGAGGACGGCCAGGACCGCGTCCTGCTCACCCGCCCGGACGAACGACAGCACCTGCTGCGGCTGGTCGTTGGGCACGTTGACCATCCGCGCGCCCCACGCGCCGTTCCACAGGGACTGCGTCTGCTGCTTGAGCGCGACGAGCCGGCGGTAGAGCTCGCCCATCGGGTGCTCGCGCCAGGTGATCGGGTCCTTCTCGAAGAACTCCAGCCGCTTCTCGTTGCCGGCCTCCTGCCCGTTGTAGACGAGCGGCATGCCCTCGCTGACGACGGAGAGCACCACGCTGGCCTCGAGCGCCTCGCCGAACTGCTCGAACTCCGTGCCCTCCCAGCTGTTCTTGTCGTGGTTGGAGACGAACAGCATTCGCATCGCGTCGGCGGGGTAGGACTTGGTGAAGTTCGCGTAGTAGGCGCGGAGGGCGTCGACCGTCGCGGGCCCGCTCGCGATGTGGTGCATCGTCTCGTACCAGGTCCAGCCGTACGTCATGTCGAAGGCGTGACGGTGCAGGTCGCGCGCCTCCCACTCGGCGAGCATGAAGACCGGCTTGATCCCGTCGAGCTGCGCGCGGACCTCGTCCCAGAAGTCGGTCGGGACGAATCCCGCCACGTCGCAACGGAACCCGTCGACGTCGACGTCCCGCACCCAGTACGACATCGCCTCGGCCATCCAGTGCCGGAGTTCCACGTCGGTGTAGTCGAGGTCGATGATGTCGTCCCAGTCCCACCACGGCGTCGGGCAGAAGTCGCCCTTCCAGTCGCGGAGGTACCACTCCGGGTGCTCGTCGACGAGGACGTTGTCCCACGCCGTGTGGTTGGCGACCCAGTCGAGGATGACGTAGAGCCCGAGCGAGTGCGCCTGCGCGACGAAGGACTTCAGGTCCTCCAGCGTCCCGAGCTCGGGGTTGACCGCGAGGTAGTCGCGGACGGCGTACGGGCTCCCGAGGGTCCCCTTGCGGTGCACCTCGCCGATCGGGTTGACCGGCATGAGCCAGAGAATGCGGACGCCGAGCTCGGCGAGGCGCGGCAGGTGCGCGGCCGCGGCCGCGAAGGTCCCCTCGTCGGTGAACTGGCGGGTGTTGATCTGGTAGATCGTCGCGTCGCGGCTCCACTCGGGGTGGGCCAGGCGGACGTCGGGGAGGATCTCGTGGGCCATGGACCCAACGCTATTGGTTGCGGACGGCGCGGGAGCCGGCTGCCCGGAGGCGATGCTCGTCGCTCACGCCCAGGCGAGCGCGAGGAGCACGACGGGAGAGGCGACGACGGCCGCGCCGAAGGCGTACATGACCGGCGGCATCCACCACGGCGCCGGCCGGCGGATGAGGTCGAGGCGCACCTTGGCGCTCGCCGTGCCCGCCCCGAGGCCGGCCTCGGGGGTGCGTGCCGCGGCGAGGGTGACGAGGGCACGGCCGAGGGGGACCGCGCCGGATCGGTGGACGGCCGCACGGTCGGCGAGCGCCTCGACGAGCAGGCTGACCTCGCCGAGCGCCGCGGTGCTGCGGACCTGTCGCGGCGCCGCCTCGTGGAGCACGGTGAAGAACTCGAGGACGAGGTCGTGCCGGCCGCGGAGGTGAGCCCGCTCGTGGGCGAGGACGGCATTCAGCTCATCGCTCGCGAGGGCCTCGAGGGCGCCTCGGGACAGGACGACCCGGCGCCGGATGCCGGGGAGGCAGTAGGCGGTCGGCGTCGGGTGGTCGAGCACTCGGCCGGTCGGGCCGAGCGTCTCGTCGCGGTCGCCGAGGAGGTCGACGAGGTCGCGGTGCTGCCGACGCAGGGTCCGCAGCCGCGTCCCGACGACGTGCCCCGACCGGAGGAGCCTCGCGAGGACGAGCCCGCTGACGACGGCGGCCACCGCGAGGATCCCGAGGTCGCGGCGCGGGTCGCCGGATCCGGTGCTGAGCAGGGAGATCGCGGCCGGTGCCGCCGCGAGAGCGGCGAGCACCCCGGCGAGCGATACGAGCTGCCAGACGACCAGGGCGGCGAGGGGCGCTTGACGGAAGGCGTGCCGGCGCGCCAGGAGACGCGGCAGCGGCCACATGAGGACGACCGCGAGGAGCGGGAGGGCGAGAGCGGCCACGTCGTGCGCTTCGTGCGGCGTCAGGCGACGTCGGTCACCGACGGCGGCGGAAAGGGCGGTGGCCCCCCGCCTCCTCGGTGCCGGAGTTGCGGGCCTCGAGGTCGGCGAGGGCGGCCTTGAGGTCCTCGATCTCCTCCGGCGACGCGCCGTCGAGGAAGTGCAGCATCGCGGACCGCCGGTCCGAGTCGAGGTGGTCGACCGTGAGGCGCATCGTCTCGGCGCTCAACGCCTCCCGGCTCCGCGCGGCCGCATAGCGCCAGGCCCGCCCGTCGAGCTCGCGGGTCACCACGTGCTTCTTGCTCAGCCGGTCCAGGACGGTCAGGACCGTCGTGTAGGCGATGTCGCGGTCTGCTTCGAGGGCGGTGTGGACCTCCCGGACGGTCGCGCCGTCCGTGGCGGTCCACAGCTGCTCCATGACCGCGCGTTCGAGGTCTCCGAGCCGGATCGCGCTGTTGGGCATGGGCTCATCCTCCCTCGTGTCGGGCGTCGAGGTCGACGATGGTGTCGAAGTCCACGAGTCCCTCCGGCCGGTGGGTCACCATGACGAGCGTGCGACCGGCCATCGCGTCCGCCAGGTCGTCGAGGACGGCGACCGCGGTCGCGTGGTCGAGGTGGGCGACGGGCTCGTCGAGGAGGACGACCGGCCGGCCCGACACGACGGCGCGGGCGAGGCCGAGGCGGGCGCGCTCGCCGCCGCTCACGCCGAGCCCGCCGGTGCCGAGCCGGGTGTCGAGGCCGTCCTCGAGCCCGGCCCACCACGCACCCAGCCCAGCGCGACGCAGGGCGTCGACGAGGCCTGGGTCCCGGCATTCGGCGTCGGGGTCGGCGGCGAGCCGGAGGTTCTCCCGGAGCGTCGTCGCGAAGACGTGCGGCTCGTCGTCGACGACGGCGATGCGCGCCCGCACCTCCTCCAGGCCCTGGCTGCGGACGTCGGCCCCGTCGAGCGTGTAGGTGCCCTCGACCGGGTCGAGGTGGCGGGCGAGGACGGCGAGGAGGGTCGACTTGCCCGATCCGTTGGACCCGACGACGGCGGTCCGGCTGCCCGGGGGCAGGTCGAGGCTGATCGGGGGGAGCGCCGGCCGGCCGGGCACCCATTCGGCGGCGACGCCCCTGAGCCGGACGCCCACCCCCTCGCCGCCCGATCGAGAGGTCACGACCCGCCGAGCGTCGGGCGGCGGCTCGTGACCCTTCGACGAGATGGCCGGGTCCGCGACGGCGGGCTGCTGGGCGAGGAGGGAGCCCAGCCGACGGGCGGCGGCCTGCGCCCGCGCGAGGGCTCGCATCGCATCGACGACGCCGGCGAGCGCGTCGCCGACCGCGACCGGGGTGACGACGAGGAGGACGGTCATCGGGGCAGAGAGCCCGACGCCCACCGCGAGATGGGCGCTCGCGACGGTCGCGGCACCCGTCGCCCACATCGCGACGGCGGCGACGAGCCCGCGGCCGCGGGCCTGGCGGACCGCGGCCCGACGGAGGGTGTCGTGGGCCCGGTCGAGCCAGCCGAGCGCCGTGTCGGTGCCGCCGATCGCGGCGAGCTCGCCGCCCTGCCGCGCGACGAGCTCGCTGACCCGGAAGACCTCGGCCCGGGCCGCGAGCAGCTCGGCCGTCGACCGCGACTCGACCCGCCAGGCCCGCGCGCAGGCGAGGGCGAGCGCGAGGACCAGGGCGGCGAGGACGAGCCCGACGGCGGGCGAGACGACGGCGACGAGGGCCGCGGCGCCGAGTCCCGCGACGGCCGAGGCGATCACGGGGACGGTGACGCGCACCGGGGCCTCGGCGACGTCGGTCAGGTCGTCGACGACACCGGTCAGGACCTCGGTCCGGGCCCGGGCGCCGAGCCGGCCGGGGCTGAGTGGGACGAGCGCGGTGTACAGGTCCGCCCGCCGCTCGGCGAGGTCGTCGAGGGCGGCGTCGTGGGACAGGAGGCGCTCGCCGTAGCGGAAGACCGGGCGGAACATCCCGAAGGCGCGGACCGCGACGATCGAGGTGAGCAGCAGGAGGATCTGGGGCCTCTCGCTCGCGCGGACGACGAGCCAGCCGGAGGTCGCCGTGAGCGCGATCCCGCAGAGGAGTGCGGCGGCGCCGACGAGCCCGGCGAGGACGACGCGTCGGGTCGGGCGCAGGCGGGTCATGCGCGCACCTCCACGGCTCCGAGGCCGACGTGCCGGTCGGCGAGCGCGACGAGCTCGGACCGATGGGTCACGGCGAGGACCGAATGCGTCTGGGCCAGCTCTCCGACGAGGCCGTGGACGAGGTCCGCGGCAGCGCCGTCGAGGTGGGCGGTCGGCTCGTCGAGGAGGATCACGTCGGCGTCGCTCAGGGTCGCGCGGGCCAGCGCGAGCCGGGCCCGCTGTCCGGCCGAGAGGCCGAAGCCGTCGTCGCCGAGCGGGGTGTCCATCGCTCCCGGCAGACCGGCGACGAAGCCGTCGAGCCCGACCCGGCGCAGAGCTGCCCAGAGCGCCGCGTCACCGGCCTCGTTGCCGAGGCGGAGGCATTCGCGCACCGTCCCCGCGGCGAGGAAGGGACGTTGGGTCACGAGGTGCACCCGCCCGGCGCGGACCGACCCGGCGGTGGGCGTCCGCATTCCGGCGACGAGCTCGAGGAGGGTCGTCTTGCCGCACCCGCTCGGGCCGGTGAGGACGGTCAGGCCGCGCCCGGCGTCGAGGTCGACGCCGCTGAGCACGGTGCGCGAGGCGCCCGGATAGGCGTAGGACAGCCCGCGCACCCGGACTCCCGTCACGCGACCTCTGGTGGCAGAGCTTGCGTCGGGGGTACCGAGCTCGCCGAGGAGGGCGTCGAGGGCGGTCGCGCCGTCGGCCGCGCTGTGGAACTCCTGGCCGACCCGACGGACGGGCCAGTACGCCTCGGGCGCGAGGAGGATCGCGAGGAGCCCCGTGGGCAGGTCGATCGTCCCGTGCGTGAGCCGCAGGCCGACGGTGACGGCGACGATCGCGACGGAGAGCGAGGCGAGGAGCTCGAGGGCCGCGGAGGAGAGGAATGCGAGGCGCAGGGTCCGCATCGTCGCGCGCCGGTGCTTCTGGCTGACCTCGCGGATGACCACTGCCTGCCGGGTCGCCCGGCCGTAGGTCACCAGGGTCGGCAGCCCGCGCATGACGTCGAGGAAGTGGCCGGACAGCTGCGTGAGCGCGCGCCACCGGCGCTCGGTGTCCTCTTGGGTCGTGCGACCGATGAGCGCCGCGAAAAGGGGGAGGAGCGGCAGGGTGAGGACGACGACGAATGCGCTCAGCGGGTCGACGACGAGGAGGCACCCGACGGCGAGGACGGGGACGACGGCTGCGGCGACGAGGGAGGGCAGGAAGCGTGCGGCATACGGCTCGATGGCCGAGGCGCCCTGTGCCGCAAGGGTCGTCGCGACGGACGGGTCGGGTCGCGTCTCCGCCGGCCGGCGTGCCCAGGCCGTGAGGACTGCGCGTCGGACCGCCGTCGACACCCCGGCGCCGGCCCGGGCGGCGACCGTCTCCGCGAGCCAGCCGAGGAGGGCTCGCGCGGCGAACAGCCCGCCGACCCACGCGGCCGGAGTCGTCAGGTCGTCGCGGCCGGCCGCCGCGACGGCGAGGGCGGTCAGGCCGAAGGCGAGTCCGATCGTCGTCGCCCCCTGCGCCGCGCCGACTCCCGCGAGCAGTGCGAGCAGCCGCCGGACCGAAGGCACGGCTCGGAGCAGGCGGGGGTCGAGGGGTCTCATCGGACCCCGACCGGCGCGGGGATGTGGTGGGTCGAGATCCGGCGTCGGAACACCCAGTAGTTCCACGCCGTGTAGGCGAGTGCGACCGGCGTGAAGACGACCGCGGCCCACGTCATGATCCGCAACGTCATCGGCGAGCTCGCGGCCGCGGCGAGGGTCAGGTCGAGCCCGTCCGAGCCGTTCATCGCATTGGGGAAGAGGATGAGGAAGTACGTCGCGACGGCCATCGCGATGGTCACCGTCGTCCCGACGAAGGCCCACCCCTCCGAGCCGCGCGCGTTGCAGCCGATCGCCGCGAGCAGCGCGGCGGCTGCGACGGCCGTCGTCGCCCAGGACCCTGCATTCGCACCCGTGGTGAGCCCGAGCCAGAGGAGGAGGACGACGGCGAGCGCGGCCGTCACGACTCCTGCCTTCGTCGCGAATGCCCGTGCGTCGTGCCGGATCCCGCCGTCGGTCTTGAGCGCGACGAAGTGCGCGCCGTGCGTCAGGCAGAGCCCGAGGATGAGGACGCCGCCGAGGAGGCTGAGCGGGTTGAGGAGGGTGAGCAGGGTGCCGGCGTACTCGACGGCCCCGTCGATCTCCCTGAGCGGGACGCCGTGGACGAGGTTGGTCAGGGCCGTCCCGAGCAGGAGCGGCGGGAGGATCGACCCGGCGACGATGCCGCGGTCCCAGTTGCGCCGCCAGGTGTCGTCGTCCCGCTTGTGCCGGTACTCCAAGCCCATGTTGCGGACGATGAGGGCGACGAGGACGAGGAGGAGCGGGAGGTAGAAGCCGCTGAACATCGTCGCGTACCAGTGCGGGAAGGCCGCGAAGGTCGCGCCGCCCGCGGTGAGCAGCCAGACCTCGTTGCCGTCCCAGAAGGGCCCGATCGTCGTGAGGAGCACCCGGCGGCGCTTCTCGGTGTCCACGGCGTCCGCGCCGCGGCCGAGGACGGGAAGGAGGGCGCCGACGCCGAAGTCGAACCCTTCGAGGACGAGATAGCCGGTCCAGAGGACGCCGATGAGGACGAACCAGAAGGTCGCGAGAGTCATGGTGGGTTCCCTTGCTGCGTATGTGGATTCGTGGGTTCAGTAGGCGAACTGGAGCGGCGCGTCCTCGTCGACGTCGTCGAGGTCGACGAGCGGGTGGAAGGGCTCCGCGCCGCGCCGGACGTAGGCGAGGAAGAGCCGGACCTCGACGACGGCGAGCACCGCGTAGAGGAGCGTGTAGACGACCATCGAGGTCCACACGCTCGCCGGGCTGACGACGTCGGCGGGGGAGACGCCGGTCTCGGTCGTCATGACGCCGTAGACGAGCCAGGGCTGGCGGCCGATCTCGGTGAAGATCCACCCGGAGCTGATCGCCGCGACGGGCAGGAGCGGCGTCGCGACGGCGACCCACCGCAGGAGACGCGTCTCCTGCGGGGTCCGTCCCTGCCGGGTCAGCCACAGGACGAGGGCGGCCAGCCCGGCGGCGGCGACTCCGAGCCCGATCATGAGCCGGAAGGACCAGTAGGTGCCCGGGATGTTGGGCGTGTAGTCGTTGAACGAGTCCGTCACATACTTCTGGGGGACGCCGGCGGCCCGGGCCCGGGCGGTCATCTCGGCAGGGATCTGCTGCCGCAGGTCGTTGATCCCCTTGACCTCGCCGTCGAAGGTCCCGGTGCCGAGGAAGGACAACAGCCGCGGGATCTTGATCGAGAAGACCTCCTGGCTCCCGTCGAGCGAGCCGATGGTCAGGACGGAGAATGCCGCGGGCTGCTCGGTCTCGTAGAGCGCCTCCGCAGCGGCCATCTTCATCGGCTGCACCTCGGTCATGACCTTGCCCTGGAGGTCGCCGGTCACCGCGACGCCGAGGCCGGCGACGAGCAGGACGGCCGCGCCGAGCCGGGTGGCTCGGCGGTACATGCCCTCGTCCGCCCGCTCCTCCGCATTCGCCGACCGCCGCGCGCGCATCATCCGCCACAGCGCGACGCCCATGACGACGGCCGCGCCGGTCATGTAGCAGGAGGCGATGACGTGGGGGAAGGTCACGAGCTGGACCTTGTTGGTCAGGATCGCGAGGAAGTCGGCCATCTCGGCGCGCCCGGTCTGGGGGTTGAAGCGGTAGCCGACGGGGTTCTGCATGAAGGAGTTGGCGGCGAGGATGAAGTAGGCCGACAGGATGGTCCCGAGGTGGACGATCCAGATCGTCAGCACGTGGAGCCGCTCGGGGATCCGCCCCCAGCCGAAGATCCAGAGCCCGAGGAAGGTCGACTCCATGAAGAACGCCAGCAGCGCCTCCAGGGCGAGCGGAGCGCCGAAGATGTCGCCGACCATCCGCGAGTAGGCCGACCAGTTCATCCCGAACTGGAACTCCTGGACGATCCCCGTCACGAGGCCGAGCGCGAAGTTGATGGTGAAGAGCTTGCCGAAGAACTTCGCGAGCCGCAGGTCGTCCTCGTCCCGCGTGCGGAGCCACCGGGTGTGGAACCACGCGACGAGGGCCGACATCCCGATCGTGACCGGGACGAAGAGGAAGTGGTAGACGGTGGTGATCGCGAACTGCCACCGCGCGAGGTCCAGGGCATCCATGCGCCCAGACTACGACAGGCCGTAGTACTACATGTAGTAGATGCAGCAGGTGCGCCTCCGGTGTGAGGGACCAGACATGGGAGAGTGGGCCGCATGGTCGCCCCGGACGCCGTCGTCGCCGTCGTCGGAGCCGGCACGATGGGGGCCGGCATCGCCCGCGTCGCCGCCGACGCCGGCCACCCCGTCCTCCTCCTCGACGTCGACCCGGACGCACCGCTCGCCGCGATCCACGACATGGTCCGGGCGATCGAGCGTCGCGCGGCGCAGGGCAAGGGGGACCCGGGCGCCGAGATGGCGGCGGTCTCGCGGATCGTCCCCGTCGGCTCGCTCGCCGAGCTGAGGACATTCGACGTCGTCGTCGAGGCCGCCAAGGAGGACCTCGGCGTCAAGCAGGACCTCTTCGTCGCCCTCGAGGCGATCGGCGGCCCCGCCGCGCTCTACGCGACGAACACCTCCTCCCTCGACATCCCCTCGATCGCGGCCCCCATGCGGCACCCCGAGCGGCTCGTCGGGATGCACTTCTTCAACCCGCCGACGCGAATGCGGCTCGTCGAGGTCGTCCACGGCGACACGACGAGCGAGGCGACCGTGTCGGAGGCGGACGCCCTCGCGACGGCCTGGGGCAAGACGACGGTCCGGTGCACCTCGACGCCCGGCTTCATCGTCAACCGGGTCGCCCGGCCCTTCTACGGCGAGGCCCAGCGGATGCTCGCGGCCGGCCTCGCGACGGCGACCGAGCTCGACGCGGCGCTGCGCGCCGCGGGCTTCCGGATGGGGCCGCTCGAGCTGACCGACCTCATCGGCCAGGACGTCAACCTCGCGGTCGGGACGAGCGTGTGGGAGCAGACCGGCCGCGACCTGCGCTACGAGCCGACCGACCTCCAGCGCGGGCTCGTCGCACGAGGACAGCTCGGCCGCAAGAGCGGCATCGGGGTCTATGCCTACGGCGCGCGGGACGAGGTGGTCGCCGACCGCAGCGCGGACCTCGTCGAACCGACGTCGGCAGGGCTGCACCCCGACGGCGCACCGGACCTGCCGGACCTCGAGCGCGACGTCGTCGCCCGGACCCTGGCCATGCTCGTCAACGAGGCGGTCGACCTCGTCGGGCGCGGCGAGGCGAGCGCCGACGACGTCGACCTCGCCATGCGGCTCGGCACGAACTACCCCCGCGGGCCGATCGACTGGGGCCGCGAGATCGGCTTCGACGTCGTCCGCGAGCGGCTGCTCGAGCTCGACGCGCTCCACCCCGGAGGGCGTTACCGGCCGAGCCCGGGGCTTGCGTCCGCGTGAAACGCCCCCATAAGGGCGTTCCACGCGGACGCAACCGACTGGCAGGGTGAGGGGATGACCGACCTCGCCTTCGTCCGCCGGATGTGGGAGGACGACAGCGCCTCCCGGTCGCTCGGGATCGAGCTCGTCGACCTCGAGGAGGGGGTGGCGACGGCGCGGATGCCGGTCACGACGGCCATGGTCAACGGCCACGGCATCTGCCACGGCGGCTACGTCTTCCTCCTCGCCGACTCCGCATTCGCCCTCGCGTGCAACTCCGGTGGCCGGACGACGGTCGCGGCCGGTGCCGACATCTCCTTCCTCGCGGCGGCCAAGGAGGGGGACGTGCTCGTCGCGGAGGCCCGCAACGTGCTCCAGAGCGGCCGGAGCGGGATCAGCGACGTCGTCGTCACCCGCGAGGTCGGCGGCCGCGTCATCGCCCTCTTCCGCGGGCGGTCCCGGCAGATCGACCGGCCGCAGCCGGAGCCCTGAGCCCGCGTCCGCGGCCCTCGACCGCCCGCCCCCGCGCCCCTAGGCTGAGGCGCATGCGCGTCCTCGTCTCCGGCGGTGCCGGGTACATCGGCTCCCACACGGTCGTCCAGCTCGTCGCCGCCGGTCATGACGTCGTCGTCGTCGACGACTTCTCCAACAGCAAGCCGACGGTCATGGCGCGCCTCGAGGCCCTCGCCGGGACCGACCTCCCGCTCAGCGGCATCGACCTGACCGACCGCGACAAGACCGAGCGGGTGTTCGCCGAGCAGGACATCGACGCCGTCATCCACTTCGCCGGGCTCAAGGCCGTCGGCGAGAGCGTCGCCAAGCCGCTGGAGTACTACGAGAACAACGTCGTCTCGACGTTCTCGCTCCTCGCGGCGATGCGCCGGCACGGGGTCGACAAGCTCGTCTTCTCCTCCTCGGCGACGGTCTACGGCGACCGGGCCCCGGTGCCCTACCAGGAGGACTACGAGCCGCTGTCCGCGTCCAGCCCCTACGGCCGGACCAAGGTGGTCATCGAGCACATCCTCACCGATGTCGGCCACGCGGACCCGACGCTCCGGGTCGCGCTGCTCCGCTACTTCAACCCCGTCGGGGCGCACCCGTCGGGGACGATCGGGGAGGACCCGCAGGGCATTCCCAACAACCTCATGCCGTTCATCGCCCAGGTCGCCGTCGGCACGCGGGACAAGCTCGTCGTCTTCGGCGACGACTACCCCACCGCTGACGGCACGTGCGAGCGCGACTACATCCACGTGGAGGACCTCGCTGCCGGCCACGTCGCCGCGCTGCACCGGATCGCCGGGGGCGAGCCGGGGGTCCGGGCGTGGAACCTCGGCAGCGGCGTCGGCACGTCCGTCCTCGAGGTCATCCACGCCTTCGCCGAGGCGAGCGGGCGCGAGATCCCCTACGAGATCGGGCCGCGGCGCGCCGGCGACCTGGCCGCCTACTGGGCGGACCCGACGCGGGCGAATGCCGAGCTCGGCTGGCGCACGAAGCGGACGATCGAGGACATGTGCGCCGACACGTGGCGCTGGCAGAGCGCCAACCCCGGCGGATATCCGGACTGACCGACGAAGGGCGACGCAGGAGCCTTGTCGTCGGACAGCGAGGAGGCGCGAGCGCAGCGAGCTCGGGGCCTGATTCGGCCCCGCCAGGGGTTACCGGTCGACGGGCAGCGGGCGGGCGAGGAGGGCCTTGACGAGGACCGTCTCGATGTCCTCGGGGGTGTTGGCGACGTGCGACGTCGCACCGGTGGCCTTGGCGATCAGCTGGAGCGCGCGGGTGTCCGCCTCGCCCATGCCGATCGTCACGATGCGGACCGGCTTGGCCGGTCGGTACTCCTTCTTGAGCGTCGCGAGGAGCGCGGGGAGGCCGATGCCGCCGGTCGGGTCGTCGTTGACGCCGTCGGTCATGACGACGACGGAGTTGACGTAGCCCGCGCTCCACGACGACGACACGCTGCGGAATGCCGCGAGGACCGAGTCGTAGAGGCCGGTGTCGCCGACCGGGTTGGGCTTGGTCGCCGCGAGCGCCCGGCGGAGCACCTCGCGCTGGTCGATCCCGCCGACACTCGTGTCGAGGCGGCGGAGGGGGGCCAGCTCGCGCCAGTCCAGGGTGCCCCGCATGCGCGAGGAGAAGACGCGGGCCCCGACGACGCTGCCGGCCGGGAGGATCTGCAGGGCGCGGTCCGACGCGCCGGAGAGGACCCGCCAGCGGGTCAGCCCGGCGCGCTCGCTCGCGTGGTTCATCGAGCCGGACACGTCGATGAGGGCGAGCATCCGCATGTCGGTCCGGAGCACGTCCCACTGGGCCAGGTACTCGGCGCGTTTGGCCGCCGGGGCGACCTCGAGGGTCTTGACCCCCGAGGGCGTCCCCTCGGGCAAGGCCGGGCCGGCGGAGCCGTCGGGGAGGCGGAGGCCGGCGTCGCCGATCGCCTTCTGCGCCTTGGCGCCGGCGAGTGCCTCCTCGATCGCCGCGACCACGCTGTCCGCGATCCCGGTGTGGTGGATGACGGGGTAGTCCAGGCTCATCGTCCCGGCGCGGGGGATCCGCAGGCTGACCGGAGAGTCCGGGTGCTGCGCGTTGTGGGCGACGACGGCGCGCTCGGAGACCGGGAAGCCGGTCGCCGCGGCCGGCGCCTTGTCGTACGTCGCGAGGAGTGCGGCCGTCGACGGGGCGGCGAAGCGGGACATGAAGATGAGGCGCGAGCCCGTGTTGACGTTGAGCGTCGTCGGCCCCTCGCCCATCGCGGTGTGGATGGCGAGCCGGCTCGTGGCGTCGGTGTCGGGGTTGGCGACGGTGAACTGCGTGCTGCCGTAGAAGAGGTCGCGCCACGACGCCGGACGCTTCGGCGAGGTCGAGCTGAGGCCGACGCCGACCGGGCTCGAGGCGACGCTCCGGCCGACCGTCCACTCCGCGCGGGCCTTCTGGCTCAGCTGGTCGACCCACGTCGTCGAGTCCGGAACCCAGAGGTCGGCTGCGCCCGCGGTGATCGTCGAGAGGGCGTCGGTGCCCGCGGAGCCGGTCACCGACAGCCGGATGCAGCCCGCGGGGGCGAGCTCGGCACCGGCGGCCTCGACGGCACGGACGACCTCGGGGGCGGCGAGGACCTGCAGCTCGGTGGGGGTGGTGCAGCCGGTCGTCCGTGTCGCGGTCGTCCGGGGGGCCGCGGCGGGCGCGTCCTTGGCGAACACCGCGCGGATGCCGAGGGCGGCGAGCGCGACGACGAGGACCCCCACGATCAGGGCGATGAGGGGGAATGCTGAACGCGGCTCGCTGTCCGCGTGACGACCGGCCATGGTTTCAGGGTACGGGGGCGGCAGCCGGGAAGCCGGCGAGACCGAGAATCCGGGGAGGAGCCCCCCGTCGCAACCTGCCTACGATGACCGCGTGACCACCGCACCGACGTCGGCGACCCCGACCAGCACCCAAGAGCCCGTCCGCACCCTCGTCGCTCGCCACCAGCAGGTGCTCGAGGAGGCCGCGGCGGCCCTCGCGGGGCGCACCTACTACTCGCGGTACCCCGAGTCGCCGAGCCCACGGGTCTACGGCGAGGGGGCCGCCGAGGTCGGGGTGGCCGCCTACGAGGCACTGCTCGGCACGGCATTCGCCGCCCTGGCGGACCAGCCCACGTCGGGCGCGAGCGTCGGCGACGAGGTGTCCCCCTACGGGCCCCGCCTCGGCGTCGCCTACCCCGTCCTCGACGTCGACGCGGCGCTCGACGCCGCCCGCGCCGCGATCCCCGCCTGGCGCGATGCCGGTGCCCTCGCGCGCGCCGCCGTGCTCGTCGAGGTCGTCGACCGGGTCAACAAGCGGTCCTTCGAGATCGCGAACGCCGTCATGCACACGAGCGGTCAGCCGTACGTCATGTCGTTCCAGGCGGGTGGGCCGCACGCGCAGGACCGCGCGCTCGAGGCGGTCGTCGCGGGCTACGTCGAGCAGGAGCGGATCCCCTCCTCCGTCCTCTGGGAGAAGCCGGGCCGGGACGCTCCGCTGCGGATGCGCAAGGACTACCGGATCGTCCCGCGCGGCGTCGCGCTCGTCATCGGCTGCAACACCTTCCCGACCTGGAACGCCTACCCGGGCATCTTCGCCTCGCTCGTCACGGGCAACCCGGTCGTCGTCAAGCCGCACCCGCGGGCGATCCTGCCGCTCGCGATCACCGTCGCGATCGCCCGGGAGGTCCTCACCGCCGCCGGCTTCGACCCGGCACTCGTCCAGCTCGCGCCCGACGGCGACGACGGACGGCTCGGCGCCGAGCTCGCGCTCCGCCCCGAGGTCGCGATCATCGACTACACCGGCGGCCCGACCTTCGGCGAGTGGCTCGAGCGGGAGGCCGGCGGCGCCGGCAAGCTCGTCTACACCGAGAAGGCCGGGATCAACTCGATCGTCGTCGACTCGACCGACGACCTGCGCGGGATGCTCGGCAACCTCGCCTTCTCGCTCACCCTCTACTCGGGCCAGATGTGCACGACCCCGCAGAACCTCTACGTCCCCCGCGACGGCATCGACACCGACGAGGGGCACCTGTCCTACGAGGAGTTCGGCTCGCGGCTGAGCGGCGCGCTCGACCGGCTGACCGGGGACGACGCCAAGGCCGTCGAGCTGCTCGGGGCGACGGTCAACGACGGCGTCCGGGCGAATGCCGCGGGGCTCGCCTCGCTGGCCGAGGAGGCCGGTGGGCGGGTCGTCCGGGAGTCGCGCGAGGTGCGGCACCCCGCATTCGCCGACGCCGTCGTCCGGGCCCCCGGCCTGGTCGCCGTCGACGTGTCCCGCGAGGACGTCTACACGCAGGAATGCTTCGGGCCGGTGGCCTTCCTCATCGGGACCTCGGGCACCGACCAGTCGCTCGCCCAGCTCGCCGACACCGTCGCCGAGCACGGCGCCATGACCGCCGCGGTCTACTCGACCCGCGAGCGGGTCCTCGACGCCGCACGCGACGCCGCGGCCGACGGGGGAGTGGCCCTGTCGGAGAACCTGACCGGCCAGGTCTTCGTCAACCAGACGGCCGCCTTCAGCGACTTCCACGGCACCGGTGCCAACCCCGCGGCGAACGCCGCCTACACCGACGCCGCGTACGTCGCCAGCCGGTTCCGGGTCATCACGAGCCGCCGGCACGTCTGAGCACGCGCACCGCCGGTGGGCCCACCGGCGGTGCGGGTCCCGGGTGTCAGTGGATCGCGGCGATGACCCGGTCCGCCGTCTCGTGGCCGAGGTGGTAGCCGTCCTCCATGGCGTCGCGGAAGTGGAGCCCGCCCCAGATCCGCGCGTTGAGGGCGTCGTACTCGAGGGCGGTCAGCGTGGCGTAGCTGCGCTGGAGACCTCCCGCATTGAGGACGAGCGCCGTGTCGTCCCCGAGGGTCCGACGGACGACCTGCGCGAAGGGCGCGGTGAAGGCACCGTGACCCGTCGTGTAGTCCGAGTACGCAGGCGTCGCGATGAGCGACACCCACCCGTCGCGCCGGGTGGTGGCCGGGTTGCCGTCGGTCTCGGCGAGGAAGACGGCCTGGTTGGGCCGCCAGAAGCCGACGTCGAACTTGAGCCGCCAGGTCCGGATCATCGTCGTCGCGATCGCGGCGTCCATCCGCGCGAACATCCGCGTCGTCGGCAGCAGGCCCATCGGCTCGTCCTCGAGCACGTCGCACAGCGCGTTCCGGTCGGCGACGATCTGGTTGAACAACCCCATGAACTGGGAGATCGCCGTCTGCTCGGGACTGCGCTTGGTGGAGTCCGTCGAGCCGTACTCGAGGACCTCGTTGTAGTCCTTGGTGTAGTCGGCGCTCGTCAGCGCGTCGGGCCCGTCGAGCGCCACAGGCTCGATGTCGACGACAGCCTTGACGAAGCCGAGCCACGGGAAGGCCATGCCCGTCGCGGGCGGTTGCCAGACCCCGGGTGCAGCCGGCTTGCTGTAGACGTGGCCGGCTTCTCCGCGCCCGTCCCCGACGCGGGAGGCGATCATCGCATCCGCGGCCGCCGCACCGATCGCGACGCCGACGTCCTCCTTCGTGCCGTCCGGCACCATCGCCAGGCTCGTCGCGAGGTCCGCGTCGAGGTGGGCCCGCGTCGCGGGGGCGGTGAAGTACTCGTAGAGGACGTCGTGCGCGGCCTGGGCCACGGCGGCGGCGGCCGCCTGCGCGCCCTTTCTTTGGGCTTTGGTCGCCGCGTCATGCACGGCGAGCGAGGTGAAGGCGAGGTAGAGGGTGCCGACGGGCACACCGGTCGCGCCCTCGGTGTAGACCGTGCGGACCGCGGCCCGCTGCCAGGCGACCGCGATCTGGCTCCCGAGCGAGCCCGGGGCAGAGGCCGCGGGGGCGGCGAGCGGCATTCCCAGGACGGGAGCAAGGAGGGCTGCGGCGGTCACCGCGACCCGACGACGTGTGGACATGGGTTCCCCTTCGACGGCCCCCTCCCCAAACGTGGCCCACGGAGGAGTCGGGGGCATTCGCTTTTCGGCGAATCCTGGAGGCGGCGTGATGGCCGCGGCGACGTCGGCGGGCCGGTCCGGAATGACTATGGACTCCGCCGCGGGTGGCGAGGAGACTCGGGCGGCGGTGACGGTCATGTCGCGCTCTGGAGGGAGATGCCAATGACCCATCTCCTGCTACTGGAGGGCGAGCAGGCTGCGATGCGTGCGGTGCTCGCGTCCGAACCCGTTCCGGGCCTCAGGTTGCCCGCCGAGGGGGTCCTCCGGCACCTCGTCCGGCTCCTCGACTGCGACGGCGCCGCGATCGAGCAGCGCGACGGAGCGGGACTGGTCGTGGGGTCGGTGTCGGTGGGGCAGCACTGGCCGGCCGGAGCGCGGGACGACGTCATGGTGCTCGCGGTGGCGACGTCGAACGGCGAGGCCACCCGGCTGACGATCGCGCGGTCGCGGCGCCGCTTCCTGGAGCGGGACCGCGCCCTCTTCGCGCTGCTGACCCCGGCCCTGGAACGGTTGCTCAGGCAGCGCTCGTGGGCGGTCGCCCCGACGACGCTCACACGCGCGGAGCGTCGGGTCCTTCGGCACGTCGCCGAGGGGATGTCGAATGCCGAGATCGCCGGCGTCCTGTGCGTGGAGCCGTGCACCGTCCGCAAGCACCTCGAGCACGCCTACCGCAAGCTGGGCGTCACGAACCGTGTTGCCGCCCTGCGGGCCCTTGGCGCCGTTCCCGCGCACCCCGGCGCCGGCCTCCAGGTTCGGACCGGATGGCCGGAGCGGGGGTCGGGGCACCGCTGACCGCCCGTCAGGTGGCAGGATCGAGGCATGAACTTCGTCATCAAGGTCGCGGTCAACGCCGTCGCCCTCTGGGTCGCGGCCCTCGTCGTGTCCGGCGTCAACCTCGCGGAGACGGGGACGACGTGGACCTCCAAGGTCGTGACGATCGTCCTCGTCGCACTCCTCTTCGGGGTCGTCAACGCCGTCATCAAGCCGATCGCCAAGCTGCTGTCCTTCCCGGCGATCGTCCTGACCCTCGGGCTGTTCACGTTCATCGTCAACGCGTTCATGCTCCAGATCACCGAGTGGATCTCCGACGCGCTCGGCCTGTCCTTCACGATCCAGCACTTCTTCTGGGACGCGGTCTTCGCGGCCGTCATCATCACGCTCGTGTCGTGGATGCTGTCGGTCATCCTCCCCGAGAAGGACTGACGCGCCCCGATGGCTGACGTGCCGGTCCGCCTCCGCGAGGTGCTCGGCTCCCTGCCCGCCTACAAGGCCGGCCGGCCGGCGCCCGACCGTGAGGGCGTGCGGACCTACAAGGTCTCGAGCAACGAGAACCCCTACCCGCCGCTCCCGAGCGTCCTCGACGTCATCCGCACCGGCGCCGAGAGCATCAACCGCTACCCCGACATGGCCGTCACCGCGCTGAGCGAGCGGCTCGCGTCGGCGCTCGGCGTCGGGGTCGACAACATCGCGACGGGCACGGGCAGCGTCGGCGTCCTCGGCCAGATCGTGCAGGCGGCGTGCGACGAGGGCGACGAGGTGATCTTCGCGTGGCGCTCCTTCGAGGCCTACCCGATCGTCACGGCCCTGGCGGGGGCCAAGCCGATCATGGTCGGGCTCGACGAGCACGCCCGGCACCGGCTCGACGCGATGGCGGCGGCGGTCACCGACCGGACCCGCGTCATCCTCGTCTGCACCCCCAACAACCCGACCGGTCCGGTCGTCACGCACCGGGAGCTCGCGGCATTCCTCGACCGCGTCCCGGACCAGATCGTCGTCGTCATCGACGAGGCCTACCTCGAGTTCGTCACCGACGACGAGGCGCCGAATGCGCTGCAGCTGTGGCGCGAGCACCCCAACGTCATCGTCCTGCGCACCTTCTCCAAGGCCTACGGGCTCGCGGGCCTGCGGGTCGGCTACGCGGTCGCGCACCCGCCGGTCGCCGAGGCCCTCCGCAAGACCGCGGTGCCGTTCGGCGTCAACTCGCTGGCCCAGGCGGCGGCGGTCGCGAGCCTCGACGCATTCGACGAGCTCGAGGTGCGCGTCCAGGGCCTCGTCGCCGAGCGCGAGCGGGTCCTCGCCGCGCTCCGGGTGCAGGGCTGGGAGCTGCCGGAGACCCAGGCGAACTTCGTCTGGTTCCCGCTCGGGCGCGCGGACCGCGGACTTCGCGGCGGCCTGCGAGGCGGCGGGTCTCGTCGTCCGACCCTACGGCGAGGACGGGGTGCGCGTGACGATCGCGGAGACGGAGGCCAACGACCGCCTTCTGGGTGTAGCGCGAGATTTCTTTCCGTGTGTCGGCGGCGTTTCGTGACTTTCTTCATCCCCAGCCCTTGATTTTCCCTCGATCTCGGCCAGACTGACCCGGCCCGCCCGGTGTCCGTACACCTTCCCGGCGGGCCAGCGGGGTGCGAACGACCCCGCTTCCCTGTGATGGAGGACGAATTTCGTGAGGATCACAAAGGCTGGGGGGCGCGGCTTCGCCGCTGCGCTTGCTGCGACCGTGGTCGTCGGGGGCATGGCGAATGTCGCCAGTGCCGACCCCGGCGACCGGAGCCCGGGCGTCAAGGCGCCGACTGCGAACGCGCAGCAGGGCAAGCTCAAGAAGAGCAAGAGCAAGGACAAGTTCGGTCAGCACGACCGTGAGCTGCTCGCCAAGGCGGTGACCGGCAAGCAGCAGCGCGTCAAGATGATCATCTCCACGCAGCGGGCCAGACGAAGGCGACCGTCGCCGGCGTCAAGGCGCTCGGCGGCTACGTCATCAACAGCGCCGACAAGCTCGGCTACGTCCTCGCCGCCGTGCCGACGGCGAAGGCGACGAAGGTCGGCGACCTCGCCGGCGTCCGCGCGATCGACCTCGACGAGGTCATCCAGATGCCCGAGGTGCAAGCGTCGGCGCGGAGAGGGCGCGGTCAAGGCGCGCTCGGCTGCGGCCGCCGCCACAGCGCGCGCCCGGTGCAGAGGACGGCCGGACGCCAACCCGTACATGCCGACCGCAGGACATCGGCTCGGTCAGCTTCAAGAATGCCCACCCGACGTGGGACGGGCGCGGCATCACGATCGGCATCATGGACTCCGGCGTCGACCTCGACCACCCGGCCCTGCAGACGACGAGCACCGGCGAGCGCAAGATCACCGACTGGGTGACGGCGACCGACCCGGTCACCGAAGGCGACGCGACGTGGCGCCTCATGCTCAACACCGTCCAGGGCGCCACGGCGGCGTACCCGGGCACGAGCACGGTCTACACCCTCCCGAACGCGACCACGGCCTACAAGATCAACCGCTTCAGCGAGTCGATCACGGCGGCGAGCGAGCCGGGCGGCGACGTCAACCGCGACGGTGACACCTCGGACCGCTTCGGTGTCCTCTACAACCCGGTCAACCACGACATCTGGGTCGACAGCAACCAGAACCTCGTCTTCGAGGCGGGCGAGAAGATGGCGCCCTACGGCGTCGACCACCAGGTCGGCCACTTCGGCACCTGCGACGTCGACGCCGCCGGGACCAAGCACTGCATGCCCTTCGTCGTCGAGTACCGCGAGGACGTCTCCCTCGCGCCGTACGGCGACCCGTCGCTGCCCGCGACGGCTGACTTCGTCAACATCGGCATCACCGAGGACGCGCACGCCTCGCACGTCGCCGGCATCGCCGCCGGGCACTCGCTCTTCGGCGGCACGATGGACGGTCAGGCTCCCGGCGCCAAGATCGTCAGCAGCCGCGCCTGCACGTGGGGTGGTGGCTGCACCGCGGCCGCGCTGACCGACGGCATGATCGACCTCGCGCTCAACCGCGGGCGTCGACGTCATCAACATGTCGATCGGTGGCCTCCCGGCCCTCAACGACGCCAACAACGCGCGTGTCCGACCTCTACGACGCGATCATCAACGTCAGCTCGACGTGCAGCTCGTCATCTCGGCGGGCAACAGCGGCGCGGGCATCAACACGATCGGCGACCCGTCCGTCGCCACCGAACGTCATGTCGGTCGCCTCCTCGGTCACCAAGGCCACCTGGCTGTCCAACTACGGCGCCGAGTCGTGAGCTCGCCGCTCAACCTGCACAACTACTCCTCGCGCGGCCCGCGTGAGGACGGCGGCTTCAAGCCGAACGTCTCCGCCCCCGGCTCCGCGGTCTCCTCGGTCCCGCTCTGGCTCAAGCAGCCCGACGTCGCCGAGACCGGCTACACGCTGCCCGGCTGGCTACGCGATGTTCAACGGCACGTCGATGGCCTCCCCGCAGGCGGCGGGCGCGACCGCGCTCCTCCTCTCGGCCGCCAAGGCGAGCCACAAGTCCGTCACCGCCCAGCAGCTCCGTGAGTCGGTCTACTCCTCGGCCAAGCAGATCCCGGGCGTCCCCGTGGTCGGCCAGGGCACGGGTCAGTTCGACGTCATCGGCGCATGGGCCAAGCTCGCGGAGAACCCGACGATCGACGGCTACACGGTCGACGCCCCGGTCTGCACGCCGATCTCGGCCTTCCTCAAGGTCCCGAACCGCGGGACGGGCATCTACAACCGCTGCGCCGCAGGGCCAGGGCGGCCAGGCCAAGGGCGCAGCGCCAACACGTACAAGGTGGCGATGACCCGCACCTCAGGGCGCGGCCGGAGCCGTGAGCACAACATCAGCGTGGGTCGGTAACGACGGCACCTTCACGTCCGGGCAGTCGGTCACCTCCCGCTCAACGTCCCGGTCAAGGTCAACGTCATCGCCAAGACCGAACGTCGTCGGCCAGCACTCGGCCTTCATGGTCCTCGACGACCCGTCGACCTCCCTCCAGGACCTCCGGGTCATGGCGGCGGTCGTCGTGTCGGAGACGCCGGCCCGGCGCCGGCGTACAAGCTCCAGAAGGCCGAGCAGCGTCGAGCGCAACCGGTTCACGAGCTACTTCGTCAACGTGCCGGCCGGCACGGACGCGCTCACCGTCAAGCTGAGCGGCGTCGCGGCGGGCGGCCAGGTCCGCTTCATCGCCAACCACCCCTACGGTGTCCCGATCGAGTCGACCTCGTCGCTGGAGTGCTTCACCAACTTCAGCAACCCCGCCTCGTGCAACCCGAACGTCCGGACGTACACGGCGCCCGTCCCGGGTGTCTGGGAGATCGTCGTCGAGGCCCGGCGCACCACGCCGACCCTCGGCGAACTAGTTCCGTCTGACCGCTGAGCTCCGGGGCGTGACCGTCACGCCGGAGACGCAGACGGTGCACCGGGTCCGCAGGTACGGCGACCCCGGTGAGCGTGGACGGTCCGCAACGACCTCGCCGCGATCGCGCTCCAGCCGAAGGGCGGCCCGCTGGGCAGCGCGCTGGCCGAGCGCAAGACGATCGCCGACGCGGACGGTCCAGGACTTCGAGGTGGCGGTCCCGGCCGGTGCGACGTCGTTCACGGCCAAGATCGGCCGCACCTCGGACCTCGGCGCCGACCTCGACCTGTACGTCTACGGCCCCACCGGTGCCCTGGTCGCGCAGAGCGCCGACGGCGACTCCGAGGAGGCGGTGACCATCGCGAACCCCGCGGCGGGCACCTACACCGTGGAGGTCGACGGCTACTCGGTCCCGTCCGGGTCGACGCAGTACGACTACCTCGACGCGTTCTACTCGCCCGCCCTCGGGTCGCTCAACATCACCAGCGCCCCGTCGGTCGCTCCTGGCGAGCGGGACGTCGACGACGGTCACCGGTGCGATCCAGGCGCTCATGGCGCCCGCCGCGGGCCGGCAGATCTCGGGTCAGATGCGGGCGACCGCTGACGGCGCGACGATCGCGACCGGAACGGTCCTCGTCGCCGGCTCCTGACCGAGCCGGCAGCACGCCGAAGGCCCCGCGGGATCCACTCCCGCGGGGCCTTCGGGCGTCTCGGGCGAGTCAGGCAGGCGTCGAGGACAGGACGACGAATGCGGGACCGACCTGGCAGGTCGTCGCGATCGTCGGGTCGGCGTAGCCGGTCACCGTCACCTCCGCGCCCTCCCGCAGCCCGGCCACCTCGCCGATGAGCTGGTAGCCCTGGCCGAGGATCGTCATCGTCAGGCAGCCCCCCTCGACGTCGGCCACGCCGACCGTGCCGGTGGCCGTGACGCGCCGCGACCGGTCCGGACCCGTCGTGACGCTCGGGTCGTCCGGGTACGTCGGCGGGGGCGGGGTCGTGCTCGCCGTGGTCGCCGGCGTGGTCGAGCCGTCCGATCCGGCGCCCGACCCCGCCCCGCCACACGCCGTGAGGGACACGGCGACGGCGACGAGGACGAATGCGGAGTGCCGGCGCATTCCCCCACGGTACGTCGGCAGGCGGCGGTTCGTCGCCCACCGGGACGGGACGGTAGGTTGGGCGGCGCCAGACCCTGTGAGCACCGCGTCACCCCTGCGGTGGTCCGCACCACGCCACGACCCCGGGTGATGCGATCCCGCCGTCGGTGGCCCGAGCCGTCGTCCGCGACCCGGACGTCGGAGAAGGAGTGCCCTTCGTGAGCGACAACGTTGTCGCAGCACCCGATGCTGCGAGCACCCTCGAGGCGCTGACCGCGCCTCGCCGGGAGGTCGGCGACGGTGGACCGGACATGCTCCAGGTCCTCACGCCCGAGGGGCAGCGCGTCCCCTCCTCCCTCCTCGACCCGATCGTCGACGAGCTGACCGACGACCAGCTGCGCGGCTTCTACCGCGACCTCGTCCTCATTCGCCGCGTCGACTCCGAGGCGACCGCCCTCCAGCGGCAGGGCGAGCTCGGCATCTGGGCCTCCCTCCTCGGCCAGGAGGCCGCCCAGGTCGGCGCCGGCCGCGCGATGCGGCCCCAGGACTTCGCCTTCCCGTCCTACCGCGAGCACGGCGTCGCCTGGTGCCGCGGGGTCGACCCGCTCAACCTCCTCGGGCTCTTCCGCGGCGTCAACCACGGCGGGTGGGACCCCTTCGACAAGAACTTCCACCTCTACACGATCGTCATCGGCGCGCAGGCCCTCCACGCGACCGGCTACGCGATGGGGATCCAGAAGGACGGCGACGTCGGCACCGGCGACCCCGACCGGGACGCGGCCGCGATCAGCTTCTTCGGCGACGGCGCGACCTCGCAGGGTGACGTGAGCGAGGCCTTCGGCTTCGCCGGAGTCCACAACAG
Organism: uncultured Actinomycetota bacterium; assembly: GCA_963752365.1. Taxonomy (GTDB): domain Bacteria; phylum Actinomycetota; class Actinomycetes; order Actinomycetales; family Dermatophilaceae; genus CAVVXY01. The sequence goes on from CAVVXY010000005.1 coordinate 352,727, forward strand.
CCCGGTCGTCTTCTTCTGCCAGAACAACCAGTGGGCGATCTCCGAGCCCAACGAGCGGCAGACCCGCATCCCGATCTACCAGCGCGCCGGCGGCTTCGGGTTCCCGGGCGTCCGGGTCGACGGCAATGACGTCCTGGCGGTCTACGCCGTGACCAAGCAGGCGCTCGACCACGCCCGCGACGGTCAGGGGCCGATGCTCGTCGAGGCCTTCACCTACCGGATGGGCGCCCACACGACGTCGGACGACCCGACGAAGTACCGCGTCTCCGCCGAGGTCGAGGTGTGGAAGCTCCGCGACCCGATCGCCCGCTTCAAGACGTGGCTGGCGCACGAGGGCAAGGCCGACGCGGCCTTCTTCGACACCGTCGAGGCCGAGGCCGACGCGCTCGCCGTGCGCGTGCGCGAGGGCTGCCTGTCGATGCCCGACCCCGAGTGGTCCGCGATGTTCGACCACGTCTACGTGGAGGAGCACCCGCTCGTCGCCGCCGAGAAGGCGGAGTTCGAGGCCTACCACGCGAGCTTCGAGGGAGCGCACTGATGGCGAGCACGACGATCGCCAAGGCGATCACCAACGGCCTGCGCAAGGCGATGGAGGCCGACCCCAAGGTCATCCTCTGCGGCGAGGACATCGGCAAGCTCGGCGGCGTCTTCCGCGTGACCGAGGGCCTCCAGAAGGACTTCGGCGAGGACCGCGTCATGGACAGCCCGCTCGCCGAGGCGGGCATCGTCGCGACGGCGATCGGGATGGCCCTGCGCGGCTACCGGCCGGTCATCGAGATCCAGTTCGACGGCTTCGTCTACCCGGCCTTCGACCACATCGTCAGCCAGGTCGCCAAGCTCCGCGCCCGCTCGCTGTCGACGGTCAGGATGCCGCTCGTCATCCGCATTCCCGTCGGCGGTGGCATCGGCGCGGTCGAGCACCACAGCGAGTCCAACGAGGCCTACTTCACGCACACCGCGGGCCTGCGGGTCGTCGCCTGCTCCAACCCCAACGACGCGCACTGGATGATCCAGCAGGCGATCCGGACCGACGACCCGGTCATCTTCTACGAGCCCAAGCGCCGCTACTGGGACAAGGGCGAGGTCGACGAGAGCGGCCCGTCGCGCGGCCTCTACGAGGCGGCCGTCGCCCGCGAGGGCAGCGACGTCACGCTGCTCGCCTACGGGCCGATGGTCAAGACCTGCCTCCAGGCCGCCGAGGCCGCCGAGGCCGAGGGCAAGAGCCTCGAGGTCGTCGACCTGCGCTCCCTGTCGCCGCTCGACCTGCCCGTCCTCACCGACTCCGTCCGCAAGACCGGCCGCGCCATCGTCGTCCACGAGGCGCCGACCTTCGGCGGGCTGGGCGGCGAGATCGCGGCCCGGATCCAGCAGGATTGCTTCCACTCCCTCGAAGCCCCCGTCCTGCGGGTCGGCGGCTACAACGTGCCCTACCCGCCGAGCAAGCTCGAGGAGGAGTTCCTCCCCGACCTCGACCGCGTCCTCGACGCCGTCGACCGCTCGCTCGCCTACTGACGTCAGGAGCCACCATGAGCATCAAGGAGTTCAAGCTCCCCGACCCCGGTGAGGGCCTGACCGAGGCCGAGGTCGTCAGCTGGCGGGTCAAGGTCGGCGACACGGTCAAGGTCAACGACATCGTCGTCGAGGTGGAGACCGCCAAGTCGCTCGTCGAGCTGCCCGTGCCCTTTGCGGGCCGCGTCGAGGCGCTCCTCGTCGAGGAGGGCACCGAGGTCGCCGTCGGCACCCCGATCATCGCGATCCAGACCGATGAGAATGCGGACGCCACGGCCCCGGCCGCTCCGGCGCCCGTCGCCTCGGAGGAGGACGGCGAGGTCATCGAGTGGACCCACGACGGGATCGGTGCGGAGCCCGAGACCATCGAGGAGGGCAAGATCGGCGGCGTCACGTCGACCGGTCGCACGGCCGTCCTCGTCGGCTACGGGGTCAAGCAGACGGAGGCCGTTCGTCGTCCGCGCAAGGCGGGGTCGGCCTCCGTCGCCTCGGCCACCGGCAATGCTGCGGCCGGACAACCATCCGCAGCCTCGCCCGCTGCGCGGACTCGGCCGCTCCCGCCAGACCCGACCAGCCCGGCCGCAGCATCGCCGGAGTCCTCGGTGTCTCTCGCCACTCCCTCGGGCAAGGCCTTGGCCAAGCCGCCGGTCCGCAAGCTCGCCAAGGACCTGGGCATCGACCTCGCGTCGGTGCCGGCGACCGGCGACGGGGGCGTCGTCACGCGCGCGGACGTCGAGGCATTCGCTGCCGGTGGGGCGACCGCGACTCTGTCGGCTGCACCCGCGTCCTCCGGTGGGACCGTCGTCTCTGCTGGGCCGGGGGCATTCGCCCAGCGGGGGGAGGAGCGGGTCCCGATCAAGGGGGTCCGCAAGGTCACCGCGCAGGCGATGGTCGACTCGGCATTCACCGCTCCGCACGTCACCGAGTGGGTGACCGTCGACGTCTCCGCGACGATGGAGCTCGTCGAGCGGCTCAAGAAGGACCGGGAGTTCAAGGACGTCAAGGTGACGCCGCTGCTCGTGCTCGCCAAGGCGATGTGCGTCGCGGTCCGCCGGCACCCGGACATCAACGTCAGCTGGGACGAGGCGGCGCAGGAGATCGTCCGCAAGGGCTATGTCAACCTCGGCATCGCCGCGGCGACCCCGCGCGGGCTCATGGTCCCCAACGTCAAGGACGCGGACCTGCTCCCCATGCGCGACCTTGCGGCCGCGATCGGTGCGCTGACGGCGACCGCCCGCGAGGGTCGGACGCAGCCGGCGGACATGAGCGGCGGGACGATCACGATCACCAACGTCGGCGTCTTCGGCGTCGACACGGGCACGCCGATCCTCAACCCGGGCGAGGCGGCGATCGTCGCGTTCGGCGCGGTCCGGCGAATGCCGTGGGTCGTCACCGCCTCCGATGGCACCGAGACGATCGAGCCGCGCTGGGTCACCCAGCTCGGGATGTCCTTCGACCACCGGCTCGTCGACGGCGAGCTCGGCTCCAAGTACCTCGCCGACGTGGCGCGGATCCTCGAGGACCCGAGCCGCGGGCTCGTCTGGGGCTGACGTGGAGGACGCCGGAGTCGTCTTCCCCGAGGTCGACGGACGACGCTCGACCGCCGCGACCGGGCGGGCGGTCGTCGCCGACGCCCTCCGGTCGGTCGACCCGGTCGGCGCGGCGGCCGCGGAGCGGGAGACGAACTGGCGGACCGGCTACCTGCCGCACTTCCGGCGGCTCGTCGAGGCCGGGCTCGTGTCGCCGGACGCGGCCCGCACGATCGCGTCCGACGGCCTCGCCTCCCTCACCTCTCGCCTGCGCTACCAGGGCGCGGACGGTGCCGAGGTCGCGCTCTCCGAGGCGACGACTTCGACGGGGGCCGACCCGCCGGGCACCGAGGAGCTCGTCGGGAATGCCGAGCCCGAGCGCGAGCTGACGGTCCCCTTCGGAGGGGAGCGGCTGGCCGGTGACGGCATTCGCCGACTCCTCGACGGCTGGGTGTCCGGGGGAGTCGTCGAGCCGTCGTTCGCCGAGGCGATCGGACGGGTCGTCGACCATCCCGAGTGGCTCGACCTCCGCGGTCGGACGGTCGCCGTCGTCGGCGCGGGCGCGGAGATGGGGCCGTACCGCTCGCTGCTCCGCTGGGGAGCGACCGTCGCGGCGGTCGACCTGCCGCGAAAACCGTTGTGGGACCGGCTGCTTCGTGAGGCGAGTGACAGCGCCGGGACCGTGCTCATGCCCGTCCGGAGTGGCGCGGACGATGTCGCGGGCCGCGCCGGGATCGACGTCATCGCCGACCTGCCGGCCGCCGCCGCCTGGCTCCGGGACCTGCCCGGTGACCTCGTCGTCGGCAACTACGTCTATGCGGACGGCGCGACGAACGTCCGGGTCGCGGCCGCCGTCGATGCGCTGTCCGAGCACGTCCGCGCGCACCGCGATGGGCCGACCACCCTGGCCTTCCTCGCGACGCCGACCGACGTCTTCGCGGTCCCCGGCGAGGCGGTGGCGCAGTCGGCGCAGGCCTACGCGGAGCGCCGCACCAGCAAGCTGCTCCGCGTGCCGTTGAGGACCCTCTCCGGTGGTCGCCTCCTCCGCCGCAACTACGTGCCCGGCGAGGACCCCGGGATCAACGACTCGGTCGTCCTCCAGCAGGGCCCGAACTACCTCCTCGCCAAGCGTCTCCAGAGGTGGCGCGCGACCGAGGCGACGGCTGCCGGGGTGCCGGTGTCCTTCCACGTCGCGCCGCCGACCCGGACGCGCAGCGTCGTCAAGAACCGCGCCCTCGCAGCCGCCTACGGCGGCGCGCACCGCTTCGGCGTCACCGTCTTCGAGCCCGGCACGGCCAACACCCTGCTCGCGGCGCTGCTCGTCCACGACCTCCAGCACGGGACCCCGCGGCACGACCACCCGTGGCAGGACGAGGCGAATGCCGCGGCGCACGGTGGCCTGTGGCGCGCGGCCTACGACCCGCGCAGCGCCCTCGGGCTCGCCGCCCTGCTCGGCGTCGGCTCGGCTCGCTGACTAGCGGAAGAACCCGAGGACGTCGGTGGGCTGACGAGTCGGCCCGTACCCTCCGGTCCCGAGCCGCCCGGAGACGCGACCGTCGGCGCACCGGGCCTCACCGAGGGTGCTGAGGACGCACATGGCCCGGTCGTCGGCGAGGACGCTGCGGACGGGGCTCGGCCAGATCGTGTGCACGTCGGTGAAGCCACGGAACGCGGGGGTGACCGAGCCGGTGCCGAGCTGCCCGCCGTCCCAGCCGAAGCAGGTCACCGCGCTGCCCCAGACACAGGTGTGATCCGCGCCGACCGCCACGTAGAAGCCGCTCGTGTCGAGCCTCGTCGGCGGCACGATCCGGCTCGTCGTCGGTCCGTTGCCGAAGAACGGGCCGATGGCGTGCACGTCGCCCCAGCACACGACGGAGGCGCCGGGCGCGAGCGTCGCGCAGGCGTGGGACGGGCCGACGTCGGCCCGGTAGACCGAGCCCTCGATCGGGACCCGGACGGCTCCCGGGGTGGGGGTGTCGTCACCCGTGCCGAGGACGCCGCGCGCATTGCCACCCCAGCACCAGAGCTCGTCTGCGGAGGTGCGGGCACAGGCATTCGTCGGACCGGCGACGACCGAGACCGCCCCCGTCAGCCCCGGGACACGGACCGGAGCCGTCGAGGACGTCGTCGTCCCGTCCCCGAGCTGGCCCAGGGAGTTCGAGCCCCAGCACCAGACCTCGCCGGTCGTCGTCGCCGCGCAGCTGAAGCCGACGCCGACCGCGACATCGGCGGCGACCGGGAGGCCGGCGACGGGCAGGCGCTGCCCGTTGGCGACGACGAGCGGGGAGTCCGTGCCGAGCTGACCGGAGGCGTTCGCCCCCGAGCAGTAGACCTTCCCGGCCCGGTCGACCGCGCACATGTGGGTGTTCGCGGGGCTGGTCGTGAAGCCGGACGGGTTGGCCGGGGTGACGTCGACGTCGACCACGTCGGCGAGGCGGGTCGAGACGCGGGTCAGGCTGCGGGCCGGTGCCCACGGCGCGTCGAGCTGGCCGCTCGCGTTGGTCCCTGCGCAGGTGAGGTTGCCGACCTCGGCGACGAAGCACGCATTCGTGTCACCGATGGCTGCCGCCTGGGCATAGCCGTAGCGGTTGGACGGGCCCTGCACGTAGCCGACGAGGTCGACGACGAGATCGGTCTGGGCCGAGGCGTAGAGCACTGCCGGGAAGGTCTCGTTGATCGGGACGATGACGGTGTTGGCGCGGTTGACGCCGGCCTCGAAGTTCACCGCCGACGTGGTCGGCCGGCTGTTGCCCTTGCCGTAGGCCGTGACGTAGCCCGCCCCGGACGCCCCGACCGCGGTCACGGTGAGGACGGCCGCCTGGATCTCGGAGGGCGCGGTGGCCCGGCCCGCCACGGCGAACTCGACCTCGGTGCCGCCGACCACACGGCCCTTGGGGGCGCCGACGCCGCTCCGGGTGTCGAGGACGCGGACCGGCGAGGACGTGGTGAGGTCCGTGCCGTCGCCGTACCAGGCGGTGACGTCCGCGACGAGCTGGGTGCTCCGGCTCACGGCGATGCGGACGCGTCCGTTGGCCGCCACCTGGGCGAAGACGGCGCCGGCCGTCGTGGCCGAGGTGTAGTTGAGGCTGCTCGCCTCCGGCCGCGAGTCTCCCGAGGGGTAGGCGGTCGCGTAGCCGACGCCGGTCGCGCCGGTGCTCGTGAGGTTGAGGACGACGGTCGAGACACCGGTCGCGGGCAGGCCACCGCGGCCGGTGACCTGGAGGTCGACGAACCCGCCGGAGACGACGGGTCCTCGGGCGGCACCGATCCCGGACCGCGTGTCGAGGAGGCGGACGGGGGCGACCGGGTGGGTCGTCGTCGACTCGGTGCCGTACCAGCCCATGACGTCGATGGCGACGTCGACGTCGGACGTGCTCCTCACGTAGACGTAGCCGTTGGCGTCGAGCCCGGTGATGACGGAGTTGGCGACGGTTGCGCGGCCGAAGTTGACCGTCGAGGTCCCGCGCGGCTGGTTGGTGCCCCGGGAGTCAAGCGTCAGGTAGCCCGGGCGCTCCGGCGCGATCGCGGTGAGGTTGAGGGCGACGGCTCGCACGCCGTCGCTGGGAATGCCGACGACGCCGGCGACACGGATGCGTCGGTCCTGGTTCGCGGCCAGTCGGGTGGAGTCGACCCGTGTGTCCAGGACGCGCGCGGGCGAGAGCGGACGGTAGGGCCCGGTCGACGCGGCCGCGGTCGACGCGACGGGTTCGACCGCCGCAGCGCCGGACGCGGTGACACCCGCGGCGGTCACGAGCCCGACCAAGAACGTCGCGACGAACGCGAAGCGGGCGCGGGCGCGGGGAAGCTGGTGGTGGACGTGCATGTGAGGACCCCTCCTGGTGAGCCCGGCCGAACCTCGGACGGCGGGCCCGGACAGGTTAACCGCATCGGAGGAAGGAGTCCGCTTCGGCGGGCGCGGTCAGGGCGGAGGCGCCGACGCGGGTGCCGCCGGTCACGGATAGCCTGCACGTCGTGACAGTCGAGAGCCCGGGCGGCGACGCGACCCAGCACGAGGGCGAGGCCCACTCGGGCGGGATCGCGGGTCGGCTCAGCTGGTTGCGCGCCGGCGTCCTCGGGGCCAACGACGGGATCGTCTCGACCTCCGGCCTCGTCATCGGCGTCGCGGCTGCCGGGGCGAGCACCGCGGCCATCGCGACGGCCGGCCTCGCGGGTCTCGGCGCGGGCGCCTTGTCGATGGCGGCCGGGGAGTACATCTCCGTCTCGACCCAGCGCGACACCGAGTCGGCCCTGCTCGCCAAGGAGCGCCGTGAGCTCAGGGAGCAGCCGGAGGAGGAGCTCGAGGAGCTGACCGCGATCTACGCGGGCAAGGGGCTGGACGACGAGCTCGCCCGCGCGGTCGCCGTCGCCCTGACCGCGCACGACCCCCTGCGCGCCCACGCCGAGGCCGAGCTCGGCATCGACACCGTCGACCTCGCGAACCCGTGGCGGGCTGCCTGGGCCTCGATGGCCGCCTTCACCGTCGGCGCTCTCCTTCCGCTGCTCACGATCCTCCTGCTGTCGCACGGCATTCGAGTCTGGGGCACCGTCCTGGCGGCGGCGGCCGCCCTGGGCCTGACCGGGCTGGTCAGCTCGCGCATCGGCGGGGCCCGGCCGGGAGTCCCCATCACGCGCAACGTCCTCGGTGGACTTGCGGCCATGGCGGTGACGTACGCCATCGGCGCGATCGTCGGCACTCAGGTCGGCTGAGCGACGTGACGCGCAGCCGTCCCGGTACGGAGGATGGGGAGCTGTGCTTTCGCCCTACCGCTCGCTCCTGACGATCCCAGGGATCCGGCCGTTCGTCCTCGGCGCCTTCCTGGCCCGGGTCGGCGGCGCGATGTTCGGCGTCGCCGTCATCGTCATGGTGAGCACCCGACGCGACTCCTACGGCCTCGCCGGTGCGGTCTCCGCCGTCGGCCTCCTCGTCCTCGCCGTCGCCGGCCCGCTCATCGGGCGACTCATCGACCAGCACGGTCAGCGGCGCGTCGCGATGCCGTTCGTCTTCTGGTCGAGCGCGATGGGCGCCGTCTGCGTCGCGTGCTCGCTCCTCGGTGCGCCGACCTGGACCCTCTTCGTCACCTACGGCGCGAGCGCGTTCCTGCCCGAGATGGGGCCGCTCACGCGGGCCCGATGGGCCTACCTCCTGCGTGAGGAGCCGGAGCGGCTGCACACGGCGATGTCGTTCGAGCAGGTCGCCGACGAGGCCGGGTTCGTCCTCGGGCCGGTCCTCGCGGTCATGCTCGCGACGCTGCTCTTCCCCGAGGCGGGGCTGCTCGGAGCGACCGTCCTCTTCGCCGTCGGCACGCTCGTCGTCCTCGCCTCCCGCACGACCGAACCGCCCGTCATCCCCCACGACGAGCGGCCCCACGGGGTGGCCCTGCGCCGTCCCGGCCTCGGGCTGCTCGCCGTGGTCCTCACGATGACCGGGGTCATCTTCGGGTCCAACGAGGTCGCGGCCGTCGCGGTCGCCGACGAGGCAGGTCGCAAGTCCTTCTCCTCGGTCATCCTCGCGCTCTTCGCCCTCGGCTCGATGGTCGCCGGGCTCCTCTACGGGACGCGGCAGTTCACCTCGGGGCTGACCCGGCGGCTGGCGTACACGGCATTCGGCATGTTCCTCCTCGAGGTGCCGGTGCTGTTCGTCCACGACCTCTGGGGGCTCGCGCTCGTCATGCTCGTCGCGGGGTCGGCGACCGCGCCGATGCTCATCACGGCGATGACGCTGACCCAGCGGATCCTGCCGCCCGCGCTCGTGACCGAGGGCCTCGCCGTCGTCGTCACCGGCATCCTCGTCGGCATCTCGCTCGGCACCGCGGTCGGCGGCTGGGCGGCCGAGCACCTCGGCCCGCACGAGGCGTATGCGGTGCCGGTCGTCGCGGGCGCCGTCGCCGTGCTCCTCGTCCTCGGCGGGCGGCGGACGTTGGTCCGCGCGGACCGGTCCGGTCCCGCCGGGTAGCACGGATCTTCCGACTGAAGTAGCATTCGCGGTATGAAGCTCAGTGTCAGCCTTCCCGAGGAGGACGTTGCCACCCTTGACCGGCTCGTGGCCGAGGCCGGTCTGGAGTCTCGCTCGGCCGCAGTTCGTCGGGCGATTCAGGCCCTGCGCCTGTCCGCGCTCGAATCCCAGTACGCCGCCGCCTTCGAGGAGTGGGCGGGGTCCGACGACGACGAGCTGTGGGACCCGACCGCAGGCGACGGGATCGCGCATGCGTCGAGGTGAGATCCGGGTCGTCGACCTCGACCCGGTGCGTGGGAGCGAGGCGAACACGAAGCGACCGGCCGTCATCGTGAGCAACGACCGGGCGAATGCTGCCGCCCAACGGCTCGGGCGGGGCGTCGTGACCGTCGTGCCGGTCACGAGCAACGTCGAACGCGTGCTGCCCTTCCAGGTGCTGCTGGTGACTGCGACCAGCGGTCTTCGTGTCGACTCCAAGGCGCAGGCGGAGCAGGTGCGGGCGGTGTCGGTCGATCGGGTCGGCGAGGTCGTCGGGCGCGTCTCCGGTCCGGAGGCGGCGGCACTCGATGCCGCGCTGCGGCTCCACCTCGCGCTCTGACCCGAGTCCGCAGGGCCGTCAGTGCATGGCCGCCGCGGGGGACGCATTCTCGCCCGGCTTGCCTCCCGCGAGCTCGACGTGGGGGAGAAGGAAGGCGACGGCCCAGCCGACGAGCATGACGGCGGCTCCGCAGAGGAAGACGAGGTCCAAGGCGTCGGAGAACCCGACGAGGACGGGCTTGGCGAGCCGCGGGTCGATGTGCCCGAGGATCGAGGAGTCCTGGAGGAGCGACCCGCCGGCCCCCCCGCCCGAGGAGCGCGAGGCCGCCATCTCCTTGAGGAAGGCGGCGTTCTGCGGGTTCGCGAGGACGGCCGGGTCCTGCGCGGCCTTGGTGAAGTCCGAGCCGGGGCCGGTGAGGGAGGCGAAGGCATCCGCGATCCGGGCGGGCACGCTGGAGAAGAGGATCGAGAGGAAGACCGCGGTCCCGAGCGTGCCGCCGATCTGGCGGGTGAAGGTCGCCGACGACGTCGCGACGCCCATGTCCTTGCGGGCGGCGGAGTTCTGCACGGCGAGCATGAGCGGCTGCATCATGAAGCCCATCCCCAGGCCGAAGATCACCATGACGATCATGACCTGCCACAGCGGGGTGTCGAAGTGGATGAAGTGGAAGAGGAGCAGCCCGGCGGTGAGCAGCCCACCGCCGGTCCGGATGAAGCGCCGGTAGCGCCCGGTCCGGCTGATCGTCTGGCCCGAGATGATCGAGCCGCTCATGATGCCGAGGGTGAGGGGGAGGAGCTGGAGGCCGGCCTGGGTCGGTGAGGAGCCCTTGACGATCTGGAGGTAGAGCGGGAGGCAGGCGATGCCGCCGAAGAGTCCCATGCCGAGGACGACCGAGAGCGCCGAGGCGGTGCCGATCGTCTTGTTGCGGAAGAGGTGGAGCGGCAGGAGGGCCTCGTCGCCCATGGAGCGCTCGATGAGGAGGAACGTGAGCAGCCCGACGGCGCCGATCGCGTAGGCGACGAGCGCGCGACCGGACCCCCAGCCCCACTCCCGGCCCTGCTCGGCGACGATGAGGAGCGGGACCAGCCCGACGGAGAGGGCCGCCGCGCCCCACCAGTCGATCCTGTGATCGAGGCGGGTGTGCTTGAGCTGGAGGGTGCGGGAGACGACGACGAGCGCGGCGATGCCGATCGGCACGTTGACGAGGAAGACCCACTGCCACCCGTGGAGCCCGAGGAGCTGGTCCTGCCCGGCGAGGAACCCGCCGAGGACGGGGCCGAGGACGCTCGAGGTGCCGAAGACGGCGAGGAAGTAGCCCTGGTACTTCGCGCGCTCGCGGGGCGGGACGATGTCGCCGATGATGGCCAGGGCGAGCGAGAAGAGGCCGCCGGCGCCGACGCCCTGGACCGCGCGGAAGAAGGCGAGCTGGAGCATGGACGTCGCGAAGGTGCACAGCGCCGACCCGATGATGAAGATCGTGATCGCGGCGATGAAGAACTTCTTGCGGCCGTAGATGTCCGAGAGCTTGCCGTAGAGCGGCGTGACGATCGTGCTCGTGATGAGGTAGGCCGTCGTCGCCCACGCCTGCTGGTCCAGGCCCTTGAGGTCGTCGGCGATCGTCCTGATGGCCGTCGCGACGATCGTCTGGTCGAGGGCCGCGAGGAACATCCCCATCATGAGCCCGGTCAGGATCGTGACGATCTGGCCGTGCGAGAGGCGTCCGTCGTCCGAATGCGGGGTCGCGCCGGCCGTCGCCGTCACCGGGGTGGGCTCACTCATCGAGGGTGTCGTCCTTGGCGTCGAAGGAGGCCTCCACCTGGTCGTTGAGGCGGCGGAGGAGTCGGGCGAGCGTGCGGATGTCGTCAGGGTCCCAGTCGCCGAGCAGGTCGGCGAGCCAGTCGTCGCGCCGGTCGCGCAGCCGGCGCATGGTATCCCGGCCTGCATCGGTGACCCGGATGAGCTGGGCCCGCCCGTCATCGGGGTCCGGGATCTTCTCGAGGAGCCCGGCCCCGGCCAGTGAGCTGACCTGGCGGCTGATCGTCGAGATCTCGGTGTGGACGCAGGTCGAGAGGTCGGAGAGGCGCAGGGGTCCGCGCTCGAGGGTGAAGAGGATGCCGTAGGTCGGCGGCTCGACGCCGTTCTCCACGATGCCGGCCCGCGCCCGGGCGACCTGGAGCAGCTTGGTCACCCGGATCACCTGATGACCGAGGTCGGACTCACGAACGGGCACATGGTCTCCCGGAAGTAGATGCTTGCCGACTGCAACCATACGATGACTCCGGGCGCGATGCGCGTCAGGGAGTCATCGGCAGGGCCGTCATGACCCGCCGGGCGATGTCCTCGGAGCCGGAGGTCACGGTCCACGGGACGTCGTCGACACCGCCGCGGCCGGCGGCACGGCGGGCGAACGCATCGGTCGAGAGGGTGATCGTCGTCCTCTCGACCTCGACGTCGCTGCTCTCCCCGGAGAAGAGCGGGATGCCGCGCGACCGGCCGTCCTCCCCCTCCTCGACCCGGACGCCCATCCGCCCGACGACCGGTCCGGTCAGGTCGAGGACGACGGCGTGGCCGGGCTCCACCCGGGCGGTGCGCGCGACGGTCCTGGGCAGGCCCAGCTCGAACCGGTGGACCGTCACGGCCGCGCCCGCGGAGTCGAGGTTGCCGGGCCGGCCGATCGCGTGTCGCACGTCCTGCTCGTGGGTCCAGACGTCGAGGATCCGGGTGGCGAGGACATCGCTCGCAGCGGCCGGCCCGAACGACCCCCGGATGACGGTGTCGGCGTCCTCGACGGAGGCGTAGAGGTCGGCCCGGCGCCGGGCGAGGATGTCGGTCAGCTCCTCGACGACCTCCTCACCCGACCGGGAGCGTCGCGCGACGACGAAGCCCTCGATGAAGCGGTCGACGGCGTTGTCGACGTGCGGAAGGTCCGGCACCTCCACAACCGGGACGTCGTCGCCGGCGAGCCAGCCCTCGAGACCCGCGACGTGCGCGAGGACGTCCTGGACGGTCCACCCCGGGCACTGGGTCGGCAGCCCCCACTCCTGCTCGCGGAGGGTCGACCCGAGGTCGATGAGCGCCTGCATGCTCTGGCCGTAGGCCTCGAGGAGACCGGGCGCGTCGGAGGGGGCAGCGGGATGCAGGGGCATCCTCCGAGGGTAGGCGCAGGCCCACCTACGCTGTCAGGGTGACCTCGCCCGGACCCGCGCCGCCGTCGCCCGCCGGCCGCGGGCCGGCATGGGGCCTCGGTGTCGGGACGCCGGCCGCCGCCGGAGTCCTCGCCCTCCTCGTCCTCGGACCGGTGCTCGGCTATGCGACCGCCTCCGCGCTCGCGGACCCGGGCGCCGTCGTCCGCTGGGGGCTCCCCGTCCTCACGGTCGCCCGGACCATCCTCGCGGCGGCGACCGTCGGGCTCCTCGGCGTCGCGGCGTTCCTCGTCCCGGAGCGCCGCTCGACCAACCGTCGGGACGTCGCCGTCCGGCTCGCCGTGCGCGCCGCGGCCCTCTGGCTCGGGGTCGCGGTCTGCGTCGTCGTCGTCACCTTCGCCGACATCGCCGGTGTGCCGCTGTTCGGCCCGGGCTTCCTCGACCAGCTCCTCACCTTCGCCTGGTCGGTCGAGATCACTCGCGTCCTCGACATCCACGCCGGTCTCGTCGCGCTCGTCCTCCTCCTGCTCGCGATCTCCCGCCGCCGGGCGATGCTCGCGTGGGCCCTCGCCGTCGCCCTCGCCGCCGTCGCGATCCTCGGGCTCAACGGCCACGCCGCCGGCTCCGGCGACCACGAGAATGCCGTCAACTCGATCGCCGTCCACGTCCTCGCCGCGACGCTCTGGCTCGGTGGCCTCATCGCGGTCGTCGTCCTGCGCCGGGTCGCGGGCGGCGACCTCCCGCCGGTCGTCGAACGGTTCTCGACGGTCGCGGGCTGGTGCTTCGCCGCCATCGCCGTCTCCGGCCTCATCCAGGCCACGCTCGCCCTCGACTCCTGGACCGACCTCGGCACCGCCTACGGCCTGACCCTCCTCGCCAAGGTCGCCATCCTCGGCGCCCTCGGCCTCGCCGGGCTGCGCCAGCGCCGGACGATGATCGGGCGGCTCCGGGCCGACGCGGGCGACCAGAACGCATTCTCCCGGCTCGTCGTCGGCGAGCTCGTCCTCCTCGGCGCGGCGGCCGGCATCGGGGCGGCGCTCGGGCGGAGCGCACCGCCGGCGCAGGACACGGCGTCGCCGTCGATCGTCCTCGAGCTGTCCGGCTACCCCGACCCGGGGCCGATGCGCTGGGCCGACTGGGTGACGGCGTGGCGGTTCGACTGGCTGCTCCTCGCGGTCGGTGTCGTGGCGGTCGGCGTCTACCTCGCCGGGGTGCGCCGCCTGCGCGCACGCGGCGACGCCTGGCCGGTGTGGCGATCGGCGACGTGGATCGCCGGCTGGCTGCTCTGGACCTGGGCGACGTGCGGGGCGCCCGCGATCTGGGGGCGGGTGACCTTCTCGACCCACATGGCCATGCACATGGTCGTCGCGATGTTCGTCCCGCTCCTCCTCGTCCCGGCCGCGCCGATCACCTTGGCCCTGCGCGCCCTGCCGGCCCGCCGCGACCGGACGTGGGGGCCGCGCGAGGTCGTCCTCGAGGTCGTCCACTCACGGGCCCTGCGCGTCCTCGCCAACCCGGTCGTCGCCGCCGCCCTCTTCTTCGTCTCCCTCGCGCTCTTCTACTACTCGCCGGCCTTCGAGCTCTCGCTCACGACCCACACCGGGCACATGCTCATGCTCGCCCACTTCCTCCTGTCCGGCTACCTGTTCACCTGGGTCCTCATCGGCACCGACCCCGGCCCGCCGCGATGGTCGCCGCTCATGCTCCTCGTCGTCCTCTTCGTCACGATCTCCTTCCACGCCTTCTTCGGCGTCATCCTCACCGGGCAGCAGACCCTCCTCGCGCCCGACGTCTTCCAGCGGATCGCCCTGCCGTGGCTCCCCGACCTCATGGGGGACCAGCAGCGGGCCGGCGAGATCGCCTGGGGGACCGGGGAGCTCCCGACCGTCATCCTCGCGGTACTCGTCGCGCGTCAGTGGTTCGCCCGGGACCGCGCCGAGACGGTCCGCAAGGACCGCCAGGCCGACCGCGACGGCGACGCCGAGCTCGCCGCCTACAACGAGATGCTCGCCGCACGCCGCGTGCGGGCCGACCGTGAGACCCGCCACCCGAGAGGATGAGTGCCGTGAAGCTCGCCCTGGTCCAGCTCGCCTACGACGACGAGGAGTCCGTCGCCGACCGCGTCAGCCGCGCCTCCGACCTCGTGCGGGCGAATGCCGACGCCGACCTCATCGTCCTGCCCGAGCTCTGGGCGCCGACCGGCTTCGGGTACCGGACGTGGGAGGAGCGGGCCGAGCCGCTCGACGGCCCCGTCGCGACGGCGATGTCAGCCCTCGCCCGCGAGGTCGGCGCGACGCTGCACGCCGGCTCGATCGTCGAGCGACTTCCCGAGCCGGGCCCCGACGGGCGGACGCTCGCGAACACCTCCCTCCTCTTCGGTCCGGACGGCGCCCTCGTCGCGGCCTACCGCAAGATCCACCGCTTCGGCTTCGGCTCGGGGGAGCCCAAGCTCATGGAGGCCGGCGAGGAGATCGTCGTCGTCGACGTCGTGGGCGTGCCCACGGCCCTGTCGACCTGCTACGACCTGCGCTTCCCCGAGCTCTACCGCGCCCAGCTCGACGCCGGCGCGGAGCTCCTCCTCGTCCCGGCGGCGTGGCCCGCGCCGCGGGTCGCGCACTGGTCCCTCCTCGGGCGTGCCCGAGCCGTCGAGAACCAGTGCTTCCTCGTCGCCTGCAACACGGCCGGTACCCACGCGGGCACGGAGATGGGCGGGCACTCGCAGGTCGTGTCGCCCACGGGGGAGCTGCTCGCCGAGGCTGGTCCGGGGCAGGAGGTCCTCCGCGTCGAGATCGACCCGGCGCTCGTCGCGTCCGTGCGCGCGGCATTCCCCGTCCTCGCCGACCGCCGCCTCGGCGCCCTCGACCTCCCGACGGCAGAGGGAGGGGCCCAGGTCGGGGACCTCGACCGCGAGGAGCGCCGGCGCACCGCCCTCGCGGCGGCGATCGACTCCGTCCCCTGCGAGGCGCGCTCGGACGTCACCGTCGTCGCGCGACGTCTCGTGACCCCCGGGTTCGCCGACGTGCCCCACGACGGCGACGACCCGCTCTCGTCCGACCGGCGGGCCCGGGCGGGCGTCATGGCGGAGGTGCTCACGGCATTCCCCATGCTCCTCGGGACCGGGGACTGGTGTGCGGCGGAGGAGCTGACCCGGCCGCGAGCCGCGCTCGTCCACCCGATGACGGGCGAGGTCGTGTCACTGCTCGACTGGGTGCTGCGCGGAGGACCTGCCGGGCCGGCGATCACCGCGCTCGCGGCCGGCTGACCACGGCGCGCGGCCCGCTGAACTGCCCTGCGCCGCAACCCCCGTCGACGTGCCCGCGCCGGATAGTTTGGCGGTCGAAGCCCGCCCAGCCCCGCGGGCACCACGCACACGGAGGTACTCACCATGTACATCGGTCTCGGAATCTTCCTGCTCGTCGTCGGCGCGATCCTGTCGTTCGCGGTCGGCGACAGCGTCAGCGGCGTCGACCTGAAGATGATCGGCTACATCCTCATGGGCGGCGGCGCCCTCGCCGTCATCCTCTCGCTCGTCATGCGGGGCGGCAGCGGCTACAAGACGCGCAGCGTCAGCCAGGTCGACCCCGCGAGCGGCACCCGCGTCGACGAGACCCGGGTCGACCGCGACGGCCTCTGAGCCCACCGGGGACTCCTCCCCATCGACGCCCGACGCGAGGACGCACCAGACTGCGGGTGTCGGGGGAGGGGCCCCGATCGTGGAGCGGCTCGAGGGGGCGGCTCCACGGCGAAGGCGCCCGGTCCGCGACCGGGCGCCTTCGTCATGCAGTGCTGGCGGAATGCATTCGCCTCAGAATGCGGACTCGGGGACGTCCATGAGGTCGTTGTCCGTGCCCTCGGCCGCGACCCGCTCGGCGGCGAGCCGCGGGAGGACCTGCCGGGCGAAGAACTTGGCCGCCGCGACCTTGCCGGTGTAGAAGTCGACGTCCTTGCCGGTCGCGCCGGCGTCGAGCGCCTCCTGCGCGACGGCCGCCTGGCGGAGCAGGAGCCAGCCGACGACGAGGTCGCCCGCGGCGAGGAGGAAGCGGCTCGTGTTCTGGCCGACCTTGTAGAGGTTGGCGACGTCGCCGCCCGCCGCGCGCGGGTCGGACCTCATGAGCTCGCCGACCATGTAGCCGAGGATGCCCTGGACGTTCTCGACGCCCTCGGCGAGCAGCTCGCGCTCACGGTCGAGCGAGCCGCCCTGGGCGCCGGTGTCCTTGGCGAACTCGGTCATGAGGGCCGCGAGGTGGCCGAGCGAGGCCGCCTGGTCCTTGATGATCTTGCGGAAGAAGAAGTCCATCCCCTGGATCGCGGTCGTGCCCTCGTAGAGGGTGTCGATCTTGGCGTCGCGGACGTACTGCTCGATCGGGTACTCCTGGAGGAAGCCGGAGCCGCCGAGGGTCTGCAGCGACTCGGTGCCGAGGAGCACCCAGGCCCGCTCGGAGCCCAGGCCCTTGACGATCGGGAGGAGCAGGTCGTTGACCCGGCTCGCGGCCTCGGCGGGGCTGCCGGCCTCGAGCTGCTCCCGCCCGGTCCGGAGCTGCTCGGCCTCGACGGCGTCCTGGAAGGTCGCGGTGTAGAGGACGAGCGCGCGCAGGCCCTCGGCGTACGCCTTCTGGAGCATGAGGCTGCGGCGCACGTCGGGGTGGTGGGTGATCGTGACGCGCGGGGCGTTCTTGTCGGTCTGCTGGGTGAGGTCCGCGCCCTGGACGCGCTGCTTGGCGTAGTCGAGCGCGTTGAGGTAGCCGCTGGAGAGGGTCGCGATCGCCTTGGTGCCGACGAGCATCCGCGCGTGCTCGATGACGCGGAACATCTGCGCGATGCCGTCGTGGACGTCGCCGAGGAGGGTGCCGACCGCCGGCTCCTTGTCGCCGAAGGTCACCTCGCAGGTCGTGGAGACCTTGAGGCCCATCTTCTTCTCGAGGTTGGTCACGTAGGCGCCGTTGCGCTCGCCGAGCTCACCGGTCTCGAGGTCGACGTGGAACTTCGGGACGACGAAGAGGGAGAGGCCCTTGGTGCCCGCGGCGGCGCCCTCGGGACGGGCGAGGACGAAGTGGACGACGTTGTCGACCATGTCGGACTCGGCGCTCGTGATGAACCGCTTGACGCCGGTGATGTTCCACGTGCCGTCGCCGTTGTCGACGGCCTTGGTGCGGCCCGCGCCGACGTCGGAGCCCGCGTCGGGCTCGGTGAGCACCATCGTGCAGTGCCAGCCACCCTCGACGATCCACTGGGCGAGCTTCTTCTGCTCGTCGTTGCCGAGCAGGTGGAGGAGCTTGCCGAATGCATAGGAGGCGGCGAACATCGCGATCGCCGGGTTGGCGCCGAGCACCATCTCGTTCATCGCCCAGCGCAGCGAGGGGGGAGCGACGGTCCCGCCGAGCTCGGCGTTGACGTCGACGCTCCAGAAGCCGCTGTCCCGGTAGGCGTTGAAGGACGAGGTGAAGGACGCGGGCATCGTCACCGAGTGCGTCGCCGGGTCGAAGACGGGCGGGTGTCGGTCGGCGTCGACGAAGGACTCGGCGAGCTCGTGCTCGGCGAGCCGGCTGACCTCCTTGAGCATCTCGCGGGCGGTGTCGACGTCGAGGTCCTCATAGGGGCCGTGGCCGAGGACGTCCTGACGGCCGAGGACCTCGAAGAGGTTGAACTCGAGGTCGCGCAGGTTGCTCTTGTAGTGACCCATGAGGGGTACCTCCCGTGCTGCGGTGCATGGCTGTCGGCTCGAGGGCACTCGTCGCCCTAAGCGCTCGCTTACCAGTGTGCTACTGCCGGGTAACACAGCGCAAGCCTCAAATCCGTAACGCCGGCCACACGACCTGCACCCGCCGCTCAGCCGACGATGCAGGCGGTCCCGACCCGCCGGAACCCGACCCGCTCGTAGACCCGGGCGACCGCGTCGTCCTGGGCGCTGAGGAAGACGGTCCCGATCCCGAGCCGGGCCGCGTCCGCGGCGAGGGCGCTTGCGACGGCCGCCCCGATGCCGCGGCGGCGGGCGCGTGGGAGGACGCCGATGCCGACGATCTCGGTCACGGCCCCGCGCGGGTTGTGGGTGCCGCCACCGACGGCGGCACCGAGTCCGTGGTCGTGGACCTCGAAGGCGCCGACGACGGAGGCGAGCCCGCGCTCGATGGCCTGCGCCGAGCGCGTCCCGTCGCCCGGGCCGACGTCGTCGGTGCCGGAGAAGGCGCCGCCGACCGCGGCATCGATCTCGCCGAGGTGGTGGGAGTCCGCGGCCATGAGCTCGAGGGCGATGCCCTCGGGCGGCTCGAGGAGGTCCGGCTCGGAGAGGGCGAGGAGCGGGCACTCCTCGACCGCGAGACCCGCCGCGCGGGCTGCGACGAGCAGCGACGGAGTCGTCTCGTGGACCCACTCGATCGTCTGCGGCACCTCGACCTCGTCCTGTCGGGCGAGCAGTGCCCGGACGTCGTCCGCCGTGACCGCCTCGGTCAGCCCGAGCCTCGGCCGGCCGTAGTAGGGCCACCACGCGGGGTCGTCGCGGAGGAAGAGCGTGAACGGCCCGACCTCCTCGGTGTGCGCGTGCGGGCGCGGGGCTGCGTCGTAGTAGCCCTCGAGGACGGCGAGCTGGTCGGTCACCCGCTCACCGTAGAGCCCGGTGCCCGTCGGGCGCACCGAGGAATCGGTCCACCCGGACCGAGCCTTCGAATGCACCCCCTCCAGTCGAACGTGCGCAAACCGCCGCGCCGCTCGAAGCGGCACGGCGGTTCACGCAAGCTCGACGTCGGGTGGCTCAGTGCGGTGCGGACGCGGGGTCCGCGGCCTGCGCCGGGAGCCGCCGGGCGGCGACGAACGCGCCCGCGAGCAGGACGACGACCATCGCGAGGACCGCCTGGAAGGCCGGGCCGAAGAGGTGGTCGGGCGCGGCGGGGGCGGTCCGCTCGACGACGGTGAAGAAGACCGTGCCGATGGCGGCGATGCCGACGGCGTTGGCCAGCTGCCCCGAGGTGTTGTAGAGCCCGCTCGCCGAGCCGGCGTCCTCGACCGGCACCTCGGCGAGGGCGAAGAGCCCGATGGAGGCGACCATGAGCCCGAAGCCGGCGCCGACGACCGTGACTCCGGGGACGAAGGCCCACCAGCTCGTCGCGTGGTCGGCGCCGGAGACGGTCCACGCGAGCAGGAGGCAGCCGGTCGCCATGACGACCGCGCCGAGCCGGACGACGTCCCGTCCCATCCGCTGGGCGAGGACCGTCACGCCGAGCCCCGCGCAGACCGAGGTGACGACGGCGAACGGCACGCCGATGAGCCCGGCCCGCAGCACCGACCAGCCGAGCCCGGCCTGGAGGTAGATCGTCTGGGCGAGGAAGTAGGCGGACAGCCCGCCGAAGAGAAGCACCTGCACGATCGTCCCGCTCGCGAACCCGCGGCCGCGGTAGAGCTCGACGTTGACGAGCGGCTCGCCGCCGCTACGGGTGACCCGGACCTGTCCGCGCACGAACTGGACGAGAATGCCGACGCCGACCGCCATGAGCGCGAACCCCCACGCGGGCCAGCCGAGCTCGTGACCGAGCGTCAGCGGGAGCAGCACCGCGAGCAGGCCGGTGGCGAGCACCGCGACCGCCATCGGGTCCAGACCAGGACGCCGCTCGGAGCGCGACTCGGGGATCCACCGGACCGCGGCGACGAGGGCCAGCAGGCCGAAGGGCACGTTGACGAGGAAGATCGCGCGCCACCCCGAGCCGCCGAGGTCGGCCTCGGTGAGCAGCGCCCCGAGGACGGGACCGATGACCGTCGAGATCCCCGCGAGGGCCGTGAAGGCGCCGAGCGCCTTGCCCCGCTCGTGCGGTGCGTAGAGCACCTGGAGGCTCGAGAGGACCTGCGGCACCATCGCGGCCGCCCCGAGTCCCTGGAGCGCGCGGAAGGCGATGAGCGCGATGGCGCTCGGCGCGAGGCCGCACGCCGCGGACATGAGCGTGAAGGCGACGAGGCCGCCGACGAACAGCCGCTTGCGCCCGAACCGGTCGCCGAGCCGGCTCCCGGAGATGAGCGCGACGGCGAAGGCGAGCGGGTAGGACGCGATGACCCACTGGAGCTCGGTCGAGGTCGCGTGCAGGCCCGCCTCGATCGTCGGCAGGGCGACGTTGACGATCGTCACGTCGATGAGCTCCATCGCCGAGGCGAGGAAGAGGCTGATGAGGGCGATGGTGCGGGCGCGCCCCGTCGGGAGGTCGCGGGTGCGGACGGTGGTTCCGTCCGCGGTGGTCGTGGTCATCGGTCGTGCTCCTGTCGTGTCGGTCCGTGGTTCGGGGATGTCATCGACGCTACGGAGCATTCCGGCCACTTTCTGACCGCATTCGAAGGCAGACTTGCGGCATGGCCAACACGAGCTCACGAACCCTGCGGCTCCTCTCCCTCCTGCAGACCCACCGCTTCTGGTCCGGCGGCGAGCTCGCCGGGCGACTCGACGTGAGCGAGCGGACACTCCGGCGGGATGTCGAGCGGCTGCGCGAGCTCGGCTATCCCGTCCAGTCGAGCCGCGGCAGCGACGGGGGCTACCAGCTGGGGTCGGGCGCGACGATGCCCCCGCTGCTCGTGGACGAGGAGGAGGCGATCGCGCTCGTCGTCGCGCTCGGCGGGTCCTCCGCGAGCGGCCAGCTCGGCGAGGCGACGCTGTCCGCGCTCGCCAAGGTCGTCCAGGTGCTCCCGGCGAGGCTTCGACGGCGCGCGGAGGCGCTGCGCGCGGTGACCGTCGACTCCCCGTGGGCGCAGGCACCGGAGGTCGACGCGACCGTGCTCGCGACCCTCGCGCAGGCGACGAGGGACGCCGAGCGGGTGCGCTTCGGCTACACCGGGCGGGGTGGCGTCTCCGCCGGCGAACAGCTGGCCCGGCACGTCGAACCGCACCGCCTCGTCACGATCGGGACGCGGTGGTACCTGCTCGCCTACGACCTCGACCGGCAGGACTGGAGGTCGTTCCGGCTCGACCGGCTGACGGGCCCGCTCGGGACCCGGGCGATGTTCCGGCCGCGGGAGGTCCCCGGCGGCGACGCCGCGGCGTACGTCCGTGCCGGGATCTCCGGACGCGACCGCGAGGAGGCGCACTCGGTCGTCGCGCTCGTCGAGCGCGACGCGGCCGAGTGCGAGCGCCGGATCGGCCGCTACGGTCGGGTCGAGCCGGTCGGCGACGACCGGTGCCGGGTGCGGATGGACGCCGGGGCGGCCCGCTGGGTCGTCTTCGGCCTCGGGGTCCTCGAGGCAGGCTTCACGGTGGAGGATGCGTCGCCGGGCGTGCGCGAGGCGCTCGCCCGGTGGGGCGAGCGCCTCACGGTCGCGACGCGCTGAGCGCGTCGCGACCCGTCACCAGGCGTGTGCGACGTCGATGACGAGGTGGCTGCCCGCGGCGTCGGTGTAGGTCCACGTCCGGAACGGGAGCCGGGCGCGGACGCCGAGCCCGATCGTCGACTGGCCCTCGAAGGAGCCGGCCCACGCGGCCTGCCGGAACGTCCGGTAGCCGGTGAGGTTGACGAGCTCCTTCTTGTTGGCCGGGTTGTACGTGCTCTGTCCGAGCGAGTTGTAGGCCGGTGCCCGCGTGACGATCTGCAGCTTGGCGCCGCCACGGAGCGGCACGAGCGCGCCCTGCCCCTCGGTGTAGACGTTGGTCACGTAGCGGACGTCGTAGCCCGGGCGGACGGTGCCGCGGAGGTCGACGACGAGGCGGTCGTAGCACGTGTGGCTGCCGGCGCGGACCTTGAAGATCGGACCGCGGACCATCGTCGAGCTCGCCTTGGCGAGGGACCCCCACGTGATGCCGCAGTAGGCGGCCTGGGCCGGGGCGCTCGCGGCGACCGTCGGGACGACGGCGAGGGCGGCGGCGGCGGCGAGGGTCCGGATGACACCTCGGCGTTGGATGTGCTTGTGGAACATGGCTTCCTCCGTTGCTGGATGTACGACCTGTCGACGCGCGAGCGGCGCCCGCGGTTGACCTGACCGGGACAGGAGTTGAGCCGTCGGGCACTGATACCGGCGTTGCGCCGTGACGTGCGACCGCGCACGTCGTTGTCCTTTCATGCCGACATCGACCACCCTTGACGGCCCCCGCGCGGACTCCGCGGAGCGGGCCAGGCGCCGCCTGCGGCGGGCCGGGACGGCCGCCCTCCCGTGGCTGCTCGGGGTCGCCGCGGCGCTGCTCTGGTGGCCGGCCGGGTTCCGCGGGACGGCGCCCTGGTCCCACGTGCCCCTCCTGCCGGCCCGCGGCTGGCAGCTGCTCCTCGGCGGGCTCGCGGCCGCCGTGGTCGTCGGGCTGCTCGCCCGCGAGGCGTGGGTCCGCTTCGGCGTCGTCACCGGCCTCGGGGCCCTGGGCTTCGCGGTGTCCGCGGGCACCGTCGCGTGGACCACCGGCGAGACCGCCGTCCTCGCCGGTCTGCTCGCTGCCGGAAGCCTCCTGGGACTCGTCGTCGGGGCCCGTGGCTCCCGGTCGACGAATGCCGCTGCCGGCGCCCTCGCGCTCGTCGTCGGCGTCGGCCCGACGAGCGTCCCTGCCGGCTGGCTGCTCGCGGTCGCGCTCGCCCTGCCGTTCTGGACGGCGACGCGGGAGCGGGTCGCCCCGACCGTCCTCGGCGTCGTCAAGGTCCTCGCCGTCTGGCTGCTCGGCCGGGTCGTCGCCGTTGCGCTCGTCGCCGGCTGGGCGACGACTTCCCGGGGCGGTCGCCTCGACTCCCTCGCCGCCCTCGGTCGCGTCGCCCGTCCCGCGTGGGACCACGTCGTGGCGCACGGCGCGGCCGTCGCGGGTGCTGCGGTCGCCGGCGCGCGGCCGTGGTTCGTCGTCGCGGCGGTCCTCGTCGCGGTCCTCGTCCTCGCGCGGCTCGTCCGGGCCGCCGTCGCCCGCCGCCGGGCCCGCTCCGACTGACCGGCACAGGCCTCCCCGAGCTTGACGCATTCACGTCCAGTCGAACGTGCGCGACCCACCGTGTCCGACCCCACGCCCGCGGCGGTTCGCGCAGGTTCGACCCCGGACGCGACGCGGCCGCCGGGAGAGCTGGTCTCCCGGCGGCCGCGTGCTCATGGCATTCGGCTCAGTGCGAGACCGCACCCTCCGCGCCGTGGCCGGTCAGGGACCGGACCTCCATCTCCGCGTACTTCGCGGCATTGAACTCCTTGCTCGTCACGGTCCCGAGCCAGCCGAGGAAGAAGCCGAGCGGGATCGAGATGATGCCGGGGTTGTCGAGCGGGAACCAGTGGAAGTCGACGTCCTGCAGCATCGACGCGCTCTTGCCGTCGACCTTGGGCTTGCCGGAGACGACCGGGCTGAAGACGATGAGCGTGATCGCCGAGACGAGCCCGCCGTAGATCGACCACACCGCTCCGCGAGTGTTGAACCGTTTCCAGAAGAGCGAGTAGAGGATCGTCGGCAGGTTCGCGCTCGCGGCAACCGCGAAGGCGAGGGCCACGAGGAATGCGATGTTCTGCCCGAGGGCGAAGATGCCACCGATGATCGCGACGATGCCGATGACGACCGCGGTGATCCGGGCGACCTTGACCTCCTGCTCCGGCGTCGCCGTCCCTCTCTTCACGACCGAGTTGTAGACGTCGTGGGACAGCGAAGCGCTCGCCGTGATCGTCAGTCCGGCCACGACCGCGAGGATCGTCGCGAAGGCGACACCCGAGATGATCCCGAGGAAGATCTCACCTCCGAGCTCGTAGGCCAGCAGGGGGGCGGCCGAGTTCGCCTTGCCGGGTGCGGCGTTGATCGTCTTGGCCCCGACGAGCCAGGCCGCGCCGTAGCCGAGAACGAGGGTGAACAGGTAGAAGATGCCGATGAGCCAGATCGCCCAGACGCCGGAGCGACGGGCCTCCTTGGACGACGGCACCGTGTAGAAGCGCATGAGGACGTGCGGGAGGCCGGCGGTGCCGAGGACGAGCGCCATCGAGAGACTGATGAAGTCGATCTGGGTCGTCGTCGTCTTGCCGTACTGTGCGCCCGGGTTGAGGATCTTGTCGCCCGCGCCGGAGGCCTTCGCCGCGTCGCCGAGGAGCGAGGAGAGGTTGATCCCGGCCTTGCCGAGGACCCAGAGGGTCATGAGGCCGGCTCCGATGATGAGCAGCGTCGCCTTGATCATCTGGACGTAGGTCGTGCCCTTCATGCCGCCGACGAGGACGTAGACGATCATGAGCACACCGACGGCGGCGACGACGACCTTCTGCCAGAACGGGTCGCTCACGCCGAGCAGGAGCGCGACGAGACCGCCGGCGCCGGCCATCTGGGCGAGCAGGTAGAAGAAGCTGACGGCGAGCGTCGAGATCGCCGCGGCCATCCGGACCGGCCGTTGCCGGAGCCGGAACGAGAGCACGTCCGCCATCGTGAACTTGCCGACGTTGCGGAGCAGCTCCGCGACGAGGAGCAGCGCCACGAGCCAGGCGACGAGGAAGCCGATCGAGTAGAGAAAGCCGTCGTAGCCGTTGATCGCGATGGCCCCGGCGATCCCGAGGAACGAGGCGGCCGACAGGTAGTCGCCGGCGATGGCGATGCCGTTCTGCCGGCCGGAGAAGGCGCGGCCGCCGGCGTAGTAGTCGGTGGCGGTCTTGTTGGTCTTGGACACCCGGATGACGATCGCGAGGGTGATGAGGACGAAGACGCCGAAGATCGCGATGTTGAGGGTCGGGTTGCCGACGTTGGTCCCGGCGGTCACGAATGCGGTCACGAGAGGCTCCCCATGTGCTTGGCGAGGGCCTCGGCCCGCGGGTCGAACTCACGGTCGGCCCAGCGGACGTAGAGCATCGTGATCGTGAAGGTCGACACGAACTGGAGTAGGCCGAAGATCAGACCGACGTTGATGTTGCCGATGACCTTGGTCGACATGAAGCCTGTCGCGAAGACCGCGAGGAGGACGTAGAGGAAGTACCACGCGAGGAAGAGCGCGGTCATCGGGAAGACGAACTTGCGGAAGCGTCGCCGGAGGTCGGCGAACTCCTCGCTGTTCTGGACGGCGACGGACGGGTCGTCCAGACCGTCGCGGTCGACTTCGGTGCTCATGACAACCTCCGGGGACGGGGCAGGCATCGTTGCCTGTCGCGACCAGAGTCCTCCCGGACGGGACCTCGGCGCCGCACCCGCGCGGGCCGACGCGCCGGGCGAAGGCAGCGCATCGGCAACCGGGTGCAGGGCCCGCGACGAACGGTCGAAATCGCACGACGAACGGCTTCCGCTTTCGTCATCTATTGGTCATCGGCTGTCGGCGTGCCGTCTCCCCGGGGTGGGCTAGCCTCCGTCCAGCCGTCTCGCTGGACGAGGGGCACCCATCGGCTGTCAACGAGGAGATTCCCCATGCCCAAACCGCGAACCGCCAGGCGCACGCTGTGCGCCGGCACCGCATTCGCGCTCATCTCGGCCGGGCTCGTCGTGAGCGCGACCCCCGCCTCGGCGAGCATCGACCCGCCGGCGGCGCTGAGCGCGCTCGACACGGCCTACACCCAGGACTTCGACCTCCTCGCGCCGAGCGGCACGGGCACCGAGGCCGCGAACACGCCGGCCGGGTGGTCGTTCGTCGAGACCGGGGGCAACACGACGTACACCGCGGGCACCGGGTCCTCGACCACGGGTGACACCTACTCCTTCGGCTCCGCGGGCTCCGTGGAGCGCGCCCTGGGCTCTCTGGACAGCAACGCCCTCCAGTCGACGGTCGGCGCACGCTTAACCAATGCCACCGGAGGGACGCTGACGTCCCTCGACGTCGCGTTCACGGCGGAGCAGTGGCGCTACGGCGGCACGACCGTGGGCGCGGACAAGTCCAACTTCTCGTGGAGCGTCGACGCCGGGGCGAGCCTGACGGCCGGGACGTGGACCTCCGTGCCCGCCCTCGACGCCCTCTCCAAGGTCAGCAGCGGGACGATCGGCGCGCTCGACGGGAATGCGGCCGCCAACCGGACGGCGGTCTCCGGCACGATCAGCGCTCTCTCGATCCCGGCCGGCCAGACGATCGCCATCCGCTGGGTGCCGGTCAACGTCACCGGCTCCGACGACGGACTCGCGATCGACGACGTGTCGATCACGCCGCACGGCATCCCCGGCGGGACGCCGACCGACCCGACCGGCACCGGCACGGCCACGCCGGCCTCGGTCGTCCAGGGCGGCACGACGACCGTCACGGTCGACACGACCCCCGGCACCAACCCGACGAGCACCGGCCTCGCGGTCAGCGCCGACCTGAGCGCCATCGGCGGCTCGGCGACGACCGCGCTGCTCGACGACGGCAACGCTCCCGACGCGACGCCCGGAGACGGCGTCTTCTCCGCCTCGGCCACGGTCGCGGCGGCGACGACCCCCGGCGCCAAGTCCCTGCCCTTCACCGTGACCGACGCACAGGCCCGCTCCGGGTCCGGCTCGATCGCGCTCACGGTGACCTCGCTGACCCCGTGCGCCACCGCGGACGAGACGATCGGCTCCGTCCAGACCTCGGGCCCGACCGGGCTCACCGGCCAGCACACCGTCCAGGGTGTCGTCGTCGGCGACTACGAGGGCGCCTCCCCGGCGCTGCGCGGCTTCTACCTCCAGGACGCCGGCGACGGGGACGTCGCGACCTCCGACGCGGTCTTCGTCTTCGAGCCCGACAACGCCAACCGCGTCGCCGTCGGCGACGTCGTCCAGGTGACCGGTGGGGCGGGCGAGAGCAACGGCCAGACCCAGCTCACCTCGACGACCGGCATCGCCAGCTGCGGCACGACCGGCACGGTCACCCCGACCGACGTCACGCTGCCGCGCTCGACGCCCGACGACCTCGAGCCCTTCGAGGGCATGCTCGTGCGCTTCCCGCAGGAGCTGTTCGTGACCGAGCACTTCCAGCTCGGGCGCTTCGGCCAGGTCACCCTCTCGCAGGGCGGCCGCCTCCAGCAGCCGACCAATGTCGTCGCCCCCGGCGCCCCGGCCATCGCCCTCCAGGCGCAGAACAACCTCCGCAAGATCATCCTCGACGACGCCAACCAGGCGCAGAATGCCGACCCGATCGTCTTCGGCCGCGGCGGCCAGCCGCTCTCGGCGACGAACACCCTGCGCGGCGGTGACACCGTGACCGGCGTCTCCGGCGTCCTCACCTACACGTGGGGCGGCAACGCGGCCAGCCCGAATGCATTCCGCCTCCGGCCGCTCGGATCGCTCGGCGGGGCGTCCCCGGACTTCCAGCCGACGAACCCGCGTCCGGCCGCACCCTCGCCGGTGGGCGGCTCGCTCCGCGCCGTCGGCATGAACCTGCTCAACTACTTCAACTCCTTCGGCACCGGCCCCAGCTCCCCCTGCAGGGGCGGCACGGCCGGCCCGGTCACCGACTGCCGCGGCGCCGACAGCCAGGCCGAGTTCGACCGGCAGTGGCCCAAGACCGTCTCGGCGATCCAGGCCCTGGACGCCGACGTCATCGGCGTCAACGAGATCGAGAACGACGGCTACGGCCCGACCTCGGCCCTCGCCCACCTCGTCGGCAAGCTCAACGAGCGCCTCGGCGCCGGCACCTACGCCTACCTCGACGTCGACGCGCGCTCCGGCCAGGTCGACGCCCTCGGCGGCGACGCGATCAAGGTCGGCGTGCTCTACAAGCCGGCCAAGGTCACCCCGGTCGGCACGACGGCGGTCCTCAACACGGCGGCCTTCGTGGGTGGCGGCGACTCCTCGCCGCGCAACCGCGCGACCGTCGCCCAGGCGTTCGAGGAGAACGCGACGGGCGCCCGGTTCATCCTCAACCCCAACCACCTGAAGAGCAAGGGCAGTGCCTGCACCGCCCCCGACGCGGGTGACGGGCAGGGCAACTGCAACCAGGTCCGGGTGAATGCCGTCGCGCAGCTGACCCAGTGGCTCGCGACCGACCCGACGCAGACCGGCGACCCGGACGTCCTCCTCGTCGGCGACTACAACTCCTACGCGATGGAGGACCCGATCACGGCCCTCCAGGCCGCCGGGTTCGTCCACCTCGTCAAGACGCGCCTCGGCGCGGACGCGTACTCCTACGCGTTCGACGGGCAGTGGGGCTACCTCGACCACGCCCTCGCCTCGGCGTCGCTCGACGGCCAGGTGACCGGAGTCGCGGACTACCACATCAACTCCGACGAGCCGTCGATCCTCGACTACAACACCGACTTCAAGTCGGCGGGTCAGATCGCCTCGCTCTACGCACCGGACCAGTACCGCGTGTCCGACCACGACCCGGTGCTCATCGGTCTCTCGCTCACCGCACCCAACGTCGCCCCGACCGCGGACGACGTCCAGGTGACGACGGCCGAGGACACGGCGGCGGCAGTGACCCTGTCGGGCTCCGACGCCAACGGGGACGCGCTGACCTACTCGGTCACGTCGCAGCCGTCCCACGGGACGCTGACCGGCACGGCACCGAACCTGACCTACACCCCGGCCTTGAACTACAACGGTCCGGACAGCTTCACCTACACGGTCAGCGACGGCACCCTCACCTCCGCCCCGGCGACGGTGAGCATCACGGTGACGCCGGTCAACGACGCGCCGACGGCGAATGCGGTCTCGCGCACGACTGCCGAGGACACCGCGGTCTCGGTGACCCTCTCCGGCTCCGACGTCGACGGGGACGCCCTGACGTACTCGGTCACGTCGCAGCCGTCCCACGGGACGCTGACCGGCACGGCGCCGAACCTGACCTACACCCCGGCCCTGAACGACAACGGTCCGGACAGCTTCACCTACACGGTCAGCGACGGCACCCTCACCTCCGCCCCGGCGACGGTGAGCATCACGGTGACGCCGGTCAACGACGCGCCGACGGCGACGATCACCGGCGGCACGTGCGTCGGCGACACCGCCGGTGCGCTCACGGTCACGACGACCGACGTCGACGGTGACGCGACGACGCTCTCAGGCGCCTCGTCGAACACGACCCTCGTCCGGGCCTCCGACATCGCCGTCACGGGCGCCGGCACGAGCCGGACCGTGACCGTCACGCCGGTCAACGGTCGGAGCGGCAGCGCCGTCATCACGCTCACGGTGAGCGACGGCCTGGCGTCGACGACGACGACCTTCCACGTGACGGTCGGCACCAGCGCCGCAGACACGATCACCGGCGGGACCGGCGTCGACGTCATCCTCGGCGGCAACGGCGACGACACCCTCCGCGGCGGGGACGGCGTCGACGTCCTCTGCGGCGCCAAGGGCAGCGACCGCCTCATCGGGGACGGCGGCAACGACGCCCTCTCCGGCGGCCAGGGTGACGACACCCTGACCGGTGGCACCGGCGCCGACCGCTTCGACGGCGGCCAGGGCAAGGACGTCGCCACCGACGTCAACGCCGGGGAGGGTGACACCACGGTCGCCATCCCCTGAACCCGACCGCCTCGCGCGACGCGGCGGCCACCCAACCCCTCGGGGACGGGTGGCCGCCGTCCCGCATTCCGCGACCGGCTCGGCGCTCAGGGCTCGCGGACCCGCTCCGGGGTGTGCAGCCGGACGAGGGTCTTCGCGGTCCGGGGCGGGACGTGCCGCGGGGTGAGGACGGAGACGATGTAGGCGGTCGCGAAGGCGAGCGGCGTGCACCATGCCGCCGGCTGGGCGAGCAGCGCGCCGGGCCACCCGTCGAAGGGGCCGGCGACGATCGTCGCCCCGACCGCGAGGAATGCCGACCCCCCACCGACCGCGAGCCCCGCACCCGCGCCGCGGGTCGTGAGCCCGGGCCACCAGACCCCGAGGGTGAGCAGCGGCGCGAAGGTCGCGGCGGCGACGGCGAAGGCGAGGCTGACCGTCGTGGCGAGGGGGAGCTGGGGCGTGAGGAGGGTCAGCGCGTACGGGAAGGCGACGGCGACGACGGTCGCGAGCCGGAACCCCTGGAGGGCGCCCGCGTCGTCACCGGTCAGCCGCCCGAGCCGCGGGTGGAGCAGGTCCTGGTGGAGGACGCCGGCGAGGGAGACGACCAGACCCGACGCGGTCGAGAGGAAGGCGGCGAAGGCGCCCCCGGCGAGGACCGCCGTGAGGACGTCGCCGAGGAGCCCCGGGGCCACGACGCCGGGGAGGTTGAGGGTGATCTCGTCGGCCCGCATTCCCGCCGGCAGGTCGGGGAGGTAGGCGCGGCCGAGGACGGCCACGAGCGGGGGGAAGAGGTAGAACGTGCCGAGCAGCGCGATGACCGAGATCGTCGTGCGACGCGCATCGCGCCCGTCCGGGTTGGTGTAGAAGCGGACGAGGACGTGCGGGAGGCCCATCGTCCCGAGCGCGAGGGCGAGGATCGTCGACCACGTCGCGTAGAGCGGGTGGTCGCTGTCCGGCCACGCGGACAGTGTCGTCGACCAGTCCGGCGACGGGGTGACCGGGCTCGGGGCACCGCCGCGCCACCACAGCGCGAGGAGGACGAATGCGGGCACCGAGATCGCGGCGAGCTTGAGCCAGTACTGCATCGCCTGGACGATCGTGATCGAGCGCATCCCGCCGGCGGCGACGTTGAGCGCGACGACGACGGCGACGACGAGACCGCCGACCCACTCGGGCAGCCCCGTGACGTGCCGGAGGGCGATGCCGGCGCCCTGGAACTGTGGCAGGAGGTAGAGGGCACCGATCCCGACGACGAGGACCGAGGCGGTGCGGCGGATCGCCCGCGACTCCAGGCGGATCTCGGCGAAGTCGGGGAGCGTGTAGGCGCCGCTCCGCCGGAGCGGGGCGGCGACGAGGACGAGGAGGACGACGTAGCCGACGGTGTAGCCGACGGGGAACCACAGCATGTCCAGGCCGTTGGTGTAGATGAGGCCGGCGACGCCGAGGAAGCTCGCGGCAGAGAGGTACTCGCCACCGATCGCGCTCGCGTTGAGCCGGGGGGAGACCGTGCGCCCGGCGACGTAGAAGTCGCTCGTCCGGCGCGAGATCCGCAGCCCGAAGGTCCCGACGCCCAGGGTGAGCAGGCAGACGAGGGCCACCGAGACGGTCGACAGGGGGCCGGTCACGGCGAGGGCTCGGTCTCGTCGAGGAACTGCCGCTCGATCCGCTCGCTCGCCCGGACGTAGGAGCGGGCCGTGAGGAGCGCGACGGGGTAGACGAGGACGCCGAGGACGAGCCAGGGGACGGGGACCGGCCCGAGCCGCGCGTCCCGCAGCGAGGGGAGGAAGGCGAGGAGGAGCGGGAGCGCGCCGAGGGTCAGCCCGCCGAGGGCGAGGACGGTGAGCGAGAGCCGGAGCTGGGCGCGCATGAGGCCACGAAGGTAGGTCTCGCCGAGTCCGGTCTGCTCCTCGATCTCCTCCGTGAGGCGTCGGCTCGCCCGGCGGGGCGCCGACGCGCGGCTGCTCGTGATCCGGACCCTCTGTGGCGGCGGCATTCTCGGCTTTCCGGGGTCAGGAGTGGCGGCGGAGGAGCTTGTCGCGGAGCTCGCGCGTGTGTCGCCGGCTCACCTGGAGCTCGGTCCCGCCGATGACGACCGAGCACCGCCCGTGGTCGACGCGGACCTCGTCGACGTGCGCGGTCGAGACGAGCGTGCTCCGGTGGATCCGGAGGAACCCCGCGTCGGCCCACCGCTCCTCGAGCGTCGTGAGCGGAATGCGGACGAGGTGGCTCCCCGACGCCGTGTGGAGGCGCGCGTAGTCGCCCTGGGCGAGGGCGTAGCGGACGTCGCTGCGCTGGATGAACCGCGTGACGCCACCGAGCTCGACGGGGATCGTCTCGTCCTCGGTCGACGCGTCGTCGGACGCCGGAGATGGCGCGGTCGCGGCGCTGACCCGGCGGACGGCCTCGGCAAGGCGGTCGGCGCGGACCGGCTTCATGACGTAGTCGGCGGCGTCGAGGGCGAAGGCGTCGACCGCGTGCTCGTCGTAGGCGGTGACGAAGACGACGCGTGGTCGCTCGGCGAACCGGGCGACGACCCGGGCCAGCGCGATCCCGTCGAGCCCGGGCATGCTGATGTCGCTGAAGATGACGTCCACGCGGTGGCTCTCCAGGGCCCGCAGGGCGTCGGTGCCGCTCCCCGCGGTCAGGACCTGCCCGATCCGCTCGTCGTGGTCGAGGAGCCACGCGAGCTCGGCGAGGGCCGGCGGCTCGTCGTCGACGACGAGCGCGGTCAGGCCCGGCGCGTCCGGGGGAGGTGGCGTCGTCGACACGGGGTCACTGTCGCACGGCGAGTGCTTGCGTCCGCGTGAAACGCCCCTATTGCGGCGTTTCACGCGGACGCAGGGGTCACGTCGATGCGACGACCCCGGCGGCGAACTTCGGCACCGTGAAGCTCACCTTCATCCCCGCCTCCGGGGCGGTCTCGACGACGAGCCCGTGGTCGTCGCCGTAGACCTGCCGGAGCCGGGCGTCGACGTTGCCGAGACCGACGGAGTCCCGCGTCGTGTCCCCGTCGAGGACCCGCTGGATGACCTGCGGGTCGGCGCCGACGCCGTCGTCCTCGATGGTGATGACGGCATTGGCGCCGGCGTCGGCCGCGGTGATCGTCACGCTCCCCGGCCCGACCTTGGGCGCGAGGCCGTGCCGGACGGCGTTCTCGACGAGCGGCTGGACGACGAGGTAGGGGATCGCGACGGGGAGCACCTCGGGCGCGATGAGCAGGTGGACGCCGAGCCGGTCGCCGAATCGGGCCTGCTCGAGCACGAGGTAGCGCTCGACGTTGCGGAGCTCCTCGGAGAGCGTCGTGTAGGCGCCGCCGCGGCGGAGCGCGTAGCGGGTGAAGTCGGCGAACTCGAGGAGCAGCTCGCGGGCCCGGTCCGGGTCGGTGCGGACGAAGGACGCCGTCGCCGCGAGGCTGTTGTAGATGAAGTGCGGGCTGATCTGCGCCCGGAGAGCGCGCAGCTCGGCCTCCATCGCGCGGCTGCGCTCCCGCCCCGCCGCCGCCACCTCGAGCTGGCTCGACACGTAGCGGGCCACCTCCTCGGTCGCGCGGACGAGCCCCGGCGTCGCCACCGGGCCGTAGGCGGCGAGCGAGCCGACGACGGCCTCGTCGACGACGAGGGGGGCGACGACGGCCGTCCCGACGAGGCAGTCCGGGTCGGCGCAGGTGACCGACCGGATGACCGAGGTGTGCCCGGCCACGATGCATTCGCCCGCGTGGTCGAAGGCCTGGCGACGGTGGGCGTTCGCCCCGGCGCCGTCCCACCAGAGCAGCCCGGCGCGGTCGCAGATCGCGAGCGCGGGCGTCCCGAGCATCGCGCGGAGCGGCTCGGCCGCGTCCTCGGCGCCCTCGGCGCTCAGCCCCTCGGTCAGGTGGACCGCGGCGAGCGAGGCCGTGTGCAGGGTCTGGTAGGTCGCCCGGTCGACGTCGCTGACGAAGCCGCGCGCCCGCTGCTGCCGGCGCAGGGCGACGACGGTCCAGGCGAGGGCGACCGCGCCGAGGACGACGAGCGCCGTCGGCCAGTGGAATGCGCCGGCGATCACGGCGCCATCCTGCCGTGCCGGGGGCGTGGGTAGCCTTCGGACCATGGGTGAGTACGACGACGCGCTGGCCGTCGAGCCGGCGAATGCGGGGCACTGGACGGCACGGCTCAGTGACGGCTGGTCGATCGGCGGGGCCGTCAACGGCGGCCTCCTCATGGCCCTCACCGCGGCGACCCTCGGCCGGGAGGTCCTCGAGGAGTCGCCCGACCACGTCGCCCCGCTCGCCTACAGCGGGCACTTCCTCTCGGCGAGCTCGGACGGACCGGCGACCCTGCGCACCGAGGTGGTCCGGCGCGGCCGCACCCTGACGACGGGCCAGGTCAGCCTCCTCCAGGACGTCGACGGTGCACCGGTCGAGCGGCTCCGCGCCCTCGTCGGCTACGGCTCGCTCGAGGGGCGGGCCGAGCCGCACCTCCGGTCGACGCCGCCGCCCCCGATCCCGCCCCCCGAGCAGTGCGTCGACTCCTCGATGGCGTCCCCGGAGTTCGTCGCGGCCGTCCCGCTCCTGCGCCGGATCGACCTGCGGCTCGACCCGGCGACGGCCGGGTGGGCGCTCGGGCAGCCGTCGCGGGAGGGGCGCATGCAGGGCTGGATCCGGTTCGCCGACGAGCGGCCGGTCGACGCCACCTCGCTGCTCTTCTTCCTCGATGCGCTGCCCCCCGTCGCGTTCGACCTCGGCATCATGGGCTGGGCGCCGACCCTGGAGTTCAGCGGGCACGTCCGCGCCGAGCCGGCCCCCGGCTGGCTCCACGTCGAGCTGCGCAGCAGCAATGTCGCCGGTGGCTTCATGGAGGAGGACGCGACGATCTGGGACGCGACCGGACGGCTCGTGGCCCAGTCCCGCCAGCTCGCGGGAGTCCGCATTCCGGAAGCGTCGTGACCGACCTCGCCTCCGCCGTCGCGTCCCTCGCGGCGGTGCCGCGGGTCGAGGCGGCCGTGGGCGCGGCCCGCGAGGCGTGCACCCGGCTGCGCTGGCACGAGGCGCTGCGGCGACGCATTCCGGAGGCCGCGGCGGAGTCCCGGGTCCGCGGCGCGCAGGCGAGCGCAGAGCTCGACGGCGCGCGGCTGTCCGTCGAGATCGTCCGCGACCTCATGCGCGGGGCGTCGACGTGGCACGACGAGCGGGACCCGGTCGAGGACGTGGCCCGCGGGGCGATCGCGGCGACGGCGGAGACCGAGCATCTCGCGGCGGTCGTGCTGGGTGCGCCGCTCCAGGCGCTCGCCCGCCTCCACGTCGTCGCTGCGGAGGGTCTCGTCCCGGACGCCGAGCTCGGCCGGCCACGCCTCGCCGACGAGGAATGCCGCGAGCTCACCGACCTCGGGCCCGCCGCGCCGGCCGCCGAGGTCGGCGGGCGGCTCGACCTGCTCGCCGAGCTCGTCCGCGGCTCCTCGGCCCTGCCCGCGGGGGTCGTCGCGGCCATCGTCCACGCCGAGATCGCGACGGTCCGGCCGTTCACGCGCGGCAACGGGGTCGTCGCGCGCGCGATGGAGCGGCTCATCGTCGGCGCGACCGGGCTCGACCCGACCGGGGTCGCCGTGCCGGAGTGGGGCTACGGGTCGCTCGGCGGACCGGCCTACACCGGCGCCCTCGCCGCCTACGGGATCGGGTCCGTCGACGGCGTCTCGCTCTGGCTCGAGCACGCGTCCACGGCCCTCACCCGGGGTGCGGAGGAGGGCTCCCGCATCGCCGACGCCGTCCTCGCGGGGCGGGTCGGGACGCTCTGAGCAGGCACTGCGCACCACGGGATGGGCGTGTGCGGTTGCAGCGGACCGCGAGGGCCACGACAATGGAAGGGCTCCCTTCGGGTCGAGCAACAAAGTGCACCGGTCGTCCCCCCTTGGACCGGAGCACTTGGCGGCCCCGGTCTCCCCCCCGACCGGGGCCGCCGCCTGCCCGCGTTGAATGCGCTTCCCTCCGTCCGTCTGCTCCACAGGAGGGTCCGGGCCGGTCGTCCCGTCCACAGGGGAGCCGGGCGAGGTCGCCGTCCTCGGGTCGGGCGCGGTGTGCTGTCGGACATGGCAGCGCACACGATCCGGGTCGTCGGCGGCAGCGGTGGCGTCGGCACGTCGACCCTCGCGGCCGCGCTCGCGCGGACGGCGGCAGAGGGCGGCCTCGGCCGGGTCGTCCTCCTCGACGCCGACCCCGTCGGCGGGCTCGCCGACCACGCCGCCGTCCTCGAGCACCTCGCCGGCCTGCGCTGGGGCGAGCTGGCACGCCTCGACGGCCCGGTCGACGGGGAGGCGCTCCTCGGACGGCTGCCCGCGGCCGACCGTCTGAGCGTGCTCGCCGGTTGCGGTGCCCCGATCCCTCAGGCGACGGTCGCCGCGGTCCTCGCGGCACTGCATTCGACGTGCGACGTCCTCGTCGTCGACGGGCCCCAAGCCGACCTGCCGGGGACCGCGCGGGCGTCCGTGGTCCTCCTCGCCGGGCTCGGACCGGCGGAGGTCGAGGCGGCCCGGCGCGTGCGCTCCCGCCTCGTCGACCCGTGGCTCGTGACCCGTGGTCCCCGCGCTCTGCGCCGGATCGGGCCCGAGGTCGGCGCCCACCTCGACGCCACCTGGCTCGGTCATCTCCGGGACGACCCGCGCGTCCCCCGGGCCGCGGCCGACGGGCGGTCCGCAGCGACGGTCCGGACGGTGCGGGCGCTCGCCGACCGGCTCCTGCGTGAGACCCGGGCCGCGGCGTGAGGACGTGGCGCTCCGACCCCCACCTCGCCGAGATCGTCCTCGGCGCCGCGTCACGCGGTCGTCCACCCGACGCGCTCAGCGCCGAGTCCGCCGTCGCCGCGACCGTCGCGGGGCTCGCGGTCGGCGGCCGGGACGCCGCCGCTCGCTCCCTCCTCGACGAATGTGTCGGCCTCGGCCCCCTCACCGGCGTCGTCACCGAGGCGGGGGTCACCGACGTGCTCGTCAACGCCGACGGATCTGTCTGGGTGGACGGCGGATCGGGCCTGCGGGCGAGGCCGTCGGTCGACGTCGGGGGACCCGAGGGCGTCCGGCGGCTCGCGGTCCGGCTCGCGGGGCTCGCCGGTCGGCGGCTCGACGACAGCCAGCCGTGGGTCGACGGGCAGCTGCCACGGGGCATTCGGCTCCACGCGGTGCTGCCCCCGATCGCCGCCGACGGGGCGCACATCAGCCTCCGCATCCCCTCCGCTCGACCGTGGACGCTCACGCGACTCGTGCAGGCGCGGATGCTCGACGGGTCGACCGCCGCCCTGCTCGGCGACCTCGTCCGGTCGCGGCGGACGATCCTCGTGTCCGGTGCGACCGGGACGGGCAAGACGTCGTTGCTCACCGCCCTCCTCGCCGAGGTGCCGGTCGGTGAGCGCGTCGTCGTCGTCGAGGACGTCCGCGAGATCCGGTCCCCGCGGCCCCAGGTCGTCGCCCTCCAGGGCCGCGACGCCAACGTCGAGGGCGTCGGCCGGGTCACGATGAGCGAGCTCATCCGGCAGGCGCTGCGGATGCGGGCCGACCGGCTCGTCGTCGGTGAGGCCCGCGGCGCGGAGGTCGTCGACCTGCTCACGGCGCTCAACACCGGCCATGCCGGTCTCGGGACGATCCACGCCAACTCCGCCGGCGACGTGCCGGCCCGCTGCGTCGCCCTCGGCGGGCTCGCCGGGCAGTCGCCGCGCGCCGTGCTCCGCCAGTTCGCGACCGCCGTCGAGGTCGTCGTCCACCTCGACCGCGCCGACGACGTCCGGCGGGTCGCGGAGATCGGCGTCGTCGCCGGCGGCGAGGTCCGCCTCGGGGTGTGCCTCCAGGGCGGTCGTGCCGTGCCCGGCCCCGCCGCCGCCCGGCTCGACGGGCTGCGGCGACCGGGCGGAGGCGGGCGATGACCACCCTGTTCGTCGCGTGGCTCGTCACCTGCGCAGCGCTCCTGTGGCCGCGGCGGCGACTCCCGTGGCTGCCGGACGGCCCGACCCCGGGGGCGGGCCGCCCGACGGGCCGCGGTGACGCGAGTCCGGTGCTGGCCCGGATCCCGGCCCTCGCGGCTCGCCTCCGCGCGCCCGATCGTGCCGAGCGGCTCGCGGAGGAGGCTGCGTACGCCGAGCTTCTCGCCCTGGCTCTCCGGGCAGGGCTCCCGCCCTCGGCGGCGCTCTCGATCGCCGACCCCGACCACCCGCCGGCCCGCGCGGAGCCGCTCCGCGGTGGCGCCCTCCTCGCGCGCGCCTGGGCCCAGAGCGAGGCGCTCGGCACCCCCATGGCCGAGGCCGTCGCCACGTGCGCCGCTGCCCGCCAGTCCGACCACGACCACGAGCTCCGGAGACGGGCCGCCGCGGCCGGGCCGCGCGCGTCGATGCTCGTCCTCACGGCCCTGCCCGTCGCCGGTCCGCTCCTCGCGAGCCTCGTCGGCCTCGGACCGCAGGTCGACGACCCGGTCGTCCTCGGTCTGCTCTGTTCAGGGTTCGGCGCCACGGCATGCGGCTGGTGGTGGGCCCGGCGGCTGGTCGCCCGGGCCGACCGGCCGGTGCGCGTCGCCCGCCCGTCCGGTGGCCTGCGGTGACCGACCCCGTCCTGGCCTTCGTCATCGCGGGTCTCGTCGTCCTCGCGCGGCTCGCCTGGCCGGAGCGGCGACCGTGGCCAGGAGGGGAGCCCCAGGGCGGACCGGGCCTCGGAGGGGAGCTGAGCCCTGGAAGCGGCTCGACGGTCGAGGACGTCGCCGACGCGCTCGTCCTCCTCGCCCTGGCCCTTCGCGGTGGGCGCAGTCCACTTGCGGCCCTCGACGACGTCGCCGGACGGGTCGTGGGCGACGTCGCCCTGGACCTGCGCAGCGTCGCGGCCTCGCACCGATGGGGACTCCTCGCCGAGGAAGCCTGGCGGGCGGTGCCGGACGTGTGGGCCCCGGCTGCGGCGGCGTGGGTCGCCGCCGAGCGAGCGGGCGTGTCACCCGGGCCACTGCTCGACCGGGCGGCCGCCTCGGTGCGGTCCAGGGCCGCCGCCGACCGCGAGGCAGCCCTCCAGCGCGCCGCGGTGCTCCTCGTCCTGCCGCTCGGGCTCGCCTTCCTCCCCGGCTTCGTGCTCACGACCGTCGCACCGACGGTCTGGCGCCTCGTCCCGGCCCTGCTCGGCGGCTGAAGGTCGGCTCGGCGCACACCTGGGCCGCGAGCACGGACCACCCCGTGGGCCCGTACCCGGGCGTCGGATCCGTCCACAGGCGCCCGCGGTCCCGCGAAGCCGTCCACAGGCCGCCGGCGACCCCGCGCCCCCGCCCCCGATGTCGCCGCAGGCTGGGAGGAGAGGCCCCATCTCGGGGCCGGACCCGAGGAGAGACCCATGATCCGACGAATGCGACGGGCCGCCGGAGCGACCCACGAGCGGCTTCGACGACTCCGCACCGCCGCCGAGGCGGGCATGACGACCGCCGAGTACGCCGTCGGCACCCTGGCCGCCGTCGCCTTCGCCGCGTTGCTCCTCGCGGTCGTCCGTTCCGGCCCGGTCAAGGCGGCGCTCGCCGGCATCATCACGACGGCTCTCGGGACCGGTGGCTGACCGTCGCCCTCCGAGCCGCGAGTCGGGGATGGTCAGCGCCGAGCTGGCGCTGGCCATCCCGACGGTCGTCGCCGTCCTCGTGGTCGGGTTGGGCGCGGTCCAGGTCGGCGTCGACCGGGTCCGGTGCGTCCAGGCCGCGGGTGCCGCGGTCCGCGCGGTCGTCCGGGGCGAGAGCGAGGCGGAGGTCCGGTCGCTCGCCGGCCGCGCCGCACCTCCCGGGGCCGAGATCTCGTGGGGCGGCGGAGACGTCGTCGAGGTGGTGGTCACCTACCGCACCCGCGTCCTCGGGCTCGTCGAGCTCCCCGCGGAGGTCAGCGGCCGTGCCGTCGGTCGCGTCGAGGCCGGTGGCCGGTGAGGGGCCATCCCTGGCCGCGCGGGGCCGTCGCACGGGTGCGGCAGCTCGCGCACAGGGTGCGGCACGCGACGGCCGGGGAGCGAGGGTCGGCCACCGTCCTCGCGGTCGGTGCGATCGGAGTCATCATGGCCGTCGTCGTCGCCGCACTCTCCCTCACGGCGGTAGCGGCCGGAGCGCGGCAGGCGGCGTCGGCCGCCGACCAGGTCGCCCTCGCCGTCGCCGGCCGCGCGGCCGAGGGAGCCTCGCCCGCGGCATCCTGCGCGGTCGGGGCGGATCTGGCTGAGCGGGGCGGCGCCCGCCTCGTCGAATGCGGCCTCACCGGCCCGGTCGCGAGCGTCCGGACCGAGGTCACGGTGTCGCTTCCGCTCGTCCTCGGCGGTCCGCGCCGCGCCGTGGGCCGCGCCCGAGCGGGCCCCGACCCTCGCGCCGGCCCCGAGTCGCGGGCGCGGTGACCGACGCCCGGTTCGGAGGACTGGTGGGCGAGCGGGCCTGCGACGGGCCCGCCCTCAGACCTGCCGGTCCTCCGCGCGACCCTCCGCCACCTCGGCGCGCCGGCGAGCCGTCTCCGTGGACAGCCGCTGCTCGGCGAGCCGCTCCTCGCCCTGAGTGCGTTCCGCGGCGACCCGGTCCTCCGCGTCACGGTTCGCCACCTTGAGCTGCTCGGCGTTGCGTCGCCGCTGCTCCTCGGCGAGCTTGGCGTTCTCCTTGGACTCGCGGCGCAGCCGCGCGGACCGGCGCGCCCCGCCCCGGAGCAGCACCCAGCCGAGCCAGAGCAGGAGCATGCTCGCGGCCCCCGCGATGAACAGCGCGACCGGAGGCAGCTCGATGTTGCCGCCGAGCAGCGGGATCGTGATGGTGTCGTCGAGCGAGGACGCCCCGACGAAGACGAGCGCGCCGGCGCCGAGGGCGACGGCGACGAGGAGGATGCCGATGAGGATCACGGGAGCTTCCTTCCGGTACAAGGCCGCATCGCTGGTCGAGGCGTGGCCGCAGGATCTTCCTCGACCCTAGCGAGGCGCGCGTCCGGGGAGGGTCGAGGCGCGAGGGCATTCACTCCCTGCCGTCAGGTCGGGTCCACCGAGCTCAGGCCGACCGCCCGATCTGGCGGAGCGTCAAATCGAGGAGCGCGACCGCTCCCGCCTTGTCGAGGGGGTCGTTGCCGTTGCCGCACTTCGGGGACTGGACGCAGGCCGGGCACCCGCGCTCGCAGTCGCACCCGCGCACGGTGTCCCGGGTCGCGCCGAGCCACGCCGGCAGGATCGCGTGCGCCCGGTCGGCGAAGCCCGCCCCGCCGGGGAAGCCGTCGTAGACCATGACCGTCGGCAGGCCGGTGTCCGGGTGGAGCGCGGTCGAGACCCCGCCGATGTCCCAGCGGTCGCACATCGCGAGCAGGGGGAGCAGGCCGATCGCGGCGTGCTCCGCGGCGTGGGCGGCTCCCGGGACGAGCTCGGCGTCGACCCCCGCCTCGGCCAGGGCCTCCTCCGTCAGGGTCCACCAGACGGCGCGCGTCGCGAGCGTCCGCGGCGGCAGGTCGAGGGCGTGCCGGCCGATGACCTCGCCCCCGGGCAGTCGCCGGAGGAAGCCGGTGACCCGACCGGTCACCTCGACGTCCCCGACGCTGACCTCCACGGCCCCGTGCCGCGAATGCCGCGTGCTCCGGACGATCCGGAACGTCGAGTCGGTCTGGGCCTGGGTCGACCAGCCGGGGTCGCCCCGGACGGCGAGCGCCGTCGCCGTCTCCAGGTCGAGGTCGGTGACGATCCAGCTCTGCCCCTGGTGCACGTGGACGGCGCCGGTGTGGACCTGCACATGGGCGGCGGCCTCGTCGACGGTGCCGACGACCCGTCCGGTCGAGCGGTCGACGACGCTGACGACGTTGCCGATGCCGCGGAGGTCGACATGGTCCCCGGCCCGGTCCTCGCGGGCCCAGTACCAACCCCTCGGCCGCCGGCGCAGGATCCCCGCCGCGACGAGCGCGTCGACCGCCTCGCGCGCACGCGGCCCGAAGAGGTCGAGCTCCTCCTCGGTGAGCGGCAGCTCGGCGGCGGCCGCCGCGATGTGCGGCGCGATGATGCGCAGGTTGTGCGGGTCGAGGACGGCGCGCTCGACCGGGGTGCCGAAGATCGTCGCGGGGTGGTCGAGGACGTAGTTGTCGAGCGGGTCGTCCGCGGCGACGAACACCGCGAGGGCGTCCTGCCCGCTCCGCCCGGCGCGTCCGACCTGCTGCCAGAGCGAGGCGCGCCGCCCGGGCCAGCCGGCGACGAGCACGGCGTCGAGGCCGGTGATGTCGACCCCGAGCTCGAGGGCGTTGGTCGCGGCGAGCCCGAGGATCTCCCCGGAGCGGACGTCCCGCTCCAGGCTCCGTCGCTCCTCGGGCAGGTAGCCGCCGCGGTAGGCGCGAATGCGGTCCGCGCGCGCCGGGTCGGCCTCGGTCACCGTGCGCCGGGCTCGGGTCGCGACGGCCTCGACCCCCGCGCGCGAGCGGGCGAAGGCGACCGTCTGGACGTCCCGGAGGACGAGGGCGGCGAGGAGGTCCGCGGACTCGGTCGACGCGGAGACGCGGCGGGGGGTCGAGCCGTCGGGCGCGACCCCGGCGTCGTCGCCGGGCAGGGGAGCGGGCTCCCACAGGGCGAAGGTCAGGGCACCGCGGGGTGACCCGTCGACCTCGACGGCCCGGACCGGCATTCCGACGAGCCCGGTCGCGTGGTCGGCGGGGTCGGCGATCGTCGCCGACGCGAGGACGAAGACGGGTTCGCTGCGGTAGCGGGCCGCGACCCGGCGCAGCCGCCGGAGGACGGCGGCGACGTGCGAGCCGAAGACGCCCCGGTAGGTGTGGCACTCGTCGACGACGACGTAGCCGAGCCCGCGGAGGAAGGACGCCCAGTGCTCGTGCCCGGGCAGGAGCGAGTGGTGGAGGAGGTCGGGGTTGGTCAGGACGATGTTGGCGTGCTCGCGGATCCAGCGGCGCTCGTCGGGCGGGGTGTCGCCGTCGAGGGCCGCCGCCCGCACCCCGGGGATGGCGAGCCGCTCGATCCGGTCGCGCTGGTCGGCGGCGAGCGCCTTGGTCGGGGCGAGGTAGATCGCCGTCGTGGCGCGCCCTCGGCCGGTGCGTCCCCCCTCGACGACGTCGGAGAGGACCGGGGCGAGATAGCCCAGGCTCTTGCCCGATGCGGTGCCCGTCGAGAGGACGGTGTGGTGGCCGGCGCGGACGAGGTCCATCGCCTGTCTCTGGTGCGACCAGAGGCGCTCGACACCGGCCCCGCGAAAGGCCGACGCGACGACCGGATCGACCCATTCCGGCCACTCCGCGGGGCTCGCCACACGCTCCGGGAGGTGCTCGACGTGCCGGAGCCGCCCGCCCGTCACCCGCGCGAGCTCACCCAGGGGGGTGGTGGGTCGCGCGGGTTCGCGGGATGCTGCTCTTGACCGGGTTGACATCGGGGCTACCGTAAGCCGCGACACGGACATGAGGGCCGCGTCATGGACCGAGAGAGGAGGGCGACGCGCGTGGATCTGGCCGTGTCGACCAACGAAGTCAACGGTGCCCGGATCGTCGTCGTCGGTGGTGAGGTCGACGTCTACACCGCACCCCTTCTCCGCGATGCTCTCGACCAGCAGATCGCGGCGGGACACATCCATATCGTCGTCGACCTCGACGCGGTCGAGTTCATGGACTCCACGGGCCTCGGCGTCCTCGTCGGCCGCCTCAAGCTCGTCCGCAACCGCTCGGGGTGGCTCCGCCTCGTCTGTACCAAGGAGCGGGTCCTCAAGGTCTTCGGCATCACCGGCCTGGACCGCGTCTTCACGATCGCCGACTCGGTCGAGGCGGCGGTCCGCCCGCCCGAGCCCGC
The DNA here is from genome assembly GCA_963752365.1 of uncultured Actinomycetota bacterium. GTDB lineage: Bacteria > Actinomycetota > Actinomycetes > Actinomycetales > Dermatophilaceae > CAVVXY01. Next base: position 396,393 of record CAVVXY010000005.1, read on the forward strand.
CGTCGACTGACCGGCCGGGTGTGACGGCTCTCACACCCTGTGAGGGACCGGCATTCGGCCCCCGGTTCTGAGCAGGGCCCGTTCAGCAGGTAACCTGCCCCCGAACTTGTCGACCCCTGCCGTCCGACGATCCGGACGTTCTGCAGGCGGCCACCCATCAAGGAGGATGGCATGCACAGCCTTGTGCCGTCGGCGTCTGCACTGACGCTCGACGGAACCAACCAGACACTCGTGATCGCGGTCGCGGTCATCAGCCTCGTCGCGCTCGCGATGGGCGTCGTCTTCCGTCGGCAGGTCCTCGCGGCCGAGTCGGGCACGGACAAGATGCGCGAGATCGCCGCCGCCGTGGAGGAGGGCGCGCAGGCCTACCTGCGCCGCCAGTTCATGACCCTGGCGCCCTTCGTCGTCATCGTCTTCCTGCTCCTCCTCGCGCTGCCCGCCGACTCGAGCGGCGTGCGGTGGGGACGCTCCGGCTTCTTCATCGTCGGCGCGCTCTTCTCCGCGGCCATCGGCTACCTCGGGATGAGCCTCGCGGTCAAGGCCAACGTCCGTGTCGCGGCCGCGGCCCGGCACGCGGACGGCGGCCGGGACGAGGGAATGCGGATCGCCTTCCGCACCGGTGGTGTCGTCGGCATGGCGACGGTCGGCCTCGGCCTGCTCGGCGCCTCGATCGTCGTCCTCACCTACGAGGGCGACGCCGCCAAGGTCCTCGAGGGCTTCGGCTTCGGCGCGGCCCTCCTCGCGATGTTCATGCGTGTCGGCGGCGGCATCTTCACCAAGGCGGCCGACGTCGGCGCCGACCTCGTCGGCAAGGTCGAGGCGGGCATCCCCGAGGACGACCCGCGCAATGCCGCGACGATCGCCGACAACGTCGGTGACAACGTCGGCGACTGCGCGGGCATGGCGGCGGACCTCTTCGAGTCCTACGCCGTGACCCTGGTCGCCGCGCTCATCCTCGGCTCGGTCGCCTTCGGCGCCTACGGCCTCGTCTTCCCGCTCATCATCCCGGCGATCGGTGCGCTGACCGCCCTGCTCGGTGTCTACGTCACCAAGGCTCGTGCGGATGAGAGCCCGCTGTCGGCCATCAACCGGGGCTTCTACATCGCGGCGGCCGTCTCGGCCGTCCTCTCCGCCGTGGCCGCCTTCACCTACCTCCCCTCCTCCTTCAAGGGCCTGGGCACCACCGACCAGACGATCAGCGCGCTGACCGGCAACCCCCGGATCGTGGCCACGGTCGCCGTGTTCATCGGCATCGTCCTCGCGGGTGTCATCCTGTGGCTGACCGGCTACTTCACCGGCACCGACAAGCGCCCGACCAAGGATGTCGCCCGGACCTCCCTGACCGGTGCCGCCACGGTGGTCCTGTCCGGCATCGGCGTGGGACTCGAGTCGGCCGTCTACACCGCCGCGATCATCGGTGGAGCCGTCTACCTCGCCTTCCTCCTGGGCGGCGGCTCGGTCGCGCTCTCGCTGTTCCTCGTCGCGCTCGCCGGCTGCGGCCTGCTCACCACGGTCGGCGTCATCGTCGCGATGGACACCTTCGGCCCAGTCTCGGACAACGCGCAGGGCATCGCCGAGATGTCCGGTGACGTCGACGGCGAAGGCGCCAAGATCCTCACCGAGCTGGATGCGGTCGGCAACACGACCAAGGCGATCACCAAGGGCATCGCGATCGCGACGGCCGTCCTCGCGGCGACCGCGCTGTTCGGGTCCTACTCCGACGCCTGGCAGACGAAGTTCCGGCCGATCTTCGAGGCCCTGGCCAAGGCGACCGAGACCGACCTGGGCGCCAAGATCCAGAGTGGCGCGCTGACCCAGGAGGCGGCGCAGGCCCAGTACGCGCAGATCCTCCAGAAGGCCAACGCTCCGTTCGACCTGCAGATCGTCACACCGAGCGTGCTCGTCGGCCTGCTGCTGGGCGCGGCGGTCGTCTTCCTCTTCTCCGGTCTCGCGATCAACGCCGTGACCCGCGCAGCGGGCGCCATCGTCTTCGAGGTGCGTCGCCAGTTCCGCGAGATCCCCGGGATCATGGAGGGCACGACCAAGCCGGAGTACGGCAAGGTCGTCGACATCTGCACCCGAGACTCACTCCGTGAGCTCGCGACGCCGGGTCTCCTCGCCGCGCTGACCCCGGTCGCCGTCGGCTTCGGCCTCGGCATCGGCCCGCTCGCCGGATTCCTCGGCGGCGCGATCGGCACCGGCTGCCTCATGGCCGTCTTCCTCGCGAACGCGGGCGGGGCCTGGGACAACGCCAAGAAGATCGTCGAGGACGGGAACCACGGCGGCAAGGGCAGCGCTGCCCACGAGGCGACCGTCATCGGTGACACCGTCGGCGATCCCTTCAAGGACACCGCCGGCCCGGCGATCAACCCGCTCCTCAAGGTCATGAACCTCGTGTCGGTGCTCATCGCGCCGGCCATCGTGACCCTGAGCATCGGTGGGGACGCCAACCCCACGGTCCGCTACGGCATCGCGCTGGCGGCCCTGGCCATCATCGTCGTCGCGGTCGCCGTCTCCAAGCGGCGCGACCTGGCCATCGGCGGCGACGACGACGCCGGCTCGGCTGCCCCGATGAAGGAGGCGCCTTCGGCGCCGCAGGTCGAGCACGCCCCGCAGGCCGTGACTGCGGACCGCCAGGTCTGACCCGCCGTCGAACACACGCGAACCGCCGTGGCGATCGATCGCCACGGCGGTTCGCGCGTTCTCAAAGATCGCCGAGACGACTTGTGAGTGAGTCCTCACTCATTTAGGATCGACGTTCGTGACCCCCCGAGCCCCCGCGATGGCCGCCGACGACCGGCGGGCCTCGATCGTCCGCGCGGCGCTCCCGCTCCTGCGCAAGACGGGGGCCGCCGCGACGACCAAGGAGGTCGCCGTCGCGGCCGGCATCGCCGAGGGGACGCTCTTCCGGGTCTTCCCGACGAAGGACGCGCTCGTCCAGGCGTGCGTCGCGGACGCATTCGACACCGAGAATGCCGTCGCGCGCCTGCGCGAGGTCGCCTCAGACCGGCCGCTCGAGGAGCGTCTCCGGCAGGGCGTCGAGGTCATGCGCGACCACGTCGAGGGGATCATCGGCCTCATGAGCGTCCTGCACGCCACCGGGGTCCAGATGCCCCGGCCGCCCGCCGACGGCAAGCGACGCCCGGCCTCCTCACCCGAGATCGACGCCGCCTTCGTCGACCTCATCGGCAGCGACGCCGAGCGCCTCCGCTTCCCTGTCCAGCGGGTCATCACCTTCCTGTCGATGCTCACCCTCGCGAGTGCGCACCCCATGCTCCCCGACCACGGAGCGACCCCGGCCGACGTCGTCGACCTCCTCCTCCACGGCGCCCTCGAGACCTCCCAGGAGACCCCGGCATGCTGATCCGCCTCATCCGAGCCCACCTCGGCCCCTACCGGGGCGCCGTGGCCGCGATCCTCGTCCTCCAGCTCGTCGGGACCCTGACGAACCTCTACCTGCCCTCCCTCAACGGCCAGATCATCGACGAGGGGGTCGTCCCGGGCGACACGGGCTACATCCTCCGGACCGGCGCGCTCATGCTCGCGGTCTCGGTCGTCAACATCCTCGCGACGATCGGTGTCGCGCGGAATGCCTCCGCCACCTCCGCCGGCGTCGCTCGCGACGTGCGACGCGAGGTCTTCGACCGGGTCGGAGCCTTCTCCGCGCAGGAGGTCTCCCGCTTCGGTGCGCCGACGCTCATCTCCCGCAACACCAACGACGTCCAGCAGGTCCAGCTCGTCCTCAACATGGGCCTGATGTTCATGGTGTCGATCCCGATCATGATGGTCGGCGGCATCGTCATGGCCCTCCGCGAGGACGTCGGCCTCTCCTGGCTCGTCGCGGTCGCCGTCCCGCTCCTGGGTGTCATCGTCGGCTCGATCGTCGTCCGGATGCTCCCGTGGTTCCGGCGGATGCAGGAGACGATCGACGTCGTCAACCGGATCCTCCGCGAGCAGATCACCGGCATCCGCGTCGTCCGGGCCTTCGTCCGCGAGCGGCACGAGGAGGCCCGCTTCGACGAGGCCAACCAGACCTACACGGGCACCGCCCTCGCCGTCGGTCGGCTCTTCTCGACGATCTTCCCGCTCGTCATGCTCGTCTTCAACGGCGCCTCCGTCGCCGTCCTCTGGTTCGGCGCCCACCGCGTGGACGCCGGCGAGATGCAGGTCGGCGCGCTCACCGCATTCATGACCTACCTCGTCCAGATCCTCATGTCCGTCATGTTCGGGACGATGATGTCGATGATGATCCCGCGGGCCGCGGTGTCCTCCGGCCGGATCACCGAGGTCCTCGACACCGAGTCGAGCGTCCACGACACGACGAGCCCCTCACGGCTCGAGGCCGGGCCGACGCCGGTCGAGTTCCACTCGGTCGACTTCGCCTACCCCGGCGCCGACCAGCCGGTCCTGTGCGGGGTCTCGTTCGTCGCGCAGCCGGGGGAGACGACGGCGATCATCGGGTCGACCGGGTCGGGCAAGTCGACCCTCGTCGGGCTCGTCCCGCGCCTCTACGACGTGACCGGCGGCTCGATCACGCTCGCCGGGCGGGACATCCGCGAGGTCTCCCTCGAGGAGCTGTGGTCGCGCCTCGGGCTCGTCCCGCAGAAGCCGTTCCTCTTCTCCGGCACCGTCGCGAGCAACCTGCGCTACGGCGACCCCGACGCGACCGACGACGAGCTCTGGGAGGCCCTGCGCGTCGCGCAGGCCGAGGACTTCGTCCGGGCGATGCCGGCCGGCCTCGAGGCGCCGATCAGCCAGGGCGGGACGAATGTCTCCGGCGGGCAGCGCCAGCGGCTCGCGATCGCGCGGGCGCTCATCCGGCGCCCGTCGGTCTACCTCTTCGACGACTCGTTCTCCGCGCTCGACCTCACGACCGACGCCCGGCTCCGCAGAGCCCTTCGACCATGGACTCGGGACGCCGTCGTCCTCGTCGTCGCCCAGCGCGTCTCGACGATCCTGGACGCCGACCGGATCATCGTCCTCGAGGACGGCCGCGTCGTCGGCCAGGGCCGGCACGACGAGCTGCTCGAGACGTGCGAGACCTACCAGGAGATCGTGGCCTCGCAGGCCGTTGCGGAGGAGGAGGCAGCATGAGCGACCGCATTCTCACCGAGGAGGAGAAGGCCGCGGCGCAGCGTCGTGGGCCCGCCGGCGGCGCCGCCCGCGGTGGCCCGCCGATGATGCGGATGGGCCAGCCCGGCGAGAAGTCGCAGGACTTCCTCCCCTCGGCCAAGCGCCTCCTCGGCCTGCTCCGCGTGGACCGGGCGATGGTGTGGGCGGCGATCGCGTTCGCCGTCGTCAGCGTCGGGCTCTCGGCGCTCGGGCCCAAGATCCTCGGCCGGGCGACCGACCTCATCTTCTCCGGGCTCCTGAGCCGCGGGATCCCCGCTGGCGTCACCCAGGACGAGGCCGTCGCGGGGCTGCGCGCCTCCGGCCAGGGCAATGTCGCCGACATGCTCGCCCGGATGGACCACGTCGTCCCCGGGCAGGGCGTCGACTTCGACGCGGTCGGTCAGGTCCTCATGCTCGCACTCGCCTTCTACGCCGTCGCGAGCGTCCTCCAGTGGGTGCAGGCCCGCATCGTCATCCGGGTCGTCAACGACGCGGTCTACCGGCTCCGCCGCGACACCGACGCCAAGCTCGGCCGGCTCCCGCTCTCGTACTTCGACAGCCAGCCCCGCGGCGAGCTCCTCTCCCGCGTGACGAACGACATCGACAACATCGCGCAGTCGCTCCAGCAGACCCTGAGCCAGCTGCTCACCTCGCTGCTCACCGTCGTCGCGATGCTCGCGATGATGTTCTGGGTCTCCCCGCTCCTCGCGGTCATCGCGCTCGTGACGATCCCCATCTCGATCGGGATCACGGCCGTCGTCGGCAAGCGGAGCCAGGCGCACTTCGTCCAGCAGTGGAAGAGCACCGGACAGCTCAACGCGATCGTCGAGGAGACCTACACCGGCCACGGGCTCGTCAAGGTCTTCGGCCGCCACGACCAGGCCGCGGCCCGCTTCGGGGCGAGCAACGACGAGCTCCGCGACGCGAGCTTCGGCGCCCAGTTCGTCAGCGGCCTCATCATGCCGATGATGATGTTCGTCGGGAACATCAACTACGTCATCGTCGCCGTCGTCGGCGGCCTCCGTGTCGCGAGCGGTGCGATGACGATCGGCGACGTCCAGGCATTCATCCAGTACTCCCGCCAGTTCACCCAGCCGCTGACCCAGGTCGCCTCGATGGCCAACCTCATGCAGAGCGGCGTCGCCTCCGCCGAGCGGGTCTTCGACGTCCTCGACGCGACGGAGCAGATCCCCGACGCGCCGAATGCCGTCGCGCTGCAGGACGCGCACGGACGCGTCGCCTTCGAGGACGTGTCCTTCTCGTACGACCCGGCCCGCCCGCTCATCGAGCACCTCGACCTCGCCGTCGAGCCGGGCCAGACGGTCGCGATCGTCGGACCGACCGGCGCCGGCAAGACGACGCTCGTCAACCTCATCATGCGGTTCTACGAGCTCGACGGGGGCCGGATCACCCTCGACGGCACCGACATCACCGACCTGACGCGGGACGGGCTGCGCGGCGAGATCGGGATGGTCCTCCAGGACACGTGGCTCTTTGCCGGGACCATCCGCGACAACATCGCCTACGGCCGCCCCGGCGCGTCGGAGGAGGAGGTCGTCGCCGCCGCGAAGGCGACCTACGTCGACCGCTTCGTCCACTCCCTCCCCGCCGGCTACGACACCGAGCTCGACGCGGAGGCGGACAACATCAGCGCCGGCGAGAAGCAGCTGCTCACGATCGCCCGAGCCTTCATCTCCGACCCGGCGCTGCTCATCCTCGACGAGGCGACGAGCTCGGTCGACACCCGCACCGAGCTCCTCGTCCAGCAGGCGATGCACGCGCTGCGTGCCGACCGGACGAGCTTCGTCATCGCGCACCGTCTCTCGACGATCCGCGACGCCGACCTCATCCTCGTCATGGAGGACGGGCGGATCGTCGAGCAGGGCACCCACGAGGAGCTCCTCGCCGCCGACGGCGCGTTCGCGCGTCTCTACGCCGCGCAGTTCGCGGGCGCCGTCGCCGAGGGCGCGGACGTCTGAGCGCCGCACCGTCCACACGGGGCGCCGTCGCCGAGGGCGCGGAGGTCTGAGCGCCGCACCGTCCACACGGGGCGCCGTCGCCGAGGGCGCGGAGGTCTGAGCGCCGCACCGTCCACACGGGGCGCCGTCGCCGAGGGGGCCGAGGTCTGACCCGGGGCGCCGATACGCTCGGCGCATGTCCTCCCCGACGCCCCGGGTCGACCCGGCCCTCGTGCGCGCCCTCCGCGACGACCTCGCCGCAGCGGGCTACACGGTCGACGGGGTGCAGGCCCTCCTCGGGCCGCTCGCGGCGAATGCCCTGCTCCGCGAGCAGGCGATCCCCGCCCAGCGCGTGACGGCCGGGTCGGACTCGCCGCTCGCGACGGTCGTGCGCCTCTTCGCCCTCGGTGACCCGGTCGACGTCGCCGAGGTCGGGACCGCGCTGCCGACGCTCGGGGTCGCGGGAGCGGTCGCGTTGCGGGTGGCGCGCACGGAGGGCGACGCCCTCGTCGCGACGTGCGACCTCCGACCCCATGCGAGCGACACGCACGGCTGGTGGGTCGCCTCCGACCTCTCCGAGGTCGTGACCGGCCGCCCGCTCGACGTCGACCACGTCCTCGGCATCGGGGGCGCCTCGACGACCCTCGCCCAGTGGACGCCGCGGACCCGGGTCGAGCGGGCCCTCGACCTCGGCACGGGCTGTGGGGTCCAGGCCCTCCACCTGTCGACCCACGCGGGCGACGTGACGGTCACCGACGTCTCCGCCCGCGCCCTCGCCTTCGCCCGGTTCAATGCGGCGCTCAACGAGCAGCAGTGGACCGTGCTCGCGGGTTCGATGCTCGAACCCGTTGCGAGACAGCAGTTCCAGCTCGTCGTGAGCAACCCGCCCTTCGTCATCACCCCCCGGTCGGGGGAGGTCCCGCTCTTCGAGTACCGCGACGGCGGCCGGGCCGGCGACGACGTCGTCAGCCACCTCGTCCGCGAGGTCGGGTCGGTCCTCGAGCCGGGCGGGGTCGCGCAGCTGCTCGGCAACTGGGAGATCGCCGAGGGGTCCGACTGGCGCGACCGGGTCGGCGACTGGGTGCGTGGCTCGGGGCTGGACGCGTGGGTCGTCCAGCGGGAGGTGCAGGACCCGGCGGAGTACGCCGAGGTCTGGTCCCGCGACGGCGGCCACCACAGCGGCACCGCCGAGTTCGGCGCGATGTATGCCGCGTGGCTCGACGACTTCGCCTCGCGCGGGGTCGGCTCGATCGGGTTCGGGGTCATCACCCTCCAGCGCCCGACCGGCGACCGGGAGCCCTGGGTCGACGTCGAGGAGGTGCGCGGCCCCCTCCGCGGAGCGGTCGGCGGCGCCGTCGCCGACGGCCTCCGGGCGCGGACCTGGCTCGCCGAGCACGACGAGGACGAGCTCCTCGCGACCCGCTGGCGCCTCGCCGACGACGTCACCGAGGAGCGCCACGGACGCCCCGGCGCGCCCGACCCGGCCGTCATCCTGCTCCGTCAGGGCGGCGGCTTCGGCCGCGAGCTGCAGGTCGGGACGACCGGCGCGGCATTCGCCTCCGTGGCCGACGGCGAGCTGAGTCCCCAGCAGGCGATCGTCGCGATCGCGGCCGTCACGGGGGCCGACGAGGAGCAGGTGCGGACCGAGGTCCTCGAGCTGGTCCGGGCAGGAGTCCGCGGCGGCCTGCTCATCTGAGCAAGCTCGCCGACGCGCCCCGCGGGCCCGAGACCCATAGTGTGGACCGAGTCTCGTCCGACGACGTAGGAGGCCCGCGTGTCCACGTTCGCTCCTGCCGCGCTCCCGGCGGCCACCCTGATCGACGCCAATCTCGTCGACTACCTGATCCTCGTCATCTACTTCGTCTTCGTGCTCGGGATCGGCTTCATGGCCCGGCGATCGGTGTCGGACTCGATCGACTTCTTCCTGTCGGGGCGGTCGCTGCCCGCGTGGGTCACCGGCCTCGCCTTCATCTCGGCCAACCTCGGCGCGGTCGAGATCATGGGGATGTCCGCGACCGGCGCGCAGATCGGGCTCCCGACCTTCCACTACTTCTGGGTCGGCGCGATCCCGGCGATGCTCTTCCTCGGCATCGTCATGATGCCCTTCTACTACGGGAGCAAGGTCCGCTCGGTCCCCGAGTTCATGTTCCGCCGGTTCGGCACCGGCGCCCACCTCGTCAACGCGATCTCGTTCGCCGTCGCCCAGCTCCTCATCGCCGGCGTCAACCTCTTCCTGCTCGGGTCGATCGTCCACGCGCTCCTCGGCTGGCCGCTCTGGCTCGCGCTCATCGTCGCCGCCGCGATCGTCCTCTCCTACATCACCCTCGGCGGGCTCTCGGCGGCGATCTACAACGAGGTCCTCCAGTTCTTCGTCATCGTCGCCTCGCTCCTGCCGCTCACGCTCATCGGCCTGCACCGGCTCGGTGGGTGGAGCGGTCTCATGGACAAGCTCCAGCCGCAGGTCGTCGACGGCGCGACCAAGGTGCCCGTCGCCCAGCAGCTCGAGTCGTGGCCGGGCCAGGCCCTCTCCGGCTTCGGCAACTCCTTCGTCTCGGTCATCGGCATCGTCTTCGGTCTCGGCTTCGTCCTGTCCTTCGGCTACTGGACGACGAACTTCGTCGAGGTCCAGCGCGCGATGGCGAGCAACTCGATCACCGCGGCCCGCAAGACGCCGATCATCGGGGCCTTCCCCAAGATGTTCATCCCGTTCATCACGATCGTGCCGGGCATGATCGCCGCGGTCCTCGTGGCCGAGATCGCCAAGCTCAAGGCGGGCGGCACCGTGCCGGGAGGCTCGTCCGGGGACGGGGTGACCTACAACGACTCGCTGCTGCTCCTCATGCGCGACATCCTGCCCAACGGACTGCTCGGCCTGGCGATCACCGGGCTGCTCGCCGCGTTCATGGCGGGCATGGCGGCGAACATCTCCGCCTTCAACACGGTCTTCAGCTACGACCTGTGGCAGCGCTACATCCGCAAGGACCACAGCGACGACTACTACCTGCGGATCGGGCGCCTCGCGACCGTCGGAGCGACCGTCATCGCGATCTTCACCGCGTCGATCGCCGGCAACTTCGGCAACGTCATGAGCTACCTCCAGACCCTCTTCGGGTTCTTCAACGCCCCGCTCTTCGCGACCTTCATCCTCGGGATGTTCTGGAAGCGGATGACACCGACGGCCGGCTGGGTCGGCCTCGTCTCCGGCACGGTGTCGGCGATCATCGTCGCCTTCCTGTCCGAGGACGCCTTCGGCTCGGCGAGCCTCGGCATCATCCCGATCGGCGGCCAGGGCGCGGCCTTCCTCGCGGCGAGCACGGCATTCGTCGTCGACATCGTCCTGTCCATCGCGGTCTCGATGGTGACCGAGCCCAAGCCGGCGAGCGAGCTCAAGCACCTCGTCTACTCCGAGACGCCCAAGGAGGAGCGCACCGACCCCGAGGAGCGCTCATTGCCGTGGTTCCAGCGGCCGGCGCCGCTCGCCGGGATCGCGCTCGCCATGGTCGTCGTCCTCAACACGCTCTTCTGAGAGGGAGGTCCACATGTCCACCGAGAACGCCAACGTCTCCGGCGAGAAGCACACGGCCGGCGCCTTCGACATCCGCAACTTCATCGGGTCGCTGCTCGCGATCTTCGGCGTGATCCTGCTGGCCATGGGCCTCTTCGGCGACCCGGAGACGGACAAGACCGGCGGGGTCAACGCCAACCTCTACGCCGGGATCGTCCTGCTCGTCGTCGGCGTCGTCTTCATGGCCTGGGCGCGGCTGCGTCCGGTCGTCGTGCCCGAGCACGTCGACAAGGCGATGCCCGACGAGACCCGCCCCGGTCCCGGACACCACTGAGGGCGCATTCGAGCACGGACCCCAAGGGTCGAATGCGGGTCAGCCGCCGAGCGGGGCGGCCGGGCAGCCGCCCGGCAGCGAGGCGACGTTCCTGACGACCCGCGACCAGCTCTCGCCCTGCGAGGTCCGGCCGGTCGGCTCGACGACGTGTCCGTCGAGCTTGACGCGGGTCGGCTGGAAGCGTGCCTCCTGCGTCCACCGGCCGTCGGCGCCGCGGGCGAAGGTCACCGTCGTGTACATCCCCTCCTGGGTCTCCGGCCTGAGCTCGGCCGCCTGGCTCGGGCCCTGGTTGGAGAGGAAGTTGCCGAGGCCGTAGAAGACGAACTTCCCGTTGATCTTCGCGCACGGCTGGACGACGTGGACGTGCGTGCCGAGGATGAGGTCGACGTCCGGGCTGGCGAGCAGCGCGGCCGCAAGGGCCTTCTGCTCCTTGCTCGGAGCGGTCTGGTACTCGGTACCCCAGTGCAGGCTGACGACGACGAGCTGGGCGCCGGCGGCGCGGGCCTTCCTGGCGTCGGCGATGATCCCGGCGGCCTTGTGCGCCGGCCAGAGCGCCGCCGAGAGGTAGCGGCCGTCAGGCGGGGTCTCGGTGTTGGGGCCCCAGTTGTTGAGGATCGTGTAGGTGTAGGCGAGGCTCGCGATCTTGACGCCCTTGGCCGAGTACCAGCCGATCGCCTCGGGTCGCTTGGGGTCGCCGTTGGGTCCGGCGTACTGGAGCCCGGCGCCGGTGATGACCTTGCGGGTGTCGTTGATCCCCTGGATGCCGCGGTCGTAGGAGTGGTTCGACGCGAAGTCGCAGCCGTCCCAGCCCGCGTCCTTGACGCCGTCGATGAGCTCGTGCGGGGTGTTGAAGACGAGGACGCCGGGGCGGGACAGGTTGGTGTCCGTGGGCGAGAGGGGGGTCTCCATGTGGCAGATCGCGACGTCGGCGGCGGAGATCGCCGACCTGACCTTGGCGAACATCGGCCGGAAGTCGTACGTGGCCGGTGCCGTGGCGTAGCGCTCCGCGGACCGGC